>NZ_JAGIZA010000030.1 GCF_017813365.1 Roseomonas indoligenes
GCCATGAAGGGCAACGTCGTCCTCGACCTCCGCAACGCATGGGACCCCGAGGCCTTCCGCGAGTGCGGCTTCCAGTACAGCTCCATCGGACGACAGTAAGAAAAGCACCAGCCAGGCCAGCGCCGACGGTCTGTCTCGGGGAGAGAAGAAGGGATTCTTCCTCTCCCCGAACCCCTCACCATCATCTTCTTTAAATGGCTGGTCGGACTTCGCTGACCGTGCGCTCCGGCTCGTGGAGCCGAGGGGATTGCAAGTGCAGGACCAAGCCCGATCCAAAGGGCTGGCATATCAAGTCAGTCGCGCGACAGCCTCATGCAGGACCAGGAGTCTCAGGCTCCTGGCGGGGTTTCAAGGGGCGGCGCCCCTTGGCTTCGGCCGGTACCGGCGGCCCTCCGCCGGAGATCCAGGGCCGGACCTGGCTCATGCAGGATAGCATGCGCTGCAGCCCGACCGGGTTGTGCAGCTTCTTCTCGTCCACATAGAGGTCCAGCAGGAGCTGGCTGCCGGAAGGGTCGCTCTCGCCGGTCGAGCGACCGAGACCGCGCAGCGCGGAGAGCAGGGGCAGCATCTGGTCCTCGTAGTGGTCCGCATCGAGGATGTTCTGCAGGTAGTAGGTGCGGGGCATCGTCGCGCCCTGCCGCAGCGCCTCGACAAAGGAGAAGCGCGTGCCGAAGCGCCTCGCGGCCTCCGCCGGCGCGATGCCGCCGAAGGCGGTGCGCAGCAGGCGCGCCACGCCGCCGCGCCGGAACTGCAGCACGTCGGTCTGCGGGTTGTTGACGAAGGCGGAGCTCCCTTGCAGCCGCGAGGCGAGCATGAGCGAGCCGAAGCCCCCGGCGGAACTGCCGTAGAACAGAACCTGCCGGTTCTGCAGGCCGATCCCGTCCCTCGCCCGCTCCACCAGTTCGACGATACGGGGCAGCACGTAGTGCTCATCCGTGCCGAGCAGCCAGCCCAGCCCGAGCTCGGGGTCGATGCCCAGCGTGGGGTCGCTGAGGATCATGACGTTTTCCGGGAAGTGCCTCACCCAGTCGAGGCGCTGGAAGCGGGGAAGGGCGACCTCGTCGCGCTTGACCATGCCCTGGCCGAAGACGATCAGCGGCTGGTCGGGGCCGACCAGGCGCGCATAGACATCGATCGGCAGAACCTCCCCCTCGATCCGGTAGCGGTGCTCGCCCGGCTTGAGGCGGAACTCCGACATCCGCTCCACAAGGGTGGTCGGAAGCTCTCGCGCGGTTTCGGGCATACTGCTGGACGTGTTCCCCGGTCGTGTCGTCAATCCGCGTATTTCTGTCCCAAACGCCGGATGAAGGCGACCCCGCGCTGCAGGTCCGGGTCGGGCGGCAGGTACTCCTCCGCCAGGTGCTCCACGAAGCCGCCCACCTGGACCAGCCGCTGGCGCAGCCTCTCGTTCTCCAGCGCGAGCAGGGCCGAGCGCTCCGTCAACTGCGCGGCCTGGCGCCGCAGGGTGGTGAGCTCCGCCGTCTGGGAACGCCGGCCGTTCTCCGCCTCCAGCGCCTTCCAGAACAGGCCCTGGGAGAGGAGAAGGAAGGGGCGGAGCTCCGGCGGGGCAACGGAGAGATAGGTCTGCGCGGCCCGCATGAGCGCGCCGGCCCGGTCCCGCTTGCGCCAGTTGCCGCCCCAGCTGCCCTCTCCCGCGCGGTACCAGATCAGCGCCTCCGGCACGACGTCCAGCTTCAGCCCGCGCGACCATGCCTTCGCGAAGAAGCGCCAGTCCTCGGCGTGGTTGAAGCGCCCGTCCACGACGAAACCGCCGATTTCCAGGAACAGGTCGCGGCGGACGAAGCAGTTCAGGTCCCCGTAGCCGTTCACGACGAGGCCGAGCGGGCCAAAATCGCCCATGACGATGAAGCGCTTCACCGCCTCTGCCTCGCTCGCCGGCGGGGCCTCGCCGGTGAAGTGGTCGTTGAAGCAGGTCAGCAGGTCGGCCCCGCCCGTCTCCGCGGCGCGGAGGAAGGTCTCCACCTCCTCGGGCTTGGGGATGTTGTCGTCGTCCATGTGCAGCAGCCACTGACCGGTGGCGGCGTAGGCGCCGGCGTTGCGCGCGGCGGGCTCGTAGGCGTTCTCGCCCATGCGAAGGATCCGCAGGCCGGGCCGGCCCTCCGCCTCCAGCGCCGTCAGGAACTCCACCGCCGCGGGCGTGCGGCTGCCATTGTCGATGACGATGATCTCGTCCGGCGCCCGGGTCTGTGCGGCCAGCCCGGCCAGGGCCTGAGCCAGCCCCGCCGGCCGCTCGTAGTGGAGGACGAGGGCGCTGACCGTCGCCGCGCGGGTGCTGGGGGCGCGCGCGGGGCGCGACAGCCCGGCCGCGATCTCGGCGTGGAGGCGGCGGAAGGCATCCTCCGTCTCCTCCTTCCGCACCGCGGATTCTGCCGGGCCGAAGCCGCCGGGAGGGGCGGCGAGCGCGGCCTCCAGCCGTTCCGCCAGGGCGGCGGGATCCGGCTGGAAGAGCACCCGGTCCTGGCTCTCCGGCGCGATCAGTTCCGCCACGCCGCCGACATCGGAGGCGATGAAGGGGATGCCGTTGGAGAGGCACTCCAGCACCGTATAGGGGGAGTTGTCGGAGAGGGCGGCGAGCACCGCCAGGCGCCCCGGCGCGCGCAGGTAGTCGTTCGCCTGGAAGGTATCCAGGTCGTCCAGCACCTGCACCTCATGCCCCCAGCGGGCGGTGCGTGCCTCGATGCTGGCGGGCAGGTAGTCCGCGCCCGTCTTGCCGAGGAAGGTGATTCGCAGACCGGGCGGCAGCCGGTCCCGGATTCGGTCGATGGCGTCGCAGAAGACGAGCAGGCCCTTGCGCGGCTCGATGCGGCCGAAGAAGACGATCTCCCCGATGGCCGAGGACGCGGCATCCTCCGGCGCCGGCCCGGCCTGGACGAGGCGCCGCGGCATGAGGTTGGGGATCACGTGCTGCCGCGCGGGGAGGGTGAAGCCGTTCTCCTGCAGCCAGCGCAGCATGTAGCGGCTGGGGCTGATCACCCGGTCGCAGAGGGCGATCAGGCGCCGCTCCATCCGGTCCCGGATCATGTAGGTGATGTCGTCCACCGTCCGCAGGTTGGACAGGCGCGACCAGAGGGTGGGCGAGTGCGCGGTGACCGTCAGCGCGGTTCCCCGCAGCGCGAGGCCCTGGGAGCGCGCGAGGGCGGTGAAGTAGCCGAGGCCGATGTAGTCCACGAAGTGGATGACATCGAAAGCCGTGTCCTTCAGCTGCCGGTACACGTGGTAGGAGCGGGCGAGGTTGTCCTCGTCATAGACGCTGGGAGTGCGGTGCACGGCGGGCAGGCCGTCGCTCTCGAGGAACATCATGGTGATGCCCTGCCGCGCATAGGCCGCGGCCCAGGCCTCCCGGTCGCCCCGCTCGAAGAAGGTGGAGGTGTAGAAGAGCGTGACCTTGTGGCCCTCGGCCGCCAGGAACTGGGCGAGCGCCGTGCAGGCCGTGCCGACGCCGCCGTTGTTGATCGGCCCGACGATGTCCGGGGACGCGATGCAGATCCTCACGACCTATGCCCCCGCCGGAAGCGGGCCGGTATAGGTAACGGGGCGGCAGATCCACCACGGACTGTTCGTCAGTTCCAGATCCGTGTCCCCGACCCGGACCGAGACGCGCGCCTCCTGGCTTTCCGGCAGGAGGATGGGTTCGGGAAAGCGGAAGTGGAAGCCGGCCCCGTCCTGGGGCATGCCGGGACGCGCCCCGTTCGCGCGGGCGGAGCCCCGGAACCGGCCGTTCACGTAGATGTCCACTACCAGCGGGGCGGCCGGCATGGCGGGGTTGCGCGCCCAGCCGCTGACGCTGCGGTCCGAGCAGTGCTCGACGGCGCCGAAGTAGCGGGACCGTAGGGGCACCGCGTCCAGCACCGCGCCCCCGTGCCGCATCTCCACCCACATTCCCTCATAGACGAGGGCCTCCCAGGGATGGGGAATGCCGAAGCGGCGGGCGCCGCCGGAGGTCCCGCCGGGGGCGATCTCCAGCCGGGAGAGGGGCCGCCCGTCCGCACGGAACTCGATTGCCGCCGCCTCCTCCCCCGGCGCGAGCTGCACCAGGCCCGAAACGTGCTGGGCATCGGCCAGGCCGATCTGCCCGTGCAGGACGCCGCCCGGGGCTCCGTCCCCGCCCACCTTCAGGATGTTGTCGGACACCAGCAGCCGCGCCCCCGCCAGCGGCTGCGCGAGCGGGACCTCGAGCAACAGGGCCTCGCCCGAGAGGAAGCTCGCCCTTCCCTCGGCCAGTTCTACGGACAGGGCCAAGTCCGCCCGCCCTGCGCCGGCAGGAAGCGCGATCCGCCGTTCGCTGCCCCACCTCCCGCCGAAGCGGCTGTTCACCAGCAGGTTTTCCGGAAAGGGCTTGAGGTGGAGGAGGATGTCCTCTCCCAGCATCACGTCCAGGCTCTCGCCGCGGGCCGCGGCCGCGGCCGCAATCAGCAACTCGTGGCGGCCAGCGATCGACGTTGGCTGGCCCGGGGCCATTCGTTCCATGTGTGGCAGGATTCCGTGTCGGCAGCGCGGCGGAAGCAAGATCAGGATTTTTCATCCAGATCGACCAAATTTTGATTAATGTATAACGGAATAGAACGGCAGAGTAGCGGGCAACCGTCCTCTCCGGCCTCAAGAGACCCATAATTGAGGCGAAGGCGTAGGAATGCCTGCCGGAACATGAGGTGCTGCAGCGGCCCGGGGCGGACGTAGGTGCAAATTTTTCACGGGTTCATACCGGCTTCCCACTGAACGAAGCCCACCTGCCGAATCGCCCGGGCCGAAGCCGCGCACCACCTCCGAATCGTGTACCCTATGTCGACCTTCGGGTCGGCAATCCGGCCGGTGCTTTCGATCCGGCAGGGGGGGCGCCGGTCTAAACCGCGACCTCGGCGGTTGCCTCCCCGCCCCTGACGGGCGGGCAGCACATGGCTGATTGTGACGGACGTCCGCGCCGGCTTTGGAGGGGAGGGTGCGGACATCGATCTGCTACCGGTCCCGAACGGCTTCCTCCGCCGTACAAAAACCGCAAGGACGAACCTGAAAGGATGACCGGCGCCTTGGGGAGGAGATCGGCAGGGATCAGTCCGCTCAACCCGGCATGGGCCCCAGAGCAGCGTGCAGGCCGGGCTAGAACGCCGGGTAGTGCCTTCGGGTATCGGCGGGGATGCTTGCGAACTCTCGCCGGGCTATCTGCGGGCAGGCGGCTGCCCAGGAGGCTGACAACGAACCGTCGCTCCCGGCCGATCGCGGCGAGGCCATCGCGGAAATGCCCGTGAACCGTGGCCGGAATTCCTAGTCGCTTCATGGGTCTTGGATCAGGGGGGACGACAAGCGGGTAAAATTCTCCTCTCTCCAGTACTTTTGCCGGCCAGCTTTCAGGAGAGCGCCGTACCATCGCCGGGCCTCTCCGGGCGTTCTGTCCGCATTCCGCCCTCCCGCAAGGAGACGAGCCGATGAACAAGGGCCTTTCCACCACTGCCACCCGCCGTGGCCTGCTACTGGCCGCCTTCGCCGGCGGTGCCGTGCGCCCCGCCATGGCCCAGGGGGCAAACACCCTGCTGAACGTCTCCTACGACCCCACGCGGGAATTCTACCGGGAGTACAACACGGGCTTCGCGGCCCGGTGGCGCGCGCAGGGCGGGGAGGCGGTGCGGGTGAACACCTCGCATGGCGGTTCCGGCCGGCAGGCCCGCTCGGTGATCGACGGGCTGCAGGCCGACGTCGTCACCCTCGCCCTCGCCTATGACGTGGACGAGATCGCCGCGCGCGGGCTGATCGCGGCGGACTGGATCAAGCGCCTGCCGAACAACAGCGCGCCCTATACCAGCACCATCGTGTTCCTGGTGAAGAAGGGGAACCCGAAGGCGGTCCGTGACTGGGGCGACCTGATGAAGCCCGGCACTGCCGTGATCACGCCCAATCCCAAGACCTCGGGCGGCGCGCGCTGGAACTACCTGGCCGCCTGGGCCTGGCTGATGCGCCGGCCCGGCGCCACGGAGGCGGGGACGGAGGCGGAGATGGTGAAGCTGTTCCGCAACGTGCCCGTGCTGGACACGGGCGCGCGGGGCTCCACCACCACCTTCGCCCAGCGCGGGCTGGGCGACGTGCTGCTGGCCTGGGAGAACGAGGCGCATCTGGCGATGCAGGAATTCGGCGCCGGCAACTTCGAAATCGTGCACCCCAGCCTCTCCGTGCTTGCGGAGCCCTCGGTGGCCGTGGTGGACAGGAACGTCGACCGGCGCGGCACCCGCGCGGTGGCGGAGGCCTACCTCCGCGGCCTCTATGAGCCGGAGGGGCAGGCGCTGGCGGCGAAGCACTTCTACCGCCCGCGCGACGCCGCGCTGCTGGAGGCGAATGCGGCCCGTTTCCCGAAGCTCGACCTCGTCGCCATCGACGACCCGCTCTTCGGCGGCTGGGCGAAGGCGCAGACGACGCATTTCAACGACGGCGGCGTCTTCGACCGCATCGCGCGGGCGGCGCGATGAGCGCCTCCGCCGCGGCGATCGACCCTGCCCGGGGAAGGGCGGCGCCGATCCGCGCCGTCCCCGGCTTCCGCACCAGCCTCGGAATCACCCTGCTCTGGGCCGGGAGCATCGTGCTGATCCCGCTCCTCGCGCTCGTGCTGCGGCCGCTGGAACTGGGGCCGCTGGGCCTGTGGGAATCGCTGACGGATGAGCGGGTGCTGGCGGCGCTCCGCCTCTCCTTCGGCGCGGCCTTCCTGGCGGCGGCCATCGACCTGCCGCTGGGACTGCTGCTGGCCTGGGCCATCGTGCGGCTGCGCTTCCCCGGCCGTGGCGCGCTGGACGCGGCGCTGGACCTGCCCTTCGCCCTTCCCACCGCCGTGGCCGGCATCGCGCTGACGGCGCTGACGGCGCCGAACGGGTGGCTCGGCGCGCCTCTCATGGCGATGTTCGGCTGGAAGGTGGCCTTCAGCCAGGCGGGCATCGTCTTCGCCCTGATGTTCGTCGGCTTGCCCTTCATCGCCCGCACGCTGGAACCCGTGCTGCGCGACATGCCGCTGGACGCGGAGGAAGCGGCGGCGACCCTCGGCGCCAGCCGCGCGCAGACGCTGTGGCGGGTGGTGCTGCCAGCGCTGCTGCCCACCCTGCTGACGGGCTTCGCCCTCGCCTTCGCCCGCGCGGTGGGGGAGTACGGCAGCGTCATCTTCATCGCAGGCAACATGCCGATGGTGACGGAGATCGCGCCCCTGCTGATCGTGATCCGGCTGGAGCAGTTCGACTATGCCGGGGCGGCGGCGGTGGGTCTGGCCATGCTCGCGCTCTCCTTCGTCGTGCTGCTGGCGGTCAACCTGCTGCAGCGCCGCCTGCGCCGGGGGCGGCTATGAGCGACGGCACCATCCGCCCCGAGCGCTTTCAGCCGGCCTGGCAGGACCGCCCCTGGATCCGCCGCCTGCTCGCCGTGGCGGCGGTGCTGGTGGCGCTGGTGATGCTGGCGCTGCCGCTCCTCGCGGTTTTCGTGGAGGCGCTGCGCCGCGGCCTGCCCGTGGCGCTGGACGCCATCGCGGAGCCGGACACGCTGGCCGCCATCCGCCTCACCCTCCTCGTCGCGCTGGTGACGGTGCCGGTGAACCTGGTGGGCGGGCTGGCCGCCGCCTGGTGCATCGCCAAGTTCGACTTCCCGGGCAAGCGGGTGCTGACCACGCTGATCGACCTGCCCTTCTCCGTCTCCCCCGTCATCGCGGGGCTGGTCTTCGTCCTCATCTTCGGCGCGCAGGGCTGGCTCGGCCCCTGGCTGCAGGCGCGCGACATCCAGGTCATCTTCGCCCTGCCCGGCCTCGTGCTCGCCACCCTCTTCGTCACCTTCCCCTTCGTCGCGCGCACCGTGCTGCCCCTGATGCAGGAGCAGGGGCGGGACGAGGAGGAGGCGGCGGCCACGCTCGGCGCCGGCGGGCTGCGCACCTTCCTCATGGTCACGCTGCCGAACGTGAAATGGGGGCTGCTGGCCGGCGTGCTGCTCTGCAACGCCCGCGCGATGGGGGAATTCGGCGCGGTGTCCGTCGTCTCCGGCCATATCCGGGGCGAGACGAACACGATGCCGCTGCACGTTGAGATCCTTTACAACGAGTACCAGTTCGCGGGAGCCTTTGCGGTGGCGGCACTGCTCGCCCTGCTCGGGCTGGTGACGCTGGTCGCGAAAACGGGGCTGGAACGCCTCTCCGGCCGGAACGGGAACCTCGCATGAGCGTCGACGTCCAGGACATCGTCCGCCGCTTCGGCAGCACCGACGCGCTGAAGGGCGTTTCCCTCTCCGTCCGCGAGGGGGAGTTCCTGGCGCTCCTCGGCCCATCCGGCTCCGGCAAGACCACCCTGCTGCGCGTCCTTGCGGGGCTGGAGGGATCGGATTCCGGCACTGTCCACATCGCCGGACGGGACATGACGGGCGTGCCGGCGCGGGAGCGCAATATCGGCGTGGTGTTCCAGCACTACGCGCTGTTCCGCCACATGACCGTGTTCGACAACGTCGCCTTCGGCCTGCGCGTGCGGCGGCAGCGCCCCTCCTCCGCCGAGATCGCCGCCCGCGTGCGCCGGCTGCTGGAGCTGGTGCAGGTGCCGGAACTGGAACGGCGCTATCCCGACCAGATTTCCGGCGGGCAGAGGCAGCGCGTGGCGCTGGCCCGCGCGCTGGCGATCGAGCCCCGCCTGCTACTGCTGGACGAACCCTTCGGCGCACTCGACGCGCTGGTGCGCAAGGACGTCCGGCGCTGGGTGCGCGGCCTGCACGACAGCCTTGGCATCACCACCATCCTCGTCACCCACGACCAGGAGGAGGCGATGGAGATGGCCGACCGGATCGCGGTGATGGAGAGCGGCCGCATCATGCAGCTGGACACGGTGGGGGCGCTGCTGCGCAACCCCGCCAGTGCCTTCGTCGCCGGCTTCGTCGGCGAGGCGGCGCGCCTGCCCTGCCGGGTGCAGAACGGCGCGGCGCATTTCGACCCGCTGCCCGTCCCGCCGCTGCAGGTGGCGCTACCGGATGGCCCCGCCATTGCCTTCCTGCGCCCCTCCGAGATCGTCGCCCGCCATGGCAGCGGCGCGGCCACCGTGCGCCTGTGCCGGACCGAGGGCGACGGGCCTGCACGGCTGATCGTGCAGGCGGGCGATGTCATGCTGGACGCGCTCGCCCAGCCCGACGAGACCTTCGCCAGGGGCGAGAGCTGCCGGCTGTCTATCCGCGGCGGCCATGTCTTCGCCGAGAGCGGCGAACGGGCGCAGGGCGTGCCGCTGGACGAGACGGTGGCGGGGTAGGTGGTCGCCCCCAGGGGGCGCCGCCCCCTGGAACCCCTGCCAGGAGCCTGGTTGAACCTATAGGTCCAACCTGGATCTGCAGCGGTCTGCCGCGGATACGATGATCCGAGGGCAGCGCCGCAGGCTCTTCGATCAGGTTAGCGCAAGCAGACATGTCCCGCGCCTCGGGTCATCGACCCGAGGCGAACCGACAGTTCAGCATCCCGCGGCAGCCCCCAGAAAAAGATGAGGGTAAGGTTCCAGGGGAGGGGAGAATTCCTTCTCTCCTCCCCTGGGGTCGCCAGACCGGACCCGATCAGATCCCGGCCTGGGCCCCCTGCGCCGCCAGCGTGGCGAACTTGCGCACGGTCGGCTCCAGCGTATCCGCGCACCACTGCGCCATGCGCTCCTCCTCCTGCAGGGACTGCCGCAGGGCGGTGGGGGCGGAGGCGTCGCCGGCGAGGTCGGCGAGCACGAGGAGGGACTTATAGGACGCGATCTCGAAGTGCTCGAAGGCGTAGTTGGCCAGCGTGTTCTTCAGGATCTCGTCCTGCATCGGCGCGTGGGCCAGGGCGGCCATGTTGCCCATCAGCCCCGTCACGAAGTCCTTGATAGCGGAGTTGGAGCTGCCGAGCGATTCCAGGATGGTGTCCAGGCGCACGCGCTGCTGTTCGCTCTCGGCGGCGTGGCGGCGCAGGGCGTCGGCGATCTCGGGGTAGCTCTCGATGCGCTCGACCTGACGGGTGAGGAGCTCGATCGCCTGGGTCTCCAGCGCGCGCGCGTTCACCAGGCCGGTCAGGTAGAGGTCTTGATAGCTCTGCTGCATGGACTGCTGTCTTCCATCCGTGGGAGAGGGGCCGGGGCAGGCATCCTGTGGCGCGGCGTTGCCGTGCCGCGCATGCCCATACCCTCCGGTCCCGCGGGGAACCGGAGCATCGAGAACGCCGCTGCTGGCCGAGCGTTGGGGCGTGCGCTGTCATCGCGTTGTTTTAAGTGTGGGACAAGGATGTTCGCCGATGTCGCTTAACATGCATCAATCAGAGTGGCGGATCGGCGACCTACATTGCCGGCCAAAACTCATGTTTGCGTGATGCCGCGCGCAACGCCGTGCTGCGCGTCAAAGGTTAGCGACATCCCCGGGCGCACACCCCGTAATGCCCGCACGACGTGGAGAGCGGAGCGGTCGCACGGTGCAGTCAGTCCTGGGCGGCTTGCACCGCCTTCCGCATGACCGTGCCTGCCTCTCTCCATCCTCTCCGCGTCGTCGCGCAGCGGTGCGCCTTCCCCACGCGCCGCACGGAGCCGGCCACACAGCCGCGCCTTCTCTCCCGCGGCGCCGCGGGGAGGGAAGCGTGGCCGGACGGAAAGCCATAGCTCGGCCCTGCGCCTGCCAGGACCGGGATCCCCCTCGAGACCAGGAGCCTTCTATGTTTCTTGCTGACCCGCGCCTGCAGTACCCTGTCCGCGTCGATACCCCGAACCCCGTCTTCGCACGTGCCCTGCAGCAGGCGATCGGCGGCGTGGAGGGCGAGATCCGCGTGATGATGCAGTATCTCTTCCAGTCCTGGGGCTCGCGCGGCCCGATGAAGTACCGTGACATGCTGCTGAACACCGGCACGGAGGAGATCGGGCATATCGAAATGCTCTCCACCGCCGTCGCGCTGAACCTTGAGGGCGCGCCGCTCTCCTTCCAGGAGGAGATGTCGAAGGACCCGGTCGCGGGCGCCGTGCTGAGCGGCATGAACCTGCGCCACATCCTCTCGACCGGCCTGGGCGCCACGCCGGAGGACTCCAACGGCGTGCCCTTCAACGCCAGCCACGTCTATGCCAGCGGCAACATCGCCGCTGACATGTATTCCAACGTCGCCGCTGAGGCGACGGGCCGTGCGGTGGCCGTGCGCCTCTACAACATGACCGATGATGCGGGCATGAAGGACATGCTGTCCTTCCTCATTGCGCGCGACACGATGCACCAGAACCAGTGGCTCGCCGTCATCGAGGAGCTGGGTGGTCCTGCGATGCAGCTGCCCATCCCCAACAGCTTCCCGGAGACGCAGCAGAAGAACGAGTTCGCCTACGGCTACTTCGTCCACGCCGCGGATGGCGCGGTGCCCGAGGGTCGCTGGACCAGCGGTTCGTCCATCGACAGCAAGGGCACCTTCGAGGCGATGGTCTCCAAGCCGCTCGGCGACATCCCGCAGCTCGCCCCCGCGCGGCCCGATGGGGGCGCCCAGACCGACCAGACCACGACCACGCCCATGGCGAGCAGCTCGTCCACGACGCTCTAGTACCGCGTCGACCACAAGGCGGCCCCGCACCGCGTCGTCCTCCTGGAGGACGCGGTGTGGGGTATGCTGATCGGCTTCTCCGATTAAGCCGGAAGGCCGGCCTAAGCCAGGTTCTGCATCACCGTGTGCCGGCGCAGTTCCTCCTCGAAGTAGGCGATCGTCGCGCGCAGTCCTTCCTTCAGGCGCACGCGGGGCTCCCAGCCCAGAAGGTCCTTCGCGCGGTCGATATCCGGGCGGCGCTGGCGGGGATCGTCGCTGGGCAGGGGCCGGAAGACGAGGCGGCTCGGCCCGCCCACCTCCGCCAGCACCATTTCAGCCAGTTCGCGGATGCTGAACTCCTCGGGATTGCCGAGGTTGATGGGGCCGGTCACGTCGGGGCCGGATTCCATCAGGCGGACGAAGCCTTCAATCAGGTCCGAGACGTAGCAGAAGGAGCGGGTCTGCCGCCCCTCACCATAGACCGTGATGGACTCGCCCCGCAGCGCCTGCACGATGAAGTTGGAGACGACGCGCCCGTCATTCGGGTGCATGCGCGGGCCGTAGGTGTTGAAGATCCGCGCCACCTTGATCTGCAGGTTATGCTGGCGGTGGTAGTCGAAGAACAGCGTCTCCGCGCAGCGTTTGCCCTCGTCGTAGCAGGAACGCAGGCCGATCGGGTTCACGTTGCCCCAGTAGGCCTCGGGCTGCGGATGCACGGAAGGGTCGCCATAGACCTCGCTGGTGGAGGCCTGGAACACCGGCACGCGCAGGCGCTTGGCGAGGCCGAGCACGTTGATCGCGCCGTGCACGCTCGTCTTCGTCGTCTGCACGGGGTCGTGCTGGTAGTGCACGGGGGAGGCCGGACAGGCCAGGTTGAAGATCTGGTCCACCTCCACAAAGATCGGGAAGGTGATGTCGTGCCGGATCACCTCGAAATAGGGATTCTGCAGCAGGTGCGCGATGTTGTCCCGCGTGCCGGTGAAGTAGTTATCGAGGCAGAGAACGTGGTCGCCGCGTTCCAGGAGCCTTTCGCAGAGATGGGAACCGAGGAACCCGGCCCCACCCGTGACCAGAACGCGCTTTCGTGTATGCATCGGCACCTCTCGTGGCCCGCGCCAGGCACTGCCCCCGAGGTTGGGAATAGGCCGGGCTCGGCATCATCTACAAAGGCTAGGGCCACGAATCCGTCATAAGAAATCACAAGAATGGGTGCTCGGTTGCCGTAGAGAGGGCGCTGCCCTCTCCCGCCAAGGGCCTGAAGCCCCTGGAACCCCGTCTGGCCGCCGCCGCGCCGGGCCTTGGCACGGGATTTCGGTTTGGGGACCTAATCCTGCCCTTGCAGTCGCCTCGGGTCATCGACCGAGGCGCACCGTCAGCGAAGAAGCAGGGCGACCCTAAAGCCACCCCTTCCGCTTGAAGTACACGATCGGCAGAAGCGCGCTCGCCACCATCAGCAGCAGCGCCCAGGGATAGCCCAGCTCCCATTTCAGCTCCGGCATGAACTCGAAGTTCATGCCGTAGATGCTGGCGACCAGCGTCGGCGGCATCAGCGCGACGGAGGCCACGGTAAAGGTCTTGATGATGCCGTTCTGGTCCATGCTGATGATGCCCAGCACGGCATCCAGTAGGAACTGCGCCTTGCCGTTCATCGTGTTCGCGTAGTCGATCAGGGACCGCACATCGCGCACCAGGGTCTTGATCATCACCTGGTTCTCCTTGCGGACAGCATTCGCCTTCTCCGCCCCAAGGAAGGTGAGGATGCGCGTGAGGCCGAGCAGCGTGTCGCTCGCGCGCGTCGTCACGTCTCCCACCTGGCCGAGGGTCAGCAGCGCCTGGCGCAGGTCCACGTCGCGCTTGTTCGCCTTCACCTGCATGTTGCGCGCGTTGCGGAAGGTGGTCTGGCTCGCGCGGTCCATCTCGCTCGCGGTCCGCTCGAGGATGTCGGCCAGCCGGTCCACGATCTGCTCGAACAGGTGCAGCATCACGCCGTCCGCCGTGCGCAGGATGGGCAGCGCCTGGCGCTGGGCGCGCACGGCGAAGACGGAGAAGGCCTTGGGCGTCGCGTAGCGCACGGTGACGAGCGCGGTGGGGGCGAGCACGAAGGTGATGGGGGTGGAACCGAACTCCCCCTCCTCCGCACCATAGAGGAAGGATGCGGTGAGGAAGAGGACCTCGCCTTCCTTATAGAGGCGCGAGGAGCTCTCGATCTCCTGCATCTCCTCGCGGGTCGGCACCTCGATGTGCAGCGCCTCCTGCACGGCCCGTTCTTCCTCGGGGGTCGGGTTCAGCAGGTCGATCCAGGTCGCCGCGGCGATGGATTCGGCCGTGTCCAGCCCGCCATGCACGTCGCAGGCGCCGTTGCGGAGGGCGTAGGTGGTCATCATGGGCGTATTCCCCGGCGGCCGGGCGGTGGTCGTGCAGCGGCGGTTCGCGCCGGCGGCCGATTCGGCCGGGGCGTCTCCGCTCTAGCCCCGCGCGCGGCGGGCTGCCAGCGCGGCAGGATGACAGGTTCGCACCTGCCTCAGCCCGTGGGCGGCTCGTCCGGGGCGGGCAGGCCGAAGCGGACGGCCACTTCGGGAAAGGTGGCGCAGGTCGGGTGGCGGGTGCCGGCGACCGTGCCGTCCGCCGGGCGGACGAGCTGGCAGGCCTTCATCCCCGCCGCCGCCGCGGCATCCAACTCCTCCACCACGTCGGAGAGGAAGAGCATTTCCGCGGACGGCAGCCCGGCCGCCTGTGCGATGGCGGCGTAGGAGGCGGCCTCGCGCTTCGGGCCGGTGCGGGTGTCGTCGAAGCCCGAGAGCAGGGGCGTCAGGTCCCCCGCCTCCGAATGCCCGAAGAGAAGCCGCTGCGCCTCCACCGAGCCGGAGGAATAGATCCGCAGCGCGATCCCGGCGGCGGCCCAGGCGCGCAGGCAACCCGCCACATCCGGCCAGAGATGCCCGCGCAGCGCCCCGGACTCGAAACCCTGGCGCCAGATCATGCCCTGCAACGCCTTCAGCGGCGTCACCTTCTCGTCCCGCGCCATCCAGCCGCGCAACGCCTCGGCCGGCTCCTGGCCCGGGGCCAGGGCGCAGGTCTCGTCGAGGATGGCCACCACCTCCGGCTCTCCGCCGTGTTCGGCCAGGAAGCCGTCCAGCGCCTGCTCCGCGAAGGGGAACAGGGTCTCCTTCACGAAGGCGATGGCGCTGGTCGTGCCCTCGATATCGCAGACGACGGCGCGGACGGGCATCAGCCGAACTTGGCCGGGAAGCGCTCCGACATGTCGGTGCCCGTGTAGTGCGGCGTCCAGCCCGTGGTGTCCGTGAAGATGCGCAGCGCCGTCACGTTCGGGGTCGTGCCGGCGTCGAACCAGTGGTGCGTGTTCGCGGGCACGGAGATCAGGTCGCCCCGCGTGCAATGGGCGTCGTACACCTTGCCGCCGACATGCAGGATGAAGTTCCCCGCGCCCTCGTGGAAGAAGCGGACCTCGTCCTCCGTGTGCAGGTGCTCGGAGAGGAACTTCTGGCGGATGGCGTCGATCTGCGGGTTGTCCGCCGTCAGCCGGATCACGTCGGCCGTGCCGGCGCCCGTCTCGCCCATGAAGGCGTCCAGGCGGGGGCGATAGGCGGCCAGCACCGTCTCCGGCTCCGCGCCCTCCGGCAGGTCGGCGACCGGCCAGCGCTCGAAGCGCACGCCGATGGCGGACAGGGTCTCCGCGATCTCCGCGGCGTCCGCCGTGTCCTGCAGAACGGCGTTGGTGGTGGCGTCGTGGACGACAAGGCGGCTCATGGGCGGAACCTCCCGGCTACCGGTTGATCGAAAGGTTGGCCAGCTCGCAGGCCAGCATGAATTCCAGCCCCTCCAGGCGGGCCAGCGCGGCTTCCATGTCGGGGCCCCATACATAGATACCGTGGCCACGGATCAAATACCCGGGAAGGATCGGAGCGGCCATGTTCCCCCAGCGGGCCTCCACGGCGCGCTGCAGGCGGGGGATATCCTGGTCGTTGTCCAGCACCGGGATCTCGACCGCGGCCTCGTGCGTGGCCAGGCCCGGAAAGGCCTTCAGCAGCTCGTAGCCCTCAAGCCGGATGGAATCCCCGGCCCGGCGGGAAAGGACCGTGTTGGCGATGGAATGGCCGTGCACCACCGCGCCCACATCGGGGAAGGTGCGGTAGGCGCCGCAGTGCAGCCCCGTCTCGGCGGAGGGACGAAGGGCCGGATTCTCCGGCGCGCCCCCCATGTCCACGGCCATCACCGCGCCCGCGTCCAGCTGCGCCTTGTGGAAGCCGGATCGGGTGATCGCCACCCGCCCTCCGGGAAGCCGGACGGAGATGTTCCCCGCCGTCGCCGGCACCCAGTTGCGTTCCGCCATCCGCCGCCCGGCGGAGACGATGGCCTCGATCGCGGCCTGCGGAATGGGTTCGGGCACACGCGCCTCCTCGACAGCAATGCGCCGGCCGCCAGGGGAATACCCTGGGGCCGGCGCAGCTTCAGCCCGCAATGAAGGGGTTCAGACCGTCGGCGGCTGGCGGACGGTGGTGCGGTGCGGGTCGGCGGCCGTGCCCACGGTCGGCGGGGGCAGGTTGCCGGCGGGCGGCACGACGGTGCTGTCCGCCATGGAGGCGTCGGGCTCGTCCTCCTTGATGTTCTTCTTGAAGGACTTGATGCCGGTGGCGAGGTCACCCATCAAACCGCTGATCTTGCCGCTGCCGAAGAGCAGCAGCACGACGAGCAGCACGACGATCCAGTGCCAGATGCTGAACGAACCCATGTGACGCCCCGTAGATCCTTATGTGCCGGGCCGGAAGCCCTGCCACGTTCCAGGTTGGAGACTAGGGCCACGCATTCCCGGGGTAAACCGGCCCGCCCCAGCCCTGTGGAAATCCGTGAGGGGACATGGGCCATGCAGGCCCCGGACGCAATGGGCGGATGACGGTTCCTTCATCTGTCACGTTGCGCTGCCGGCAGAGGAAAAAGGAATTTCCCCCGGGGGCCGCCCCCGCTACTCCGCCGAGGCCCAGCTCCGATACGGCAGGATGAAGCCGTAGGCCGGAAACACCGTATTCCCCACCACATTGGCCGGCGGGTACCACACCCGCACCGCCGACCAGTCGTTGCGCTCGGAGACATCGACCACCGCCTGGTCGCGCGCCACGCGGCCCTTCAGCCCGCCCGAGGCCCAGTTGGCGTGGTCCACCCGGATCTCGCGCGGTCCCATCACCCGGGCCACCACGGCCACGTGGCCGTCCCGCAGCCGGGAGGTGCGCTGGAGAACCAGCACCGCGCCGGGGCGGGGGGTCTGCCCGCGGTCGTAGCGGCCGGCGGCGGCCTCCCACCACTGCCACCCGTCGCCGCGCAGGTCGATGCCGGAGCGGGCGCGGGCATAGGGCACGCAGGACTGGTAGCCGCTGCTCGCCTCGTAGCCGTAGCCGGCCGCGATCGGGCCGCGGGTGCTGCCACAGGCGGAGAGCGCCCCGCCCGCCACCGCGAGCAGGAACAGCCGCAGAAGGATGGCGGACACGATCGGAAACCCCCTCGGGCCTCCCCCGAGGCCCGGACGCAACCTAGCGCGGCGCCCGTGGCAGAGTCAGCGCCGTCCTGCGGCGGAAGCGTGGCGGCCGGAAAAATGCGGCGGGGCTGTCACACCGGCGGGGGCCGCCTCGTCCTATCGGCGAACACCTGAAAGGACAGAGCGCCATGACGCCTCGCCTCGACTACTACGCGACCGCCCCGAAGCTGCTGGGGGCCATGATGGGACTGGAACGCGCCGTCGCCACCAGCGGGCTGGAGCACGGGCTGATCGAACTGGTGAAGACCCGCGCCTCCCAGATCAACGGCTGTGCCTTCTGCATCGACATGCACACGAGGGATGCCATGAAGGCCGGGGAGAGCCCGGCCCGCCTCTTCCTGCTGGACGCCTGGCGGGAGGCGCCGCTCTACACGGACCGGGAGCGCGCGGCCCTGGCCTGGACGGAGGCGCTGACCTTGGTTTCCCAGACCCACGCGCCGGACGAGGACTACGAGGCGCTGGGGGCCCATTTCACCGAGGAGGAGATCGTGAAGCTGACGATGCTGATCGCCACGATCAACGCCTGGAACCGGCTGGCCATCGCCTTCCGCAGCGTCCCCGGCGTGCTGCCGAAGGCCGCCTGAGATGTCGGGCGGGCCCGACGCGGCCGAGCACTTCGCGCCGCTGCGGCGGGAGCTGATCGGGCTCGCCTACCGCATGACCGGCTCCCTCGCCACCGCGGAGGACATCGCGCAGGAGGCCTTCCTGCGCTGGAACGCCGCGGACCGGGCGAGGATCGAGCTGCCCCGTGCCTGGCTGCTGAAGGCCACGGCGCGGCTGAGCCTGGACCACCTGAAATCGGCCCGCCACCGGCGGGAGAGCTATGTCGGCCCCTGGCTGCCGGAACCTCTCCTGGTAACGGAGGAGGCGCCGCAGCAGTCCGCGCATGAGAGGGCGCAGGACATCTCCGTCGCCTTCCTCCTCACCTTGCAGCGGCTTTCCCCGGCGGAGCGGGCCGTCTTCATCCTGCACGACCTGTTCGAGACGCCCTTCGCCGAGATCGCCGCCCTGCTCCAGCGCAGCGAGGCCGCCTGCCGCCAGCTGGCCAGCCGCGCCCGCACCCATCTGGGCGAGCCCGAACCCCGGCAATCCGTGACCGATGAGGAGGCCCGCCGCATCGCCCGCGCCTTCATGGACGCCGCGCGGGATGGGCAGGAGGACGCGCTGCGGACCCTGCTGGCTAAGGACGTGGTGCTGCACACCGATGGCGGCGGCATCCGTCCGGCCGCCCGCAACCTCATCTTCGGCGCCGACAAGGTCGGCCGATTCTTCGCCGGCCTGTCCCGCAAGGTGCCGCCCCCCTCCGCCCTGCTGCATCTCGGCCGCCTGAACGGCCTGCCCGGCTTCGTGACGCTGGAGGCGGATGGCCTCCCCCAGGCCACCACGCTGGAGATCGTGGAGGGCCGCATCGTCGCGGTCTATGTGATGCGGAACCCGGAGAAGCTCGGCACGCTGCGCGCCTGCCTGCCGGGCTGAGGGACTGGCGCGCGGCCGGGCCGGAGGTCATCTTCCGCCGCCTCACGCACAGGGGCACAGGCATCTTGGCTTCCGAGCATCCCGACACCGTCAAACTCGGCATCGTCGGCTTCGGCATCATGGGCGAGCGCCTTCTGCGCGCGGCCCTGGACCACCACGGCGCCCCGCTGCGGCTGAGCGGCGTCTGGGACCCTTCGCCGGAAGCCGCCACCCGTCTCTCCGCGATCGCTCCCACTCTGCCAATGCTGGAGAGCGCGAAGGCCGTGATCGCGGGCTGCGACTGCCTCTACGTGGCTGCCCCGCCCGCCGCCCACCTCCCGCTCGCCGGCGCGGCGCTGGCCGCCGGCCGCTCCGTGCTGCTGGAAAAGCCCCTCTCCCACGACACGGAAGCCGCCCGCGCCTTCGTCGCCCGCGCTGAGGCGGAAGGGGCGCGCGCCGGGGTGAACTTTCCCATGGCCTCCTCCCCCGCCGTGGCCCAACTCCGTGCCTGGATGGAGGCCGGCGCCGTCGGCGCCCCGGACTCCCTCTCCATCGAGGTCGCCTTCGCCATCTGGCCCCGCCCCTGGCAGCACGACGCCGCCTCCTGGCTCTCCCGCCGCGCCGAGGGCGGCTTCACGCGGGAGGTGGTCTCCCACTTCCTCTTCCTCACCCGCCGCCTGCTCGGCCCCCTGACCCTGGAATCCGCCCGCGCCACCTACCCCGGCGAAGACCGCTCCGAGACCGCCGTGGAGGCCCGCCTCACCGCCGGCGGCATCCCCGTGACACTGCGCGGGGACGTCGGCACCACCGACCGCGACGACACCAACGCCTGGACCTTGCGCGGCCCCGCCGGCGCCATCCGCCTGCGCGACTGGTCCATCGCCGAGCGCGAGGGCCCGGAGGGCTGGGCCACTGCCCCCGACGCCATCCCGAACGAACGGATGCGCCCGATGGTCCTGCGCGGCCAGATGGACAAGGTGATCGCCATGACCCGCGGCGAGCCCCATACCCTGGCCACCCTGCGCGAGGCGCTGGAGGTGCAGGAGATCGTGGAAGCGGTGCTGGCCGCGGGGTAGCGGCAGCTCGGGGGCTCCGCCCCCGGAACCCCGGGACAAGCGCTTCGCGTCTGCCCAGGCCAGGGGGAAGAAAGAATACTTCCTCCTGGACCCCATCATCTTCTTCGAGTTGGTTTCAGAGAACCCTGTTGCACGCCGAGGGTCGATGACCCTCGGCGAACCGCCAGCCCCGCATTCCGCGGCAGCTCCCCGGAAAAAGATGAGGGTGGGGGTTCCCGGCGGAGGGAGAATTCCTTCTCCCTCCCCCTGGGGCCATTCCCGCCCGCCCCTGCCCGGTGCTAGACGGCCGCCCTTCCCGCCCGCACCGGACCGGGAAGGCATGGATTGACCGCGCGAATGACGGTCTGAGCGAAGAAGGCAGGCCGCGCATGGCAGGGCAGAACGGGCATCGGGGCCGGCAGAACCGCAAGCCCAAGGGAAAGCCCCTGGACGGCTGGCTGATCGTGGACAAGCCCACGGGCATGGGCTCCACGGACGTGGTCACGAAGCTCAAGCGCGCCTTCGACGCCCAGAAGGTCGGCCATGGCGGCACGCTGGATCCGCTGGCGACCGGCATCCTGCCCATCGCCTTCGGCGCCGCCACGAAGGCCGTGCCCTACGTGATGGACAGCACGAAGGTGTACCGCTTCACCCTGAAGATGGGCGACGAACGGGATTCCGACGATGCCGACGGGAACACCATCGCCACCTCCGATTATCGCCCGACGAACGAGCAGATCGAGGCCGCCCTGCCGGCCTTCCGCGGCGACATCATGCAGGTTCCGCCCATCTACTCCGCCATCAAGGTGAACGGGGAGCGCGCCTACGACCTGGCGCGCGAGGGCCAGGCGGTGGAGCTGCAGCCCCGCCCTGCCCGGGTGGACCGCTTCGAGCTGGTGGAGCGCATCGACGACGACACGGCCGTGTTCCACGTGCAGTCCGGCAAGGGCGTGTACATGCGCTCCCTCGCCCGGGACCTGGCGCGGGCGGCGGGAACGGTGGGGCATATCGCGGCCCTGCGCCGCCTGCGGGTCGGACCCTTCCGAGAGGAGGCGGCGATTCCGCTGGACAGCCTGATTGTCACGGGCGATACCCCGCCCCCTTCCCCGGCGCTTCTGCTGCCGGTGACGACCGCGCTGGACGACATCCCGGCACTGGCCGTCACCGAAGCCGAGGCCGCCCGGCTCTCCTTCGGCCAGGAACTCTCCCTGGTCGATTTCATGGGCCGGGTTCCGCAGGCGGCCAACCCCGATGGGGGCCTGGTCCGCGTGCTGTCGGGGGAGCGCCTGATGGGATTGTGCCGCCTGGGGGAAGGGCTTCTCCGCCCCGAACGCTGGCTCGCCCGCGGGTGACCCTGAAATCCCGACCTTAGGATATCCCGATGTCGATGATCACTCCTGAGCGCCGCGCCGCGCTCATCCAGGAATACGCCACCGCCCCGGGCGACACCGGCTCGCCGGAAGTCCAGGTGGCCCTGCTCACCGAGCGGATTACCTCGCTGACGGAGCACATGAAGGTCCACCCGAAGGACTTCCACTCCCGGCGCGGCCTGCTCGTGCTCGTTGGCCAGCGCCGCGGCCTTCTCGACTACACGAAGAAGAAGAGCCAGCAGCGCTACGAGACCCTGATCGGTCGCCTCGGCCTGCGCCGCTAAGACACACGGTTCCCTCAAGGGACCGCTCGGGGCCGGGGGAAGTCATTCCTCCGGCCTTTTTTGCGTGCGCTGTTCCCCAGGGAGCTTCGTCCCTGGCCCGCTCAACAGGGGACCGGGGCGCGAGAGACGGTATCCCGCCCTTGCAGCTGTCCAGGCTCCCGGATGCCTCCAAGGCCCGAAGACGATCTGGTGATGAGCTACGGGGAGCAAGAACTCCTCCTACCTTCCCGGCGACAAGCCAATGGCTGGGAATGTGGACGAAGCGCTCGGCCCTGGGGGCATCTGGCGAGGCCTGTGGACAAGTTGGTGGAATAGATGGGCGGCGCCGTTGGGACAGGGGCGCAAGAGACGGCAGCAAAGCCTTGTGGAGTCAGGGAATTCTTTGTTGCTTACCTGCTTGTGGATATCATAACTGCAAGCATTTTCAACAGGTTAGATCTTAAACTGCGTAACTCCCCGGAGTCCGTGGAACAAAGCGCGGACTCTCGGGCGAGTCCGACCCGGTCAAGCCCTGATCCTGTGGATAAATCACGGGAAAAGTGAATCGCTTGTCCCTGTCGCCTCCAGGACGCGGAACGCTCGGGCACGTTGTCGCTCAAGCCGGGCAAGCGGCTGGAATCCCCAGGGGAATCCCGGACGGGTCCGGAACGCCGGGCCGGCGCCAAGAAAAAACCCCCGCCGGCGGACCGGCGGGGGTTTCTCGAGAAACACTCGGAGAAGGCGCTCAGCGCCCCAGCCCGTCCCAGAACTCCTTCACGCGGGAGAAAAAGCCCTCGCTCTCCGGGCTGGTGCGATTGTTGGCCTCGGCCTCGGCCTCGAACTGCTCCAGCAACTCGCGCTGCTTCGGGGTCAGGTTCTGCGGCGTCTCGACGGAGACCTGCACGTACATGTCCCCCCGCGCGGCGGAGCGGAGGACGGAGAAGCCCTTGCCCCGCAGGCGGAACTGGTCGCCCGCCTGGGTGCCGGTGGGGATCTGCACCCGGGCACGGCCGCCGTCGATGCTCGGCACCTCCACGTTCCCGCCCAGCGCCGCCTGCGTCATCCGCAGGGGCACGCGGATGAAGATGTTGTTCCCCTCCCGCTGGAAGATCGGGTGGGGCTTGATGCCGATATCCACATAGAGGTCGCCGGCCGGCGCCCCGCGCAGCCCGGCCTCGCCCTCGCCCGCCAGGCGGATGCGGGTGCCCTCCTCCACGCCCGCGGGGATGGTCACGTTGAGGTTGCGGTCCTTCTGGACGCGCCCGGCGCCCCCGCAGACCTTGCAGGGGTTCTTGATGGTGCGCCCCTGGCCGCCGCAGGTCGGGCAGGCGCGCTCCACCAGGAAGAAGCCGGACTGGGCGCGCACCTTGCCGGCGCCCTTGCAGGTCGGGCAGGTCTCGGTCTGCGGCTTGCCGCCCTCCGCGCCCGTGCCCTGGCAATTGTCGCAGGAGACGGAGGAGGGGACGCGGATCGTCTGCTTCGTGCCGGCAAAGGCCTCTTCCAGCGCGATCGTCACCTCGGTCCGCAGGTCGGCGCCGCGGCCGCTGTTCTGGCCGCCCCCGCCGCCCCGGCGCCCGCCGAGGTTGCCGAACATCTGCTCGAAGATGTCCTCGAAGCCGCCGCCCGCAAAGCCGCCGCCACCGCCGAAGGGGCCGCCGCCACCCCCGCCGCCCTCGAAGGCGGCATGGCCGTAGCGGTCATAGGCGGCCCGCTTCTCGGCGTCCTTCAGGACGTCGTAGGCCTCGTTGCACTCCTTGAAGTTCGCTTCGGCCGCCTTGTCCCCGGGATTGCGGTCGGGGTGGTGCTGCATGGCGAGCTTGCGGAACGCCTTCTTCAGCGTGTCCTCGTTCGCGTCGCGGGCGACGCCCAGCACCTCGTAATAGTCACGCTTGGCCATGATGGTTCCCGTGCGGGGCGTGCGCTCGCCCTGAGGGGTTGAATACGAGCGGGGTGAATACAGGAACGGCGCCGCAAAGAGAAAGCGCCCGGCCCGCTCTCGCGATGCCGGGCGCCTTTTCTACTTCACGGCGTGGCCGTTCAGCCCTGCTTCTTCTTCGAGGGATCGACGTCCTCGAACTCGGCGTCGACCACCTTGCCGCCGGGGCCGTTCGGGTTGGCGTTGCTGGGGCCGCTGGCCCCACCCTCGCCGCCCGGGGCCGCCCCGGCGCTCTCGGCCGCCTGCTGCGCCTTGTACATCGCCTCGCCGATCTTCATCGACGCGGCGGACAGGCGCTCGCCCGCGGTCTTCATCGCCTCGGGGTCATCACCCTCCAGCGCGGAGCGCGCGGCGGAGAGAGCGGCCTCGACCTCGCCCTTCTCGGCATCGGCCAGCTTGTCGCCGTTCTCCTTCAGGGCCTTGTCCGAGGAGTGGACCAGGGCCTCAAGGTTGTTCTTGGCCTCAACCGTCTCGCGCCGGCGCTTGTCGGCCTCGGCATTCGCCTCGGCGTCCTTCACCATGCGCTCAATGTCGCTGTCGGACAGGCCGGAGCGGGCCTGGATTTTGATCTGCTGCTCCTTGCCGGTGGCCTTGTCCTTCGCGGAAACGGAGACGATGCCGTTCGCGTCGATGTCGAAGGTCACCTCCACCTGCGGCACGCCGCGCGGCGCCGGCGGGATGCCCTGCAGGTCGAAGTTGCCGAGCAGCTTGTTGTCGGCCGCCATCTCACGCTCGCCCTGGAAGACCTTGATCGTCACGGCCGTCTGGTTGTCGTCAGCGGTCGAGAAGGTCTGGGACTTCTTGGTGGGGATCGTGGTGTTGCGGTCGATCAGCCGGGTGAACACGCCGCCCAGCGTCTCGATGCCCAGCGACAGCGGGGTCACGTCGAGCAGCAGGACGTCCTTCACCTCGCCCTTCAGCACCGCGCCCTGGATGGCGGCGCCGATGGCGACCACCTCGTCCGGGTTCACGTTGCGGGCCGGCTCCTTCCCGAAGAAGGACTTCACGGCGTCGATGACCTTCGGCATGCGGGTCATGCCGCCGACCAGGATCACCTCGTCGATCTCGCCCGCCGTCAGACCGGCATCCTTCAGCGCGCTCTTGCAGGGCTCGAGCGTGCGCTGGATCAGGTCGTCCACCAGGCTCTCCAGCTTCGCACGCGACAGCTGCAGCACCAGGTGCTTCGGCCCGGAGGCGTCGGCGGTGATGAAGGGCAGGTTGATCTCGGTCTGCTTCGCGGAGGAGAGCTCGATCTTCGCCTTCTCGGCCGCCTCCTTCAGGCGCTGCAGGGCGAGCTTGTCGCCGCGCAGGTCGATCCCGTTCTCCTTCTTGAACTCGTCCGCGAGATAGTCGATCACCCGCTGGTCGAAGTCCTCGCCGCCGAGGAAGGTGTCGCCGTTGGTGGACTTCACCTCGAAGACGCCGTCGCCGATCTCCAGCACGGACACGTCGAAGGTGCCGCCGCCGAGGTCATAGACCGCGATCGTGCCGCCGTTCTTCTTGTCCATGCCGTAGGCCAGCGCGGCGGCCGTCGGTTCGTTGATGATGCGCAGCACCTCGAGGCCCGCGATCTTGCCGGCCTCCTTGGTGGCCTGGCGCTGGGCGTCGTTGAAGTAGGCGGGGACGGTGATGACGGCCTGCGTCACCTTGTCGCCGAGATAGGCCTCGGCCGTCTCCTTCATCTTGCCGAGGATATAGGCGCTGATCTGCTGCGGCGCCTGCTTGGAGCCGCCCGCATCCACCCAGGCGTCGCCGTTGTCGGCGCGCGCGATCTTGTAGGGGACGAGGGAGACGTCCTTCTGCACCATCGGGTCGTCGAAGCGGCGGCCGATCAGGCGCTTCACGGCGTAGAGCGTGTCGGTCGGGTTGGTCACCGCCTGGCGCTTGGCGGCCTGGCCGACCAGGCGCTCGCCATTCTTGGCGAAGGCGACCATGGAGGGGGTGGTCCGGGCGCCCTCGGCGTTCTCGATGACCTTCGTCTCGCCGCCTTCCATGATGGCGACGCAGGAATTGGTGGTGCCGAGGTCGATACCGATGACCTTGCTCATCCGTCACTCCTTTTCGCGGCGGCCGGGGCACGGCCCGTGATCAGGCACCGTGCGCGGCCCCATTGTTCAATCGGATGGGGGTTGGAAAACGGGTCCTGACCTGCCGGCCATTCCCGTCGGCCCCGATGTATTCAGGGGCAGGCGGCGCGACAAGACCCTGGGGCCAGGGATTCTCGGGGGCTCCGCCGGGGGAAGAAGGAATCCCTCCCCCGCGCCCCATCATCCTCTTTTCCAGGGCTGCCACGCCGCCCGGCAAACCCCCCGTTCCGCATCCCGCGGCAACCCTCCAGAAGAAGAGTAAGGGCGAGGGGGTCGGGGCGAGGGAGAATTCCTGCTCCCTCTCCCTGGCCGAGCGGAAGGTTCTGCCCGAACATCCGTCCATGCTCCCCGACGATCCCGAAGCCCGGCTGAACCGCCTGATCCAGGCTGCCACCCCCGCGGAAACAACCCATGGCGGCGGCCGGATGATCTGGCACGAATGGGGATCGGGGCGGCCGGCGGTGCTGCTGCACGGCGGCGCCGGGTCCTGGCGGCACTGGGCGCGCAACATCGAGGCCCTGTCCGCTCGGCGCCGCCTCCTCGTGCCGGACCTGCCGGGGCTGGGGGAATCCGACCTGCCGCCGCCCGGCACGGATCTGCCGGGCCTCGCCGCCCTCGTCGCGGCCGGGATCGCGGCGCGGGTCGGCGATGCGCCCTACGACCTCGTCGGCTTCTCCTTCGGTTCCATCATCGCGGGGCACGTCGCCGCCCGGCCCGGGGCGCGGGTGCTCTCCCTCGCCCTCCTTGGTGCCGGCTCCCTCGGCCTGACCCGGGAACCCGTGCCCCTCCTCTCCATCCGCGACCGCCGGGGCGAGGACCGGGTGGCCGCGCACCGCGAGAACCTGGCCCGGCTGATGATCCACGACCCCGCCCGGATCGACGCGGAGGCCCTGGCCATCCAGGCCTGGAACAGCGACCACGCCCGCTACCGCAGCCGCAACGTCGTTCACCCCACCGCCCTGCGGGAGGCGCTGGAGAGGGTCCGCGCCCCGCTCTCGGTGATCTACGGCGAGCACGACGCCATCGTCGTGCCCCACATGGCCGAGCGGATCGCCTTCTTCCGCGAACGGGGCACCGAGCCCCTGGTCATCCCCGGCGCCGGCCACTGGGTCGCCTTCGAGGCGCCCGGGCCAGTGAACGCGGCGCTGCTGGCCTGAGCGGGCGTCAGGGGCCCCGGCCGATCGACGCGCCCGCCCCTGCATTCCAGCCCCGCGCGGCCGGGACTGGCCTTCCGGTGGACCGGGCCCCACCATGGCCGGGCATGCTCGCCCCGCCCGACGAAGCCTCCCGCATCCGCCGGCTGATCACCCTCTATGGCCTGACGGCCTTCACCACCTCCCTTTCCGCCCGCAGCCTCGATCCCATCCTGCCGGAGATCGCCCGGAGTTTCGCGGCGGCCACGGATTCGGTGGCGCTGCTCGCCTCCGCCTTCGCCCTGCCCTACGCGCTGGTGCAGCCCTTCCTCGGACCGGTGGGGGATGCGCTGGGCAAGCGGCGGATCATCGCGCTGGCCACGCTGCTCACCGGCCTGGCCCTCGTCGCCTGTGCCCTGGCCCCCTCCCTCGGGCTCCTTTTCGGCTTCCGCGCCCTCGCGGGGGCGGCGGCGGGGGGCATCTACCCCCTGGTCATCGCCACCTTCGGGGACCGGGTGCCCCAGGCCTCGCGGCAGGTGGCGCTCAGCCGGCTGCTGGCCTTCTCCACCGCCGGACAGATCGCGGGTGGGGTGGTCTCCGGCCTCGTCCACGGCTTCGTGGACTGGCGTGGGATCATCGGCGGCGGGGCCGTGGCGGTGCTCGCCATGGGCCTGGTGCTCTGGCGGGACCTGCGGCGGGAGCCCGACACGGCCGCCGGCCGGCTGGACGCGGGCTCCGCCGCCCGGCGCTACCGGGAGATCGTGCGGCTGCCCGCCGCCCGGCGCATCTACGCCGCGGTGGCCACCGAAGGCCTCTTCGTCTTTGGCCTCTTTCCCTATCTCGCGGCGCTGGTGGCGGGCTGGGGGCTGGGCGGCGCGGTGCAGGCGGGGCTGGCGATCGGGGCCTTCGGCGCATCGGGCGTCGCCTACACCTTCCTGGCCGGGCCGATGCTGTCGCGGCTGGGGCTGGCGGCCATGCAGCGCGTGGCGGGGCTGGTGGTGGCCACGGGCTTCCTTCTCGTTTCCGCCGGCGGATGGGCCCTGGGGCTGGGCGTCCTGCCGGTGGTGCTGGGCATGTTCCTCATCGGGCTGGGCTACTTCACCATGCACAACTCCCTGCAGATGCGGGTGACGGAGATCGCGCCCCATGCCCGGGGATCGGCGGTGGCGATGCACGCCTTCTCCTTCTTCGTGGGGCAGTCCCTCGGGCCGCTCCTCTTCGGCACGGTCCTCGGCAGGTTCGGGCCCACGGGGGCGCTGGCGGTCAGCGGGACGGCGATGCTGGCGCTCGGCCTTGCCCTTTCCCGCATCATGCCCGGCCGGGAGCTGCCGGATCATGGGGATCGGGCGCGGTAACCCTCCGACACGATCCTTGATTTCGACGCCCCGCCCGCTTTGCGCTAAGGGGCCGCGCATGGCGCAAGACCCCTCCTCCCTCCCGCCCATCGGGCTGTTCGACGTGAAGGCCCAGCAGGCGCTGATCCGGCCGGAGATCGACCGCCGCATCGCCGCCGTGCTGGATTCCGGCCGCTTCGTGCAGGGGCCTGAGGTGGAGGAGGTGGAGAAGGCGCTGGCCGGTCTCGCCGGCGCCGCCCACTGCGTCGGCGTCTCCTCCGGCACGGACGCGCTGCAGATCGCGATGATGGCGGAGGGGATCGGGCGCGGCGACGCCGTGTTCCTGCCCGCCTTCACCTACACCGCCACCGCCGAGGTGCCGCTGGTGCTCGGCGCCACCCCCGTCTTCGTGGACGTGGACCCGGACACCTTCAACATCGACATCGCCGACCTGAAGAACCGCATCGCGCTGGTGAAGGCGGAAGGGAAGCTCCGCCCCCGCGCCGTGGTGGGCGTGGACCTCTTCGGCCTGCCCGCCGACTGGGTGGCGATCGAGGCGATCTGCGCCGAGGAGGGCATGTTCGCCCTCGACGACGCCGCGCAGGCCTTCGGCGGCGCGCTGAACGGCAAGCGCCTCGGCAATTGGGCCGGCGCCGCCGCCCTCTCCTTCTACCCGACCAAGACTCTCGGCTGTTATGGCGACGGCGGCGCGCTGCTGACGAACGACGCGGAGAAGGCGGAACTCTACCGCTCCCTCCGCACGCACGGCGAGGGCAAGACCCGCTACGAGGTGATGCGCACCGGCATGAACGGCCGCCTGGACACGATCCAGGCCGCCATCCTGCTCTGCAAGCTGCCGCTGCTCGAAAACGAGCTGAAGTCCCGCGCCAGCATCGCCGCCGCCTACGACGCCGCGCTGGCCGGGACGGTGCAGACCCCCGCGAAGCCGGCGGGCGCGGAGAGCGCCTACGGCCTCTACTCCATCGCGCTCGCCGACGAGGCGCAGCGGACCCGCGTGCAAGAGGCCTGCAAGGCCCGCGGCGTGCCGACGGCGGTCTACTACCCGTTGCCGTTGCACCATCAGCCCGCCTATCGCGAGGCCCATGCCTCCGCCCTCGGCCAGGTGCCGCCGCTGCCGGTCAGCGAGGCGCTGTGCAAGCGCATCCTGGCCCTGCCGATGCACCCCTACCTGGACGACGCGCAGGCGGCGCGGGTGACGGAAGCGGTGCTGGCGGGGGTCTGACGCCGCCATAGGCGCCCGGCACTTCGGCCCTATACTGGCCCGGCAAACGCAGGGCCCGCGATGCTGCAGCTGGAAGACCTGACGCGCCGCTTCGGCGGCCGCGCCGCCGTGGATGGCGTCACCCTCGCCATCCCTGACGGGCAGATGGTCGGCATCATCGGCCGCTCCGGCGCGGGCAAGTCCACCCTGCTGCGGATGGTCAACCGCCTGACGGAGCCGACCTCCGGCCGCATCCTGCACGACGGCACGGACGTCACCGCGCTCCGCCGCAAGGCGCTGCGGGACTGGCGCACGCGCTGCGCCATGATCTTCCAGGGCTTCAACCTCATCGGGCGGCTGGACGTGCTGACCAACGTGCTGGTCGGCCGGCTGAACCACCGCCCCGGCTTCCTGGCCGCGCTGAACTCCCTCCTGCTGAACTTCAGCCCGGCCGAGCGCGCCATGGCACTGGACGCGCTGGACCGCCTGGACCTGTCGGAGCAGGCGCTGCAGCGGGCCGAGACCCTCTCCGGCGGGCAGCAGCAGCGCGTGGCCATCGCCCGCGCCCTGCTGCAGGAACCCCGCCTGATCCTGGCGGACGAGCCCATCGCCTCCCTCGACCCGCGCAACGCCCGCGTGGTGATGGAGGCGCTGCGCGACGTGAACCGGCGCGAGGGTCTGACCGTTCTGGTGAACCTGCACCACCTGGACACCGCCCGCCGCTACTGCGACCGCATCGTCGCCATGGCCGCCGGCCGCGTGGTCTTCGACGGCCCGCCCACCGCCCTGACCGCCGCGGAGGTCCACGCCATCTACGGCGTGCCGGAGGAGGCGCTTGAGGCGGAAACGCCCGATGCCCGCCCCCTCCCCGGCGCCCTGCCCGCCTGACCTCGAGGCCTGCCATGCCCAGCCGCCGCGCCCTCCTCGCCACCGCCCTTTCCTGTGCCGCGCTTCCCGCCCGGGCTGCCCGGCGCAGCGCCGATCCCGGCCTCACCTTCCCCGAACCCGGCCGCCGCTCCTGGGCCGACGCCATCGGAACCTTGCGCATCGGCATTTCCGGCGGGGAGAACGAGGCGGACCGCCTGGCCCGCAACGAGCCCTACCAAGCCCTGCTGGAGGAGACCTTCAGGCTTCCCGTCCGCCTCTATCCCGCCCCGGACTTCGCGGGCGTCGGCCAGGCCTTCGCCGCGGGACATATCGAGATGGCGCAGATGGGCGCCGCGAATTTCGCGGGCACCTGGATCGACACGAAAGGCGCCATCGAGCCCCTGGTGGCCGCCGAGGCGGATGACGGCACGCTGGGCTACGTGGCTGTGATGGTGGCGCGCGCGGATTCCGGCATCGCCGACATCGCGGGGATGCGCGGCAAGTCCCTCGCCTGGGCCGACCCCGCCTCCACCTCCGGCTACTTCGCCCCGCGCGCCGCGCTGCGCGCCGCCGGGATCGATCCCACCACCTACTTCTCCCGCACCGGCTTCGCGGGCGGGCACGAGCAGGCCGTGGTGGCCGTGCTGCACCGTCAGTACGACGCGGGCTGCACCTGGGCCTCCGGCGCCGGCGACTTCGCCACCGGCTACTCCCGCGGGGCGCTGAAGGTGATGGTGGACAAGGGCATGCTGGACATGCGCGACCTGCGCGTGATCTGGAGGAGCGACCCCATCCCCGCCGGCCCCATCGCCTGCCGGACCAACCTGCCCGATGCCTTCAAGGAGGACATGCGCGCCTTCTTCCTGGCCATGCCGAAGACCCATCCCAAGGTCTACGAGGGGATCGAGCGCGGCGGCGGCACGGGTTTCCGCACCGTGACGATGGACGACTACGCGCTGGTGCTGAAGCTGCGCGAGGAAGAGGCGGCGGAGCGCCGGCGTCGGCGGTGACAGCTCTCGTGGCCCCTAGGGGGGAGAAGAAATTCTCCCGGGAAATCCCCTCGTCTTTTTTGATCGGGCTGCCGCGGAATGCTGCGCTGGGGTCTCGCCGAGCGGCGTGGCCGCTCGGTGCGGGACATGGCAGCCCGGCGATCAAGCGCGGAACAGCGATCGGGGTATCCACGGCAGTCCTGGCAAAACAGATGATGGGGGTCTGGGGGAAGAACTCATTCTTCCCTCAGCGGAGCGCCCGCTGAGCACCGCCGCACAGCGCGGCGAGGCCGCCTTCCAGGCCGCGCGCCGCGCGAAGCGGGGCCGGGCGTTGCTGGGCGTGGCGCTGTTCCTGGCCGCCCTGCTGGCCAGCGCGTGGATGAGCGAGTTCCACCCGGCGACGCTCGCCGCAGGCCTGCCGCGCGCCGGGGACTACTTCGCGCGGCTGCTGCCGGACCTGCGCTGGGCCGCGCTGTTCGGCGGGTGGGAGACGGAGGGCAGCCTCGCCTTCTGGTTCTACCGCCTGGACAAGTGGGCGCTGCTGCTGCTGGAGACGGCGAACATGGCGGCGCTTGCCACGCTCGCGGGCGGCGTGGCGGCGCTGCTGCTCTCCTTCGCTGCCGCGCGGAACACGGCGCCGAATGCTTGGTCTTACCAGCTCGCCCGGCGGGGGCTGGAGGCGGTGCGGACGGTGCCGGAGATCGTCTACGCGCTGATTCTCGTCTGGGCCTTCGGCGTGGGGCCACTGGCCGGCATCATCGCCATCGCGCTCCACACCGCCGGCGCGCTGGGCAAGCTCTTCGCCGAGGCGATCGAGAACGCGGCGATGGGCCCCTGGGACGCGGTGCGGGCCGCGGGCGGCACCTGGGTGCAGGCCTGCCGCTTCGCGATGCTGCCGCAGGTCGCGCCGAACCTCGTCAGCTACCTGCTGCTGCGCTTCGAGATCAACGTGCGCGGCGCGAGCGTGATCGGCTTCGTCGGCGCCGGCGGCATCGGGCAGGAGCTCTACCTCGTCATCTCCCAGAACTACTACGAGGAGATCTCGGCCATCATCGTGCTGATCGTGATCGTGGTGGCGGCCATCGACCTCCTCTCCGACCGCGTCCGCCGCGGGCTGGTCGGGGAAGCGCGCGCGTGAGCGGGGCGCGCATCGCCCACTGGAAGGCGGCGCTGCCGGAGGCCTTCGCCCTGCCGCCGCGCCGCCGCGCCTGGCGCCTGGTCGGAGGCGCGCTGTTCCTGCTCTGGCTGGGCTGGGCACTCTGGCTCTTCGACATCACGCCACAGCGGCTGTGGAACGGGCTCTCCGGCCTCTTCGTCATCATCCGCCTGATGATCCCGCCCTCTCCCGGGGATCTGTGGCAGGACATCCTGAAGGGCATTGCGGAGAGCGTGGCAATGGCCTTTCTCGGCACCGTGCTGGCCGCGGTCTTCGCCATCCCGCTCGGCTTCCTCGGCGCGCGCAACATCGTCACCACCACCCTGCTGCGCTTCTCCCTGCGCCGGGTCTTCGACGGGATGCGCGGCGTGGACCAGCTCATCTGGGCGCTGGCCTTCGTGCGCGCCGTCGGCCTCGGCCCGCTCGCCGGCGTGCTCGCCCTCTTCGTCTCCGACCTCGCTACCCTCTCCAAGCTCTACGCCGAGGCCATCGAGAACGCGGACCGGCGCCAGGCGGAGGGCGTGGTGGCCGCCGGCGGATCGCGGATCATGGCGATCCGCTTCGGCATCCTGCCGCAGGTCCTGCCGGTCATGCTGGCCCAGGCCCTCTACTTCTTCGAGAGCAACACGCGCTCCGCATCCATCCTCGGCGTGGTCGGCGCGGGCGGGATCGGGCTGCAGATCGCCGAGCGCATCAAGGTGCGCCACTGGGACGAGGTGGCCTTCATCATCCTCCTGATGGTCGTCACCGTTGCGGCGATCGACTGGATCGGCGGGCGCATCCGGCGGCGGCTGATCGGCGGGCGTGGTGTCTGATGGCCCCAAGGGAGGGGAGAAGGAATTCTCCCCTCCCTTGGAACCCACCCCTCATCTTCTTCTGGAAGACTGCCGTGGAATACCCGGCAGGCGGTTCGCCGAGGGTCATCGACCCTCGGCACGGAACATGTCTCCCGGCCCCAGCCCGAAGAAAAAGATGATGGGGGTCCAGGGGGAAGAATTCCTTCTTCCCCCTGGTGGAGGGTCCGGGAGGCGGAGCCTCCCGAAGCACAAACAAGAAGGGCGCCGGTCCCCCTGACCGGCGCCCTTCCTGTCACGCGATGTCGCTGCCGTTCAGGCCGCGTCCTCGCGGCGATCGCGCGCCTTCACGTAGGCGATGGAAGCGTGCTCCAGGCAGTAGGGCTTCCCGGCGAAGGATTCCGACGTGCAGAAGCGGAACTCCGGCGTGCCGGGCTCGCCGATCGGCCAGCAGCAGGTCCGCGCGCCGCTGCGCGGGAAGGGGCGCACCACGGCGGGCGGCGCGGCGCGCATCGCGGGCGCCGGCGGGCGCGGCGCGACGGGCATGACGGGGCGCGGCGCGGGTGCAGCGACCGGCGCGACGGCTGCGATCGGGCGGGGCGCGGCGGATGCCGCGGCGGCCTGCTCGCGCTGGATGGGGCTCGGGCGCGCGGGCAGGTGCAGGCGATGCGCCTTGCCCACCACGGCGTTCTTCGAGATACCCATGCGGCGCCCGATCTCGGCGGTGGAGTGTCCTTCCGCCCAAAGCGCCCTGAGTTGTTCGATCGCTTCCGCTGACCAGTCCACCGCGCCTACCCCCGTCAACGACGATACAAGATACGGTAGGTCAGAGGGTTACCCGCCCACAAGATGACACCCACGAAAACTTGTGGACGGATATGTGGGCGATTCTGTGGACAGGATTCAGTGTGTGAATCGGATCAGCCGTTTCCCATGCCCACTTCACACGCCGCTAGAGGATGACACCTTTCCTCAACATTCCGTGCACGCCCTTCTCGCCGTTCACGGTTTGAGTCACGCGGAAATCTACCGCGAGCGAGCAGAACTGGTAAGCATCCGCCGTCGAGAGGTTGGTGCGCGCGGCGATGAAGCCGATCATCTCGCGTAGCGCCTGCTTCATCGCGAGGTCCAGGTCCTCGTTCATGCCCATGGTGATGAAGTGCGTCGGCGTTTCCGCGCGCGGGAAGCGCAGGATCGGATCGCGCGCGCCGCCGCCCTTCTCCATGTGCAGGCCGAAGGTGCCGGTCAGGCTCGTCTCCAGCGCGTTGATGCAGACCTCGCCGTCGCCCTGCACGCCGTGGCCATCACCGGCGGAGAACATCGCGCCCGCCACATGCACGGGCAACCACAGGGTGGTGCCCTCGACCAGCTCCTTGTTGTCGAGGTTGCCGCCATGCGCGCGCGGCTCCTTCGTGGAGATGCGGCCCCATTCCGGCGGCGGCGCCACGCCCATCACGCCGAAGAAGGGCGCGAGGTCTAGCTTGATGCCCCCGCCCATCGGCAGGATGCAGGTCTTCGCCGCCTGATCGACGGGGATGTGCAGCATGCGGCGGAAGGGGAAGTCCTCCGGCAGCGTGCCCATCAGCGGGCGGAAGCCGCAGAAGCCCCAATCCGTGCCGAGCTCGATCCGCTCGATCTCCACCCGCAGCGCATCGCCCGGCTCCGCGCCGCGCACCTCCACCGGGCCGGTGATGATGTGCCCGACCAGGCCCGCCGTGTTCGCCGCGGCAATGTCGCGCAGGGCCTGCGGCACCGTCATCCCGCTGCCCTCGCCCGGCACGGCGTCGCCGAGGCCGGAGACGCATTGCAGCGTCACGCTCTCCCCCGCCGCGATGCTCGCCACCGGCGGAAAGGCGGCGTCGAACTGGCCGATACGGGTGGTCTGCGGCGTGGCAGGAACGAAATGGGTCATCGTGGATTCCCTGGTGCGGCCATTCTTGCCCAGGCCGCGCGGCTTGGCGAGGCGGCCTTGCGCGATCCGCCGCGGGGCGCCAAGGGATGCCCGCGATGACCGAGACCTTCGACGCGATCGTCCTCGGCGCCGGCGCCGCGGGCCTGATGGCGGCCTTCACCGCCGGGCAGCGCGGCCGGCGCGTGCTGCTGCTGGACCATGCCGAAGGGCCGGGGGCGAAGATCCTCATCTCCGGCGGGGGCCGCTGCAACTTCACCAATCTCGGGGTGGAGCCGTCGCGCTTCTTCTCGGCCAACCCGCATTTCGCGCGCTCCGCCCTCTCCCGCTACACGCAGCGGGACTTCATCGCGTTGGTGGAGCGCCACCGCATCCCCTATCACGAGAAGACGCTAGGCCAGTTGTTCTGCGACGGCTCAGCCCGCGCCATCGTGGCGATGCTGCTGGCCGAGTGTGACGCCGCACGGGTGGACCTGCGCCTGCGCCACCGCATCACCGACGTCTCCCGCGCCGATGTCTTCCAGGTGCAGACAAACCACGGCACCTTCACCGCGCCCGCGCTGGTGCTGGCCACCGGCGGCCTCTCCATTCCCAAGATGGGCGCCACGGGACTTTCGCTCGAGATCGCGCAGCGCTTCGGCCTGTCCGTGCTGCCGCCGCGCCCCGGCCTGGTGCCGCTGACCTTCGGCGAGGCCGACCTCGCCCTCATGCGTCCCATCTCCGGCGTCTCGCTGCCCGTGGAGGCGCGCGCGGGCAAGGCGCGCTTCACCGAGGCGATGCTCTTCACCCATCGCGGCCTCTCCGGCCCCGCCATCCTGCAGGTCTCCACCCCCTGGCGCCCGGGCGAGCCGGTCGCGGTGGACCTGCTGCCCGGCCTCGATGCCACGGCCTGGCTGCTGGCCCGCAAGAACGAGCGCCCGCGCGCCGCCCTGCACACGGTCCTGGCCGAACACATGCCCCAGCGCCTGGCCGCCGCCCTCGGCACCACCCTGTTCCAGGAACACGCGCGCCCCGTGGGCGAGCTCGGCAACAAGGCCCTCTCTGCCGTTTCCGCGCGGCTGAAGAACCTCTCACTCACCCCCACGGGCACGGAAGGCTACGCTAAGGCCGAGGTGATGGCGGGCGGCGTGGACACCGCCGCCCTCTCCTCCCAGACCATGGCGGCGACCGCCGTGCCCGGCCTGCACGTGGTGGGCGAAGCCGTGGACGTGACGGGCTGGCTCGGCGGCTACAACTTCCAATGGGCCTGGTCGTCGGGCTGGTGCGCGGGAATGTCGGTCTAGGTTCTGGCCTGTCCGGAGCCAGGGGGCGCTGCCCCCTGGAACCCCCGCCAAGGGCCTGAGGCCCCTGGACCCCCGGCTGGCTACCGCCGCGCCGGACTGACACGGGGTTTCGGCGCGAAGGACTTGATCCTGCCCTTGCAGTCGCCTCGGGTCGTGGACCCGAGGCGCACCGCCAGCCGAGCCAGACCAACTCGAAGAAAAAGATGATGGTGAGGGGTTCGGGAAGAGGAAGAATTCCTTTTTCCTCTCCCCGGGACAGACCTTCAGCGAAAAGCCGGAAAACCCTGGTCCGCGGATCAGCCCGGCGTCGGGTCGTGGTGGACGCGGCGCAGGCGGAAGGCGAGGCTGACGAGGAGGATGCCGCCCAGCACGGCCTGGATCGCCACCACCCAGATCAGCGCCAGCAATCCGGCCCCTGGCGCCGAGGCCAGCCAGATTCCGAAGAGGATGCCCACGGCGCCCCAGAGGCCGAGCAGCCAGCTTCCGCTGCGCCAGGCGAGGACGATGCGGAAGATCCCCGTGGCGATGGATCAGGCCGCGACCAGGAGGACAAGCACGATTGCCGAGGCGATCGGCATGGTCATCAACACCACGGCCGCGACGAGAGAGAGGAGGCCATCAACCCAGAGCCAGCCGGAGTGCGGCCGGGCCGGGCCGGGGAGGGGCACGGCGCTGTGGCCCGTCGCGGCCTGCCAGAGGGTGAAGACCCCGTCCAGCGCCAGCCAGGCCGCGAGGACGCCGAGGATGACGGCGAGCCCGAGCCCCGGTGCCACGAAGGCGAAGATGCCGAAAAGCACGGAGACCACCCCGCGGAGCAGCAGCAGCCACCAGCCGCTCGCCAGCGCGCGGACGACGCGGAAACGCCCCTCGGCCGGGGTGGGAAGGGTGGTGGCGGACATGAGCGTCGGCTCCTGCGCGGGGGACGCCTTTGCAGCGGCAGGCGTGGCGGAAGGTTGCGCTGGCTTACGGCGGAGCCCGCCCGGCGAAAGATTGGGGCCGACCAGCGGCCGGTATCAGGCCGCGAGCGCCTCCGCCCGGCTCGGCACCTCGGCCACGAGCGCGTCGATGCCGGGCGTCCAGTGCGGGCCGCCGCGCGGGCGCGGGGCGAAATGGGCGCGCAGGGCGCGGCTGCCCTCGATGCGGGCCACGTCGAACAGGCGCCATCCCTCGCCGGGATCGTCCGGGCCGCGCGCCAGGCCAGCGGTCTGCCAGGTCAGCAGGCCGATGCGGCCGGTGCCGGTCCGCCCGATGGCGTGGGGATGCACCACGCGCCAGGCGCCGCCATAGCGCAGCTCCAGCGCGCGCCGCTCCCGAACCGCGCGGGAGAGGCGGGCGACACGGCGGCGCAGGCGCGGGGAGAGTGACGGGGTAGGAATTGTGGGGTTGCTGGACACCCGGTGGATATGGTGTCCAGTCGCTTGTTTTTGAAGGCGGATGACCCGCTTCAGCGCAGGCCGAAGCGGATCGGCACGACCAGTTCCACCGTATTCCCCGGCATGTCGGCGGGGAGGGGCGGCAGGCTCACGCGGCGGAGCATCGCCTCCGCCTCCTCGTCCAGATCGGTCTCGCCGGAACTGCGGACGAGGCGGGCGGAGGCGACGCTGCCGTCCCGGCGCAGGACGAACCCCACGGTCACCACGCCCTCGGCGCGCCGCGCACGGGCACCGGGGGGATAGCGCTTCACGCGGTTCAGCGCGGCGGCGATCTGCCCGACATAGTCGCTGGGCACGCCGCCGGCCGCCCGGGCGGGCGCGGCCGGCGCCGCGGGGGCCGGCGCGGGGGAGGGCACCGGTGCCGGCGGCGCGGCCACGGGCGGCGCGTAGGGCTGCACGGGCGCCTGCTCTGCCACCTGGGGTCGCACGGGGCGGGGCGCCGGGGCGCGGGGGCGCGGCGGCTGCACCACCGGCACGGGCGGGGGCGGCGGGGCAGGGGGCGGCGGAAGCGGCGGGGGCTCCTCCGCGGCCTGCACGGGTGGCGGCTCCGGCGGCGGGGGCGCCTCTGGCGGTGGTGGGGG
>NZ_JAGIZA010000031.1 GCF_017813365.1 Roseomonas indoligenes
CTCCCGTCGTCGGTCGTCAGCCCAGAGATCCGCCCCGATCCAGATGCCGGCCAGTCGCTCGGCCCTAGCACATAGCCAATCCTGCCCATCCTGCCGGGCAGTCCAGAATGTGCGGCCACCCGGGAGCAGCCGAGACTCACGCCCGGTTTGCCGGTCAGTTCGCTCTGGCGCTGACGATCCAGCACCATAAGATCGGAAGGTTCCCTGGAAGGTGACCCGGTGCGCCCTGGGCATCGACAGCCGGAAAAGACGGCAATGGGTTTCAGTCGGTAGCAAGACTTCGGCGCAGCCGCGCGATGGCACCGGGCAACCCCCTCACCTTCAGCACGCGGCCCTTCTCGTCGTACTCCTCGGACAGGACCCTTGCGCTCTCGTACACCTCGCCGAGGAGCCCTTGCTTCGCGTAAGGCAGCACCAGGACGTCCTCGACCATCTCCGCCTCGAAGAAGGCGATGATCGAGTCTCTCAGCCCCGCCACATCCTCGGGCGCGTGCGCGGAGAGCAGGATCGCGTCCGGATGCTTCGCGATCAGGGCGGCCCGCCCGGCCGCATCCACCCGGTCCATCTTGTTCAACACCAGACGGGACGGCACCACATCCGCCCCGATCTCCCGCAGAACGCTGCGGCTCACCACCAGCTGCGCCTCATGGGTCGGATCCGAGGCATCGACGACGTAGAGCAGCAGCGAAGCCTCCAGCGCCTCCGTCAGCGTGGAGCGGAACGAGGCGACCAGGTCGTGCGGCAGCTGCTTGATGAATCCAACCGTGTCCGACACGAGGACGCGGGGTCGGGTTTCCGGCTGGAGGATCCGGACGGTGGTGTCCAGCGTGGCGAAGAGCTTGTCCTCCACCAGCACCTGACTTCCTGTCAGCGCCCGCATCAGCGAGGACTTCCCGGCATTGGTGTAGCCGACCAGCGCCACCCGCAGCTGATCCCGCCGGGCGGAGCGGCGGTGGTCGCTGTCGCGCTGAACGGCCTCCAGCTGCTCCTTCAGTTCTGCGAGCCGGTCGCGGATCTTGCGGCGGTCGAGGTCGAGGGTGCTCTCGCCCGCACCGGGCCCCTGCTGCCTGCCGCCACCGCCCGAGGACTCCCGCAGACGGGGCGCCACGTATTTCAGGCGCGCCATCTCCACCTGCAGCTTCGCCTCGCGGGTATTGGCGTGCCGGTGAAAGATCTCGACGATCACGCCCGTGCGGTCGAGGACCTGGGCGCCGGTCGCACGCTCCAGATTGCGGATCTGACTCGGCGAGAGCTCATGATCGACGATCACGAACTCGGGCTTGCGGGAGGTCTCAGTATCCTCCTCGGTCACGTCACGATCCCGCTCCGCCCCCTCGAACCTCTGCCGCGCCTTGGACTTCGGGGGTGGCGCCATGGAACTGACGACGCCGGTGCCTCCGGTCAGCGCGGCCAGTTCGGCCAACTTGCCGCTTCCCAGCAGCGCCCCCGCACCCGTGCCTTCCCGGCGCTGGGATACCGTTCCCACCACCTCGTAGCCCAGCGTCTTCACCAGGCGGCCCAGCTCCTCAAGGCTGGCTTGATGCGCGACATCATCGACGTCCGGCATCTGGATGCCGACGAGGACGGCGAGCGGAACGGGCGGTCTGGTATCCATCATCGTGCAGTAGCACGGAAGGCGCCAAAGGCCGGAGCCCTCCCCCCGCCCTTTCTGGCCTCGCGGCAGGCTCGCGATGGCCATCGCCCGGGCAGACCGGCACCAGCCGCGCCGTCGGTCGCACTCACTTCGTTTGCACCCCCGTCGCGATAGGGCCCGTCAAACAGGGCGGGTGTCCCGCAATTGCGGCAGCACCTTCGCTCCGAAGGCCTCGACGAACGCCTGCTGGTTGCGTCCCAACTGATGGATCTGGATCTCCTCGAAGCCCAGTTCCACCAACTCCGCCAACCGTTCCGCATGCCAGGCCAGATCCGAGGAGACCCACACGGCCTTCCGCATGTCCTCCGGCCGGACGAAGCGCGTCGCCGTGTCGAAATCCTCCGGGCTCCGCAACTCCCAGTTCACATCGCCGCCCAGGACATTGGTGCGCCACTGCTCATGGGCACCGCTCAACGCCTCGTCCTCGGTCGGTGCCCAGTTCAGCGCCACCTGCGCGATCATAGGCTTGCCCTCTCCTCCGCCGCGCCGGAAGGCCTCGATGACCTTTCTCATCTTGTCCGGCTCCGCAGAGACGGTCAGCAGCCCGTCCGCCCAGGCGCCTACCGCCTCGGCTGTTGCCTCCGTCACTGCGGCGCCGAGGAGCGGCGGCGGCGTCACCGGGCGGCTGTAGAGCTTCGCCTCCACCACCGTGACACGCCCGCGATGCGTCACCGTTTCCCCTGCGAGCAGCGCGCGCACGATGCCCGCGCATTCCTGCAGGCGCGCATTGCGCTCCGCCTTCTCCGGCCAGGACATTCCGGTGATGTCCTCGTTGAGCCGCTGCCCGCTGCCGAGGGCGAACCAGAAGCGACGGGGGAACATCTCCGCCAGGGTTGCCGCGCCCTGCGCCAGGATAGCCGGATGATAACGATAGCCCGGCGCTGAGATGACGCCGAAGGGCAGATGCGTGCGCGCCATCGCGGCCCCCAGCCACGACCAGGCGAAGCCGGAATGCCCCTGTGCCGCCCCCCACGGCCGGAAATGGTCCGACGACATGGCCGCATCGAACCCTGCGCCCTCTGCCTCCTGGACGAGCGACAGCAGCTCCGAAGGCGGAAACTGTTCGTGCGAGGCGTGAAAGCCGAAGCGTACCGATCCTGCCATCAGGGAAATCCCGAGCATCCTTCCAACATGTGCGCGGCAGCCTGCTGTCACATCGAAATGGTCAGCAGGCCGCTGGTTCCATTGCGGGTCTGGTAGAAGCCCTCCCGCCTCTCGACAATCGTCAGGGGTTAAGAGACCGGCGGCAGATGGGCCATGCCGGGCCATGCTGCTCTAACCCATGCAAGTCGGCCGCCGACCCCTCCTTCATCTCCGCATGACATGGCAGAGGACCAACGCGGATCTTTCGGCATCGGCATCGCCTCAAGATCCCTGCAGTTCAGGCTCTGGCGATGTCACGAGAGCTGGGGAGGTTTGCGGGCGACCTCTGTCACGCCTGTGAGAGATAAGGCCGCCACCCCGCGCACCGGTAGCGCAGGTTAGGGCCTTCTTCCCCGATCCTGCTCCAGAAGACTCCTCCTGAGTCACCGGAGAGCAGGATGACGATCGCCTCCAGCCAGCCCTATGGCGCAACGCCGGCCGCGCCTGACCTCAGGCCATCCCGCGGCCTGTTCCTCTCGGCCGGTCTCCTCGGCTTCTGCCTCGGCGGCTTCTTCGACGGCATCCTGCTGCACCAGGTGCTGCAGTGGCACCACTTCCTCTCCCTGGTTCCCGGCGAGGCCTTGCGGGACATCCGCAACCAGATCCTCGCCGACGGTCTGTTCCACGTGGCGGTCTACCTTCTCTCCGCGATCGGGCTTGTCGGCCTCTGGCGCACGAGGGGCGGATTGGCGCAGTCCGGCTCCCGCCTGCTGGGCAGCGTGTTCCTCGGCTTCGCCCTGTGGCAGGCGGTGGACGTGATCGTGTTCCACTGGATCGTTGGCATTCACCGCGTCCGCGTGGATGTGCCGGATCCTCTGACCTGGGACATCGGCTGGCTCGTCGTGACAGGGCTTCCGCCGCTTGCAGTGGCCTTGTGGCTGATGCGCCGGCCTGACCGGCCCTCCGGCCCAAGCCGCCAGGGCGCTGTCCTGGCCACCGTTCTCGCAGCGCTCGTCCTGGCCTCCGGCCCGATCGCCGCGATGCCGCCGGCGGGGCAGCCGGTGATGATGGTGCTCTATCCCGCCGGCCAGGGCACGGAAGCGAGCTTCGCGGCGGCCGTCGCGGCCGGTGCCCGCGTGGCCTGGAGCGATCCGTCCGGTGAGCTTCTGGCGGTGGACCTAAGCGACGGCGGTTCCGTCATCGACCTCTACCGCAACGGCGCCGTCATGGTCGGTTGGTCCAGCCTGGGCGGCGGATGCCTCTCCTGGACGAGGAGGCCAGCCTGAGCCGCGGCCCCGCAGCCCATCGCCGTTGGGCAAGGCACTGCGGGAAAATGGCTCGGGCGCCGCGCGCGGCAGGCCCCTCGCCGCGCAGGGCTGTCCGGCCTTGCCAGGCCCGCTTAATTCCTCGCTCCCTCGGGAAACCGCCGGGCAGGTGAGCGGGACGGCTCAACCCAGGTGTTCAGCCGCCCCTCTCGGCGGCACGGAATGCCCTGTCGAGCGCGGCGGCGAGACGGGCACGGAGCCTCAGGGCATCCAGAACGTCGGCTGAGACCGGCGCCTCGGCGAGGCAGCGCTCCAACTCGATCCGCAGTGCCCGGATCGCCAGCGGGCGGTTCTCCGGTCTGGCAATGTTCAGCACCCGGTCCAAAGCCTCGCCGACCACCCCCTCGAAGTCGGTGGCGCTCCGCTCACGAGCATCGAACAATGCCATGAAAAACTCCCAGTTTCACATAGGTTACAATGAGCGGGATAACCTGAGTTAGTTTCGTGATCTACAGCCCCGCTATTTTCGATCTCTGCTCCAGTTAAATCAACTTAGCTAAGATTCGCATCTTGCCAATACCGTCATCATCGCCATTCGAAGCAAATCATTTGTATAGAAGAGAAGTTGCTGTGAGCGTTGTTGATGCCAATGAGCCTCCCGGCGGCTGTCCACCGGACAGGCGCGGGCAGGACCCAACTGCAGAGGCGATCCGCGCCCCCCTCGAAGATCTGATCAAACACGCGAAAGGATCGTCCGAGCGCGCGGCAGCGATCTTCGAGGCGATCAGGGGCATTCTCGATGAACGGGAGGGCAAGCGGCACGCGGTTGCCGATTAGGGAGGATGGGTGGCCATGGAGTCAGTCCCCCCTTGGTCGGCTCATGACAGTCAGCCCCGCCGGATCACGGGGGCCGCACCGGAGCTTCACGCCCCTCCATCGTGTCCCACCATTCCGCGCGCACGCCCCGGCATCCGGAAGAACGCGGCGCCGCATGCGGGCGAACCGCAGCTTTTCGCAGGCGGGGCGGAATGGATGAGATCATCGGGACAACAGGTTCGTGGCGGCATATCTTCCTTCCGACGTTCGCGTCCTGGAAGCCTCGACAGCGAACACGGAGGACGAGCAGTTGGTCGAGCCAGAGAGGCATGACCGGGCCGATGCGGCCATCCGCTGGCCCGACGGGGCGGGGGAGATAGCGGGGCTGATCCGTGCCCGCAATTGGGCCGCGACGCCGCTCGGTCCCGCGGAGGGCTGGCCGGAGCGGCTGTTGGGGACGGTGGACCTGATTCTCGGGGGCGGGTTCCCAATGGCCGTCCTCTGGGGACCGGAGCTGATCCAAATCTACAACGACGGCTATCGTGGGCTGATGGGCACGAAGCACCCGGCGGGCCTGGGCGAGGCCGCGCGGGAGTGCTGGCCCGAGGCCTGGGAGAGCAATGCCCCGATCTACCGCCGGGTATGGGCGGGGGAGACCCTCACCTTCCCGGACAAGCTCTGGCCCGTCACGCGGAACGGCGTGCCTGAGGATGCCTGGTTCACCCTTTCCTACTCGCCGCTGAAGGGGGACCAGGGGGCGATCGCCGGCATCCTCGTGACGGCCATCGAGACAACGGAGCACCGTCGCGCGGAGGCGACGCTGCGCGAGAGCGAGGCGGGGTTCCGCGGCTTCGTCATGGCCAGCTCCGACGTGGTCTTCCGGGTGAGCCCGGACTGGTCGGAGATGCGGGCCCTCGATGGACGCGGCTTCATCGCCGACACGCCCGATCCGACACGGGACTGGATGAAGGCCTATATCCCGCCCGACGACCAGGCCGTGGTCCATGCCGCCATCGAGGCCGCGATCCGGTCCATGGCGCCGTTCGAGCTGGAGCACCGCGTCCGCCGGGTGGACGGGAGCCTGGGCTGGGCCCTGTCGCGCGCCGTGCCCATCCTCGATGTGGAGGGCAAGGTCACGGAATGGCTCGGCACTGCCAAGGACATCACCGCCCGTCGCTGGGAAGACGAGGCGGCGCTGCGGGCGAGCGAGGCGCGGTTCCGCGGCTTCGCCGAGGCCTCGACCGACGTGCTCTGGATCGCGGACGGGCGGGGCGAGCGGCTGGACTACCTCTCGCCCGCCTTCGAGCAGGTGTACGGGATCCCGCGCGAGGTCGCGCTGGCGGACCTCTCGGTCGTCCTCGACCTCGTCCACCCCGAGGACCGGGCAACCTTCCGTTCCGCCATGCCGCGTGCTGTCGCGGGCGAGACGGTGATCGTGCACTACCGGGTCGTGCGGCCGGACGGATCCGTCGTGCATCTGCGCGACACGGGGTTCCCGATCCGGGACGAGGCCGGCACGGTCATGCAGGTCGCCGGGGTCGTGCAGGACATCTCCGACATCGCCCTCGCCGGCATGGCGCTGGAGGCGGAGAAGGATCGGTTCCGCACGCTGGTGGAGGGCATGCCCCAGCTCGTCTGGCGGTCGTCCGACGAGGGCTACTGGACCTGGGCCTCGCCGCAATGGTGCGACTACACGGGACAGAGCCTGGAGGCGGGCATTGCCTGGGGCTGGATGACGGCGATCCATCCCGATGATCGCGTGCGGACGATGGTGGCCTGGCATGCCGCACGGTCCCAGGGCCATCTGGACGTGGAGCACCGGGTGCGGCGCGCGGCAGATGGTGCGTGGCGCTGGCACCAGACCCGTTCCCTGCCCGTGCGGAATGGCCCCACGCCGAAGGAACCGCAGGGGCGCATCATCGAGTGGCTCGGCACGACAACCGACATCCAGGAGCTGAAGGGACTTCAGGCACAGCAGGACACGCTGGTGGCTGAGCTGCACCATCGATCCCGCAACCTGCTGGCCATCGTGAGAAACCTCGCGCGCCGCAGCCTTCCGGCCTCGCCGGAGCGGAGCGAGTATGACAGCCGGCTCTCCACCCTCGGGCGCGTGCAGGGCTTCCTCTCGCGCGCCCAGGCCTGGTCCGTGCCGCTGCGCGACCTGGTGAATGCCGAGCTGCAGGCAGTCGGCGACGGCACCTCCGAACGGGTGACCATCGAAGGCCCGGACGTCACCCTGCCCGGCGACAAGGTGCAGACGGTCGCGCTCGCACTGCATGAGTTGGCGACCAACGCGGCGAAGTACGGGGCCATCGTCCAGGAAGGCGCGCGTCTGTCCGTGCGGTGGCGCCTTGCAGGGGAGAGCGGGGCAAAGCGCCTCGTCCTGGAGTGGAACGAGAGCGGCGTCGCCATGCCCGAGGGTGGGCCGGAACGCCGGGGCTACGGGTCGGAGCTGATCGAGCGGGCGCTGCCCTACCAGCTCGGGGCGGAAACCTGGCGCGCGTTCAACGCCGACGGCATCCGCTGCACGATCACGCTGCCGGCGGAAGCATTCGGGTTGCGGGAGACAGCAGAATGAGCGGAACGGGCCTTGCCGCCCTGCGGGGCCGCCGCATCCTCGTGGCGGAGGACGAGTACTTCATCGCCGACGAGATCGCCGGAGCCCTGGAGGGGGCCGGCGTCGAGGTCGTGGGCCCCGCCGCGACGGTGGGCGAGGCAACGCACCTTGCCATGGTGGAGAGGCGGCTGGACGGGGCGGTCCTCGACGTCAACCTGCGCCGGGAGATGATATGGCCGGTCCTCGATGCCCTCGCGTCGCGCGGCGTGCCCGTCGTGCTCGCAACGGGATACGACGCGGGCGTCGTGCCGGCCGCCTACGCCCACCTGCCGCGCTGCGAGAAGCCGGTGCCGGCGGGTGACATCCTGCGCGTCCTGGCGAAGCAGCTCACGGCGGCGGGCTAGATCCGCCTGAGCGGCCCGCTTCCCCTGCCGGCGCCGGATCGGTGGCACCGGACACGAGGATCGAGGCCATCACGGCGGGGCAGCCAGGGCGCCCCACCTCCCGGTGCTCGGTCCCGTTCCTCACGCCACGAAGAGGAAGTCGCTCGCGCTGAGCGGCGCGGCGTTGGACAGGCGGGCAATCTGGATCGCCGCCGCCCCGCCCAGACCGTCCGCATCCCAGAAGAGCCCGCCCGCGCCGCCGCCCGCGGTGTCATAGAGCAGCACGCCGCCCGGCCCATGCGCCGCGGGCGCGGCGTTGGCGATCAGCGCCGGCGTGATGCCGGCCGCGATCCCGAAGGCCGCGCGCGAGATCACCAGCTTGTCCAGGCCGGCCTCGAAGTCGGTGATCCGGTCCGCCGCACTCGCGATCGGGGCCACATCGAAGACGAACCGGTCCGCCCCGGCGCCCCCGATCAGGTCGTCCGCGCCCGCACCGCCTGAAAGGATGTCGTTGCCGTCCCCTCCCTCCAGCCGGTCATTGCCGCCCTTGCCGTAGAGCAGGTCGTTGCCGCCCATCCCCACCAGCCTGTTCGCGCCCGCATCGCCCCAGAAGGCGTCGCTGCCCACCGCCGATCCGGTGAGGTTCTCGACCGAGACGATCACCGATCCCGCTGCCGCGTAGGCATTGGCGTGCGCCACCCCCTTCTCGTCCGTGCCGTCGAGATAGATCCAGGAGCGCGAATTCACCTTCGCCATGCTCAGCGTGTCGGTCCCTGCCCCGCCATCCAGCAGGTCGCCCGCGTCCAGGCCGATGAAGACATCGTCACCGGCCCCGCCCTCCAGCGTGTCCGCTCCGCGCCCGCCCAGCAGCGTGTCGTTCCCATCCATGCCGAGGAGCCGGTCGTTGCCGCCGCCACCCATCAGGACGTTCGCGGCCGCCGAGCCGGTGAGGCTGTCGTCGAACCGGCCACCCAGCACGTTCTCGATGTTCAGCACCGTGGCCTGCCCATGGCCGGCCACCAGGGCCTGGGCCGACGTCCTGCCGAGGTCCACGCCCGCCGCGCCGGTCGCGGCCGAAAGATCCAGCCAGTCCTTCCCGTCACCCCCGTCCAGCATGTCGTTGCCGGATCCGCCCACGAGCGTGTCGTCGCCGGCCTGGCCGAAGATGCTGTCGCTTCCCTCCGTGCCGCGCATCATGTCTGCGCCCGCACCGCCATGGAGGGAGATTCCGGCCGGCGCACCGCCACCCACACTTCCCGCCGTCGGAGGCGAGAGCTCGATGATGATGGGATGGTCGGTGATGGCGACGGAAATGCTGTCCGTGTTGCCGGCCTGCGCCACCGGATTCGTTCCCAGCAACGGGTCGTAGACCGCCACTCCGCCGAACGGCCGATCGAACGTCACGGTGACATAGGATGTGGGAGCCGAGAGGTCGGTGTGGTTCTGCTCGTCCCAGATGTCCGGCTCCGCCCAGATGACCAGGTCGTACCGCCCGTCCGCCTTCTGCAGGAGCAGCGTGTTGCTGTTGGGCGGCAGGTCCGACAGGGATATACGAGGGGCTTCCTGCGGAATGCCCGTTGCCTTCAAGCCATTGTCGGCCAGGATCTCGCGCAGGTTGTGAATCGCGGTCGCGGCCGGCTTCGGCGTGCCGTCGCCGTGGAAGAGCCCCAGGCTGCCACCGAAAGTCGTATCAGGCTCGATCCCCGTGTCCAGCAGCTCGTAAAGGTAGGTGCGCTCGACACCCGCCTTGGCGGCATCGAACAGGAGATTAAGATTGAGCTTCGCCTGGGCGATCTCGGAAACGCCGCCGGGGCTATGATCCGTCGAATGGACCGCCGTGTAGTTGCCGGTCTCTGTGATCTGGACGGGGTCCTCGGGATTGAAGGTCTTCGCCGCCGCGACACCGGCAGCGATGTTCCTCCCGGGCTGCTCGCCGTGGGCGAAGTAGATGTGCCAGTTCCCGTAATCCGACGCGGCGCTCAGGTCGCCCAGACCCGCAGCACTCTCGACCGAGAGGCCCCCGACGGTAACGTTCAGCACGGGGATCTGGGAGAGAAGCGGGGAGGCCTTCAGGTTGTCGTAAAGCATTCCCTGCAGGTCATGGGCCAGCGACAGGTCTGTCCCGCTGTCGCGCCCATCGTGGTGAACGGTCCAGGTATTGACCTCGTTGAAGCCCTCGATCGCCGCGATCGAACCGGCGTAGTCCTTCGCGAAGGCGTTCAGACGCTTCAGGTCGATCTCGTAACTGCCCGCGATGTTGAAATCCACGGCCGATACGATGAAGTCGAACCGATACCCAGCCCCCGCCAATGCTTCGTAACGCGGGAACGACGTGTTCTCGATGGGCACGCCGTCGCGGATGTACTGGATGCCCAGATAGGTCAGGGCCCCGCGCACCTTGTCGAAATCTTCGTAGGAACTCCCGTTCCCCCAATTGTTGACATGGGTGTTCACACCCATCGCGTCGAGAAAAGCGGACGCACTCATGGGCGCAGTGCCGATGAAGTCAGCCATTGATCATACCGCAAGAGGTTTGACCTTAGTTAACTTCACAGGTTCTTGATGACAACCCCAGGTTGAATTTTTCCAGTATCCCGGCCCACGGAATTCTCCGACCGCAAATCCGCCCTTGCGCGCTGGCACTGGCCGTCGTTCCGCATCACACCCGCTACCCAGGCATCAATTCAGTCCAGGGGCTTCCTTCCAGCTGCCCCATGGAACTGCCCTTTCCGTGGAAGCTGCCTGCCGGCCCCGGAACCGGCGGCCGGGCCATCGGGGTGACACTGCGGCCGATCCCGCAGGCGCGGACTTCCCGGGTCGAGTCGCAGGAGGCGACGGCCAGGAGGGCGGCCCGAGCGGATGCAATTTCCCCGTGAGGGCTCCGTCAGAGCTTCAGTGCGATCTCCGCGTAGCCGCTTTCCAGCGCCCGCACGACATGGCCAATCAGATCGCCTTCCTGCCGGCCGGCCATGACGACCGCCGCCCCCGTGCCGTTCGAGAAAACGGGAGAGCCTTCCGTGACGGGACCGGCGAGGCGGCAGCGAACCGCCCCCCCCCAGGTCGCGATCCCGATCCAGCGCCCTGGCTCGGCGGCCATCTGCGCCACGCCGAGCGGGAGGTTCTGGTCGCTGACCCGTGCCGCCGCGCCGCGCTGGAGTTGAACGAATTCATCTTTCCCGACGCGCCCCCCGCTATCGGGTCCGGTCATCGCAAAGAACCCGCCCTGGAGTGTCCCTTCCTGCCAGGTGGCGTGACGACCGGAGTAGGCGGCCGTCACGGACGCGTCGAAGACCGGCCTGCCAGCCTTGGCAAGGTTGGCGAAAACCTCGCTCCACCGCAGATCGAGAGCGGCATTCTCGATTCGCCCGACGCGGAGGAGGCAGTCATCCCCGGGAACGAAGGCGAAGGTGGCGCCCCACCCCTGAACCAGGACCCGCTCCAACCCTCCGACATTCCAGATCGCACGGCGGGGGTGGGCCGGGATCCTGTTGCCGTCCTGCCACTGAAAGTAGCAAAGGCCACGGAACTGAACGTCGACCAGGTCGCTGATCGCCGTCGCCGTCGTCTCCCGGAAGTTCCGGTCTTCCAGCATCGCATTGCCGATGTACTCGAACATGCAGCGGTCGAAGACGACGCCTGCGGCGAGCCGGTTGTCGGGGTTGGTCAGCCCGTTCCGCTCCTCCTTCATCACGCCGTAGGGGGCGCCGCCGATGTAGCAGCCGATATAGATGCCGCTCGGCAGGCAGGCACGGGGATGGATGGCGATCGCCGCCATCCGGCAGCCCGTGAAGAAGCATTTGGTGTAGACGTTGTCGCCGACCATGTAGTCGCTCGGCTCGGCGACATAGACGCCGTAGAAATTGTCCGGCGTCTGCACACTCTCCCACAGGCTGTGATCGCCGACGAGATCAATGCCCGCGTAGAACCGCGAGACCCTGATTCGCCTGAGGGTGCGCCTCGCGCCCCAGGCGAGGCCGCTCATCCGCGTGTGTACGGCGCCGAGGGCTCCCGGAGGGTTCGGACCCTCGATGCAGAAATCCTCGAACAATCCCTCGTACATGCCGTCCGCGGCATAGCGCCCGAGGCGGTTGGCCCTGGAGGCCGCGGGGTCGCCGAAGGAGATGGCGAAGCGACCAGGACCAAGATCTGTCGTCCACCGCAGCCGCGTGCCCTGCCAGACCTCCCCGCGCATGTCGACCTGCGTGCCGGGATCCCCGAAGGGACGGGCCTCCGGGATGACCAGGGTGTCGTCCATCGTTCCGACCCCGCGTGGTAACCAGACGCAGCCGCCCCCGGCGGCGGCGGCCGCATTGATGGCGCCCTGGGTCGCGCAGAAGTCGACCTGCTGCTCCAGCGAGCGAGCAAAGGGATAGACGGCACGCGCCCGCTCGATCGTCGGGAACCTCTCCCGGAGCGGGTGGCTCCGTCCATCCCAGATTGCCCCGAAGCGGCGGACATCGAAGGGACGCGCTTCGAGCACGGGACTGCCCACCTCCCCCCCGCCCGAGAGGGCGGGGGTGGCGGTGGCTGTCGTCACGATCACCGAGGACACAGCAGCCAGCGCCCCTGCCGCATGCCGACGGGACACTCTGCCGGGGCCGTCAGGACCGCCTTGGGGCACGTTACCGGGGCCTGCGGCCGCTACGGCGTCTCGACGCCGGCGTTGCCGTGCACCCGCGAGGCTCCGGAGAGCAGCCGGTCGAAATAGGCGATGGTCCGCGAGAGACCCTTCTCAAGGCTGACGCTGGGCTGCCAGTCCAACTCGGCCCGGGCCTGGGAGATGTCCGGGCAGCGCTGCATCGGGTCGTCCTGCGGAAGGGGCCTGAACACGAGCCGCGAGCGGGACTGCGTGATCGCGAGGATACGGTCGGCGAGTTCGCGGATCGTGATCTCATGAGGGTTGCCGATGTTGATGGGCCCGGTCACGCCCGGCGCGGTGCCCATCATCCGGACGAAACCTTCGATCAGGTCGTCCACGTAGCAGAAGGCGCGGGTCTGAAGGCCATCGCCATAGAGGGTGATGTCCTCGCCGCGAAGCGCCTGGACAATAAAGTTCGAAACCACCCTGCCGTCATTCGGATGCATGCGCGGGCCATAGGTGTTGAAGATCCGGACCACCTTGATGGCCAGGTTATGCTGCCGGTAGTAGTCGAAGAAAAGGGTTTCGGCACAGCGCTTGCCCTCGTCGTAGCAGGCGCGGAGACCCAGGGGATTCACGTTCCCCCGGTAGTCCTCCGTCTGCGGGTGGACAGTCGGGTCGCCGTAGACCTCGCTGGTCGAGGCCTGGAGAATGGGAACCCGCAGGCGCTTCGCCAGACCCAGGGCATTGATCGCGCCCATGACACTCGTTTTCGTCGTCTGGACGGGATCGTGCTGGTAGTGAACCGGGGAGGCCGGGCAGGCAAGATTGTAGATGGCGTCGACCTCGACGTAGAGCGGGAAGGTCACGTCGTGACGCATCAGCTCGAAGCTGGGGTCGTTCAGGAGGTGGGCGATGTTGTCCCGACGCCCCGTGAAGAAGTTGTCGACGCAGAGCACGTCGTGCCCGCCCTGGATCAGGCGCTCGCAGAGATGGGATCCAAGGAAACCGGCTCCGCCGGTTACCAGGACCCGCTTCTTGCCGTCGGAACTGATCATGAGGGATGCCTTCGCTGTTGGCCGTTCGGTACGGGCTGATAACTCGGGTGCAAGGGCGGCGGTGCGCGAGCTGACGCTGCGCCATCACGGCGCGCGACGCCTTCAGTCCGCGTGGAAGTTCGCGAAGCCGCCGAATGCCGTGCGGAGCACGATCCAGAGGTCGAGCGCCGGTGACCAGTTCGAGAGGTACCAGAGGTCGAGCTCGACCCGGCGCCGCGCCTTGGCAAGAGTGTCCACCTCGCCGCGGGAGCCGTTGATCTGAGCCCAGCCGGTGATGCCGGGCTTCACGCGATGCCGGGTGCGATACCGCGAGACCGCCTCGAAGTAGAAGCTCCCCTCCACCTTCATGTGGGTCGGGTGCGGCCGGGGCCCGACGATCGACATCTCGCCGCGAAGGACGTTGAGGATCTGCGGCAGCTCGTCGATGCTCGTGCGCCGGAGAATCCGACCGACGCGCGTCACGCGCGGATCGCGTGTCGCCGTGCGAACCGCGCCGGTGCTGTCGCCGAGGTCGGTCCGCATGGTGCGGAACTTGTAGACGAGCGTCGGCCGTCCGCCGAGGCCGAAGCGCCACTGACGGAACAGTACCGGGCCAGGGGAGTCGATCTTGATGGCGCAGGCCGCGACAAGCAGGACCGGCGCGAGAAAGGCGATGGCCCCGACCAGCAGGACGACGTCGAAGGCGCGCTTGGCGAATTGCTGCGCCTCCGTCAGGGGCGGTGGCAGGAGATCCACGAGGAAGTGGGACTGGGCGGTGACGGCCTCGATCCCCAGGCTGTCGGCGGAGAGATACCGGCAGACCCGGACATCGATGTCGGACAGGCGCTGGCACACCTGCGCGATCCGCGGCCGCTCGGCGGCAGGGTGGGTCAGGATGACGACCCGGACGGTTCCGGCGGCGGCCATCTCCTCGATCCGGTCGAGAGCCTCCGTGCCGTCATCAGCGAGGGCGGCGATCAGGGCGCATCCCTGCGCGGCCAGGTCCCGCTCCGGTACGTCGATCTGTCCGGGAGGGCCGAGCACGACGACACCGCTGGAGCGGTCCGCCTGGACGAAGGGGATCGCCAGGTGGATGAGCGCCGTGAGGCAGATGGCCGTGCCCGCCCAGTAATAGAGGTTCAGCGGCAGCAGCGTCTGCGCAACCCCCAGGAGCCACATCGCCAGGCCGAGCAGGCCGAAGGTGATCGCAGTGCCGGCCGTCGCCGTCAGAACCGGGCGCGCCATAGGCTGGATATCCGCCCTGATGACCTGGGTCGGAGTGAAGGCGAAGCGCAGCACGGATCGGATCGTGAGGGCGAGGCCGGCCACGACGAGCCCGAGCACCAGCATCTTCGCCATTTCGAACCCTGTGGGGGATCGAAAGGAGGCGAGGATCGGACCGATCAAGGCAATCTGCAGTGCGTCGATGAGAGGAAGCCAGATCCTCGCCTCACCCGAGGAGGGCCATCGTCCTTTCGCCGGTGTCGATGCCTCCTCCGGCCGCGCCAGGGCGCGCTCGATCCTCGGATTGAGGTGGATTGGCTGCACGGTGTGCATGGCGTGGGGCGCCCCTCAATTCGCGTTGACTGCCAGCCGGGATCCGGATGCGCTCCGGGTGCCCAGGCGTCCGTCGATTCCGATCGTGTGCCGTTTCCCCACTCCGGCACGCCTTTCTGGCGTGCCCTTCCTTCTCGTGCGCCCGGCCTGGCAAACGCCAATCCAACACGCACGACGGAAGCCCGAGATCAAAGTACTCGGGACATCAAGCAGCATAATCGCTTCGCCTTCTTGATTTTGGAAGGGTTTTATCGCCGCATGATGAGTAGCGGTTGTTTCGCTCGAACTATGGATCCCGCAAATACTTCCGAAAACGCGAATTTACTCCTTATATTTTTCTCTTTCTTGTCGTTTTCAAGTTTAGATCAACTCGGGTTTTATCTTAAATTCCTCATATCTCATTTGCATTATTGCCGGGGTTGCCCGTAGAAATATCCGGCTTGCTGCCCATTCGGTGAGACCGGGCGGGCCGCTCGCCCAGCCGAACAACGATAAAAAATCCATGCAGGAGGAGCTCGCCACCCTTTTCGAAGGAGTGCCTCGTCATGCGCGTAGCCCTCGTCAGCGATCCGCTCACCGTCCATGGCGGCGCCGAGCGTGTGATCGAGCAGATGCTATCGCTCTTCCCGCAGGCGGATGTCTTCGCGATCGTGGACATCGTGCCGCCGGCACAACGGGGCTTTCTCGGCGATCGGCCGGTCACCACGTCCTTCATCCAACGGATTCCCGGCGGCGCACGGCGCTACCAATCCCTGTTCCCGCTCTGGCCCCTGGCGGTCGAGCAGTTCGACCTCACCGCCTACGACCTCGTCCTCAGCAGCCACCACGGCGTTGCCTACGGCGTGCTGACGCGGCCGGGGCAGGTTCACGTCTCCTACGTCCATTCCCCCATGCGCTACGCCTGGGATCAGCAGCACGCCTATCTGCGCGAGGCCGGGCTAGAGCGCGGCGCAAAGTCCTGGCTCGCCCGCTGGGCCCTCCACAAGGCAAGGCTCTGGGACTTCGCCGCGGCCCAGCGCCCGGACATCCTCGTCGCGAACTCCCAGTTCGTTGCCGGGCGGATCCGGACGGCGCACCGGCGCGAGGCGACCGTGATCCACCCGCCCGTGGCGACCCGGGCGCTCGCCTCATGGGCGAGGACGGATCAAGGCCCGCCCGGGGGTTACTACCTCTCGGTCGGCCGCCTGGTGCCTTACAAGCGGACGGAGTTGCTCGCCCGCGCCTTCGCGCAAATGCCGGACCTGCGCCTGAAGATCGTCGGCGACGGCCCGGATGCGAAGCGCATCGCGGCCCTTGCCGCGCCGAATGTCGAGCTCCTGGGCCGGGTTCCCACCGAGGAGGTCCACCGCCTGATGGCCGGTGCCGATGCACTCGTCTACGCGGGCATCGAGGATTTCGGGATCGCGGCCGTCGAGGCGCAGGCGACGGGCACCCCGGTGGTCGCCTACCGCGCTGGCGGGATGGCCGAGATCATCGTCGGGTCGGGTTCCCCGGGCACGACCGGCGGCTTCATCGAGAGCCAGACGGAGGACGGGATCATCGCCGCGGTCCGGGCTTTCGAGGAGGCACGGCGCCCCAGGGCGTCCGACTGCATCGCCAACGCGGCCCGCTTCTCCGAGGAGCGCTTCCGGGAGAGCTTCGCCGGGGTCGTCGAGCGGGCGCTCGCCTCCAAGGGGCAGCCGGAGGTACCGATAGGCCGGGAGCAGCCGGCGGCCTGGCCGCCCGAGCTGGCGGCCGCGGAATGAGCGGCTCCACGATGCAGGCCGGCACCGGCTCTCCGCTCGCGCTCGTGCTGCGCGCCTTGCGGCGCCACCGGGGTGTGGCAGCGGCCACCGCCATCGCCATCATGGCGGTTTCGGCAGTCCTCATCTTCAGCCTTGAGCCCCGCTACCGGGCGAGCGCACTCATCGCCCTTGAGACCCGCGAGACCCGTTTCTCCGACGTCAGCGCCGTGGTCGCGAGCGCCGGCCGGACCATGGAAGCGAACATCGCCCGCAGCGAGGCGGAGATCCTGGGCAGCGACGGCCTCGCGCGACAGGTGATCGAGGAAATGGGATTGGCAGAGAATCCAGAATTCGCGCCGAAGCCCTCCCTCACCTCGCGCCTCATGCAGATCCTGCCCTTTGCCTGGCCCGGCTCGCAGGACTCCGCCGCCGTATCGGAGGCGGATCGGGTAGAGGCAGTGCTGGCCGCTTATGCCAAGCGCCTCTCCGTCTTCAATGACGGACGATCTTACGTGATCACGCTTGGCTTCCAGGCGGCCGACCGGCAGCTCGCGGCGCAGATCGTCAATCACCATGCCGCGCTCTACCTTCAAAGGCAGCAGGCGGTGAAGGACAATGCCCTGACGGCCGCGTCCGACTGGCTGGAACGGGAGGTCAGCCTCCTGTCTCGCCGGCTGCGCGATGCCGAGGGGGCCGTCCAGTCCTACCGCGCCGAGCACCGCCTCTTCACCGTCCGCGGCACGACCGTCGTGCAGCAGCAGCTCGCCGAGTTCGGCGGGGAGCTGGCCCGCGTCCGCGCCGATCTCGTCGCGCGCGAGGCGCGGCTCCAGCAGGCCGGCCCGGCCCGGAACTTCGAAGCGGAGCTGATGCTCGCGCGGCTGAAGGAAACGGAGCTCGTGCGGATGGTCGGCGATCTCGAGCAGCAGCTCGCCTCGGCGGAGCAGGCCGAGGCTGCCTCGCGTGCCTTGGAGCGCGAGGCCGCCTCGATCCGCTCCCTCTACGAGAGCCTTTTGAGCCGCCAGAAGCAGGTCGCGGCGCAGGTCGGCGTCCAGCAGCCCGATGCCCGGATCGTGTCCCCCGCCGTGCCTCCCGCCCGGCCCGCCTTCCCCAACAAGCCGCTGTTCCTTGGCGTCGCGGCGATGCTGTCCGCGGGCGCGGCCCTGGGCGTCGCACTCCTTCTCGAGCGCCGGCGGCAAGGCTTCGACTCCCTTGCGTCCGCGGAGGCCGGCCTCGGCCTGCGCGCCCTCGCGGCGCTGCCGCGGGTGCCGCGCCGCTCGACACTAGAAGCCGTCGTCATGGAACGCTCCCGGTCTGCCCCGGCCGAGGCGATCCGAACGCTCCGGAGCGCGCTCGCATCGCGCTCCGGCCCCTTGCCCCGGCTCCTCGCGGTCACCTCCGCCCTGCCGGGCGAAGGCAAGACCTCCGTGGCCCTCGCGCTCTCGCGCAGTCTCACCGGTTCCGGGCTGCACGTCCTCCTGGTCGAGGCGGATCTGAGGCGGGGCCGCCTGATGAGGGACGCGTGCCAGTCGCGCTGCACCAGGGGCATCCTGGCGGTTCTGAGAGGGCAGGCTTCGCTGGCCGAGGCCGTCTGCCCGGATGTCGTGCAGTCCCTCGACATCCTCGCCGTGGAGGGCGAGGCCGCGAACCCGACGGACCTGCTCGAGGCCGGCAACCTCAAGCGGGTGCTCGCAACGGCGAAGGAGGTCTACGACTACGTCATCGTCGACACTCCCCCGGTGGAGGCGGTGTCGGACGCACTCCTGATCGGGCGCGTCGTCGATGGGACGCTTCTCGTCGTGCGGGCGGAGGTCACCCCCGCCGAGGTGGCCGCGGCCACAGTCAAGGCGTGCCGCGACGCTGAGCTGTCACTCCTCGGCATCGTGCTCAACGCGGCCGATCCGCGGCGTGACGGCACGCGGACCGGCTACCTTGGCCATCGCGGGCGCGGCTACACCAACGCCTATTCGGAGGCATGACGCGAATGCCCACTCGTGAGCCGCTGAGCGTCGTCATCATGACGAAGAACGAGGCGGAGCGGATCGGGCATTGCGTCCGGAGTGCGCTCGCCGTCGCGGACGAGGTGATCGTCCTGGATTCCGGCAGTCAGGACGGGACGCGGGAGGCTGCCACGGCAGCGGGCGCCCGCGTGTTCGAGCAGCCCTGGCTCGGCTTCGTGGGCCAGCGCCAGCGGGCGGTCGACCTGGCCGCCCACGACTGGGTGCTGTGCCTCGATGCCGACGAGTTCCTCGATGCCGAGCTGCGCACGGCGGTGCAGCGCGTCCTGCAGAGCAGTCCCGATCCGAGGGACGGGTACGCCCTCGACCGCCGGGACGAGTTCTTCGGGCGCCTCTTTCCCTCCCTGAAAAATCAGCGCCGGAAGCTTGGCCTGGTGCGGCTGTTTCACCGCCGCCACTCCCGATGGAATCCGGAGCAGCTGATCCACGAGGAGGTGCTCGTGCACGGGCGCAAGCACCTGCTGCCCGGCGTGCTGGTCCACTGGCGCAACTTCACCCTTGCAGGGCAAACCGAGCGGCACGTCACCAACGCCGAGCTGGAAGCGGAGCAGCTGGACCGTGCCGGCAAGAGCCGTCCCGGACTCAGGCTCCTCCTCATGCCCCCCGCACGCTTCGTCTGGATCTGGGCCGTGAAGGGCGGCTGGCGGCTCGGGACCGCCGGCTTCGTCGTCGCCGTCATGGGCGCCCATGCGGAGTTCATGCGCTGGGCCACGCTATGGGAGAAGCGGGAGGTGCGGCGGCAGGTGCTTCCACCGGCCGAACTCCTCGGCGGAGGCGACGGTCGCGAGTTGGACAAGGGTCCGGCGCCGGAGCCGATCCAGCGCGATCGTGCGGCAGCCGCATCCCTCCCCCACCTCTCCGGCTCCATCCGCTGATGACGGCGCTTCCGGCCATAAGGCCCCTGCTCCGAGGTCTGCTCCGCGGAGAGGGCACGGGCTACGGCTTCGCGCAGACGATCGTCGCGCAGCTTGTCGTGGTGCTGTTCAACGTGGCGACGGGCGTTCTCACCGCACGCCTGCTGGGGCCGGAGGGCCGGGGCATCTTCGCCGCCGTGACGATGTGGCCGCAGTTCCTGGCCTCGGTCGCCCTGGCAGGGCTGCCTTTCGCACTGACCTACCACCTGCGCCAGGACCGCGATCAGGCCGGAGGAGTCCTGGGTGCCTCCTTCCTCCTCGCGCTCCTGCTCGGGATCCTGGCGATCCTGATCGGCGTCCTCGTCATGCCGGCGACGATGCGGGGGCGCTACTCGACTGAGGTCATCCTCTTCTGTCAGGTCTTCTCGGCGCTGACACTGGCGAACATGCTGTCGATGCTCGCGAAGCAGAGCTTCAGCGCACTCGGCCGGATCCGGACCTTCAACCTCCTCAGCTGGGCCGATCCGGGCCTCTACCTCGTCCTTCTCCTCGCGGTGGCGGCCACGGCGACCCTGACGCCGGAACGCGCGGCCTTCTGCATGGGCATCCAGACCGTCCTGGTCCTGGCCTGGAGCCTGCTGCGACTGTTCCGCTACTGCAGGCCATCGCTCGCCGGTTTCCGGCTCTGGATGCCGAAGATCCTCTCCTACACCGCCCGGGCCTCCGGCGCCGGGGTCCTGGCCAACCTGGCCTCCTATCTCGACCGGCTCGTTCTCGTCGCACTGATCTCGCCGCACGATTTCGGCCTGTACGTGGTCGCCTTCAGCCTCTCCCGCCTGCTGATGGTCCTCCAGACCGGGGTCGGCGCGGTCGTACTGCCGGCGATGATCGGAACCGGGGAAGCGGCCGCCAAGGCGCTCCATGACCGGACGCTCGTGGCCATGCTTCTCGCCATCACCGTCGCGATCGGCGGCTGCTTCGTCCTGGGCAAGCCGCTCCTCGTGTTCCTCTACGGCGAGGAGTTCGCGGGCGCCGGCCTGCTGATGGCCATTCTCGTGATCGAGGCGTCGTTCTCCTGCCTCTGCCAGGTGACGGCGCAGCTCTTCCTTGCGCTTGGCCGGCCGAGCTACGTCTCGGTCGTCCAGGGCATCGCCTTCTCTGTCATGGCGGTCGGCCTGCTCATCCTTGCGCCAGCCTACGGCGCGATCGGGGCGGCGCTCGCGGTCACCGCGGGCACGGCCCTCCGCTTCGTCCTGCTCCTCGCGGCCGTGCCGCTCCACCTCCGCTTGCCGCTGCGCCTCGCAGCCGCCTTCCGCGACCTGTCCACCCTCGTTTTCCCCGCCCGGCCGGCATGAGGAGCTTCCATGAGCAATGATCGGAACGGTGGGGCCGGCCCCGCCGACGACCGGCCTGGAATCCTCTTCGTCTCGCCCGTCGTGAACATGAAGGGTGGTGCGGAGCGCGTTCTGATGCAGGCCATGGCCAATCCGGCCATTCGCCCCGTGCTGGCCGTGCCGGGACCGGGCGAACTGGCGGCCAGCGCGCGGGAGAAAGGGATCCCGGTCCACTTCGTCCGCCTGGGCGCGGTGGAGAAGGTACGGCGCAAGCCCACCCCGCTCGATCTGCTCCGCGCGGCGCGCGCGGCGCTGCAGTGCGCGGTGCAGATCGCGGCCGTGGCGCGCGCGGAGAATGTGGCGGCCGTGCAGACCAACGGCCTGAAGGTCCATGTCGCGGGGGCCCTCGCACGGGTGCTGACGCTCGGCAGGATTCGCCTGATCCCGCATGTGCACGACATCCCCTACACGCGGCTTGAGCGCGCCATCTGGCGCGGCCTCGCCGCAACATCCACGCGCACCATCATCGTGTCCCCGCCCTGCATGCCCGGGCCACATCCCGCGAGGGTCGCGATCGTGATGAACGCCTGCGACAAGCCGCCCGCACCCACTGCCCGGGAGCGCCCGCCGACGCCCCCGACGATCGGCTTCGTCGGGCGCTTCCACGCGTTCAAGGGCGTGCATCTCCTGCTGGACTGGTTCCACGATATGGCGCGGGAGAACCCGGACCTCCGGTTGCTCCTCCGCGGGCGCCCCTCGGACGAGAGCGCGGCCTACTGGGCCTCGCTCCAGCCCCGGATCGCCTCGCTCGGGGACCGATGCCAGATCGAGGGCTGGCGCGACGCCGATGCCGATGCCTATGAGGGGATCGACATTCTCGTGGTGCCCTCCGCGACGCCGGATCCCTGTCCGCTGGTGCTGATCGAGGCGATGGCGGCGGCCATCCCCGTGATCGGAACGCCGGTCGGGGGCATTCCCGCGATCATCGGCACTGGCGAGGCGGGGCGCCTGGTCGGAAGCACCAGCGAGTTCGCGGCCGCGCTCCGTGACCTCCTCCGTCCGGAAACATACGGGCGGGCGAGCGCGGCGGCTCTCGAGAAGGCGCGCAATAGCCACTCCCTGGGCGAGTTCTGGGCGCGCTTCAACGAGGAGTACCGGCTGGCAGGCGTGTTCGACGGCCATCGCGGCTTCTCCGGCGTGATCGCACCGCGCGTGCCCGCATGAGCGCTTCGGCCGAGGCGGGCCGCTGGTACGACGCGGCCCCTCATCCCGTGCTGTCACGTGATGCGGGATTTGCCGTCGCGGTCGCCCTTCTCCTGCCCCTGGCGATGTACTCGGTCGGCCTCGGAGGGCTGACGAGGATCGCCTATCCCCTCAGCGCGCTCGCGGCAGGCTGGTATCTCTGGTCCAGGAAATCGCCCTGGTATGTCGGCCTGTGCGTCTGGCTCTTCTGCGCCTCGCCGCTGATCCGGCGCCTGCACGATTATGGCGCGGGGTTCGACGTGGCGAGCCCGATCCTCCTCGCGCCCTACCTCGCCATGGGCTGGGCAGTGCTGTCCGGACTCGGTCTCTGCATCCGTGGGGGCGAGCGCCTCGCCACCCCTTTCGCGATCTTCGTCCTTTGCGTGCTCTACGGCTTCGTAATCGCCGTCCTCGATGGCCGGCTGGTCTCCGGCGCCGTGGACCTCCTGAAGTGGACCGCCGGTCCCTTCATGGCGCTCTACCTGATCACGGTGGCGGCGAAGCAGGCCGATCACCACCGGGTGGTGGTCACGAGCTTCATCGCCGCCGCCCCGGCCATGGCGTGCTACGGCATCCTCCAGTTCATCTCCCCGCTTCCCTGGGACCTCGAGTGGTCGCGCGAAATGCTGCAGATGGGCGTCGAGGCCATGGGAAGGCCTGAGCCCTTCGAGCTGCGGGTCTACGCGACGATGCATTCGCCGGGGTCGCTTGGCTCCTACCTCATGGTGGGCCTGCTCACGCTGATCGGCGCGCCGCTTCCCATCGCCCTCCCCGGCATCGTCCTTGCCGTGCTCGGCCTCGCCCTGGCCCAGTATCGCACGATCTGGGCGGGATCGATGGTCGGCCTGCTCGTACTGGCCCTCGCCGGCCCCGCGCGGGAGAAGTTCCGCCTCGTGCTCGGCGCCCTGCTCCTGGTGACCACCTTCGGCTCGCTCGTGACCATCCCCGAGGTCCAGGAAACGCTCAGCCAGCGGGTCCGCTCCATCACGGAGCTCCAGTCCGACGCGAGCGGCGAGGACCGGCTCTCCCAGTACACGCGCTTCCTCGATGAGGACCGCAACCTGCTCGTCGGACAGGGGATCGCCTCGAACGGCTTCATGCGGCAGCTCGACAAGCAGAAGGCCACCGTGATCGACAGCGGGATCCTTGAGACCTACGCGGCACTGGGCCTGTTCGTCGGCACCATCCTCCTCGCCTGCCTGGCCTGCATCTGCTGGAGGACGATCACCCTGCCGGCGGCCCTGGTCCCGCACGCCTACCTGTACCGTTCCGTCGTCCTCGCAACCGCGGTGCAAATCCCGTTCGGGACCGTCTATGTCGGCGAATCCGGCTTCACGATGTGGGTCTTCATCGGCCTCGCATGCGCCGCCGCACGATCACTCGGCACCACCGGCGGGAATGCGAACCTGTCATGAGCCGTCGCTGGGTGCACCAGGTGCCGCAGCCTTCCCGTCCCTGGGCAGGCCGATCCTTCCGCCGGGCCCTGCCCAACAATCCCCGCCTATGGAGGAGCACCCATGTCCAGCCATAGCGGCGGCACCCGCCCCGGATCCCGCATCGACTACCTCGACAGCCTGCGCGGGCTCGCCGCCCTGCTCGTGGCCTACGCGCATCTTGCGTCCGACCTGTGGGAGCGGACACCCGGGTCCTTCGCGGGGCTGGGATCGGCGCTCCGTTACTTCAACCTTGAAGTCGTGGACCTGGGCAAGGTCGGCGTGGTGCTCTTCTTCGCCATCAGCGGCCTCATCATTCCGCGCAGCCTGCTGAACGGCATGAGCGGGTTTCGGCTGGCCCAGCGCTTCGTCGTCACGCGCTTCTTCCGCCTCTACCCCCTGTACTGGGTGTCCATTCCCCTGGGGCTGATGCTGCCATGGCCAGAGGCGGATCGCGTCTTCAGTCTCGCGACAGTCGGTGCGAACCTGACGATGGTGCAGGGCTTCCTCGGCTTCGAGAACGTGATCGGGGCCTACTGGACGCTGCAGATCGAGCTCGTCTTCTACGCCTGCTGCCTCCTGATGGCCCTGGGGGGCCTTCTCGGCCAGCCCAACAGGCGCTTCCACGCGTTTCTCGCGTCGGTGTTCCTGGCTCTCGTGCTGGCCGGGGCCCGCTTCCTTCTCGACCGCAAGTTTCCCGTGGCACTGCCCCTCGCCCTGGCCGTGATGTTCCTCGGCTGTCTCTGGAATAGCCAGCTGTCGCCAGGCGACATCGGCGGGCGGCGCTTGGCACGGCTCGCGCTGACAATCCTCGCCGTCGCACTACTCCCCATCTGCGTGCTGGCCTACTCGGCCGATCATGGGTACGGGGAAACCTGGTACCGCTATCTGCTCAGCTACGGCCTGGGCCTCGCCCTGTTCACCATCGGCACCACCCGGGTGCGGATGACGTCCAGGCCCCTCGTTCGGCTCGGGGTGATCAGCTACTCGGTCTACCTGCTGCACCCCGTGGTCTTCGCTGCGGCGGAGCGCATCGGCTTCCATCCCCTGCAGATCCCGGCGCTCGGCGCGCACACCTACATCCTCTGCATCCTCGCAGCCACGGCGCTGGCCGGAGAGGTGGCCTACCGTCTCGTCGAGGCGCCAAGCATCGCTTTCAGCCGCCGGGTCACCCAGTGGCTCGCGCGCGAGGACAGGTATCCCGGCACTGTGCTGAACCCGCTTCCCGTCACGCGCCTCACCCCGAAAGTCCTCGACCAGTAGCACCGTCACCTAGCGGGCACCGGCCGGTGGTCCGCCTCGGATCACGCGGCCTGCTGACGGACACTTCCGATGGTCTGGACAGGTTCGGCGAGGCCCGGTGGAGACAAGCCGCGTCGCACACGCCAGAATCGCACCCAGAGGCCAGGGGCAGGATATGCGGGACCACGGAACATGGGCCGGGGCAGCGGCCGTCCTGGCAGCGCTGCTGCTCGCCCCTCCCGCGCGGGCGGATGGGCCGTGCGGGCCGGCCTATCCGCGCAGAACCCCGATCGACCTGTCCGGCGCCATTGCCGGGGGAAGCGCGCGGCCCCTCCACGCCTGGGGGCAGGCCAACCTGCAATTGCTGCCGGCCGAGGATGCCGGCGGGCCCGTGCTGCGCGTCCGCTACCCTGCCGGTTCCATCGATCCCGGGAATGCGCGCGCGCCGCTGGGCGGCGCGGGATTCCAGCTTCCGGTCGGCCCCGGGGCGGAGGCGCGCTGCCTGCACTACCGGCTGCGCTTCCCGGAGGGCTTCGACTTCGTCCGCGGCGGCAAGCTCCCGGGCCTCTACGCGGGGGATGCACCGCGCGGCTGCTCGAAGCCGGAGCTCTCGGCCGGGTTCTCCGCGCGGCTGATGTGGCGCGGCAACGGTGCGGGGGAACTGTACCTCTACGCCCCGGACCGGGCGGCCCGCTGCGGGGACAGCATCGGGCGGGGGAGCTGGAGCTTCCCGCGGGGGCGCTGGGTCTCCGTCGCGCAGGAGGTGGTGCTGAACGCGCCCGGCCAGGCGGATGGCACGGTGCGGATCTGGATCGATGGGCACCCGGTGCTGAGCCACGGCGGCTTGCTGCTGAGGGAGCGCGCGGAAACGCGCATCGCAGGGCTCCTCTTCTCCACCTTCTTCGGCGGCAACGACCCGAGCTGGGCCTCGCCGCTGGATCAGCGTGCCGAGTTCACGGATTTCGGGATCTGGGACCCACCCGCCGCGCGCTGACCCGTGGGGAACGGCTCGCCGGCCATGCCGGACCCGGGTGCCGGGCCGATGCAGGGCACGGCCCCGCGCGTCGCACAGGTCGGGGCCGGAGAGCCCGCGGGGGAACTGGGATCGAACAGCGCGGCGATGCCCGTGGGTGCCCCCTGGTGCGGCTCGGTCCAGGGCGCGCCGCTCAGCACCACGACCAGCAGCACGAAGGCACAGGCCGAGAGGGCGAGGAAGCCACCGGAGAGGCCGCGCGCGGGCGCCGCCCCGCCGGGCGCGACCTTCTGGCGCGTCCATCTCTGCCGATCCGGGTGGTGGAAGATGAAGACCTTCACGAGCGCGCCGGAGATCTGGCCGTAGTAGAGCAGCAGCGGGAAGAATGGATGGAAGCTGCCGCTCGTCAGCCAGACCAGCACGCCCCAAGCGCCGCGCGTGGCCAGGATCCACATCAGGTAGAGCACCACGAAGCCCGGATCGTGCACGAATGCCGCGTAGAGCACGGCCAGCGGCCCTGAAAGGGTCGTCCAGGGCGAGACGCGCTGGTCGAGGAGGCTGGCCCAGGCGAAGAAGCCCAGGCGCCGGGGCCCGAGCGCGATGCCGCGGCCGCTGTTGCGGCTCATGTTGCCGAACCACCGCGTCATCAGCGCCGTCGTGGCCCGCAGAAAGCCTCCGGCCGGGAGCTCCTCCAGGCAGAAGACCTTCACATCCGGCACATAGGCCATGCGCCAGCCCTGGCTGAGCGTGGAGAACCAGGTGCTCTTGTCGTCGCCCGTAACGAGGCGGAGCGATCCCAGGCGCCAGTGCGTGACCGTGTCGCTCTCCACCCGGCGCAGGAAATCGGGATCGCGCACCACCTCGGCCCGGAAGACGGAGAAACGCCCGGTGAGGACGAGCAGACGCCGCGAGAGGCTCATGGAGCACATGAGCGCATCGCGCTGGAGCATGCGCAGCCGGTACCACTCCCGGGTCCAGGCATGGCCGCTGACCAGCGGAAGGTTGCCCGTGGTGACGGCGCCGAGCTCCCTATGGGCGGCGAGGATGCCGCAGGTGGCGGAAAGGGAACCGGGCGCGAGGAGGGTATCGCCATCCATCAGAATCACCTGCGATCCCGGCCGCGGATCGCCAGCGAGGATGAGGCGCAGGCCCGCGGCCATGGCCGACCGCTTGCCCGTGCCATCCTGCATCAGGACGTGCAGCACGGTACCCTCGGCGAGGCCGGTCCGGCGCCGGAGGAGTCCCCCCAGCAAGGTGGCGTCGGCCGGGTCGCTGGCGCAGGCGACGATGACGGCCGGAACACCCATCGCCTCCAGCTCGTCCAGCAAGCGGCTGTAGACGGCGGCATTCATCTCCGCCGCGATCCGGTAGCTGGTGACGATGATGTGGAGGGCGCCCGGGGGCGGCGCCTGCTCCGCCCGCGCCCGCATCGCCGGGAAGACGACACGCCGGTAGAGCAGCATCCGCGCGAGATGGACCCCCGCCCAGGACCAGCGCCACAGGCCAATGACCCCTATAATCGCGACGCCCTGCAGCGCCTCGATCTCGACCGGCGCATCCGGCAGCAGGGCCAGGAGCAGGACCCAGAGGCCGAGATAGGCCAGCACTCCCGCGGCATGGGATGCTGGGCCCGAGCGCGCCCGGTATTCCGGGAGCAGGGCCGAGCCGCCCGGATCGGGCGGCGTGCAAGGCGCGCCCATCAGGCGAGGTGGGGCGCCGCCGCGCCACGCCCTTCGGTGACGAACCAGGACAGGCCGGGCAACTGCTGGAGCAGCAGGCGGATGCTGATGGGGGCGACGAGCAGGGCCGGCGTGCCCGTGCGCCCCGCGGCCGGCGCATCGAGCGCGACCGTGACGAGACCGTAGGGCTTCAGGCTGCGCAGGTTGTCCGGCAGGCCGATGCGGCCGGCATTCTCGGCATTGAGGTTCATCGCGGCGATGCGCCCCGTAACGGGGTCCGGGCTGCCGGCCATCTGCACGCGCACGGCCTGCCCCTGGCGGAGGAAGGCCATACGACCGCTGGGAACAAGCGCATCGATCTCGACCGGTCCGCTCGCGCCGCGCTCGGCGAGCCCGAGCAGCACCTCCCCTTCCGAGACGAAGGCACCGCCGGCGGAGGTGACCTGGACGACGGTGCAGTCGCAGGGGGAGCGCAGGGGGACGGGCGCCGTCAGGCCGGCCAGGGTGCTGCGCAATTCGTCCCGCGTGGCCACGACGCCCCGCGCCTCCCGCTCGATGTCCTCGGGCGAGCGCTGGGTGGGGCGGCCATCGCTCGTGAAGCGCCCTCCCAGGGCGTCGTTCAGGCCGTGGCGGGCGGCCGCCTCCGCGGACTGCGCCTCGGCCAGGCCGCGGCGGAGAGTGAGGAGCAGCACCTCCTCCTGGTCGGCGCGGACCTGGGAGAGGATGCCATGGCGCGCCAGGGCCTCGAAGCGCTGCAGGATGCGTTCCTGGGTCGCGACCTGGCGCTCGGAGAGCTGTCTCGCGGCAACCGCGGCCCGCAGCGTGGCCTCCGATCGCAGGCGGAAGGTCTCGAAGCCGGCGCGGGCCTGGGCGCGCTCCTCCTCCAGTTCGCGCAGCCGCGCCTCCGCGGCCTGGAGCCGGGGGGCGAGGTCGGCCTGCACCTGCGGCGGCACGACCGGCGCCAGGGCGACCAGCGCCTGCCCCTGGCGCAGGGCCGTGCCGGGGCGCAGCTCCAGCGGCGGCAGGTTGCCGGCCTGAGGGGCGCGCAGGACCCGCATGGGTTGTGCCACCGCCGCGAAATCCGAGTAGACCGCCATGCGCTGCGAGGCGACCCAGCCGCCACCGAGCAGAAGAAGCCCGAAGCCAAGGGCCAGGAGGGCCGGCAGCCCCAGCCTGGGCATCCGCAGCCCAGGCAGGCGCCGGCCCGGCACGGCGCCCGGGGGCGCAGGCAGCGCGGCCGGAACCGTCACGACATCCCGGCCGCCCAGCCAGATCTGCGTCAGCTGGTCCAGGAGCCTGCTGTCCTCGGCGGCCATGTCGCAGAACTCGCAGGCGACCGCCCGGCCGTCACGAACCCTGAGGATGCGGGCCCTCAGCTGCACCGCGGCCAGGACGTTCGGGTCGCCGATCAGCAGGCGCGCGTTCAGCAGGTCCCCGGGGCGGGCGGGCGGGCCGTTCTCGTCCAGCGCGGCGCCGCCGAGACTCCAGTCACGGACGGCATAGACATCGCCGGCCATTTCCAGCCGGGCCGACAGGCGAACGCGAGGGTGCCTCCTGTTGCCGCTCGGGCTCTGGAGTGCGGTGAAAGCCTGTGGGACGGGGGAGCGACCGGCAAAGCGGGTTTCGGGGCCGATGGCGGTCAACGGCGTCGCCTTTTGCTGAAGGAGTCGATGCGCCGGGTGGTCGCGCACGGAGAGTGACAGAATCACGCTCTGGTAAACAGCATGACCTGTACCCGCGCCCGACTTCACCGCCCCCTACGCCGCAGCGGGAGCAATCAGGCATCCGCCGGCAGCCCCCGCCCACGCCCCGGGACAGGTGCCCGGGCCGTCCCTGACGCGGCCGGGCTATGCGTGCTGACCCTTGCCGCCGGGACGCTCCAAGGCGGCCTGCCGAGCGGCGGAAACGTTGCCGGGACACCCGCCCATGGGTGCGGCCGTCAACGGCGCTTCGGCCCTCCGCCCAGGTTGGCGAAGACCTGCCTGTCCTTGTTCTCCTGCATCAGCATGGAGAAGCTCGGGATCTTCTCGAAGCCTAAGCCCTGCGGCACGCCGGTATCCGGGTCGGGCTGGACCTTCGCATAGGCCTCGCCCGAGATCTTCTCCCACTTCCCCGCCGGCTTCTTGACCTCGAGGTTCACCACGGTCGCCTTGAAGACCATGCGGACGATGGCCTCCTTGGGCGCCGAAGGCTTTGTCAGGCTCGGTGCGCCCGCCATCACCTGCCAGCCGTTCCCCACGGCCCAGGCCGTCAGCTCATCCTTGTCCATCCGGCGGACCTTCCTTGTCTGCGCCCGTCCCGCGTACCCGGGCGTGCGATAGGACGGGATCATAGCACCCAACCCGCGGATCGGCCCGCACACGGCCGGCACCCCGATCCTCCATGACAGACCAAAGGCCGCCACCATCGCCGGCCCCTAGACCGGCTCGAACTGCCTGTTGGTACAGGCAATGCGCCGTCAGATGATCTGCCACAGCAACGACGCGATCCCGCCGCAGTCTCGACAGACCCGGGAAGTTCTATGCATCGGGGGTGAGGCACAGCCGGCATACCGCCGCCGCCATCACCTCAGCAGAGGATGCCATGTCCCCCCGTTCTTGGCTGACCCGCGCCTTCGCGCTGGTGGTTGCCGGCACCGCACTGGCCGGCTGCGTCGGTTATCCCGGTGGGTATGGCGGCGGGCCGGGCTACGGCTACCGCGGCGGCTACGGGGCCCGTCCCTACAGCCACGCCCCAGGCTGGGGCGGGCGAGGGTATGGTGGCGGCGCCGCCTACGGATATGGCGGCCGCGGCTACGACGGCGACTTTCACCGGGGCTGGGGCCGCGGCTAGACCGGGCATGCCGGAGGCATCCGGGGGTGTTCCCGCCAGGTGCCGCCCCGGTCGATCTTAGGGCGGGCGGCCCTGGGCAGGGTGCGACAAGGCTCCGTTGCGACTACGGGTCAGGCCTCGGAACGAGGCGCCCCGCCGCCCGCAGCGGGCGCCCCCGCATGCTCCCCTGGGAGTGCTTCGCCGGAGCGCGCCCGAAGACGGCGGAGGCTGCCTGGCCCTTGTGGGCCCGTCCGCCGTTGGAGTGCCCGTCCCGGAGGCCATGGCCCGGGCTGCACGGCTGAGCGGGCGGCCAGGACACCGCCGGGAGGGGGTAGGACCGCCGGGCCTTGCGCGGCCTGCGCCGCCGCAGCGCGCACGACAGCAGGAAGGTGCCGAGCAGGGCTAGGCCGCAAGCGGCCCAGAGCGGGACGGCATGGCCGGCCGTCGCGGCAAGGGCGACCATGCCGGGCGCGCCGATCAGTACGGAGAGCGCGCGCCCGGTGAACAGCACGCCGATCAGCGCGCCCGCCGAGCGGCGCCCGTAGAGATCCACCACCACGCTCGGTAACAGCGCGACGAACCCGCCCTGGAACAGGCCGAAGCCGAGCGCGAAGACGATGAAGCCGGCAGCGCTCCGCGCCTCCGCCCACGACGCCATCATCGCCGCAACGCCGAGGCAGCAGGCCAGCAGGGTGCGGTCGCGTCCCATCCGGTCCGCCAGACTGCCGAGGGCGAGCCGGCCAAGGATCGACCCGGCCCCGACCAGGCTCAGAAGCCAGAGCGCGTCCGATGCCGCCAACCCTGCGCCGCGCGCCGTCGCCACGATCTCGGCATAGGGCAGCGCCACGGGAACGGAGAGGAGCAGGCTGCCCGCCAGCAGCAGGGGATAGCGCCGCCCGCGCAGCGCCTCCCCGATGCGGACCCCTTCCAGCAAGGATGCCGGATCCGGCCGGACGGGCTGCGCCGCACCGTCCGGCGCCATCCCGCAGGCCTCGGGCCAGCGGCCCAGGAGCTGCGCCGCCAGGAGCCCGACGACCGCGATGAAGACCCCCGAGATCAGGAACGCCACCCGCCAATCCCCCCAGGGGGCCAGCAGCGAGGCGGAGATGGGAACCATCGCGGTGCCCGCCCCCACGCCCGAGGTCGCGAGGCCCGAGGCCAGGCCGCGCCAGACCATGAACCACCGCTGCACCGCCGCGACCGCCGGCACATAGGCCATCCCCGCGCCGGCCCCGACGAGCAGCCCGTAGCAGAGCAGCACCTGGGAGAAGTCCCGCGCCACCGCCGCGAGAAGGAAGCCGCACGCCATGACGGCCATCCCCAGCGTGATCGGCCCTCGCGCGCCGAACCGATCCGCGAGCGGCCCGCTGACAGCGCCCATGGCGAAGGCCATGGCCCCGCTGATCGCGTAGACGAGGCTGACCGAAGCGTCGGAGGCGCCGAAGCTGGCCTGCAGGGACGCGGCAAAGGCGGGGAAGGAATAGACCGCGCCGAAGCAGAGCGCCTGCACCACGAAGGAGCCCGCGACCACCGCCCAGCCGCGGAAACGCAGCGGCGGGCAGGGCACGGGCGGAGCCGGCCGTGCATGCCGGGAGAGGATCGACTCCGCCCGGTCGGGCGGGCCTGGGCGAGCGTGCGGTGTCATCAGGCACCTCTTGCGGAAGGCCGCGAAGCTGGCCTTCCCGCCCGGCGTCGCGCGGTGCCGGAAGTCACAGCGCGCCATGCCCGGGCGGCGGAGATTGGGCCCGGGTCGCGGGTCCCCCGCGCCAGGAAGGGAGGGCCGGGGCATGGACATGCGCTCGACCGACATGCGTTTACGGCGCCCCGCAGCCGCGGCACTGTGGCTCGATGAGCCCTGCACGATGGATGAGCTAGGTCACCTCGCCTTCTTCCGGCCCTTCGGCCGCGCCGCGCTGGATCCCCTGGCCGCCGTGGCGCGATGGCGGGGCTTTTCCGCCGGGCAGACGGTGCTCGAGGCGGGCGACCCGACGCAGGAGGTCAGCTTCGTCGCGGAGGGCGAGCTGCGCGTAATCTCGCGCAGCAGCGGCGGCCACGAGATGATCCTGAACGAGCTGCGCGCCGGCGACATCTTCGGGGAGATCGCGGCGATCGACGGCGGTTACCGCTCCGTCAGCATCGTCGCGCTCACGCGGACCCGCCTCTGCACGATCGCGGCGGCGCCCTTCATGGCCTTCGCCCTCTCGACGCCGGAGGCCTCGCACCACCTCATGCGGAGCCTTGCCGCGCTGGTGCGGCAGAAGGACCAGCGGCTGCTGGAGCTCGCGGTGCTGCCGGTGCGGGCCCGGCTGGCGGCGCTTCTCCTGCGCCTCTCCCGCCCGCGGGAGAGAGGCGGGCGGATCGTCTCCCCGCCGCCGCCGCACCATGAGCTGGCCGCGCGCATCGGCACGCGGCGCGAGGTGATCTCCCGCACGCTGGGCGCCATGGGGCGCGAGGGCATGACGGAGATGACCAGGGGCGGGCTGGTGCTGCCGCGGCCCGCCCTGCTCGAGGCGGAGGTGGAGGCCGGCTACGGCGCCCCGGCGGGCGGGGAGGCGCCGCGGATCCGGCCTTCGGCGGCCCTCAGATGATGGTCGCCGCGGCCAGCTGGAGGATCACCTGGCTGCGGCCGGCCCCGTAGTCGGGATCCCGGAACCCCATCAGCGTCTTCACCGCCTGGCCCCACGCATCATCCGCGTTCGCCACCCGCGCGCTCATCTCCTCCATCTGCGACAGGCGCTGGAAGTCCCAGAGCGTGCGGAAGCTGCCGAGGCTGCGCTCGCTCTGCTGGAAGACCGTGTAGGTGCCGAGGTAGCGCAGGCCCGGCACGGTTTCGGAGGGCGAGCTGAGCAGCCCGTTGTTATCGCGCAGGAAGGTCTGGAACGCCGCATACTGCGCGCGCGGGACCTCGTATCCCCATTCCAGGACGAGGCGGTGCAGCGGGCCCAGGTCTTCCGCGTCCTCGTCCACCGGCAGGATCAGGAACTGCTCGCCGCTCCGCACGACGGAGACGAGCGGCACGGCGCTGGCGGGCGCCACGCGGCCCTGCGCGCGCAGCAGCGCCGCGGCGGCATCGGCCGGATCGACGGGTTCGGTCATGGCGTATTCCTCTCGTCCGTGTTCGGGTCCGCAGGGCGGCGCAGCAGCCCGCAGGCGCGCAGTCCCGCCAGCCCATCCTCCAGCGTGCGCCCTGCCGCAGCAGCGGAGAGGGCCGGCGCGGTGCGCGCCGCGAAGGCGTCGGCCAGCGCCAGGTCGTCGCGCCCGTCGGCAAGCTCGAGGATCAGCCAGGCCGTCGCGTTCAGCTGGTGCAGCCGCGGCGCGGCGGGGGTGTAGGCAAGGCAGGCGCCCAGTTCGGGCAGGGGGCGGAGCCGGAGGCCCGGCGCGCGCTCATGGCGCATCGCGGATTGCCTCCATCCCCGGCAGAACCCGCAGGTCCACCCCGCCGTTCAGCCCGGAATCGAAGGGGTCCGGCGCGTCCCAGCGCCCGTGGAAGGCATAGGCGGTGGAGCGGCAGCCACCATGCGTGTGCTGGGTGGAGGCGCAGCCCCGGCAGCTCGACTCCACATTCCCCGCGCGCAGGTGGCGGTAGAGCGGGTCCTCCCAGGTCTCCAGGAAGGGGATCTTCGTGACGTCGCCGTAGTCAACGTACTCGCGCAGGTACATGCAGCCGATGGAGTGGCCGTAAGCGTTCACTGCCGCCATCTGCCAGCAGCAATTCGCGTCGTTCGGGTGCCAGGACTGCATGAGCCGCAGCCCCTCCGGCGGTCGCAGAGCCGCGATCGCCGCGGTCATCTCCTCCAGCGAGAGCGAGAGCGCCGCCCAGTCCCGGCGCATGCGGCCCAGCGGATAGGGGCGCAGCACGCCCACCGCCTCCGCGCCCTCCGCCTTCGCCAGTTCCAGCAGCGGCTGCAATTCCCGGTGGTTCCCGCGGTTCATGATCACCAGCACCGTCACCGGCAGCCCGGCCCGGCGCAGCGCGCGGATGCCGGCGATGCTGCGGGCATGGCTGCCGGGCACGCCGGTCAGTGCGTCATGCGTCGCGGGCGTCGCGCCCAGCAGGTCCACCATCGCGTCGCCGAGGCCGATCGCCTTCAGCCGGGCCGCCATCGCGTCGTCCACCAGCGTCGCGTTCGTGCGCAGCCGGGTCATCGCGCGCGGCGCGGCATGGGCGATCACCTCCAGCACGTCCGGCCGGTGCAGCGGCTCCCCGCCCTCGATCATCACGGAGATCACGCCGGCCTCGAAGAACTCGTCCAGCAGGCGGATCCAGGTCGCGGCCGGCAGCTCCCGCGGGGAAGGGGCGCGCGTGCAGTCGGCATAGCAGACGCGGCAGTCCAGGTTGCAGGACTGCGTGTAGCCGATCGTCACCTTCATCGGCCGGTGCAGCGGCGGGGAGCCGCCGATCAGCCGCGCGGCGGGGCTCACGCCGACCTCGCTCATGCCGATCCCGCTCATGCCGGCTCCTTCAGCACCATGGCCATGGCGGCGGCGGCGTCCACCCAACCGGCACCGATGTCCCGCCGCCACTCCGCCCCCGGAGAGGCCTGCTGTTCCCGCGTGGTCGCGCGCAGGATGGCGTTGATGCGCTCCGCCGTCAGGCGCGGCCGCGCCTGGAGCATGAGCGCGACGACGCCCGCCACCTGGGGCGCGGCCGCGCTCGTGCCGTCCATGCGGATGCTGGCCGCAAAGGTCTGCCCCGCCGTATCGCGCAGCCCGCCAAGCCCGGAAGCGCCGGCCACCGCGATGCCGGGCGCCGCCACGTCCGGCTTCTCCCCCCCGATGCGGGTGCCACCCATGGAGCTGAACGGCGCCGGGCCGCCAGCCGGCAGTTCGAGGGCCGCGACGCAGATCGGCCCCTTCGCGCAGGCCAGGGACCCGAGGGAGCAGCCCGGCCCGCCATTCGCGTTCAGCGTCACCTCCCCTCGGTCCGGCGGATCGAAGCGGGAGCCGCTATGCCGCTGCAGGTCGTCGCGCTCGATCCAGGCATCGAAGAAGCCGAGGTCGGAAACCGCCTCGGGCCCCAGGCTCAGCGTCACCTGCCAGACCTCCTCCTCGCCGGATGGCCGCAGGCGAAGCTCGAAATGCTGAAGCGGCTGATCGGTCGTGGGCGGGCGGGTGGTGCAGGCGGCGGTGCCGATGCTCCGCACCCCCTCCGCGTCCTTCAGCACCAGCGAGGCCTGCCCGCGCAGGGCGTCCGGTGCCAGGGCGGAATCCGGGGCGCCCCCAGGCCGGCCCAGCGCCAGGTCCAGCGCGGGCATCCCCTCCTGCATGGGGGCGTAGATCCGCAGCATGTTGGGGGTGGGGTCGCCGGCCTCGAAGCGCCAGCGCAGCGTCGCCGGCCGCTCCGCCGTCACGCTGCCGGAGCGGTTCAGCCGGGCAGTCCCCATGTTTCCGGCCGCCACCGTGATGGCGCGGCCCGGCGCCTTCAGCAGGGCGTCCAGCGCGCGGTCCATCAATCCCTGCCCGTCATGCGCGCCCGTATTGGCGCCGATGCTAAGGTTGACCACGGCCGGCATCCCCTCCCGCGAGGCCAGGTCGAACAGGGCGCAGACGCCGTCGAAGACATCCACCGCATCGCCCTCCGAGACGAGGGCGCGGGGGCGCAGGTGCACGAAGGCCAGCGCCGCGCCGGGCGCGATGCCCGGCGGGGTGCCCCTAGCCCAGGCCCCCTCCGTCGGCCGCCGCCCCGCCGCGACCGAGAGGACATGGGTGCCGTGGACGGAGAGGCGGCGCTCCAGCTCGCTCGGGGGCCGGCCCGCCGGCTCGGCCCCGTAGCCGTTCTCCCAGGGGATGTAGCCGCCCGCGGGATAGGGGTTGGGGCCCCCCAGCAGCGCGTCCAGTTCCTCCCGCCCGTAGAAGCGGCCGGGCAGCGCCGCCCCTGGCGGAGTCTGGCCGTTCTGGTCCCAGAGCAGGCGCAGCCGCGTCCCGCCCAGCCCATCCGCACCCAACCGGAAGGCGGGATGAGCGAAGGCGCAGCCGAAATCCACGGCGCCGACCAGCACGCCCGTGCCGTCCGGCGCCCCATCCGGTGCCCTGCCCGCGAGCGGCGGCAGGTCGTCGGGTCGGGCGTGGATCGCCTCCGCCGTCGTGGAGAAGGGGCTCCCCGGCAGGCTTTCCACCTGCATGTCCCAGCCCTCCTGGGCCAGATCCTCCAGCCGCCCGAGCAGCCGGGGAAGCACGCCTCCGAACCCCAGCTGGGGCAGGGCAGCCAGGTCGATCCGCAACGCCGCGAAGATCGCGCCCTCCGCCCGCGGGGGCTGGCCATCCGGCGGCAGGATGACCCCGTCCGCCTCCCGCACGGCATGGCCGAAGCGGACATCCGGCCGCGCGCGAATGGCGGCGCCCTCGGGAATCCGCGCCAGCACCCCGAACTCTGCCTGCGGCGGCGCGAGGGAGAGCGCGAAGGCCGCCGCGCGCAGCACGGGATCGAGAGCGGAAAATCCGTCATTCCCGTTGATGGATTCGTTCGCGACCAGCGCCGATTCTCCCGTTGCCGAAACGAGGCTAGCAGCACCGGCTGTTGCGCTGCGGTGATTTCGATCACGATCACGCCGTGTTGCCGCATCGCCGGAGAGATTCGCCTGACCCCGGTCCTTCCCTGCCCCGCCTGCGGCTTCGACAACCCCCAGGGCATGCGGTTCTGCGGCGCCTGCGGGGAGCGCCGGCCCGTCACCGTCCTCTTCGCCGATCTGGTCGAGTCCAGCGCCCTGACGGCCCGGCTGGATCCCGAGGACCTGCGATCCGTCCTCCTCACCTACAGGGAGGCGGCTGGCGC
>NZ_JAGIZA010000032.1 GCF_017813365.1 Roseomonas indoligenes
CGAGACCGGCAACGACAGCTGGCGGTTCAAGAACCGCGTCTGACTACCCCCTCAGCACGCCTCGCCAGAGGGGTCCCTATTGCGCGCCGATCCGGGGTCCCGATTCCGTGCCGATTGACAGGCCCCGTCTGCCCCGACTGCGCACAGGCCGGTGCGCCACGTCCACTCCGAGGTCGCCCGCACCGCTGGCGCTGCGCAGCCTGTGGCACCCGATTCCACGCTGGGCAGGACACGGTGATGAAGGGCACGCACCTACCACTGGCACTATGGTTCGCTGCTGTGCGGCTCCTTGCAGAGGCGCCTTGGCTCTCGTCGGTGCGCCTCGCTGCCGGGCTGGGAATCCGGCAGAAGACGGCCTGGTCCTTGGCCCAGCGCATTCGACGCTTAGCCGTGGAAGATTCGGCGCTACACCGCGCGATTGTTGACGCTGGGTGGCAGGGGATGTCGAAGTCCGCCCGGCACATTCGATGCGGCGGCACCCGCTGAGTGACATCAGTCGTTGACGCGCAAGCATGTCAGCCTGGCTCTTTCGTCACGCTGCGCCGCCAAGTTGCGGACACGAAAGCGCCTAAGCGCTCTACACGGAAGTGCCTAGAACAAGGATAAATTACCATCCGCACCGCAGTCTTGCCGCCGCCGGACGGTGCAGGGGCTATGCGCAAACGCGGGTGAGATATGCGGAAAATTCCGCGAAGTTGCCTACGAAGATGCTGCTGAACCCGCGATATTCTCGCGGTATCCCCTTGAGCTTTGCCCTCGCCCTCGCCGACTACGACCACCACGCCGACTACGCTGACAACACCGTCTACTCCTGCGCCTCCGACACGTTCACCTCGACCCTACGAACTGCTTCAGCCGGCCGGCACGGCGATGTCGATACGGATGATGAACCCTGGCGCCAGTGGACGATCAGGTTTCTCCCCGCCGGTGAACTCCTCACTCGATCCCACGAAGCCAGCAGGGTGAGGCCGAGGACACGATGACGAGCACCCCCACTCTCCCCGCCGTCGGCATCCTCTGGTTTGTCGCCCACGGCTACCGCACGCACCTCCTCACCCGGGCTGTGCCGCTGGACCAAGCCAAACCCTACGACGACGCCCTCACCCTCCCCGACGGGCACTACGAGACGTGGGAAGCCTGGCGCTGCCGCACCCTGCCGCTCTCCGGCCCCGCCCTCCGCCCCCTCATCGCCACGACCGAGTACGACAGCTGGCCCCGCGGCCGCGTCGTCTACCTCCGCAAGCCCGGCCGCTTTGTCGTCTACGCCGACCGCCAGCTCCTCCGGCCCGCGCGCCTCGCTCGCGTCCACGCGGCGTTCGGGCTTCCCCCGGAGCGGACCATCGCCCGCACGGACCCACATTATCGCTACGCCACCCGCCTGCCCGAAGACGAGGGCTAAGGCCCCTGCCCGAGCCGCCCCGGGATCAGCGAGCGGTTCGACATTGGGGCGAGTACGGCCGCCCTCCACGCGAGAACCGCCCGCACCGCCTCGGCCGGGGCAGCCGGCCGGTGCACGGTGCCCTCACCGGAGCTTTGTCGCTCCACCCGGGGAACCTGAGCCCCACTGGCCTGTGCGACAGGGCGAGCAGGACCACCGGGTACCATCTTCTCGGACATTCGTACCCTCCATCCAGCCGGACAAGCCTACGACGGTGTTCTCAACAGCTGCCCGTCTCGGGAAGCCCGAAAGCCGCGTGGACGCGAGCGAGGCGCGCGGGCCGGAGGAGCTGGCGGTACGGATCCCCTCTGAACTTCACAGCCCCTTTGTGGAAGCGCGCACGACCACACCGCGAAAGGCACCAACGATGCACGACGAACAGGACTACATCCGGCGCGGCTTCTACGGCACCATCGGCGCCGTTCTTGCCCTTTATCTTGCCCGTCTTGTCGCGACGGTGCTCAGCTACCTCTTCGGGCTCCTGATTCTCGTCCTCATCGGCGTCGCGATCCTCCTGCACCACGTCGGCATCTTCTGAGCGGTGGGCGTCGCCCTGACCTTGCCCAGCCACACACCACCCAAGCGGCGCAAATCGGCAAACCGGCCCTTCCGCAACCCGCTAACGGTTTGAAACGAGCGAGCCGAAAGCAGGCCCTTCTGCTCGGATTGCCCTTTTCCGCGCCCGGCAAAGCTCCAGCACAGGCCCCGTCCGCGCCATCCCCTGGCGCCACCTTTGTCGCTACACCTGCTTATGCCCGCCGCCGAATGTGACGCGGCGATCCTGGAAGCGGGCCTCTACCCGTCTGTAAATGCCGGCTACTCGTCCAGCTGCCTAAGGAGCCACGTGATCCGGTGCTGCTGGGCCTCCAGCAGCAGCCGCGTCTCCTCCACTCGCGCCGCCGCCACCCACTCGGCCGTGGTGAGGCCCGTCGTCTCCCCGACTTGGCGGGTTGGGTTCGACACGGCCACAATCACAGGCAAGGTTCGCAAGACCCTCTAATGGCCGATGTAGACGAACGAGCCCCAGTGCTGCGGGGATCCGAACGGCGCCGTCCCGCGCACAGGAAGCCGGCCGTCCACGACCTCTGACAGCCCGTGTTCGGCCGCGAAGCTAAGGAGGTCGGCCGCGGCCGCCCCGCGTATCCACGTCACAGCGCCCCCGTGAGCCGCGATTGGCTCGGCCCCATCGGCGAGCAGCCTGTACATTTGCACGTGGAACAATGTCGCCGCGATCTCGTCGATGTTCCAGAGGGCGGCGGTGACCGCAGAACTGCGCGCGGCGAGGAGCGCGAACGCCGGGCCGAGGAACTCGTCGGGCGACGTCAGCGCCTGGTGGTAGGCGCTCTGGCACGCGGAGAGGCTCACCAAGCGCGTGTCGTCCAGGTCCAGGGACAGAAGGTCGCGCGCCGAGGCGACCGCGCTCCCACCGAGCGATAGGCCGGCGCGCGCGGGGTCGCCGACGCCGACGGTCTCGCCGTGCCCGGAGACGTGGACGAAGCGGGATCCCTCCAGCGCGCGACGGAGGTCGTCGACGGACCCCTCCTCGACGAGTTCGACGCCTGCGGCGGATGGGGGAAACAACCGCGCGATCGCGCAGAGCTCCGCGCTTACCGACCGGAGGTCGAGCCCTTCGATACCAAAGCCTCGGAAGACGCGCGCTACGGGCAGCGTGAGGCGGTCGGCCTTGAGCATGGCCGCGCGCCAAACGCCCACCGACGGCGCAACGCGGACGAGGCCGACGTCGGCTAGGCATCCGCCGTCGACCCTGGCGGTCTGAAGCGGGAGCACGGCGAGGCCACCCGACGGCACGACCGTCACCACGCGAAGGTCTAGGTCCAGCCCCCGGGCCGCTTCGACGACGGGCCCGAAGACAATGTTACCGAGCTCCGCGGCGATCTCCGACAACGTCCGGTCCGCAGGCCGCCCCGCTCGCGCGCGCCGATCCGTCGGCCGGCACAAGTCCTCCTCCCACCGCCTCAGCCAGCCCCGGAGCTTCTCGCGCGTGAAACCTGGCAAGGGTACGACGGAGTCGCGCTCGTCCCAAACGAGGTGGTTTGGGAGAAGGTGCGCGAAGCCTCCGTCGTCGGTCGCGCGGACCACGACCATCGTACCCGACGCCCCCGCTTGGTCCCGTGGCGTCGGCGCCGCATCCGCCGCGGCCTTGTCCAAACGGCGCCACACCTCCCGGAGTGACCGCGCCTGGGCGGCGCGCTCGGCGAACCGAGAGATCGGAAGCGCCTCAAGCGCCCTCTGCGCTTCGATCAGCTCCCGCGACAAGCGCCGCCCGGCATCCCCGACGAGGGCGCCCTGGCGCAGGGCCGCCCCCAACCCGTGCGCCCGAAGCTTGCTGCGCTCGACCAAGTCTAGGGCCTCGGCGAACAGGCCCAGTTCGAGGAGCAGCCGATACGTTTCGTCCGCTACCCTGCCGGCAGCGGCCACCCTCTCTGCGCGCTCAACCGGCGAGCCGGCCTGCGCGACGAGCGCGTCGTGTCCCTCAAGACACCTCCGGAAGGCGTCGAGGGAACCTCGCAGATCGTCCTGTCGCCGCCTACCGACGCCGACCACCTCAAGGAGTTGGCACGCCAGGGCGGTGTCGGACGGCGGGAGCGAGCGCAGTACCTCCTCCGCGCGGTCGACGACGCCTCTGACGGCACCGATCTCACCGCTCAGGGCCCTCTCGAGGAGGTAGTAGTATTCTAAGGGCGCCACGCCGGAGGCTGCGGCGAGCCCCTTTGCCTCCGCCAGCATCCGGTCCCCAGGCACGCCGGGGGTGAGGGCCGACCGATGGGCCAGGGCGACCATGGCCTCTAGGGGGAAAAGCGACAACGGGCGGCAGACTAGCGCGTCGTCTAGGGCCTCCTCCGCCCGCCCTCGCGCGCGCCAGTCGCCGCGCACGGCGTCGTCGAGATAGTACTGTGCGACGGCGAGCGCGGCTGCTCCACGCTTGGCGTCGTTCGCCCGCGCCGGAACCGCAGATAGATAAGCCTCGACCCAGGTGGGCAGCTCGGGGGCAGGATCACGCCGGATCGACACGAGCTTCCTGGTGATCGTGAGCCAGCTTATCGCCGTGCGTTCGGCAGCGTCCCCGTAACCGAGGCCGCTTCTCAGCTGGCCTGCCCCCTCGGCGAGCTTCTGGGCGTGCTGGAGCGTCGCTACCGGGTCATCCGTCTCCGCGAGACAGAGCGCGTTTGCAAACTGGAGGCGCGCGTTCGCTTCGTGCGCGGTGCCGCCCGGCGCGAGGCGCAGCGCCTCCTGCGCGGCCAGTACGGCGACGCGGAGGTCGGGCTGGGCGCCCTGGACGTGGCGGCACTCCAGTATGCCGTTCGCCAGAAGAATGAGAGCTTGGGCCCTAGCGATAGGGTAGGCTAAGTGGTCGCCATTGATCGCCATTGCGAGTCGCTCGACGGCCCCCGGCAGGCCACGTCTCGCGCTCGCTGAGGGGACGGCGAGCCATCCCTGCACTAGGTCGGGCAGCAATGCGTCGCGCTCGCGGGCTGGCAGCTGCCTTACGGCGTCCGCGGCCCGCTCCAGAAGGCGAACAACCCGCCCTTGATCCGAAGGATCCTCGGCCCGCGCGTGGGCAAGGTTCACAGTGAACATGACGACGTACGCCCGATCCTTCCGCCGCTGCGCGGCGCGCAACCCCTCCTCCGCCGCTTGCGCCCGACGGGCCGGCGGAAGCAGGCAGGACGCGGCCCACAGCCACCGAAGCCGATCCTCGTCGGCTTGGGGTCGTTGGAGCGCCGCCTCAATCTGCACCACGGCTCGCTCGTCCGCAGCGCGCGCGCCCGACCGGAGGAGAGACCCGATCGCCGCTTCAAACGTGTTTCTCTCGGCAGATGGCATGGCTCGTTCAGGGTAGACCGCTCGAACCGCGGGCGAAAGCTGCAGGACACACGTGCCTCGGCCGTGGCTTCGACCCTGCCTATCCCGTCCTCGTAACAAATCCAGACCCGCTACGGGCCGGGACGCGCCGTCCGCCGGCGCCGCGGAGGGGCAGGGGCCAACGGCGAGGCAGCGACGGCAGCTGCGACGATGGCGTTGAGTTCCGCGGTGCACGGCTTGCGCAAGCGCCGCACCGCCGAAGGCATTCGAGGAAGCCACAGCATCCCTCGGTTCAGAAGGCTAAACTACTGCCCCGCTCGCCCGAAGCCGCAGCACCCGGCACCCCGCCGGCCCTGTTGGAAGCCCGATGCACCACGATGCCCCCTTTGTCCCGCTCCTCCCCGAGGCGCTGCTCCGCCGCCACCGCTGTCATGAGCCCACCGACACCCGCTTCCGTGCCATTGCTCGCGCCCTGCCGGCCGGCTTTGTCGCCGCCTGGTCTATACTGCCGCCTCGGTCGCGCGAAGCCGGCGGTACACCACACGCGGAGCGGACGTGACCAGCAGACTCTCCTGGACCCTGAACGGGCCTACCACGGACCGCGCCACTGGCGCCCTCGTCGGTCTGGCTGTGGGCGACGCGCTCGGCACTACGCTGGAGTTCACCCGCCGCGACACGGCCCCGCACCACACGGAGATGACCGGCGGCGGCCCCTTCGGTCTCAAGCCCGGCCAGTGGACGGACGACACGTCTATGGCGCTGGCCCTCGCCGAATCTCTCCTGGTGGGGGACACGCTTGACCCCCGTGACCTCATGGACCGCTTTGTCCGGTGGTGGCGCACCGGCGCTTACTCCTGCACCGGCACGTGCTTCGACATCGGCATTACCATGTGCGAGGCCCTCGCACGCTACGAGCGCACCGGCGATCCGCTGGCAGGCCCGACGGAGGAGGATACCGCTGGTAACGGCTCGGTTGTGCGTGCGGTGCCCGTGGCACTGTACGCGCTCGACGACCCTGCTGCGGCAAGCAGCCTCTCCCGCCCCCAGAGCCCCACCACCCACGGCGCTCCGCAGGCCGTCCAGGGCTGCAACCTCTTAGTCGCCCTCCTTCGCAAGGCAGGCCTCGGCGCCGACATGGCAGCGGTGCTCGCCCCCCGCCCTCGTCGGGGCTGGTGCAGGAACGGGGTCCTCCGGAGAGGCAGACGCTACGTGAGAACGAGCCACACGCACCCGCTGCAGATCGCCAAGATCCTCTGCCCTCGCAACGGCATGCTCGGCATCACCTTCTGTCCCGTTCTGTCTCGGCAAGTGGAAGGCCGCGGCCGCTACCGCCGCCTGGTCACGAGACCTCGCTATGGACCCCGAAGCCATCTGCGCCTGCGGCGCCGCCTTTGTCCTCTCCCTCTTCACCCCAGTCCGCCAGGACGGGATGCGACCTGCCCGTCCATTTAAATGCGTCCGATCGATGTCAACCAAAGGGATATAACTGCGGCTGCGGACAGCGCGCCTCGCGTCGCCGGGAGGGTAAATGATTGTTGACGCTTAGACTGAAGTGCCGTAGCTGTTCAGGAGAAAGGGCTGTGAGGCCTCGGATTCGCGTGTTTACAGCCCAGCGGCCAAATTAGGAGGGGTTAAGCGTTGCCAGGGAAATCTCACCCTATATGAGCAACCTCCATTTCGCTGCAGCGGTCGTGGTCCCCTGCTCCGGACGGAAGACGGCGCGGCCTAGGGCCGAGGCGACCGCAGTTTCCATACCTATCGGCTCCCAGACAGAACTCGAAAATGCGTGGATCGCGGGGTTACAGTCGCTAGCGCCATGTGTTGCTGCCGGCCAACTCTACGCGGGGCGGAACGCGAAATTGGCCAGGAGCATCTCTGCGGCGACCGGTGCGCCGCTGTTCTTCGCGTCTGCTGGTCTCGGTCTCGTGGCTGCAAAGCGCAAGATCCCTTCCTATGGCCTTACGGTGAACTCGAGAGGCCCCGAGAGCATCTCGGCACGAGTGGCTGGGCTATTCGATCCCGCACACTGGTGGGCTGTGGTTTCGACGGGCACCTTCGCAACTGTTCCAAGCGAGGTCTTCGGCCCAGGGCGGGGCGCAATCCTGGTGGCGCTGACGCGGCCATATGCAGCGATGCTGTCGCAGATGTTCGAGGAACTACCCGACCGCATAGTCCGGCGCCTCCGTATTACCGGGGCGGGCCTCGATCGTGTCTTCGCCCCGCGCCTAGCCGCCCAGGTGCTCCCCTATGATCGTCGGCTGGACACGCTGGAGCCCGGTACGCGTGCCGACTTCCCATTGCGCGCGCTGGCACACTTCGCGGAAAGGGTACTCCCGCTATCGCCCGAGGCGAGCGTCGACAGCCATTCCGAGGCCGTCTTGACAGCCCTTGCGGGCGCGGCAGAGCCGGACCGCAAACCCCGCGGCCGCAGAAGCGACGAGGAACTCAAGGAGGCAATCAGGCGCCTGCTTCCAGCGGCGGGCTCGATGGGTCGCGTCCTTCGGTCGATTCGGGACGAGGGGATCGCCTGTGAGCAGTCTCGGTGTGGGCGGCTCTACCGGGCGGTGCTGAGCGAAGGTGCGCCCAGATGAGACGCACGAGAATAGCCGAGCCTTCAATTGCGGTCCGAGCCCTTCGAACCGAGCAGGGTGCAGGGCTGACGATGTACGGGTTCTTCATCGCAGGTGCCGACCTCCTCCAAATTGCGGAGATCAGCCGAGTTCATAGGGACGGAGAGGGATCCCTACAAGGATTCCAGCGCAAAGAGATCAGGCATCACGTCCAGTCCATCGTTGAGTTCCTCGACGGCGGCCCCGTCCTGTTCCCGAACGCTATCATCCTCGCCCTGTCGCCGCATGCCTGGTTCTTGGAGAGCCGGGGCGGGAAGCCCGGCGGCGACACCGGCGCCTCCGTGGCGGGGACCTTACGCATTCCGCTGCCGTCGGACGGGACCAAGGCGGCATGGATTGTGGATGGCCAGCAGCGATCCCTCGCCCTTTCCCGGGCTCGCAACAAGGACTTCCCAGTACCGGTTGTGGCCTTCGTTTCGGAGGATGTCTCTGTTCACCGGGAGCAGTTCATTCTCGTCAACAAGGCACGCCCGTTGCCGCCGAGACTCATAGACGAATTGCTGCCCGAGGTTCGCGCCTCTCTTCCGAAGGACTTGGCTCCGCGGAAGATGCCGAGCGAGTTGGTGAACCTCATGAACTCGGCGGCAGATTCGCCGTTCCAGGGTCTCATTCGTCGAGCGTCGGAAGATCGGCCGGAGGCCGTCGTGACCGACGCCGCGCTAGTCCGGGTCATCCAGCGCAGCCTCGGGAGCGCACTAGGGGCGCTCGCGCCTTACAAGGAGACAGTGACGTCAGCAGCCGATCCAACTGCGATGTACCGAGTCCTTGTGGCTTTCTGGGACGCCGTGCGCGAGGCTTTTCCCAACGCCTGGGGCCTGCCCCCGACGGAGAGCCGCCTCATGCATTCGGCAGGCATCGAGGCGATGGGCACGTTGATGGATAGAATTATGTCGCGCGTGTCGCCGGACGGCGACCTGCGCAGGCATGCCGCCGAAAGCCTGGCGCGCATCGCGCCGCATTGCTGCTGGACCAGCGGACGCTGGCCGGACATCGAGCGAGATTGGAACGACATCCAAGCCGTCCCGCGGGACATCCGGCTCCTTTCAGGCCAACTTACGCGGCTTGACCACCGCTATAGCTTCGCGCGGGCGGCGTGATGCGGTTCATCTTCGCCGACAGTCTCGACTTCATCGATCCGAACTACGATTTTTCCGCGGACCGCAACGGCGTCCGCCGCGCTGTCCACCGCGATGATCGCTTCCCTCACGAATTTTTGGATGACGCGCCTTACGACGGCATTCTCGTCAGCCGAGGCATCGTGGGCGATGCCCTCATCCCCGGAAAGTACTCCGAAGCGCAGCTGATGCGGTTCCGGAGGGAGGGTGCCCGGCGGTTCCTCCGCTATGGTGAGGATAGGTTCCCAGGCAGCATCATGATGGGTGATTGCGGTGCCTTCACATATCGCGCAATGCCGGAGCCGCCTTACAAGGCGCCAGACACGATTGAGTTCTACGCCGACGGCGGCTTCACGCACGGCTGTTCGCCTGACCACCTGATCTTCGACTTCGATGATGCCGACCGCGAGCGGCACCAGCGCGACGTGCCGGAGGACATCCGGCGCCGCTACGAGGTGACCCTCCAAAACGCGTCGGACTTCGTCCGCGAGGCGCGGCACCTCGGACACAGCTTCACCGCAATGGGGGTGATCCAAGGCTGGTCGGCTTCGAGCATGGCGCAGGCCGCCGCGGATCTCGCCGCGATGGGCTACCGCTACCTCGCGCTCGGGGGCACTGTGGCGCTGAAGGTGCCACAACTCGAGCGCGCGCTCGCAGCGGTGCGTGAGAGGCTCCCGAGCAATGTAATGCTCCACGTCCTGGGCTTCGGGAAGATCGAGCACCTCGACGTCCTGCACCGGCACGGTGTTGCCAGCTTCGATACCACCTCGCCTCTAATCCGCGCCTTCAAAGACGCCAAAAAGAATTACTGGGCCCGCAGCAACAGTGGTGACTTGGCCTACTACACAGCCATCCGCATCCCGCAGGCCGTGGAAAACAATAAGCTCAAGGCCAGGGCGCTGGAGGGACGGCTGGACCAGGAAGCTGCCCAGGCGCTCGAAGCGGCGGCGCTCAACGCCGTTCGACGCCTCGCGGCACGCGAGGCGGACCTCGACGAGGCACTCGACGCGGTCATGGCTTACTGGTCGGAACTCAACTGGAACGATGAGGCTTCGCCTTCCCGCCGCGCGGAGGCGCTTGCAAGGCAGAGACGAGCGTACGCGCAAACCCTGGCCGCGCGCCCTTGGGAGAGCTGTGAGTGCAAGGTCTGCGGACAGGGCGGAGTGGAGGCTATCATCTTTAGAAATTCGAACAGGAACAAGAGGCGCGGCATGCACAACCTCCACGTCTTCCACCAGCACCTCCGCGCGTTTCGGGCCACATCAGCATGAGCATGCGACAGATCCTGCAGTACGATGTCATTGTCCCGAGACAGGCCGAAGGAATGCCGGTCTTCACGTTCGCGGCCCGTGCGGAGGACGTGGCCCGCATCGCGCGCATTGAACGCGCCGGTCGCGACAAAGAAGGCGCTTTGCAAGGGTTCCAGCGGCCGCAGATTGCTGGACACATCCGCGAAATTCGAGACTATCTTGAGAAGCCGAACTCCATTCTGCCGAACCCGATCGTAATCGCCTTCACGGGTGGGGCGACGCTTGAGCCCTTGCTCGGGCCGGACGGGTCCCGGCGCGCCCGCCTGACGATCGACGCATCCAACGGCCCGCCCGGATGGATCGTAGACGGCCAGCAGCGCTTCACCGCTTTGAAAGACGTAAGGTCGCGCGACTTAGAGGTGCTCGTCTCGGGCTTTATCTGCCCGACGGAAGAGGAACTTCAGAAGCAGTTTATACTCATCAATAACACGCGGCCGCTGCCGAAAGCACTCGTTTACGAGTTGCTCCCGCAGGTGAGCGACCTGCCGCATCGGATGTCGAGCCGGAGCCAGGCTGCACTCGCGACCGAGGCCCTCAACTATCGTGCAGGATCGTCGCTCAGGAGTCTCATCCGCCAGCAGACGAACCCAAAAGGTATCATCCGCGACACGGTCTTGCAGCGAGTGATTATGAACTCTATTACGGACGGCGCACTGCGTCTCTACGCGGATGACAACAGGCTTCTGCTGGAGCGCGGCGTTTTGCTTATCAGCGAGTTCTACCACGCAGTCCGGCATGTGTTCGCTGTCGACTGGGACGGGCACTCGCCGAAGACGTCTCGCCTCGTCCATGGTGCAGGCATCATCGCCATGGGCTACGTCATGGAGCAACTCCACGTCACGTCGGGCGCCGAGGACAGGGAAGCCTTCGCTCGGGGCCTAGCCGTCCTGCGCGGGCGGACAGCCTGGACGTCCGGGGAGTGGGAGTTTGGGAGCGAGCGGCGACGCTGGAACGGCATCCAGAACGTACCAGCCGACATACGGCAGCTGTCCATGCACCTCGTCGCCGTGCTGCGGCGAGGAGCGCAGCAACGCGAGGCCGCCTGACGCCATGGCTTACGCGGTCAAGGAAATTTTCTACACCCTCCAGGGAGAGGGGCGGAATGCCGGGCGGGCCGCCGTATTCTGCCGCTTCGCCGGATGCAACTTGTGGTCAGGACGGGAGGAGGACCGCGCCAGCGCGGCCTGCCAGTTCTGCGACACGGATTTCGTGGGAGCCGCGGGCGCCGGCGGAGGCCGCTTCCGTGATGCCGCTTCGCTCGCCGCAGCCGTGGAAGCAGCGTGGCCCCGCGCTGGCCTCGGGCGCTTCGTCGTCCTTACGGGCGGCGAGCCGCTTCTCCAGGTCGACAACTCGCTGCTCGTTGAGCTGCATGCCCGACGCTTCGAAGTGGCCGTCGAGACGAATGGCACGCTGGACATCCCCTCCGGGGTCGATTGGGTCTGCGTCAGCCCGAAGGGCAACGCTCCCCTCACGGTGACGCGGGGCGACGAGTTGAAGCTCGTCTACCCTCAGAAGGGCGCCGAGCCAGAGCGGTTCGAGACAATGCAGTTTTCCTATCACCTTCTCCAGCCGATGGACGGACCCTCGCGCGCCGCAAACACGGCGGCCGCTGTCGCCTACTGTCTCGCCAACCCGCGCTGGCGGCTAACCATCCAAACGCACAAGGTCTTGGGGATCCCGTGATGTTCGAACTCAGCAAGCAGTTCCGCTTCGAGGCCGCACACACGCTGCATAGAGCGGTGGATGCTGAGCCCAGCCGCCGCATCCACGGCCACTCCTACCGCGCCGAGGTCACCGTGCGTGGCGTTGCCGACCCAGAGACCGGTATGGTGGTGGACCTCGGCGTCTTCGAGCGCGCTCTCGACGCCGCCCGCGATGGCCTTGACCACCGCTTCCTCGACGATTTGTCCGATCTAGGGCCTGGCACGATTGAGAACCTATCGGCCTGGATTTGGCGCAAGGTCGAGCCCGCCTGCCCCGACATCGTCCGGGTCACGGTTTACCGGGATTCCGGCGGCGACACCTGTACCTACTTCGGGCCGGGGAACCACCTCCGTGGATAGTTCGGCCGCCCTCGTCCTCTTCTCCGGGGGACAGGATTCGACAACCTGCCTGGGATGGGCCCTCTCGCGGTTCGGTCGGGTGGAGACGGTCGGCTTCGAATATGGCCAACGCCACAAGGTGGAGATGGCCGTCCGACCGGCTGTGCTCGCCGCCGTCCGGGCGGCGTTCCCGGACTGGACTGAGCGTCTCGGCGATGACCACGTCGTCGACCTCTCGGCCCTCGGGCAAGTCAGCGACACGGCTCTCACTCGGGACGTCGAAATCCGGATGCAGGAAGGCGGACTGCCAACGACCTTCGTACCCGGCCGCAACATCCTCTTCCTCACCTTCGCCGCGGCGCTCGCCTGCCGTAGGAACATCAAGCACCTCGTGGCCGGCGTCTGCGAGACGGACTACTCTGGCTATCCCGATTGCCGGGACGACACGATCAAGGCCACACAACTCGCGCTCAACCTCGGGATGGAAAACCGCTTTGTCATCCACACTCCCCTGATGTGGATCGACAAGGCCGCTACATGGGCCTTGGCCCAGGAACTTGGTGGGGGGGCGTTCGTCGACATCGTTCGGGAGCAGACGCACACTTGCTACCTCGGGGACCGGGAACACCGTCACGACTGGGGCTGCGGGTGCGGGGGGTGCCCTGCCTGCGAATTGCGTGCCGACGGATGGCGTCGGTTCCGCGCGGGCTCCATGGCAGGGATCTCTCTAAGAGTGGGGCGTTCGCGGCATGGTTTTTGAGCGAGGCGCTCCCCCCGAAGTTGTATAAACGCGTGACGTACGTAGCTTCCTGCAGGCGCTTGACGAAGGCGTAAGATGACTGCGATGGATTGGCACGCACAACGCGAAGAACTGGTACAGTTGGTTCGCAACTCGCCTAAATTTTGAGTCGAAAATGTGCAGTCGGTGTTGGTGAGCTGGATGTCTCTATGCACGTGTAGCATCTGTGTTCATCACGCGAGACGAGATAAGGCGCACACGCTTTGCGTAGAGCAGTACTCGACCGTCGCTCCGAGGCACCTCCATGATTGACTTGATGGTCCAACCCAAGTTCTGGAACCCGGAAACTTCCGGCGAAAGACTCTTGCTCATGCTTGTCCGGAACTCCGTGGAACTGCGTGTGCTGGCAGAGACCCTCAACGGTCTAGGGCCTGCAGCCCAACATAGCGCCCTGCGCCTTGGACGACGCTTCGCTGACCTCTCAAGCTTCTTTGTGGGCGCCTCGGTGCTTCATCTCCAACAGCGCATGATTCGGCTGTCACAGGACGCCCGCGAGAAGCACCCATACGACCGAGATGCGGCCCTTAAGGTCACACGGGAACGCGTCTGCGACGTCCTAAGCTTCACCCCCCTCGACTACGAGGGGGACTTTGGTGTCCTTGTTGAGGAGGTGCTGACGAGTGCCGAGCAACTTGGCAAGGAACCAAGCGCACCGCTGAAGCAGCGAGTTGCGCGCGCTGGTCCCCCGCATTGCTACAGTTGCGGCCGCATGTTTGGAACTATCCACGCAGATGCCCCAGGTCCAGATGGACTGAAGCCGACCGCTGACCATGTCTGGCCAATCGCCTTAGGCGGAGACACTATCGAAGCGAACTTGTTACCAGCCTGCGCCCCTTGCAACAGCCGCAAAGGACATATTGCTACTTGGCAGATGGCTTGGCTGCAGCCAGTCGTGTTCTCCGATACAGACCAAACGACGGCCCTTCCCGGCCTTCCCGTACCCATCAAGATGGCGCTGCACATGCGGGCCGCCATGAACTATGCGACTGCGAATGGGGCCTCGCTGCGCGATGCGTTCCTGGCCATCGGGCCGCGCGACACACCTGCTCGAATTGACCAAGATCAAGGCTATGATTTCTTCAACCTGCGTGTGCACGACGAATTACGCACAAACGTTTTGTGGAGGCCGCGTTGACGGAGTACAACTACGACGCTTTTGTCTTTCATCAGCGTGCGGATGGAAGAGGCCCAGAGCTTGCGATGTTTCTCGCGCCCGCGGCTGAGGTGGAGGCTTGGTCAGATGTCGATCGGCTAGGGCCCGATAATCGCCTCGCGCCTCAACGCGAGCCAAGCAGAGCACGCATTTCCAGCATCCAGCGCTTCTTCAATGACGATCCCCGCAACACTATTCCGACCGCGATCGTCGTTGGCCTTCAGCCGATGGCAGTTGAGGGGGATGGAGTGTCCCGGCGGGTTCGCATCCCCCCGGGCCCATACGAAGGTCCTCGAAAGCCTGGCCTCATCATCGATGGACAGCATCGCTTACGTGGGTTGGCGGCAGTCGCGCCTGACACGCTCGTTCCAGTCATTGCAATCCTAGACGCAGACGACCTGGAGATGGCGTTCCAGTTTCTTGTCATTAACAATAAGAGTGCCAGGGTTCCGAGGGATCATCTACGTGCGCTTGCCCTGAACTTCCCATCGGATCAGTTAGAGGCAAGGCTGAAGACTGCCCGACTGTCGCTCAACCCCAACCTCGGCTCGGTCGGTGTTCTCGATGAAGATGAGGGCAGCCCGTTCCGCGGAATGGTGGCGTGGCTCAACAATCATGAGAACTCTCGGATCGTGGTTCCTTCAGCCATCGAGGCGATGGCTGCCGAGGCCCGGTCCATGGGTTTTCCGGAACTTAGCGAGAATTCTGACGTCCTGAACAGTTTTCTGATCGCCATGTGGGCGGAGGTGAGGTCGGTCTGGGGCGAACTCTTTGTGGCTGACAGCAAGCTGTTATCGAAGGTGGGGCTGACATGTCTGACGCACTTTATCTGTATTACGATGCGGACCTGGGCGCGAAACCCGCGACTGCGAAGTCAAGTTAATGTTGGCGACCCGGACATGGTACGCACCAATACACGAGATGTGCTTACCACGCTCGACAGCACCTTCTTCGTCGCCGAGTGGCGGAGTTCTAGCTACGATACTCGGGCAGGGCGCGACCTCGTCGTGAACGACCTAGAAACCATGTCTTCAAACATCGCCGCTCAAAAGCCTTGGTATAGGGGGCTTCAAGTGGTTGACCGATCTTGGCTCGACGATTGGCTGCGCGAGCGCGGCGAGACAATCCAGGCGTCTATGGATGAGGACGAGCCTTGATGTTGGTTGCCAAACGAGAAGCGAACCCGCGCTGTTCTGGAGGTTCAAGTCATGTTTCAGGGCCGAGTTGTTCGTCGAGGGCGCGCAGTATACTCGTCGCCCCGCGCCCGGAAGCATACAGTAACGGTTTCGTAGAAGGCCTAAATTTGCGGATGAAGTCGGTTGCTGCGTGCTTGGCCGACCAAGTTACTAGGACGAAGATGTCAGCGCCCTCCGCTGCGGCCCGCAGCGCTTGCGTGCCGACGTGGTCCGCGTGCACAGTCACGCCGACGCCGGGAGCCAAGGCTTCGAGTGCTGCGGCGGCCTGCCTCCCCGCGCTCTCGGTCAGCGTGTAGATTGCGATCCGGCGGCCAGCGAGTCGCCCCTCGCCGGCCCGCGCTGACACGGCTTCTGAGACGCGGGGCGCCACAGCAATCCCCAGGGCCTCAGCAAGTCGATCGAGCGCGGCCTGCTGCAGCGCCGTCAACTGAGCGCGGAACCTGTCCACCCGTACGACCGCCGTCGTCCAAAACTCTCGCCGCGTGTCGTCGTCTGGGGAGGGGTGCTCGATAGAGCACTCGACCAATCCGAGCAGCCAGTAGGCTGACCTCCGGCCAGGGTCGCCCGCCATGTCGAGGGCATCGGAGAGGAGTTCGCGGTACCGCCCGGGCGGGAGCCCGGAGGAGAGCAGGCCGTCGAACAGCGCGGCGCTCGCCTCAAGCTCGGCCTGCCCCCGCCGGACGCCAAGCACGAGTAGGGTCCAGGTCGCGTCGTATAGCGGCCGGAGAAGCGGTCGCGGGAATTCGGGGTCGCCGCGGAGCCAGCCGATGATGACGGGCAGGGCCTCGGCCAGGCGCTCGGAGGCGATCCCCTCAGGCACAGCGAGCAGCGCGTCCGCGAGAGCCGCCGCGGACGCCGGATCCCCAACCTGCCGGTCGACCTGCCACTCCGCGGCTCCCTGCCTCGCAAGGTCGAGCGAACCTACAAAGCCGTCGCGCGGCAGCAGATCGAGCCATTCGATCCAGTTGCGCGGCGGGACGACGCGGCCCGCCCTCCAGCAGGTCTCTTCCCACAACTCGCGAGCCCAGGCGGCAGAGAGCAGCCGCTCCCGGTCGGCTGCGTCGAGGCGGTCCACGGCCTGGACAGCGGCCCGGAGACTGTCGAGCGACCGTGACCGGGCAGCTGCGATAAGGTTAGCAAGAGCGTCATCCGCGAGCGAACCCGCCGCGACCTCCGGACGGACCTCTGCCGCCGCGGCCGATGGTTCCGGCGCGGCGCCCCCATTCGCGGGCTCGGCGCGACGCGCGAAGTCCGCGAGTCGCGCGGCGCCGGGCCCAAGCGAAGGGAGAGGATCAGCGAGAAGGTCCCGGAGCAGCGGTGCGAGCGAGACGAGTGTGGCTTCTATCTCACCACTTGCCTCCGCGGGCTCGACGCGAACCGCGTAGAGCGCCTCAAGGAGGGCTGCGGTCACCGCCGCGGGTCGGCGGCTGACGGCGAGATCGACGAGTTCGGGCATCTCGGCAATGGCAGGCCAGTCGCGGAACGCCGCGCAGATTTCCACGTGGAGATACCTGAGGTTCAAAGAGTCCAGCCGGTTCTCGTCGCGTAGTCGCGCATGCAGCGCGTCCGCGGCGGCTCGGTCCCCGTCGGCGAGCGCGCCGGCAAGCCTGCCCAGGAGCCGGCTAGTAGCGTCCGGGGGCCGATGCGCGGCCGCGGCGTTGCCGAGCACGAGCAGACACAGACGCTCCAGGGCCCGGACCGCGATTTCCTGGACGAGCGCGTCGTCGGCGGGCACCAGGCGCGCGACGGCGGCGAAGCCCTCTTTAGCTAGAAAAGCCTCGGCGGCGCCCCACTTCGGGTTCGGGCGGTCCGGCACGCCGGAGAAGCCAGTCAGAGTCGGCCCGGCGAATGCCACCAGAAGCGGGCGCAGGCGCCGCCAATCCTCGGGCCGCCGGGCGACCCCGTAGAAGACGGTACGCTTCCCGGGCCGTGGCCATGGCAAGATGCCGCCCGGGAAGTCCGGCGCAGAGGCCGAGACGATGATGCGGTCCAGAGCGGCGGTCTGGGCCGCGGGCGCGGTATCCCATCCGACCGCAGCTTTCCATCCATTCACCAGGAGGGCCGACCCGGCTGCGTCCACGCCGATCATTGCAGCTGGTGGGCCCACTTGCTGGCCAGCTCTATCCTTCGCTGGGCGACCGCCGCCGGGTCGCATCGCAGTGTGATGTGCTCGTCGTTCACCGTCAGACCGCTGACGGTGAGGTTCATTGACCCGGTCAGGACGAACCCGTCGCCCAGCATGCCCTTCTCGTGGAACTCCGGGCGCACGCACCACCGCACCGACGCCGCTCCGTGCCGCTGCCGAAGTGCCTGGAGGCGCGTCACGAAGGCTTGATTGTGGGGGTCCTGGCGCAGTACCACGGCGACGCGGCCTCCGCGGGCGAGCAGCCCGTCCAGGACGGTGGAGAGGCGCACGGGAGCCGCCGGCCAGTCGGGACAGAGCGACGAGAACTGCCGCGCCGAGTTGTCCAAGATCTCGACGTCTGTGACCCACGCAAAGAACAGCCAGAGCGGCTGGCTGGGCTGGACCAACTCACAGACGAATAGGCTTTGGAGAAGGTCCCGGATCGCCCTGGTTTGGCCCGGCCCGGAGAGGTCGCGCGTTCCCATCAAATGCACTCGCGGAGGCTGAGCGTCGCGATTAGGCGCCCGCCCTCTCTTCCCAGGCGTTCGACCGTCGGGAAGAAGCGCAGATACGCGACCTCGATGGGGAGGGCGAGGGCCTCGACCAGCACTCGCCGCAGGGCCTCGGGCTGCTCGGCGGGCGCCCATACGCGCGCGCCGCCATGCACGGAGAGCGCCGCGCCCAGCAACCCGCGCCAGTCGGCGCCCAGCGCCGCCACCTCCGGCACGCGGTCGTCGAGAAGCAGATGGCGCACGAGCGCCGGGTCGCTGAGCCGCCGCTTCCGAAAGGGATTGTAGGACTGTAGGCTGCGCTGGCGGATCTCGATCCCGCGTGGCCAGAGAAGGCTCGCCAGAACCTGCACCAGGTCGACCGCGGACTGAGGCACGGAAGGCGCAGCATCCCGCAAAACCTCTCGAATCGCACTCGCGATGTCTTCGTCGGAGGCCGCGACATAGGCCATTTCGCGCAGCCCGATGGAGACGCCCAACTTGGCTTCGAGCGCGTCCCAGCGCTCGATCACCCTCAGCAGCAGTTCGTCCAGTTCACGGCGCGTACCGGGTCGCAGAAGCCGTGCGTCTAGGGAGACAGCGAGCGCATGAGGCACGTCGAGGCCGAGCCGGGCGAGTTGCAGCCATAAAGCCTGCCTCAGCCGCCCTCGCTCCTCGTGGCCAAGGCTCACTCGCAGGCGGTCCGCCGCATCGGCCACATTGGGGTGCTCCGATGCCATGGAAAGGAAGCGCTCAAGGCCCTCTGCAGCGATCTCTAAGTCAGTCTGGGCGAGCGCAGCCTCAATCGCGCGAAAGAGGGCGTGCGGTTCGGCGGAGAACACGTCGGCGAACGCCTGCACCACACCCGCCCCGCCCAAGGTTGTCTCCGTCACCCAGATGCGGGTTTGCCCACCGGGCCCCTCCTCTAGGTCGAGGACCAGCGTATCGGTCGCTGCATGCCGGGGGGCGGTCGTCATGCAGGCCTGGAGCACCGCCTCGGCGACTGTCTCGGCCAGCGTCGCACGCAGCCAAGACCCCCAAGGGCCTGGAGGAACATCATCGAGTTCGCGCGCAAGTTCGCCGAGGCGGCTCCTTACCTGCTCGGAGTCAATCAGTTCCATCAGCGCACCCTGAAGCCGGCTAGCCTGGGGCTCCGGCGCTGGGACACCGTCAGCATCCGACTCGTCTTCGTCGTCCTCCTCGGACGGCGTCGCGGCTGGATCCTGGATCGCAAAGATTGAAGTCATGACATCGCGCAGGCTGTTCGGGTCTTGCGCTGAGACCGCGAGCGCTACCCCGATAGTCTCGCTCTTCTCCACCGAGCGAACGATCGCGGCCGACATCAGGATCTGGCAAAGCCACTCCCTCAGGAAGGCGTTCGCAGCCGGGGGCAGCTTCTCGTCGGACAAGACACGGTACCGGAAGTAGGCTGACCGGCAGCTCGCACGGAGACGCGAGGGCAGAACCGCCGCGGCCAGTTCCTCCGCCGTCGGCAGGCTGACGTCGAGGTAGAAGCCGTCCGCCTCAAACTCGTAGCCGACCGCGGCCAACTCGCCGCCCTCGCCGCGGAACTGTACCCGGATGGAGAAGCTTCCGTCGCGCCGGTGCAACTCGGCCTGTGCTGTCGAAGCGTACCTGCGCACTAAGACTGAACCACCAAAGCGGTGCAGATGGAACCGCACGTCGAGCACCCGCTCGCGCCACGCACCGCGGTGGGGAACCTCGATCGACAGTACGTCGCCCTGCGGCAGGAGTTGCGTCCGCCAGTCGAGCACAGCATTCGAGCTGGGCAAAGCGTCATGCGCCTTCGCCTGAGACAGCCTGATTCGCCAAGGCCGGAACACCGGGATCCGATCGGCCTCCCCAAACTGGCCCAGGAACTCCGCCTGCTCGCAGTATGTGGAGATTTGAATATCCTGCACCTCCGCATCGGGCTGAACCGGGAACCAGTGGCTCAGCTTGCCGCGCTCGGGGGCGAACCGCCGCGTGACACGGCCGGGCGCGAGTTGCGCAAGCGCCTTGGCTACCGGGACGGCCTCCACGCGCTCGGTGTGGCGGGCCGTGGCGGGCGGAAGCACCACTCGCACCTCCGGCAGGCTGAGTTCGCTGAAGAGGTTGCGGGGCACGAAGTCCGGCAGTGGATGCCAGTCTACCCGGATGTCCTCTCCAGTACCGTCGGCAAGCCGCCAGTCGCGGACGAGGCGGCGCAGAAGAGTCGGAACCGCCTCCAGGAGGAGCGACCGCGGAGGCTGCCACAGGAGGGCCTCGACTACTGCGGCATCCATCCGCAGCGAAGCGGCCAACCAGCGCCGCAGGTCGTCAAGCCGGCCAACATCGCCCTTCAGGAGCGCCCCGAGTGTGTCCCGGACATGGGCGCGGACCGCCTCATCCCCGCTCCGGTCGCCCCGGGGACGGCTCAGGCTATCCCACATCCAGCCCCGGGTGCCTCGCGGCAACCGGGCAGCCAACCAGTCGAGGAGGCTGAAGACCGCCTGGATGCGCACCACGTGGTCGTTGCGGATGGGAAGATGTTGAGGCGGAAGGCTGGGGTCGAAGAGATGCTCGAAGGCCTGGAAGGCGAGGCGGTCCCGGCCGTAGTCTGACAGCACCGTTACCGTGAGGGGCCGCATTGCGCGCGTCCGCCCTGCGCGGCCCTTGCGCTGGAGAAAGGACGCCATGCTGCGCGGCGCCTTGTGCTGTAGCACAGCGCCCACGTCGGGATCGTTGAAGCCCACCTCCAGCGCTGCGGTCGCGACGACAACGTCGGCAGCGGCGCTCACACCGGCGTCCTGCGAAGTCGTGCGCGCCAGAGTGAGGGGGGTCACCAGGGGCCGCCCGATCTCCTCGCAAAGCCGCCACCGCTGCCCATCCGCATCGCGGGCGGTCGCGTCGGTGCCGGGCCCACGCAGCGCGGCCAACGGGTTGCGGCCGGCATCCCGCCTGCCGAAGATCGTCAGACCCTCGGCGTCCCGCAGGTCGTCAAACAGCCGGTTCGTCACGTCGAGATCGTCTGTAAACACGAAAGCCTTCTTCCCGAAGACGCTTCCGGAGCGACCTCGGCCAGGCGGGTCCAGCGCGCGGCCAAGGAGCATCGCGGCCTGGATGGACGTCGAAAGCAGGGAAGCTTGGGACGAGGGATCCCCGCGCAGCAGGACCTGATACTCGGCGCCCTCCTCGACCATCTCCGAGGGCTCCGGCGTCACCTCCACGACAGCGTCCGGCGGAAGCCCGACCAGTTCGGCAAAGAAGCGAGCGGCCTCGCCCAGTGTCGCGGAGAGCCCTGCGAAGGGGAGGGCCGAGCCAAGGGCGTGCCGATACCGACGCAATGTGAGCGCCGCCTGCGCCCCCGCTGTTCCCACATAGGTGTGGACTTCGTCGAGCAGGGCAAGGAGGGGCCGGCGGCCGGGCGGAAGGCCTACCCCGAGCAGCGCACGCATGCGTGTGTCAGACAGCCGCTGGTTAAGGATCTCCGTAGTGGTGAACAAGAGGTCTGGCGGCTCACGAAGCATTCTCTCGCGCGTCAGCACGACGTGGGAGCCGGGGACCTCCATCCGGCAAGTCACCGCGCTACACACAAGGCGCTCGCGCTGCGCTGCGATGTCCTCGGCCCGCCACACGAGGTCGGAGCCGCAGGCGGGGCACGCCATGAGTGGGCAGATGCGCCCCACCGCAGGCGAGCGGTGGGACGGCCATTTCTCCGCTGCGTCGGCAGCGTTGCGCGGCGTCGTGCCGAAGAGTGCGCCAACGACTATGGGACGAGCCCCACAGGCGCCTAGTGTCGCGTCGAGCATGCGTGCCAGTCGGTAAGCTTCAGCGAACTGGTCCTTGAGCAACTCAGTTCGCGGATAGATTGCGAGCACCTTGACCCAATGGGCCGAGCGCTCAACGCGGGGCAGTAGCCGCAGCAGGGCCGGCAGATAGAACGCCAGCGTCTTGCCACTGCCAGTACCTGCGGTGACGATCGTGCCGGCATCCGCCTCCCCTTGCAGGATGCGCGCAGTGGCGCGGGCTTGAAAGGCGGCGAGCCGCATACCCGCGGTGAGAGCCCGCCAGGCTACATCTTGATCTGCCGTGAGCACGACGCCGCCTGTGCGCAACTCGTCTATTACGTCGGCCGGCTCTAAGTTCCGTCTCGGGTAGCGCCGCCGCCGCCGGTCGATGCGGAAATCAGAGACTAGGCGCGGCGCAGCGAGCCAGGGCCGGCCAGGAAAGAGTTGCCGCAGTCGAACGAGCAACCGGACCGTCTCGGCGTACCGCGAGCGAAGACGTGCGGTGCCGTCGGGCGACGCCACCTGGAGGAGTAGGCGTGCGTCTAGCAGCACTTCCAGCATCTCTTCCGCCCGCTCGTCGCCACCAGCGGCGCGCGCGAGTTGGAGAACCTCCTCTTCCGAGAGGCTCCCATCCACGAAGCCCCACCGCAGGGACTGCATCTCGACTTCTTCGATTGCGTCCAGAAGGGCGCCGGCTTCAGGCAGCATCCGCTTAGCCCGGCGAGACGCGGAACGCGTTGAGGAGGCCGCGGACCGTGAGCCACTCAACTACGCCCGGGGTTACCTCGGACAACCGCGCCTCGCGGACCGCTGCACGCCTCAGGAAGCTCACGACCTCCGCGGGGATACCTCCCCCGCTCAGTTGCGCCCACTTCTCGGACTTCTCTGTCGAGATGGTTCGAAGCCTGGCCAGCTCTGCGGCAACCGCCTCCGCACTCGATCCAGGATTCCCCGTGACGATTCCTTGTCCTTCATGTTGGAGCGCGCGGATCCGACGCACCTCTGGCGCCAAATCGGCGATGCGCTCCAGCACGTTCAGCAGGTCATCGGGCAGGGGGCCCAGGATGGCTCCCGCCGAGGTCTGCCAGGCGTTCGCGCAGGCGAGATCAACCTTCTCGCACACGGACTTTATCGGCCTAAGAAACGAATGGTCGAGCGGCGGATGGACCGTCAGGATCGCCTTGCGATCAGCGCCGAAGGCGCCCAGCAACTCCCTCGCTCGTGCGACGAGGGGCGGCGACGAGGTGCCGTCGCGTTCGGGCTCGAGGCCGTTTGCGCGGAGAGCCGCCTGTTGCGCCCGCACACGACGTAGCTCACGCGCAGCTGCCCGGAGTTGCTCCGCCCGTGTCCTAAGGCCCTCTGCCTCCGTAGCGAGGGCCTTCGTCGTCTCGAAGGCAGCGATCCGGGCGACGAGCCTGTCGGCGCGCGCGAGCAGTGTCATGGCTGCGTCTCCACCAATTCCTCGCCCAGGAGCGTCAGAGCTTCGCCAATTGCCGCTAGATGCCCTGGGATCGACGCCTCGCCGCGCCCGAACTGTGCCTCCTGGTTCGCCAACTCCGCCTCCACTCCGGCGAGGAAGGCCGCGGTCGCCATGGCGAGGTCTCGCCCAGCCGTCACGGCGTTGGTCCTGCCGCGCCCGTAGCGAGGCAGCGCTACGAGGGCGTCGGGCTCGTCTCGCAGCGCTGCGGCCGCCCTCACCGCGTCATCGAAGAGAACCTGCGAAAACTGCTCTAGGCGCTCGCGGAGAGCCGATAGCCTTTGGCCTCCGATCCCCGCTGTGACCGCCGCGTCACGCGATGCGGAGATCTTGGCAAGGATGTCGGCGCGGCGCGCCGCGGGGCCGAAAGCGCCCTCTATCTCCGCGAGCCAGTCCAGGCGAACCTTCCGCTCGGCCTCCGCCGCTGCTTCGAGCACACGCCCCACGTCCAGGTAGGTCTTGGCGAGCGCCGCCCATTCGCCGATCCCGCCGTCGGGAGGCGGTGTCTGGGTCAGGCGCCACCCCCGCTGGCGTAGCGCCTGGAGGGCAGGGACTAGCACGGCGGGATTTAAGAACGGCCCAATGCGGCCGCCTTTCGTTCCCGACGCAACTGCCCGAACCAAACCGACGAGCTTCTCGCGCTGGGCGCGGAGGCGGCGCTGGACGTCGCGTAACCCCGGGCTCTGGACACCGCTGTCCTCGGGCCAATCGGCGAAGGCATTGTTCAGCAGTTCGGCGAGGTCCCAGTTCGCGGTCAGCCGGCCCGAGAGACACGCCCCGATCCCGAGAAGCTCGGTCGCAGCGGTTACTGGGTCCCATTGCTCGCGCCCCCCAGGCAAAGCGCGCAGTTGGCGCACGACCTCCGCCGACCATTCGGCCAGGCACTCCTGAAGCGCGGCTAGCATCCGCATCCCATTGGGGAAGGTCCACTCCCCCTCGCGCTCGCGGGCGAGCAGGAGGCCCTGAAGCGCGAGAGCGGTTCGCGCGAATGCTGCTTCGTCGGAGCCGCCAAGTGGGATTGTGAGACGCACCTGCGCCGGCATTGCCTGCGTGTCCTGGCGCTGGAAATGGATGCTGCGCTGTCGGAAGGGCCGGTTAGCGGTAGCTCCGGCAAAGGAGCTGCGCTCCAGCGTTTCGCCGTCCCAGTCGATCGCCTCCTCAACTGCCTCGTAGACGAGTTCGCGCAGCGTGGTCGTTAGTCTCTGCTCCAGCACGGCACCGGACGCCCAGGCGTCCAGCTGTGCGAGCCGCTGGTCGCCGGGTTGCGAAGGAGGTGGCGGGGAAGAGGGTTCCGGGCCCGGCTCCGGGCTCGGGCCAACCCTGCCGGAGAGTTTCGGAAGATCGAGCGCTTCCCGGATTTCTTCAGGAATGCCCCTCACCGAGGAAGAGCCGTCCCACAGCTCCTGGAAGGTGAGGACGCGGTCGTACTGATCCGCCGGCACCATTCGCCGCAGACTGTCGGTTTCGATTGCCCCGAGTTCTTTGACGCCGCCCAGATGATCGAGCAGCGTCCGCGGAGGGAAGGCGCCCGTGGCGAGGGCGTCTGCATGGTTGTCGAGCACCCGCACCAGGACCGAGCGCTGCAGAACCCTCGGGTTGAACCGCGTTTCCAACTGCTCGTCCGCCCGCAGGGCCATGTTCCACAGTGCGCGCGGCGTGAAGGGATACAGGCCGAAGCCATCCTCTGAAGGCTTGAACGCTTGGTGGCATTCGCGACGGTGAGGACAGGGATCGCAGGCGCTCGGCAGCTCCTCGTCCACATCCGCAATCGCGGCCCACTCCATGAGCCTGTCCGAACCGAGGCGGACCGCGTTGAGGTAGCGCCCCGCAAATCGGGCAAGCGCCTTCTGCGCCATCCCGCTCGTCCGTTGGTCGCCGGGCGCCCGGTCCATGTCGACGAAAAACGTCATGCGAGTGTAAACTGTGTCGGCGACCGTCTCGAAGAAGCCCGTCGTCGCCGCGATGGCCCAGCGGATGTCGCAGAGATCTCCGTCTCCCTGCGTGAGCAACGCTTGCAGCAGAGCCCGGTCGATCCCCTGTAGCCTGGCAAAGTCTTCAATTAGCAGCACCAACTCCCGGCCCTCACGACGAAGGTGGCGGCGCAATTCGCCCATCAGGGCCGTGACCCGGTCGCCGGAGAAGCTGAAGGCCCGGGCAATCGCGACGCCGTCCAGCGCGCGGTTGACGAGGGCCGCCGCCATCGGGAGCGTCCGGTCGGGCTGGAGCCCGAGGACCTGGATCGCGTCCCGAGCAGGCTTCGAGGCGTTCAGCAGATCGAGCCCGCCAAAGGGGAGATCCTCCGGGCGGAATCGCTGCCGCTCCTCTACCGGCTGATACTCCGAGCGGACGGCAAAGACGTGGTCGACGAGGGCCGCGACGACGCCGTCCTCGCGCAGGAAGTGCTCACGCCGGATGTAGGCGTCCTGGAAGAGGTCCGGCAGGTGCTCGATGAGCGCCTGCTCCAGGTCACCGTCGTCTCCGCGCTGGCGCGGCGTGTCCTCGCGGATTGCTTGAGCGATCTGGTTCAGCAACTCGTGCTTCTGCCCTTCGAGGGTCATCACGGCGTCGCCGGCGCGGGCGAGCGTCTCGCGGAACGGTGCCTGCGCATCAATGGGCAGCCTGTCGATGATCATCTCGACGATCGACCGGAGGCTCGTCCCGGCCTTTGGGATCGTGAGGACCAGCCGCTTCTCCGACTGGGGGATGGCTAGGCGCATCCAATGAATCAGGTGCGACTTCCCGGACCCGCTTCGGCCCAGGACCGCCAGTTGCACGTGACGCCGCTCAGGCCGAAGGAAGGAGGCCAGGAGGTCTCCAGCCCCCATTTGCCGGTAGGCGGACCCACCAAGCATCTGGAACCGGTCTCCGACCGGCTGGGCCACCCTCAAAGGCTGGTCGGTGTGGATGGCGCGGAAGACGAAGTCGGGAACGGCTTCGGCCTCCGGGTTGATGATCGCGTGTACCTGCCGCGGCTTCCAGCAAACGACGTTGCGCATGTCAGAGCGCCCTTGTCCGTCCGATATGGGTGACGCGATCGGTCGCGTCCTCGAAGTCGAGGACGCGGGCCTCGGCGTCCGCCAGCGCGCGCATGCTGATCAGGCCTCCGTCCTGCAGGCGGCGCAACGCGAGGCTGGTTGCTTGCGAAAGGCGAGATGGCTCGCGCGGGAGGCGGAGGAAGCGCCCCTCCACCTCCCTGCGTATTGCCCCCTCTTCGAGCACTGGACAGCGCGTCGCTAAGCCCACGAGCACCTCGCCGATCCGCATCTCCCCCCTGTCGGGCAGCATGTCGGCGAGGTGGCGGCGGACAGCAGCGGTCGGATCCGGGATGACGAGCGTCTTCCCGCCAACGCCGACAAAGCCGCAATAGCCAAGATACCGCGCCCAGTAGCAGAAGTTCTGCCAACGGAGATTGCTGGTGAGCTCGTAGTCATCGTCCTCGCCGAGGTCCTCACGGAGGCGCAGCAGTTGATTCGCGGAGAATTCCAGGGGCGCGCCCGGCGATCGCGTCAGCAGCCAGGAGACGGCGCACGCGAAGCTTCGCTGCGAGCCGGCGCCAGGTGCTGCAGGATCGAGAAGAAGCCGCTCAACAAGGGCAGCGAACGCCTCCCGCTCGCCCTGGCGACGCCGGCGGGCGGGGTCCAACTTTCCGGCAGCTGCGATTTTCTCCCCATCTCTGACCAGGAGGCCAAGCCGTAGAGCCTCATCCAACGCATTGGGGGCGACGCTGCTTTCGCCGTCGGCGCTGCGCGTCGGCAATGACCGAGGCGCGAGAAGGGCGAGTAGCCTCTCACGCTCGTCGCCGGCTCGGCCCTCAAGGTACTCAAACATAATCCGAAGGCGCGACGGTGTGGCCTCAACGGTCGATATGACGCTCATGCTAGAAGCCTGCCCTGCACTTCACGAAGGGGCATCACGCGACCGTCGTGGCACGCGTCGAGCGGCAGTTGCGGCCTGCTCGGCGAGCGGGCATCCGGTCGGACAAAAAGGATGCGTTCCTGCCCGGTCACCCGCGCGGCGAGGTGGGCGGGCCGCAGCGGGGCGCCCGCGCCTACAAGCACAATCTCGGGGCCGGGCGGGAGGGCGGAGGCGCCCGGGATGGCATCGCGGGCCACGAACACTACCAGGTCGCGCAGGCTGTCGATCGCTCGGTCGAAGTCCGGATCCGCCTCCCCAAAGACGACCAAGTTGCGGAGCCCGAACACGGTCAGTCGGGCGAGCACGTCGGGGAGGCGACGACGTGCCAGCATCCCTTCGTCCAGCTTCACCACAAGGCGGTTTCCGTGATCCAGCAGAGAGCGGACGGGCTCCTGGACGGAGGCTTGGCAGGGCCACGGCGACACGGGCTCTGCGTCGGGCGCACCGCGCCTAGCGCATTCGGGGTCGTAGCGGCAAGCTTCGCACCGGGAGCATACAGTGGTCGCATCGCGGTACAGTTCTCGTAGCAGGTCTGCCGGACACGAGGCGGCCTGCGCGAGGAGGTTGTGCATCAAGCCCAAGCTACGGGCGTTGGCGACAGCAATGCGCCTGCGCACCGGCCCAACGCGGCGATCCCAGGTGGCAGCCGCGAGGTGATCGTGGTCAAGGATCTCGACGCTCTGCCAGCTTCCCTGGACCGCGTCCTGGACGACCTGCTCGGCGCCGCCCAGCAGCCGGAGCACACCCGCCCGCGCGAGCAGCGTGAGCGTGCGCGCGTTCCAGTCGGTGCTGCGCTCGCCCACCATGTCGATGTCGCCCGCACCCTCACCGGGCGCAACGTCGATGCGGAGCGCGAAGCGGTCGCCGCCGAGGTGCCGCTTTGGGCCGTTGAACATTGCGGCCCACCGTTCACGCCCGCGCGGCAGCCCGATCACGACCGTGTCGTTGATCTCCATTGCGATCTCGGCGTCCCCGTAAGCGGGCACAACGAGCGAGAGGCAACTGCGCCCGTCGCGCCCGCCGCGCCCGACCTCTTGGTAGTAACGGTCGAGCGTCTCGGGCACGCAGGCGTGCAGCACCGACCGGACGTGCGGGTAGTCGATCCCCAGCCCGAAGGCCGATGTGGCGACCACAAGATCGAGGGTGCCACGGCGCCAGGCATCGAGCACTGATTCTCTCTCCGCGGCGCTGGTGCCGCCGTGCACCATGCGCGCCCTGCCGAAGCCGGCGGCGGCCAAACGCCAGCGCCATTCCTCAGCATCGCGGACGCGGGTGACGTACAGGACCGCCGGACGCGGGACGTGGCGCAGCGCCTCCAGAACCCGCGTCGCGCGCCCCGCTTGGTCGGTCGGGTCGGCGATCCAGTAGTCGGGCTCTGGCCGGAGCCTGGCCGCCGAGAGTACGCGGAAGCCGCGCGCGCCGAAAAGTGTTTCCAACGTCTCGCGCGCGGCGTCCCCAAGCGTCGCGGAGAGACAGATCGTCCGTGGCTCGAACGTAGGCGGCGAGGCAGCAAGGAGTTCGTGCTGAAGCCCCGCGAGCGTCTGGAACTCGGTGCGGAAGCCGGTGCCCCACGCATCGACCAAGTGCGCCTCGTCGATCACCAATGCACGCAGGACGCCGGCCCGAGCCGCCTCGAGCAATGGCCGCCGGAGGGGTCCGCAGGCAGCTTCCGGCGACGCGAAGCAGAGGCCTTGGGTACCGGCCCGCACGGCCTCGGCGATTGCGGCGTTCCGCTCGGAAGCGCCCCCTACCCAAGCCCTCGGGTCATCGCCGCCCGTCGCGGCCTCTTGGTCCAGCGCCAACGCCACGGTGGGTACGACCACCAGGGTCACGCCGCGGCGTCCGTCCAGCAACTGTCCGGCGAAGCCAATCCCGTCAACGAGCCGGAAAAGCAGGCTCTTTCCCTCGCCCGTGGCGAGGACGACTGCCAGCGTCGCGCCCGGCGGCGTGGTTAGGACTGCCCTCGTGGCGGCGCGCTGCCCGTGGCTCCGGTAGGTATCGAGGCCGAGCCGTGCAAGGAATGGATCTCCGGCAACTGCCGATCCCACTGCGAAGCGCCTCTCCGCCTCAGAGGCCGCCCACGCATCGACGCCGCGATCCGACCCGCGGAGCCATCGCGGCGTCCAGGGCCTTGCCTGCACGCGCAGCACACCACCGTCCCTCGCCACCTCAAGCCCGCTTCCGTTCCAGTCGACGTCCCAGTCTTCGGTAAGTTCAACCTCAGCGTCCGGAGACCCGCCACGGCGCGCCGTTTCGAAGAGCAGGGCGTGTCGAAGCAGGACGGCCCGGTCGAGAGGCGAGGCCGACCGGTCCGCGAGCGCGCTGCGGAGGCGCTCGAAGGCAGGATGGAGCAGCGTCGGCGATGGGCCGACTGGCTGGCTCCCTGACAGCAGGCCGCGGAGACTTGCAAAAGCCTGAGCGCCCGAAATATTCATCGCGCAACCCGGGGACCTTGGCCGGCAAGGACGACGAAGCCGAACGCGTCCAGGCGGACGCGTGGGCCCCGGACCGCTGATAGCACGACCTCATTGGCGCGCAACTCCGCCTCCAGCTCGGGCCGGGCATCCGGCTCGAAGACGAGGCGGCGCCGAAGCCTAGCGGCGCGACGCGCGAGTTCTGCGTCTGCGCGCCGCGCCGCCTGGTCGATCCTGTCGACATACTCTGGATCTGCGCGCAGTAGCACCTCGGCTCTGGCGCGCACCTCCGCGCACATCCGCGCGAAGCTCGCCCGGTCCACGACGTCCTGCAGGACGGCAGGGCGGCTTCCCAGGTTTATATCGATCCGCCCGTCGCGCGAGGCTTCTGCGCGGTAGGGCCGTTCCAGCGTTCGCACGAGATCATCGTTTGTCATCGGCGCGCCGGAGGAGTCCACATAAAGGGTCCGCGTCCAGGGCCCCAGAAAGGCCTGCGCGCGGCGTCGGATTCCGTCCGACGCAGCCTGCGCCAGCACGGCCTCATCCTCCGGCGCAGCCGGTTCGACAATGAAGCAGAGCCTGAAGCCCGTCCAGAGGTCGTCAGAACCGCCCCACCCCGGCTCGACTCGCCAGGTGGCGAACGCCGTCCCGCGGTCATCCCACCGCATGTATCGCTCGCACGCGTCGACCAGAGGAGTGCCAAGGCGGAGGAGGGACACCTCGGGACGACCGGCCGCGACGCGACGCCGCCAAGTCAATGGCCGGCCGAGATCGGCTCCGAAAACGGCGCGCCAGGGCTGCGCGGGAACGAGGGTGCGTTCGGTCCATTCCAGGCGAAACGGGTCCTGCTCGGGCCAGACTGCCGGCCGCCGCTTGAGGCCCATGACGTCAATCATCCACGCGTGCATGTCGCGCTCGAGGAGGGGCTCGTCGGCCTCGATCTGCTCGATGCGGTCAATGAGATCCTCGGCGGGCTCGTCCGCGAGAGCGAGTTTGTCGAGCGCGTGCTGCTCGTCCTGACGCCGTCGCTCCTCGGCGAGACGGTTCCGCAGGAAGACAATAGCATCGAGTAGGCCTGCGGCACCGCGCGCGTGCACCGCGATCGCGAGGTGGTCCTCCAGGGATCGGAGGATGAACTGCACGTCGCTGATGGAACGATTGAACACGTCGAAACCGTCGGCGAGCACGGCTTGCCACGCGGCCCAGACGCTGCCCTCGTCATCGAAGGGGAGGATGGTCCGCTGTCGGATCCCAACGACACGTCGGCCGAACCGGTCTAGCCGTCCGATGCGCTGCTCCACGCGCGCCGCCGACAGGGGGAGGTCGACGTGCAGGATAGCGTGGGCGAAATGCAGGTTTAAGCCCTCCTCGCCATTTGCATCGGCTACGAGTAGCCAAGCTTGGGAGTCCTCGGCGAAGTGCTTGGGCACGCCGTGTGATGTCGCGGAGAGCAGCACTGCCTCCGCCGACGCGAACCTGGCGTACAAGGCCAGTGCGGCGTCGACGTCCGTGCAGAAGGCGACGATCTTCGGCGCCGCGTGTCCGTCTCGCACAACCGCACGCCGCAATTGATGAAGCGCGTCGAAGGCGACCTCCGCACGTCCACGCGGACCGCGCTCTTGGGCGCTGATCGCTTCAACAGCAGCGGCGAACGCCACGGCTCCGGGTAGATTCTGCGCGGCGGCAATGCGTGCCGACCGTAGCAGGGGCTCCGGCCCCTGCGCGGCGGCGTCGAGCATCGCCCAGAACCGCCTCGCCAGAGCCAGTCGGTGTTCGGGTTCCCAATCCTCGGACAGGCGCAGCGACTCTTCGCGCCAGTCCTCAATCGACGCGGAGAACAGTGCTGAGCGGTCATCTTCGTCACCGTCGATCCGCACACTGGAGGGTGCTTGCCCGCGGCCAGGTGGGATAGGTAAGGCTCGGCGCTGGAACTCCCAGCCCTGGGCGTCGCTGCGTCGCGCGCGTATCACACGTTGATGGATTCTGTAGGTGTCAGCTATGTGCACCTGTAGCGCCCGGCATGCCTGCTCAAGGCGCGTCGTGTTGCGGCCATCGAGCGCCGCGCGGGCCTGTGTGACGAGTTCAGAAACTTCTGTGTCCCCCGAGAACCGCGAGAGCGCCTCCGTCAGGCGTTGCCTCAAGACGAACGCCGGCGCGTCTGGCTGAAGGCCGAGCAGCAGCCGCCCGAACGCCTGCCGCTCCTGAACCTTGGCGCTGAACGAATCGAGGCGGTCGAGGGGATACGCGCCTGGGTCTAGCAGGTTCAGCAAGTGGAGGAACGTGGCTTCGTCACCGAGTACGGGCGTTGCCGACAGCAGCAGCAGCCGGTCGGACGCATGAGCGAGCGCGCGGATGCGCGGGTTTTCGATAACGTGGTGCGCTTCATCGACCACCAGAAGATCCGGAACGGGGCCGTGCTCGACGTGGTCGTGGGATCGGATGGAGATTGCCTCGGGGAAGTCGGCTGCGCGGAACTTGCCGTCGAGCTCTTGCCGCCACTGCGCCGCCAGTCCAGGCGGCACGAGAACAAGCACGCGGCGGGACGGGTTGTCGATCAGACACTGCCGGATGATGAGGCCGGCCTCAATGGTCTTCCCCATACCCACCTCGTCCGCCAGCAGATAGCGCTGAAGCGGATCGGACAGCACGCGCCTGATGGCTGCGACTTGATGTGGCACCAGTTCGATAGCGCTCGAGAGCAGCGCGGTCATGCCTTGGGTGGCAGCATGCGTTGCGACGATGCGCTCGCTGGCAACTCGTCGCCGATCGTGTAGAAACTGGCTCTCCGCAGCCCCACCGGCGAGCACGGCCGCTGGATCCTCGGCGGTGGTCCAGCAGCGGACCTCCAGAGCGGCTTCGCTAAACTCGCCTGATTTACCGTTGGGGAATCGAAGCTCGTAATCGATCAACCCGTTGTCATGCCGAAAATACTGCTTTACTCGCCCCGTACGCCAGCGACCTTCGAGCGGAACGTAGGCCCGCGTCTCCGGACCGAGATAGCCTCTTTGTAGGGCGGCGGCAGGAAAGCATCGAACCTCCCGGCGTGTCGCGGCGTGGAAGAGCGAGACTTCGGCCTGCTGATGACGAACGGCGAGTAACTTGCCGAACCCCAGAAGGCCAGGCAGGCGCACAAAGCCACCTTCGACTAGCACTCAGCACCCCACCTGCACGCCCGCACGCCCTTATCCGCGGCTTCGCATTGTGATATCAAACAGATCGCCGGAAGAACAGTGTTAGGACATTGCCAGAGCTTACTTGAGCCATTTCTTCCCGCAATCAAAATAGACCGGTCATGCTGTTCGGTTTAGCTGTAATTTTCGTATGGCATTGATAACGATGCTGCCCATACATTTTCCTTGGCCTTGCTATCTCTGCAGCAGGAAGCCCTCGCTGGTATAGTCATTGAGCCGCTGCGCCGAACGAACGTAGCCCGAACGCTTCTGAACCGACTAGTACCTTTGCTGTTGCTAAAGGGTGCTACGCACTAAGGGCGAGTTCTGCGGCGCGCCTGAACAGCAGGACGGTAAAGGCGACGAGGTGCATGCCTATGAGGGTTTCGGGCGGTTGCTCGTAATCTTGAGCAAGGCGGCGGAGGCGAGCGAACCAGCTGAAGGAGCGTTCGACAATCCATCTTCTGGGCAAAGCGCAAAACCGTGCTTGGCCTAAGTGACTGTTTGAGAACTCAGCGGTGGGTGATCCTGCGGAGGAGGAGGGCGCCCATGGCGACGTGGATCATGGCCTCGGAGACGTCGAGGCGGCGCTCGTAGTCGCGGACCAAACGGCGCCAA
>NZ_JAGIZA010000033.1 GCF_017813365.1 Roseomonas indoligenes
GCACCGATCATCGCGACGCGCATTGAATTCCCCTGCGGATGAGGGCCGCCAAAGCCCTGTCCAGACCTCCCTATCCCACCACCACGCCCCCGACCATAGCCCCCATCTCGCAAGTGCAAAAAATCGCGCAGGGCCGTCGCCGTATTTTCGCCGGGAAGGGATTGATCGCTCCGGTTTCCGTTTGCCGGGAATGGTTGGCGCGAAGTCCTGACGCGGCGTGCGCCGGCCTGAACCAATACCTCCGATCGTCGGTTATCCAGCCTCGCTTATCCACGACCATGTCGGGCGCCGGCTCACTCAGGCCAGGGACGAGTCCGCAAGTCCTGAGCTTCGCCTAAGCTCGGCCTTCGCTGCCGAACGTCTCTGCCGGTTATCCGTCTCTTCAGAAATGGGCCTGTGGACTCAACTTCAGCGGTCTAGAGGCAGTTCTGCAGACGGGGCTGACTTTGATTTTGGGGTGGTTGAAACGGCCCATGTGACACAACGATGTCCTAAATTCCCCGACAACTCCGGGCTGAAACGCGATCTTTGAATAACCATGAGCCGAAAGTGATCTGCAGTGGCGGCTGGGTGCCGTATGCCCAGTTCGAGCAGACCGGTCGGAAGGTGATCTTAGCCAAAACTTCGCGCTTCACACTTGGCCTGGCAGTATTGATGACGTAGGCTCAACCTACTCTGCAACACTGTCCCGAGGTAGCTGGGGTGATCCGTACCGAGGGGTTTGCCGTTGCGTGCCCCCTCCCAAATGACGACTGGCGGGTAATCGCTTCCGATCGAAGCCACCGTTCGGTTGGGGCTTCACGACCGTCAGGATGAATGCCGCGCAACTTGTGTCGCCAAGCACTGATATGCCTCGTCCGTGTTCTACCTGATACTACAGGAATGTCGAATGGATCTGATCGACCCGCGGAAGCAAATGGCGCAACTGCTTGAAGAAGCTGAAGCGCTTTCCGTAAAGTTCAGCGAAGTCCATGGTGGATTGGTAAACCTGCTTCATCAGGCGAAAATCGATTCGGAGGAAGCTGCCGGCCCTGCGCACGAAACGTCTTCTGCGGTGATGGTCGGGGCGGAACTTTCGGCAGCGAACGAAAAGATCCGGGATCTCGAAGCCAAGCTCACTGAACAGGCGGAAACCCTCGCTGCTCTCCAGGCAGAGGACGCCCGCCGAGCGGCTTCGCTTCAGCTGCGCTTCAATGAGCTCGCGACACTCACTGCCATGCTGGAAGATATCCGGTTGTCGCCTTCAGGCGATGATGGGCAGTCGGTAAGCGCCTCTTCCCCGCAATCGACGCCAGCGCGCGGGAGCGGTGTCTCGGATCAGGGGGAGGATGCCACTCGCTTGGCCGGCAACCCCGATGGAACGCCACTCAAACCCGAGCAAGGTTCCTCGGCGACGTCTCAGGCCAAGGCCAAGGTGTCGTCGGCGAAGGCGTCTAAGTCTGAAAGGGAGAAGGGCAGCAAAGGCGGAAAGCAGGACGGCACGAAGAAGTCGCCGAAGCCAGAGGCGCAAGGGACGATCGCCCTCGCGGCGTCCCTCCCGGCGCAGGATGAAAGCGCATCGGGTGCTGTCTGGCACATGTGCGATCTGCGGACGGATTCGCTGCTGGCGACAGTCGTGCTGAACCACGTCCTGATCGAAAGGTCCGGCGGAGTTCCGGCGAGGGTCTGGAATGCGTTTGGAGTTGAGGCCGTCGGCTTCAACTGGCAGATCCGTCGCCTCATCCTCACAGACGCTGGCGCCCTGAGCGACGCGACGCCAAGCGCGAATTCAGTCCTTTTCGTCTATGGACTACAAGTACTCAGGGAGATCCTTGAGGCTAAACCGCTTTCCGGATTGCGCCTCCGGGTTGTTGTCGGCCAGAAACAGGAGCGTGACGAGGCTGCCGAACTCCTGCAGAGGGCAGGACTGTCCGGCGAGGTCTTCGTGCTGGACCGGCGTATGTTCTCCATACAGGACGCCGCACTTCGGAGCGATAGCTGGCCCGCGGCTCTGCACGTCGGGCTCTTCACCGATCAGAAGGCGAAGCTGCAGCCCCCGATCGAGCGCGTGGGCCTTTCCCTCCAGGGTCGTCGGCCGACGCAGCGGGACGAAGATCTCATCACCTATGTCCGGGAAGGTTTGAGTCACCCGCTGATCGTGCTGGCACCGGAGGAGGAACGGGAACGGCTGCTGCAGCTTGGGGCGGAGGTCGTCACGATCGACCGATCCCGGGACTTCTACAAAGATTTTTTCCGGAGAATCGGGACCCTGGTGGATTGGCCAGCCCGCCTCGATGAAATGCAGATCACCTCCGCCGCCGGCCAGGCATTGCAGAGGGAAAGGCTCGCGGCCGTCCTGACCTCGGAGAATTATCTTCTTCCGGGCGTTTCGACTTTTCAGGATCGCAATGACCTGCTCGTCTTCCTCCAGGAAGTAACTTCTTCACCGGATCGGTACGAGCGCGCGAGAGAGAAATCGATGCTGGATGTCTCGGACGCCTTAGGTCATGGTTTTCACCTGGGGCGATTAGGATACGCCACGAAGTCCAGGGCTGCCGTTCTGCGTGACCAGCAAGCTGGCGAGTAGAGAGCCCAACAGGCGCCTTCACCTCCTGGACTTCTTCTGTAGGTGAAAAGCGGTGCTGACGTGGATGGTGGGTATGGGTGCGGTCGTTCCCATTCCACGGGCGGCGCCGTCCCTGGCCTGGGCGGTCGCGCGACGTATAGGTCATTCATGGCCAAGCGCAGTTCTCAAGGAAGAGCCTCGGCGGACAGCTTCCAATTCTGCGCGGCTTTGTCGCTGGATTGACCGATTTTCCGGCCTGATATTGGTTCGGACCTGCTGGAGGCGCTCGGGCAATGAGCTTTTCCGGGGCGCGATGGTGACCACCAGCCCGACCTGCGTGCCGAAGCGCTGCAGGGACTTGCTGCCTCTCACCGGCATCGGGATATTGCGCCCCCGGCAGTAGCGCAGCAGCGCCGCTGCGAGTTCCGGCCCGGACCAGTCCATGGATAGCCGCTCGGGGGATAGCCGCTCGGGGGATAGCCGCTCGGGGGATAGCCGCCCGGCCTCCCTGTCCGAGGCGTCCGGCAGGATCGACAGGCGGAAGGTGACTGCGCTGCCCGGTTCGGTGTCGAGGGCGGCGGCCTCGGTGATCTGCCCGGGGGGCAAGGGGCGTCCGCGCGAGCGCGCGAACAGGCTCACCGCCTCGACGATCTCCGCGGAGGAGAAGATGATGTGGCGCAGCTCTGTGGGCATCGCTGTTGAATGCCGGAGTTCCGTGAAGGCCCAGTAAAAATCCCCAACCCGGATCTCAGGGCATGCGGTGCAATGCGGCGGGCGGCAGCATCTTCCCGGGGTTCATCAGGTTCATCGGATCGAAGCACTGCTTCAGCCGCGCCATCATCTCGATCTCGACCGGGGCCTTGTAGCGCCCCACCTCCTCCAGCCGCAGCCGCCCGATCCCGTGCTCCGCCGTGATGGAGCCGCCGAGAGAGGCGACGATGTCGTGCACGATCCGGTTCACCTCCGGCAGCCGCGCCGCCCATTCGGCTGCCGGCTCGCCCTCGGCCTGTACCGGATTGTAGTGGATGTTGCCGTCCCCGAGATGCCCGAAGGCGAAGGAGCGGATCCCCGGGAAGCGCCGCGTCAGCGCCGCATCCGCCTCCGCGATGAAGCGGTCCACCTGCGAGACGGGCACGGAGACGTCGTGCTTGAACGAGGCACCCTCCAGCCGCTGGCCCTCCGGCGTGCCCTCGCGGATGCGCCACAGAGCCGCGGCCTGCTCAGCGGACGCGGCGACCGTACCGTCCAGCAACTCCGCAGCCTCCAGCCCTTCCTCAAGCACGCGAAGCAGGCGGGCTGCCAGATCCTCCTCCGTCCCCTGGCCCGACAGCTCTGCCAGCAGGTACCAGGGATAGGCCTGCGCCAGCGGGTCCTGCACCCGGGGGCTGTGCTTCGCCGCGATCTCCAGGCAGCGGCGCTCCATCAGTTCCATGGTGGTGATCGTCTCGCCCAGCGCGGCCTTCGCCCGACGCAGCCAGGCCACCGCATGCCGGGGCGATGGGGTGGCGAGGAAGGCGGTCACCGTCGCCTCCGGCCGCGGCAGCAGCCGCAGCGTGGCCCCGGTAATGATGCCGAGCGTCCCCTCCGCCCCGATGAAGAGCTGCTTTAGGTCGTAGCCCGCATTGTCCTTCCGCAGCCCGCGCAGACCGTCCCACACCCGCCCATCCGGCAGCACCACCTCCAGCCCCAGCACGAGGCCGCGCGCCGTGCCGTAGCGGATGGCCTGCAGCCCGCCGGCATTGGTGGAGAGGTTGCCGCCGATCTGGCAGCTTCCCTCCGCGCCAAGGCTCAGCGGAAACAGCCGGCCGGCCTCCGCCGCCGCTTCCTGGATCACCTGGAGAACGACGCCGGCATCGACGGTGATCGTGTCGTTGTCGAGATCCATGCCGCGGATCCGGTTCATCCGCGCGGTGGAGAGCACGATCTCCGAATCATCGGCGTGCGGCTGGCCGCCGCCCGTCAGGCCGGTGTTCCCGCCCTGCGGCACCACGGGCGTGCGAGTGGCGGCGCAGATCGTCATCACCGCCGCCATCTGCGCCGTATCCGCCGGCAGGACCACGGCGGGAACGCGGCCCGCCCAGTTGTCGCGCCAGGCCACCATATGCGGCTGCATGGCGCCGCGGTCCGTGATCAGGCCGCGTTCCCCTACCACCTTGCGGATCGGCTCCAACACCTCCCGCGCGAAGCGCCCGGGGTCGCGGAGCAGCCCGGTTCCCACGGGGTCGGCAACCACCGGCTGGGCCGTCATGGCCAGGTCCTCTCTCATTCAGCGCGGCCCCGGCTTCGGCAGGATGGCCTGGACGCTTGTCTCGACGATAATGAACTGCGGCCCGGGATCCGCGATCAAAGCGGGCAGACGGTCCAGCTCCGCCACGCTGCGGATGCGCGTCACCGGGAAGCCGTAGGCCTGCCCCATCAGCGCCAGATCCGGGTTCCGGAAGGAGGTGCCGGAGACGCGGCCGGGATATTGCTGTTCCTGGTGGATGCGGATGGAGCCGTAGATCCCGTTCTCCGACAGCACGACCTTCAGCGGCAGCCCGCGCTCCAGCGCGACCGCCAGCTCGCTGCCGGTCATCAGGAAGCCGCCATCACCCACGAGGCAGACGGTGGTGCGCCCCGGTTCCCGCAGCCCCGCCGCCACGGCCGCCGGCACGCCGAAGCCCATGGCTCCGGAGATGGGGGCGAGAAGGCGCTGCGGCGGCGTGAAGGGAACCACGCGATAGACCGGAGCCCCGAAGGTCCCGGCATCGACGGTAACGATGGCATCCGCCGGCAGGCAGCGCCCGATCGCGTCCACGGCGAGCTCGAATGGCACGCCGTCCGTCACCTCGAAGGCGCGCGGCGCGGCGATTCGCCGGCGCTCCTCCCCCAGCCGCGCGGTCCAGCCCTCCCGCGACGGCAGCGGCGCATCCGGGGTGCCGATGGCGTCGAGCAGGGCAGGGACGGGGCAGGCGATCGCGAGGTCGCAGCCGAAATGCGTGCCGATCACCGCCGGATCGGCATGGACATGCACCAGCGCCTGCTCCGGCCGGACCAGTCGGGGGAAACTGTAGCCCTGGGTGGTGATGTCGGACAGCCGCGCGCCCAGCACGACAATCCGGTCCGCCTCCCGCAGCACCGCCATCTGCCGTTCCGGGTTGGAAAGGCCGAGGTCGCCCGCGTAGAGGCGGTGCCCGTTGGGCAGCAGGTCCTGGCGCCGGAAGGAGACGAGGGACGGAAGGTTCCAGGCCTCCAGGAACCCGAGCAGCGCCGCGCGCCCGTCCTCCCCGGTGATGCCGCTGCCGGCGATCACCAGCGGCCGCTCTGCCGTGCGGAGCATCTCCCGCAGGGCGAGGAGGGATGCGGCGTCCGGTGCGGCACGCACCGGCGCCTGCGGCGGGACGGAAACCGGCTCGCAGGCCGCCGTCAGCACGTCCTCGGGCACGGCGATCACCACGGGGCCGGGCAGGCCTGTGGTCGCCACCTGCAGGGCGCGGAGCATGGTCTCACCCACGCGATCCGGATCGGTCAGCTCCGCCGTCCACTTGGCGATGCCGCCGAACATCCGGCCGTAGTCGATCTCCTGGAAGGAATCGCGGCGGACATCCCGCTTCGCGACCTGCCCGATAAGGAGGATGAGGGGCACGCCGTCCTGCTGCGCCGTGTGCACGGCGATGGCGGCGTTGCTCGCCCCGGGCCCGCGGCTGACGAGGACCACCCCGGGACGGCCGGTGAGCCGCGCATCCGCCAGGGCCATGAAGCCGGCGCCTGACTCGTGCCGGCAGACCACCGTGTCGATCGCCGCGTGCCCATGCAGCGCGTCCAGCAGGCCGAGATAGCTCTCCCCGGGCACGCAGAAGACCCGGTCGATCCCGTGGTTCCGCAGGGCAGCGACGATCGCCTGCCCGACGGTCATTGCCCCGTCCGTTTCGGGCGTCACTCCGCCCGCGTCCCCGTCACGCGCACGATCTCGCCCCAGCTCTCGTAGTCACGCCGGAGGATCTGCCCGAACTTCTCCGGCCCCGCCGGATCCACCACGGCGCCAAGATCGGTGATGGTCTTCCCGAAGGCGGGGTCGGCCAGCAGGCCGGACAACTCCCGGTCCAGCCGGGCCACGATGGCGGGCGGAAGGCCGGCGGGGCCCAGCAGGCCGAGCCAGGCACCGCCCTTCACCGCGGGGAAGCCGGCCTGCGCCGTGGTGGGCACGTCCGGCATCACCCCCACGCGCTCCGCCGTGCCCACGGCGATCGGCCGCACCTTGCCGTCCCGCGCGAAGGGCATGGTGCCGATCAGCGTGTCGAAGGTCAGGTCCACGCGGCCGGCAACGATGTCGGTCAGCGACTGGGCGGTGCCGCGATACTGCACCTGGGTCATCCGCACGCCCGTGGAATGCGCCAGCATTGCCATGAGCAGCTGCGAGGTGGAGCCGTTGCCGGTGGTGGCATAGGTCACGGAATCCGGGTCCTTCCGCGCCTTCTCCACCACGTCCCGCAGGTTGGTGAAGCCGGTGTGCTGCCCGGCGACGAGAAGGTAGGGCAGCTGCACGAGCTGCCCGATGGTGGTGAAGTCCACCCGCGGATCGTAGCCGACATTCGGGTAGATATGCGGGTTGATGGCCTGCGGGGCGGAGGCGCCAACGGTGATGGTGTACCCATCCGGCGTGGACCGCGCGACATAGGCGGCACCGATCGAGCCGCTCTGCCCAACGCGGTTGTCCACCACGAAGCGCTGCCCGAGCGTGCGGGAGAAGCGGTCCGCCACCAGCCGCGCGACGGAATCCGTGGCCGTGCCGGGTGGGAAGCCGACGATGATGCTCACCGGCTTGCTCGGCCAGTCGTCCGCGCGGGCGAGGCGGGGGGCGGCCAGGGCCAGCGGCGCCGCGAGCAGGCCGCGCCGGGTCGGCGAAAGGGCCATGGGACAGTCTCCTCCTGATGGGATGCACGCCGCCCGCCGGTTGATCCGGCGGTGCGGCCGATGGTCAGTTCACGGGATCAGTTCACGCGGCCGAGCAGCCCGCGCGCGATCACCTGGGCCTGGATCTCCGCCGCGCCCTCGAAGATGGAGAGGATGCGCGCGTCGCAGAGCACCCGGCTGATCGGGTACTCGATGGCGTAACCGTTGCCGCCATGGATCTGCAGCGCCGCGTCCGCGTTGCTCCAGGCCACGCGCGCGGCCAGCAGCTTCGCCATTCCCGCCTCCATGTCGCAGCGCTGCCCGGAATCCTTGGTGCGCGCGGCGAAGTAGGAGAGCTGGCGCGCCATCATCGTCTCGGCTGCCATCCAGGCCAGCTTCGCGTGGACGCGCGGGAAGTGCAGGATCGCGCGGCCGAACTGCTCGCGCGAGGTGGCGTAGGCGATGCCCAGCTCCATTGCGTTCTGCGCGACGCCCAAGGCCCGCGCGGCGGTCTGGATGCGCGCGCTCTCGAAGGTCTCCATCAGCTGCTTGAAGCCCTGCCCCTCCACCCCGCCCAGCAGGGAGGAGGCGGGCACCTCGAAGCCGTCGAAGCCGATCTCGTACTCCTTCATCCCGCGATAGCCGAGCACGGGGATCTCCGCCCCGCTCATGCCCGGGGCAGGGAAGGGGTCCGCCTCCGTGCCGCGCGGCTTCTCCGCCAACAGCATCGACAGGCCCTTGTAGCCGGAGCCCGGCGCGCCCGTGCGGACCAGCAGCGTCATGAGGTCGGAGCGCGAGCCGTGGGTGATCCAGGTCTTGGCGCCGTAGATTCTGTAGACATCGCCCTCCAGCACGGCGCGGGTGCGGAGGTTGCCGAGGTCCGACCCCGTGTTCGGCTCCGTGAAAACAGCGGTCGGCAGGGTCTCGCCGGAGGCGAGCCGGGGAAGCCAGCGCGCCTTCTGCTCCTCCGTGCCGCCGAGGCGGATCAGCTCCGCCGCGATCTCGGAGCGCGTGCCGAGCGAGCCGACGCCGATATAACCGCCGCTCAGCGCCTCCGAGACAAGGCACATCGCCACCTTGCCGAGCCCGAGGCCGCCATACTCCTCCGGGATCGTCAGGCCGAAGACGCCCATCTCGGCCAGCTTGCCCACGAGTTCGGCGGGGATCAGCTCGTCGCGCTGGTGCCAGCCCTGGGCATGAGGCGTGACCTCGGCGGCGGTGAAGCGCAGGAACTCGGCGCGCGTCGCCTCCAGCGCCTCGTCATCGAGCCCGAGGGCGCCATACCGGCCCTCGACCAGGGCCTCGGCCAGCGCCAGCCGCGCCGCCTCCAGCCCAACAGGGCTGGAAAGTCGGGCCAGGACCGGCTCGGCCAGGAAGCGCGCCACCGCCTCGGGCGGGATGCCGAGATCGGCGGGGCGCACCGCCTCCACCTGGCTCATCGGGATGCCGCCGGCGAGCTGGGCCAGGTACTCGGCGAAGCCCAGCCGCAGGATCGCCGTCTCCGTCGCGCCGAGGCCGCAGGAGCCGGCCAGGCCCTCCGCCCAGCGCAGGGTCTGCCGTAGGGCCTCGACATAGGCCGCCTGCCAGGCCAGCCCGTGCAGGGCGAACTGGTGCCGATCCATCAGCGCGGAGTCCGGCTTGCCCGCCGGCGCCACCGTCGCGGCCACCGCGCGGCGCCCCTCCTCGAAGAGCCGCTCCGCCGCCGCGAGGGCAGCGCCGTAGTCTGATAGCGCGATGTCGTTCGTCACGGCGTTCATGGCGTCAGCCTTCCTTCGGGCCGGCGACGATGCCGGCGTCATGCAGCTTTCCGATCGCGGCGGCGGAGAGGCCGAGAACCTCCGCCAGCACCGCGTCGCTGTGCTCGCCCAGGCGCGGCGCGGGGGAGGGGGCCGGGCGCGGCGTGCCTGAGAAGGCGAGCGGCACGGCAGGGGCCAGGATGCGGCCCACGCCGGGCTGCTCGATCTCCGCGAACATCGGGTTGGCCGCCGAGACCCGCGGATCATCCCGCACGAGCTGCCCGAAGTCCTGGTAGGGACCCCAGAGAATGCCGCTGCCCTCCAGCAGCCCGGCGATCTCGGCCAGGCTGCGCCGCGCGAACCATGGGGCGAGCACGGCGGCGATGGCGTGCCGCGCCTCGTAGCGCCCGCCCTCCTCGTCCAGGTTCACGTCCAGCATGGGGCCGATCATCGCCAGCTTCCCGGCCAGCCCCGTCACCTTGCCGATCGCCCGCCACTGCCGGTTGGAGATGGCGACGATCATCACACGGCGCCCGTCGGCGGTGGCGAAATCGCGCCCGAAGGCGCCGTACAGCTCGTTGCCCATGGGCGGGCGCACCGCCCCGTTCACCTGCACGTCCGCCACGTAGCCGAGGTTCGCGACCGAGGCGAAGGCCACGTCCGCCAGGGACAGCACCACCTCCTGCCCCCGCCCGTCCCGCCGCCGCGCCCGTTCCGCGGAGAGGAGGCCGGTGGCGAGATAGAGCCCCGCCGCGATGTCCCAGGCGGGCAGCACGTGGTTCACCGGCTCCTCGCCGCGCCCGGTCGCTGTGGGAAAGCCCGCCGCGCAGTTCACCGTGTAGTCCACGGCGCCCGAACCGTCGGGGTTGCCGATCAGCCGCAGCATGATGAGGTCCGGCCGCCCCGCGGAGAGCGCGGCATGGCTCATCCAGCCGCTGGCCGGCAGGTTCGTCAGCAGGATGCCCGCATCCTCCCCGCCCGCGCAGATCAGGGCGCGGGCGATCTCCTGCCCCTCCGGCTTGTTGAGGGCCAGCGCGACGGAGCGCTTCGCCTTGTTCAGCCCGGTCCAGTAGAGGCTGGTCCCCTCGGCTGAGAGCGGCCAGCGGCGATAGTCGATATTGCCGCCGATGGGATCGATCCGGATCACCTCGGCGCCCAGCTGCGCCAGCGTCATCCCCCCGATCGGCGCCGCGATGAAGGCGGAAACCTCGACAACCCGCAGGCCGGAGAGCGGTGCCGCCATCAGGCCGCCCTCGTCTCATGGGCAGAAGGGGCGCGGGCGACCGGCGCGGCGGCGAAGGCGCGCTCCACGATCGCCGCCTGGTCGGCGTCATGATCCCCGTGGAAGCTGCCGGCGGGGGAGGGTGATTCCGGGCGGGCGACGAGGCCCGGCCGGGGTTCGGAGAGCCCCGCCGCTGTGGCCAGCGCCTCCAGCCGGCGGTCGATCCAGGTCCAGGCGCCCATGTTCTCCGGTTCCTCCTGCACCCAGGTGATGCGGGCTCCCGGCCAGCGACGCAACAGGGCCGTCAGCTCCTCCGCCGGAAGCGGATAGAGGCGCTCGAGCCGCAGCACCGCCACGCCCTCCGCCCCGCGCCCCGCGCGCTCCTCCAGGTCGTAGGCGATCTTGCCGGAGCAGAGCAGCACCGTGTGGACCGGCCCAACCGGGACGGTTGCGACCACCGGCCGGAAGGCGCTGCCCGGCAGGAAATCGGCGAGCGGCGAGACGGCCGCCGGCAGCCGCAGCAGCCGCTTCGGCGCGATCACCACCAGCGGCCGGTCGTGCAGGCCTAGCGCCTGCTCCCGCAGCAGGTGGAAGTAGTTCGCGGGGGTGGAGGGGTTGGCAATCCGCATGTTGTCCCGCGCCGCCAGCTGCAGGAAGCGCTCGATCCGCGCGGAAGAGTGCTCCGGTCCCTGGCCCTCCAGCCCGTGCGGCAGCAGCACGACGAGGCGGGACGGATCGCACCACTTCTCCTCGGCGGCAGCGAGGAACTGGTCGATCACGATCTGCGCCCCGTTGGCGAAGTCGCCGAACTGCGCCTCCCAGATGACCAGCGCCTCCGGCCGTTCCAGGCTGTAGCCGTACTCGAAGCCGAGCACGGCATATTCGGAAAGCGGGCTGTTATGGACCTGGAAGCGCGCCTGCCCGGGTGAGAGCCGATCCAGTCCGATATGCCGCTCCCCCGTCGCGGAATCGAGGAGCGCGAAATGGCGGTGGGAGAAGGCGCCGCGCGCCACGTCCTGCCCGCTCAGCCGCACCGGGACGCCCTCCAGCACGAGGCTGCCGAAGGCCAGCGCCTCCGCGGTGGGCCAGGCGATGCCGCCCTCCTCGATCGCGCGCTGCCGGAGGATGCGGCCCATGCGCGGGTGCAGCGCCGCGCCGCCGGGCGGCTCCGCGAGGGTGGCGGCGATGCGGGACAGCACCTCGCCCTCCACTCCCGTCTCCGGCCCACGCGGGGCGGGGCGGGGGGGATAGCCGCTCTCGTTCAGGCGGAAGCCGGCAGCGTCCTCATAGGCGGCCTGCAGCCGGGCGCGGCAGGCTTCCACCATGGCGTCAACCGCGGCCTCGTCCGTCACGCCCTGCCGCACCAGCGCACTGGCGTAGCGGCGCGTCACGGGCGTGTGCTCCGCGATGCGGGCGTAGAGCTGCGGCTGGGTGAAGCCGGGCTCGTCGATCTCGTTGTGGCCGTTGCGGCGGTAGCAGACGAGGTCCACCACCGCGTCGCATCCCTGCGCGTGCCGCCAGGCCACGGCGATGTCGGCCGCGCGGCACACGGCGGCCGGATCGTCGCCGTTGACGTGCAGGATGGCGCTGTCCACGGCCTTCCAGCCGCCGGTGCAGTGGCGGGAGGTGCGGGCCTCATGCGCCTCGGTCGTGAAGCCGATCCCGTTGTTGACGACGAGGTGCACCGTGCCCCCCGTGGAGTAGCCAGCAGGCCCGGCGAGCTGGATGCACTCCGCCACTACGCCCTGGCCGATCACCGCCGCATCCGTGTGGATCACGATCGGCAGCACGCGGGCCTTGCCCTCCTCGCCCAGCGCCTCCTGCGCGGCGCGGGCGCGGCCGAGGACCAGGGGATCCACCGCCTCGAGGTGCGAGGGGTTGGCGAGGAGCGTGACGCGGATGCTGCGCTCCCCGAAGGTCAGCACCGTGTCGTGGCCGAGGTGATAGGGCACGTCGCCCGCGCGCGGCGTGTCGGCAGGGAAGGGATGGGCGTTCTTGATCTCCGCCATCAGCCGCGTGGGGGAGCGGCCGAGCACGTTCGTCATGATGGACAGGCGGCCGCGATGCATGGTGCCGATCACCGCCCGCTTCACCCCGCTCTCCGCCGCCCGCTCCAGCACGCGGGTCAGCAGGGGAATGAGCGCCTCCGCCCCCTCCGCGCCGAAGCGTTTCTTCGTGGGGAAGCGGCGGCCCAGGAAGCCCTCGAACTCCTCCGCCGCCACCAGGCCGCGCAGGATGTCCAGCGGCTGCGCCGGCTCGGGCAGGCCGTCGCCCCGCTCCACCGCCGCACGCAGCCACTTCCGGCGGGCATCGTCGTCGATATGCGCGGATTCCGCCGTCAGCGTCCCGGCATAGGCCGCCCGCAGCGGCTCCAGCCGCGCATCCACCGGTTCGGCCGGGGGGGCGAGAGGATCGAGTGCCGCGATCAGGTGCCCACGGTCCCGCAGGGCCGCATCCCGCAGCGCCGCCTGCTGACCGGAGGTGCCATCGGCGGCCGGGACGCCCACCTCGGCCAGCACCTGGAACAGCACGCGCCAGCCCGGCTCGACCGAGGCGGGATCGCTGTCGAAGGCGGCCTGCATGGCCGCCAGATACTCGTAGCTGACGCCGGACAGCGGTGAGGAAGGCATGGGCGGGGTTTCCACAGGGTCGGTCTCTCCCGCCCATGCTCCGGGCCGGAGCGGAGGGCATCGGGACACCTCGGCCTCAGGATACCAGCGAACGTGATGGTCGGGACCGCCTGATCGTAATAAGAGCTATTACCTCGGCGACATGGCTGGCGGGGAGGGCGTTCCGGTGGAGTTCCACGAGATCCGCAGCTTCCTCGAGGTTGCCGCCGCGGGAAGCTTCTCCCGTGCCGCGGTCCGGCTCGGCATGACCCAGCCCGCGCTGAGCCGGCAGATCGCCAGGCTTGAGGCCGATCTCGGGCGGGAGCTGCTCTACCGCCATGGGCGCGGGGTGATGCTGACCGATGCCGGGCGGCGATTCCTGGAGGTCTCGCAGAACGCCACGCAGCAACTCGCCGCCGTGCGAGCCGAGCTGGCGACGGGAGCTTTGGACCTTGTGGGCGGCGTGACCCTGGGCATGCCGCCCTCGCTCTCCGCCAGCATGGGCGCCGACCTCGCGCTGCGATTCGGATCGCGGCATCCCGAGGCAAGGCTCCGTATCCGCGAGGCCTTCAGTGCGATCCTGCTGGAATGGACGGAGGCCGCAAGGCTGGACCTCGCGGTGCTCTACAACGCCCGGAACAGCCCCCACCTCATCGCCACGCCGCTGCTGCTGGAAGACTTCTTCCTGATCGAGCCGATCACGCCCGGTCCCCCGGAGCCGGTGCCGCTCTCCTTCCTCGAAGGGCAGGAACTCGTTCTTCCCGGCCCGGAAAACGGTCTCCGCCGCGTGCTGGACGCCGCCTGCGCCGCGGAAGGCGTGCGGCTGCGCGTCCGGATGGAGGTGGATTGCGTCCCGGCCCTGAAGCAGCTGGTCGAGCGCGGGGTCGGCTCCACCGTGCTGCCCTTCGGTGCCGTCCACCGGGAGGTGCGCGAGGGCCGGCTGCGCGCGAGGCCCTTCCGCTCGGCCGCGATGCGGGCGCTGCTGGTGATCGCCACGCCCGCCAACCGCCCGGTCACGCCCCTGGTGCGGGCCGCGATCCTGGCTGTGCAGGAGGAGGTGGAGCGGCTGGTCCCGCTGGACGTGCTGCGGGGCGCCACGCGCGCCCCGGACGGATCCACCCTCGAGCCCTGATTTCCGAGAGGAGGGCGCCGCCCCTTGAGCCCCGCCGTCCGCCATCCGACCATGCGGCAACACCCCGGCACCGGAGTTCCCCCGCTTGGTCGATTTCCGAAGCCTGGAGGTTTTCTACTGGGTCGCCACCCTCCAGAGCTTCGGCCGCGCGGCGGAGCGCCTCTACACCACCCAGCCCGCCGTCTCCCAGCGCATCGCGGCGCTGGAGGAGGAGTTCGGCGGCCGCCTGCTGGAACGCACCGGCCGCGCCGCCACCCCCACTCCGAAGGGCCGCCTCCTGCTGGAGCACGCGGACCGGCTGCTGCGGCTGCGGACGGAGATGATGCGCGCCGTTGCCGGCCCGGGCGGCGAGAGCGGCGTCGTCCGTCTCGGCGTGTCCGAGACGGTCGCGCAGACCTGGCTACCGGACTTCATCGAGCGGGTGAGTCGCGCGCATCCGCAGGTGACCTTCGACATCGAGGTGGAGCTGACGCCGCGCATGAAGGCCAGCCTGCTGCGCCAGGAGCTGGACCTCGCCTTTCTCGTCGGCGGGATCGCGGAGCAGGACTTCGTGGACATCCCCCTCTGCGCCTTCCCGCACTGCTTCGCCGCCAGCCCGCGCCTGGGCCTCGGGCCCGGCCCTGTCACGGCGGAGGCAATGGCGAACCACGCTTTCGTCACCCACCCCCGGAACACGGCGAACTACGGCTACCTCGTCCAGGCCTTCCGGGAGAGGACGATGCGCACGCCGCGCATCCACGTCTCCTCCTCCATCGCAACCATCATCCGCATGGCGGTGGACGGGATCGGCATCAGCGTGATCCCCGCCGAGGTCATGCAGCCGGAGTTGGCGCGGGGCGAACTGCGCCTGTTGGAAGCGGACCTGCTGCTGCCGCCCATCCGCTTCACCGCCACCTATCGCACCGCCCCGGACTCTATCCTGATCCCCACCCTTGCCCAGGTCGGCGTCGAAGTGGCGCAATCCTATGCAGAGACCCATAAGCTGGCGTGATGGACATCCGTTCGGATTGACGATTTGATCCTTATGGCCGGGCAGGCTCGACTATGCCGGCCAAGCAGGGATCGCCCGCCAGAAGGACGGCCCCGCCCCGCCAGAGCCACGGCCCGCCACGAAACCTGGAGGACCGAGACGCATGATCCGCAGCACCACCCCCCGCGCCCAACGCGCAGGGTTCCTGCCCCGCGCCGTCATGGCGTCCCTCGCCGCCCTCCTGGCCGCGGCCGGCCCCGCCGCGGCCCAGATGCCGGACAGCCTGGCCGCCGGCCCGGCCGTGCGCATGTCCGCCGTGACCCAGCCCCTTCCAACCATGCCGCAATACACGCGGGTGGACGTACCCTATCTGCGGGACATGCTGGCCCAGCGCACGAACAACCGCCTGACGATGCAGCTCTCCTCCCACGCGGAGCGGAACCTCGGCGGCAACGAGATCGTGCGCCTCGTCCGCTCCGGGCAAGCCGATATCGGCGCCGGCACCCTCTCCACCCTCTCCGGCGACGTGCCGATCCTCGACGGCATCGACCTCGCCGGCCTGTCGCCCGACATCGAGCAGGCGAAGAAGATCGCCGACGCCATCCTGCCCGCCGCCAACCGCGACCTGGAACGCTTCGGGGTGCGGCTGATGGTGATCTATCCCTTCCCGGCGCAGGTCCTGTTCTGCCGGCAGCCCTTCACCACGCTATCGGACCTACGCGGCCGCAAGATCCGCACCTTCGGCAACTCGTTGAACGACCTCATCTCCACCATCGGCGCCCAGCCCGTCTCCATCGGCTTCCCCGAGGTGTATTCCGCGCTGGAGCGCGGCGTGGCGGATTGCGCCGTGACCGGCACGGGCAGCGGCGCCGCCGCGCGCTGGCCGGAGGTGTCCACCCATATCTCCGACCTGCCGCTTTCCTGGTCCCTGGCCGGCTACATGGTGAACCTCGCCTGGTGGAACCGGTTGGACCCGGCGGTGCGGACCTTCATGGAAGGCACTTTCCGCGAGATGAACGACAAGCTCTGGGACCTCGGCCGTATCGCCACGGATGACGGCATCGCCTGCGACACCGGCGTGGCCGCGGACTGCAAGCTGCACCCGCTCGCCGCCCGCCCGATGACGCTGGTGCGCGCAACCCAGGCAGACCGGGAGCTGGTGACGAACACCTTCCGCACGACGATCCTGCCGAACTGGGTCGGCCGTTGCGGCGCGCGCTGCGGCGAGGTGTACAACCAGATGGTCGCCCCCATCGGCGGCGTGGAGTACCGCCGTTGAGCGGAACCATCCCCGCGCCCCTCCGGGCGGCGCGGGGCCTCACCCGTGGCGTATCGGCGGTGGCGACCGTCATGGCCTATCTGGCCGGCTGGAACTACGTGGCCTGCGCCGCCCTCATCACCTTCGACGTCGTCGGGCGCAGCCTCTTCGGCATCTCCTCTTCCGCCACGGTCGAGATCTCCTCCTACATGCTGGCCTGCGGCATCGCCTGGGCCCTGGCGCATACCCTGGCCCGGCGCGCCCATATCCGCGTGGATGTACTGGTGAACCGGATGCCGCTGGCCTGGCGGGCCCGGCTGCACGTTCTCTCCCTGGCCTTCCTCGCCCTCTTCGCCGGCTTCGTCGCCTGGGCGGGCTGGCAGGTCTTGGACGAGTCCATGATGTTCGACGCGCATGATAACAGTGCGCTGCGCATCCCCATGGACATACCCCAGGGCATCTGGGCCTTCGGCCTGCTCGCCTTCCTGGCAATGACGCTCGTGCTGCTGCTGGAAGCCGTCCTCGCCCTCGTCTTCGGGCTGCCGGAGGAGGTGGACGCGCTGCTCGGATCACGATCCGTGGACGACGAGACGCAGGAGGCGCTGGAGGCCGTGGCCATGGCGCGGGAGGAGCACCCGGCATGATCGCCATCGTCTTCCTCCTCGCCCTGCTCGGCGTCCTTGTCTTCGCGGCCGCCGGCACGGGCCAGTCCCTGCCCATCGCCGAGATCCTCGGCCTCATCGCCGTCTTCATGGTGTTCTTCGGTTGCGGCGTCCATGTGGCGGCCGTGCTCGGCATTCTCGCCGTGCTCACCGGCCTGCTCTTCTCCGACCGCCCCTTCTGGCTCTTTGCCGGCCAGACTTTCTGGGGACCCTCCAGCAACTTCGTGCTGATCGCCGTGCCGCTCTTCCTCCTAATGGGCGAGATCCTGCTGCGCGCCGGCCTCTCGGACCGTCTCTACCGCTCGCTCAACGTCTGGCTGAACCGGCTGCCCGGGGGGCTTCTGCACACCAACATCGCGTCCTGCGCGCTCTTCTCCGCCATCTCCGGCTCCTCGGTCGCCACCGCGGCCACCATGGGTTCCGTCGCGCTGCCCTACTTCAACGACACGAAGTACAGCCAGCGCATGGTGCTCGGCTCGCTCGCCGCCGGCGGCGCCATGGGCAACCTCATCCCGCCCGGCATCACCTTTATCGTCTACGGCCTGATCACCGAGACCTCGGTGGGCGCCCTCTACGTTGCGGCCATCCTGCCGAGCGTTCTCGTCACGGCCCTCTTCATCGGCGTCATCCTCTGGCACGGCATCCGCAACCCGCTGGAGAAGCCGCCGCCGGTTCCCCTCTCCGTCAAGCTGCGCTCTCTCATCGGGCTGATCCCCACGATCGCGCTCATCGTCATGGTGCTCGGCTCGATTTACGGCGGCTACGCCACGCCGACCGAAGCCGCGGCGCTCGGCGTCGCGGGCTCGCTCTTCTTCGCGGCGATCGAGCGCAAGCTCACCTTCGCCATGCTCAACGCCTCCGCCGAGGCCACCGCGCGCAACACGGCTCTCCTCGGCCTTATTATCCTCGGCGCCTACCTGCTGAACTACATCCTCACGCTCATCAACGTGCCCCAGGCGCTGGCGGAAGTGATCTCCCACCTGCCGGTCCCGCCCTGGGCCATCATGCTCGCCATCATCGGCATGTACTTCGCCCTCGGCACCTTCATGGAGGGCTTCTCCATGATCATCACCACCGTGCCCGTGGTGTTCCCGATCGTCGTCGCCCTCGGCTACGACCCAATCTGGTTCGGGGTGGTGGTGACGATGCTGGTGGAGATCGCCCAGATCAGCCCTCCCGACGGCACCGTGATGTACGTCCTCCAGGGCATGCGCCCGAAGGGCGGCCCGATTACGGACGTCTTCGCCGGCGTCATGCCCTTCCTCCTCGCCTACCTGATCGCGGTCGGCCTGCTGCTGATCTGGCCCGCCATCGCCCTCTGGCCGCTCCGCTTCATGAGCTGAGCAGCCGCCCCTCCGAGACGCCCTGTCGGCGCCCTTCCCGGGCGCGACGCCCCCACCTTGCCCGGAGTTCCCCATCCCCATGGAACCCTTCATCCGGATCGGCATCGACATCGGTGGCACCTTCACCGACCTGCAGATCCTCGACGAGCGCAACGGCGCGCTCCGCAGCCTGAAGACGCCGACCACGCCGGAGGACCCCTCCATCGGCCTGCTCACCGGCATCACGGAGGCCGTCGGCCGCTTCGGCTTTGCCCTGCACGACATCCGCCTGCTGCTGCACGGCACCACCATCGCCACCAACGCGGTACTGGAGCGCCGGCTGGCAAAGGGCGTGCTGCTGACCACCGCGGGCTTCGAGGACGTGCTGGAGATCGGCCGCCACGGCCGCCGCGACATCTATGGCCTTCGCCCGCACAAGGAGCCGCCGCTGATCCCCCGCGACCGCCGCCTCGGCCTGCCCGAGCGCCTGCGGGCGGATGGCAGCGTGGAAACCGCGCTGGACGCCGCCGCCATCGCCGCCATCCTCCCCCGCCTCGCGGCACTGGGCGCGGAATCCGTCGCCGTTTGCCTCCTCCACGCCCATGTGAACCCTGCGCATGAGCGGATCGTGGCGGAAGCCATGCGCTCCACAGGCCTGCCCGTTTCCCTCTCCTCCGATATCAGCCCCGAGATCCGGGAGTACGAGCGCTCCTCCACCACCGTGCTGAACGCGCTGCTCATGCCCGTGGTGGGGAACTACCTGGACCGGCTGGAGCACCGCATGGCCGAGGCCGGCATCGTCGGTCGTCTTCTCCTCGTGCAGTCCAACGGCGGCGTGTGCAGCCCGGAGGTGGCGAAGCGCCAGCCCGCCCGCCTGCTTCTCTCCGGTCCCTCCGGCGGCGCCCTCGCCACCCTCCGCATGGCGGAAAGCCTCGGCCGCCCCAACCTCCTGGGCGTGGACATGGGCGGCACCAGCTACGACGTCTGCGTGGTGCGGGACAGCGCGGTGACCCTGATGACCCAGGGCGAGATCGACAACCTGCCCGTGCGCCTGCCCATGGTGGAGATCCGCACCATCGGCTCCGGCGGCGGCTCCCTCGCCTCGGTAGACGAGGCGGGGCGCCTCCGCGTCGGCCCGCGCAGCGCCGGATCGCGCCCCGGTCCCGTCTGCTACGGCCGCGGCGGCACGGAGCCGGCGGTGACGGACGCCAACATCGCCCTCGGCCGCCTGGACCCGCGCTTCTTCCTCGGCGGCGCCATGGCGCTGGACCAGGAGGGATCGCGCCGCGCCATCGCCGCGAAGGTCGGCGCGCCGTTGGGCCTACCCATGGAAGGCGCCGCGGAAGGCATGCTGGCCGTGACCGACACCAACCTTGCCGCCGCCGCCCGCCTCAGCCTTTTCGAGAAGGGCCTCGACCCCCGCGACTTCGCCCTCCTCTCCTTCGGCGGGGCAGGCGGCCTGCACGCCGTGCCGGTGGCGGAGGAGCTGGGCATCACCGAGGTCGTCTTCCCCGCCGATGCCAGCACCTTCTCCGCCTTCGGCATCCTGCACTCCGACATCGTCCACGACCTCGCCCGCTCCCGCGTTATGCCGCTGGACGAGTCCGCGCTGCCCTGGATCGAGGAAGCCACGGCCGCCCTGCGCCAACAGGGCGAGACGCTGCTGGGCGCGGACGGCGTGCCGGAGGCGGACCGCCGCTACGCCGTCTCGGCCGACCTGCGCTACCACGGCCAAGCCTTCGAGCTGGTGGTGCCCTGGCCCGCCGCGCCCGACCTCGCCGCGTTGCTGGAAGCCTTCCACGCCCTGCACGCCGCGCGCTTCTCCTACTCCAACCCCGGCGCGCCGGTGGAACTGGTGGCCCTGCGCATGGCCGTGACCGGCGTCCTGCCGAAGATCAGGGCCACCCGCGCATCTGGCCTCGGCGCGGAGCGCGTGCCGGAGCCGCGCGAAATCTGGCTCGGCGGCGCTTGGCGCACCGTGCCCGTCCACCAGCGCGAGAGGATCGAGGGACCGGTCGCCGGACCCGCGCTGGTAGAGGAGGAGTACACCACCATCCTCGTCACCGAGGGCTGGAGGCTTTCGCCCGGCCCCGAAGGCACCCTGATCGCCCGCAAGGAGGCCGTCTGATGGACCCCGTCGCGCTCGAGATCCTCCGCAACGCCCTCACCGCCGCCGCGGCGGAGATGGACGTGACGGTGTGGCGCACCAGCCGTTCCACCGTGGTGCGGGAGCTGCTGGACTATTCCACCGCCATCTTCGACGCCAATGGCGAGAACATCGCCCAGGCCGCGCGCATCCCGCAGCACCTCAACTCCATGGGCGCCGGGCTGCTGACCGTGCTGCGCGACCACATGCCTGCGGAGCGGTGGCGGGATGGCGACGTCGTCATCACCAACGACCCCTATTGCGGCGGCCAGCACATCCCGGACATCCTGGCCTTCCGCCCCGTCTTCCTGGACGGCGTCCGCGTCGCCATCGTCGGCACCCTCTGCCACCATCTCGACATGGGCGGCATGGCGGCCGGCTCCTATGCCGCCGCCGCGACGGAGGTGTTCCAGGAAGGGCTGCGCATCCCGCCGCTGAAGCTGGTGAAGGCGGGCGTGCTGGACGAGGACATCCTGGCGATGATGCGCCAGAACGTCCGCCGCCCGGAGATGCTCTGGGGCGACCTGCAGGCCCAGCTCGCCTCGCTGGCGGTAGGGGAGGGCAACATCCGCCGCCTGGCCGAGCGCACGGGCGTCGCGGCCTTCGTCGATGCCTGCGCGCGGATGCTGGACGGCAGCGAGCGCGCGATGCGCGCCATGATCGCCCGCATCCCCGATGGCCGCTACGAGTTCGAGGACTTCCTCGACAACGACGGCATCTCGGCCGACCCGATCCGCATCCATGCCGCGGTGGAGGTGCATGGGGAGGAGATCACGGTGGACCTCTCCGGCTGCGGCAAGCAGGCGGTGGGGCCGGTCAACGCCACCCTCGCTTCCTCCTCCTCCGCTGTCTCCTACTGCATCATGGCCGTCGCGGACACGGAGATCCCCGCCAATGCCGGCTGCTACCGTCCCATCCGCACGATCGCGCCGGAAGGGCTGATCGTGAACGCCCGCCACCCCGCGCCGGTGGCCAACCGCGTCGCCGTCACGCACCGGCTGGCCACCACCATCCTCGGCGCGCTGCACCAGGCCATCCCCGGCCGCGTTCCCGCCGCCTATTACGGCGTCTCCTATGTCTGCTCCTTCCAGACCATCAAGGAGGACGGGGAGCGCGGCGTGCTGGTGGAGATCGAGGTGGGCGGCAGCGGCGCCTACGACGATGCGGACGGATTGTCCGGCTACACCTTCGGCATGCACAACAACTTCAACATCCCCGCGGAGATGATCGAGAGCGAACTGCCGCTCACCGTCACCGCCTACGGCCTGCTTCCCGGCTCCGGCGGCGCGGGGCGGCACCGCGGCGGGCTCGGCCTGTTCCGGGAATGGCGGATCGACAGCGCGGAGGCGATCTTTACCGCCAACCTGGAGCGTTTCACCCACCGCCCCTACGGTCTGGAAGGCGGAGAGCCCGGGCGCGAAGGCCGCCTCTTCGTCACCCGTGAGGGGGAGCGCACCGCCTATGGATCCAAGGTGAACAACCTGCGCCTGCGCCGCGGCGACGTCGTGCGGCTGGAGACCTCGGGCGGCGGCGGCTACGGCAGTCCCGAGACGCGCAGCGAGGCGGCGCGACAGCGCGACACGGCCCTCGGCTACGTCGCGGCCTAGCCGGGCATCGGCGAGCTGTGGAAGGCGGCGATGCGCCAAGCGCCATCCCTGCACAGCAAGGTCAGGCTGAGGCGCAACGGCAGGACCGTTCCATCCGCCCCCACGCCCGGCCCGACTGTCCAGGCGCCGGAGATGAGGGCCACGGTGTCGGACACGGCAAGGCTGGTGCCGCTGCTCCACCGCGCCGCGCGCTCCCCCGGCGCGCGCCGCCCGACCGGCGCGAAATAGGCGTGCACCGCCTCCGGCCCGGTCGCCAGCCCGATCATGGTCGTGCCCCAGACGAGGGCATCCGGCCAAAACAGGTCCAGGATGCCCTCGACATCCGCGGCGGTGAAGGCGGCCAGGAAGCCGTCCAGCACCGCCCGCGCGTCCCCCGTCATTCCGGTTTGATGTTCCGCCGGCGGATGAGCTCGCCCCACTTGCTCCGCTCCCCCGCCGCATAGGGCGCGAACTGCTCCGGCGTGCCGCCCACGGGATCGATGGCCAGCGGCTCCAGCCGCGCCTTCGTCGCCGCGGAGAGCATGATCCGCCGGGACTCCTCCGACAGCCGCTGAAGCACCGGCTGCGGCGTGCCCGCCGGCGCGAAGAAACCGAAATCCGTGCTGGCGCGGTAGCCCGGATAGCCCAGCTCCGCGATCGTCGGCACGTCCGGCGCCTGCGGGCTGCGATCCGCGCCGGAATAGCCCAGCGCGAGCAGGGTGCGATCCCGCAGGTAGGGGATAGCGGTGACAGAATCGACGAAGGAGAGCGTCGTCTCCTTCGCGATCACGGCCTGCACGCCCGCGGCACCGCTGCGATAGGGCACGTGCAGCCACTGCACCCCCGCCATCTCCTGCAGCAGCTCAGGCCCGAGGTGATTGGCCACGCCAGATCCCGCCGAGGCGAAGCTGAGCCGGCCGGGCTGCGCGCGGGAGGCATCGATCAGGGCCGCGAGCGTCTTGTAGGGCGAGTTCGGCTCGACACAGAGGAACATCGCGTTCGAGGCCAGCAGGCCGATGGGCGCGAAGGCCGTGTCGTTGTCGTAGGAGAGCCGCTCATACATGGCCGGCGCCATGGCGAAGGTGCCGTTCGGTACCACGCCGAGCGTGTAGCCATCCGGCCGGGCACGGGCGAGATAGGCCATGCCGACCGTCCCGCTGCCACCCGCGCGGTTGTCCACCACGAATTGCTGGCCGAACGCCGCGGAGAGTTCCTGCGCCAGCATCCGCGCGATGAAATCCGTGGATCCGCCGGGCGAGAAGGGGACCATGACCGCCACCGTGTGGTTCGGCCAGGGCGCCTGGGCCCGCGCGGAGGTCAGGGGCAGGGACGCGGCACCCGCCAGGGCCGGTGCGGCCCGAAGCAGGCCTCTGCGGTAAAGTGTCATGCGTTCTTCCTCCGATGTTGGCCCGTCCGTCGTGCCGGCGGGTGGCTGGTCTTCGCCCGGGCAACTGCTCTATCCCCGGGGCGGGATCCGGCAAGGCCGGACCGGAAAAGGGGACGCCGATGCCGACGGATCTCGTGCTGCGGGCCGGTGCCGCCTGGACCGGGACCGGCGCGCCGGTCATCGACCGCGCGGAACTGCACGTCGAAGCCGGGCGCATCGCCTGGATCGGCCGCCAGGGCGAGCGGCCAGCGCCGGAAGGGGCGGGGGTGATCGACCTCGGCGCGCAGTGGCTGCTGCCGGGCTTCGTGGACGCGCACCTGCACCTCTGGGGCCTGGACCTGTCCGAGCCCTCTGCCCTCTGGAACTGGCCGCAGGCCTATCGCGCCGCGCGCGCGGTGGCCGATCTCGGCGCGCTCCTCGCGGGCGGCATCACCGCTGTCCGCTGCTGCGGCGGCCCCCTCGGCCCTTCCCTCGCGCGCGCCGTGCGGGAGGGCATGGTGGCCGGGCCGCGCATCGTCGCGGCGGGCGAGTTCATCTGCTCCCGCGCCGGCACCTGGGACCACGCGCAATGGCCGCAGCGCTGGGTGGAGGGACTGGGCATCTACGCCGACGGGCCGGAGGAATGCCGCCGCCGCGTGCGCGAGCGCGTCCGGCAAGGCGCCGACTTCATCAAGATCGGCGGTTCCGTCGGGGAGCACGCGGACACGATCCGCCCCTGGGGCGACGATCCCGCCCAGCTGCGCCTGTCCTACTCGGACGAGGAGGTGCGGACGGTGGTGGAGGAGGCCGGGCGCAACGGCCTGCGCGTGGCCACGCACGCGATCGGCGAGGCGGCCGTTGCCCAGGCCGTGGCCGCCGGCGTGCACAGCGTGGAGCACGGCCACGGTGCCGCGGAGGAGACGGTGCGGCGCATGGCGGGGGAGGGGACCTGGCTCGTCCCGACCCTGGCCCTGCCGGCCCTGCGGGCGGAGCGCGCACCGCCAGCCGTGGCCGCGGGATGGCAGCGCCACCGCGACGTGCAGCGCCGTTCCCTGGAACTCGCCATGCGCCACGGCGTGCGGATCGCCGCCGGCACGGACTTCGTCGGCCCGCCCTTCACGCCGCTCGGGCCCGACGCCGTGGAGATGGAGCTCCTGGCCGCCGCCGGCATGGCGCCGGAGGAAGTGCTCCTCGCCGGCACGGCGAACGGCGCGGCGGTGCTGGGGCTGGCGGATCAGGCCGGAACCCTCGCGCCCGGGCGCTGCGCCGACATCGTGGCCGTGCCCGGCGACCCGCGGCGCGACATCGCACTGGTTCGCCGGGTGTCCTTCGTCATGGCGGCGGGCACTGTCGTCCTGGACCGTCCGGAAATGCCGTCCGGCCCTACTCCCCCCACGCTTACTCGCCGGTGATGCCGCGCGTGCGGATCACGTCGCCCCACTTCGCGCTCTCGGCCGCCAGGTAGGGCGCGAACTCCTCCGGCGCGCCGGGAGTGAGGACATTGGCGGCGCCCTGCATGCGGGCGACCACGTCGGGGTCCTTCAGCGTCGCCAGCATCGCCGTGTGCAGCTTGCGGATCACCGGGTCGGGCGTTCCCGCCGGGGCGAGCAGCGCGAACTGCGAGGAGCATTCGAAGCCCGCCAGGCCGGATTCCGCGATCGTCGGCACTTCGGGCGCCAGCGGCGAGCGCTGCGTGCTGGACACGCCGAGCGGCACCACGCTCTTCGCCTGGATCAGCGGCAGCGCCGTCACGGCGTCCACGAAGGCCATCTGCACCTCGCCCGAGAGCAGCGCCTGCACCGCCGGCGCGCCGCCGCGGTAGGTGACGTTCAGCACGTCGATCTCGGCCATCTTCAGGAACAGCTCCGTTGCCAGATGGGCCGAAGAACCGGCGCCGGAGGAGGCGTAGGACATCTTCCCCGGCTGGCGCTTGGCCAGGGCGATCAGGTCGGCAACGGTCTTCACGCCGAGGGAGGGCGCGGCGCAGAGGAAGATCGGCGTCTCCGCCACCCGCCCGATCGGCGTGAAGGCACGCGCGTCGTCATAGCCCTTGGCCGGGAACAGGTGCGTAGCCATGGCGTAGGTGGAGTTCACGCCGAGCAGGAGCGTGTAGCCGTCAGGCCGGGCGCGGGCGACGGAAGCATGGCCGATCGTGCCGGAGGCCCCGGCGCGGTTCTCCACCACCACCTGCTGCCCGAGCTGCCGGCTCATCCCCTGCGCAAGAAGGCGGCCGACGAAATCCGTGGAGCCGCCAGGCGCCCAGGACACCACGAGGGTGACCGGCCGGCTGGGATAGTCGGCCTGGGCAAGGGCGGGCAGGGCGCGGGACGCGGCGAGCGCGCCCAGGCCGGCGCCGAGCGTGCGGCGGGTGATACGCATCCGGATGTTCCTCCTCGTCGCTCTTCAGGAGCGCGTTGCCGGTGAATGTACTAACTGGTACATTCCGGGCTCAAGAGAAAAGAAGGGAGCGTCGCGCATGTCCACCCCCATCGCCCGCCGCCACCCTGCCGCTGCCCCCTACACGCCCGGCGATTCCCTCCTCCTGGGCCTGATCGGCGCGGGAATCGGCCTGTCCCGCACCCCCGCCCTGCACGAGGCCGAGGCGGCGGCGCTCGGCATTCCCTGCATCTACCGCCTCATCGACATCACCCGCCTCGGCCTTGGGCCGGAAAGCCTGCCGGACCTCCTCACCTCGGCGGAGCGGATGGGCTTCAACGGGCTGAACGTCACCTTCCCCTGCAAGCAGGCCGTGATCCCCCTGCTGGACGAGCTGTCGGAGGAAGCCTCCGCCCTCGGCGCGGTGAACACGGTGGTGCTGCGCGACGGGCGCCGGATCGGCCACAACACGGACTTCTCCGGCTTCACGGAAGGCTTCCGCCGCCAGCTTCCCGGCGTGCCGCTGGGGCGCGTGGTGCAGCTCGGCGCGGGCGGGGCGGGGGCTGCGGTATCCCAGGCGATGCTGGCCATGGGCACGGAGCGGCTGACCCTTTTCGACAGGGATGCCGACCGCGCTGCCTCCCTGGCGGAATTCCTCAGCGCCCGCTTCGGCCCCGGCCGGGCGGTACCCGGCGCGGACCTGCCGGCGGCGATGGCCGCCGCGGACGGCTTGGTCCACTGCACGCCCACCGGCACCGCCGCCCATCCCGGCCTTCCGCTGCCGGCGGAACTGCTCCACCCCCGGCTCTGGGTCTCGGAAATCGTCTACTTCCCGCTGGAGACGCCGCTGCTCCAGGCGGCGCGGGCGCTGGGCTGCCGCACGGCGCATGGCGGCGGCATGGCCGTGTTCCAGGCCGTGCACGCCTTCCGCCACTTCACCGGGCTAGAGCCCGACGCGGCGCGGATGGAGGCGCGATTCCGCGCCCTCGGCGGGGACTGAACGGGACGCCTCAGGCCGGGCGCAGATAGGCCAGGACGGCCTGCACCAGCATCTCGCGCTGCGCCCGCGCCACAGCCGGATCCTGCAGGTCCCGCCCGAAGATGGCGCCCAGCGTGTGGCGGTTGCTCACCCGGTGGAAGCTGGCGCCGTTGATCAGGATATGCAGGTCCAGCGCGTCCACGCCCGGCCGGAAGCAGCCCTCCCGCTCGCCGCGCTCCAGCAGTTCCCGCACCGTCGAGACTACCTCCGCGTTGCGCTGGGCGATGGCGGCGCTGGCGCGGATGTGCCGCGCCTCCTCGATGTTCTCCACCGATACCAGGCGCACGAAGGTGGGGTTGGCGTGGTGGTGGTCGAAGGTGCCTTCCACCAGCCGGCGCATCGCCTCCATGGGCGGCAGCGCATCCAGCTGAAGCCGCCGCTCGGCGTCGCGGATGCCGCCATAGGCGCGCGCGATCACCGCGGCGTAGAGCCCGTCCTTGGAGCCGAAGTAGTAGTAGATCATCCGCTTGGTCGTGCGGGTCCGCGCGGCGATCTCGTCCACCCGCGCGCCGGACAGCCCCTTCTCCGCAAAGGCCGTGGTGGCGACATCCAGGATCTCGCGGCGGGTCTGTTCCGGGTCGCGCTGCCGGGCCTCCTGGCCCAGCAGCGCCGTCTCGTCGGATGGTGGCATGTCCCGGGCAGCTTAGGCGATCGCCCGCCCCCGGCCCATACGGAACCGCACCCTGGCCGCTCCTATCGCTCCGTCGGCAGTTCCGGCAGCAGCCGGTTGATCACGGAGTAGTTCAGCGCCGTCCAGAACTCGGAACCTTCGCCGGCAAGCTCCGCCTCATCCGCCTCGATCGCCGCGTAGTCCTCCGTCACAAGATAGTCCTCCACGTCGTTCACCGAGGCGAAGGCGAGGACGGAGATCCCGTCGATCCGGCTGCCCTCCGGGTCGTCCTGCGTGGAGCCGATGTTGTGCAGCTGCGCGTAGCGGCGGACATAGGCGTGGGTCGCGGGCTTCGACACCAGCAGGGCCGCGTGCTCCTCCAGCCAATGCCGCTGGAACTGTTCCCGCGAAAGCCGGGGCTGCCGGACATGCAGCTTCACGAGGCTGATCGGATCCCGGTGCCGCTCGCTCGCCAGGATGATGTGCTCCCGCGAGATTCCGCGCGTGACGGTGCGGAAAGCCGTGTGCTCATCCGCGATGATGCGCTGGGCGTACTTCTCCTGCCCGAGCGTCCGCTGGATGCTCTCCTCGTCCGGATAGGCGATATAGGCCATCCCGTCCCAGCGCGGCCGACCATAGGCCGGCACCCGCGCCTGCGGATCGCCGACCAGCCTCCCATCCGCCTCCGCCATGGCCGCATAGGGCGGGCGAAAGAAGGAGGACGGGCCACCGGGGATCCGGTGCAGCTGGTCGTAGCGAAGGACGGGCTGCGAGGTGCTGCCCGGCTCCTCATAGGCGAATTTCGGCCCGTGGACCTTCCGCCAGTACTCGTCCCAGTGCTCGAAGGCGAGGTTGCGGTCCGGCTCCAGCGCCAGCGCCTCCGGATGCCGGTCGGGATGCTCCACCTCCCGCCCGTCCCGGCCGACGGAGGCGCCCTTGTCATGGGGCCTCTCCGCCCAGGGCGTCGCGTCCACCCGCGAGACGAGAGTGGGCGTGACGATCAGCGGCGCCGTGGTGGTGCGGAAGCCGCCCTGGTACGGTGCGCGGTGCGGCATGTCGGACCGCGCGGCCGCCGCCTTATCGTGAACCTTCATCGGAATCCTTCCGCCATGCTTTCGGCCACAACGCCGCGTCAGGGAATGATCCGGGCCTCTCGCAGCGTCTTGAACAGGTCGAAGAAGGCCTCGTCCGTCGCCTGGTAGTCGAGGAAGCCGAGCTTGCGGCTCTTGCCCATGTCCGTGACCACCTCGATCGGCCGGCCCAGATCGGCATCCGTGTGCCAGGCCGAGGCAAGGCGGCCCAGGTCGGGTTCCACAAGGCCGTGGCGCTCCGCGATCTCGCGCCACGCCGGGGCGGCATCGGCCAGCTGCGTCTCCAGCGGCGTTCCCTGGCCAGGGAAGGGGGCGGGCTGCAGGCCGAACCATTCCGCGATGCGGGCCCACATCCAGCTCCAGCGGAACACGTCGCCGTTCACGACATTGAAGGCCTGGTTCCGCGCTGCCGGGGTCGTGGCGGCCCATTCTAGCTGCCGCGCCAGCAGCCGGGCATCCGTCATGTCCGTCAGCCCGTTCCACTGCGCCGCGGAGCCGGGGAAGAGGAAGGGCCGGCCCGTCTCCCGGCACAGGGTCGCGTAGGCGGCGAGGGTGACGCCCATGTTCATGGCATTCCCGACCGCGTAGCCGATGATCGTGTGCGGCCGGTGCACGCTCCAGCCGAAGCCGTCCCGCGCGCTCGCCGCGAAGACCTCGTCCTCCTGGGCGTAGTAGAAGTTCTCGATATCCAGCCGCGGCTGCTCCTCGTGGAACGGCGTGGCGGGCAGGGTTCCCTTCCCGTAGTTCTCGAACGGCCCGAGATAGTGCTTCAGCCCCGTCACCAGGGCGACATGCGCGACGCTCCCAGCGGGCCGCAGCGCATCCAGCAGGTTCCGCACCATGGCGGCGTTGACCCGGATGTTCTCCGCCTCGGTTTGCTGGCGCAGCCAGGTGGTGATGAAGACATGGGTGGGGCGCCAACCTTCCAGCGCCGCCTTCAGCCCGGCAGGGTCGAGCAGGTCGGCCGCCACGGGCTGCAGCCCTTCGATGTCGCCCGGCGGGCGGCGCGCGAGGCCGCTGACCTGCCAGCCCTGGCCCAGCAGCCGCCGGGCCAGATTGTTGCCCACGATGCCGCTGACGCCCGCGATGAGTGCCGATCCCGTCATGCTCAACCTCTTCCGCTCGATCCGGCCCCGCAGGTAGGCGGCCCGGCCCGGCACGGCTAGAAGGCACCCCACTGGGACATAGTCACCCTAAGGTGCCCATCGATGCGCGAGCCGGACCCGACGATCCATGAGGAGGACTGCGCCCCGCGGCGGGTGCTGGAGCTATTCGGCAGCAAGTGGACGAGCATGGTGCTGCACGCGCTGCATGCCCTGCACGGCGGCACCTGCCGCACGGGGGAGTTGCAGCGCAGCCTGCCCGGCATCAGCAAGAAGATGCTGACCCAGACCCTGCGCGAGATGGAGCGGGACGGCCTGCTCTCCCGCCGCGTCTTCGACGTGGTGCCGCCCCGGGTGGAGTACAGCCTGACCCCGCTCGGCCGCGAGTTCATCGAGCCGATCGAGATGCTCTACGAGTGGGGCCGCACCCATGCCGAGGCGCTGGACAGGCTGGGCCAGCGGCCCCGCTCCAGGCGAAGGCCATCGGTCCCGGACGGGGGCGCGGAGAGCGGCTAGGCGCCTTCCGGCGGCACGGCGGATGCCAGCAGCTGCTGCCCCGCCCGCTCCAGAGCCGCCGCGGCCTCCCCGGCCCCGAGATAGGCGGCGGAGGAGAAGGCCCCCTCCGTCAGCATCATCAGGGCATCGCCCAGCATCTCCGGATCGACCACCCCCGCCTCGGTGCAGACCCGGCGCAGCGTATCGCGCATCCCGCGCTTGTAGGTGTCGGCGACCTTCCGGGCCGGATGCTCGGGATCCGGAAACTCGGCGATGGCGAGGCCTAGCGAGCAGCCCCGGAAGCCGGGCTGCCGCAACTCGTCCGCCGCTGCGGCGATGAAGGCCGCCGGGCGCTCCCGCGGGGGAAGCTCCGGGCCCAGCGCCTTGTGGTACCAGGCCGATTCCTGCTCGCAGTCGTCGCGCAGGATGCAGGCCACCAATTCGTCCTTGGACGGGAAGGCCCGGTAGAGGCTGATTTTCGTGGTGCCGGCCACCCGGCACAGCTCCTCGACCCCGGTAGCGCGGATGCCCTGTCGGTAGAACAGGTCCCGGGCCACCTCCCTCAGGCGCTGCGCCGCCGATCGGCGCTGCGGGGTCGCGGACACTTCGCTCACGGTCACCTCTCCGTTTCGCCGGCCATCATGCATTGTCCGGCAGGGCTTGTAATGTTACCGACCGGTTCGTATCAATAGGAACGAACCGGTCGGTATCACCCGACCCCCGGAGATTGGCCATGCCGACCCCCATCCGCAAGGGCCCCACGCGCAAGGGCCTCGTCCCCCTGGCTCTCGCCCTTGTCCTGCCCCTGCTCCCGCTCCCCGCCCTGGCTCAGCCCGCGCCGCCCACGGTCACGGTTTCCGAGCCCGTCCGCCGGAACATCACGGAATGGGAGGAGCACATCGCCCGGCTCGAGCCCTCGGCCCGGGTGGAACTGCGCGCCCGCGTCTCCGGC
>NZ_JAGIZA010000034.1 GCF_017813365.1 Roseomonas indoligenes
CGCCCCAGCGGACGGCGGAGGCGCGGCGGGCAGCGCCGACGCCCACGATGGCGCCGGTGATGGTGTGGGTGGTGGAGACGGGAATGCCGAGCCAAGTGGCACCGAAGAGGGAAAGGGCGCCGCGGACTGAAAAAAGACACACGGTCGAGGTGCCGGAGCGCGTGCGCCAGGTCAGGTCGGGAGCCCAGGGCACTGAAGGCAGCTACAGCGTCTGCCGGATCAGGGGGGAGCGGGGCTGATGGCCGGCTCGCGCTTCCTCTCCCGCACCTTCACCCAGCCCCGCTACGCGGTGGGGCTTCATCGGGTCTCCACCGCTGAGCAGGACCACTCCGGCCTGGGGCTTGAGGCGCAGCAGGCCAGCGTCCGGGCCTTCGTCGAGCGGGAGGGCTGGACACCGGTTGCCGAGCACCAGGACATTGCCTCGGGCAAGGACGACCGCCGCCCCGGGTTCCAGGCGGCCCTGCCGCGCTGTCGCCAGCTCGGGGCGGTGCTGGTCGCCGCGCGCCTCGATCGGATCACCCGGCGCGCTCACACCCTCTCGCAGCTACTGGAGGGCGGGATCTCGATCCGGGCGGCCGATATGCCCGGGGCGGACGACCTGATGATGGGGTCTACGCGGCCATGGCGCAGAAGGAGTGGGAGCTCATCTCGGAACAGACCCGGGCGGCACTGGCCGCGGTACGGGCCCGTGGAGTGGGCCTGGGCGGGGATCGGGGGTGGCGGCCGCCATCGCCGCCCTGTGCTGCCGCTGCGGCCCAGCTGCGCCAGGAGAAGGCGACCCGGACGGCGCATCGGCTGGCGCTGGAGGCGCTCCGGGGGGAGGGCATCACCACCAATGCGGAGCTAGCGCGGGCGCTGATGAAGACGCCCTATGGTAGGACAGCCTGGACCCATACGACGGTTGCGCGCCTACTGATGCGAGCGGGGATGAGAGAAGCGTAGAACACCCCCAGGGCAGGGAAGGTCGGCCGCGATGAAAAATCCCAGTGTCTGGGCAGTTGTGATTGCCGCGGCCGTCGCAGCGTCGATGGCCATGGGGATACGCCAGACCTTCGGATTGTTCCTCCTGCCCTTGGGCACGGAGACAGGTATCTCGGTCGTGACCCTCGGCCTTGCCGTCGCCCTGCATAACCTGACCTGGGGCATCGTCCAGCCGGTGACCGGCATGCTGGGCGACCGCTACGGTGCAGGGCGCGTCGCCGCCGTGGGAGGGCTTCTCTATGCCGCCGGCCTCGGCCTCGTGGCGGTCCACCCATCGGCTGTCACGGCCTTCGTTGGCATCGGCCTCATGACAGGCCTGGGCGTGGGGTGTGCCGGAACCGGCAGTGTCATCGCCGCCGTGGGGCGCGCGGCCCCGCCCGAGCGCCGGGGCAGCCTGTTGGGAATCGCCGCCGCCGGTGGCTCGGTCGGGCAGGCGTTGCTGGTACCCTATGCGCAGGTTGGCATGGGCTGGTTTGGTGCGGTCGCGACATTGGGCGCAATGGCGATTGCGGCGCTGTTCATTGTGCCGGCCGCGCGGGTCATGGAATGGTCGCCCCGGAACCCACTGGCGCCACGCCGCAGCTTGTCGGAGTTACCTGGCTTGGCCCGGAGCGCCCTGCAGGAACGCGACTTCGCGCTGCTGACGCTGGGCTTCTTCGCCTGTGGCTTTCAACTCGCCTTCCTGACCACTCATCTGCCGGCGCATCTGGCCCTATGCGGCATGCCACCCTGGCTCGGCGCCACCTCTCTAATGCTGGTAGGCCTGTTCAATATTCCGGGCTCCTGGCTCTGCGGTAAGCTGGGAGGTGTCATCCGGCCGGAGGTCGCACTGGGTGCGGTGTACCTGGTCCGGAGCTTGGCGATCGCGCTCTTCGCGACCCTGCCGGTCACGGAGTGGGGCACGCTGCTCTTTGCCGCCGTCCTCGGATCCATCTGGCTTGGCTCGGTACCGCTGACCGCTGCCGCGATCGCACGGCGCTTCGGTGTGGCAGACCTGGGGGCGCTGTACGGTGTCTGCTTCTTCAGCCACCAGATCGGCGGCTTCCTGGGTGCGGGCGCTGCGGCCGTGCTCGTGCAGACGACCGGCAGTTACGCCGCTTTCTGGCCGGTGATGGTCCTGGTCGGACTGGGCGCGGTCGCCGCCAACTGGGCCACCCGTGGTCCGATCCGAGCGGCGGCAGCAGCCTGAGCGGGGAAGCAGCTAGGCCCGGGCTGTGCTGACCTAGTACCGTCAGCTGGGACGGGGCTGATGTCGGCACGCCTCGATCGGATTACTCGGCGCGCCTACACCGCTCTCGCGGCTTGTGGAGGAGGGGATCTCGATCCGGGCGGCTGACATGCCCGGGGCGAACGACCTGATGCTGCGGGTCTACGCGGCCATAGCCCACAAGGAGCGGGAGCTCATCTCGGAGCGGACCAGGGCGGCGCTGGCCACGGCACGGGTCGTGGGGCGTTTGGGGTCAACCGCCGCGACCTGAGGACGTTGCGAGCAGCAGGCGAGCCCGCTGGAGCGTGGGTGCCTCGGCCCGAGGGGGCCACTAACCGGAGGGAAGTCCATGTCCACCCGTCGCGCGCTGCTTGCCTCGCCCTTTGCCCTGCTAGCCGCAGTGGCGCCAGCTGCCGCCCAGCCTTGGTACGAGGAGCGGCGCCGCCGCGAGGAGTACGAGCGCTGGCGGGAGCAAGAGTTCCGCCGGCGCGAACGCGAGGCGCGGCGAGCTCGCCGGGAGTGGCGTCGAGAGGAGTGGCAGGAGGAGCGGGAGCGAGAAGCCTGGGCTGCCCGCCAGCGCTGGGGCCGCTGACCCGCCGCGGAAGCTCTGAGAGCTGACAGCATTGAAAGCGTGGCGGGACCTGATCGCGGAACGGACCTGGGCGGCGCTTACGGCCGCTGGGGCGGTGGTGGCCGGGACGGGGGAGGGGCCGCCATTGTCCCATGTCCGGCGAAGCGGCCCAGGCACGCCGGAAGGAGGAAATCCGGACGGCGCACCTGGTCATCGAGGCACTCCGGGGAGAGGAGATCCGCACCAAGGCGGGGCTCGCGAAGGCGCAGATGGAGAGGGGGCGGCACCGCGGGGTAGAGGCGTATAGACCCGCAAGGCGGTGGCGCGGGCCCTTGGGCGGCTCGGGGTGCTCAAGCCGGCCGAATGCTTCCTCGACGATCCACCGCTCTCGAACCATCATTGAGCTTCGCCTTTGGGTAGTGGTGCTGCGTGGATATCCAAGCTGTCGCGGATGCGCTGTGGCAGGCGAGACAGGAGGGCCGCCACATGCCCGAAGAATGGTTTGGCCGGCTGGATCTAAGCTCCGCCTACGCAGTCCAGCTCGCATTTCTTGATCGGTATATCGCCGAGGGTGAGTTCCAGGCGGGCTGGAAAGTCGGTCTCACCGCACCAGCCATGCGCGCACAGCAAGGTGTTCACGAGCCTTGCTTTGGGTTCCTGCTCGGAAGTGGGCACCGTGAAACTGGCGCAGCATACCGTTTCGACGATCTAATCTCTCCGGGCTTTGAGAACGAGCTCTGCCTGACGATTGGCAGTACGCTGCGCGGCCCGGGAGTGACCGTTGAGGAGGTGGCCGCAGCTGTCACTCACGCTGCTCCCGCGCTTGAGATCGTCGAGAAGCGCGGCAACTTCGCCGCTGATCTCCCACTCGCGATGGCAGACAACGCCCAGCAGAAGGGCTTCGTGACGGGAAAGGCCGTCGCGCTCAGGCCGGAGAACCGTGATCTTGCCGGTGCTCGGGTCAGGATCCTCATCAATGGAGCGCAGCGCGAAGAGGCCTCCGGAGCAGAGGTGATGGGGGGTGGTGCGCTGCTATCGATCGTGTGGCTCGCCAATAAGCTGGCTGAGTTCGGGCGCTCGCTGGAGGCAGGAATGCTCGTCATGTCCGGCTCGTTCACTAAACAGTACGCGCTGGCGAGAGGTGATGTGATCGAGGCCAGCTTTGAGCCCTTCGGCTCGGTCCACGCTCGCTTCGAGTGAAGGGAAGACGTTTATGGACCTGGGTATCCGAGGCAGAACCGCGCTCGTATGTGCCTCCAGCAAGGGGCTGGGAAAGGCCTGCGCCGTCGCGTTGGCCCGGGAAGGCGTGGCGTTGACCCTCGTCGCTCGTGGGCGAGACGCGCTGGAGGCGGCAGCCGATGATATACGGCGGACCAGCGGGGTCCAGGTTACTGCCGTCGCGGAGGATATCACCACGGAGGAGGGACGGGCGCGAGTTCTCGCCGCCTGCCCTCAACCCGACATCCTGGTGACCAATGCCGGTGGGCCGCCGCCGGGTGACTTCCGGCACTGGAACCGGGATGCCTGGATTGCGGCCATGGACGCAAACATGTTGACGCCCATCGCCCTGATCCGGGCCACGGTGGACCACATGATCGCGAGGCGCTTCGGCCGGATCGTCAACATCACCTCAGCAGCCGTGAAGGCGCCCTACGATCACCTGGGCCTCTCGAACGGCGCACGAAGCGGGCTCACAGGTTTCGTTGCGGGAATCGCACGAAAGACCGTGCGGCACAACGTGACGATCAACAACCTGTTGCCGGGGCCCTTCGACACGGACCGGCTGCGAAGCACGCTGGAGGCGCAGGCGCAGGCGACCGGCCAGAGCGTCGAAGCGGTGGTCGAAGCGTGGCGGGGCGGCAACCCCGCCGCGCGCTTCGGCGACCCAGAGGAATTTGGCCAGGCCTGCGCCTTCCTCTGCAGCGCCGGGGCCGGCTTCATCACGGGCCAGAACCTGCTGCTCGACGGGGGTGCCTACCCCGGGACCTTCTGATCCGCTGCTGCCCCGGCATCCGGGGCAGCACCGATCCGCTACCCGTTGCGAAGGTTCCAGAACACCGGGAAGCCGCTCATCACCCCGCTCAGGTCGCGCCGATAGGCTGTCGCGTAGAGGTACTGGCCGAGGGGAATGTAGGGCACATCCAGGAAGGCCCGGAGCTGGAGCTCCTCAGCCACGCGCTTTTGCGCGCCCTCATCCGGAGCGTCCAGCCAGCGCATCCGCAACTCCTCGATTTGCGGGCTGCTGGGCCACCCCGGCGCGGCGGCGGCCTCGTTGCTGAAAAGATAAGTGTGGGTCATCGGGGTGCTCTGATCGAGCCCGCCCGTGAAGTTGCTGAGCAGGTTCCAGCCGCCCTTGTCCGGAGGGTCCTTTTTGGCCCGCCGCTGCGCCACCGTGGCCCAGTCCGACACCTGGTAATCCACGTTGAAGCCCAGCTGGCGGAGCAGGTCCGCCGTCACCTCGCTGACGGCGTTCAGAACGGGGACGTCTGTCGCGCCGAGCAGCACCACCTTCTTGCCGTCGTAGCCGGCAGCCCGGATCGCCTGCCTTGCGCGCTCCAGGTCGCGTGGCCCGGTCAGGGCCTGGATCCCCGAACCGCTCGCCATCGGCGTGCCCGGGCAGAAGAAGCCAACCCCATCCTTCCACATGCTGCGATCGCTTCCGACCGCAGCTTCCATGAAGTCCGCCTGACTGACGGCGCCGATGAGCGCGCGCCGGATCGACGGGTTATCGAAGGGGGGATGCAGATGGTTGAACCGCATGCAGCCGATGTAGCCGGTCGGGTCCTGCACCTGGATCGCGAGCCGCCGGTCCCGCCGCAGTAGCGGCAGGAGATCGGGCGCGGGCAACTCCCACCAATCGATCTCGCCCTGGCGCAATGCCGCGGCAGCCGTGGCGGCATCCGGCAGGATGCGCCACTCTACGCGGTCAAAATGGACGACCTTGGGCCCCGAGGTCCAGTCCGCCTTGCCGTCCTGGCGCGGCTCGTAGGCGGCGAAGCGCTCATAGACCGTGAGCGCTCCGGGAACTCTCTCATCGGCCTTGAAGCGGAAAGGACCGCTGCCAACCATCTCGGTGACCGGCGTGAAGGGATCGGTTCGGGCCAGACGCTCGGGCATCATGACGCAGAGGTTGTTCGTCGCCTTGCCGAGCGCCTCGGGCAGTTGCGGGAAGGGGCGCTTGAGGCGGAATAGAATGGTCCGGTCGTCGGCCGCGGACAGCTCGTCCGTCGCGGCGAGCAGCAAGCGGCCGAAGTTGTCGCGCTGGCCCCAACGCCGGATGCTGGCGACGCAATCGCGCGCCAGCACCCGCTCCCCATCGTGCCATCGCAGGCCGGGTCGGAGGGTTAGCCGCCACTGGCGCCCGTCCGCCTCGACGGAGTGGCCCTCCACCATCTGGGGCGTGGTCTTATAGGCGCTGTCCTGGCCGTAGAGGGTATCGAATACCAGCAGCGCGTGGTTGCGGGTCACGTAAGCCGTGGTCCAGATCGGATCCAGGGTCGGCAGGTCGGACTGGGGGGCGAACTTCAGGACGCTGCTGCCCTGGGCCGCGCCGATGCGCGGCGCCGTCATCAGAGCTGCCGCTCCCGCCGCTGCCTTCAGGATACCGCGCCGTTTCATGTCGCCTGCCTCGCTCCGAGCTGCCTTGGCTACCGAAAGCGGTAGTAGCGCTCGGCGTTGTCGTGGAATACGGCCCGCTGCTCCGCCGCCGACAGGTTGCGAACGATGTCCTTAAACCGCGTGCAGATCGCATCGAAGCTCATGCTTCGACGTGCCACCGGGTAGTCACTTCCGAACATAGTGCGCTCAACCCCGAAACTGTCGATGCATCGCATCACTGTCTCACGTTGATCTTCGGACCCGCCTCCATAGGAGCCGAAGTTCGACGTTTTGATTGCAATGTTGGGCGCCGCTGCCATCAGAGCCAGCCCGTGGCGCCAGCGCTCGATCCCATCCGGGTCACGATCAATCGGTGTGCCGCAGTGATTGATAATGATTTGGAGATCAGGGAAGTCGCGCGACAGACCGGCCACCTCCTCCGCCTGATAGGGGTTCATCAGCAGATCGAGCGAGAGGCGATAGCGGCGCAGCAACTCCAGGCCTTGCCGCCAGGCGGGGTCGCCGAGCAGTCCTGCTTCGGCCCAGCGCTTGGCGGGGTCAGGATGCCATCGGATTGTTTCGCGAACTCCAACCACGCGCGGGTTCGCGGCTAGCTTCTCCAATATTCCGCCGGCGGCGGGTTCGCGGAGCGGGGCATAGGCAACATAACGGCCCGCGATGCCATCAGGCCGGTCGAGGCTGTCGAACCATTCCACCTCTTCAATCGGACTGTGGCTCCGGTCCCAGAGTGCCTCAACGCAAACAGACGCGACGATACCCTGGCCTCGCGCATCCTGAAGATAGTCGCCGGGCATATAGTCGCGTCGCAGAAAACCAAGATCGCCCAGGGATTGCAGTCCGCCAACGGGCGCGGTCAGCCATGGGTGGCGTCCCATGGAGAGGTCCCAAAGATGATGATGCGCATCGATAATCGGCCCATCGTAAAGCGAATCAGGCGTGACTCGGTCTCCCTCCGCCGCGGTGAAGGCTTCGCGCATGATTGCAACCCGCGAGTTTGGTCTGTCCGAAAAGCCTGCAGCAGAACCGCAGCCCAGGCAATCCTTGCGAATGGCACACGCTCTCGGCAGACTGTGGCGTAACCACTAAGTGACCGTTTGAGAAATCAGTGATGGGCGATCCTGCGGAGCAGGAGGGCGTCCATGGCGACGTGGATCATGGCCTCGGAAACGTCGAGGCGTCGCTCGTAGTCGTGGACCAGGCGGCGCCAGCAGATCATCCAGCCGAAGGTGCGCTCCACCACCCAGCGGGGCGGAAGGATCTTGAACCCGTCCTTCGGGGTGGACCTTCGGATAACCTCGACGACGAAATCGAGGAAGGCGGCCTTGTCCATCAGCTTCGTCCGGTCATAGCCCGCATCCGCAAAGAGGTGCTTCAGCCAAGGCCAGCGGCGACGAATGGCGGTCAGAGGCGCTTTGACCGTCTGGCTGTCCAGCACGCCGCCCGTGGGGCTTGCCTCACGCCCTGCCGCCTCGCGGTCCAGCATCAGCACCATGTCGTGGATAGTCCAGAACAGCAGGCGCCGGACGCAGCGCCGGAACCACCAGTACACCGTCTGCCACGGCCCGAAGTGGACCGGCAGCATCCGCCAGCTTCCGGGTCTCAGGGCCAGGTAAGGCGGAAGTTCACTGGGCTGCCAAGCTCGCATCGGACAGGCCATCTGACCGACATGCGGCTCTCGCAGCCGGAGAGGAAGGGCTAGCCCCGGCGTGCCCGACGTCGGTGGGCCATCTCGGTCGCGGGCTGCCAATCCGAGTATTTATTGGGAGGAATGGGTCAGCAGCGCCGTCCCCTGCCCTTCGGGGGTGGAGCGCAATGCGCTCTAGGGACCTGGATGGGGTTGCCGCCTGCCATTCCCGTTCAGGCTCTACGCGGCCAGGTGTGCCTTGAGCCATCACTAGCCGAAGCCGGCGGTGAATTTCTCGTTGAACCTCCTTCTCCGGTTCGCGTTAGGGCGGAAATAACGGTGGGGGTTCCGCATGGCGAAGGCAGGCTATTTCGCGCGCCCGATCGAGGCGGACGGCAAGCATCATCCGCAGATCGTCAGCGAGAAGGATCAGGAGCCGGCCCGGTGGTCCGATACGGTCCACAAGGTGGCCGACACCGTCCGCGGCTGGCTGATTCCCTCCGCCTCGTCCAAAGAAAACTGAACGCCTTCCCTCCGGCGCCTGACAGGATACAACGCCGAACAGGATACGACGCCGAAGCGCGGCGAGGATCGGCGCAGGACCGCCGGGTTGCGCCCTGGCGAGGCACCTGTCACCGCGGCGATGCGCACAAGCTTGGCACGGCTGCTGGCACTGGCACTTCTCGGGCTACTATCCTCCGGCTCATGTGCAATCTCTACACCGCCCGGACCAACCCGCATGCGATCCGGCAGGCCTCGGGCGCCGCGCGCGACCTGCTGGGCAACCTGCAGCCGCTACCGGGTATCTACCCTGACTATGCCGCCCCCATCGTTCGGACCGCGGCGGACGGGGTGCGCGAGATGGCCATGGCGCGCTGGGGCATGCCGAGCCCGGCCTTCGCCCTCCGGGGCAAGAAATCCGACCCCGGCGTGACCAACGTCCGGAACACCGCCTCCCCGCACTGGCGCCGCTGGCTCTCGCCCGAGCATCGCTGCCTCGTGCCGCTCACCGCCTTCAGCGAGCCCGACAAGGTGGAGGGGAAGTCGGTCCCGGCCTGGTTCGCCCTGGGCAAGGGTGACGACCGGCCGCTCGCCTTCTTCGCCGGGATCTGGGTGCCGCAGTGGACCAGCACCCGGAAGGTGAAGGAGGGTGAGGTGACGGCCGACCTCTACGCCTTCCTTACCACCGAGCCGAACGCCGAGGTGGCGCCGATCCATCCCAAGGCCATGCCGGTGATCCTGACGGAGCCGGAGGAGCTGGAGGCCTGGATGACGGCACCCTGGGGCGCGGCGAAGGAGCTACAGCGGCCGCTGCCCGACGGGCTTCTACGCGTGGTCGGTCACGGGAAGTCGGACCAGCCGGCGGAGGAGGACCTTCCGGGCGGGGACGTGCGACCGTTCCAGAGCTGGGAGGGGAGCCTGCTCTAGCCGCATAGAGAGACTGTGTCGGTTTCTGCGGTCCGGCCTCTATCGCGGCGTGGATGCCAGCACGCCCTGCACAGCGCGCTGCCAAGCTTCCCACGCGTTATCCGCGCGGGTGCCCGCCTGCTCCACTTCCAGGCTCGCTCGGTTCAGCGCTCGCCGCGCCTCCTCCTTCGCAGCCCCGGAGCGGTCTTCGGCGGCCGCCCTTGCCCGGTTCAGCGCCGCCTCGGCCGTGGCGTAGGCGCGCCACTGGGCAGTGAAAGCGTCGAGCAGGGTACGGGCCTGCGCCATGCTCTCCGTCAGGCGGGCGAGCGGGTCGCGGCCCGGCGCGTCGGGCGGCATGCCATCCAGGGCCGCGCGCAAGCTTTCCAGCGTGCCGGGGCCGCCGGGGAGGCGGCGGAGCGTCGGTTGCACCTCGATGCTGCGCCAGGAGAGGAGCAGCGGGTCGCCGAGGCCGGCATCCCAGATCGTGACGAGCTGCTCGGCCTCCCGCTCGAAGGCGAGGCGGAGGGTGACGGGAGTGCCGTCCAGCGCGGCGCGGTGGCGGAGGCCGTAATCGCCCTCGCTCTGCACGGGAAAGAGGGGCCTCGCGCCCTCCCGCCGCGGCAGGTCGATCAGCAGGGGACCGCGAGCGCCGCGGGGATCGATGGCGAGGGCAAGCTCCTCGGTCTGCAGGGTCTTCAGGGCCACCTGCCCCGGGCGGAAGGAGGCGGCGACGGCGCGCTGGGCCTCGTGCCGGGAGGATGTGACGAGCACGTCCCGGTCCCGCCCGAAGGCGAGGAGGCGGGGCTGGCCGGAGGGCAGGGCGCGCATCTCCGCGTCGCCGAGCCAGGCACCAGCCTCTGCGTTTTCCGCACCGAAGACGGTGACGATGCCGTCGGGGAGGGTGCCCGCCGAGGCGTTGGTGATCCGCACGGCCTGCAGGGGGTGGCGCGCCACGAGGTCCTGGATCCACCAGACGCGCTCGGCTGGCAGTTCCACGTCCAGGAAGGGGAGGTTGGCCGTCATGCCCGCGCGCATGGAGACGGGCGAGGGGAGGGTAAAGGCGATCCGGCCCGCCGAGGCGGCCGCGAGGGCCGGCGCTGCGGCTTGCGCGACCGGCGCGGGGGCGGCGCGCGCAGCCTCGTAGGCGCGGCTGCGCGACATAGGCTCGGCGGCAGGTGGCGGCGGGACGGGGCGGGGGCCGGTGTCGGCCTCCACCCGGACGCCCTCCGCGACGCGAAGGGGCAGTTCCTGCCTTGGCACGCGGATGGGTTCGTAGAGGGGCTGGTGCAGGCTCGCGGCCTCGCCGGAGACGAGGGTGAGGCGAACGCGGTCCCAGTCAGCGCCCGAGAGGTTCTCCACCACCGCCCAGCCCTGCAGGCGGGCCTGGGACGGGCTGCCGGAAGAGGGGACCACGAGACGCCAGCTCGGCTTCCAGACCGGGGCAGGAAGGACGGTCGTGACGGCGACCTCGCGCGGGCTGGTGCCGCGGAGGAGGACCTCGATCAGCCGCCCGTCCTCGCCGCGCGCGGTGGCCAGGGCCTCTGCCGCGCGGGCGACCCGGGTGGCGAGGGCGGCGTCCTGCAGGCGGGCCTCCGCGCCATCTCCCAGCAGGACGGAGGTGACGCCGGCGGGGGTGATGAGGGCGAGGCGCAGACCCTTCTCCGTCTCGGCAGCCTCGCCGATGCGGCCGGTTGTGCCACCGGCCTCCACCACTTGGCCTCGCAGGGCGTTGAGGAGCGCGGCGCGGTTCTCGAAGTCGTCTGGCTTGAGGGGAAGACCGCGGAAAGCTTCCGCCGCGAGGTCGCGCGCGGGGAGGCGCACACCCTCTACGGTGCCGGCGGGATCGCGGACGAGGAGGCTCTTCAGGACGTCATCCACCGCTTCGACCGGTACGTGGAAGGTGGCGCTGGCGTCAGCCGGGAGGGTGGCGCCGCGGTCCACCTGCATGAGGCCGCTGGAGGACATCACCACGCCTGTGACGGGCAACTCGTCCGCGGGCGCGGGAAAGGTGAGGATGGTCAACAGCAGCGCGAGCCGGCGCATGGTATCCTCCGTGCAGACGTCCGCGAAGGCGGGCGACAAGAAGCCTTCCTTGCATGGTGGTCGAGGTCAATCTCGGCGGATCGCCGGTGCGAGGCGCCAAGCGTCAATGATGCGAGGACGCACTTTACCGGAAATTGCGGCTGGGCTGCACCTTTACCGGGCGGCGCGATCCCGGCTCCAGCCGTCGCACCTCGGCCGCTGGCCCGACCAGCCGATCCCACATCCTGTCCCCGCGCTGTCCACTTGGCCCAGCCTGTCCGGCAGGTCGGAGCGGTCCTCCAACCGGTGGGCGATGAGGTGGATGATGGGGATCTCGGTGTGGCCGTCCACGCGCTATAGGTGCTGAGGATACCTGGCTTCTGCTCAGAACAGAGCGGAGCGTTGGTGGCGCGAGGGCAGCCAACACCCTCCCGCGCCACCCTGACCCGCTCTCGTCAGGGCTCGGGTCCGACCCAGGGATCTGACGAAGACCCAGACCAAGACCCTCGCGCCCACGCAGGCGCAGATCCTGACCGCCGCTGCTCAGAACCCGACGCGGCTGGCTGAGGCACCGTCGAGGAGGTTTCTGCGCCCGACAATGGTACTCCGGTGGGACTGCAGGTCAGCCGGTGACGGCGGGCGGGCGGATCATGCTGCATGGTGCAGGCAGCTTGAAGACCCGCCTCAGGTCACTCCCACTGACCGCTACCCACCAAGGTTCTTATCTGAGTGCGGTAGATACACATGCTTGGATTCCGCCATCGCGATCGATCGTTCTTTCTGTGGCCGCGGACGCAGCATGACCTCTCTCCGTGTGGCTTGAAGTTTAGGAAACACCTCTGTTCGTGCGGAGCGCCCGGTTCATTAGCCTGGGAACATGACGTCGTTCACGCGCACACCGAACAGACTGACAGCCACCGCCAGAAGTGTTGTCCTTGGCGAGCTGGGTGCTGCCATCGCCGAGCCCGGGGAACTTCCGGAGCAGCAGGCGAGAGGCCAGGGCCCGCATCTGGCCCATGCGGGGGAGAAGGGCGTCAGCCCTGTCATGCAACGGATCGCATCCGCTGCCGCGCGGCACGACGCCAACGCCGAGTTCCCGTCCACCAACCTCGCCGCACTCCACAGCGCGGGGATGCTGGATCTAACCGTTCCCTGCCGCTTCGGCGGGCAGGGCAGGGGCCTTGCCGCAGCGGCGCGGCTTCTCGGAATGGTCGGCGGCGCCTGCGCTTCCACCGGCCTAATCCTGGCCATGCAGCTGAGCCGCCACGCGGCCCTGGCCCGCGAGGGGCGCTGGCCCAAGGCGGTGCACGCCCGCGTTGCCCGCGATGCCGTGCAGCACGGGGCGCTACTCAACGCGTTACGGGCGGAGCCGGATCTGGGATCCCCAACCCGTGGTGGACTTCCGGCCTCCACGCTTCGTGCGCAGCCGGACGGCACCTGGTCTCTGTCCGGCCGTAAGACCTACGTTACGGGCGCGCCGGGCCTCACCTGGATGGAGGTTTGGGTCAGAACGGCGGAAGAGCGCCCGCGGCTCGGCTACGCCCTGGTGCGAGCGGACATGCCGGGCGTACGGATCGTGGAGAGCTGGGATCAGCTCGGCATGCGCGCGACCGGCAGCCACGACGTGGTCTTCGAGGACGTGGTCCTGCCCGCGGAGCACGCCGTCGATCTTCGCGCAGCCGAGGACTGGGCTGCGGCCGATCCGGCGCAGGCCGTCTGGAACGCAATCGGGTTGGGCGCCCTGTACAACGGCATCGGGCACACCGCGCGGAACTGGATCGTACACTTCCTTCACGATCGCCGCCCCACGAGCCTGGGGGCGCCGCTGGCAAGCTTGCCGCGGATGCAGGAGAAGGTCGGCGAGATCCAATCGCTCCTTCTCGTGAACGACCGGCTTATCGCTTCGGTGGCCGCGGACACGGATGCCAGCGGGCCGCCCTCCGTCGCGGACAGCCTGCTGCTCAAGACGATCCTCACCGAGAACGCCGTTCGTGCAGTGGAACTGGCGGCGGCCCTGGCGGGCAACCACGCCTACGCCCGCGCCAACCCGCTGGAGCGGCACCTACGCGACGTGCTCTGCGCCCGCATCCACGTGCCCACCGCCGATGCCGCCCATGTCGCGGCGGGCCGCGAGGCCCTCGCGGCCTGATCAGACCCAAAGAGGAGTCCCCATGACGCTGCACATCACCGGCATGATCTGGGCCCGGCCCACCTCGGATCTGGAGCCGCCGAGCGGCGCCGCCTTCCAGCCGGACTTCATCGAGGCGATCACGCGGGCCCATGAGGAGGGCGGCTTCGACCGCGTTCTCGCGGGTTACTGGACCAACGCGGCGGACGGCTTCCTCGTCCTCGCCCATGCGGCGGCGGTGGCGAAGAAAATCAACTTCCTCATCGCCCACCGCCCGGGTTTCGTCTCGCCCACCCTTGCCGCGCGCAAGCTGGCGACGCTGGAGAACCTGACGGGCGGGCGGCTGGCGCTGCACGTCATCTCCGGCGGGGATGATCCGGACCAGCGGAAGGATGGCGACTACGCCGACCACGCCGCGCGCTACCGCCGCACGGACGAATTCCTGGAGATCATCCGCAACATCTGGACCGCCGATCGTCCCATCAGCCATGAGGGCGAGTTCTACCGCTTCCAGGACGCCTGGTCGGATGTGCGCCCGCTCCAGACGCCGCACCTGCCGATCTTCTTCGGCGGGGCGTCGGACGTCGCGCTGCGCGTGGCCGGGCGCCACGCCGACGTCTACGCGCTGTTCGGGGAGCCGCTGGCGGACACGGCCGCGATGCTGAACCGGGTGCGCGCCGCCGTGCCGGCGGGGCGGGAGGTCGCCTTCTCCTGGTCCAACCGGCCGATCATCGCCGCTACCGAGAAGCAGGCCTGGGAGAAGGCGCATGACATCCGGGAGCGCGCCATCGCCAAGCAGGCGCTGGCCGGGGGCGCCGGGCTGATCGCGGCGAGCGGCGCGGTGAACTCGCAGCGCCTTGTCGGCCTCTCGCAGCGCGGGGAGGTGCTGGACGAGCGGCTCTGGACCGCCATGGCGGGCCTGCTGGGCGGGCGCGGCAACTCCACGGCGATGGTGGGCACGGCGGAGCAGGTGGCGCGCGCCATGCTGCGCTACCGCGCCCACGGCGTGTCCCACTACATCCTGCGCGGCTGGGACCCGCTGCCGGACACGGTGCAGTACGGGAGGGAGCTGATCCCGCTGCTGCGCGAGCTGGCCGATACGGAGGATCGCGGCCGCGTCTCCGTCGCCGTCCGCACCGCGGCCGAGTGAGGGGCAAGGCATCATGAACAACCATGTGAACCGGCGCGCCGTCCTGGCTGCCTCCGGGCTTCTTGCCGTCGCGGGCGCTGCCCGCGCCCAGCCGCGCGCCGCCACCCTGCGCGTGGGCAGCCAGCGCGGTGGGCTGCAAGCCCTGCTGGAAGCGTCCAACCAGGTGAAGGACCTACCCTACCCCGTGGCCTGGAGCGAGTTCCAGGCCGCCCAGCCGCTGCTGGAGGCGCTGAACGCCGACGCGGTGGATATCGGCTCCATGGGTGACCTGAACTTCTTTTCCGTCTTCGCCAACGGCGCCGCGATCAGGGCGGTGGGCGCCACGCGCTCGGACGGCGCCTCGCAAAACATCGTGGTGAAGGCCGATGGGCCGATCCGGACGGTGGCGGACCTGCGCGGCAAGCGCGTGGCGGCGGCGCGGGGTGGCTGGACGCACTACTCCCTGTTCCGCATCTTGGAGAAGGCGGGGGTGAAGCCCTCCGAGGTGAACATCGCCTGGCTCCTGCCCTCGGACGCCGCGCTCGCCTACCGTTCCGGCGCGATCGATGCCTGGTCGGTCTGGGAACCCTTCACCTCGCTGGAGGTGCTGAACTTCGGCAGCCGCGTGCTGGCCGATGCGCGCGGGCTGACGCCCAGCGCCAGCCTGCTGGCCGTCAGCGAGCCGGCGCTGCGAAACAAGCGCCCGCAGCTGGAGGACTTCGTGCGCCGCAACCGCCTGGGCTGGGAATGGGCGAACGCGCACCTGAAGGATTACGCCCGCACCACGGCCGCGCTGATCCGCCAGCCCGTGCCGGTGATCGAGCGAGCCTACGAGGTGAGCGCCCAGAAGGCCGTTCCGATCGATGCCGCCCTGCTGGCCGAGTTCCAGGAGGCCGTGGACCGCTGCGTGGAGTACGGCATTGTCTCCCGCCGCTTCAAGGTGGCGGACGGCATTGATGCCTCCTTCGCTGACGCCTGAGGAGCAGCATGATGACCACCCGCCGCACGCTTCTCGCCACCGGCGGCGCCCTTCTCGTGGCGCCAGGGATCCTTCATGCCCAGCCTCCGGGCGTGCTCCGCATTGGCAACCAGAAGGGCGGCCTGCGCTCCCTGCTGGAAGCTTCCGGCGTGCTGAGGGACCTGCCCTACCGCATCGAGTGGAGCGAGTTCCCCGCGGCCGCGCCGCTGCTGGAGGCGCTGAACGCCGGGGCCCTCGACCTCGGCTATCAGGGGGACCTCGCCTTCCTCACCGTTCAGGCCTCCGGCGCGCCGGTGAAGGCCATCGGCGTGGCCCGGCCCTCGCCCGCCGGGCAGGGCATCCTCGTGCGCGGGGACGGGCCCATCCGCGGCCCGGCCGACCTGCGGGGCAAGCGCATCGCCGGCAATCGCGGCGGCTGGGGGCAGTTCCTCATCCGCGCCGCGCTGAAGCGCGAGGGGATCGCACCGGGAGACGCCACCATCAACCTCCTGCCGCCCACGGATGCCGCGCTGGCCTTCCGCTCCGGCGCGGTGGATGCCTGGGCGATCTGGGAGCCCTACATCTCGCTGGAGGTGCTGGATTTCGGCGCCCGCACCGTGCTGGACGGGAAGGGCCTGACCCCCTCCATCATGTTCGTCGCGGCGCATGAACGGGCGATCCGGGAGAAGGAGGCGATCCTGGCCGACCTCCTCCGCCGCTTCCGCGACGGCTGGCGCTGGGCGGACGGGCACATCCCCGAATACGCCCGCTACAATTCCGAGCTGACCCGCCTGCCCGTTCCGGTGCTGGAGCGCGCCTATGGCATTGAGCGCACCGTGCCCGGCGTGCTGGACGAGGCGATCGTCGCCGAGTTCCAGCGCGCGGCGGACGAGGCGGTGGAGTTCGGCCTGCTGCGCCAGCGCGTGGATGTCCGCCCCGGGCTGGACCTGCGCTTCGCCCGCACGCTGCAGGGCTGAAAGGGAACGCCATGACCGATGCCCTTCCCGCCGGCGCGCCGGCCGTCTCCTGGCTCGACCTTCCGACGCCCCGGCCGTCGGACGCGGTGCAGGCCGTGCTGGACCGCACGAAGGAGAAGCTGGGCTATGTCCGCAACGGGCAGACGGCCCTGCTGGCCCGGCCGGAGCTGGTGCTGGCGCAGGATGCACTCAGCCGCGCCGTGAATGCCAACCCGGCCAGCACACTCTCGCCGAAGGAGCGGGAGCTGATCGCGCTGGTGGTGAGCAGCGAGAACCGCTGCGAGCCCTGCGTGCTCGGCCACGCCTCCGCGCTGCGCGGGATCACAGGCGACGCTTTCTGGGTGGAGCGGGTGCAGGTGAACTACCGCCACGCCCCGCTCTCCGTGCGGGAAAGGGCGCTGGCGGATTATGCGCTGGCCATCACCCGCGCCCCTGGTGCGATCGAGCCGGCCGACCTGGAGCGGCTGCGCGCGGCGGGGCTGGGCGAGGCGGAGATCCTCGATGCCGCCGCCATCGCCGCGTATTTCAACTTCAGCAACCGCATCAACAGCGCCATCGGCGTGGCCCCAAACCACGAGGCCTACGCCGCCCATCGCTGAGTCGTGCCCGGCGCGGCCCCACCCCGGGGCTGCGCCGGGCGGCTCCTCATGCCGGCACGGGCGCGAGGAGATCCGCGTGCCAGCGCTGCGCCACATCCGGGTGGGAGCGCAGGCGGCCCTTGAGGTAGTTCTGCCCCACCGAGCGGAAGAGCGGGTTTTCCGGGTCGCTCGCCGGCCCCTTCGCCTCGGCGGCCAGGTGCGGCGGCAGGTTCAGCAACGGCACCTCCGCGTCCAGCCGCGCGCCGAGAAAGAAGGCGACGGAGACACGGTCTTCGCCGGGCGGCGGGCTGACCACGCGGTGGATGGTGGCGCGGAGATAGCCGTTCGAGGCCAGCTCCAGCAGCTCCCCGATGTTCACCACGAAGGTGCCGGGCACGGGCACGGCGTCCACCCAGCTGCCGTCCTCCTTCTGCACCTGCAGCCCGCGGCGGCTGTCCTGCAGCACGAAGGTGAGAAGGCCGCTGTCCTTGTGCGCGCCCACGCCCTGGTCGTCGCGCGGGCCTTCCTGGCCGGGGTAGCGGATGATTTTCATGGTCTGGTTCGGCGTGCCCTGCACGATGCCGTCGAAGGCATCGGCGGGCTGCTCCAGCGCCTCGGCGAAGGCGCGCAGCAGGCGGGTGGCCACGGCCGTCAGCGCGGCCTGCCAGTTCAGCAGGGCGGGGCGCAGGTCGGGCAGGGTCCTCGGCCACTGGTTCGGGCCCTGGAGGCGCGCCCAGGGCGGAGAATCCGGCGTGCGGGGCAGGGCATCGCGCTCGGCGTGGATGTCGAACTGCTCGCGCCAGTCCGGCTTGCCGCGCGTCAGCTCCTGGCCGGCGCGGTTGTAGCCGCGGAAATGCGGGGAATGGACCATCTGCACGGAGAGCTTGTCGGCCTCCGGCAGCTCGAAGAAGCGGCGGGCGGTCTTCAGCACCGCCGTGCCCTCCGCGTCCGGGATGCCGTGGCCGGCCAGGTAGAAGAAGCCGACGTCGCGGGCGGTGGCGCGCAGGTGTTGCAGGAAGGCGGCGCGGTCCTCCGCCGGGCCATCCAGCCGGCGGAGGTCGATCAGGGGAAGGGCGAGTTCGCTCATTCTTGGTTCCTCAGGCGGCCGCTTGCAGGCGGATGGCGTCCAGCGCCTGCGAGAGATCGGCCAGGATGTCGTCGATGTGCTCGATGCCGATGGAGAGGCGGACATAGCCGGGCGTGACGCCGCTCGCTAACCTCTCCTCGGCCGAGAGCTGGCTGTGGGTGGTGGTGGCGGGGTGAATCGCCAGGCTGCGTGCATCCCCGATATTGGCGACGTGGTAGAGGAGCTTCAGCCCGTCGATGAAGCGCGCGCCATCGGCCGCGCCGCCCGCCAGCTCGAAGCCCACCAGCGCGCCGGGGCCGCCCGTGAGGACCCGGTCCGCCCGCGCCCTGGCTTCGCCGGTCTGGAGCGAGGGGTGGATGACGCGCGTGACCTGCGGGTGCCGGGCGAGCCAGGCGGCGACGGCGGTGGCGTTGCTCACCTGCCGCTCGATCCGCAGCGGCAGGGTTTCCAGGCCTTGCAGGAGCTGGAAGGCGTTGAAGGGGGAGATGGGCGCGCCGAGATCCCGCTGCACCGTGCTGCGGACGAGGGCGACATAGGCGCCGATCCCGTGGCGCTGCGCCACCTCCGTCCAGACCGCGCCGTGGTAGCTGGGATCGGGCGTGTTGAGGGCGGGCTGGCGGTCCTTCCAGGCGGTCCAGTCAAAGTTGCCGCCGTCCACGATGATGCCGCCGATGGAGGTGCCGTGGCCGCCGATGTACTTCGTGGCGGAGTGCACGACGATGGCGGCGCCGAGCGCGAGGGGACGCGCGATGATGGGCGCCGCGGTGTTGTCCACGATCAGCGGGATGCCCTGCGCGCGGCCGATGGCTGCCACTTCCGCGATGGGGAAGGCGATCAGCTTCGGGTTGGGCAGGGTCTCGGCATAGTAGGCGCGCGTGCGCTCATCCGTCGCGCGGCGGAAGTTCTCGGGGGCCGCCGGATCGGCGAAGCGCACCTCCACGCCGCGCTGGGCGAGGGTGTTGGCGAAGAGGTTCCAGGTGCCGCCGTAGAGATCCGTCGAGGAGACGATGTTGTCGCCTGCCCGCGCGAGCGCCAGCACGGAGAAGGCCGAGGCGGCCTGGCCCGAGGCCAGCGCCAGGGCGCCCACCCCGCCCTCCAGCGCCGCCACGCGCTTCTCCAGCACGTCCGTCGTCGGGTTCCCGGTGCGGGTGTAGGTGAAGCCCAGCCTCTCCAGGCTGAACAGCTCTCGCGCGTGGTCGGAACTGGGGAACTGGTAGGAGGTGGTCTGGTAGATCGGAACTGCCACGGCTCCGGTCGCGGGATCGGCGCGCCAGCCGGCGTGCAGCACGAGGGTTTCGGGCTTCAGGGTCATCGCATGGTCCTCAGGCGGCCTCTCGGAGGCCAAGGGTTTCCAGCACCTCGCGCCGGAGCGCGACGAGGTGCGGGTCGTCCCGGTGGCGGGGGAAGGGGCGGTCCACGGCGATCTCCGACACCACCCGCGCGGGGCGGGGGGAGAAGACGAGGACGCGCTCGGCCATCAGCAGCGCCTCCTCGACGTCGTGGGTGACGAGGAGGGTGGTGAAGCCCTCCCGTTGCCAGAGGGCGACCAGCTCCTCTTGCATCTTCAGTCGGGTCAGGCTGTCCAGCTTGCCCAGCGGCTCGTCCAGCAGCAGCAGGCCCGGGCGGTTCACCAGGGCGCGGGCCAGGGCGGCGCGCTGCGCCATGCCGCCGGAGAGCTGATGCGGATAGGCCTCCGCGAACTCGTGCAGGCCGACGAGGCGCAGCGCGTCGTCCACCCGCGCGCCCTCCGTCCGGATCAGGCCGCGCGCTTCCAGGCCCAGCGCCGCGTTCGCGCGCACGCTACGCCAGGGGTAGAGGGTGGGGTCCTGGAACATCAGCACGCGGGAGGGATCGGGGCCGGTGATGGGGGCGCCATCGGCCTCCAGCGTGCCGCGCCGCGGCGGTTCCAGCCCCGCGACGAGGCGCAGCAGGGTGGACTTGCCGCAGCCGGAAGGGCCGAGAAGCGCCACGGAGCCGCCTGGGCGGACATCCAAGTCCACGTCCTCCAGCACCGGCAGGTCCTGGCCCTTGAGGGCGAAGGCGTGATGGATGCCGCGCAGGCGCAGCCCGATCGGGTTCACCACCGCACCACTCCCTTCTGCCAGGCCAGCTTCCAGTCGCGCACGCGGAAGAGCAGGGTGACGAGGCCGGTGCACATCCCCGCCAGCACCAGCAGCGCGGCGTAGACATTGGCGTAGGCCGCCCAGCCCTGGGACCACTGCATGTAGAAGCCCAGGCCCGACTTCACGCCCATCATCTCCGCCACCACGAGCACGGAGAAGGAGGAGCCGAGCCCCATGAAGAGGCCGACGAAGACCGAGGGCAGCGCCGCGGGCACCGCGACCTTGCGGATGAGGAACCAGGGGCGCGCGCCCATGGTGCGCGCCACGTCGTAGAAGCTGCCGGCGACGGAGGCGACGCCGGACCAGGTGAGGACGGCGACGGGGAAGAAGGTGGCCAGCGCGATGAGGAAGGTGCTGGCCTGCCGGCTGGTGGAGAAGGCGAAGAAGGCGATGGGCAGCCAGGCCGTGGCGGGCAGGGGGCCGATCAGCCGCAGCACCGGATGCGCCCAGTAGCCCACCCGGCGCGACCAGCCCATGGCGACACCGGTGACGAAGCCGATCGTGGCGCCCAGGAGGTAGCCGGGGATCAAGAGGAGCAGGGAATGGAGCACGCTGTCGCCGAGCTTGGCGTAGTCGTCGGTGAAGACCTCCAGCAGCGCCTGTGGCGCCACGAAGAAGGGGCGCGGCAGCAGGTCCAGCTTCGCGGTGACGAGTTCCCAGGCGATCAGGCCGGCCGCGAGCGCCACCAGCCAGGGCCCGGCCGGGCGGAGCCGCGCGATCGGCCCGGGCGCACCGGCGAGCCCCGCGAGAAGCAGCAGCAGCCCCACGGTCGCAGCGATGCCGCCGAGAAGTTCGGTCCGGCCGTAGTCATCGGCGTCGGGCCAGGCCAGGACCAGCGCGGCGGCGGCCAGCCAGGCCAGCCCCGCGATGCCGCCGCCCGCCCAGATCCGCCAGGGGCGCGCCTCCCGCGCGGCGGGAAGGGGGCCTGCCTCGGCGCTCGCGCTCACGACAGCACGTCCGCGAAGACCCGCTCGGAGAAGCGCGTGGGATCGGTGTTCGGACGGATCACCTGCACCAGCTTCAGCTCCTCCGTGTAGCGCGCGATCTCCTGGCGCAGCCCGGCGCCGGTGGGGTGGTGGTGGTGCGTGTGGTCCCGCACCATCGCTTCCAGTTGCTCCACCGGGGCCTTGGCGTAGGGGGCGAAGATGCGCGCGGCCTCGGCGGGGTTGGCGACGACCCAGTCCTGTGCCTCCAGCAGGGCCGCGGTCAGCGCGCGGGCGGCCGGCCTGTCGCGGCGGATGAGGTTGCCGCGCACGCCGAGCACGCAGCACGCGCGGCCCGCATACTCGCCCTGGAGATTGTTGGAGATCTCGTGCAGCCCGTCGCGCTCACGAATCATCCAGGCGAGCGGGTCGCCGAGTGCGAAGGCCTGCACCTCCCCGCGCTGCAAAGCGACGCCGAGCAGGTCCGCGGGGAACTGGCGCCAGGTCACGTCCTTCAGCGGGTCGATGCCCTTCTGCGCCAGCAGGATGGAGAAGAAGTTCTTGTCCGGCGCCGCCATGTCGGAAACACCGATGGTCCTCCCCTTCAGGCTCTCCAGCGTGCGGAACTCCGAATTTCCGGCGGAGAAGAGCCGCATGCAGCCGCCATGGATGCCGCTGGTGATCTTCACGTCGAAGCCGCTCTCCAGCGGCTTCAGCCAGCGCAGCGCCATACCGACGCCGGCATCGGCCTTGCCCGTGGCGATGGCTTCCAACAGCTGGTCCGTGGTGCCGCCGAAGTTGATCAGCTCCACCTTCAGATTATGGCGCTCGAAGATGCCGGTCTGGTCTGCCACGGGCACGCCGACGGTGCAGACGGCGTTGGCGTTCCAGGTCAGCTTCAGTTCGCGGCGTTCACCGGGCGCGGCCGCGTTCGGAACGCCGGCGCTCGCCCGGCAGATGGCTGAAGGATCAAAGCCGAAGGAAGTTCCGGCCTCACGCGGGTCGAGGCGTGCGTAAGGGGCCATACCGCCCGTCGGAAGGGCCACTCCGAGGAGGCCTGCTGCGCGCAGGATGCCCCGCCGCCCGGGTTGAGACGTCATCATCGTGAGGGCTCCTCGTGAGTGCGTCGGAAGCGAGCGGCTTACGTCCGCTGAGTTTCAGCAGTGGCGTAACGGATGGAATGGTTGTGCCAGGAGAGGCCGGAGATGCCGCATGCCTAGCCTTGCTTTCCCGCCACGCGATGCTGACTTCATTGGTTCAGGCTATTGCCGTCGTAGAAGACGGGAAACAGATGTGTTTTTCGAAGATCGGCCGAGATGTAGCATCAGCATGTCGCGGTAAGGCTTTGGTGTAGGATCAGTGCTGATCGGCGTTGTCGCGTAATCCGGCAGCGGTGAGGTGCCATGGGTGACGAGGCAGCAGGGTCTGGCCGGCCGCGGCGGCGGCACCGGACACGGAACTGGCGTGAGTACGACCGGGCGCTGGTCTCGCGTGGCGACTTGACGGTGTGGATCTCACCGGACCTGGCCTGGCATGCCGCCCAGGGTATGAGCCGGCGGAGCCGGCCGTAGGTCTTCACGGGTGCGGCGATCCAGACGGCGCTGACGCTGAAGGTGCTCTATGAACTGCCGCTGCGGGCGGCCCAGGGTTCGGTGGGGTGCCTGATCCGGCTAGCGGGGCTGGACTGGCGTATGCCGCACTACAGCACGCTCTCGCGACGCCAGAACGACCTCACGGTCACCATCCCTTATCGGCCATGGAGCGGGCCGCTACACCTCGTCATCGACAGCACGGGGCTCAAGGTGCTGGGCGAGGGCGAGTGGAAGGTCAGGAAGCACGGGGCCAACAAGCGTCGGCTCTGGCGCAAGGTGCACATGATCATCGATGCCGAGAGCCACGAGGCGCGGGCCGTGGAGATGACGGATCACCGGCACGGCGACGGCGAGATTGTGCCGGGCCTGCTGGCGCAGTTGCCGGAAGGCGAGCGGATCGAGGTGGTCAGCGGTGATGGTGCCTACGACACCCGCGACGTCGACGAGGCCTCTGCCTTACGGGATGCAGCCCTGGTCGTGCCACCGCGCCGCAACGGCAGGCCCTGGAAGGCGCGAACTATCGGTGCGGCCGAGCGCAACGAGACCCTGCGCGCCATCAAGCGTCTTGGCCGGCGGCTCTGGAAGCGGTGGAGCGGGTACCATCGACGGAGCCTCGCCGAGACGGCCATGTCTCGCCTCAAGCGCCTGGGCGAGCGCCTCTCGGCCCGCGACCCCGCCCGTCAGGTCGCCGAAGTCCAGATCCGCTGCGCCATCCTCAACACCCTCAACGCCCTTGATATGCCCGACACCATCGCCCGCGCTGAATCAAAGCACAAAAGGCGACCTCGCACTCTCCGCCTAATTTACGCAACAGTGCCCCCTCGAAGTATTAAGGCGCACGCCGCCAATGTGTGGAAAACACCCGGAGAAGCGCGATCCCAACTGACCCAAAAAAAAGTTCTTCTGGAAAAGATTGGAGCGGCAGTAGGTGCTCGGCGCAGACATTCTCTGGCGGAAAAGCGATCATCCCGAGAGCCTGAAGCCTTGGTCTGTTGACTGCGCCCGGGAGCCGTTTGCAGAGTTGGTTTTGTTGAGCGGGGTTTGCCCTTCTGCGAAGATACCCGTAACCTCGGCACGAGTTGACCCAGAAGACGACAGGTGAGCGTGGTGGCCGGGGCTTAGGTGAACCTCACCGACGTAGCCGACCTGCGCCCTGATTGTCCATGTCGAGGACGCCAGCGGTCTGCGACGGTTCGCACCGCAGTTGCCACCGTCGACGCCAGTCCCATCCCCCAAGCCAGCCCTGTAGACTGGCCGGGCCTGCCCCTCCGCCCGTCACCGCCTCCACGCTGCGCCATGCCAGGCAGAGCATGCAGGACAGTACCGGCACCCCGCCCCAGCTCCCGTGCGCGAAGAGGGGCTGCAACGTGGGCATCCCGGTGCCCAGCATGACAATCGCATCCAGGCCTGCAGGGTCCAATGCCTTCAATGCTGCCTCGGCGCCGGCGCTATCCATGGCATAGATCGGGTGAAAGGCGCCATCCCGCAGGTCGGAGCCGGAGATGCGGGCCACTTCGAAGCCCTGCACTTGCCAATAGGCGATGGCCGCCCGCGTCAGATCGTCCGGGTAGGGCGAGACGAGCCCGATGCGTCGCGCGGAGAGGGCCCGGAGCGCGTCCCGCACGGCCTGCCCCGCCGTGACCACGGGCACGCCGCGCGCGGCCTCCATTCGGGCGACGATCGCCGCTTCCTCCACCGGGCCGGCGTAGTAGGAGGCGCCGGTGCAGGCGAAAGCCACGGCGCCGAGCGGCGCATTGGCGAACTGCGCCACCGCGCCTTCCAGGTCGCGCAGGTAGTCCAGCAGGCGGTTCACCATGCCCGGCTTCGGGCTGGTAAGGCGCGCATTGATCATCGCCACGCCGGGCGGCAGGAGGACGGCCAGTTCCGGCTCCACCGTCGTGTTTGCCTGCGGCGTCAGCACGCCGATCAGACCACGCGGCGCGTATTCCAGGGCCATGGCGGGCCTCAATCCGCCTGGATGCCTGCCTCACGCGCCACCCTGGCCCAGCGGGCGACGTCGGCGGCGATCAGGGCAGCATAGTCCTGGCGCGAGAGGCTGTTCGGCCCGGCGCCGAAGTCCAGAAGGCGCTCCTTCGCCTCGGGGGTGGAGAGGCCCTTTGCCAGGGCGTCGTGCAGCGTGTCGGCGGCGGCGTCCGGCATGCCGGCGGGGCCGGAAAGGCCGAACCAGTTCGTGGCGACGAGGGTCTCGAAGCCAAACTCGCGCACGCTCGGCACGTCGGGCCAGCGCACGGCCCGCTCCGGCGTCGTCACCGCCAGCATCCGCAGCCGGTCGTTGCGGCCGACATCCGGCACCGCCGCGATCAGCCCATCGATCTGACCGCTCAGGATATCGGTGACCGCGGGCGCTGAGCCGCGATAGGGCGCGTGCAGGATCTGCACGCCAGCGGCGCGGTTCAGCAACTCCAGCTTCACATGGCTGGAGGTGCCGATGCCCGTCGAGCCGAACTTGATGGTGCCCGTCCGCGCCCGCGCCACCAGGTCGGGCAGGGTGCGGATCGGCCCGTCCGCCGCCACGACGATCGCGCTCGGCACCGCGGCGATGAGGCCGATGGGCGTAAAGTCCCGCACGGGGTCGTAGGGGATGTGCTTCGAGACCGCGGGCCCGATCGCCTGGGAGGCGATGTTCGAGAGGACGATGGTATGGCCATCCGGCGCGGACTTCGCAACGAGTTCGCTGCCGATCGCGCCTCCCGCGCCGCCACGGTTGTCGATCACGACCGAGACCCCGAGGGAGGGCTCCATCCCCCGCGCGGCGAGGCGGCCGAGCAGGTCCGTGGTGCCGCCGGGCGTGAAGGGCACCACGAGCCGCACGGGGCGGGAGGGCATCCAGCCGGCCTGTGCGGCGGCGCGCCGGAGGGCGGGGAGGGAAAGGGCTGCCCCGGCGAGGAGCGTGCGGCGGGAAGGAAACATGCGGCGTGGCTCCGGACTGTTCAGTTCACGGCGATGCGGGCATCCCGCACCACGCCGCGCCAGCGGACGAGGTCGCCGGAGACGAGCTTGCCGAGATCCGCCCGGCTCCCGCCCTCGGCGACGAAGCGGATCCGCTCCAGCCGCTCCACCACCTCCGGCTGGCGCAGCGTGGCCGCCACCGCGTCGTGCAGCGCCTCTGCGATCGGCTCGGGCGTGGAGGCAGGGGCGAAGAGGCCGGTCCAGGAGAGGGAGGTGAGGTTGGGCAGGCCCTGCTCCGCCATGGTGGGCACCTCGGGCGCCCAGGAGAGGCGGCGCGGGCCGGCCACCGCGACCATGCGGAGCTGGCCGGAGGTGATCTGCGGCGCGGCAGTGCCGGAATTCACCATGGAGAGCGGCACGGTGTTCTGGATTACCGCGGTGATCGCCGCCGCGCCGCCGGCGAAAGGCACGTGCACGGCGCGCAGGCCGGTGCGCAGCAGGAAGAGCTCCAGCCCGAGCTGCTCCGAGGAGCCGATGCCGGAGGAGGAGAAGGAGAGCGTGTCGCCCTGCCTGGCCATCCAGGCGCGCAGCTCGGCCACGTTCGTGGCGGGCACGGAGGGGTGAACGACGATGACGTTCGGCGCGCTCATCGCAAGGATGATCGGTTTGAAGTCTTTCTCAGGATCGAAGCCGGGCGACTGCATGATGACGGGCTGGATCGTCATCGTGCCGCTGGCATTGACGAGAAGGACGTGCCCGTCACCCGGCATCCCGGCAACCGTGCGCGTGCCGATCACGCCCGTGGCGCCGGGGCGATTGTCCACCACGACGTTCTGCCCCAGCGCAGCCTGAAGGCCCGGCTGCAGGGCCCGCGCGCAGAGATCCGTGGCGCCGCCCGGCGGGAAGGGGACGAGCAGTGTCACGGGCTTGCTCGGCCGCCAGACGGTCTGAGCCCTCGCCACCCGGGGCAGGGGGAGCAGCGATGCGAGAAGCAGGCCCAGGGCGGTGCGGCGACGCATGGTGATCCTCTCAGGCGATGGTGGAGGGGGCCGTTGACCGGCGCCGAGGCGTGAAGGAGCTTGCGGCACGGAGGGCCGGAGCCGGATGAGCAAGAACGAGGCCGCGGGGGATGGTGCGGGAGATGTGCGCGCCGCCCTGGCGGCACTGCAGGCGGGGCGCGGCTATGTGCTGCCGCATCGCGGCCTGATGGCCGTCGCGCTGCCGGAGCTGTACGGCGCCTACGAGGTGATGTACCGCGCGCTGACGGTGGATGAGCGCCACATGACGCCGCTCCAGCGAGAATGCGTGTGGCTCGCGATCCTCGTGGCCTGCGACGAGCCGGTGGGCACGCACCACGTCGCTGCCTTCCGCCGGTGCGGCGGCACGGATCGCGATGCGGCGGCGCTGTTTCGGCAGACCGCCTGGGCCATGGGCGCGGACGCGCACGCCTTCATGCGCGGCGAATGGGCGCCGCACTTCCCGGGTTTCGACCCCGCGGCCGCCTATCTGGACGGCGCCTCGGCGCTCAACGCCGCAGGGGAACTGCCCGACGAGACGGCGCGGCTGGCCCGGATGGCGGTGCAGGCGGCGCGCGGCGGGCTCTGGGCGCTGGAGACCGAGCTGGAAGCGGCCTATGGCGCCGGGCTGGACGAGAGGCGGATGGCGGAAGCGATCAGCCTCATCATCTGGCCGCGCGGGGTGAACCCCTTCGTGCGCGCGGCGGAAGCCTGGCTGGGGCTGTTGCGGAGCGGGCGCGTCACGCCCTCCCCTGCCTTCGCGGCCTGGGCCGGGGTAAAGGACCAGGGGCCGCTCGTCCTGGGTCAGGGACCGGCCCGGTAGGAGAGGGGCCGGCCGTTCCATCACGCGCGCGCCGCTGTGCGTGCGGAGAGCACGCCCTCGAAGAAGGCGCGGCGGTCGCGCGCGCCGCGCATCATCAGCGTGACGTCATTCTCCGTCAGGATCATCCGCATCCCCGCGCGAAGAAAGCCGTGCCAGGGTCCCTCGTCCTTCGGGCCACCCATGCCTGCGAAAAGGCCGTTCCGGGCTGCGGCGGCACAGGTGCGCTCCACGGCATCGAGCAGTTCCGGCGCATCGTAGCGACCGGGCAGGCCAAGATCCCAGAGCAGGTCGGAGCCGCCGATGAACAGCCCGTCCACGCCGGGCACGGCCGCGATCGCCTCCACGTTCTCGATCGCCGTGCGGCTCTCGATCATCACGGTGACGACCACCTCCTCATTAAAGATCAAGCAGGCCTCCGCGAGGCCCTTGTCGTAGCCGAAATGGGCGAGGGTGCCGGGGACGGAGAGGCTGCCGCGCGGGGCGAAGCGCGCGGCCCGCGTGACGGTGGCGGCTTGTTCCGGCGTGTCCACATGCGGCACGACGAGGCCGAGCGCGCCGTTGGTGAGCAGCCCCGCGATCTCGTGCGGGTCGTGGCTGGAGGGGCGCGCCAGGGGCAGGATCCCCGCGCGGATGGCCGAGAAGGCGATGTCGTGCGCGAGGTGGGGCGAGGCCGGGCTGTGCTCGAAGTCGATCATCGCCCAGTGGAACCCGCAGGCGGCGAGGATCGGCCCCGCCTCCGCACTGCGCGAGATCCGGAGATTGCTGCCGAGCGCGAGCTCGCCCGCCCGCATGCGGGCGCGGAAGGCAGTGCCGGGCCAGGTGCTCACGCCGCCTTCTCCGCGGGCTGGATGTCGCGCAGCGCATCCGGGAAGCGCCAGGGCTGGCGCGGTCGCGCGGCAAGGATGTGCAGCGCGCCGCGCACGGCGTCGAAGGCCTCGCGCACCGCCGCCTCGCCCTCGATCACCAGGCCGAAGCCGGGGCAGAGGCGGGCGATGGGGCGGGCGGCCTGGATCGCATCCAGGTCCTGCAGGATCGGGGTAGGATCGATGCCGATCAGCCAGTCCATCTTCGCGGAGAGATAGAGGGCGGCGTCCTCCGCCCGCATCGGGGGCTCGTCCGGCGCGCGGAGGCGGGACAGGCCCTCGCGCCAGGTGGGCGCGGCGCGCACGAGGAAGGCGAAGGCGTCCGAGGTGAAGAGCGTGGCCGTCTCCGTCTCGTAGAACCAGTTGGTCGCGAGGAGGCGCAGTTCCACGCGCAGGACCTCCAGGCGCAGGCGCCCGACCGAGGTGACGGCACCGGGAGCGATGCGCGTGGCCTGCAGCCCGGGCGTTGCCTCGATCCGGGCGGCCGCGTCGCGCTCCTCCACGCTCTCGAAGAAGTCGAGCGGATTGAGGACGCCGGCGTAGAGCACCTCGCGCACGCCGAAATCGCGCAGGACCGCGGGCAGGTTGATCATGCAGTCCTGCTCGCGCCGCGTGGTGATCAGGCGGCGCTCCGAGGTACCCCCCAGCGTGCCGCGAATGCCGGCCGCGATGAGCGGCCAGTGTACGGCGAGGCCGGTGTCCACCATGAGCCAGCTCCCGCCGTCGCGCAGGACGTAACCCTGCACGGGGATCAGGCCGCGGCCGGCGGGCGGCAGCCAGCTGATGGGGCGCTCGGCCACGTCCAGCCAGCCACCGATGGCGGCGAGCGTGCCGGGAATGATCTCGGCGAAGCCTTCCGTCTCGGTCATCAGGCCGGCACCTTTCCGGGCATGGGGCCCATGGCGATGCCTTGCTTGAAAAGTGGTAAGGTCTTCTCCGGCGTGTCCACCACGCAGCCATGCGCGCCGGTGAGAAAGCGCGGGCGCAGGCGAGCAAGGAGCTCGTCGATCTCGGGGAAGCTCGGGCGGCTGTCCGTGAACTTCGGCCAGTGCAGGGCCTTGTCGTTGAAGTCCTGCATGATGGCGAGGTCGGGCGGCGCAATCTCGCTGCTCAGGTGATCGCACTGGCCGGGGACGTGCGCGTGGAAATAGGCGCAGGCGTCCGAGAGGAAGAGGATGCGGTCCTTCGTGTCGAAGGCCCAGAGCGTGTCGGGCAGGTCTCGCCAGACGGGCGGGAGAAAGAGGAGGTCCCGGTCACCCAGGTCCAGCCGGTCGCCGGGCGCGACCTGGCGGAAGCGGTGGGCGAGGTGGGGGAGGTAGAGCGGGTAGTCCCGCATGTCACCGATCGCGACGGCATCGGGAAACTCCCGCATCCACCGCTCCAGCAGGCCGGAATGAGGCAGTTCGCTGTGAGTGGGGAAGATGTAGTCGAGAGGGCGGCCGTCCAGGAAGGCGTCCACGTCGCGCTTGACCTCGGCCCAGTGGATGGGGTGGCCCGTATCGATCAGGACCGTGGCCTCGCTCCCCTTCAGCAGGTAGAGCGCGTAGTGCGCGTGCATGTCCGGGACGCTGCTGGGCAGGCAACGGCCGGTCCAGAGGCAGTCCGGGGTGATGGCGCGCGGCAGCGTGCCGGTGCAGCCGAAATCCGGCGCTCTGGGATCGGGACAGGTCATGTCGCTGACATCTCCTTCGCAAGAGCGCCGATCGAGGACGCGTCGGCGGCAAAGCCGACACGGGCGGCGCATTCATTTGACGTCTTGAAGACCCTCACCGCCGCAGCGGGATTGAAGGGGTAGCCTATGTTCTGTCGCTCGGAACTTCCGTGCGTCAGACCGGACGGCAATCGACTTGGTTCGAGATTGGTGGCGAGGACCAAGGCTGCGCTTCAGATTTTCGGTTAGCTGAAGCAGTGATGCATGTCAGCACAAGGCGGGTGATAGCTGATCCGGAACATTGTCTGGCTGTTCCTGCACTATAGGGCGACACGCAGGTTCAATACGCTGCCGAGAAACCTGTCTATTGCCGCTGCGACCATGCCCGACCCTCTTTCTGGCCGGAACGATAGGCATGCTGGAGGGGGTTACGCAATCCTGCTGTCTTCTTAACAGGACAGGAACCTGTCCTCATCCCGGTACAGGTCCTGGTTCCGGAGCGGAGCGCGGAGCCCGGTTCCAAGCACATCGCGTGATCGCGATGCCTGACTGCTCGCCTTCTTCGCCGGGATCTGGGTGCCGCAGTGGACCAGCACCCGGAAGGTGAAGGAGGGTGAGGTGACGGCCGACCTCTACGCCTTCCTCACCACCGAGCCGAACGCCGAGGTGGCGCCGCTCCACCCCAAGGCCATGCCGGTGATCCTGACGGAGCCGGAGGAGCTGGAGGCCTGGATGACGGCACCCTGGAGCGTGGCGAAGGAGCTACAGCGGCCGCTGCCGGACGGAATGCTACGCGTGG
>NZ_JAGIZA010000035.1 GCF_017813365.1 Roseomonas indoligenes
GGGTGCGAGCCAGCTATCCAGACCGCTCGCCCCACGAACGGCATCCGCCATGACCACCTCCTGCCGAGGTCGTGCCTCAGCAGGTCGGTCCATCACATCACGTCCGCAAGTGCCCAGGTAGTGTTAGGCCGAAAGCATTTCCCGCAGAGTGCGCCCCGTATAGGCGGTCCGGAAGCGGCCGCGCCGCTGCAGTTCGGGGACGAGCAACTCCACGATCCCGGTCAGGTCCTCCATGAGCGAGGCGGTGTGGCCGAGCATGAAGCCGCCCCGGCTGCCGGTGGCCTCGAAGCTCTCCTCCAGCCGGTCGGCGATCTGGGCGGCCGTCCCCGCCAGCATGGTGTCGTGGTTGGTGACGAAGCGCGCGCCGTGCTCCAGGAACTCAGAGCGGCTGATCTCCGTGTCCGCGCCCAGTTCCATCGCCATGCGGTTAATCACGCCCATGGGCGAGGCATTGGCCGCGATGATCTCCCGCTGCAGCTCGCCCAGGGTGAACCGGGCCGGGAGCGCCGAGAGGTCGTAGCCGCCATTGTAGGAGAGGTAGGCGCCCACTGCCTCGGGCGGGATGGTGGCAAGCTGGCGATCGCGCCGCGCGATCGCCTCGTGCTCCGTCTCCGCCACAGCGATCGGCGTCTGCCAGAGGATGCCGACCGTGGCCGGGTCGCGGCCGAGATCAGACAGGGCCTCGTCCAGCGCCTGGCGCTGCTTCACCTGCAGCGCCAGCGGCATATCGCCGCCGAAGACATGGTCGGCCACATAGGCCGAGGCGCGGATGCCTCGGGGCGAGCCGCCGGCCTGGATTAGCACCGGCCGCCCCTGGGGCGAGGGCGACGTGTTCAGCGGGCCGTCCACCTTGAAGAAGCGGCCGCGGTGGTGGACGTCGTGGATCTTCGCCGGGTCCGTTACCCGGCCCGTCGCCGCATCCCACAGCATCGCATCGGGCTCGGCGCTGTCCCACAGCTTGCGGCAGACATCGACGAACTCCTCCATGCGCTCGTAGCGCGCGGCGTGCTCCATCAGCTCGTCGAAGCCGAAATTGGCGGCATCCGACTTGCGGGTGGAGGTGACGAGGTTCATCGCCACGCGCCCGCCGGTGATGTGGTCCAGCGAGTTCAGCAGCCGCGCCGTGTAGTAGGGGTGCATGAAGGTGGAGGAGTAGGTGAGGCCGAAGCCGATGTGGCTGGTGACGCGCGACATGGCGACGAGCATCGGGTTGAAGTCCTGGCGCGGCCAGTTGATGCCCCATTCGACGGCCGCGTCGCGCGAGCCGCCCCAGGTGTCCGGCACGCCGGTGCCGTCGCCGGAGAAGACCATGTCCAGCAGCCCGCGCTCTGCCAGCCGGGCGATCTCCTCGTAGAGTGCCACGTCGGGGAAGGCGTGGCCGCGGAGTGCGCCGGGATGGCGCCATCGCCCGGCCATGTGGGCGTAGGAGATGTCGAGGCCGAGATGGATCATCAGTACGGGCAAGGTGCGCGGGCTCCGCGTCAGGCGGTGACGACGTGGATGGGGCGTGGTGGCGTGTTGCCGAGGATGCGCCCCCCCCCCTCGGTGATGAGGATGGATTCGCTGATGCCGACGGTGAAGGCGCCCCATTCGCGCAGCGTGATCGGCACGTGGAAGCACATGCCTGGCGCCAGCGGCAGGTCCACGCTGTCGTGCAGGCTGGCAACCTGCCACTCCCCCCAGTCCGGCGCGAACGCGACTCCGAGGGAGTAACCGCTGCGCTTGCGGAAGCGGTCCTCCATGCCCGCCGCGTCGATCACGGCCCGGGCGGCGCGGTGCGGTGCGGCGCAGGGTGCGCCCGGGCGGGCGGCGGCGATGGCGGCGTCCAGCGCCTCCAGCACCACCGCCTCGAGCTCGCGGGCGAGGGGTGGCGGCTCACCGAGCCAGGCGGTGCGCATCAGGCCGGAGTGGTAGCGGTCCTGGCAGCCCGACATCTCCAGGAAGACCGCATCGCCCGCCTCCAGCCGCCGCCGTCGCCAAGTGGCGTGCGGCACGCCGGAGCGCGGGCCTGAGGAGACGAGGGGCTCCATGCCCATGTACTCGGCGCCGGCCGCGACGGCGGCCCCCATCATGGCGGCAACGAGGTCGTTCTCCGTCGCGCCCGACCGCACGGCAGCAAGGCCGGCGCGGATGCCCGCATCGGCTTGGCGCATGGCCTCCTCGATCCGCGCGATCTCCTCCGCGGACTTCACGCGACGCATGGCCTCCACGATGCCGCTGGCGTCCGCCAGGTCCGGCAGGGCGGCGCGCAAGGCCTCGTAGAAGGCAATGGAGAGGAACCAGCCGCTCTTCTCGATGCCGATGCGGCGGCCGTCCAGCCCGCGGTGGCGCAGCAGCGCCAGCAGCGCGTCCAGCGGCGCCTCGCCGTCGCCATAGGCGCGGTACTCCGCCACGAAGCTGTTGCGAAGGAAGTTGTGCACCTCCAGCTCGCGCAGCAGGAAGGCCGGCTCGCCCTCGGCGGGGAGGATGAGGGCCTGGAAGGTGTAGTAGCCCGGGGTTTGCTGCCCGGTGAGGTAGAAGATGTTTTCCGGCCCGGTGAAGAGCGCTGCGTCCAGCCCGCGCGCGCGCAGGCCCTCCCTGGCGCGGGCGATGCGCCCGACATAGGTGGTTTCCGGGAAGGCGGCCTCGGTGCCGCGGGGCGTGGGTCCGTTCACGGGGCAGTTGTCTCCCAAAGGATGTCCGGGCCGGCCTTATGGTGAGCGATGCCGAGGCCGGGGCCCTGCGGCAGGTGCAGCAGCCCGTCCCCGTAGGACGGGGCGGGCAGGGCGGGGTCCTGCCGCAGGCCGTCCGAGCCGTAGAGTTCCCGCAGCGGCGCGCCGAGGGCGATGGCGGCGTGGGCGGCAGCGAGGGTGGAGACCACGCCCTCGTTCATCTGGCCAACCATCACGCCGATCCCGGCGGCACCGAGCAGCCGGCCCGCCGTCATCATGCGGTCGAGGCCGCCGAGCTTCGCCAGCTTGAGGTGAGCCAGCTGTGCCGTGCCCTCTCGCGCCATGCGGGCGATGGCGGCGGGGGAGGAGAGGCTCTCGTCGAGCATGAGCGGCACGGGCGAGCCCCGCGCGAGGTCGGCAGCGGCGGCCCAGTCCGAGGCGGGGAGGGGCTGCTCCACGTATTCGGCGCCGAGCGCGGCCAGGGCCCGAAGATGCTCCGGCGCCGAAGACGCGTCCCAGCAGCCATTCGCGTCCACCGAGAGGCGCGCGGCGGGCCCCAGCCGCTCGCGCAGCCGGCGAAACCGCGCCAGGTCTTCCTCGAAGCCGGCGATGCCGATGCGAAGCTTCAGCTGCAGGAAGCCGCGCGCCGCATACTCCCCGGCCCGGGCCAGCATGGCCGTCTCGTCCTGCCAGAACAGGGTCTGGTTGGTGTCGGTCGGCGGCGTCTCCGCCCCGCCCTCGCCGCCGAGCCAGCGCCAGAGCGGCAGCCCGGCCTGCCGTGCCCGCGCATCGGCCGCGGCCATCTCGAAGAGCATGCGGGCGGGGGCGGGGAGGTCGGGGTGGCGGGCGTCGATGCCGGGGAGCAGCGCCTCCCAGGGCGCCGACCAGTCGAGCCCGGCCGCCACCTCCAGGACCGCTTCCTCCACTACCTCGGCCGCGATGCCGGAGAGATAGGCGATGTTGGTGCGGGAGGCGCCGACCGCCTCCAACCCGCTGTCGCGCTCGGCCAGAAGCCGAAGTTCCCGCAGCACGGGCACGGCGCCGGAGGTGGCGGTGTGCAGCACCAGCCCGCCCGCATAGGTCAGCTCCCGCCGCTCGATGAGGATCCGGCGCGGCATCAGCGGCGCCCCAGGACGGAGAGGGCGATGTCGCGGTAGATCGGCACGGCGGCCTCCAGCTCCCGGCGGGGCACGAACTCGTCGGGCGCGTGCGCAACGGTGAGGTCGCCCGGGCCCATTACCACGCCCTGCGCGCCGGCCTCGCGGAAATGCACGAAGTCGCAGGCGCCGCCGAAGCCGATCGGCGCGGGATCCGCCACGCCGTGCCGGCGCGCGGCGGCCACGGCCGCGAGGACGATCGGGTGATCGGGCGGCGTCTCCGCCGCACCGCCAGTGGTGGGCTTCAGCATCAGCACCTCCGTCGCGATCCCGTCCTCCGTCCGCGCGGCGTCCAGCACCGCCGCGATCTCGGCCAGCGCGGCCGCCTCGGTCTCGCCGGGCACCAGGCGCCGGTCGAGCAGCAGGTCGCAGCCATCCGGCACCACGTTGTCGGCCTGGCCGGCGGTGGCGCGGGTGACGGTGAGGCTCGGCGGGCCCACCAGCGGGTGGGCGCGGCCGCGCAGCGCCTCGTGCAGGCGGGCGAGGCGGGGCAGAAGGCGCGCCGCCTCGAATATGGCGTTCACGCCGAGGTCGGGCGTGCCGGAATGGGTGCTGCGCCCGGCCACGCGGACCAGCGGCCGGAGGCTGCCCTTGTGCGCGATGATCGGGGCATTGCCGCTGGGCTCCCCCACCACCACGACGTCGATCCCGCCCGCGCCCGCCGCGAAGCGCCGGGCGCCGCGCGAGGACGCCTCCTCATCCGCGACGAAGACGGCGAGCAGCGTGCCCGACCAGCCCGCCCGCCCCGCCGCGAGCAGGCGCACCGCCTCCAGCATCGCGGCCAGCGAGCCCTTCGCGTCGCAGGCGCCGCGGCCGAACAGGCGGGCATCCCGTTCGCGCAGCTCCAGCGGCGGCCCGCTCCATCCCTCGCCGGCGGGAACGGTGTCCATGTGCGTGTTGAAGGCGAAGCAGGGGCCCGGCCCGTTCTCCAGCCGCCCGACGACGTTCGCGCGGCCCTCCTCGAAGAGGTCCAGCTCCACGGCCAGCCCCGCCTCGCGCAGACGCTCCGCCACCCAGGCAGCGCAGCCGGCCTCCCGCGCGCCCGGCGGGTTCGCCGTGTCGAAGGCGACGAGGCGCGCGAGGTCGCCCAGCAGGCGCGCGGGATCCAAGCTCAGTGCTCCAGCCGGCCGAGGAAGCGCGCCAGGCGCTCGGGCTTCGGCGCGGCGGGGTCAAAGAAGGCGGCTGGCGGCGCCGCGTGCACGACCACGCCGCCATCCATGAAGATCACGCGGGTGGCCGCACGGCGGGCGAAGCCCATCTCGTGCGTCACCACCACGCTCGTCATGCCCTCCTCGGCGAGCTCCTGCATGACCTGCAGCACCTCGCCCACCGTCTCCGGGTCCAGCGCGCTCGTCGGCTCGTCGTAGAGCATCAGCACCGGGTCCATCGCCAGGGCGCGGGCGATGGCCACGCGCTGCTGCTGCCCGCCGGAGAGCTCGTCCGGGTAGGAATCGCCCTTGTCCGGCAGGTGCACCTTGCGGAGCAGCACCTCGGCCCGCGCCCGGGCGTTCGCGGGGTCCTCGCCCTTCACCCGGATCGGGGCGAGGGCGATGTTGTCCCGCGCGCTGAGGTGCCGGAACAGCTCGAAGTTCTGGAACACCATGCCGATCCGTTGGCGGATGCCCGGGGCCTCCGCGCGGCGGGACTGGAGGATGTCGCGCCCCTCGAAGGTGACGCGGCCGTCCTGAACCGGCTCCAGCAGGTTCAGGCAGCGCAGCAGCGTGGACTTGCCGGAGCCGGAGGGACCGACGATGCAGAGGCACTCGCCGCGCCCCACCGAGAGGTCCACGCCGCGCAGCACGGCGAGCGGGCCGTAGGACTTGTGGATCGCCTCGGCCTTCAGCACGGGCGGAGAGGAGGCGCTGCTCATCGCACGCGCGCCCCCTCGGCGGTGGCGCCGAGCATCCACTGCGTCCAGCCGCGCTTCGGCGCCGCGCGCCCGCGCCGGGCCAGCCGGCGCTCCACGAAGGCCTGCAGCAGCATGAAGAGGGTGGTGAGGCCGAGGTAGTAGATGCCGGCGGCCGAGAGGGCCTCGAGGTAGCGGAAGTTCGACGACGCCGTCTGGTTGGCGACCAGCAGCAGTTCTTCCACGGCGATGACGGAGACGAGGGCGGAGAGCTTCAGCATCCCGATGAACTGGTTGCCGATGGGCGGAACGATCATCCGCAGCGCCTGCGGGATGACGACCCAGCGCATGACGGCCCAGTCCGTCATCCCCAGGGCCCGGGCGGCCTGACGCTGACCCGGGCCGACGGCGCGGATGCCGGAGCGCATGATCTCCGCCATGTAGGCGCCCTCGTTCAAGGAGAGGGCGAGCACGGCGCAGGCGAAGCCGGAGAGCACCACGCCGAAGCTCGGCAGCACGTTGAAGACGAAGATGAGCTGGAACAGCACCGGCGTGCCGCGGAACAGCCAGAGATAGGCGACCGCGAGCACGCGGAGCGGCCCGAACCGGCTCTCCTGCAGAAGGGCCAGGACCAGCCCGCTGGCCATGCCTCCCGCCAGCGAGCAGAGGCTGATGAGGAGCGTCATCGCCGCCGCCGTGAAGAAGCGGGCGCTGGACAGGTAGCTGAGGATCAGCTCCGGGGAATCGAGCGGCATGGGCGTTCGGGCCAGCGATCCGTCAGAACAGGCTGCCCTCGGGCGGCAGGTTGTACTTCGCCATCAGGCGCCGGTAGGTGCCGTCCGCCGCCACCGCCTGCACGGCGCCGCGCAGCGCCTCCGCCGTCGCCGTGTCGCCCTTGCGAACGGCGAGCCCGATCTGCGTGCCGAACTCGAAGATCTCTCCGGTCGCCTCGAAGGCGTCAGAGAGCTCGAGCACGATGCGCGCGACTCCTGCGGTGCTCTCGTAGTAGGCGTCCGCGCGGCCCTGGCGGACGGAGAGGGCGGAATCCTGCGCCGTGGGGAAGGTCATGACCGTCAAGGCGGGGCGGCCGGCGGCCTGGCACTTCTCGGCATCCTGGCGGGCATATGTTTCCTGGATGCCGCCCAGGGTCACGGCGACGCTGCGGCCGCAGAGGTCGTCGCGCCCCTTGATGCCGCGCGGGTTGCCGCGGCGGACGACCATCTGCTGGCCGATCCGCATGTACGGGACGAAGTCCACCTGCTCCGACCGCGCGGCGTTGATGTACATGGCACTGTTGATGATATCGACGCGCCGGCCCTGCAGCGCTGGGATAAGGCCGCGGAACTCGATGTTCAGCGGGGCCGGCGCGAGGTTCAGCTTCGCCGCGATCGCGGCGCCGAACTCGATGTCAAAGCCCGTGAGCTGGCCGTCCTTCGAGAACTCGAAGGGCGCGAAGGTGGCGGCGACGCCGTAGGTCAGCCGGCCGGGCGCGACGAGATCGAGCGGCGCCTGGGCACGTGCGGGCGCCGCCGCCAGGAAGGCGAGGCCGAGGACGGCCGCGGCCGCGCGGATGGGGCGGCGGGAGACGAACTGCATGACGCGCTCCTCAGGGCACCGGAATGGCCGGGCTTGTGTCGGTACGTCCGTGCCACGGCCCATCCGGGAAGGGCGGGCGCGCAGCCCCCATCCCGAACCGGTCCGATCAGCGTTCCCCAGGATTGTATTTTTTGTCTCACGAAGTACGCTATGGGGAGGGTCAGGGGCCGTCAAGCCGCAAATTCGCGGCCGCGGCGGGGGAGAGGATGGTTGCGACACGCCCGGAGGCGAGGCTCGGCGAACTGGCCCGGCGCGTCACCGATCTCGCCGCGCAGCGCGGCTGGGCCGCGGGCCGGCACGTGACGGAGGCGGAGCTGTGCGAGGCCCTGCAGGTCTCCCGCACGCCCGTCCGCAGCGCGCTCCGCCTCCTGGAGGAGGAGGGGGTGGTCGAGGCGCGGCCGGGCCGTGGCTTCCATCTTCGCATGAGCGGCCCGGAGGCCGGCCGCCGCCGCCCGCGCCCGCAGCCGACAGTGGAGGAGGCGTTGCTGGCCCGCATCCTGCGGGACCGGGTCTCGGGAGAGCTTCCGGCCGAGGTCACGCGCAGCCTGCTCCTGCGCCGCTACGCCAGCGGGCGGGCGGTGATGGAGGGCGTCATCGCGCGCCTGGCGGATGAAGGGCTGTTGCTGCGGGGCGGTGGCCGCGTGCTCCGCTTCGCCGCCTCGGTCGGGGATGAGGCGAGCGTGCGGGCGAGTTACGAGGTCCGGCTGGTGGTGGAGCCGGCGGCGCTGCTGCTGCCCGGCTTCCGGCCCGATCCCGAGGTGCTGGCGGTGCTGCGCGACCGGCACCGGGCCTCGCTGGACGATTTCGAGGCCGGGCGCGGTGCGGCCCCGGGCGCGCTAGTCGCCCTCGACGCGGATTTCCACCTGACCCTGGCCGGCTTCTCTGGCAATCCCTTCATGGTCGCGCTTGTCCGGCAGCAGACCGACCTGCGGCGGCTCATGGAGTACGCCGCGAACGAGGATTCCCCGCGCGTGCGGCTGTGGCTGAAGGAGCACATCGCCGTGCTCGATGCAGTGACTGCCGGCGACCTTGCGCTCGCGGCCCAGGCCTTGCGAGGTCACCTGGAGCGCGCGGCGCGCTTCGCCGGCGCGCCAGCCCGCGATACCCCCGCGGAGTAGATGACACCCAGACACCGGGTTCATCTCAACCAATCTCAGCTATCAGGACTGCTATGAAAGCCCTCTTCCATCTTGCCTATCATGTCACGGACCTGGACGAGGCCCGGAACTTCTACGGTGGTGTGCTCGGCTGCAACGAGGGTCGCTCGACGGAGACCTGGGTCGACTTCGACTTCTTCGGCCATCAGCTGTCGCTGCATCTCGGCACGCCCTTCCCGGTGACGCGCACCGGCCGCGTCGGCGACCACATGGTGATGATGCCCCACCTGGGCGCGATCCTGCCGCTTGCCGACTGGTTCGCGCTCTCCGCTCGCCTGGAAGCGGCAGGTGTCGGCTTCGACATCCCGCCCGTGGTCCGGTTCGAGGGTGAGCCCGGCGAGCAGCGCACCATGTTCTTCTTTGACCCGTCGGGGAACCCGATCGAAGTGAAGGGATTCAAGGGCTTCGAGGGCGTCTTCGCGCAGTAGAAGCCCGGGACGAACAGATGAGGCGTCAGGACCGCATCGTCGGTCTTGGTGCAAATCGAACTTACGGCGCAGTGGGTGGGCTTGGTCGGCGCGCACGTTCTGACATCGCGCTGACAAGAGGCATCTGTCCCACGATCTCCGCGGATCGTCCGCCGCCTGTTCCGCATGCTTGAGAACTCGCGGAGGCAGGCCACGGGCTACGGCTGTCGCGCCCGGGACCACGTTGTTAGCTTCGCGCTCGTCGCTGCCGCTAGCGATAAGTGGAACTGGAGGCTTGCCCTACCGAGCCCCGCATACCCCAGGACAGCCCGATCCGTCCCGCCGCCTCGGTGATCGCCTCCCCCAACGCCGCCTCGCGCGGCTCCATCGCCGCCCGCGGCCCCGTGCACTGCAGCACCAGCCGCACCACCCCTTCCTCGTCGGGGATGCCGACCGCGATGCTCATCACCCCCTCCAGGTACTCCATCCGCCCCACCGCGTAGCCGCGCCGCCGCGCCTCCTGCACCTCGGCCCAGACGGCCTCCTTGTCCGTCCGCGTCGATGGGGTGAAGGCGCGCATCGCCATGGTGTCCAGCGCCGCCCGCGCCCGCGCCTCCGGCAGCGCCGCTAGCCGCGCCCGCATCTGCGACGGCGCATCAGGCGGATAGCGGTGTCCGACCGGCACGTTGATCATCAGCCCCGTGCCGCCCTGCACCCGGTCCACGCAGGTGAAGCTGCCGTCCCGGTTCACCCGGCAGAGCAGGCAGGGCAGCCCCAGCGCCGCCGCCAGCCGCTCCAGCACGTCCCGCACCACCGATCCCCGGTCGTGCCGCCGCAGCGTCGCCGCCAGATCCAGCAGCAGACCCGGTGCCAGCGCGTAGCGCTGCCGCTCCCGGTCATGCGCCACCCATCCCTCCGCGACGAGGGTGCGCAGGATCCCCAGCGCGTGGCTCTTCGTCAGCTCCAGCCGCGCGGCAACCGCCGCCAGGCCCAGCCCCTGCTCCGGCTCCGCGTCCAGCGCGCGGATGATCGCCAGGCACTTCCCCACCGCCGGAACAGCTTTCGTCGGAGCTTCCTCCGCCACACGCCCTCCCTCGCGCCCGTTGACAGGGCGGCGCGCCCCCCGGCACGATACTCGATCCAGAATGCCGTTCTCTCTATAGAACGTATCGCGGCCCCGCAACACCGGACGGAACTTTCATGCGAAGCCTCGTCAAAGGCGGCCTCGTCCTCTCGATGGACGACCGCATCGGCCGCCTCCCGACCGGCGACGTGCTGATCGAGGACGACCGCATCCTCGACGTCGCCCCGGTCATCGAGGCCGGGGACGCCGAGGTGATCGACGCCGCCGGCTGCATCGTCCTGCCCGGCCTCATCAACGCGCATCTCCATACCTGGCAGACCGCCCTGCGCGGCCTCGGCGGTGACTGGACGAGCAACGACTACTTCCACGGCATGCACGCCGTGTACGGCCCGCGCTTCACGCCTGAGGACCTGCACATCGGCACCCTCGTCGGCGCGCTAGGCCAGCTCGACGCCGGCGTCACCACGATCTTCGACTGGTGCCACGGCAACGCCACGCCGGACCACACGGACGCCGCGCTGGACGGACTGACGGGGAGCGGCATCCGTGCCGTCTTTGGCCACGGCACGGTGAAGCCCCTGCCGCAACCCGGCCAGCCCCACTTCTCGCAGGTGCCGCACCCCGTCGAGGAGATCCGCCGCCTCCGCCACGGCCCGCTCGCCGCGGACGAGGCGCTCGTCACCCTCGCCGCCTGCATCCTCGGCCCGGACTACTCCACCCCGGAGGTCTGCCGCGCCGATCTCCGCATGGCGCGCGAATTCGGCCTGCTCTCCTCCGCCCATGTCTGGGGCAACAGCAACCGCCTGATGCCCGAGGGCTACCGCAACCTCGTCGCCGAAGGCCTGATCGGGCCGGACCACAACATCGTCCACGGCACCTACATCGCCGATGACGAGCTGCGCCTCCTCGTGGAGAGCGGCGCCTCAGTCACCTCTACCGCGGCCGCGGAGCTGAAGAACAACATCCGCGAGCCGCTGGCCTGCCGCGTCGCCGCCCTCGGCGGAACCCCCTCCATCGGCGCTGATACGGAGCTGCTGAACGGCGGCGGCGTGCTGGACGCCATGCGCTTCGCCCTGCAGGCCCATCGCCTCTTCAACAACATGCGGACCGTGGAGGCACAGCAGGAGGCGCCGGCCCAGGCCATGACGGTGGCCACCAGCGGCTCCCCCATCACCGCCACGTCGCTCACGCATGAGGCGGTGCTGCGCTGGGCTACCATCGGCAACGCCCGCGCCCTGCGCATGGAGCACCGCATCGGCTCCCTCACGCCCGGCAAGCAGGCGGACCTGGTCGTGGTGGCGCGGGACAGCCTGAACATGATCGGCGCGCGGGACCCCGCCCAGGCCCTGCTCCACTTCGCCCAGGCCGCCGACATCCGCGACGTCCTCGTCGCCGGCCGCGCCCTGAAGCGGGACGGCCGCCTGCTTCACCCCGACCTTCCCGCACTCAAGGCACGGCTCGTGCAAGCGGGAATCCGCCTCACCGAGACAGACGGAAAGACGGAGACCCACCATGAAGCGGCGTAACCTCCTCCAGGGCGCGGCGATCGGCGCCGCATCCCTCGCGATGCCCGCGCGGCTGCGCGCCGCCTCCGCCACCACGCTGCGCTTCACGCCGCAGCAGGACCTCGTCACGCTCGATCCAGTCCTCAGCACCGGCTACATCACGCGCAACTACGCCTACATGGTCTACGACACGCTCTACGGCATGGACGGCAACTACGAGGCTACGCCGCAGATGGTGGACGGCCACCGCGTGGAGGATGACGGCCGCCGCTGGGACCTGACTCTCCGCGAGAACCTCTTCTGGCACGATGGGGAGCGCGTCCTCGCGCGCGACTGCGTCGCAAGCATCCGCCGCTGGGCGAAGCGCGACGTCTTCGGTGCGCGGCTGATGGAGGTGACCGACGAGCTCTCCGCCCCCGACGACCGCACCATCCGCTTTCGGCTGAGGAAGCCCTTTCCGCTGCTGCCCATCGCCCTTGGCAAGGCCTCCGTGCCGGTCTGCGTGATGATGCCGGAGCGCCTGGCGAACACCGACGCCTTCAAGCCCGTGACCGAGATCGTCGGCAGCGGCCCCTTCCGTTTCAAGGCGGATGAGCGCGTCTCCGGCTCGATGAACGTCTACACGAAGTTCGAGCGTTACGTGCCCCGCAAGGACGGCACCCTTTCCTGGACCTCCGGCCCGAAGGTCGTCCACTACGACCGCGTGGAGTGGCGCTCCATCCCCGACAGCGGCACGGCTACCGCCGCCCTCCTCTCCGGCGAGCAGGACTGGCAGGAATACGCCTATCACGACCAGCTTTCGCTGCTGAAGGGTGCGCGCGGCATCACCACCCGCGTGCTGGACCCCACGGGCTTCGTCGCCATGCTCCGGCTGAACCACCTGAACCCGCCCTTCGACAACCCGGCCATCCGCCGCGCGCTCTGGGGCGCGCTGAGCCAGGAGGACTGCATGCAGGCCGTCGTCGGCGCCGACGATCCCGCCATGTACCGCGTCCCGCTCGGCTTCTTCTGCCCCGGCACGCCCATGGCCTCGGATGCCGGCCTCGGCGTCCTCAGCGGCCCGCGCAACATCGCCCGGGCGCGCGATGCCATCCGCGCCGCCGGCTACAAGGGCGAGAAGGTCGTCATCATGGCCGGCAACAACACCGCCGCCGGCATGGCGCTCGGCGCCGTCACCATGGACCTGTTTAAGCGGCTCGGCATGGACGTCGAGATCTACTCGGTGGAGTTCAACGCCATGCTCCAGCGCCGCAACCGGCGCGAGCCGGCCGCGCAGGGCGGGTGGAGTGGCTTCGTCACCACCTGGTCCGGCGCGGAATGGCTCAACCCCGCCGGCCACACCGCGCTCCGCGCCGATGGCAGCTACCCCGGCTGGTCGAAGGACCCGGAGATCGAGGCCCTGCGCGACGCCTGGTTCGACGCCCCGGAAACCGCCACCGGGAAGGACCTTTGCCGCCGCATCCAGGAGGAGGCGATGGACAGCGTGCCCTACCTCCCCCTCGGCCAGTACCTCCAGCCCACCGCTTACCGCAGCAACGTCACGGGGGTGCTGGACGGCTTTACCACCTTCTGGAACGTCCGCCCGGCTTGAATGAGCGGCCTTGGGCTGGAGCACACGTCGAATGAGGTGGGCTATCCGTCTCGAGCGGAAGGGCGGCTTCGCAAGTTGCGGGAGAGGTTAGTAGGACGGCGGTAAGCGTCCGCCGACCGCTCGGACTGGATGATCTGCGGCATCGCGCACCATGGCTGCTACCCGGCAGCTATCAAGAGCGGCTCGTCCCCGGGCTGCCGACGAAGGCCTCACGCGCCTTCCTGCGCCTCGCGAGAGCGAGGCGCAGTGATCACCACCGGCTTCGCCGCCACCCAGGATCTGAGGGGGGCAGGCTCATCGCCCTGGAGGCGGGCAAGCCCGCTCTGGAAGAGGCGGAGCCCATTTGATGACCTAACGGGGGAGGCTTCCTGGCCGACGGTCCTGCGGCACCTGCGGGCCCAGGTCACCCTCATTTGCCCACAGAGGCGGATAGCCGCAGCAAGGCCATGGAGATTTCGCGACCGTGAAAATGGACCTTGTCAGTTTCACGATTCCCCCGAAGACTGACCGCCATGCCCCGTTCCGGATCCGTCGGCCACCTCGAGATCGATAGCGTGAGCCGAAGCTTCGGCTCCCTCCGGGCAGTCAACGCGGTCAGCCTCGACATCGCGGCCGGGGAATTCATCGCCTTCCTCGGCCCCAGCGGCTGCGGCAAGACCACCCTGCTGCGGATCATCGCCGGCTTCGAGGCGGCGGATTCCGGGAGGCTGACGCTCGACGGGCGCGTGCTGGCCGGGCTTCCGCCGAACCGCCGCGACGTGGGCATGGTGTTCCAGAACCTTGCCCTCTTCCCGCATCTCACCGTGGCGGAGAACGTGGCCTTCGGGCTGGAGCTGCGGCGCAAGGGCACGGCGGAGATCGCGCGCCAGGTGGAGGAGGCGCTCGCGCTGGTGGCGCTGGACGGGCTGGCGGGGCGGCGGATCCAGCAGCTCTCGGGCGGGCAGCGGCAGCGCGTGGCGCTGGCGCGGGCCCTGGTGCTGCACCCCGCCGTGCTGCTGCTCGACGAACCTCTCTCGGCCCTTGACCTGAAGCTGCGAAGGCAGCTGCAGGGGGAGTTGAAGGCGCTGCAGCGGCGGACCGGCACCACCTTCGTCTTCGTCACCCACGACCAGGAGGAGGCGCTGTCGATGGCCGACCGCGTGGCGGTGTTCAACCGCGGCGGGCTGGAGCAGTTCGACACGCCCCAGGCCCTCTACGGCCGTCCCGCCACGCGCTTCGTGGCGGAATTCGTGGGCGACGCCAACATCCGCAGCGCCGCGCAGCTCGCGCCGCTCGGCCTCTCCCTCCCGGCGGGCTCGCTGCTGGTGATCCGGCCCGAGGACTGCGTTGTGGGCACGGCCGCCGCCGCCGCCCCGGTCCGGATCGATGGGGTGGTGGAGGCCGTGGATTTCGTCGGCCCCCATGCCCGGCTGCGCGTGGCGCCGGACGGGATGCCGGCCGGGACGACGGAGCCCTGGCTGGCCCTGCTGCCCGGCGCGGCGCTGGACGGACTCGCTCCGGGGGCGCGGGCCACGCTCGGCTTCGATCCTGCACGGGCCGCCCAACTCCCTGCCTCCCAGATCCGGGGGGGCGCATGACCGGGCCGGGGCGCCGCCTCGCCCTCTTCGCGCCGATGGGGCTGCTGATCGCGGCCTTCGTCCTGTCCGTGGCCGGGCTGCTCTGGTCCTCGGCCACCCGGGGCGGGATCGGGCTCTACGTGGAGCTGCTCTCCGATCCCGGGATCCTGCGCGTGCTCTGGCGCACGGTCTGGATCGCCGTGGCCACCACGGCGGCCTGCGCGCTGCTGGGCTACCCGCTGGCCCTGTTCCTGGCGCGCAGCCCGCGGCGCAACCTGTGGCTGCTGCTGGTGATCTCGCCCTGGCTGGTCAGCATCGTCGTGCGGACCTTCGGCTGGGTGGTGCTGCTGGGCAACCGCGGCGTCGTCAACACCGCGCTGCGCGACTGGGGGCTGATCGACGCGCCGGTGCGCGTGCTCTTCACGCCCTGGGCGGTGCTGATCGGGCTGGTGCACGTCTTCCTGCCCTTCATGGTCATCGCCATCCTCTCCAGCCTGCTGCTGCAGGACCGAAGGCTGGAGGAGGCGGGGCGCATCCTCGGCGGCACGCGGTGGCAGACCTTCCGCCGCGTCACGCTGCCGCTTTCCCTGCCCGGCGTGGTCGGCGGCTCCTCGCTCGTGCTGCTGATGTCGGCGGGCGCGATCGTCACGCCCCTGCTGCTGGGCGGGCTGCGCGACCGGATGCTCGGCACGCAGATCTACACGGAGGTCTTCCAGGTCTTCAACTTCGAGCGGGCGACCGCCATGGCCGTGATCCTGCTCGTCGTCGCGCTGGTCCTGGTGGCCCCGCTCCGCCTGCTGGAGGCGCGGGTGCGGCGGCGGCTGGAGGGCGCGTGATGCGGACAGGCTTCCCTACCCGCGCCCTGGCGGCGCTGCTGCTGGTGCTGCTGCCGGCGCCGCTGGTGATCGTGATCGGCTCCTCCTTCTCGCCGCGCGCCGTGCTGGGCTTCCCGCCGCCCGGCTTCTCCTGGCGGTGGTACGTCGAGTTCCTCGGCACGCCCTCCTGGCTGGTGGCCTTCGGCATCAGCGCGGCGCTCGCCCTCGTCAGCGCGGTGCTCACCACTCTCGCCTCGATCGGCGCCGCCCTGGCCCTCCGGCGCGCGCCGGCGCGGCTGCGCGGCATCGCGGAGACGGCGATCCTGGCACCGCTGCTCTTCCCGCACGCGGCGCTGGCCATTGGCTTCCTCGGCTGGCTCGGCATGGCGGGGCTGGGCGGCAGCTTCGCGGGAATGCTGATCGCGCACCTCGTCCTCTGCGCCCCCTTCGCCTACCGGCCGGTCGCCGTCTCCCTTGCCCAGATCGATTCCTCCCTGCCGGAGGCCGCCACCATCCTCGGGGCGGAGCCGGGCCAGGCCTTCCGGCGCGTGGTGCTGCCCCTGCTGCGGCCGGGCATCGCGGCCTCGCTCCTCTTCGGCTTCATCATCTCCTTCGACGAGGTGACGGTGAGCATGTTCCTCGTCGGGCCGGAGTTCACGACGCTGCCGGTGGCGATCTACGCCCGGCTGAACGACAGCGCGGACCCGGTGGTGGCCGCCATCTCCTCCATCCTCATCCTGCTCACCGCCGGGCTGGTCTTGCTAATGGACCGGCTGGTGGGCCTGCGCATCTTCGTCGACATCGAGGAGGATGGGCGCCACCCTTCCGCCTGAGCCGCATCCCGCCAGAACAAGGAGAGATCCGATGATCCTGCCCCGCCGCTCCGTCCTTGCGGCCGGTGCCGCGCTCCTCGCGGCGCCCTCCATCGTCCGGGCCCAGTCCGGGGGTGGCCGGGTCGTCATGGCCGCCTGGGGCGGCGCCGGCGCCAAGATGTGGCGCGAGGCCTTCGGCGAACCCTTCACCAAGGCGAGCGGGATCCCCGTCACCATCGCCGAGGTGCCGGACCCCGCGGCGGTGATCGCCGCGGCCCAGGGCCGCCCGCAGCACAACGTGATGCTCGCCGCCTCCTTCCAGGCCGCGCACCTCGCGCAGCGCGGGCTGATCGAGGAGCTGACGGAGGAGGACCTGCCGAACCTCCGGCACGTGCCGCAGCAGTACTGGGTGCGGAACCTGCAGGGCCGCATCCTCGGCATGCCGATCTACTTCATCTACTACGGCATCGCCTTCAACAACACGCTCGCCAAGGCCTCCGACTTCCCCTCCTGGGAGGCGCTGACGGACCGGAAGTGGCGCGGCCAGCTCTCCCTCGCGCGCCCGATCTTCCTCGGCCCCTACGACCTCACGCTCTACGCGAAGCTGAAGGGGGGCAACGAGGCCAACATCCAGCCCGGCATCCCCATGCTGGAGGCGGTGGCGCGCAACGCCATCAGCGTCTACCCCTCCATGGCCTCGGTGCAGCAGCAGCTCTCGCGCGGGGAGGTAACAGCCTGCGCCTTCTACTCCGGCCAGATCCAGATGCTGCGCAAGGCCGGGCAGACAGAGGTGGAGCACGTCCTGCCGAAGGAGGGCGGGCTGGTGCTGTCCTACATCATCTCCGTCCCGAAGAACGCGCCGGACCGGGCCGCGGCGATCCGCTTCCTGAACGACTCCGTCGATCCGGCGAAGCAGGTCCGCGCCGCGCGGGACGGCTACATCCCCCTCTCCACCAACGTGACGCTGCCCGAGGACGTGGTGCGGGAGATCGGCATGTCGGCGGAGGAGGTGCGGGCCCGGAACTGGTCGCCCGACTGGTACACCATCGCCGCAGACGCCGAGGGGCGCACGCGGCTGGCGGAGCAGATCGCCGATCGCGCACGCTGAGCGGGCCGGGGCGCGCGGCTCAGGCCCCCAGCCTGTCGCGCACGCGCCCTTCCACCACCTTCGTCAGCACGCCCAGGCGCCAGAAGCGGTGCAGCCGGATCGGCCGGATGGGGGAGAGGGGCAGGGCGATGTCGCGCTCCGCCGCGCCGGCGGCCAGCCGCGCCACCTCGCCGCCCGTGGCGGTGGAGAGCGCGACGCCCCGGCCGTTGTAGCCGAGGCAGGCGATCAGCCCGGGCGCCGGCCGGTGCAGGTGCGGGTAGTGGTCCACCGTCATGGCGAGCTGGCCGTTCCAGCCATGCGTCCACTTCAGCCCGGCGAGCTGCGGCCAGAGCCGCTCCGCGTAGCGGATGAGGTAGCGCACGGGGGAGGGATCGCCGATCGGGGATTGCGGCCCGCGCCCGCCCATCAGCAGCCGCCCCGCCCCGTCCACCCGCAGGTACACCGTGACGTGCCCGCTCTCGTACAGCACCGCCCGGGACGGCATGACGGCGGCGGCGACGTTCGGCGTCATCGGCTCGGAGGCCGCGATGGAGGAGAAGACGGGCACCACGCTCCGCCGGAGCCCGGGCCAGAGGTCGTCCGTGTAGCCATTGGTGGCCAGCACCACCGTCTCCGCGCTCACGCTGCCCCCGGGCGTGGACAGCGTCCAGCGCCCTTCCTCGCGCCGCAGCGCGGTCACGCGCGTGCCGCCGTGCACGGCCGCCCCCGCTGCGATGGCGGCGCGGGCGAGGCCGCGCGCGTAGTCCAGCGGCTGCACGTCGCCGCCGCGGGCATCCCGCATGATGGCGACGTGGCGGTCCGTGCCCGTCTCCGTCCGGGCGGCCTCGCGGTCCAGCAGGGTCACGGGCATGCCGCGCCGGATGCACTGCTCCGCCGTGCGGGCGACGCCTTCGGCGTGGCGGGGATGGTAGGCGGCGCGGAGCGTGCCGCCCTGCCGCGCGTCGCATTCGATGCCAAGGCGCCGGATCAGCGCCAGCGTCGTCTCCGGCGCGTTCCAGGCGAAGTCCACGAGGCGCCGCCCGCGCTCCGGCCCGAAATCGGCCTCGACCTCGTCCGGGTCCGTCTTCAGCCCGGGGTTGAGCTGCCCGCCGTTGCGGCCCGAGGCGCCCCAGCCCGGCTCCCCGGCATCGAGCACCACCACCTCCGCGCCGCCCTCCGCGAGGTTCAGCGCCGTGGACAACCCGGTGAAGCCGGCGCCGATCACGGCCACGTCCGCCCGCCGGTCGCCCTCCAGCGCCGGCGTCGGCGCCGCGGGGCGGGCCGTGGCGGCGTAGAGGCTGGGGGGCAGCGGGGGGCGATCGCGCATGGTCTCGGTCCGGACGGCTTCACCGGGGACGGGAGCAGGGATGCGGCCGGACGGCAAGGCTTTCCATCGTGGTGAAATCTGCACCGTTTTATCATTTCGGTGAAAAATGCCCCTTGCTGGCCGGGAGGTGCCGTGCCCCACTTCGCGCACCGCAGGAGGTCCCGATGCAGCAGGCTAGAAGTCCCGAACCGTGCCGCGGGGATCACGGCGCATGAAGGTCGGGGTCGAGATCGGCGGCACCTTCACCGACCTGGTTTGCATCGACGAGGCCGGGCTGCGCCTGGCGAAGGTTCCCAGCACCCCCGCGCAGCCGGATGACGGCGTCTTCGACGCGCTGCGCGCCGCGGGCATCGCGCCGGGCACCATGGCGGAGCTGGCGCACGGCTCCACCGTCGCGACCAACGCGGTGCTGGAGCGCAAGGGCACGCGGCTGGCGCTGCTCGTCACGGAAGGGTTCCGGGACCTGCTGCTGCTGCGCCGACAGGACCGCGAGCAGATCTTCGACATCTTCTACCGCAAGCCCGCGCCGCTGGTGTCGCGCCGCGACACGCTGGAGGTACCGGAGCGCGTGCTGGCCGATGGCCGCGCGGAGCGCGCGCTGGACATGGACGCCTTCGGCCCCGCGCTGGACCGCTTCATCGCGGAGGGCGGCTACGGCGCCGTCGCGATCTGCCTGCTGAATTCCTTTGCCAGCCCGGCGCATGAGCGCGCGCTGGCGGAATGGCTGGAGGCGCGCCACCCGGCGCTGCGCGTGACCCTCTCGGCCGACGTGACCCGCGAGTTCCGGGAGTACGAGCGCGCCAGCACCACCACGCTCTCCGCCTACGTGCAGCCCGTGCTGGACGCCTATCTGACGCGGATCGAGAGGCGGCTGGAGGCGGACGGCTTCTCCGGCACCTTCTCGATGATGCAGTCCAACGGCGGCCGTGTGCCGGCGGCGGCCATCCGGCGCAACGCCGTCACCGCCCTGCTCTCGGGCCCCGCGGCCGGCGTCACTGGCGCCATCCGCCAGGCGGAGCTGTCGGGGTACCGCGACATCATCACCCTCGACATCGGCGGCACAAGCGCGGATGTCTGCCTCGTGCAGGGCGGCCGCCCGGAGCTGACGCGGGAGGCGCGGGTGGACACGCTGCCCGTGCTGATGCCGATGGTGGACATCACCACCATCGGCGCCGGCGGCGGCTCCCTCATCTGGGTGGACGAGGGCGGGCTGCTCCGCGCCGGCCCGCGCAGCGCGGGCGCCGATCCCGGCCCCGCCTGCTACGGGCGCGGCGGCACGCTGCCCACGCTGACGGACGCGCACCTCGTCTGCGGCCGCATCCAGCCGGACGCGAAGCTGGCCGGCGCCATGCCGCTGGTCGCCGCCGCCGCCCGCGCCGCCTTCGGGCCGCTGGCGATGCAGCTCGGCCTTGGGATCGAGGAACTGGCGGACAGTGCCGTGCGCATCGCGGTGGCGAACATCGTCTCCGCCATCCGCCTCGTCAGCACGCGGCGCGGCCGGGACCCGCGCGAGTACGCGCTGGTGCCCTTCGGCGGCGCCGGCCCGCTGCACGCCGCGGCGGTCGCGGACGCTCTGGCCATGGAGACGGTGGTGGTGCCGCCCAATGCCGGCGTCATCTCCGCCTACGGGCTGCTGGCGGCGGATCACAGCCTCTACGACAGCCTGACCCGGCGGACCCGGCTGGACGCCGCCGCGCCCGCGGCGGTGCGCGACACCCTCGCCGGGATGCGCCAGGGCCTGGCCCGGCGGGCCGATGCCATGGGGCTCGGCGCCGACCGGCGCTGGGACGTGACGCTGGAGATGCGCTTCGTCGGCCAGGCCTTCGAGATCGCGGTGCCGCTGCCGCCCGGGATGATGGAGGCGCCCTCCGCCGAGGCGCTCCAGGCCGCCTTCGAGGAGGCCTATGCCCGCATCTACCGCCATGGCGGCGTGATCGGGAAGCGGATGGCGGAGATCGTCTCCTACCGCGTCGGGCTGCACGTACCGCAGGAGGCCGTGCCGAGCCTCGCCGGCATCGGCGACGACCGCTTCACCGTGCCCGAGGGCGAGGTGACGGTCTTCGACGAGGGCGTGTCCCGCACGGCGCGGCGGCTGGCGCGGAAGGCGGTCGGCCGCGCGCCGCTGCCCGGTCCGCTGGTGCTGGAGGACGTGACGGCAACCACCTTCGTCCCCGCCGGCTGGCAGGCGGCCTCCGACGAGGCCGGCAACCTCATCCTGCGGAAGGCCGCGCCATGAGCCGAACCCTGAACCCCGTCGACCAGGCCGTCATCAGCCAGTCCCTGCTCTCCGCCGCGCGGGAGATGGGGATTGCCCTCTACCGCTCCGCCTACTCCTCCGTGGTGCGGGACGGCAAGGACGCCTCTACCGGCATCCTGGATCCGCAGGGCAACGCGGTGGCGCAGAGCGACGAGCTGATCCCCATCCTCGTCGGCTCCCTCTCCATCACCTTCCGCGCCTGCGCCGCCCGCTTCCCGGTGGAGCGGCTGAAGGAGGGCGACTTCTACATCTGCAACCACCCCTACCACGGCGCGCACCACCTGCAGGACATCCTGATCTTCGTGCCGATCTTCTACGAGGGGCGGATCGTCGGCTTCAGCGCGGCGGTCGCGCACCACCTGGACATCGGCGGCGGCGCGCCGGGGATCAACGCCGCCTCCACCGACTTCTACCAGGAGGGGCTGGTGATCCCGCCCAGCCGCTACAACCTGGACGAGGACTGGAACAACGACGGCCCGCTGCGCCACTTCATCGGCGCGAACATCCGCGTGCCCGAGCAGACGCTGGGCGACATCGATTCCCAGTTCGCCGCCTGCGCCGTCGGCGCCGCCCGCGTGCGGGAGATGTGTGCGAAGTACTCCGCCGAGACGGTCGGGGCCGCGATGGAGGAGATGATCTCCTACGTGGAGCGCCGCGTCCGCGCAGCGATCGCCGCCATGCCGGACGGCATCTATGTCGGCGAGGACGCCGTGGACGATGACGGCAGGAGCGACACGCCGCTGCCGATCCGCGTGACGGTGACGGTGCGGGGCGACAGCATGGTGGTGGATTTCGCCGGCACCTGCCCGCAGGTGCCCACGCAGATGAACGCGCCCTACGCCTCCACCGTCTCCGCGACGCTCGCCTGCATCAAGGCGGCGCTGACCGGGGAGGACGTGCCCTTCAACGAGGGCGCCAGCCGTGCCGTGACCATCGAGGTGCCGCGCGGCAGCCTGCTGAACCCCAACCCGCCCGCCCCGGTACGCTCGCGGATGGAGGCCTCCTACCGCGCCTACGACGCCGTGCTGAAGGCGCTCGGCCAGGCCATGCCGGACCGCGCCGTGGCCTGCGGCTACGACACCACCACGGGCTTCTGCCTGACGCACCTGAAGGACGGGCGGTACCGCGTCTTCATTGAGCTGCGGGATGGCGGCTACGGCGCCTCGGCGCAGGGAGACGGCTCGGACGCGGTGGCTGGGCCGCTCTCCAACTGCACCAACACGCCAGTCGAGCAAATCGACGCGGATTTCGACTTCTTCCGGATCGAGCACTACGCGCTGCGTCCGGGCAGCGGCGGGAAGGGGCGCTTCCGCGGCGGGCTCGGCTCCAGCCGCGCCTACCGGATCACCGAGGACGGCGTCCGGCTCGCCATCTACGCCGACCGGTTCCGCTTCCCGGCCGGCGGGCTGAAGGGCGGCGGGGCAGGGGCCACGGGGTACTGCGCCGTGCACCGCGACGGCGCGGTGATCGAGGTTCGCTCCAAGGACGATGTCCCGCTTCGGAAGGGGGACCTCATCGTGCACGCCTCCGGCGGTGGCGGCGGCCATGGTGATCCGGCGGCACGTGACCCGGCCGCCATCGGCGCCGACCGGGAGCAGGGCTACGTCGCGGGTTAGGGTCCCGGCCCTTCTCCTCGCCTTGGCCCTGGCCACGGCTCGACCGGCCGCATCCCAGGGCCTAGCTTAGCCCGGGTGGGGAGCGCGCGCCCGCGCGAGCACAGGGTGCAGGAGGGGCGGGTGGACGGGATGGAAGCATCGGCTCAAGAGGCGGCCGGGGGGCCGGCGCTGGACCGGCTGCTGGGGCAGCGGATCCGGCACCGGCGCCGCACGCTCAACCTTTCCCTCACCCAGCTCGCGGAAGAAGCGGGCATCTCCATCGGCTCGCTGAGCCAGATCGAGCGGGGGCTCTCCTCGCCCTCCGTCCGTGTCCTTTCGAACCTCGCCAACGTGCTGCAGTTCGCGCTGAGCGACTTCTTCACGGATGCAACCGACGGCTCTCCGTGCCGGGAGGACGGGATCGTGACACGGGCGAGGAGCCGCAAGCAGCTCGCTTTCTGGCGGACCGGCATCTCCAAGGAGCTTGTCACGCCGCTGACGGGGAAGCGCGGTACGGACCTCTACGTCATCCTGATCGAGCCCGGCGGCACCACCGGCGCGCAGGTCTATACCCATGCCGGCGAGGATGCAGGCTACGTGCTGGAGGGCGAGCTGGAGCTCTCGGTGAGCGGGGAGAGCTATATCCTCGGCCGCGGCGACGGGTTCCGCTTCGAGAGCACCCTTCCGCACAGCTTCCGCAATCCGGGGCGAGTACCGACGCGCGTGCTATGGGTGAATGCACCGGCAACCGGCGCACTTGAGGGTAGCTGATGTAGGTTTTGTAGCTTGGGCTTCGCGCTCGACTCTACGTGGGCTAGGCTGACATTTCTGCTTTGCCTAGGAGTGACACATTAGCTTTGCGCCTACAAAGTGTGAGTGCATAATATATCTTATGTAAAAATTGCCTGCTTGTCGGTTGTTTTCGAGGGCTAATTTTCGTGCGGTGGCGCCAGCCAATCCTCACACCGTAGCCCATCCACCCGGCGGAACTCGCCAAGGTTGCCTGTGACCACGACCAGCCCGCGACTACGCGCGTGTCCCGCGATCATCAGGTCGTAAGCACCGATGACCTGTCCGGCGCGCTCAAGCGACGCACGAATCTCTCCCGCTTGCGCCGCTGCGTCCGCATCGAAGCTCAGCACATCCAGCCTCGCCGCGAAGCCCTCCACCTCGCGCCGGTTCTCAATCGGTCTTGCCGACTTGCTCGCGCCGTGCAGAAGTTCCATCAGCACCACGGTCGAGATGCAGAGCGATTCCGCCTCGGCATTAAAGCGTGTCCGCAGGCCCTGAGGGCGATCGCGTAGCACGCGGATGCAGAGGTTCGCGTCTAGCATGTAGCGCAGCACTATAAGCGCTCGCGCTCCTCGGCCCGTGGCTGCTCGCGGTCCGGCAACTCGATGCCGGGTGCGCAGAAGAAATCGTCCCAAGTGGCGTCCGCCGGCACGATGACCCGGCGTGCGCCGTCACGCAGGATCGAAACTTCCCTCACGCCTTCCGGGAAGGCGACGCCTTTCGGCAGACGCACGGCCTGGGTCCGATTGCTCTGGAAGAGAGTGGTTCGGGTCATGCCAACCTCTCGGGATATACATCCTATATATCCCGGCCGTGACGAGGGGCAAGTTTTTGGGGGCTCTGGACACGAGAATCGAGCTGAATCAGTGTCCTGGAATGAAGGTTCCTGAGTATCCCGCCTCGTGATCCGCCGTCGGCTCCGCTCTCACCAGCAGCGTCTCTCCGGCGTGGTGGAGGCGATCGCCACCGGGGAGACGGAGGCGCGCGACATCCTCGCTGCCGTGACACCGGGCGGCGGCAAGTCGCTCCTGCCCGTCATCGCCGCCAGCCGCCTCGTCGCCGCCGGGATCGTGGAGCGGGTCTGCTGGGTGGTCCCGCGCGACAGCCTGCGGCTGCAGGCCGAGGAGGCCTTTGCCGATCCCCTCTGGCGGGAGGCGCTGGGCCACGCGCTCTCCGTGCGGGCGGCCGACAACACGCCGGATCCGAGCCGCGGCCTGGCCGGCTACATCACGACCTACCAGGGCATCGCGGCCGCGCCGGACCTGCACCTGGCCGAGTTCCGGCGCCACCGCACGCTGCTGGTGGTGGACGAGGTGCACCACCTGCCGGCGCTCGCCGACATCGACCCGGTGGCCGCGGCGCAGGAGGCGGAGGAGGACCAGGCCAGCGCCTGGTCGCGCGCCATCCTGCCCCTGCTGGAGTGCGCGCGCGTCCGGCTGCTGCTGTCCGGCACGTTGGAGCGGGCGGACGGCAAGGGCATCCTCTGGCTGCCCTACCGCAAGGGCCCGAAGGCGCGCACGCGCGAGGTGGAGCTGGACGCGGAGGGCTGGGCGGTGGTCGGCTACTCCCGCGCCCAGGCGCTGGCCGAGCGCGCGGTGCTGCCCGTGACCTTCGGCGCGCTGGACGGCGAGGCCAGCTGGCGCGACGAGGACGGCAACGAGCTGGGCCCGCACCGCATCTCCGGCCTCTACCCCGACGAGACGACGCGCCCGGCCCTCTTCACCGCGCTCCGCACCGGCTTCGCGGAGGCGCTGCTGCGCGAGGCCTTCCTCGCCATCCGCGAGCTGCGCGCGCGGCGCCGGAAGGAGCGCGGGCTGCTGCCGGGCGAGCCGGCGCGGGGCCTGGGCAAGCTGCTGGTGGTGGCGCCGGATCAGGCGACGGCGCGGCACTACCTGGACGTGGTGCGGGGCTGGCTGCCGGCAGCGCAGGCCGAGGGGGTGGCGGGGCTCGCGACCTCCGACACGCCGCGCGCGCACGAACTGCTGGCCGCCTTCCGGCTGCGGCCGGATCCCTCGATCCTCGTCACCGTCGCCATGGCCTATGAGGGGCTGGACGCGCCCGAGGTGGCCGTGGTGGCGGCGCTGACCCACATCCGCTCGCGCCCCTGGCTGGAGCAGATGGTGGCGCGCGCGACCCGGGTGGACCCGAACGCGGGCGACTACGAGGCACAGCAGGCGCTCGTCTTCCACCCCGACGACCCGCTCTTCGGCCTGTTCCGCCGGCGGATGGAGACGGAGCAGGGCACGATGGCGCGCCGGCCGAAGCCCCGCCACGGACAGACGACCCTGCCGGACTGGCTGCTGGACCAGCTGCCGCCGGCGGAGAAGGAGGGGATCGTGCCGCTCTCCTCCAACGCGCTGGCGCTGCGCTACGACCGGCTCGCGCCCGGCCCGGAGCTGGCGATGCGGCGGCCGGAGAGCGAGGAGGCGCAGGGCGAGCTCCTGGAGGTGCCCTCCGTCGTCGAGCGGCGGCTGCGCACGCGCCTGGGGGAGATGGTGGCGACCCAGGCGGTCGAGGACGAGGCGGGGACGGGCGGGCTGCGGGGCGGCCTGGCCGGGCCGGGGCTGTACCACCGCTACAACGCGGTCCTGAAGCGCGTGACGGGCGACAAGTCGCGGGCGCGGATGACGCTGGAGGAACTGCAGGCCGCGATCGGCTGGATGGAGCGCAACCGGCTGGGCGACCACCTGCAGTTGCTGGAAGGCGATCCGCGCTACGCTTGGTCCGCCCGCAAGCGCGGCGAGTGGAAGCCGCCCGTCGGCCGGCCCATGCGAACGCGATCCGAGGCGCGACTCGCGGGACGGTAACGGCGTCGCCCTCAGGTCCGGGTCACACACCCCTGCCCTTCTGCCCAGACCGCAAGTTGAATCAGCCTACCTGGCAGGAGAGGATCCGGGTGCCACATGATGTCTCGTACAAGATGCTGGCGGCATCTCCCAGTCAGATCCGGGAGAAGCAGATCCTCCTTTTCCCATCGCGAGCGTCTGCACCAAATGAATATCGAACTTATCGAGTAGCTCTTTCAGTCCGACCAAGATGTCCACGGCGAGAGCCAAGGCTATCTGCCTTTTGCCGGCGGACGAGTTACTCGGTGCGGTCGGCTGGTGACTACCTCAAGAAATCACTCGCGCTCGCTCGATCACGTCCCGTCGTTCTGTGCGGGAAACTGGCCAAGCCTTCGGCAGCCTGCACGTGCTGCTGAACGTGGAGAATTCATGTCTATCGGGCACGTCCCAGGGCAAGCTGTCGGGACGGCGAGCGGCGGTGCGCCGTGGGAGATGAAGCGATGAGACTGGCCATCACAGTGTTCGCGGCGCTAGGTAGGGGACTCATTCAGGTCCACTCGCTGACGGTGGCGACGAGAGCGAGGCTGGCGAGGTAGTTCCGCGCGAGGCGGTCGTAGCGGGTCGCCAGCCTTCGCCAGTTCTTGAGGTGGCAG
>NZ_JAGIZA010000036.1 GCF_017813365.1 Roseomonas indoligenes
TCAGATCAAAACACGTGACACCAGCCACGCATCCCTCCCCAAACCATCAAGGCCAAGAGCCGCAAAAACTCTTCCTCGTCTTCAGGAAAACAGATTTTCATGTCAAGGAACAACAATCGGAGGCGGAGAAGCATCACCGAGCAGCCCTTCCAGGCTACCTGATGACCGACCCTGCGTCCGAGGGAGGAACCGTTGGAGCGGAGCGCTTGGCGTTCCGTCCGTCGGTGTGGGCGGCTTATATGGGCGTCCGACGACCCCGTCAAACCTCTTTTTGCCCCTTTGATGAACTTTTGTGGGTGGCGCCGGATCGCTCGCCGGATGGGCCCCGGGCGGGGGTTCCGGCGCCCTCCCCTCACCCGTCGGCGCGGATGTCGGCCGCCCGGATCACGCCGGCCCACTTGTCGATTTCGTTCGAGAGGAAGCGCCGCGCACCCTCCGGATCCGAGGCCACCACGTCGGCGCCCTGCTCCTCGATCTTCTGCCGCACCTCCGGCTCCTGCACGACCTGCCGCATCGCGGCGCTCATCCGCGCCAGGATAGGATCCGGTGTGCCGGCGCGGCCCAGCAGCATCCACCAGGTCGGCGCCTCAAAGTCCGCTACGCCCTGCTCGGCAAAGGATCTGGCCCCGGGCACGTGGCGGGAGGCGGTGCGCGTGGTCACCCCCAGCGGTCGCAGCAGGCCGGATTTGATGTGCTGGCTGATGACCACGACGTTCGACATGAACAGCGGCACGTGCCCCGCCACCGCGTCCTGCGTGGCCGGCCCGCCGCCGCGATACGGGACGTGGACAATCCGGTAGTCGCCCTTTTGCTGCAGGAGGGTGGTGGCCACATGGGCCAGCCCGCCCACGCCGGAGGTGGCGTAGTTGATCGTTTCCGGCGACTTCTTCGCTGCCTCCACCACGTCCTGATAGGTGTGGTACGGCGTGGACTGGTGCGCCACCAGCGCCAGCGGTCCCGTGGCAACGAGGCAGACGGGGGCGAAGGCCTCCAGTGCCTTGTAGTTCAGCCGCATCACCGTCTGGTTCGTTGCCTCCGTGTCGTAGGCGAGCATCCAGGTATTGCCGTCCGGCGCGGCGCGCGCCGCCTCCCCAGCCCCGATCGAGCCGGAGGCGCCCCCACGGTTCTCCACGATCACGGGCCTGCCCAGCACCTCGGCCAGGCGGGGCTGGAAAATGCGCGCCACCAGGTCGGTGGAGCCGCCCGGAGGCCAGGGGACGATCAGGCGAAGCGGCTTATCCGGCCAGGTTCCCTGGGCGCGCAGAATGGAAGGCATGGCCAGGCCCGCGGCAGTCGCCACGATCAGCCCACGCCGGCCCGCGATCGGGCTCTGGATCATGAAGTGCTCCTTGAACGTCCATCCACCCTGTTCCCGGGCGGCTTTCCGCAGCTTTGACGGCGGCGCGGCGCGGCGCAACCCGCTCATTGCCCCTTCGCGCGGTTCCCTCATGCGGAGGATGCTCCGGCCGGCACCGCAGCATCCCCGCGCCGCGGTCGCCAGGATCGGTGGGCAGGAGAGGCCCCATGATCCCCACCCAGTCCGGAAGGAAGCGCCCGCATGATCGCTGTCATCTTCGAGGTCTGGCCCGCCGAGGGCCGCAAGCCGCGCTATCTCGATCTGGCCGCTGCCCTGCGTTCGGAGCTGGAAACGATGGATGGATTCCTATCCGTGGAGCGATTCCAGAGCCTGACGGACCCTGGAAAGATCCTCTCCCTCTCCTTCTGGCGGGACGAGGCGGCCGTCCTGGCCTGGCGCAACACCGCCGCCCACCGCGCCACCCAGGCGGAGGGGCGCGCGGGGGTCTTCTCGGATTACCGGCTGCGCGTGGCCGGGGTGCTGCGGGACTACGGCATGGAGCAGCGGGAGGAGGCGCCGGAGGACAGCCGCGCCGCCCACCACGCCTGATCCGCCTAGGCGGCGCGGGCGGTCGCGGGCGGGCTGCGGAAGCCCCTGCGGATGTGCTCGGCCAGGGCCTCCGCCGCCGCGCCGGGATGCGAGACGAGCGCGATCTCCAGCTCCGGCAGCGCGGGCATCCCGTCCTCCTGCCCCAGCAAGCGAAGCCCAGGCGGCAGGGAGGCGGAGAGGCCCACCGTCACACCCAGCCCGGCCAGCACCACCGCATGGGTGCCGGTCTGGGAGGCGGAGGAATAGGCCATGCGCCAGGGAATGCCCGCCTTGTTCAACGCCTCCGTTGCCGCCTGCCGCCAGGAGCAGCCGCCATGGGAAAGGACGAGGGGCAGCGGCTGCATCAGATGCGAGGGGCGCGTGGCGGACCCCACCCAGCACAGCGGGCCGCGCCAGATGCGCTCCCCCTCGACCCCGGCATGATGGCTGGCATAGCCGACGGAGAAGAGAGTGATGTCGAGATCGCCGCGGTCGAAGCGGGGCAGCAGCTCCTCCGTCGGCAGACACACCACCTCCACCTCGGCGGCGGGATGCGCCTCGGCGAAGCCGGCGAGGATGTCGGGCAGCCAGAACAGCGCGTAGTCGTCCGGCGAGCCGAGCCGGATGTGCCCGGTGATGTCGGGCGCGCGGAAGTTCGCCACGATCTCGTCGTGCATGGCGAGCAGCCGCCGCGCCCGGTCCAGCAGCCACAGCCCGTGCGGGGTCGGGCTCAGCCCGCGCGAGCCGCGCAGCAGCAAGGGCTGGCCCAGCGCCTCCTCCAGCCGCCGCATCTGCATGGAAACGGCGGATTGCGTGCGCCCGACGCGCAGCGCCGCCCGCGTGACGCTGCCGCCTTCCGCCACCAGCACGAAGGAGCGCAGCAGGTCTGGGTCCAGGCCCGGAGGGATGTTGAGCATGACCCCATCAGCATCGCTGATGCCGGGGTTCAAAACAACTCGTTTCCCTTATGCCGGCAGCGGACCGATCTTCCGTGACGCGACAGCACCCGAGAGGAATCGCAGCGATGTCCGACCATGCCCTTCACCCCGGCTCCCTCCTGCGCGGGGGCACCTCCGCTCCCCATGTCCCGGCCGCAGGCTGGCTGGCCACCCTCGCCCGCATGGTCCGCGCCATCGAGGAGCGCCGTATCCTCGCCACCCTCGACGACCGGATGCTGGCCGATGTCGGCCTTAATCGCCTGGACGCCGAGCGAGAGGTCGCCCGCGCCCCCTGGGACATCCACTCGCGGAACTAAGGGCTCAGGCGGAGATCCGCTTCGCCTCCTCCGCCACCTGCTGGATGGAGAGGATGAAGATCCAGCGCCCCCGCCCACCGGCGAGGCCGCCGAGATCCATCCCGCTGAGCCAGGCGAGGGCGTCCGCGCTCCCGCCATCCGGCAGGGCGGAGACAAGGCCGTGCAGCCGCCCGTCCCTTCCCACCACCGGCCCGCCGGAATAGCCCATCAGCGCCGCCATGCGCGTCGTGAAGCCGTGGCCGAAGCGGGGCAGGATGGCGTCCGGGATCTCCACCACGCCCGAGGCCATGCCGGCGCCGATACCGAGCATGCCGGCCACCCAGACGGGATCCCCCACCTCCACGGCCTCCTCGGCGAGAGAGGCAGGCGATAGCAGCCCACCCTCATCCGACAAAATAGAGAGGTCCATCCGGCGGCTGCGCGCCAGCACGGCCGCGCGGCGGGCCGGCGCGCCATCGCCGCGGCGGAGCCAGACGGCAGCTGCACCACGCGGCAGGGCGTGGCTGGCGCAGGCCACCCACCCCGGCGCCACCGCCACCGCGGAGCCGAGGAGGAACCCCGGCGCGCCCCCGGCATCTGCGTGCAGGGTGGCGAAGCCGGTCCCCACCAGCGGCGCGATCGGCGTGCCGGCCGCCTCCCTCGCCGGGAGCCCAGCGCAGGCGGAGAGCGGCAGAAAGGCCACCAGGCCACGGCGTAGGATTATCCGTGCCCCTCCGAATGCGCCGACCCAAGGCAGCGGGAAACCTTCTGCTTCACCGGCTTGTTCCATGCCGTGGCCACGGGCCGGGCGCTTCGATGATGCAGCCCAAAACAGAACATAGTATGAACAGGCATGCCCCCTGATTCGACCCCTCATCCGCGTTCCGGCCCCGCTCCCGAGCCCTTCCCCGGGGCACGGAAGAGGACGCCTCACGATGCTCTGAAGGATCGCGGGCCGTTGCCGGAGGGGGGCGAACCGATGGACCGCCGCGCCGTCATGGCGGCCCTTCGCGCCCGGGTGGCGCGGCTGGAGCGCACCGGGCTGGCAGCGCGGGAGGAGCCGCCTGCCATTCCCCTCTGCCCGGAGATGGATCGCGCCCTGCCCGGCGGCGGCCTGCCCCGCGCGGCGCTGCACGAAATCCTCTCGGACGGGGCCGGGGCGGCGGTGGGTTTCGCCGCGCTGCTGATGGCGCGCTCCGGCGGCACGGTGTTCTGGATCGCGCGCGATCCCGATCCCTGGCCGCCCGGCCTGGCGCGCTTCGGGCTGCCACCCTCCCGCCTCATCGTCGCGCAGCCCGGGAACGGGACGGACGCGCTCTGGGCCACGGAGGAGGCACTGCGCTGCCCGGCCGTCTCCGCCGTGCTTCTGATGTCGGAGCGGCCGGACGCCACTGCCATGCGCCGGCTTCAGCTGGCCGCCGAGACGGGGGGCGGGATCGGGCTGCTGCTGCGGGAATCGGACGAGGATGAGGGCCCTGCCCTCGCCACCACGCGCTGGCGCGTCACGGGGCGCGCCGGTGGGGCGATGCACGACCTGGGCGACCCGCAATGGACGCTGGAACTGCTGCGCTGTCGCGCCGGCCGGCCGCAGACCTGGCATGTCACCTGGCGCGCCGGGATGGAGGCGCTGATGATGGACGACGAGATGCGAGAGGAGGACGCCCCTCGGCGCGGCCATCCTTCCAGGCGGGCGCTATAGCTCCCCCTCCTGGAGGAGGTCGAAATAGGCGTTCTCCTGCCGGATGGAATCCCGGATCACCCATGCGGCCAGCCCGGTCAGGGCCAGGGACGCGGCAGAGAGGGAGAGAAGGATCATTGGCTGATTTCCCGGGGCGTTTTGCCCGGCCGCGATGATCTCCCGCTCCGGTTAAGAAAGAGTGGAGGCCTGCGCCATCCACCTCTCCCCACGAAAACGGCCCCCGGGGAAAACCCCGGAGGCCGCCATCGCCCGCGTGCTGGAGGCCTTCAGGCGGCTTCCTTCGTGCCGAGGATCTTGTCGATGGTGATCGGCAGCTCCCGGATGCGCTTGCCCGTCGCGTGGAACACCGCATTTGCGATGGCCGCCGGCGAGGCGCAGATGCCGATCTCACCCAGCCCCTTCACGCCGATGGGGCTGGTCAGGTCGTCGTGCTCGTCCACGAAGATGACGTCGATGTTCGGCACATCCGCATTCACGGGGATGTGGTACTCGGCGATGTTGTGGTTCATGAAGCGGCCGAGATTGTGGTCCGCCATGCTCTCCTCGTGCAGTGCCATGCCGATGCCGAAGACAGTGCCGCCCAGGATCTGGGAGCGCGCGGTCTTCGGATTCAGAATGCGCCCCGCCGCGATGGCCTGGACCACGCGGGTCACCCGCACCACGCCCAGCTCCTCATCCACACGCACCTCCACGAAGGCCGCGGAGTGGGCGTAGGACGAGTACTTCAGCATCGTGATCTTGCTCGGGCTCGCCGTTTCCTCCGCCTCGATCCGGTCCACCCCGCCGGCCACCATGGCGTCCTGGATCGTGACGAAGCGGGAGGGATCGGAGATGAGCGCGATCCGGCCCTCCCGGAACTGCACCTCGTTCACCCCGGCAGCGCCGAGAGGCGAGTCGTTGATGCCGCGCGCATAGCCGAACAGCTTCTCCCGCACCGCGTGGCAGGCCAGCTCCACCGCCGTGCCCGTGGAGGCCGCGCCCCAGGAGCCACCCTCAACCGGTGCGCTGGGCAGGGAGGAGTCGCCCAGAAGCGCCGTCACCTTCTCGATCGGCAGGCCCAGCGCGTCCGCCGCGATCTGCGCCATGATCGTGTAAGTGCCGGTGCCGATATCGGCGGAGGCGCTGGCCACTTCCAGCTTGCCGTCGATGGTCAGGACGGCGCGGGCGGCGGTCTTCTGCATCGCCGCCTCCCACATGCCGACGGCCATGCCCCAGCCGATCAGCTCATTGCCCTCCTTCATGGAGCGCGGCTTATGGTTCCGCTTCGACCAGCCGAAGCGCTCCGCGCCCAGCTGCAGGGCGGCGCGCAATTCCTTGCTGGTGAAGGGCTTGCCCGTGGCCTCGTCGACCTGGTTGTAGTTCTTCAGCCGGAACTTCAGCGGGTCCATGCCCAGCTTGTGGCACAGCTCGTCCACCGCGCTTTCCGAGGGGAAGAGGCCGGTGGGCGCACCCGGGGCGCGCATGTCGCCCGGCGTGTAGGTGTCGAGCTGGGCGACCTTGTAGGTGCCCTTGTAGTTCTCGCAGTGATAGGTCATCCCGGACCAGCCGACCGTCTGCTCCGTGTAGTCCTCGAAGGTAGAGGTGTTGCCGATCAGGTCGTGGCGGATGGCCTGCAGCGCGCCGTCCTCATTCGCGGCCATGGCCACCTCCTGCAGCCCGTCCGGGCGATAGGTGAAGGTGAACATCTGGTCGCGCGTCAGCACCACGCGCACGGAGCGCTTCAGCTCCAGCGCTGCCATGACAGCGAGGAAGAGCTGGTACTGCGGCCGCAGGCCGGAGCCGAAGGCACCACCAACATAAGGCGAGATCACGTGCACGTCGGAGGCCGAGAGGCCAAAGACCTGCCGGATGTATCGCTGGGTGTTCTGGCAGCCCTGGATCTTGTCGTGGACGGTGATCTTCCCGTCCCCCTCCCACACAACGGTCGAGGCGTGCGGCTCCATCGGATTGTGGTGCTCCACCGCAATCCGGTAGCTGCCCTCCACCTTCACCGGGGACCGGCCGAAGGCGGCCTCGGCGTCACCGCGCGGGCTGGGCGGGCCCATGCTGGTGCGGTACTTCGGCGTGTAGGCCTGCTCCCGCACCTTCGTCAGGTCCGTCTGGTGCTGCTCCGCCTCGTAGCTCACGCGCACGAGGGAAGCGGCGTAGCGGGCGATCTCGAAGTCCTCCGCCACCACCAGCGCGATGGGCTGGCCGCTGTAGTGGATCCGCTCGTCGTAGAGCGGGCGGAAGGGTTTGCCCGGCGGCGCCACCTCGTCCTGATAGGCCGTGCTGCGCCAGGCCGTGCGCGGCCGGTTCTGGTGGGTGAAGACCTGGATGACGCCCGGCACCGCCAGTGCGTCCTTCGTGTCGATCGCGGTGATCCGCCCCTTCGCGATGGCGGAGTTGACGACATAGCCCTGGGCGAGGTCGGGCGCGGTGAACTCGGCGGCGTAGGGCGCGGTGCCCGTCACCTTCTTGCGGCCGTCCACGCGGTTGCGGGGCGATCCGACATGGGTCTCGTACATGGTGCGGCCCCCTCTACTGGATGCGCTTGTCGGTCTGGGATTGCGGCGTGCCGCGCGCGGCCTGGGACAGGGCGCGGATCACGGCGCGGCGCGCTAGGTCGACTTTGAAGTCGTTATGGCCGAAGCCCTGCGCTCCCTCGAGGATGCGCTCCGCCACCGCGGCGAAGACCCTGCGGTCCGCCGTCTTGCCGCGCAGCATCATCTCCGCCTCCTCCACCCGCCATGGCTTGTGGGCCACGCCGCCGAGGGCGATGCGCGCCTCCCCGATCGTGTCGCCGTCCATCTCCAGCGCCGCGGCCACGGAGACGAGGGCGAAGGCGTAGGAGAGGCGGTCGCGCAGCTTCAGGTAGGTGTAGTGCTTCGCGAAGCGCGGCTCCGGCAGTTCCACGCCGAGGATGATCTCGTCCGCGTGCAGGTTCGTGTCCTTCTCCGGCATGTTGCCGGGAAGGCGGTGGAAGTCCGCCATGGGGATGCTCCGCTCCCCGTTCGGGCCGACGACCTTCACCACCGCTTCCAGCGCCGCCAGGGCCACGCACATGTCTGAGGGGTGCGTGGCGATGCAGTGCTCGCTGGTGCCGAGGATGGCGAGGATGCGGTTCTGCCCATTCTTCGCGGGGCAGCCCGAGCCCGGCTCGCGCTTGTTGCAGGGCGTCGCGGGGTCATAGAAGTAGTAGCAGCGCGTGCGCTGGAGCAGGTTGCCGCCCGTGGTCGCCGCGTTGCGCAGCTGGGGCGAGGCGCCGGCGAGGATGGCGGAGGAGAGCAGCGGGTAGCGCTCCTTCACCCGCTCGTCATAGGCGGCGGCGGTGTTGCTCACCAGCGCGCCGATGCGGAGCCCCTCCCCCGCCTCCTCGATCTCCTTGAGGCCGGGCAGGCGGCCGACATCCACCAGGTGGGTCGGGCGCTCCACGTTATACTTCATGAGGTCGACGAGGTTCGTGCCCCCGGCGATCACCTTCGCGGCGGGGTGGCCGGCCAGCTCGCGCACAGCATCGGCCACGCTGCCCGGGCGGGCGTAGGAGAAGCGGTTCACTTCGCCGTCTCCTTCGCCATCACGCTCTCGATGGCGTCCACGATGTTGGTGTAGGCGCCGCAACGGCAGAGATTGCCGCTCATGTGCTCCCGGATCTCCTCCGCCGTCTTCGCGTGGCCCTCCCGCAGCAGGGCCACGCCGGAACAGATCTGGCCGGGCGTGCAGTAGCCGCACTGGAAGGCGTCGTGCTCGATGAAGGCTTCCTGCAGCGGGTGCAGGGTGCCGTCAGGCGAGGCGAGGCCCTCGATGGTCGTTATCTCGCTGCCGTCCTTCGTCACGGCCAGGGCGAGGCAGGAGTTCATCCGCTGCCCGTCGATCAGCACGGTGCAGGCGCCGCACTGCCCGTGGTCGCAGCCCTTCTTCGTGCCGTAGAGGGACATGTCCTCCCGCAGCAGGTCCAGCAGCGTGGTCCAGGGCCGGACATGCAGCTCCTGGCGCCTGCCATTGACCGTCAGGGTGATGGGGATCTCATCCGGGAGGGCCGAGGCGCCGGATTCATGGCCGGCATCGGGCGCAAAGCCCTGGCGTGTCTTGAGTTCGAGGTCGGCCATGTCGGTGTCCTGCTAGGGCTTGGGCACCGGAGGCGGCCCGGCATTTGCCGGGCCAGACAAGCGCGCGGGGCGCACCCCGTGTCGGAGCCTCCGTTCCGTAGGCGGGAAACGAAGGGAACCCGGGCGCGGTTGCCCGGCTAGCCGCCCAGGTCGGCCAGGACGATGGTCCCCGTCCGTTCGTAATGCCCGGCCAGCAGGGTGGCTGCCTGGTCCGCATCCCGCGCCAGGGCGGCGGCGGCAATGGCCTTGTGCTCCGCCGCCACGTCGCGTCCGGGATAGGCAAGGGTCTTCGCGACGGAGCGATAGCGCCGCGCCTCCTCCCGCAGCCGGTCGCAGAAGGCGATCAGCGGCGGGGCGCCGCAGGCTTCCAGCAGCGCCTTGTGGAAGGCGCCGTGGCAGGCCTCCCATTCCGGGTTGGCGGCGTAGCGATGGGGGTCGAGCGAAACGGCCAGCCGGTTCAGCCGGTGCTCCGCCAGCAGCACCGCCTCCTCCCAGGCGGCGTCCCCGCGGGCGATGGATTCCCGCAGCGCCGCCCCCTCGGCCAGGCTCCGGCTGCGAATCAGACCGTCCAGGCCTTTGGGCGCCGCGGCCGCCACGCGGAAGCCGCGGTGCTCCAGCCGCTCCGCCAGACCCTCCGCCGCCAATTGCGACAGGGCCTCCCGCATGGGGGAGGCACCGGCGCCGTAACTCTCCGCCAAGTCGCGAAGCTTCAGCTTCCGCCCCGGCGGCAGGCGGCCGGAGAGAATGTCCTCCCGCAGCCGCAGGTGAACGGCGGTGGCCAGGGTCGGGTCTCGCGCCTCGGGCAGAAGCGTTGGGGGCATGGGATTAAATATTCGGCAAAACCGCCCTGCCGCAAGGACTTGCGAAGATCCTGCTTGACGAGGATGGAATTTCGACAAAACCTCTGCTCGGGATCAAGAAGGAGCGTTCGCGTGCGTCTGATTGCGTTCGAGCAAGGGGGCCGCGCCGCCCTGGGCGCCCGGTTGGGCGACGATGTGGTGGCCCTCGCCGATGTGGTGCCGGGTCTTCCGGCGGAGATCCCCGCCGCCATCGCAGCGCTGAACCTGCCCGAGGGTGCGGCCGCCCTGGCCGCGAAGCTGGAGGGTGCCCCCCGCAGGCCGCTTGCCGGCCTGAAGCTCCTTCCCGTCGTGCCGCGTCCGGGCAAGATCATCTGCATCGGCCTGAACTACGTGGAGCACGCGAAGGAGGGGAACAACCCGATCCCCGACTATCCCGCCGTCTTCTTCCGCGGCCACACCTCGCTGGCCGCCCATGGCGAGCCTCTGCTGCGCCCGAAGGTCTCCGACAAGTTCGACTACGAGGCGGAGCTGGTCATCGTCATCGGCAAGACGGCGAAGCACCTGACGGAGGAGAACGCCCTCTCCGTCGTCGCCGGCTACACCTGCATGAACGAGGGCTCGCTGCGCGACTACCAGCGCAAGGGCGCGCAGTGGACGGTGGGCAAGAACTTCGACCGCACCGGCTCGGTCGGCCCGGAGATCGTGACGCCGGACGAAATCCCGCAGGGTCCGAACGCGCTCCGCATCACCTCCCGCGTCAACGGGCAGACGATGCAGGACTCCAACACCTCGGACATGATCTTCTCCGTCCCGCGCATCCTGACGATCCTGTCAGAGGTGATGACGCTGGAGCCGGGCGACATCATCGCCACCGGCACGCCGAGCGGCGTGGGCTATCCCCGCAAGCCGCCCGTGTTCATGAAGCCCGGCGACACGATCGAGATCGAGCTTGAGGGCATCGGCATCCTCTCCAACACCGTCGAGGACGAGGTCTGATGGAGAAGGAGGTCGTCCGCGCCGACGTCCCGGAGACGGGCGGCCCCTTCAACCTCTGCGTCAAGCGGGGGGACCTGATCTTCATCTCCGGCCTGCCGCCCTTCGAGGAGGAGTACTGCGCCCGGCTCCGCGCCGCGCGCGCGGAGGGGCGGCCCGTGCCGCCCATGCCGGACACGCCCTTCGAGCGGCAGGTCGAGATCGTGATGGACCACATGAAGCGGCTGGTGGAGGCCGCAGGGTCCGATATGGACTGCCTGCTGAAGGTGATCGTCTGGTTGAAGGACCAGACGCAGCAGGAAGCCTTCGACCGCATCTACCGCCGCTACTTCTCCTCGCAGGAAGCCCTGCCGGCGCGCACCCGCATGCAGGCGGGTCGCACGCCGATGGACTGCGCGCTGGAGGTGGAGGCCATCGGCTACGTGCCGTCCAGGCCATGACAGGCGGCCCCCGCGTCACCCTCTCCTTCGACAACGGGCCGGAGCCGGAAGTGACGCCCGCCGTTCTCGACGTGCTGCGGAAGCGGGGGTTGAAGGCCACCTTCTTCGTGCTGGGCCACAAGCTGGCCGCGCACCGCGGGATCACGGAGCGCGCCCATGCGGAGGGCCACTGGATCGGCAACCACACCTGGCACCATGCCGGGCCGCTGGGCGGGATGCCGGATGAGGGCGCGGTGGCCGAGATCGAGCGCACGCAGGACCTGATCGGAGCCCTGTCCCACCCGGACCGGCTGTTCCGACCCCAGGGGGGCGGGGGCACGCTGGGTCCGCATCTGTTGAACGGGGCCGCGCTGGACCACTTGGCGCGCCACCGCTTCACCGTCGTCCTATGGAATGCGGTTCCCGGCGACTTCCGGGATCCGGATGCCTGGGTGGACCGCGCCCTGTCCATGTGCTGCGGCCCCGATCCCGTGGCCCTGGTGCTGCACGACCTGCCCAATGGCGCCATGCGCCACCTGGACTGCTTCCTCGGCACCCTCGCCGATGCCGGCGCCACCTTTGTTCAGGACTTCCCGGATTCCTGCCTGCCCATGCGTTGCGGGCGGGATGCCGGTGCTGTAGCGCGCTTTGTCACCCCTTCCGCCGGAGCCGCCGCATGAGCCACGCCACACGCCGGGCCCTGCTGGGCGCCCTCGCCGCCCTGCCCGCTGCAAGGGCCATGGCCCAGGGCGCGTGGCCCAACCGGCCGATCCGTCTCATCGTCCCCTTCGCCGCCGGCACCACCACGGACATCCTCGGCCGCATCCTGGCCGAGGCCCTGGCCCGGGAAGCTGGGCAGCCCGTGGTGGTGGACAACCGTGCCGGCGCCGGCGGCAATGTCGGGGCCCAGGCCGTCGCCCGCTCCACCGGCGATGGATACACGCTGCTGCTGGGCACCAACGGCACGCACGGCATCAACGCCAGCCTCTTCGCCGACCAGGGCTTCGACCCGGTGAAGGATTTCACCCCGATCGCGCCCTTCGTCACCACGCCGACGGTGCTGGGCGTCCCGCTCTCTCTGGGTGTCTCCAGCGTGGCGGAGCTGGTGGCGCTGGCGAAGCGGAAGCCCCTTACCTTCGCATCCGCCGGCAACGGCACGACGGGCCACCTCTCCCAGGCGCTGTTCAACCTGCGCACGGGGACGGAGACGCAGCACGTGCCCTACCGCAACGCCGGCCAGGGCGTGACGGACCTGGTGGCGGGCCGGGTGGACGCAATGTTCTATCACCCGCTCGGGCTGAAGCCGCAATTAGATGCAGGCACCATCAAGGCGCTGGCCGTCACCTCGGCCAAGCGCGTGACGATCCTGCCGGATGTCCCCACCATTGTGGAGGCCGGCATCCCCGACTTCGTGGTGGAGGGGCTCTGGAACCTCTACGGCCCCGCCGGCCTGCCGCCGGATGTGGTGGCGCGGCTGAACCGGGCCACCAACGCCCTGCTGGCCGATCCCGCCGCCCTCGCCAACCTGCACGCCCAGGGTGTGGAGCCGACCGGCGGCACGCCGGAGAAGCTGGCCGCGATGACCCGGGACGAGATTGCGAAGTGGCGCCCGATCATCGCCGCTGCCAACATCAAGCCAGATTGAGAGGCCGAGGGCAGGCCATGGAGACCTGCCCCGGACGGAGGACGACAAGAATGGCCGACCTGAACGAGAAGACCGTCACCGACGCGGTGATCGAGCAGATGGCCTCCACGCCCGACCCGCGGATGCGGGAGGTGATGGAGAGCCTCGTGCAGCACCTCCACGCCTTCGCGCGGGACGTGCGGCTGACGCCGGCGGAGTGGCTGGGCGCGATCGGGTTCCTCACCAAGGTGGGCCAGACCTGCACGCCCTACCGGCAGGAGTTCATCCTGCTGTCGGACACGCTGGGCCTCTCCCGCCTGGTGAACCTGATGGACGACACGGCGAACCGCGTGGGCGAGGCGACGGAGACGAGCCTTCTCGGTCCCTTCTACCGCGAGGCCTCCCCCCGGTTCGGCTATGGCGAGAGCATCGCCGTGCATGCCAAGGGCCCGGAGATGATCCTGTTCGGCCGCGTGGTGAACGAGGCGGGCGAGGGTGTGCCGGACGCCGTGGTGGAGATCTGGTCCACCGACGCGGACGGCGCCTACGACCTGCAGGCGAAGTCGCCGGAGGTGATGGACATGCGCGGCCAGTTCCGCACGGATGCCGAGGGCCGCTACGCCATCCGCACCCTCGTCCCGCTCGGCTACTCCATCCCGATGGACGGTCCGGTGGGCGCGATGGTGACGGCCCAGAGCCGCCACGGCATGCGGCCTGCCCATATCCACATGCTGATCGGGGCTGAGGGCTACCGGGAGCTGGTGACGGCCCTCTATCTCGGCGACGATCCCAACATCGATTCCGACACGGTCTTCGGCGTCTCCGAATCCCTCGTCGTGCGCCCGCAGACCGGTGTGGAGGGCTCGCCCGACCCCTCCATCCCCGCCGTTCGCTACGACTTCCAGGTCGCACGCCGCGCGGCCCACGACACATCGGGGCGCGTCGGCGCCGATCCGTCCAAGATCGCGGCCGAGTAGCCGCGCGACAGAAGAACGCGTGAGGGGCCACGGCGCAGAGACGGCCGGGCCGCAGGAGGAGAAGGTTCATGGAAGGTCTCAGCAGGCGCGGCCTCGGCCGCGCCGCGGTGGCGGCGGCCATCACGGTTCCCGCCACGGCGCGCGCGCAGTCCGCGCCCTCGGGCGAACCCATCAAGATCGGCGGGTCCATGTCGCTCTCGGGCGGGCTGGCCGGCAACGGGCGGCCGGCGGGCCTGACCCATAAGATCTGGGCCGACGAGGTGAACGCGCGCGGCGGGCTGCTCGGCCGGCCCGTGCAGATCATCTCCTACGACGACCAGAGCAGCGGCGCGCAGGTGCCGGGCATATACACGAAGCTGATCGACGTGGATAAGGTCGATCTCGTCGTCTCCGGCTACGCCACCGCTATCATCGCCCCGGCCATGCCGGTGGTGATGCAGCGGAACAGGACCTTCGTCTCCCTCTTCGGGACCGGCGTGAACAGCGAGTTCAAGTACGACCGCTACTTCTCCGTCAATCCGTCGGGCTCCAATCCCAACCAGACCTTTGCCAAGGGCTTCATCGAGCTCGCCATGGCGATGGACCCGAAGCCCCGCAGCATCGCCATCGTCAACCTGGACAGCGATTTCCACCAGCGCGCGGCGGAGAGCGCCCGCAGCCTGGCCCGGAGCGCCGGTCTGCGCGTGGTGTATGACCGCGCCTATCCGCCGACCACCGTGGACTTCTCCCCCATCATCCGCGCCGTGCAGGCCGCGCGGCCGGATGTGGTCTTCGTCGGTTCCTACCCGCCCGACACGGCCGGGCTGCTGCGGGCAGCCAGCGAGCTGCGGGTGAACTTACAGCTCTTCGGCGGCCCGATGATCGGGCCGCACATCACGGCGCAGAAGCTCCAGCTCGGCCCCATCCTGAACAATCTCGTGGTCTGGGACGTCTACGCGCCGGAGCCGACGCTCCAGTTCCCGGGCACCCAGCCGCTGATCGAGCGCTACCAGCCCATCGCGGCGAAGGAAGGGACGGACGCGCTGGGCTACTACGTGCCGCCCATGGCCTATACCCAGATGCAGGTGCTGGAGCAGGCCGTGAAGAAGGTCGGCAGCCTGGACCAGGGCGCGCTGGCCAAGGCCATGCACGAGACCACCTTCGACACGGTGATCGGCCCCGTGCGCTTCGACGCCACCGGCGAGTGGCCGGAGCCGCGCGACATCTACACCCAGTACCAGGGCGTGCAGGGCAACGGGATCGACCAGTTCAAGAAGGCCGGCACGCAGGTCATTCTCTATCCCGCCCAGTACAAGTCGGGCGAGCTGCGCAAGCCCTACACGGCCGGCGCCTGACATGGACCCGGACCTCGCCCTTCTCCTGAACGGGATCGTCTCGGGCCTCCTGCTCGGCGGTCTCTACGCCGCCGCCGCGGCCGGCCTTTCCATCTCCTTCGGGATGCTGGACGTGGTCAACATCGCCCACCCCGCCTTCATGGTGCTGGGCGCCATGCTCGTCGCCCTCTTCTGGGGGGCGACGGGGATCGACCCGCTCGTGCTCTCCATCCTCCTCACCCCCGCCTTCTGGGCGCTGGGGGCGGCGATCTACGTCGCCTATCACCACTTCTTCGAGCGCCGGGGGGACGAGGCGATCCAGGGCCTCGCCTTCTTCTTCGGGGTGATGTTCATCATCGAGATCGGGCTGGTCCTGGCCATCGGGCCGGAGCAGCACTTCGCCGACGCCTCCTATGCCAACACCACCTGGCGGCTGGGCGAGATCGACCTGCCGCTGCGGATGCTGGTGCCGGCGCTGGTCGCCTTCCTCGCCATCGGCGGCCTCGCCCTCTTCCTGCGGCACAGCTTCACCGGCCGGGCCATCGCGGCGGTGGCGCAGGACCGGGAGGCGCTGAGGCTGCTGGCGATCGACCCCGTGCGGATCAAGCGGCTGGCCTTCGGCATCTCCATCGCCATGGCGGCGCTGGCGGGCGGCGCGCTGGTGGTGGTGCAGCCGGTGGATGCGGGCTCCGGCCACATCTTCATCGGGCGGGTCTTCGCCATCGTCATCATGGGCGGCCTCTCCTCGCTCTGGGGCTGCGTGCTGGCGGCACTCGCCTTCGGCGTGGTGGAGAACGTGACGGCCAGCTTCTACGGCCCATCCTGGTCGCCGGCGGTGGCCTTCGGCGCGCTGCTGCTGGTACTGGCGGTCCGTCCCCAGGGCTTCTTCGGGCGCGTGGCATGAGCGACGCGACCCTTCCCGCCATGCCGGTTTTCCCCGCCCCGCGCCGCATGGGGCACGGCGCCTTCTGGCTGGCCTGCGCGGTGGCTGCCCTGGCCCTGATCGCGGTGCTGCGCGGCATCGGCAGCGAGTACGCCTATTTCGCCGCCACCTTCGTGCTGCAATACGTGGTGCTCGCCACGGCCTGGAACATCCTGGGCGGCTATGCGGGCTACGTGAACTTCGGCGCGGCCGCCTTCTTCGCGGCCGGGGCCTATACCACGGTGGCCATCGGCAAGGCGCTCGGCCTCTCCCTGCTGCCCTGCATCGGCTTCGCGGCGCTCGTCGGCGGGGCGCTGGGCCTCGGCACGGGCCTCCTCACCCTCCGGCTGCGCGGCGCCTACTTCGCCATCGCCACCCTCTGCCTCTCCGTGGTGCTGCAGACGCTGGTGGTGAACTGGAACTACGTCGGCGGCTCCCGCGGCGCCTACGTCATCCGCCCGCGGGACATTCCCTGGCCCTTCGACACCTACAGCGGCTATCTCTGCGCCGTGGCGGTTGTCCTGGCCGCGGCCGCCATCGCCATCGCCCGCACGATCGAGAAGTCACGCCTCGGCCTCGGCCTGGCCGCGCTGCGGGACGACGAGCAGGCGGCGGAGGCGGCGGGGGTGCCGACGCTGCGCCTGAAGCTGATCGCCACCACCATCTCCGGCGCCATGATGGCCGTGGCGGGCGCGCCACTTCCCCTGCTCGGGTCCTATGTGGAGCCGACCTCGGCCTTCGGGCTCGCCTATGCCGTGAATGCCATCGCGATGCCGCTGATCGGCGGCACGGCGAGCTGGGCGGGGCCGCTGATCGGCGCGGTCCTCCTCTCCTCGCTCCAGCAGGCGGCGACGGTCACAATCTCCTCCGCGGCGAACCTGCTGATCGTGGGCGTGGTGCTGGTGGTCTTCGTCTGCGCCGCCCCGCACGGGATCCTCGGTCTCTTCAGGAAGGGCGGGCGATGAGCGAGATCGTTCTGCGCGCCGATGGCGTCGGCAAGCGCTTCGGCGGCTTCACCGCTCTCTCCGGCGTCAACCTGGAGGTTCGGGCGGGGGAGCGGCTGGGGCTGATTGGCCCCAACGGCTCGGGCAAGAGCACCTTCACCAACTGCCTCGCCGGCGCCTTCCCCAGCCATGATGGCGGCTTCACCTTCAAGGGGCAGAAGCTCGCCGGGCTGAAGTCGCATGAGCGGGCGCGGCGCGGCCTGGCGCGCACCTTCCAGCTTCCCCGTCCCTTCCGCGGCCTCTCGGTGTTCGAGAACATCCGCGTCCCCCTCGCCTATGCCGGCCGGCATGAGGCGACAGAGGAACGGGCGATGGAATGCCTGGAGGCCGTGGAGCTGGCGGGCAAGGCGCAGCGCATGCCGAAGGAGCTGACGCAGGTGGAACTGCGCCGGCTGGAGCTGGCCCGCGCCACGGCACTGAAGCCGGAGCTCCTGATCGCGGACGAGGCGATGGCCGGGCTCTCCCACGCGGAGGTGGACCAGATCCTGGCACTCCTGTTCCGCCTGAATGCCGGCGGCACGACGATCATCATGATCGAGCACGTGATGCGCGCCGTGACGGAATTCTCCCAGCGCCTGGCGGTGCTGGTGGCCGGGAAGAAGGTCGCGGACGGCGACCCCAGGACCGTCCTCTCTATGCCCGAGGTCGAGGAGGCCTATCTTGGCCGCTAGCCTGCTCATCGAAGACGTGGACGCTGCCTATGGCGCGGTGCGCGCGCTGGACGGCGTTTCGCTAACCGTCGCGCCGGGCGAGACCGTGGCCCTGCTGGGCACCAACGGCAACGGCAAGACGACGCTGATGCGCTGCATCCTCGGCCTGCTGAAGCCCAGCCGCGGGCGGATCGCCGCGACATTCGACGGGCAGACGATCGAGTTGGTGGGCCGCACGCCGGAGGAAATCGTCGATCTCGGCATCGCCATCGTGCCGGAGGGGCGGCGCCTCTTCCCGCGGCTGACGGTGGAGGAGAACCTGCTCCTCGGCGCGTACCGGCGCTCCGCCCGCGCCGCGATTCCCCGCAACCTGGAGTTCTGCTACGACGCCTTTCCCCGCCTGAAGGAGCGTCGCTCCCAAGCCGTGGGCAGCATGAGCGGGGGCGAGCAGCAAATGGTCGCCCTCGGCCGCGCCGTGATGTGCGCCCCGAAGATCCTGCTGGTGGACGAGCCCTCCGTCGGCCTCGCCCCCATCCTCGTTGCCCGCTGCATCGAGAAGATCGCGGAGTTGAAGGAGAAGCTCGGCCTCACCGTGCTAATGGCGGAGCAGAACTTCCACCAAGCCATCCGCATCGCCGACCGCGGCTACGTGCTGGTGCACGGGAAGGTGGAGTTCCAGGGCGACTCCCCCGCGGCGCTGGGCGACAGCGATCTGGTCCGCAAATTCTATCTGGGACTCTAGCCATGGCAGGCTTGCAGGGATGGCGCCTGGGTTGGATCGGCGTGGGCCGTATGGGCACGCCGCTTTGCCGGCGCCTGCTGGATGCCGGCGCCACCCTCTCAGCCACCGACACGGATGCGGCGCGGCTGGCGCCCCTGGCGGAAGCGGGGATCAGCCCCGCCGCGACGGCCGCCGCCATGGCAGGGGATTGCGACATCCTCCTCTCCATGGTGCCGAACGACGCCGCGCTGCTCGCGGTGGCCACCGGCCAGGGCGGCTTGTGCGAGGCAATCCGGCCCGGGCAGGTCTTCATCGACCTCAGCACCGTTTCCCCCGCCGCCTCCGCCCGCGTGGCGGAGGCGATGGCGGCGCGCGGGGCGGACTACATCCGCTGCCCTGTCTCCGGCAGCACCAGCACGGCGGCCGCCGGTGCCCTCACTCTGTTCGTCTCCGGCCCGGATGCCGCGATCGAGCGCTGCGCGCCGCTGCTATCTGTGCTGGGCAAGGAGACGCTGCGCTGCGGAGAGGCCGAGGAGGCCCGGGCGGTGAAGCTGATGGTGAACATGGTCGTCGCCCTCACCCCCGCCGTGATCGGAGAGGCGTTGGCCTTCGGCGGGCGGCTGGGCCTGGAATGGGACGGGATGATCGATGCCCTCTCGCGCAGCGTCGTCGGCTCCCCCCTCCTCGCCTACAAGACGGAGATGCTGAAGGCGCGGGACTGGACGCCTGCCGCCGATGTGGACCTCGTCGCCAAGGACCTGGACCTTGCCCTCGCGGTCGGCGGGCGCGAGGGTGCGCCGATGCCGCTCTCCGCCCTTGCCCGGCAATTCGCCGCCGCCTACCAGGCCTCCGGCGAGGGGGGGCTCGACTTCTTCCGCGTCGCCACCTGGCCCGAGCGCCTGCTCGCGCCCAACCCTCGGTAAGGGCCCTCATGCAGGACGAGATCAAGGCGCTGGAAGCGCGCCGCTACGCCGCCATGCGCGACGGCGACCTGGATACTCTGGATCGGCTTCTCTCGGATCGCCTGATCTACGCGCACTCCAACGCCACGACGGACACGAAGGCGAGCTATCTCGACACGCTGCGGGACGGCAGCCTGCGCTACCTGCAGGTGGATTTCGAGACGCACCAGGTGCTGGAGGCCGGCCCCGATGCCGCCGTAGCCCTGGGCAAGATGGGCGCCCGCGTCTTTCGCTACGGCGGAGAGCGTGAGATCGGCGGCATGACCTGCGCGGTATGGAACCGGGAGGGGGGCGAATGGCGCCTCCTCGCCTACCAGCCGACCTCTATTCCGAAGGCTTGAACATGGTGAACACGCTTCTTCCCACCACCGTGGTGGGCAGCTACCCGCAGCCGGACTGGCTGGTGGACCGTGCCGTGCTGGCCCAGAACCTCGTGCCGCGCGTGCGCATGAAGCAGATGTGGCGCGTGGCCGAGGACGCGCTGGAAGGCGCGCAGGACGACGCGACCCTGGTAGCGGTCCGCGACATGGAGCGCGCGGGCATCGACATCGTGACCGACGGCGAGATTCGGCGGGAGAGCTACTCGAACCGCTTCGCGCTGGCGTTGGACGGCGTGGATGTAGACAACCCCGCCCGCACCATGGGCCGCGCCGGCAAGGAGACGCTGGTACCCCGCGTGATCGGGAGGATCCGCCGCAACCGGCCGGTCGAGGTGCGGGACGTGGAGTTCCTGGTCGCCAACACCGACCGGAAGACGAAGATCACCCTGCCCGGCCCCTTCACCCTGTCCCAGCAGGCCTCCGACGAGTTCTACAAGGACGAGGAAGCCATGGCGATGGACTACGCCGCCGCGGTGAACGAGGAGGCGAAGGACCTCAAGAAGGCCGGCATCGACATCATCCAGTTCGACGAGCCCTGGATGCAGGCCCGCCCTGAGGCCGCCGCCCGCTTCGGCGTGCGCGCCCTGAACCGCGCGCTGGAAGGGCTGGAGGGCGACACCATCGTCCATCTCTGCTTCGGCTATGCCGCCGTGGTGAAGGACAAGCCTTCCGGCTACTCCTTCCTGCCCCAGCTCGCCGATTGCACGGCCGCGCAGATCTCCATCGAGGCCGCGCAGCCGAAGCTGGACCTGTCCGTGCTCGACGGCCTGCCCGGAAAGACCATCATGCTCGGCGTGATCGACCTCGGCACTCCCGAGGTGGAAACCCCGGAAATTGTGGCGGACCGCATCCGCGCGGGGCTGAAGCGGCTGCCGGCGGAACGGCTGGTCGTCGCGCCGGATTGCGGCATGAAGTACCTCCCCCGCCCGCGCGCCTTCGCGAAGCTGAAGGCAATGGCGGACGGGGCGGCCATCGTCCGCCGCGAACTGCAGGGCTGATCCGGTGGCCTTCGGCGTCGGCGTGATTGGCCTGGGCATGGCGTCCACGCCGCACATGCTGGCGCTGAAGGAACTTGAGGCGGCCGGTCGGGTGCGGATCCTCGGCGGCCACGCCCCCTCCCCTGCCCGGCGGAAGGCCTTTGCGTCCCGCTGGAACCTGCCCGTCTTCGCCGAGCAGGCGGCGCTGCTCGCGGCGCCAGGGCTGGACCTCGTCCTCGTCCTGACGCCACCCTGGACCCATCTGCCGGTGGCTGAAGCCGTGCTGGCGGCGGGCAAGCACCTGATCGTCGAGAAGCCGCTGGAAGCAACGCCCGAGCGGGCCGAAGCCCTGACGGCAGCGGCGGAAACCGCCGGCCGGTTCTGCGCCGTCTGTCTCCAGCACCGCTTCCGCCCCGCGGCGCTTTACCTGAAAGCCGCGCTGGACACCGGCGCCTTGGGCATGCCGCTCTCCGCCTCAGCCAGCATCCGTTGGTGGCGCGACGCCGCCTACTTCGCCGCGCCCGGCCGCGGCACGGTCGCGAGGGACGGCGGCGGCGTGCTGCTAACCCAGGCGATCCACACGATCGACCTGCTGCTTCACCTGGTCGGACCGGTAAGGGACGTGGCGGGCTTCGCGGCGACCTCTCCCCTGCGGCGCATCGACACCGAGGACGTGGTGGCCGCCGCCCTCCGCTTCGAGAACGGCGCCTTAGGCGTTCTGGATGCCACCACCGTCGCCCGCCCCGGCTTCCCCGAGCGGATCGAGATTGCCGGTACGGGCGGCAGCGCCATCCTCTCCGCGCACCGGCTGGAGTTGCATGGCAGGGACGGTGCGCCGCCTGAAATTATTGGCGAGGAGGCCGGTGGCGGGGGCGGGGCCGATCCCATGGCCTTCGACCACGGCCCACACCGTGCCATGATCGCCGCGATGCTGGACTCCCTGGAATCGGGCCGCGCGCCCCCGCACGCCGCCCGAACCGCCCTGCCCGCACAGCGGCTGATTGCGGCCATCCTTTCCGCCCCGGTGAGGCCGTGAAGTTCCTCGGCCTCGTCGTCATGGCGCTACTAATTGGCGCGGGCGGCTTCGTCCTGACCGAGTTCTTCCGCTCCCAGCGCCTAGCCGATCCGACAGATCGCTGCCTGGAAGCGGCGCCCTCTGCCCGAGAGGCATTCGCGGCAGGCCCCATGGCCCGGAACGGACTGCGCGTAGATGAGCTGACCTCCCCCCAACGCGTTGAGACCCCGGCGGGCGCGGTTCCCGGCCTGACTCTTTGCAAGGCGGATGCGCGCTTCAGTTCCGGGGCCAAGGACACGCTGTGGTACGCGTTGGTGCCGGCAGCAGCCGGCGACGGGCAGTTCATGATCCACGCCGCGCCCGGGGAAATGGGCCGGCGAAGCATTCTCACCATCCGCTGAACTCAGGGTTTCCGGGCGCATGACGGACGATGATGGCGACGCGGCCGCGACACGGCTGCCGCGGGGGAAGTTCTACATGACACCCGCGGGCGAGGTAGCGATGCAGGCCGAGTTCGAGGCTATGAAGGCGGAACGGCACCGTGTGGTGGAGATCGTCTCCTGGGCCGCCGGCAACGGCGACCGCAGCGAGAACGCCGACTACAAGGAAGGCAAGCGGCGCCTGCGCGAGATCGACAGGCGCTTGCGTTACCTGGGACAGCGGCTGGACCAGGCCGAAGTGGTGGATCCCGCCGCGCAACCACAGCGAGACCGCGTCTTCTTCGGCGCGACCGTGACCTACCTGACCGAGCGCGATGAGGAACGGACTGTCACCATCGTCGGGGTCGATGAGGCCGATATGGCAGCGGGCAAGATCAGCATTGGCTCGCCCATGGCGCTGGCAATGCTGAGGGCGCAGGTGGGTGACGAGGTGACGGTGCGGACGCCGGCAGGGCCGAGCTCCGTTGAGATCACCGCAATCCATTACCCGGAACGGAACTAAGGCGAGTTCCGAACACGAAAAACCCCAGTCACCGGGGGGGGTGCTGGGGTTTTCGGGAGATGTGATTTGGATGCGGGGACAGGATTTGAACCTGTGACCTTCAGGTTATGAGCCTGACGAGCTACCGGGCTGCTCCACCCCGCGGGGGTGTTGGTATCATATCTA
>NZ_JAGIZA010000037.1 GCF_017813365.1 Roseomonas indoligenes
TGCCACCTCAAGAACTGGCGAAGGCTGGCGACCCGCTACGACCGCCTCGCGCGGAACTACCTCGCCAGCCTCGCTCTCGTCGCCACCGTCAGCGAGTGGACCTGAATGAGTCCCCTACCTAGCCCCGCTGCCCGTCCCGTTCCAGCAGCTCCGCCGTCCGGACGAGGTCCGCGAGGCTGCGGACGTCCATCTTTCGCATGACGCTGGCGCGGTGCAGCTTCACGGTGATCTCGCTCAGCCCCAATTCGCCGGCGATCTGCTTGTTCATGAGCCCGGACACGACGAGCGCCATGACCTGCAGTTCACGCGGGGTGAGCGCGGCGTAGCGCGACCGCGCCGCGGAGGCTGCACCCTGGGCACGGCGCCGCGCGCGGTCCTTCTCCAATGCGGCATCGACCGCATCCAGGATGTCCTGGTCGCGGAAGGGCTTGACGAGGAAGTCGGCCGCCCCGGCCTTCATGGCGCGCACGCTCATCGGCACGTCGCCATAGCCCGTGACGAAGATGATGGGCGGGTGCTCGCCGCGCTCGGCGAGCCGCGCCTGGAACTCAAGCCCGCTCATGCGGGGGATGCGGACGTCCATGATGATGCACCCGACCTCGTCCGGCAGCGGGGCGTCGAGGATCTCGTGCGCGACCTCATAGAGGCGGGTGCTGTGGCCGACGGAGCGAAGAAGGCCGTCGATCGCGCGGCGAACCCGGGCGTCGTCGTCCACCACGAGCACGAGGGGCCGGGCTTCCCCCTCCCCGTCCGCCTTTCCGCTCTCTTCCATCCAACCTCCCGACGGAAGCGCCCCAGGGATATAAGGCGGCCCCTGCTGCAACGGCAATCTGGATCCCGCGGGAGCGCCTTGCTCATTCGGGGGATGGCCGGCCCCGGCCGGCCATCTCCGCTAGACCGCCGCCATCCAATCGCGGGTGAGCGCCACGTCCATCTGCGACAGGCCGTGCCCGAGCGGCAGGTCGTGATGCTTCACCGTCGCTCCCGCGGCCTGGAGGATCCCGGCCAGCCGGGCCGTATTCGCGGCGGGCACAATCGGGTCGGCGGCGCCGGAGAGCAGCAGCACCTTCGTCCCCTCTAGCCGGGCAGCCGGGGGTTCGGCATAGGGCACCATCGCCCGCAGCAGCGCCGCACCGCGCAGCAGGCCGGGATGCCGCAGCAGCAGGCTGGCCGCGATGTTGGCCCCGTTCGAGAAGCCAAGCGCGACCGGCGCGGCGATGCCGTGGCGGGCCTGCGCCTCACGAATGAATGCCGCGAGGTCGTCCGTGCGGCGCCGCAGGTCGTCCTCGTCGAACACGCCCTCCGCCAACCGGCGGAAGAAGCGGGGCATGCCGTGCTCCAGCACCGCGCCGCGCGGGGAGAGCAGCGCCGCACCGGGTGCCACGGTGCGGCCGAGCGGCAAAAGGTCGCGCTCGTCGCCGCCCGTGCCGTGCAGCAGCAGCACGGGCGGGCGGGCTGTATCCTGGCCGGGCTCGAAGATGTGGACGAAGTCGGATCTGAGATCGCTCATGGGGGTCTCCCCGGGCCGCGCCGTAGCGCAGCCCGCGAAAGGGGTTCAGGCGAGGACGGGAAGCGCGGCCTCGATGGCCTCGCGGTGCCCTTCCAGAAAGGCGGGCAGCTTCAGTGCGGCGCCGAGGCTCTCGGCCGGCTCGTCCACGGCGAAGCCGGGGATGTCCGTCGCGATCTCGAACAGCACGTGGCCGGGCTCGCGGAAGTAGACGGAGCGGAAGTAGTCGCGGTTCTTCTGCTCCGTGGTGTGCAGGCCGTGGTTCTCGGCCAGCTTGCGAACCATCGCCATCTCCGCCGCGTCGTCCGCCGCGCGGAAGGCGAGGTGGTGGACGGAGCCACGGCCGAGGCGCGCCGGCAGGAACCCGCCCACCGCCTGCAGGTCCACGATGCCGCCGAGCACCGTGCCCTCCACCGCGTAGCGGGTGGTGTTGCCCTCCTTCGCCATCTCCCGGAAGCCGAACACGTCGGTCAGGATGGCGCCCGTCCGCTCCGTCCGCTCCAGCATCAGCGACACGCTGTGAAAGCCTCGGATGGCGCTCTCGGCCGGCACCTCGCCGTTGTCCCATGCCGCCTCGCTCTCGATGCCGGGGATGCCGACGAGGGCCAGCCGCAGCCCGTCCGGGTCACGGAAGGTCAGCACCGTCTCGCCAAAGCGCGTCGCGCGCTCCAGGCCGTGGTTCACCAGCCGCTGCGTCCAGTAGCCGATCGCGGATTGCGGGATGCGGAACACCGTCTCCTGCAGTTCACCCGCGCCGGCGCGGCCAGGCGCCGCGTGCTCCCACGGGAAGAAAGTGAGGATGGTGCCGGGGCTGCCTGCCGCATCGCCATAGTAGAAGTGGTAGGCGCCGGGATCGTCGAAGTTCACGGTGCGCTTCACCAGCCGCAGCCCGAGGATGCGAGTGTAGAAGTCCAGGTTCCGCTGCGCCTGGCCGGCGATGGCAGTGACGTGGTGGATGCCATTCCCGGTGTTGGTGGAGGTCATGATCGCTGTTCCCTGGGGGAAGCGCGGGCTGCGCTTCGGTTCCACCAGCAAATAGGAAATGCCGGCCCCGGGACCAGCGCAAACCGATTGCATGGATGCAATCGAAGACTTGCGGCGGAGGGAGTGGTTAGGTCGTTCCTGTCCCCTCAGTCTGCGGGCTGACGATCGCAACCCTCCCTCGCCGCCGTGGCCTGAAGAGCCTAACCTTGCCCCACCCAGCAGGAACGCGGTTTTCTCAGAGCGCTGCCTTCGCGCGCCAGGACCGCCACCCCAGGACGAAGATCATGAAGGAACCCGCCCGCACGCTCGCCTGGGACGATTTCCGCCTCATCGACGCGGTGGCAGCCACGCGCAACCTGCCCGCCGCGGCCGCAAGGCTGGGCATGGATCACTCCACCGTCTTCCGGCGCCTCAAGGCGATCGAGGCGACGCTGGGCCAGCCGCTCTTCGAGCGGCACCGCAGCGGCTACACGCTGACGCCGGCGGGGGAGGAGATGGCGGCGCTCGCCGCCCGCGTGGACGAGGACATCTCCGCCGTCACGCGCCGCCTCGCGGGCCAGGACGTTGCGCCTTCCGGCGAGGTGCGGTTGGCCACCAGCGACAGCCTGCTGTCGGACCTGCTGATGCCGATCCTTGTGGGCTTCCGCGCCGCGAACCCGGGCATCCGGCTGGACATCGTCACGGGAAACGCCTCGCTGAACCTCTCCCGCCGGGATGCGGACGTGGCGGTCCGCGCGACGGACAGCCCGCCGGATACGCTGGTGGGGCGCCGCGCGGCGCGCATTGCCTGGGCACTCTACGCCAAGGCCGAGGCGGAACATCCGCGGGATCCGGCGGAGAGCGCGCACTGGGTCTGCCTCGGCGACAACCTGTCGGGGCTGCGGGTTGTCCGCTACGCCCAGGCCGTGGTGGCGCCGGGCCGGCTTGCCGCGCGCTTCGACACGGTTCTCGGCCTCGCGCACGCGGTGGCTGCCGGGATCGGGGTGGGGCACCTGCCCTGCTTCATCGGCGATGCCTGGCCAGGCCTGGTGCGGCTGGCGCCGCCCGACCCAACCTATGCCTCCGACCTCTGGCTCCTCACCCACCCGGACCTGCGGCACACGCCCCGCGTGCGCGCCCTGCTGGACCATATTGCCGAGGCCATCACGGTCCGGCGCCCGCTGATCGAGGGTGCCGCGCCCCGGGGGGTCAGCCCCGGCCGGGACTGACCGTCAGGAAGTGACGGACGACCGGCGCGTCCGCCCCCGTGTGGAAGGCGCGAACCGCCCCCTGCACATCCGCGTCGGCGCGGGAGACCCGGTGATGCTGGCGCAGGTGCTCGGCCCAGGACTCGACGGTGAACCATTCCACCAACTTGTCCGGATCCGCGGCGTCCTCGGTGATCCCCCAGTCATAGGCGCCATCCCGCCGCCGCTCGGCCGAGAGATGGTGGACCGCCCGCAGGAAGGCGGCCCGGTCGGACTTCGCGACCTGATATTCGATGAGGATGAGGACGGGTCCACGGTCATGCGGCACGGGGTCGGCGGTCAGAGGCTCCGGCCAGTGATTGGAGGGCACCAGATCCGCCTCCCCCGCCGGCAGCTTCACCCGGTGCAGCACCAACGCGACGATCACGAGGCCGGCGGCCCCCGTGAGCAGCGCGGCCGGCACCCCGACCGCCTCCGCCGCCAAACCCCAGCCGAGACTGCCCAGTGCCATCGCACCGTTGAACACGGTGAGATAGACGGCCAGCGCGCGGCCGCGCACCCAGTTCGGCAAGATCGCCTGCGCCGCGCCGTTGAGCGTGGTGAGCGCCACGATCCAGGCGATGCCGAGCAGCAGCAACGCCAGAAGCGCCAGCCACCGCGGCGGTGCCAGAGAGAGGACCGCCATGACGGCCGCCGCCGCGATGCTGGCCACGAGCATGAGTCCATCCGCGTCCAGCACCGCCCGCAGATGCGGCAGCAGGAGCGCGCCGCCGATGGCGCCCAGCCCGACCGCGCCGAGCAGGATGCCGTAAAAGCCGGCATCGCCGCCGAGCAGGTTGCGCGCAACGAGCGGTAGCAGCGCCCAGACCGCGCTGGCGAAGGCGAAGAAGATCGCGGCGCGCAGCAGCACCACGTGCAGTTCCCGGCTGGCGCGAGCGTAGCGCAGCCCGGCGCGGAAGGCGCTGCCGAAGTTCTCGGCCAGCGCGTCCTCGGATCGTGCCGGACGCCTCCACCAGATCAGGGCGAGGATCACCAGGGCGTAGCTCGCCACATCCGCCCCGTAGGTGACGGCCGCGCCGGCTGCGGAGAGCAGCAGCCCTCCTGCCGCCGGCCCAATCGAGCGGGCGATGTTGATGCCGAGGGAGTTGAGCGCGACCGCGCCCTTCAGTTCCTTCCCCGGCACGAGTTCCGGCACGATGGCCTGCCAGGTCGGCGCCATCAGCGCCGCACCGATGCCGCCGACGAAAGTCAGCGCAACAAGGGAGGTGACCGTCATCATCCCGAGCCAGGAGAGGACCACCAGCGCCGCGCTGACAGCGGCCAGGAGGAGTTGTACGGCGATAAGGAACCGGCGGCGGTCCAAGATGTCGGAGAGCACGCCGGCCGGAATGGCAAGAAGGAATACCGGCAGCGTACCGGCTGCTTGGATCAGCGAGACGGCGGCGGGGCCGGCATCGAGATCGGTCACCAGCCAGGAGCTGGCAACGTCCCGCATGAAGCTGCCGGTGTTGCCGAGGACGGTGGCCGCCCAGATCACCGCGAAGGTGGTCTGGCGCAGCGGGGAAAAGGGGTCGGACGCGGCGCTCATGCGGATCTCCGATCCCAGAGCGCGACGAGCAGCAGCGCCCCGGCTAGGCCGAGATGCTCGTAGAAGGAGTTCGCCATCATGAAGCGCTCCATGCCGCCCGGCAGTTCCCAGTAGCGATTGGCGATGAGTGTCGCGGCGAGAGTGAAGGCCATGAGCCCCAGCGCGCCGAGCCAGCGGTACCAGCCCGCCAGGATCATGACGCTGGCGCCGAGTTCGAGGACGATGGTGGCAGCCGCCACCGCGGGAGGCAGCGGCAGCCCGAAATGTGCCGCCTCGGCCACCGCGCCGGGGTAGTCGAGCAGCTTGTTCACCCCGCCCTGGATATAGGCCGCGCAGAGCCCGAGCAGGCCAAGGGTCGTCAGCGCGTTTCGCGCGGCCGGGTCCATCCTTAGAAGGCCCAGCAGGAGCAGCCGAGCGCGCCCCAGAAGCCCTGGTCGTTGCCCACCGGCGTGGAGGCCGCCCAGGCGCGGGCATGGTCGTGCCCGTGCACGCCGCAGGCGGCATCGCAGCAGCCCCCCACCGCACGGGCGAAGGCGCCCGCCGCTCCCGGCTCCCCCGCCCGGCGATCCTGGTAGCCGCCGAAGCGGCGCACGGGAGACCAGTCCGGCATGGCCGGCGGCAGGGGCGGCGCGAGCGAGGCATAGTCGCCGACGCCGTGCACGATCTTCCCGCCCACGACGGTAAGGATCGAGGTCACATCCTGGATCTCGTCACCTGGCACCTTGAAGTAGTCGCGATCGAGAACGGCCATGTCCGCGAGCTGGCCCTCGGCGATGAGGCCCTTCTTGCCCTCCTCGTTAGAGAACCAGGTGACCTTTTCCGTCATCATCCGCAGCGCCGTCTCGCGGTCCAGCGTGTTGTGCTCCGGCGTGATCCGCAGGCCGCCGACGGTCTTGCCCGTGGTAAGCCAGTAGAGGGCGACCCAGGGATTGTAGGATGCGACCCGCGTCGCGTCCGTGCCGGCTGAGACCTTCACTCCCATCTCCAGCATCTTCGCCACCGGCGGCGTCGCTTCCGCGGCGCGGTTCCCATAGCGCTCCACGAAGTACTCGCCCTGATAGGCCATGCGGTGTTGCACTGCCACGCCGCCGCTGAGACGCGCGATGCGTTCCAGGTTGCGCTCGGTCACCGTTTCCGCATGATCGAAAATCCAGTGCAGGTCGCCGATGGGCATCTCGGCGTTGACCTTCTCGAACACGTCCAGCGCGCGGGAGATGGTCTGGTCGTAGGTGGCGTGCAGGCGCCAGGGCCAGCGATTCTGGATGAGGATGCGAACAACCGCCTCCAGCTCAGGCTCCATCTCCGGCGGCATCTCCGGCCGTTCCACCCGAAAATCCTCGAAGTCGGCGGCGGAGAAGACCAGCATCTCGCCAGCCCCGTTCAGGCGAAAGTAGTCGTCGCCCTGCTGGTACTTGGCGGTCTGAGTCCAGCGAAGGAAGTCCTCCTTCTCCTGCTTCGGCTTCTGCGTGAACAGGTTGTAGGCAATGCGGACCGTCAGCTCGCCATCCTCGGCCAGCTTCTGCACCACCTTGTAGTCGTCGGGATAGTTCTGGTAGCCGCCGCCCGCGTCGATGGCGCCCGTCACGCCCAGGCGGTTCAGGTCGCGCAGGAAGTGGCGGGTGGAGTTCAGCTGGTAGTCGAAGGGAAGCGTCGGTCCCTTTGCGAGCGTGGCGTAGAGGACCGTGGCGTTGGGCTTGGCCAGCAGCAGGCCCGTGGGCGTGCCGTCCGGTCCACGCTGGATTTCGCCGCCCGGCGGATTCGGCGTGTCCTTCGTGTAGCCCGCCGCCCGCAGCGCCGCGCCGTTCAGCAGCGCGCGGTCGTAGAGGTGAAGGATAAACACCGGCGTGTCGGGCGCAATCGCGTTGATTTCGTCCAGGGTCGGCAGGCGCTTCTCCTGGAACTGGTTCTCCGTGAAGCCGCCGACGATGCGGACCCATTGCGGCGGGGGCGTGATGGCCACCTGCTTGCGCAGCATCTCCATCGCGGTCGCCAGGCTGCGCACGCCGTCCCAGCGCAGCTCCATGTTGAAGTTCAGACCGCCGCGGATGACGTGCAGGTGGTTGTCGATCAGGCCGGGAATCAGCCGCCGCCCCTTCAGGTCGATCACCCGCGTGTTCGGCCCGGCTGAGGGCATGATCGTGGCAAGGTCTCCGACGGCCGAGAAGCGGCCGCCGGTCACCGCCACGGCTTGTGGCGCAGGATTGCTCCTGTCCAAGGTGGTGATCTCGCCGTTGTGCAGGATGAGATCAGGCGCGGAAGCGGCCATGACGGAACTCCGGTCGAGGATGGAGAGGCCGAAGGCGGTGACGCCTCCGGCGATGCTGCGGCGCGAAAGATTCGGCATCAGACGTGCTCCTTTGCGTTGGTGCCATTTCCGGGCAGCTGGCCGAAGAGGTGCTGAGCGCAGCCGGCCTGCGAGACCGCCCTGGAAGGGGAATGCCCGTCCAGCATCCGCATGACCACGGGCACGACCTGCTCACCCAGGAGGATGCCGAGCAGCCCCATGAGCGCGATCACCGGCGGCGCGGGCGAGCGCACGCCGATCAGGCTGTACACGACGCCGATGAGAAGACCGGCGCCGAGGGAGAGCAGGTAGGGCTTCATCGCCACCTCCGATGGGCGCACCGGGCGCTGCCGCCGGGTGCGCGGTTGCGGGATCAGCCCTCGTGGGCGTTGAACATCGTCTTGGCGTAGTTGATGCCGATGCCATAGGCGCCGCCGTACTTCTTCGCGATGCCCGTGGTCATCTCGTAGGTCCCGGTGCGCGCCCAGTCGCGCTGCAGCTCCAGCAGGTACTGCAGCGCCGTCATCGGACGTGCGCCGGCCTGGATCATGCGCTCCACCGCGCGCTCATGCGCCTCGGTCGAGACATCGCCGCAGGCATCGGCGATGAAGTACACCTCAAAGCCCTGGTCAAGCGCGGACATGGCCGGGCCAACGATGCAGACGCCCGTCCAGAGCCCCGCGAGCACGATCCGCGGCTTGCCGATGCGGTTCACCTCCTCGATCACCGCCGCATCCTCCCAGGTGTTCATGGAGGTGCGGTCAAGCAGCGCCTGGCCGGGAAAGGGCGCCGTCACCTCCTCGAACATCGGGCCGGAGAAGGACTTCTCGGCAACCGTGGTGAGGATGGTGGGAACACCGAAGCCCGCCGCCGCGGCGGAGACGAGGGCGGCGTTGTTCCGCAGCGTCACGGGGTCGATCGACTTCGTGGCGAAAGCCATCTGCGACTGGAAGTCGATCATGATGAGCGTGTGGTCGGCGGGGCTGAGCAGCAGCTTGCCGGGGGTCGGGGTCGCGGTCGCGGTCGGCATGTCGGCCATTCCTGTTTGGCTGGTGTGGTGGGATGATCGCGGCCCTGGCGGCGCAACGCCATTCCGCAGGTCGCAAGATCAGGATTGCATTCGCGCAAGCTCGAGAGAGCCCCCCCTTCCCGTCCGGACCTTGCGAAGGTCAGCAGGTCGGCGTTGAGCCGGTCTCGCATCGTGTCGGTCAACGCGTGCGCGCCACCGGGATAGACCGTCAGCGTCGCGCGCGGCGCGAGCTGGGCGGAGCGCATGCCCGTGGCCTTGATCGGCACCACCTGGTCGTCATCGCCCTGGATGACGAGCACGGGGATGTCCATCTTCCTCAGGTCCTCCGTCAGGTCGGTCTCCGAGAAGGCCTTGATGCAGTCGTACTCGTTCTTCAGTCCGCCCATCATGCCCTGCAGCCAGAAGCTGTCGCGCATGCCCTGAGTCACGGCCGCGCCTGGGCGGTTGGCGCCGAAAAAGACGGTGGTGAAATCCTGGAACAGCTGGGAACGGTCCTTCAGCATGCCCGCCCGCAGCCCGTCGAGCGCCTCCAGCGGCACGCCATCCGGGCTGCCCTCGTTCCTCACGAGATAGGGCGCGACGGCGCTGACGAGAACGGCCTTCGCAACGCGCGAGGTGCCGTGGCGTCCGATGACGCGCACCACCTCGCCGCCGCCGGTGGAGTGACCGACCATCATCGCGCCGCGCAGGTCCAGATGCGCCATCAGCGCGTAGAGGTCGTCCGCGTAGGTGTCCATGTCGTTGCCCGCGAAGGGCTGGGAGGAACGCCCGTGCCCGCGGCGGTCATGCGCGATGCAGCGGAAGCCGTTTGAGGAGAGGTGCAGCATCTGCGCCTCCCAGGCGTCGCTGCTCAACGGCCAGCCGTGGCTGAATACGACGGGCGTGCCGCTGCCCCAGTCCTTGTAGTAGATCGAGGTGCCGTCCTGCGTGGTGAAGATGGCCATGCTGCAATGCTCCAGATACCGACCGGGTTGGTTCGCCGGCGCGGGCTGCGCGCGGCAGGATTGGCGGGGAGAGCCGCTGCGCCCGTGCCGCCCAGGACCGGGCCGACGGTTGCGTGGTCCGTGATGCCGCTTCTCCTGCAGCGTCCGGGCGTCGCGACATGCGGGGCACTCCCTCAGCAGGACGGAGGCATAGGATGCGGCGCCGTATCGCTCTTGTCGGACATCAGCGCATTTGGACGATCCGGACATCGTGAGCGGCGTCGGGCGCGCAGGCCGCTCCGCCTGATCTTTCGTATAGTGTCGCGGCGATGCCGGGCGCGGTATATCCGAAACGGGCCGCCGTGCCCGTACGGGTTCCGGGAAGGTCGGCCGGCTTGCAAGATCACCTCATCGCCATCGTGGATGACGACGACAGCGTCAGGGTGGCGCTGACGAGCCTCGCGCGCAGCGCCGGGCTCAGGGCCAGGGGCTATGCCTCGGCGGACGCGTTCCTGGCGGAGGATCTTTCGCCTTTCGACTGTGTCGTCTCGGACATACAGATGCCGCGCCTCTCCGGCTTCGACCTTCTTCAGGCCGTGCGGGCGCGCCGCGCCGAGCTTCCGGTGATCCTCATCACCGCCTTCCCCGACGACCGCGTGCAGCAGCGCGCGATGCGCGATGGGGCGCGCTTCTTTCTCGAGAAGCCCTGCGATCCCGATCTCCTCGTCACGCGGATCGCGGAGGCCGTGGGAGAGGAGACGCCTTGAGCACGGACCTGTTGCCGCCAGGGCTGGAAGCCCTGCCGGACCCGCGCTGGCTTGCGGCACTCTCGACGGAGCAGGTCGCGACGGACGGGGCCGTAATGACCCTGCGCGCCCACTCCCCCGCCGGTAGCCGGCGCTGGCTCGTCGCCCGGGCGGCGGTGCCGGGGGAGCCAGCAGTCACGGCCCGGCTGCGCCGCACCTTCGCACTTCGGCACCTGCTCTCCCCGGACTGGGCCGTGCTGCCGCTGCATCTCGTCCCGACCCTGGACGGCCCGGTCCTTCTTCTGCGCGATGATGGGGGTGGACCGCCGGAAGGGGCGGCGCAAGGCATCGCCGGCTTCCTCCGCCTGGCCGCCGGTGCCGCGCAGGCTCTGGGCCTGGCCCATGCAGTCGGGCTGCTGCATCACGACCTCACGCCGGCAAGCCTGTTCGAGGGTGCGGACGGTACGATCCGGCTGACTGGCTTCGGCCTTGCACTCGTGCAGGGATATGCGTTCCTGGCGGGGGAGAGCGGCCTCGGCAGCCCCGCCTTCACTCCGCCGGAGCGCGCGCGGCGAGCCGATCCCGTCAGCGATACGCGAAGCGACCTCTATGCGCTCGGTATGACCCTCTACGCGTTGCTGGCCGGGCGCCTGCTCTTCGAGGAGAAGAACACGCTCGGCTGGATGCACGCCCATGCCGCGAGGCGGCCGCCCCCGCCCAGCCGCTTCCGCGCGGAAGTGCCCGGGATGCTGGACACAATCCTGTTGAAGCTGCTCGAGAAGGAACCCGAGCGCCGCTACCGTTCCGCCGCTGCGCTGGAGCGCGACCTGCGGCGGTGCCTCTTCTCCTGGGAGCGCAACGGGTTCGTCGAGGCGTTCGAGCCCGGTGAGGCAGACGGTCACGATCCCATCCCGGCCGCGCCCGCCCAGGGCGTGCTTGCGTCCCGGCCCTCACCCCGGAGGATTATCACGCGCCCGCGGGCGGAGTGCCTAATCCTGGAAGGGCGCTTTCCCGAGGCCGCCGCGGAGATCGCGTGCCTGATCCAGCATGCGACAGGCCAGGCGGAACGGCTTGCCGCGCTCCGGCTCGACATCCGCCTGCGAAGCCTGCAGTCCGACTTCGCGGGCGCGCTGCGGACGGGCAGGGAGGCGCTGCCGCTGCTCGGCATCCAGGTGCCCGCCGTCGCAGGTCCCGACGATCTCGACGCCACCTATTGTCGGCTGCGCGCAGAGATGGGAGCACGTGGCCCGGCCGCGCTGCCCGGCTTGGCGCCCATGACCGATCCGCTCCTGCAGGAAGGGATGGAGTTGCTCGCCAGCCTCGTTGCTCCGGCCAACTTTGTTGACGATGCGCTCATGTTGATCCTGCTGTGCGAGCAGGTGCGGCTCACTGTCCTGCACGGCCTCGCGCCCGCCTCGGCACAGGGTATCGCCTGGTTCGGCGTTGCCCTGGCCCATCACTTCGGCGAGTACGGGCGCGGGGTGGAGTTCGCAGAGGCCGGCGTGCGTATCGCAGAGGCATCGGGCGGTGCCGAAGCGCGAAGCGCGACCCTTGTCGCGCTGGATCAGGTGAGCGCCTGGAGCCGCCCCTTCGACTTCGCCCTCGGCTGCGCCCGCGCAGCCCTGGCCGAGGGCCGGGACGGCGGCGACGGTGCCATGGCCTGCTACGCCTGCAATCACATCGTCTCCGACCTCCTCGTCATGGGCGTGCCGCTCGCCCAGGTGGAGGAGGAGATCGGGCGCGGCCTCGCCTTCGCGCGCCAGGCGCATTTCGCGGATGTGCAGGCCATCCTCGGCCTGCAGCGGGGCTTCGTGGCGGTGCTGCGAGGCACGGGCACCCTCCCCGCCCCTCCTCCGCACACGGCGATGACGCCGTTGCTCTGCTGGCACATGATGTTTCGCGGCGTCATCGCCTTCACGGAAGACGATCCGGACGAGGCGGAGAGGTGCCTGGACCATGCACTCGCGCTCGCTTGGTCCACGCCGGCCCACATCCACGTCATGTGCATCCACCTCTTTGCCGGGCTGGTGCGTGCAGCGCGGGGCGACGCGGCAGGGCTTGCGCCCCATCTCGCCAAAATGCGCGGCTGGGCCGAGCTCAATCCCGGAAATTTCAGGGACAAGGCACTGCTGCTTGAGGCCGAGGAGGCGCGGCTTGAGGGCAATACGCTCCGAGCCCTCTCCCTCTACGAGGAGGCTGTCGCCGCCGCCACCGCCGCGGACCGTCCGCAGGTGCGCGCCATCGCGCATGAGCGCGCCGCGGCCTGCTACGTGGCGCATGGGCTGGAGGGGGCGGCCCGACACCACCTCCGCGACGCTCAGGCCCAGTACGAGGCATGGGGCGCAGCGCGGCGTGCGGCAAGGCTTTCGGCGCGGCACTCCTTCCTGCCGGCGCCCCGCGCAGCACGGCGGGAGGGTCAGATTTCGCCGCAGAGCCATGACGGACTGGACCTCCTCGCCGCGATGGCAGCGGTGCAGAGCCTTTCGGGGGAGATCGACACGAATCGCCTTGTCGAGCGGCTGCTCGGGCAGGCGATGGCGGTAGCGGGCGCGAGCCGCGCCGCGCTGGTCCTCACCGGCGGGGGCCGCACGGTGCTGGAGGCGCTCGGCACCGTGCAGGACGAGGTGTCATGCGACGGGACGCGCGACGAGGACCGGATTGCCGTGCGTTTCGCCCGCGGCGCCCCTTCCGCAAGGGACCTGCCGCTCTCAGTTCTCTACAGCGTGATCCAGCGGCACGCCGCGGTGTCGATTCCTGATCTGCGCGGGCCGCATGAGCACGCCTTCGATGGCTATTTCGGAACCCGCCCCGCGCGTTCCCTCCTCGCGCTGCCGCTGATTAAGCAGGGTACTCTCATCGGCGTACTGCACCTGGAGAACGAGTTCGCCGCCCACGCTTTCGACAGTTCGCGGCAGGTGCTGCTGGAGGTGATCGCGAGCCAGGCCGCGATCTCCCTGGAGAATGCCCGGCTCTACGCCGCCCTGCGGACGAGCGAGGCCTTCCTCACGCTCAGCCAGCGGATCAGCCGGTCCGGCAGCTTCCGCTGGAACCGCACGCGGGACGAGCACAGTTGGTCGGAAGGGTTGTTCCACCTCTGGGGCGCCGATCCGTCGGGGGGCCCGCTCTCGCTGGACGAGATGCGGGCGCGCACGCATCCCGAGGACCGGGCCCGCATCGATGCCGTGAGCCAGCAGCCCTGGGGGGGCGGGGTCAACGGCCCGCACGCCTTCCGCATCCTCGACCCGGCAGCGCCGGAGGGCACGTACCGCCATGTCGAGCTGATGTTCGGCTCGGCCGAGCCGGATGTCTTCGTCGGCGTGCTCACTGACGTAACGGAGCGCCGCGCGACGGAGGCGGCGCTGCGCGGTGCCAGGACGGAGCTGGCCCAGGCGGCCCAGGCGGCGACCATGGGGGAGCTTGCCGCCTCCATCGCGCACGAGATCAACCAGCCCCTCTCGACCATCGTCGCGCAGGCGGGTGCGGTGGCCCGTTGGCTGGGCCGGCCCGAGCCCGAGATCGGGGAGGCGCTGGCAGGGCTGGCCGATATCGTCCAGGACGGGCAGCGGGCGAGCGACATCGTGCGCTCGCTCCGCAGCCTGGCCCGCCAGGCCCCGCCCGACCGCCGCGCCGTGGCGATGGACGCGCTGGTGCGAAGGGTGGCCGGACTTGTCGCCGCGGAGGTTGAGCTGAAGGGCACCGTGGTCCAGCAGGAGCTGGCCGCACCGCATGCCACGGTCCTCGCCGACCCCGTTCAGCTGGAGCAGGTCTTCCTGAACCTGATCCTCAACGCGGCGGAGGCGGTCGGGGCGATGCCGGAGGGTCCGCGCCGCGTCGCCATCGCCTCCCGTCACGACGCTGCGGCCGGTGCGGCCGTGTTCACGGTAGATGATACCGGGCCGGGGATCGCGGCGGCCGACCTCGCCCGGATCTTCGATCCCTTCTTCACGACGAAGCCCACGGGCCTCGGCATGGGGCTGCCGATCTGCCGGTCCATCGTGGAGGCGCATGGCGGCTGGCTGGAATGCGTTTCCACCGGACCTTCGGGAAGCCGCTTCCTCCTTCGCCTCCCCGCCGCGGCGTAACTCGTCCGGCCCCGGATCCCGGCCGGACGCCGGGTCGAGGGCGGCTGCCCTATACCGAAGTATAGCTTCCACGGGACCAAGAGCTTACCCGGGCGAACCTGTGCTCAATGGCGATCGTCCCGGCGCTCCATCACTCTCCCGTCAGCAGAAACCCTCGGGCAGCGGAGCAGGGCGATGATCTCCAACGGGCATGCCAATCGGGCCGACGGTCCCGACCGGGGCCACCCGGGGGCGGAGGCGGGCGCGGTCCAACGCCTGCTGCGCGACGCTCTCGACCTGCTCGACCGCGACCACGGCGCCGCCGCGGTCACCCTGGCCCGCGCCACGCGGCTGCTGGACGCGGCGGGGTCTGGCAAGGCCGATCGGCCCGCGATCCCGGGCGGCCTGGCACGGTGGCAGGCCATCAGCGTCGCCCGCTACGTTGACGCCAATCTGGAAGGCCAGATCCTGCAAAAGCACCTCGCGGCACAGGTCAGGCTCAGCTGCGGCCATTTCGGCCGCGCCTTCAAGCAGAGCTTCGGCGTGTCCCCGCATAGCTACGTGATGGAGCGCCGGATCGCGCGGGCCAAGGCCATGATGCTGGAGAGCCGGATGCCGCTCTGCGACATCGCCCTGTCCTGCGGGCTGGCCGACCAGGCGCATCTCTCCCGCGTGTTCCGGCGCCTGACGGGCAGCACGCCCCTGGCTTGGCGGCGGCAGCACCAGACGGCACCGTCGCAGCATCCTTTGAAAGCACGACCATGACGACGAGTGACACCCGGCACGCACCGGCCGGAGTGCTGACGCCGGCCATGACCTTCGCGATGGCTGCTGCAACCGGGATCGCGGTTGCGAACATCTACTACAACCAGCCCATGCTCGGAATCATCGAGGGTGACTTCCCCGGGGCCGCCAGCACCGCCCTGATCCCCACCGCGACCCAGCTCGGCTATGCCGCCGGCCTTTTCCTGCTGCTGCCTCTCGGCGACCTGCTGGACCAGAATCGACTGATCGTCGGGCAGTTCGTGGTGCTGGCGGCGGCGCTGGCCTTGGCGGCACTGGCGCCGAGCGCACCGGTCCTCGTCCTCGCCTCCCTCGCCGTCGGCCTCTGCTCGACGGTGGCCCAGCAAATCGTGCCCTTCGCCGCCCACCTGGCCGCGCCGGCGCGACGGGGCGCCGTGGTGGGCACCGTCATGGGCGGCCTGCTGACGGGCATCCTGCTCAGCCGCACGCTCGGCGGCTTCGTCTCCGCCCATGGCGGCTGGCGCGCGATGTTCTGGCTCGCGGTTCCCATGTCGCTGGGATGTGCGGCGCTGATGGCTGCGGTGCTCCCACGCCGGCCCGCCGCCGCCACGATCGGTTACGGCGCGGCGCTGCAGTCCCTGTTGCACCTCTGGCGCGCCCACCCCGCCCTCCGGGGCGCCACGCTGATGCAGGCGGCCCTCTTCGCCTCGTTCTCTGCCTTCTGGACGATCCTCGCCCTGCGGCTGGAGCAGCCGCCCTACGAACTCGGGGCCGAGGTGGCGGGGCTCTTCGGCGTGGTCGGCGCCGTCGGCGTTGCGGCTGCCCCGCTGGCCGGCAGGCTGGCCAATCGCCGCGGCCCGGGGCTGGTCATCCGCCTCGGCGCCTTCCTTGCCCTGGCTGCCTGGGCGGTCTTCGCGGCCTGGCCGGGCATCCCGGGCCTGGTGCTGGGCGTCGTGATCCTCGATTTCGGCGTGCAGGGCTCGCTCGTCTCGAACCAGCACGTCATCTACGCGCTGCAGCCGAATGCGCGGAGCCGCCTCAACACCGTCTTCATGACCGGGATGTTTCTCGGTGGCGCCGCAGGCTCGGCCGGGGCCATGGCGGCCTGGCGGTGGGGCGGATGGGGCGCGGTCTGCGCCTTCGGCGCCCTTCTCGCAGTGGCCGCCATCCTCATCGATGCCCTTGCCGGCCGGACGCGACGGGATGTCCCCTGACGCCCGCGCGGGGGGCCGGCGACAAGACCGGGGTGTCGCCTTGCAGGCCCCCTGCCCGGCTGGCACCTTCGGGCGCACACAGCACCTCGAAACTCAGTTGGAACAATCGTCGCCACCGGCCGTGACGCAGGTCTTCTCGCCATGGCCGTCCCCGGCCATGCAGCAGGCTTCGCCCGGCCCCGCCGCAGCCCTGCCGCGCTGGGCCCGCCGGATCGGCCCGATGACCCGGGCCAGGCTGGGGCTGTCCCGCACCCTTGCGGTGCTGGTCCCGCTCATGTTCGCCCTCGGCTCCGGCCTCGCCGCGGCCATCGCCGTCCTGCGGGGCGGGGTCTGGCCGGGGTTGGCCGCCGCGGTCCTCGCCGCCGGCGCCCTGCTCACGAGCTTCCGGCTCCTCACGCGCCAAGTAAAGGCGGAGGCCGATTACGAGGCGCTGTTCGAGCGCGGCGGCGTTTCCCTCTGGCGCGAGGACTGGTCGGCCGTGGCGGAGGCGGTCCTGGTGCTGAGGCGGGCCGGCATCCACGACATGCAGGCCTATTTCACGGCCCACCCCGAACTCGCGCGCGAACTCCGGAGCCAGGTCCGGATTGAGGACGTGAACCGCCTCACCGCGACGATGATGGGTGCGTCGGGAAAGGAGGCCTTCATCGGTCCGCTCGACCGCATCCTCCCCAACACCGACCAGACCTTCCTGCAATGGCTGGTGGCGATCTCGAACGGCGATGCGCTCTACCGCTCGGAGGCGCACATCACCCGGCCGGACGGCACCCACCTGGACTGCCTTTTCGCCGCCGACCTTCCCGACACGATGGAGGGCTTCCGGAACATCGTCGTCACCGCGATCGACATCACCGCCTACAAGGCAACGCAGGCGCGGTTGTTGCGGGCGGAGGCGGAAATCGCGCGCAGCGCCCGGGTCACCACGGCGGGCACGCTCACCGCCACCATCGCGCATGAGGTCAACTCGCCCCTCGCGGCGATCGTCGGCCATGCCGAGGCATGCCGCCGGTGGCTGATGCGGGCCGAGCCGGACCTGGGGGAGGCGCGCGAGGCCCTTGAGCATGTGGTGCGCGACTCCATCCGCGCGCGGGATGTCGTGACCCGGCTGCGCTCCTTCATCGGGAGCGCGGTGCGGCGGACAGAGCCCGTCGACCTCGTCCAGGTCACGCGGGAGGCTATCCTCCTTATCGAGCGGGACCTGCGCGCCAGCGGCACCTCCGTCCACCTCGACACGGGAGCCGGCCTGCCGCTGGTGGTGGCGGACCCCGTGCAGATCCAACAGGTCATGGTCAACCTGATGCTGAACGGCGCCCAATCCATGGCCGGCAAGCCCGGGCCGCACGACCTGACGGTGCGGCTGTCCCGGAGCGGCGAGGACGTGCACGTGGAGGTGCGGGACGGAGGCCCCGGCATCGATTCCGACCATCTCTCCCGCATCTTCGAGCCCTTCTTCTCGACGAGGGCGGAGGGCATGGGGATGGGCCTCGCCATCTGCCGGAACTGCGTGGAGTCCCATGGCGGGCGGATCTGGGCGGAGAGCGCGCCCGGCAACGGGGCGGTGTTCCGCTTTTCCCTGCCCGCCCTGAAACAGGCGTGACGCAGCGGGCCGGGCAGGCCAGATCCGTCCTTCCTCTAGATCAGGAACCCCGCATCGCGGAGCGCCCGCTGCACGACCGTCGCCAAAACAGCGAGGAGCACTGCGAGCACAAGTGCCAGCAGGGGAACAGCCGCGGCCCATTCCGCGCGCGTGGGATCGTCGGGATCGTACCGAATCTGCAAGCGCGCGCCGTTCGGCGGCAGGCCGCCGCGGCCGTAGTTGCGCAGGGCGGCCCGTACTTCCCGCCCGTCCGGCAGCCGGAAGGCGATCGGCAGCGCCTGCCCCGTATAGGTGAAGCCCCAGGCGGCCTGTTGAGCGAGCCCAAGAAACGTAGCCTCGCACGGCACCCAGCGCAGCATCTGCCGCAGCCGGAGCAGTGCCAGGGCGGCGACGCCGGTGATATCCGCTGCCAGCCACAGGTTTTCCATATCGCGGAAGGCTACGCGCGCGGCATGGAGCCTCAATCAGGCGTGCCGCCCGCGGTCCCGGTCAGGCGAACCGGACGAGGTTGAGCGCCACTAGAGAGCCGCCCGGGAACCTCACTGGCCGGGCACCCGGCGCGAGCGGCCCAAGGTCGCGCAGCCAGCCGCGGGTATAGGCCACGATGTTCGCCTTAGTGGCGATGGAGCCGGCGGCACCGGAAAATGGGACGTGAACCGCGATGGCGACGTCCTTCGCGTTGGCCGCGGACCGGCGGTCGAGGCCGGCGAGACCGGTCTGGGGATTCTCGACCATGCCTGTGACGGAGACACCGGGAAATCGACGAGGATATCCAGCCGGCCCAGGGCACCATGGGCCACGTGCACCAGCGCGGCTACCTCGGCCGGGACGCCTGAAGCGCGGTAGCTGAAGGCGAGAGCCTGACCGCCCGCTTACTCCGGCCTGCGCCGGTGCTACATGACCGCCCGTGACCGGCAACTGGCCGCACAGCCCCTTTTCGCTCAGGGCCTAAACCGCGGCCATCGGCTTTCCAGCCCAGCAGGATGCTTCGTGTCCAGACCTTCCGAACCCGACGCTCGCTTCCTGACAGGCTCGACCATGCGGCACGTCACCATCATGGCGGGCACCGGGGCCATCGGTCTGGTCGCGGTCTTCGCGGTTGACCTGATCAACCTCATCTACATCTCGCTGCTCGGACAGCAGACCGTCGCGGCGGCAGTGGGGTTCGCCGGCACCGTAGGGTTCTTCCAGGTGTCGATCGCGATCGGGCTGACGATCGGGCTGAGCACCGCCGTGTCCATCCGTGTCGGTGCCGGGCAGATGGAGGCGGCGCGCCGGGTTGCGACGGCCGGCCTCGTCCTGGTCTCGCTGCTCACCGCGCTGGTGGCCGTCGCAACCGTGCTCGCCCTTGATCCCATCCTGGGGCTGCTCGGCGCCGAGGGTGAGACACGCCGGCTTGCCGCCGGCTATCTTCTCCTGACGGCGGTCTCGGTGCCCGCGGTCTCGCTGGGCATGGGCTTCGCCGCCCTTCTTCGCGCCGTCGGGGATGCGCGAGGCTCGATGATGGTGACGCTCGCGGCCGCGATCGCCACGGCCGTTCTCGACCCGCTTCTCATCTTCGGGCTGGGGCTGGACCTGACGGGCGCGGCGATCAGCACGGTGCTGTCCCGGCTGCTCCTGGCCTATGTCGGCTGGCACGGCGCGGCCCGGCAGCACGCCTTGCTCGGGCGGTTCGAGCCCGCGGCGTTCCCCGCCGACGCGCGCGCGGTTCTCGCGGTGTCCGGACCGGCCGTGCTGTCGAACCTCGCGACCCCCGTCGGTGCCGCCTATGTCACGGGCAGCATGGCGCTGTTCGGCCCGGCTGCCGTCGCCGGGCAGGCGACCATCGACCGGATCACGCCGGTGGCCTTTGGGCTCGTCTATGCCCTCAGTGGGGCGGTCGGCCCCATCATCGCCCAGAACCTCGGGGCCGGGAGGTTCGACCGGGTCCGGAGCGCGATGCGAGACAGCCTGGTCTTCGTCGTCCTGGCGGTTCTGGCCGCCTGGGCCCTATTGTGGCTCGGGCAGGATCTTCTGGTGGCGGCCTTCTCCGCACAGGGCGTGACGGCCGAGATCGTGCGGCTGTTCTGCAACTGGGTCGCCGGCAGCTTCATCTTCGTCGGCGCCCTCTTTGTTTCCAACGCAGCCTTCAACAATCTCGGCCGGCCATTGCTGTCCACGGCCTTCAACTGGGGCCGCGCCACCCTCGGCACGATCCCGCTGGTCGCACTCGGTGCTGCCTACGGTCCGGCGGGCGTCCTGGTGGGACAGGGGCTGGGCTCCGTGCTGTTCGGGACGGCGGCGGGTTTCGTTGCCTTCTCCGTGACGGGGCAACTGGGGCGAGAAGCTGGAACTGCTGTCCCGCGAGGCGGCGGCCTCTCGGTTGCCTCGCCGACCGGCACCCTGGCGAATGCTGCACCAGCGGTGTCGCCCGCCACATCGGGCCGAACTCCGCAATAGAGTTGCGGCAGCCTCGCTCACGATCGGGGCGACCGCAGAGAGAATGATACCGACAGCAGCGGAAAGTGCGGCCCCCCCCCGGAAGTTGTCCTTCACCCTGGCCGGCTATTGGGTCGGACCGGAGTGGAACAAGCCGGAGGACTGGGCGGAGACGGCGTGGAAGCGAGCGGGGCTGTCGGTGTCTCAAAATGACGAAAGCCGGCAGACGGAGCCCCCTGCCCGCCTCAAATCGGCACCCACTCGATCCCGATCCCACCGCCGGTTACCTCACCAGCCCGAGCAATGCACAGTTCCGCTTCACAGACCCGCGATCATTCCGGTAAGAGGACATCCAAAGAAACGAGAGCGGCTGTGGCATGCCCCTGGACTTCGCTAACCCAGACTGCGGCGTTCTTGACCGCCAGCACCCTGTGAAGCCAGCCGAGACAGGGCACGCCGTGCTGGTCCAGCTTGACGTCGACCATGAAAACGAGCGCGCCATCTACCAACAGGAATGGGCGAACCGGTCGTGGTGAGTGTCCATCCCGCGTCCGATACTCCCGTCAAGGGGCGCGAAGCTGAGGTCGAAGCCACTCCTGACTGGGCTGACTATAGCCGCGCCGGGGCATTCAGAGGTTTCACACTCGGCTTCCTATTCTCTGCCCTTTTCTGGTGCCTGCTCTATCTGCTGTGTCGCCTTCTGCTCACCTGACGGGGTCCTGCTGAGCGCTCCTCTTCTTCACAGCAGGGCCAGCGGCGACTTCGGCTTTGGCGACGACATCATGCGAGGCGGGCTGGGCCTGTGAGCCTGCCTAGCGCACTGCGGCGAGATCGAGAGAAGATGGAACCGGGGCTGACGGGCCGCTGACACGAGAAAAGCCGGCAAACGAGGCCTTTCGCGCCGCATGCCGGCTGGTCTGCGCCCGATCGAAAGGCGAGGCAAACCGACAGTAGCGTTCGCTGAAAGCAGCAAAAGTGAAAACACAATAACCTTAAGTATGCGCTCGCTCTTGCGGCACGCCAGCGGTCTGCGTCACGCTCGCTTCAGCGGCTTGTAGCTCTCAAGGTCGGGCTGCTGCTGAGAGGGCCACACGCACACCCCAAAACCGTACAGTAGCGACTGCAACGCAGGCCTGGACCGGCGCTTCGGTGCCGGTCCCCCTCGGCAATTAGGCACTGCCCTATCGCACCACATTCAACAGCGGATCACGCGCTTTCGACGCTGCATCGGTGAACGGCGGGTCCACTGCCGCCAGCCTCTCCCGCGCCTCCTCCGCCCCGTCGACGCCCAGGTCCGCCAGCCCGGCCAGCGTCGTCAGCCCGAGCGCGCCGTAGTCGCCCTGAATGCTGGGCAGCCAGCCCGTGCCCTGCTCATGGCCGCAGCGCGCCGTCTCCGCCTGGATCTCGTCCCGGGTCTTGGACTGATCCCGCGTGCCGGCCGGGCTGATCCAGAGCAGGTAAGCGACCCCGTTGCGCAGGTTGAAGTCCTGCCGCCGGATCCGGGAGCAGGTCACCGATCAGGTCGAAACCCCGCTGACGGATGTAGAACCGTGCACAGATGTCCACCGCGGTCTGCCGCGGCGTCGCGGCCATCGGCCCCATGTCGCCCGCGGCGCGGGCACGGGCGACGGTGATGCCCCACATGGTCTCCCCGCCCTTGTCGGAGGGGTTGTTGCTGTAGCGGGCCTCGCGGCCGATCACCCCGTCCGTCCGTCCGTCCGGGCTGCGGTGCGGGCGGGGGTCACCGGATGCCCCCAATTACGCGGTCCAGGGTGGCCGTGCGTGCAGCACTGCCGGAGCTGGACCCCATGAGATAGTCGTATGCGCCTGACAAACACCGCGGGATTACTGCTGGACAGGCATCCCGGGGCTGATCAGGCGGCGTTGCGCTGATCCAGCCGGAGCGGCAGGCCCTGGAGGTTCCAGGGCAGCAGTTCGGTGA
>NZ_JAGIZA010000038.1 GCF_017813365.1 Roseomonas indoligenes
CGCTGCGCGACGGCTACCGCTACGAGCAGAGCCAGACCGTCGCACTCGCCCGCACCGACGACACCCGCGAGGCCCAGCGCGCCTTCGCCGAAAAACGTAAACCCACCTTCCAGGGACGGTGAGAGCGGCGGGCCGGCCTTCGGGTAGAAGCGGCGGCACGCACCGGATACATGGATCCCGGCCGGCGGGCGGTGGCGCGGGTTCCGGCCAGAACGAATGGCAGGCTTGAGATGACGGTCCCGCTCGAGAAGGCTCTGACCTACCGCCTGCACAGGCTCCACAAGCTGACAGATCGCGAGAGCGAGGCGGCCTACCTGGCCGAGCTGGGCATCCCGCTCGGGGAGGGACGCTGCCTGGCGGCCATCGGGTCCTTCGCTCCTCTCTCCGTGCAGGATCTCGCGCGGTGCGCAAATCTGAACAAGGCCCGGGCAAGTCGCGCGGCCCAGTCGCTCGTCGAGCAGGGCCTTGTCGACAAGCAGGCCTCCGCCGCGGATGGGCGGAGCGTGGTGCTGACGCTGACGCCCGCCGGAGCGGATCTCTGGGCCGAAACCATGGCCCTGATCCGTGAGCTGAACGACCGCTTCTTCGGGGGCCTGAGCAACGAGGAGCGAAAGGTGTTGGGGCGCCTGCTCGACCGCGCCATCGAAGGGGCCGCGGCCCGCCTGGGCGCCGCCGACGAGCCCTGACCCCCCCCTCTACTCGGGAGTGGGGCCTTCCCCGATACTGGCGGCGGCCTGCGCGATGAGCGGCAGCACGTCCTCCGCCGAGGCCTGGCGAGCGATCAGCGCGAGGCTGACCATGGCGAGCAGCAGAGGGGCCTTTCCTTCGCCCACCCGTTCCAGCGCCTGGCAAAGGGCGGTGTAGCTGCGGTCCAGATCCTCGGCATGCATGGCAGCGCGTCTCAGGCCGTTTCGCGGAGGAGGGTGTGCGCGGCTGTGCCGAGGTGGCGCTCCAGCACCGCCGCGACCGCGCTGGGATCGGGCTCCGCCCATCTGGCAAGGACGTAGCCGTCGGGCCGGATGAGCCAGGCCGCGCCGCTCAGGGCGCCGTAGCGCTGCCGCGCCTGCCCTTCGACGTCGGCGGGGCAGCCCGGGCACGGCGATGCGCCGGGCGGCAGGAGCGTGAGCACCGTCACGCCGTCCGGGGCTGGCGGGAACGGGATCTCACTCGTTCCGAAGCGCAGCAGCACGAAGCCTCGCCCGAACAGTTCGCTGAGATGCTTGTGACCCTCGGTGGAGGCGATTGGCGCGTCGGGCGCGGGAAGGCCGGGGGCGGCGGCGGCCCCGAGCCGCGCGGCATCCGGGTCCGCTCCGAGGCCTGGAGCGGCCGGGTAGCGGACGGGCACCGATTGGCGGGGGTTGATCAGGGACCGCACGGCCGCGTCCTCCAGGGCAAGCCTCAGCGCGGCGTCGCGCATCAGGCGGAAGGCGAAGCTCGGCGGGGCCATGAACTCGGTGCTCTTGGCGCCATAGGCGATGTTCTCGCGCGCGGCGGCGAGGCGCTCCTCCGAGTAGCTGTCCAGCAGATCCTCGCCGGCTCGGCCGTCCAGCACGCGCGCGAGCTTCCAGGCCAGGTTGCCGGCATCATCCAGGCCGGAGTTGAGGCCGCGCACGCCGAAGATAGGAACGAGGTGCGCGGCGTCGCCGGCGAAGAGCACGCGGCCGTGCCGGTATCCGCCGAGCGTCAGGCACTTCGCGTTGTAGACGGAGATCCAGAGCGGCTTCCACGGCGCCGTCTCCCCGATCATCTCGAGATGGCTGCGGACGCGCGGCAGCACCTGTTCCGGCCTCACCGCCTCTTCGGGATCCTCGTCGTCCCGCAGCTGGTAGTCGATGCGCCAGACGTTGTCGGGTTGGCGATGCATCAGGATGGTGGAGCCGGGATTCGAGGGGGGATCGAACCAGGCGAGGCGCTCCACCGGGCGCGTCGTCTCCTGCTCGATGTCCACGATGACGTAGCGGCCGTCGTACTGCACGCCCTCGAGCCGGAGGTCGAGCAGGTCGCGCACCGTGCTGCGGCCGCCATCGCAGGCGACGACCCAGGCGGCACGCAGCGGGCGCGGCGGCCCGCCTGCACCCTGGATTTCGACCTCGACGTGATCGGCGTGCCGGTGCAGCCCGACGAGGCGCGTGGACCACTCCACCGTCGCGCCGGCCCGCAGGGCCGCCTCATGGGCGTGCTGCTCCACGTAGTACTGCTGGATGTTGACCATGGGCGGGAAGCGGTCGCCCGGCTCGGACGGCATGCGGAAGCGCAGCACCTCCCGCGTGCCGTAGAAGCTGCGCCCCTCCGTCCAGCCGAGGCCCTTGTCGAGCACGGGGCGGTCGATCCCGGCCCAGCCGAGGATTTCGAGGGAACGACGGGAAATACAGATGGCGCGGCTGCCGGTGCAGTAGCCCTCGTCGGCCTCAATGACGGTTGCCGGGATCCCCTGCTGCCCCAGCAGCGCGGCGAGGGTCAGCCCCACCGGGCCGCCGCCGACGATGACCACGGGCAGCATGTGGGATCCCCCTGCCATGTCCATGCTTGCGCTGTCCCCGGCTCCATTGCCGCCAACGGGCCGAACGGTCCGGCGCCGGCCAGTTAGTTGCTCGCGCAACCTTTCTTGCGCCTTCGCTCCGGGGACCGCAAGGGGCATCGGCGCGCGCCGCCCGGGCCTTCAGCCCGCGAGAAGCTCGTCCATGGTGCCGATCAGCATGTCCGCCTGCTCCCGCGTCAGGCAGAGCGGCGGCCGGATCTTCAGGGTGTTGGCGCCCGGTCCGGAGGCGCTGATGAGGATCCGGCGCTCGCGCAACGCGTTGACGAGGCGGGCCGTCTCCGCCGTGGCGGGCTCCTTCGTCGTGCGGTCCAGCACCAGTTCGCAGCCGATGGAGAGCCCTGCCCCGCGCACGTCGCCGATGATGGCGTGGCGCGCGGCCAGGGCGCGCAGCCCGTCCGTCAGGTGCGCGCCCACGGCCACCGCGTTCTCCGCCAGGCCTTCCTCCCGCAGCACCTGCAGCACGGCGAGGCCGGCGGCGGCGGAGACGGGGTTGCCGCCGAAGGTGTTGAAGTAGCGCACCTGCCCGCCGAAGCGCTCCAGCAGCTCCGGCCGGATGACGAGGCCAGCCAGGGGGTGGCCGTTCCCCATGGGCTTGCCCATGGTCACGATGTCCGGCTCCACCCCATGGCGCTGGAAGCCCCACATGGCGCCGGTGCGGCCGAAGCCCGGCTGCACCTCGTCCGCGATGAACAGGGCGCCGGCCGCGCGCGCCGCATCCACGGCGCCGGCCAGGAAGCCGGCGGGATCGGGGAAGACGCCGTCCGAGGTGAACATCGTATCCACCAGCAGCGCGCAGGGGCGGATGCCGTGCCGCGCCAGCCCGGCGAAGGCGGCGGCCACATCGGCCGCGAAGCGCGCGGGCATGTCCGGCCCGCCGCGATAGGCATCGGGCGGGGGCGCCGTGGCGACGTGGCGGCCGAGCGGCATTCCCTCGCCAAGCGAGGGCGATAGCTCCGCGAGGGAGGCGGTGACGCCGTGATAGGCGAGCGAGGTGACGACGATCCCCTCGCCGCCCGTATGGGCGCGGGCGATGCGAAGGGCGAGGTCGTTCGCCTCCGACCCCGTGCAGGTGAACATGACATGACCTGAGTTAGGGCCGAGCGAGGCCGGGAAACTCGCCAGCAGGGCTTCGGCATAATCCAGCACCGTCTCGTGCAGGTAGCGCGTGTGGGTGTTCAGCAGCGCGGCCTGGCGCGCGATCGCCTCCACCACGCGGGGGTGGGCGTGGCCCATGGAGGCGACATTGTTGTAGCAGTCGAGGTAGCGGTTCCCGTCGGCGTCGAAGAGCCAGGCCCCCTCCCCGCGCACGAGGTGCACGGGGTGCTCGTAGAACAGCCGGTAGGCCGGGCCGAGCAGGCGCTGGCGACGCTCCACCATCGCCCGCTCCTTCGCCGAGAGGCCGCTGGCGCGGGCGGGATCGAAGGCGTTGATCATGGTGGTGCCGCGCGGGCTGTCATCAGGCATCGCCTATCCTCCGAAGGCCCGCGCATCGGCGCCGCGCGAGAGGCTTTCCAACCCCGCTCGCGCGCCGGGCATGTTGCGCAGGATGTAGGGCGCGTTCTCCGGCTGCCGCCGCGCGCGCCAGTGGCTGATCAGCACGGTCACCGCCATGCGGGTCGCGATCAGGGCCGGCAGCAGCGCGATCTGGTCCCCGGGCAGAGGCAGCACGGCGCGGTAGCCGGCGAGGAAGGCCGCGGGGCCGGCCAGCGGCGCCTCCCCGGGCTGCACGAGGTAGGCGCAGGCGGTCGCCACCTCCTGCAGCAGCGGGGCACGCACCATGTCGCCGAAGTCGATGATGCCCGCGAGGCTTCCGCCCTCATCCGCCAGCACGTTGTGCGGGTTCAGGTCGTTGTGGATCACCTGCATCGGCAGGGCCGCGAGCACGGCTGCGGGGCCGTCCTCGAAGCGGTCCAGCGCCGCCTCCGCCAGGGCGCGCAGGCCGAGATCGGCCACGTCCGGCAGGAGCTCGCGCAGCGAGGGGGCCTCCCGGATGTCCCAGAGCAGCCGCCGGCGGTCCGCCGGGTGGGAGAAGCCGGCGAGCGCCGCGTCCAGCCGCGCCGTCAGGTCCCCCAGCGCCCGCGCCGGCACCGGTGGCGCAACGGGGCGCCCGGGGAGGTAGGTGAGGACGCGCAACAGGCAGGCCCGGCCATCGGCCGCCGGGTGGGCGCGCTCCGTCGTGCCGTCCCGGGCCCGGAGCATCCGCGGCAGCGGCACGTCGGGCGCCGTGCCTTCCAGATGCAGCAGCGCCGCGGTCTGGAAGCCGGTGATGGCGGGGTTCTCATCGGGGTGGGCCAGCTTGACGAGCAGCGGCGGGGCATCGGCCCGGTCCAGCCGGAAGTTCCGGTCCCGCTCGCCCCCCAGGGGGCGCAGCGCACCGTCCAGGCCCCAGTCCCGGCGCAGCGCTTCCGCCAGGGATGGCGCCTCGATCACCGGCGGTGCCGCGAGCATCAGCGGGTCATGGATCGGGTGCGGCTGCATCGCTGGCCCGTATAGCCGGAGGAGTTGCCCCGGCCCACCCGCGTCCGCTCCTGGCCAGGAAGAGTCCCGCGCCAGGAGGCGCGCCCTCAGTTCTTCGACTGCAACGCCCGGATGTCCCGGAAGCCACGTGCGATCCGCGCCTCCGCCTCGGCGCCGGTCTGGAAGATGGCGGTGCCGCCGTCCTGCGCCACCTGCAAGAAGGCGGGGGATCGCGCGGCCTCGGCAAGGGCCTCGCGCAGGCGCTGGAGCACGGGGGCAGGCACGCCGGCGGGAACGAGCAGGGCCTGCCAGTTCCGGAAGTCGAACTCGGTCAGGCCGATGTCGCCGAAGCTGGGCACCTCGGGCAGCTCCTCGAACCGCGCGGGGCCGGTTCCGATCAGGGGATGGACCGCCCCGCTCGCCAGGTGCTCGCGCACGAGATTGGTGTCGAACATCGTGAACTTCACCTCCCCCGAGAGCAGCGCCGCCATCCGGGGGCCGCCGCCCTGGTACACGACCTCCAGGAACTCCAGCCCGTAGCGCCGGCGCATGGCCTCCGCCGCCATGGAAGCGGCCGCGCCCTGGCCCGAGGAGGCGAAGGGAACGGGGTGCGGGCTCTTGCGGACGGCGGCGACGAACTCCTCGAAGTTGGACACGCCGAGGGAGGGGTGGGCCACGAAAAGGCCGGGGCTCTCCTGCACGATGCCGACGGGCGTGAAGTCCTTCAGCGTGTCGAAGCGCGCATTGCCGGGATTGGTCGCGACGCTGCCGACGATCGCCGTGTTGTTGGCCAGCAGCAGGGTGTAGCCGTCAGGCCGGGCTCGACTCACCTGCTCCGCGCCGATCAGCCCGCCCGCCCCGCCCTTGTTCTCGATGACGACGGGCTGGCCGAGGATGCGGCCCAGCGCGTCCGCGAGGGGGCGGCCGTAGCGGTCCACCTGGCCGCCGGGCGGCCAGGGGATGACGACGCGCAACGGGCGTTGCGGCCACTCCTCCTCCGCGCGGGCAGACCCCGCGAGCGCCAGGCCGGCGAGCGCCGATAGCGTGAATCCGCGCCGCCCCGTGGTGAACTCTGCTGCGCCCGTCATCTGTTCCCCTTTGCCCGCCCGAGAAGGCTGTCATCCCTGGCCGGCAATCTAAGGGGGGCACCGGGTGGCCGAAATGGAACGGCTGACCAAAGCAGGGCCGGTTAGGAGGATGGATCACCTGTTCCCGGGCGGGGTCGTAGGATGACCATCGCTCACGCCGTCCCGCGGCTTTCCCGTGGGTGGGCCATCACCGCCCTGCGCCTTGACGCTCTCTCCGCCAGCGTGTCTCACGGCCCTGCACGCCGCGATCACGGACGAGAGGGACTTCCATGGCGACCGACCCGAACGGCAGCCCCGATAGCAGCAAGGATCAGGCCTCCCAGGGGCGGCGGATGAGCCTCGGCCTCTTCGCGCAGATGGCGGGCCACCACGTGGCGGGCTGGCGCCACCCGGACGCGCAGGCTGGGGGCGAGAACCTTGAGCTGATCCAGCACGTCGCCCGCACGGCGGAGCGCGGCACCTTCGACCTCTTCTTCCTTGCGGACGGGCTGACCAGCAGCGCGGAGGCGCATCCCTCCACCGTGGCGCGGCTGGAGCCGCTGACGCTGCTCGCCTCCCTGGCCATGGTGACCTCGCGCATCGGCCTCGCCGCCACCGCCTCCACTACCTATGGCGAGCCCTTCCACACGGCGCGGGTCTTCGCCTCTCTCGATCACATCAGCCATGGGCGTGCGGCCTGGAACGCGGTGACGACCTCCTACGCCCGCTCGGCCGCCAACTTCACGCGGGGCGAGCACCCCGCGCATGACGAGCGCTACGCCATCGCGGAGGAATACATCGACGTGGTGCGCGGCCTCTGGGACAGCTTCGACGACGGGGCGGTCATCAAGGACAAGGAGGCCAATGTCTATGTCGATCCCGCCCGGTTGCACACGCTGGACCACAAGGGCCGCTACTTTTCCGTCAAGGGGCCGCTGAACGTCTCGCGCCCGCCGCAAGGGCATCCGGTGGTGATCCAGGCCGGCTCGTCGGAGCCGGGGCAGGAACTGGCGGCACGCACCGCGGACATCGTCTTCACGGCGCAGCAGACCATCGAGGAGGGGCGCGCCTTCTACGAATCCGTGAAGGGGCGCATGGCGAAGTACGGGCGTGATCCCCGCCACCTGCACATCATGCCCGGGGTTTGCCCGGTGATCGGGCGCACGGAGGAGGAGGCGCGTGCGCTGTATGCGAAGCTGCAGGGCTGGATCGATCCGGCCGCCGCGCTCGCGCTCCTCTCCGACCGGCTGGGCCACGACGTCTCGCGCTTCCCGCTGGACGAGCCGCTGCCGGACCTGCCGGAATCCGACCAGCTGCGGTCCCGCGCGAAGCTGCTGACGGACTTGGCACGGCGCGAGAACCTGACGCTGCGGGACCTGTATTACCTGGTCGCGGGCGCGCGCGGGCACCGCATTGTCTGGGGCACGCCGGAGCAGATCGCGGACGCGCTGGAGGAGTGGTTCACCGGCGGCGCCGCGGACGGCTTCAACATCATGCCGCCCTTCTTCCCCGGCCAGTTCGACGATTTCGTGGACCTCGTCGTGCCGGTCGTGCGGAAGCGCGGGCTGTTCCGGGAGAGCTACGAGGGCACGACGCTGCGGGACCATCTGGGGCTGCCCCGCCCAGCGAGCCGCTACGCCAGGGCGCGGGCCGCGGAGTAGGAGGCTCAGGCCAGCCCGAGTTCCTTCAGCACGCCTTCCGTGTCCGCCCGGTCGCGGCGCAGGAAGGCCTCGAAGGTCTCGCCGTCCAGGAAGGCGTCGTCCCAGCCGCGCGTCTGCAGCAGCGCCTTCCAGGCGGGCAGGTCATGCAGGGCGGCGGCGAAGCGCGCCAGCGTCGCCCGCGCGTCGGCCGTGATGCCCGGGGCGGCGAAGATCCCGCGCCAGTTGGTAGCGACCACGTCGTAGCCGCTCTCCTTCAGGGTCGGCACCTCCGGCGCCAGCCGCCGCTCGCCGCTGGTGGCCAGGGCGCGGACGCGGCCTGCCTTCACATGCTCCTCGAACTCGCCCCAGCCGGCGACCGCGGCCTTCACCTGGCCGCCCATGACCGCCGCCGTGGTGGCGCCCCCGCCGGAGAAGGAGACGAACTGCGCCTCCAGCGGACGGCGCCCGATCGCCTTCAGCAGCAGGCCGAGGATCACGTGGTCCACCGTGCCGCCGCCCGCCCCGGCGATGGGGATGCCGCGCGGCTCCGCCCGCAGCGCCTCGCCGAGCTGGCGCATGGTGCGGAACTCGCTGTCGGGCGGGACCACCAGCACCGCCGCCTCTTCCGTCAGACGCGCGATCGGCGTGATGTCGGCGAGGCTGACGGGCGAGCGGTTCACGATCGTCGCCCCCACCAGGGACGCGCCCCCGATAAAGAGGCTGTCCGCCCGGCCGCGCCGCTGCGCCACGAAGCGCGCCAGCCCCACCGTGCCGGCCGCGCCGGCCAGGTTCTCGAATTGGAACCCGCCCACCAGCCCGGCCGGGCGGGCGACCAGCTCCAGGGCCCGCCCCAGCCCATCCCAGCCGCCGCCCGGCGCGGCGGGCACGAAGACGTTCAGGTTGTGCGGCATGTCGGCGGCGCGCGCGGCGCCCGGCAGGGTGGGCACCGCGGCGGCGGCGAGCAGGGGGCGGCGGGTGATCATGCTCGGACGTGCTCTTCTTCGTTCCCGCCAAAGGGTGCGGGAAGAGCGGGGCGACGCAAGTGGCAAATCCCCCGTCCCGCTCCTACCGAGCGGAGGCTCAGCGGGTCATGTAGCCCTGCGCCGGCAGCATCCCTGCCTGCTCGAGGGCCGTGATCACCCGCTCCACACGGTCTGCTGGCAGGACGCTACCCGCGTGCAGAAGCGGGGGCTCGACGGATCGCGCCCCCTTTCCGAAGGCCATGCCATGGGCGAGCAGCTTGTTGGCATTGGTGAAGCCATTGCCGTCCGGCAGGCCATCCGCTGCCGCGAAGGCCTCGGCCACGACGGAGGAGAGGCGGTCCGACTCCTCTCGCGCCTCGTCGCTTCGCCCTGCCTTCAGGGCTTCCAGGATCCCGGCCAGGCGGGCCGGGAAGGCGTTCGCGGTGCTCAGGAGGAAGCCGTCATAGGGGCCGCCAAGGCCGGCGTGCCAGCGCGCGTAGTCTCCCTCCGCACCGCGCAGGAGGACCAGATCGTCCGGCAGCAGCCCGGACCTGGCGACCTCGTCCGTGCCGCCGCTGTCCTTGAACAGGATGAAGTTCGGGAAGCGCCCCGCGAGGTCGGCCAGCAGTTCCGGCGCCATCCGGTTCCCCGTGACCTGCGGCAGTTGGTACACCGCCATGGGCAGGCCGCGCGCCAGCAGGGGGCCCAGGGCCTCCGCGAGGGCCGGCTGGGACAGGGGTTCCGGCGTGGTCGGCGGGGCGACCGTTACGCCCCGCACGCGACAGGCCTCGAAGGCATCGGGGACGGTGGCCGTGCCGGCCCGGTCGCAGAGGTGCTTCACCATCCGCTCCAGCAGCGCCCCCATCGACGCCACGTCCGGCCGCAGGACGCCGGCGAGAAGGTCGATCCCCCGCGGCCCGGCGAAATCGATAGCGAGGTCGAGGGCGGCGACCGCCTCCTCATCCTCCATCTCCCAGGCATCCCCGGTCGAGCCGGGGATGAGGAAGCCGCCGACATGCCTCGCCATGAAGGTAAGATGGGCCTCCTGCCGCGCGCGCTCGAAGCCACCCCCAGCGTCGTAGAAGAAAAGGCTGGGCGACCAGAGCTGCGGCACGCCCTTCGGGAAGAGCGCGCGGATCAGCGCGGTTCTGTCGGCGGGGAAGCGGTCCATGTCGCTACTCCGGCCTGATGTTGTGCTCGCGGATAATGGCGCCCCAGCGCTGGCGATCCACCGCGATCTGCCGGAGGAAATCCTCCCGCGTCCCGCCGATGCGCTGCAGACCATTCTCCGTGAAGCGGCGCTGCACCTCCGGCGCTTCCATCGCGCGATTCAGCTCCGCGTTCCAGCGCGCCACCACGGCATCCGGCGTGCGGCCGGGCAGGACCACGCCGAACCAGCTGGGGATGGCGAAGCCTGGCAGCCCGTCGCGCGAGATCACGGGAAGCTCCGGGATCAGCGGCGACGCCTCGCTGGCGCCGTAGGCGACGGCGCGCAGCCCGCCGTCGCGGATCTGGCCGAGGAATTCCGGCATGTTGCCGAACATCACGTCCACCCGACCCGTCGAAATGTCGAGGATGGCCGGCGCGCCGCCGCGATAGGGGATTTGCGTGATCTGGCCGCCGGTGAGGGCGGCGAAGAGGATGCAGGAGAGCTGCTGGCTGGACCCGGCGCCGACAGTGGCGCAGGTCACGGTGCGCGAGCGGTCTTTAGCCATCGCCGCGAGGTCCTGCCAACGCCGGATGGGTGAGCGCGGGCCGGTGACGAGGATGTTGTAGACGGAGGCGATGTTCGCCACCGGCACGAGGTCCTTCTCCACGTCGTAGGGCACGGTCTGCATCTGCGGCGTGATGGCCAGGATGCCCATGGAGGCCAGAAGGATGGTGTGGCCGTCCGGCGTGCTGCGGGCAAGTTCCTGCGCGGCCACCACGCCGCCGCCGCCCGTGCGGTTCTCCACCACAACCTGTTGGCCGACCTGTTTGCTGAGCTGGTCCGCAAGGATCCGGCCGATCAGATCGGAGGTGCCGCCCGCCGCGAAGGCGTTCAGGAAGCGGATGTCGCGGCTGAAGGCGGGCTCCGCCGCGCGGCCGGCGACGGGCGCGAGGGCGATGCCGGCTGCGAGCGCCGCGGCAGCGATGCGGCCGAGCAGGCCGCGCCTGTTGGTGCGATACATGGACCTCTCCTCTTGCTTTGGCGCCGCCCTCTGTCGGGACGGTCGTCAGGGTTTTGTTCTACACGTAGCCGGGCCCCTCGATCGCGGGATGGGCTCGCAGCCAGTCCTCATCCACCTCCACGCCGATGCCGGGCGCCTCGTTCGGCCGCACGCAGCCGCTGGCGTCGATCCGCCAGGGCTCGCTGACCAGGGCGTCGCGGAAGAGGTTCCCGCGCGATACGTCGGCCTCGAAATAGCCGGCGTTGTCGATGGCGCAGAGGAAGTGGATGGTGGCGGCCTGGTTCAACCCGGTCATGGAGCTGTGCGGGTGGACCTGGATCTTGTGGGCGGAGGCCATGGCGGCGATCCGCAGCGCCTCCGTGATGCCGCCGCACTTGGACAGGTCGGGCTGCCAGATCCCGATGCTGTCCGCCTCCAGAAGTGGCGCGAACTCGTAGCGGGTGAAGTGGTTCTCCCCCACCGCCAGCGGCGTGCGGCCGTAGCTGCGCGCCTCGCGGTAGGCGCGGTGGTCGTGCGGCGGGAAGGGTTCCTCCAGCCAGCCCATCTGCAGCGCGTCCATCACGGGCATGACGCGGCGGACATCGGAGAGGGAATAGGCGGTGTTGGCATCGGCCAGGATGTCCACTTCGCCGCCGAAGGCGTGGCGCACCGCTTCCATCCGGGCGGTGTCGTTCTGCACCGTGTCGCCGATGCGGAGCTTCAGGGCGCGGTAGCCCGCTTCGAGATGCGGGCGCGCTTCCTCCACCAGCTCCTCCGGCGGCTGGTAGCCAAGCGCGACGCCACCGGCATAGGCGGGCACCGCGCGGGCGGCACCGCCGAGCAGGCGGTAAAGCGGCCAGTCCACGGCCTTCGCGCGAATGTCCCACAGCGCCATGTCCAGCCCGGACATGGCGAGGGCGCAGCCCGCGCCCATGCCGTGACTGGCAAGCTGGCCGCGATAGATGCGGTTCCAGACGCCGACCACGTCGGTGGCGTCCATGCCCTTCACGAGCCGGGTCAGCGTGGTCTGCAACAGGGCGGCGACGGCGGTGTGGGCGCGGCCGTGATGGCTTTCGCCCCAGCCGGTGATCCCGTCCTCGGTCGTGACCTTCACCACCACCGCGTCGCGCTTCACCGCGCGGCCGACACCGAGTGCGACGCCGCCCCCCTCAGGGACGGGGAAAGAGGTGGGAAAGGCCTCGACGGATGCGATCTTCATGCGCGGCCTCCCTGGCCGTATTGCTGGAGGAAGGACTCGCGCACGCTTATGCCGAGGCCCGGGCGGTCGGGGATCTCCACGTGGCCGTCCTCCACAGGGAAGCTCTCCTCGATCAGGTCGTGCAGCATCGGGTTGTGGCCGAGGGAGTATTCCAGGATGAAGCCCGCGCTCTGCGTGGCGGCGAGGTGCATTCCCGCCGCGAAGGCCGGCGCGCCGGACCAGAGATGCGGCGCGAGGCGCAGGTTGAAGGCAGATGCGAGGGCGGAAATCCGGAGGCCTTCCGTCAGCCCACCGGCGATGGCGAGGTCGGGCTGCAGCACGTCCGCGGCCCGCAGCTCACAGATCTCGCGGAAGTCGTGGCGGGTGAACTCGCTCTCCCCCGCGCTGATCGGCACGGAGGAGGAGCGGCGCACCTCGGCCATGCCGGCCTTGTCGTCCGCGCTCACTGGCTCCTCGAACCAGAAGAGGTCGCAATCCTCTACCATCCGGGAGAAAGCGCGGGCCTCGGCGACGGTCCAGGTGCCGTGGGCATCGGCCATGAGGCGGATGTCCGGGCCCAGCCGTTCGCGCGCGGCGCGCACCCGCGCGGCGGAACGGGCGGGCGAGCCGTCCATCACGCCCACGCGCATCTTCACGGCGCGGAAGCCGGCCCTGTCGCAGTAGCCCTGCAACTGCTCACCGATGTTCGCAGCATCGGCCCAGCCGCCGGAGGCATAGGCGGGCATCCGGTCCACGCGCTTGCCGCCGAGCAGGCGCCAGACCGGCACGTTCAGCGACTTGCCGAGGATGTCCCAGAGCGCGACATCCACGCCCGCGATGGCGGAGATGGAGAGGCCGCGCCGTCCGACCTGCGGCAGTGCGTAGCCGCCGGCCACCGCGTATCCCTCCCGCGGGGTATTGTACATGACGTCCCAGAGGCGGGAGATGTCGCGCGGGTCCTGGCCCAGCAGCAGCGGGGCGTAGTCGTCGTTGATGATGGCCGCCAGCCCGGCGCAGGCCGCCGCGCTGCCGACGCCGGCCTTGGCCTCGCCCCAGCCGGTGAGGCCGGTATCCGTCTCCACCCGCACGATGACGGAATCGAAGGTGGGCACGCGGCCGAAATCGCTGGTGTGCTGGCGCTCATAGGGAATGGGCACGCGGCACCAGGTGGCCTGGACGCGGGAGATCTTCATGCCGCGGCCTCCTCGGCCGTGTGGCCGAGGGCGGCGCGGCGCGCGCGCGAAGCCTCCCAGGCCTCGGGGTTGATGAAGGAGCAGGGACGGTCGCCCGCGAGGATGCGGACCACCTCCTCGGCAGCGCCCGTGCTCATGCGCTCCACCGCCTCCGCGCTCAGCCCGGCGACGTGCGGGGTGAGGATGACGTTGGGCAACGCCCGCAAGGGATGGTCCGGGGCGAGCGGCTGCTCGTCGTAGACGTCCAGCGCCGCGCCGCCGATGCGGCCGGCCCGGAGGGCGTCCAGCAGCGCCGCGCCGTCCACCACCGGTCCGCGGGCAAGGTTGAGGAGCCAGGCGGAGGGCTTCATGCGGGCGATCCGCGGCGCGGAGACGAGGCCGCGCGTCTCCGACGTCAGCGGGCAGGCCAGGGCGATGAAGTCGCTCTCGGCGAAGAGCGTCTCGAGTTCCGCCCTTTCCACGCCGGGCGGCATGGCGCCGCTGCCGCGGCGGTGGCCGAGCACGCGCATCCGGAAGCCGGTGCCCGCGATCTCGGCGAGGCGGGTGCCGATGGCGCCGACACCGATGATGCCCAGGGTGCGGCCGCGCAGTTCGAAGGCGGCGGCGGAACGGGATCGGGCGATGTCCCATCCCTTCGCCAGCAGTTCCTCGTGCATCGTCTCCGCCCGCCGCGCGACGGCGAGCATCTGCGCGATCGCGAACTCGGCCACGGAGTCGGCGTTGGCGCCGGGCACGTTGGCGACGAGCACGCCGTGGGCGGTGCAGTCCTCCACCGGGATCATGTCCACGCCCACGCCCTGCCGCACGGCGGCCAGCAGGTGCGGTGCGCGGGCGGAGAGATCGTCCGGCAGCTTTCGGCGGACCACCACCGCCTGGGCGCGGGCGAGAAGGGCGTCCTGGCCTTCCCTGCCGGGCAGTTGCACCTCGTGGCCGGCGGCGCGCAGCACGGCCTCGCCGGCCGGGTCGATGGGATCGGTCAGCGCGACCAGCATCTCAGGCCACCTTGTACTGGTTGAGGACGGCCATATCGACCTCGATGCCCAGCCCCGGCGCGTCCGGCACGCGGACGATGCCCTTGTTCTGGACGATGGGATCCTTCGCCAGGTGGTCGCGCAGGGGGTTCGGCGTCTGCTCGAACTCCAGCATCGGCGGCATGGGGCGGAAGGCCGGCGGCATATCCGGCAGCGCGGCGATGAACTGCACGGTGGCGGCGAGGCCGATGGCGGAGCCCCAGGCATGGGGCACGCATTCCACCCCGTGCGCGGAAGCCATGGCGGCGATCTTCCGGCACTCGCTGATGCCGCCGGCCGCGCAGACATCGGGCTGGACGATGTCCATTGCCTTGCGCGCGATCACGTCGCGGAAGCCCCAGCGGGTGAAGTCGTTCTCCCCGCCGGCCACGGCCATGTCGAGGGCGCGCGTGACCTCCACGTAGCCGTCATGGTCCTCGGGGCTGATCGGCTCCTCGAACCAGAGGATGTCGTGCTCCTCCATCGCGCGTCCCAGGCGGATGGCCTGCGGGACGGTGAAGCAGTGGTTGGAATCAACGGCGAGCTTGATGTCCGGCCCGATCGCCTCCCGCACCGCCTTCACGCGGCGCAGGTCCAGCTTGGGGTCGCCCAGGCCGATCTTCATCTTGATGGCGCGGAAGCCCTGCTCCGCGTATTCCACCGCCTCCTCGACGGCTTCCTCGACCAGGCGGTCCATGTCGATGAAGTAGAGGCCGGTGGCATAGGCCTGCACCTCCGTCCGGTGCGCGCCGCCGATCAGCTTGTGGACGGGCTTGCGGACCGCGCGGCCGATGATGTCCCAGAGCGCGATGTCGATGCCCGACAGCGCGGCGATGGTCATGCCGGTGAGGCCATAGTCCTTGATGCGGTTGTAGAGGTCTTCCCAGACCACCTCCACGTCGAAGGGGTCGCGGCCGATCACGCGGCTGCGGTACTGCGTCTCGATGATGGTCTTGTTGACCATGGCGGGGCCGTAGCACTCGCCCCAGCCGGTGATGCCCTCATCCGTCCGCACTTCGACGATGCAGGATGCGCGCGTGGTGTAGAGCCAGCCGCGGGCCGAGGTGAAGGGCTGCTCCACCTTGGATTGCAGCACGTGGCAGATAACGTCCGTGACCTTCATGGTCTTCCTGTTTCCTCCCGGTAGGCCGCAGGTTCAGTCCCCGCGTGCCCGCTTTTCCAGCAATTCCATCCAGTAGCTCTCGACGCCCCTGAGGTGCCCGCCCATGGCCGCTTCCGCGCCGTCCGGGTTGCCCTCCGCCACCGCGTCCCGCATGGCCCGGTGCTGCCGCTGTGAGAGCGGCGCGCGGCTGCCATCGGCGAAGTAGGCGCGCCTCCGGTTGCGGGACATGAGGTAGAAGGCGTTCACCACGCGCAGGAAAACATGGTTCCCCGTCGCTTCCACCATGGCCAGGTGGAAGGCGGCGTCCTCGTCCGCCGGGTTGCCGGCGGCGGCGATCACGGCGTCGGTGCGTGCCAGGATCTCGTCCAGGCGTTGCACGTCCTCGGGTCTCCGGCGCTCGGCGGCCAGGCGCACAGCCTGCATTTCCAGGATGCGCCGCAGTTCCACCACCTCGCGCACCTCGGCCTCCGTCAGGGGAATGCCGAGCTCGGCCTGCAGGACGATGGCCTCGATCGAGCCCTGCCGCTCCACCGGGCGCAGGTAGATGCCGGAATTCGGCCGCCGCTCGATGATCCGCAGGGCCTCCAGCACCGCCAGGGCCTCCCGCACGGCCCCGCGGCTGGCGGCGAAACGCTCGGCCAGCTCCCGCTCGGAGGGCAGGCGATCCCCGGCTTCCAGGCGGCGGTGGGCGATGAAGGGCAGCAGGCGGCCGATGAGGTTGGCGCGCTCGTCGCCCATGGCGGGGATGGCGATCACCCTTTGACGTTCCTCCGAACTGGTCTTACCAAATTGGTAATACCAATTGAGGAACGGGCGCAAGGCTCGATCCCCGGAGGAGACATCGATGATCGTCGAGGAACGGATTTACACGCTGCATCCCGGGCAGGCCCCGGCCTACCTGGCCGCTTATGAGGCGGAAGGGATAGCCATTCAGAAGCCGATCCTCGGCCGGATGGTGGGCTACTACACGACCGAGTTCGGACCGCTGAACCAGGTGGTCCACCTCTGGGCCTATGAGGATCTGGCGGAAAGGACGGAGCGGCGGGCGAGGCTGACGGCGGACCCGGCCTGGAAGGCCTATGCGGCGAAGGTGCGGGGGATGGTCGTCCACCAGGAGAACAAGCTTCTTGTCCCCGCGCCGTTCATGAAGGTGCTCTGGCAGGCGCTGGAGACCTCATCCGCCGGGCCCGCGCACTGAAGGGGCCGTTCAGGCCCATGCCCGCCAGAAGAACACGGCGGTCATGACGCTGCTGAAGAGGATAACGAAGCCCCGCAGGAGGGCGGCCGGCATACGGCTGGCCAGGATCGCCCCGAGATAGCCGCCGGCGATGGCGGCCACGAGCATGATGACCGTTGCCGGCCAGTGGACGGGGCCGGCCACGGCGAAGCAGATCACCGCGACGAGGTTGGCGGCGCTGACGAGGAGGGTGCGCAGCGCGCTCATCGCCTTGATGTCGGTCTCGCCGAGCAGACCCCAGACGGCCATCATCATGATGCCGACGCCGCCGCCGAAATAGCCGGCATAGATCGAGAGCAGGACCTGGGCGCCGAGCATGGCACCCCGCCCGATCTGCACCCGCGCGCGCAGGGCGGCGCCGAGAGGGCGGCCGAAGGCGAAGGCCAGGGTGCCGAGGAGCATGAGCCAGGGCAGCAGCCGGTCGAAGGCGCGGGACGAGGTGGCGAGGAGGAGAAGCGCCCCGGCCAGCCCGCCCGCGAAGCTGATCGCCAGCAGGGTTCGGGAGGAAATCCCGTGCAGGGAGCGGTAGTCCCGCCGCCACGCCCAGGCGCTGGCAAGCGTGCCGGGCAGCAGGGCGACGGTGCTGGATGCATTGGCGGCCACGGATGGCAGGCCGACGAAGACCATGGCGGGAATGCTGATGAAGGAGCCGCCCCCCGCGGCCGCGTTCATCGCGCCGGCCAGCAGGCCCGCCCCGAGCAGCGTCAGTGTCGAGTCGACGTTCATCGGTGCTGACCTGCCCCTCGCCTCATGCGGGTCGGTCGGGCGGAGAGGCCCGAACGGCTCCTCATGCTCCAGCACGGCAGGCCCACCCCGTGCAAGCGCCCACCCGGCGGCCCCCGGACGAAGGAAGGGCGGGTCGGGGAGGCTGAACCCGCCCCCCTCCCCGCCCATGCGCTGTTTCCCCGCGGGCCGCTACGGCCCGTTCAGGTCGCGACCGGCATCGCTTCCGTGTCCCGCCTCGCTTCCTTCCGGGCCATGGACCTGGCCACCACGTAGAAGACGGGCGTGAAGACCAGCCCGAAGCCGGTGACGCCGAGCATGCCGGCGAAGACGGCGGTGCCGAGGCTCTGCCGCATTTCCGCGCCCGCGCCCGTTGCGACCGCGAGCGGGAGGACGCCGAGGATGAAGGCAAGCGAGGTCATCAGGATCGGCCGGAGCCGCGTGCGGGCCGCGGCCTCGGCCGCCTGCCAGCGGGTCATGCCCTCTCCCTCGGCGTGCCGGGCGAACTCCACGATGAGGATCGCGTTCTTCGCCGCCAGGCCGATCAGCACCACGAGCCCGACCTGGACGAGGACGTTGTTGTCCAGGCCCCGCCAGACCACGCCGGCGAGGGCGGCCAGCACCGACATCGGTGCGATCAGCACCACGGCCAGCGGCAGCAGCCAGCTCTCGTAGAGGGCGGCGAGCAGCAGAATGACGAAGACCACGGCCAGCCCGAAGGCGATGGGCGCGGTGTTGCCCTGGGTGGTCTCCTGCAGCGCGATCTCCGTCCATTCGAAGCCGAAACCCGGGGGCAGTTGCTCACGAAGCATCGCCTCCATGGCCGCGATCGCCTGGCCGGTGGAGACGCCGGGCTTGGGCGCGCCCTGCACCTCGGCCGCGGGGTAGAGGTTGTAGCGGGGCACGCGATAGGCGGCGGTGTCCGGCTCCAGCGTGGCCAGCGCCCCGATCGGCACCATGGCGCCGTCGGCGTTGCGCGTGCGCAGGAGCGCCACGTCGCGCGGGGTCAGGCGCTGCGTCTCCTCCGCCTGCGCGGTCACGCGGTAGGTCCGGCCGAGAATGTTGAAGTCGTTGACGAAGGTGGAGCCGAGATAGGTCGAGAGCGCCTCCGACACGCGGGAGAGAGGAACGCCCAGCATCTCCGCCTTGCTGCGGTCCACTTCGGCCCGGAGCGTCGGGGTCTTGGTGTTGAACAGGGTGAAGGCCATGGCGATCTCGGGTCGCTGATTGGCGGCCGCGACGATCCGGTTGGTCACCTCCTCCAGCGCGCGTGCCCCGCGGTCGCCGCGGTCCTGGATGTAGAACTTGAAGCCGCCGCCGGTGCCGATGCCCGGCACGGAAGGCGGCGGGATAACGAGGGCCAGCGCGTCGCGCTGCTGCATCAGCCGCGCCTGCACGGCGCCGGTGATGCCGGCGAAGGTCAGGTGCGCCGCCTCGCGCTCCTCGAAGGACTTGAGGTTGACGAAGATCACGCCGGAGTTGGGCGCGTTGGTGAAGGTCGCGCCGTCGAAGCCGGTGAAGGCGATGGAGTTCGCGACACCGGGCACCTCCAGCACGTCCCGCGTCGCCTGGCGGATCACCGCGTCGGTGCGGGCCAGGGAGGCTCCGGGGGGGAGTTGGAAAGCGGCGATCAGGTAGCCGCGGTCCAGCGGCGGGATCAGGCCGGTGGGGGTGGTCACCACCGTGCGCCCCGTCAGGGCCAGCAGCCCGGCGAAGAGGATCAGCAGCACGGCGGAGAGCCGCACCAGCCGCCGGGTCAGCGCGCCGTAGCCGAGGGAGAGCTTGTCAAAAAGCAGGTTGAAGCCGCGGAAGAACAGGCCGAACGGCGCCCCGATCCAGGCGCGCCAACCCGTAGCGTGAGCGTGCCCATGCGGGCGCAGCAGCAGGGCGGCGAGCGCGGGCGAGAGGGTGAGCGAGACGAGCGCGGAGAGGAGCGTGGCGACCGCGATCGTGACGGCGAACTGGCGATAGAAGGCGCCGGACAGCCCCTCGATGAAGGCTGTAGGCACGAAGACGGCGCAGAGGACGAGAGCGATGGCGAGAAGGGCGAAGCCCACCTCGTCCATGGTGCGGCGCGTGGCGGCCACGGGGTCCATTCCCTCGGCCATGTGGCGCTCCACGTTCTCCACCACGACGATGGCGTCATCCACCACAATGCCGATTGCCAGGATCAGGCCGAACATGGACAGGTTGTTCAGCGAGATGCCCAGCGCCGCCATAAAGGCGAGCGTGCCGATGATGGAGACGGGGATGGCGGCCAGCGGAATGATGGAGGCGCGCCAGGACTGGAGGAAGAGGATCACCACGAGCACGACGAGGATGATGGCTTCCACGAAAGTGTGGACCACCGCCTCCATCGACTGCTCGATGAAGCGGGTCGTGTCGTAGACCGTATGGTAGGCTAGGCCCGGCGGGAAATCCTTCTTCAGCTCCTCCAGCGTCGCGCGCAGGGCGGCCGCGGTGGCGAGGGCGTTGGAGCCGGGGCGCTGGAAGACCGGCATGGCGACGGCGCGGTCGGCGTCCAGGTAGGCGCTGAGGGTGTAATCCTGCGCGCCGAGCTCCACACGGGCGATGTCGCGCAGGCGCAGCGGGGCGCCGGCCTCGTTCGTGGCCACGACGATGTCGGAGAACTCCTCGACGTCGCGCAGCCGGCCGAGTGCCTGGATGTTCAGCTGGAAGGCGCCGTTGGAGGCGCCCGTCGGCGGCTGGTTCAGCCCGCCTGCCGCCACCTGCACGTTGGCGCGGCGCAGCGCGTCCACCACCTCGCCCGGCGTCAGCCCGCGGGCCGCCACCTTGGCAGGGTCCAGCCAGATCCGCATCGCGTAGTCGCGCGCGCCGAAGACCTGCACGTCGCCCACGCCGTCCAGGCGAGCGATGCGGTCCTTGATGTTCAGCATCGCATAGTTGGAGATGTAGCCCTCGTCCCGCGAGCCGTCCGGCGAGGTGAGGTGGATCACCATCATGATGTCCGGCGAGGCCTTGCGGACGGTGATGCCGAGGCGGCGCACCTCCTCGGGCAGCCGGGCCTCGGCCACCGCCATGCGGTTCTGGACGAGGACCTGGGCCTGGTCCACGTCCACGCCCTGGCGAAAGACGACGTTGACGGAGAGCCGCCCGTCGCCGGTGGCCTGGGAGGAGACGTAGAGCATTCCCTCCACGCCGTTGATCTCCTGCTCGATCGGGGACGCCACCGTCTCCGCGATCACGGCGGCCGAGGCCCCTGGATAGGTGGCGGCGATGGTGACGGTCGGGGGCGCGATCTCCGGGTACTCGCTGATCGGCAGCCGGAAGCCGGAGATGGCGCCGATCAGCACGATGGCGATGGAGATGACCGAGGCGAAGATCGGCCTGGATATGAAGAACTGGGCGAAGCGCATGGCGGCGGTTCCCTCAGCGCGCTTCGGCCAGGCGGGCGGGGGCGAGGGGCTTCACCTCCGCCGTCACCCGCCCGCCGGGGCGTGCCAGGTGCAGCCCGGCGGTGATCACCTGGTCGGCGGGCGAGAGACCGCTGCGCACCACGCGCAACCCATCCACCACGGGGCCGAGGGCGACGGGCTTGGCGACCACCGTGCCGTCGGCCGAGACCGTCATCACCACTCGCGCGGCCTGGTCGGCGGCGATGGCCGCGTCCGGCACCATCAGCACCTCCCCTTCCCCGGCGCGGAGGCGCAGGCGGGCGAATGTGCCGGGGGTGAGGAAGAGGTCGGCGTTCGCGATCGTGGCGCGGGCGCGGATCGTGCCGGAACGCGCGTCCAGCGCCGTGTCCAGGAAGTCCATCCGCCCCTGGCGGCCAAACTCCGCCTCGTCGGCCAGGCGCAGCAGCACCGGCTCGGGCACGCCGCCCTCGGGGCGGGTCGTGCCGCGGCGGGTGAAGCGCAGCAGGTCGGCCTCGCTGAGGTCGAAGGTGGCGTAGATCGGGTCCAGCGCCACGATCGTCGTCAGCAGGGTGGCGCCGGCCTGGACGAGGTTGCCGGCGTCCAC
>NZ_JAGIZA010000039.1 GCF_017813365.1 Roseomonas indoligenes
GGGTGCGAGCCAGCTATCCAGACCGCTCGCCCCACGAACGGCATCCGCCATGACCACCTCCTGCCGAGGTCGTGCCTCAGCAGGTCGGTCCATCACATCACGTCCGCAAGTGCCCAGGTAGTGCTAGGCCGGGCCGCCCCGCTCAGATCAGGCTGAGTTCCGTCAGCGTCATCAAGAAGGGCGTCAGCGGGCAGAACACGATCACCCGGCAGCCCTGCAGCCCCTCCCAGGCAGCCGCACCGGCGGGCCCGACGAACTCCACTGCGTGAAAGCCGGGCTGCGGCCCCAGCTCGATCGCCTTGCCCGGCAGGTCCGCATTCGCGCCGCCCGGCCCCGTGCAGCGGAGAAGGCAGGTCAGGCTCAGCGGCTGCGGGGCGCTGCCGCGCAGCAGGAGCGTCGCCCGCTGCTTCTCCCGCAACGCGGCGGGATCCCACTCCATCTCCAGCGTGACCCAGGTGCTGGCCGTGCGCTGCTTGAGCGAGATTTCCACCCCCCGCGTGGGATCGGCGCGCAGGTGCAGGTCCGGCCTGGCCCCCTGGCGGAAGCCCACGGTCAGCCCCGGGGCGATCTCCTCATAGGGCTGGACCAGCGGCTGCGCGCCCAGCCGCTCCGGCGCGGCGGCGATCGCGCGCACATAATCCGGGGAGGATGCGGCGACGCGGTTGCCGGCCACGGCCAGCTCGCGCTTCAGCGCAAGGACCGTATCCAGAAGGGCATCCACTCGGTCGGCGATGCGCTGGGCCATCGACATGCTCCACCAGTGTGCAGCGCAGCATCGCGGCCCGCCCCATGCGTCACAAGTGAATTTCTGTCGCTCCCCGCGCCGGCGGCACGGGTCCGCCGTGGCCGGGGCGATGCGGCCCTGGCACATTCGCGCCGCGCGAAGCGGAGGGGATACGCGATGCAACTCCTGGCCTTGGACGCGGCGCTGGCCTGCGCCTCCGTGGCACTGTGGCAGGATGGTGCGGTGCTGGCGGAGGCCTCGCGGGAGGGCTCGCGCGGGCAGCCGGCCGCTCTGCCCGCCCTGGCCGATGCGGTGCTGCGCCAGGCCGGGAACCCGCGGCCGGGCGCGGTGGCGGTCTCCGTCGGGCCGGGCGGCTTCACCGGGCTGCGCGCCGCCATCGCGCTCGGCCGCGGCCTGGCGGATGGCTGGGGCGTGCCCCTGCTCGGGGTGACGACGGGGGAGGCGCTGGCCGCCGCCCTGGACACCCCCCAGGCCGCGGGCCGCACCCCCTGGTCCGTGACCCTCGCCGGCCGCGGCGGGCTGGTGCTGGAACGGCTGGGCGAGGCCCCGGCCCTGCTGGACGAAGCCGCCCTGCCCACCCCGGAAGGTCCCGTCGTGCTGATGGGGGATGCCGCGCCCCAGGCCGCCGCCCGCCTGCTGGCGCGGGGGGCGAACGCACTCCTCTCCGGGGCCAGGCTGCCGCATGCGCGCTTCGTGGCCGCCGCCGCCGCGCGCCGGATGGCGGAGGGCGCCCCGCCCCGGCCGGCGGCGCCGCTCTACGCCGAACCGCTGGCCCTGCGCGTGCCGGGCCCCGCGGCCTGATGGGCCCGGACGGCCAGCCGCGGCCGGCGACGGAGGCGGACATCCCCGCCCTGGCCGCCCTGCACGCGGCCGCCTTCCCCCCGGACGAGCGCTGGGGCGCCACCGCTCTCACCGCCATGCTGCGGCTTGAGGGCGGCTTCGGCCTCCTGGCCGGGGATCGGGGCTTCGTCCTGGCCCGCGCCGTCGCGGGAGAGGCGGAGATCCTCACCCTCGCCGTCCATCCCGCCGCCCGCCGGCAGGGCCTTGGCGGCCGGCTCCTGGAGGCGGCGGTGGCGGAAGCCGCCCGGCGCGGCGCCACGGCGCTCTTCCTGGAGGTCTCGGAGGCGAATGCCCCCGCCCGCGCCCTCTACGCCCGCGCCGGGGCGGCGGAAGTCGGCCGCCGGCGCCGCTACTACACGGACGGCACGGACGCGCTGGTGCTTCGGATCGGGCCCGAGGACTGGACCGGAGGCGTGAAGGGCCTCAGCCCCCCTTCCTGATCCAGAGCCGAGCGCTGCCCTCCGCCCCCTCCTCCATCCCCAGCACGGCATGCCCCTGCTCGGCGGCGGTGCGCGGCACGTTGCGCCGCGGCTCCTCCCCGCGCAGCAGAACCAGCAGCACCTCGCCCGCCTCCATGCGGTCCAGCGCCAGGCGGGTGCGGACGAAGGTCATCGGGCAGGTGTCGCGGGTGATATCGATCCGGCAAGTCTCGGCAGGCATGTCCAAGCCTTCCGTCGCAGTGATTTCTTTGCTCATGACCTTTGATTCCAACTCTTCTCTGTCACCGGCATGGGAAACAAGGTAAATCCTCTTGCGAATCGGGGGCTCTGCAAGTCCCGATCCTTTACGGCGGATGTGCGCGTCCGGCAGAACTCGGGGATGGCGTGAATGGCGGAGACCACGGTGGCGGTACGGGAAACCGCGGATGGAACGGTCCTCGGGCTGACGGCGCAGATCGTCGCGGCGCATGTCTCGAACAACCCCGTTCCGGTGGCCGAGCTCTCCCTGCTGATCGAGAATGTCCACCGCACCCTGTCCGGGCTCGGCCGCCCCGCCGAGGTCGTGCCGGCCACCCGGCCGGAGCCGGCGGTCGCCGTGAAGAAGAGCATCACGCCCGAGTATCTGGTGTGCCTCGAGGACGGCAAGAAGCTGAAAATGCTGAAGCGCCACCTCAAGACCGCCTACAACATGACGCCCGAGCAGTACCGGGAGCGCTGGGGCCTGCCGCCGGACTACCCCATGGTAGCCCCGGCCTATGCCTCGCACCGCTCCTCGCTCGCCAAGAAGATCGGGCTCGGCACCCGGCCGCGCAGCGTCCGCCGCGGCCGCGGCACGAAGGAATAGGGCCGGCCCGCGGAACGGCGGCGCGGGTGGCCTTGAAGGCGGGTTTGGCGCCGGGGCCATCGGCGGGGTAGTAGTCTCCGCCCGAACGGGATGACCATGGACCACGCCACGCACACCCACGCCAAGGCACCGCACGACAAAGGCGCCGACCCCACGCGGATCGAGCGCCTCTGCATCGAGCGGGGCCTCAAGATGACCGGCCAGCGCCGGCTGATCGCCCGCGTCCTCTCCGAGGCCGAGGATCACCCGGACGTGGAGGAACTCTACCGCCGCGCCATCGCCCTCGACAGCAAGGTCTCCATCGCCACCGTCTACCGCACGGTCCGGCTGCTGGAGGAGAAGGGCATCCTGGAGCGCCGCGACTTCGGCGGCGGCCGGTCCCGCTACGACCCGGCCGATCGCGGCCACCACCACCACCTGATCGACGTGGACACCGGCACCGTCCTCGAGTTCGAGGACGAGGAGTTCGAGCGGCTGGTGGAGGGAATCGCGGCCCGCTACGGCTTCACCCTCGTCCAGCAGCGGCTGGAACTATTCGGCAAGAAGGCCGATGCCGCGCCGGACCCCCGGCGCCGCCCCGGCCCTCCCCTGAAGAAGGACGGGGAATGACCGAGGCGGCCACCGGCTTCGGGGAGATCCGCAGCGGCAGCCTGGGCGTCCGCATCGCGGAGAGCGCGGCGGAGGTCGAGGCGGCCCAGGCGCTGCGCTGGCGCGTCTTCTACGAGGAGATGGGCGCCCAGCCCGACGCCGCCACCGCCGCCAGCCGGCTGGACGCCGATGCCTACGACCCCGTGGCCGACCACCTGCTGGTGATGGACCACGACCGGGGTGAGGGCGCGGCGGCCGTGGTGGGGACCTACCGCCTCATCCGCCGCCCCGCCGCGGCCCGGGTGGGGGACTTCTACTCCGCCAGCGAGTACGACCTGACCCCGATCCGCTCGCTCGGCAACGGGCTGCTGGAGCTCGGCCGCTCCTGCGTGGACGAGGGCTATCGCACCCGCGGCACCCTCCAGCTCCTCTGGCAGGGGATCGCCGCCTATATTTTCCAGCACCGGATCTCGCTCATGTTCGGCTGCGCCTCCCTGCCCGGCACGGACCCGGACGCCATGGCGGCCTCCCTCACCTACCTCCACGCCTACCACCTGGCCCCGCCGGCGCTGCGCCCCCGCGCCCTGCCGGAGCTCTACGTGGCGATGGACCGCATGGACCCCGCGGGCTTCGACCCCAAGCGCGTGCTGGCGGAGCTGCCGCCGCTGGTGAAGGGCTACCTGCGCCTCGGCGGCTTCGTGGGGGACGGCGCGGTGGTGGACCGCCAGTTCAACACCACCGACGTCTGCGTGCTGGTGAAGACCGAGCTGGTCACGGCGAAGTACCTCAAGCACTACGAGCGCAAGATCGTCGCGACGGGGGATTAGGCCCCGCCCCTCATCCGAACCGACGAGGGAGAGTCTCCTCCTGCGGTTCCCCGGTTCACGAAGGCCGTCCTCCGCGGGAACGGGCACGCGATCCGACTAGGCGGCCTGCCCTTTGGCCTTGGCCGCAGCCATCGAGGCAAGAGCCGCTGCCTCGAAGCCTTCCCCGCCTTCCATCAAGGCAGCGATCGTGAACACCTCCACCGCGCGAGGGTAAGAGACCCTTTTTCCATGGCCCCCATGGCCCATTTCCATGGACACCCGCGACGATCCCAGCGTGGACACGATGCCACTGCGGGGATCCATTCTCGCGACATACCACTCCAAGGCCCGCCGCAACGATCCTTCTGCCAGGTCCACCATGGCCGCGTCCTCGCAGAGCATCAGGAAACGCTGCGCAAACGAGCTTCCGTAGATCTGGTACGCCACGTCGTAGCCGCCGAGCTCCGGGTAGACACCGTCGGGGCGCTGCGACGACATTGCCAGAAGCGCATGCTTTGCCGCCCGCGCGTGAAAGCGCGGGCGCCCGAACAGAACGGCCGCACACTGGTAGAGGCATGCGGCCATCCATTGGCGATGACCGTATCTCGCATCGTGCCTGAGACCCCGCCTTTCGACGGGGCGGCTCGTCATCCAGTTCAGGGCCCGGCCGCAGCACCGCATGCGCTGTCGCGTGATCCGCTGTGGGTCGAGCAGCAGAGCAAGCGTCAGTGCCTGAAGGTAGCGCATCGCCGAGTGAAACGGGTCACGGCAGGCCCATCCGCCTTCTGCCTCCTGCTGGTCCAGAGCCCAATCGAGGATCCGCCAGCCCTGGTCACACCAGTCCTGCCTCCGATGATAGAGCCCGCGGCGCACCCAGTCCGCGCCGATATTCTGCTCCTCAACAAGCGTCAGGCCATTTCGGTTCAGTCGAACCGCGCCACTGGCAGCGACGGGGAAGGTTGGCATTCGCCCGTAGAGGCGTTCCCCGAGGCGGGGCGCGAGGTAGATCGACCTCAGTTGAGCGGAAGCTTCACCACGCGTCATCGCCACGGCTTCCGTCGCGCATCCTCATGGCCGATCCTCCCTCCGGCGGTTCCTACCCCGCCCGCAGCGCCATCCCGTCCCGCTGCGGATCCGCCCCGCCTTCCAGCACCCCGTCCGCCCGCGCCTGGATCCCGTGCAGCGCCGCGAAGGCGTAGCTCATCGGGCTGCGCTTGATGTCGTAGCCCATCCCCGCCAGCGCCTCCGTCACGTCCCGCCGCACGCGGTTGGACACGTCGATGGAATCCGACACGGCGACGATCCGCGGCGCCGCCACGGCGTCCGACATGGACATCCCGAAATCCAGCACGTTGCTGATGCCCTGCGCCACCGCCGGCGCGATGTAGCTGCCCCCCGGCGCCCCGATGACGATCCGCGGCCGATCCCCCTGGAACACGATGGTCGGCGCGGAGGAGGAGGCGCGCCGCTTGCCCGGCGCGATGGAGCCCGCATGCCCCGGACGCGGGTCGAAGCGGCTCATCGACCCGTTATACATGAAGCCCAGCCCCTCCGTGATCGCGCCGGAGGGGCTGCCAAGGGTATGAGTCATCGTCACGCAGTTCCCCTCCCCGTCCATAACGGAGACATGGGTGGTGTCGCGCTCGGTCTTCCGCTCGAGCCGCGTCACCCGCAGCCGCTCCCCGCGCCGGATCCCCTCCGCGACCCCCGCCGTATAGTCGCGGGACAGCAGCCTCTCCGTCGGCACCGGCACGAAGGCCGGGTCGGACATGTTGCGGTCCTTGTCGATCGTCATGCGCTTCATGGCCTCGGCCAGGATACGCAGGTGCTCCACCCCGCCATGGGTCAGCGCGCCCATGTCGAAATGCTCGAGGATGTGCAGCACCTGCAGCATGGCGAAGCCGCTGCTCGGCGGCGGGTTCGTCGCGATCCGGTGCCCACGGTATTCGCCCCAGATCGGATCCGCCAGCGAGGTGCGATAGGCCCGCAGGTCCTCCAGGGAGAGAAGCCCGCCATTCGCCCGGAAGTCGGCCGCGATCTCCTCCGCCATCTCCCCGGTGTAGAACAGTTCCGGCCCGCCCTCCGCCAGCCGCTCCAGGCTGTGCGCCATGTCCGGGTTGTCGATGATGTCGCCCTGGCGCTTCAGCGAACCGTCCTCGCGGAAGTAGACGCGCCGCCCCGTGGCGGTCATCCGCAGCTTGTCGATCGTGTTCACCTGCCCGCTGGCGGACTGGTCCTGGCTCCAGAACCAGTGGACATGCGGCCGCACCATCCAGCCCTGCCGCGCCTGGGTGATGGCCGGCTGGAACACGTCCCGCCACTCCATCGTGCCCCAGAGCCGCAGCGCCTCCGCATAGCCCGCCACGTTCCCCGGCGTGCAGACCGCCAGGTGCCCCGCCTCGCTGATCCCGCCCTCCAGCAGGAAGGCGAAGCCGTCGCGCGACTGCCCCAGCAGCTTGTCCGCCCACATCTCCGGCGTGGCCGCCAGCGGCGCGCGGGAGAAGAACTCCAGCACCTTGTGCACGCCCCGGCGCGGCAGGAAGACCTGCATGGAGCCGAAGCCGCCGATCCCCACCATCTGCGGATCGACCACGCCCTGCACCAGCCCGCAGGCGATGGCGGCATCCACGGCATTCCCACCGCGCTCCAGCACCCGCGCGCCCGCTTCCACCGCCTCCGGCTGCGGCGCCACGATCATCCCGGCCATGTCAGGCGCCCCGCTTCTGGTGCAGCAGCCCGGCGAGGAAGTCCTGCACCCGGTCGATCACCAGCATCCGGCTGTGGGCCACCCCCGGCACGAGGTCGAAGCGCACCTTCACCCCCGCCGCCTCGAAGGACTTCCGCAGGGCGTCCATCCGCTCCGGCCGCGTGCGCCCGGCGTCGTTTGCGCCCTCCATCCAATAGGTGCCGCCGGGCTTGTGCGTGATCTCCCAGGTCTCCAGGTCCGCATCGCCCACCAGCATCTGCACGGGCACCTCCGCCAGCGCCTCGCGGTCGAACGCGATCCCGAACACCTCCTTCAGGTTCCGGATCCCCACCCACCAGTCCCGGTCCGCATCCAGCAGCGTCACGGAACCCGATGCCCCGATGCAGGCCGCCCAGAGCTTCAAGGGATGCAGGATCGCGAAGCGATGCGTGAAGTGCCCGCCGCCGGAGAAGCCGAACATCGCGAACTTGTCCCACTGGCGTCCGTACTTCGCCGCCACCTCCTCCACCATGCCGAGCAGCACCCGGTCGTAGCGGATCTCGCCCTCCTGCATGTACTTGTACCCGCTGCGCGCCCCGTCCCCGAGCGGCCCGATCGGGAAGACCGGGCAGAGGATCACGCAGTTCTTCCACCGCCCGAACTCCGCGAACCCGTCCCGGAAATCGAGAAAGGAGGTGCGGGAGGTGCCGTGGACGCAGACCACCAGCTCCGTCTCCGGCCCGATCTGCGGCGGGACATAAAGACAGTAGTGGAAGCGCGGATCGACCTTCGCGGCATAAATCGCCGTCTTGCCGACATCGTAGGTGGCGCGCAGCAGCTTCGCCTGGCTGTCTTCGGTCGCGGTGCTGGACACGGTGCTCAGGATTCCTTCGTGACGCCGGTGGCGAGCGTGTACTGGTCGGCACGGGTGACGTAGCCGATGCCCTTCTTCGCCGCCCAGACCGAGACCTCGTGATGCAGCGGAATCAGCGCGACGTCGCGGAAGGCGATGCCGCTGGCCTCGGCCAGCAGGGCGTTGCGCCCCGCATCGTCCATCGTCCGCAGCGCCTCCTTCAACCGCCGGTCCACCTCGGGGTTGGAGTAGCGGCCGCCATTGCTGATCCCCAGCCCGGCCGCCTTGTCCTCGGTCGCGACCAGGGCCGACATCGGGTTGCTCGTCTCCCCCGTGTTCACCCCCCAGGCGCCGAGATGGCAGGAATCCACCGTGCGCTGGCTGTTGCGCCCGGCATAGGTGGACCAGGGCATCGTCTCCGCCCGGCACTCCACCCCGATGCGCGTGAACATCTGCGCCACGGCCTGCACGATCTTCGAATCGTTGATATAGCGGTCGTTCGGCCCCACGACGGTCAGCCGGAAGCCCCGGGGATAGCCGGCCTCCGCCAGTAGCGCGCGCGCCCGGTTGGGGTCATAGGCCGGGACCTCCAGCGTGGAATCCGTCCCCGGCCCGCCCTTCGGCAGGAACTGGCTGGCGGCCACGGCCTGCCCCTCCATCGTGCGCTCCACGATGGCCTGCCGGTTGATCGCCAGGGACAGCGCCTGCCGCACCCGCAGGTCCTTGAAGGGGTTCCGCTCCAGCGGCCTGCTGTCCATCCCGGTCACGGAGGGCGAGACCTCGTTCACCTGATCCAGCGCGAAATACACGAAGCGGGAGGAGATGCCGCTGATCGGGTGCAGCCGCGGGTCCGCCTTCACCCGCTCCGTATTCCCCGATGCCACCGCCTCGATGATGTCGAGGTCCCCCGCCAGCAGCGCCGCCAGTCGCGCCGCGTCGTCCGTCACCACCCGCAGCTCCACGCGCTCCCAGGGCGTCGGCCCGCCCCACCAGGCGGCGTTGCGCTCCAGCACGATGCGATTGCCCGGGACGTACTCCCGCAGGATGTAGGGTCCGGTGCCGATCGCGGCGCGGCCGGAATTGAAATCGGCGCTCGGCGCCCCCGCCAGGGCCGCCCGGATGATCCGCACCCGTCCGATGGAGTTCAGCAGCAGCGGGTCCGGCGCCCGCGTCTCCACCAGCAGCGTGCGCGGGTCCGGCGCGGACATGGCGCTGATACTGCGCGTGTAGGTCCGGAAGGACGCCGCGCTCGGGATGTCGGTCGCCCGCCGGATGGAGGCGATGGCGTCCTCCGCCGTGAAAGCCGCCCCGTCGGAGAAGCGCGCCTCCCGCAGGCGGAAGGTCCAGTGCGTGTCGTCCTGCCGCGTCCAGGACTCGGCCAGCCCGGGCTGGGAGCGGGAGGCGTGGTCGTTGACCACCAGGCTGTCGAACAGGTGCGTCGCCACCGCGTTGTTCGGCGCGTTGCTCAGCAGATGCGGGTCCAGCGTGGTGTTCGGCGCCGCCATCCCGATCCGCAGCGCGCCCCCATGCCCCGCCCCCTGCCCCGCCTCCTGGGCCCGGGCCCCGGCAAGCCAGCCCGGCGCGATCCAGGCAGCCCCCGCGCCGAGGGCCAGGCCGACAAGGTCACGCCGCTGCGTCATGGTCCGGCTCCGCTCGAAAGGCGCGGGAGCCTAGAGCCCTTCCCGCACCCTTGGGAATCGGGGCGGCCCGGCGAAGACGTGACGCTTCCGTCACGCCGCCTTCACGGCCCCGCCATGGACGTGTCTCCTTCGCCGCGCTAACCCGGCGGGCATGGACGCCGCCACACGCGACCCTGCCGAGGCCCTGGCCGCCCCGAGCTCCCTGCGCCGCCGCGCGCCCCTGCGCTACCGCCGCGCCGTCCCCGGCGGCCGCGTCTTCGATGTCATGGGGGACCGCCCGCTCGGCGGCCGCTTCCGGGCGGTGCGCCGCCTCGTCACCATCGCGGCCTGGACCCTGGCCGCCATGCCCGTCCAGGCCGTGCTGCTGGCCCTGCCCGGGCGGGGCAAGGTGCGCTTCGCCCGCTTCTACTGGCAGGCCGTCGCCTTCCTCATGGGCATCCGCATCCAGGTGGCGGGGGAACGGCGGGCCGCCCCGCGCACCCTCTATCTCGCCAACCACTCCTCCTGGCTCGACATCATCGTGCTCGGCGCCACCCTCGACGCCGCCTTCGTCTCGAAGGCGGAGGTGGGGCGCTGGCCGCTGATCGGCCTCGTCGCCCGCCTCGGCCGCACCGTCTTCGTCTCCCGCTCCCGCGGCCGCACGGGCGAGGAGGCGAAGGAGATGCGGGACCGGCTGGCGCGCGGCGACAGCCTCGTCCTCTTCCCTGAGGGCACCTCCTCGGACGGCACGCGGGTCCTGCCCTTCCGCTCCTCCTTCCTCGCGGTGGCGGATGCGGCCGCCGTCATCCAGCCCGTCTCCCTCGGCTACGACCGCCTGGGCGGCCTGCCGGCCTGCCGGCGGGACCGCCCGGTCTTCGCCTGGTACGGGGACATGTCCATCGGTCCCCACGCCTGGAACCTGCTCCGCTACGCCGGGCTGCGCGCCACCGTGCTGCTGCACGCGCCGCTGGAACCCGGCCCCAGCCCCAACCGCAAGGCCCTCTCCGCCGCCATGGAGACGACGGTGGCCGAGGGCGCGGCGATCCTCCGCCAGAACCGTCCCCCGGTGCCCCTGCCCGCCCGCTGGCCCCAACCTGCCTGACCGGTCTTTGCTTGACCGGAATCGAACCGATCCGCGAGGCTTCCCGCATGGACGCGCCCCTCATGCCGCGCCGGGAGTTTTCTTGACCTGGAAGGCCCCGCGCCGCACATCCCCCGCCCCCGGGGTGCCTTGCTCGCGCAAGGGCCCGGGAACGGAAGGGTCTTTTCCAGCATGAGCACCACCGGCCCGGCTCGGCCCAATACCCGCAAGCTCCTGATCCGCACCTGGGGCTGCCAGATGAACGTCTATGACAGCGGGCGGATGGCCGACATCCTCGCCCCCCTCGGCTACGCCCCGACCGAGAGCGCGGAGGAGGCCGACATGGTCATCCTCAACACCTGCCACATCCGGGAAAAGGCGAGCGAGAAGGTCTTCTCCGACCTCGGCCGCTTGCGGGAGACGAAGAAAGCCCGCGCGGCGGAGGGGCGGGAGACGGTCATCGCCGTCGCCGGCTGCGTCGCCCAGGCGGAGGGCGCGGAGATCACTGCCCGCGCCCCCTGGGTGGACATCGTCCTCGGCCCCCAGACCTATCACCGCCTGCCGGAGATGGTGGCCCGCGCCAGCCGCGCCGCCGGCGCCGTGATCGAGACGGACTTCCCCGCCGAGGACAAGTTCGACCACCTGCCCGAGGCCCGCGGCCCCCAGGGCCCCGTCGCCTTCCTCACGATCCAGGAGGGCTGCGACAAGTTCTGCTCCTTCTGCGTGGTCCCCTACACGCGCGGCGCCGAGTTCTCCCGCCCCGCCGCCGCCATCCTGGCGGAGGCGCGGCAGCTCGCGGCCAACGGCGCGCGGGAGATCGCCCTGCTCGGGCAGAACGTGAATGCCTGGGCGGGTGCGTCACCCGACGGCAACAGCTGGCGCCTCGCCCGCCTGCTGCGGGAACTGGCCGAAATCCCCGGCGTTGCCCGTCTGCGCTACACGACGAGCCACCCGCGCGACATGGACGATGACCTCATCGCCGCCCACGGCGAGATCCCGGCCCTGATGCCCTACCTGCACCTCCCCGTGCAGAGCGGATCGGACCGCGTGCTGGCCGCCATGAACCGGGGCCACAAGGCCGACCTCTACCTCCGCCTCGCCGACCGCCTGCGGGAAGTACGGCCGGACATCGCCCTCACCTCCGACTTCATCGTCGGCCACCCCGGCGAGACGGCGAAGGACTTCGAGGACACGATGCGGCTGGTGGAGCAGGTGGGCTTCGCCGGCGCCTACTCCTTCAAGTATTCCGCCCGCCCCGGCACCCCCGCCGCCGCCCAGCCGGGCGCGGTGGCGGAGGCGGAGAAGGACACCCGCCTCCAGGCCCTCCAGGCCCTGCTGCGGCAGCAGCAGGACGACTTCAACCGCGCCTGCGTCGGGCGCGTGGTGGATGTGCTCATCACCGGCACCGGGCGCCATCCCGGGCAGGTGGCGGGCCGCTCCCCGTGGCTCCAGCCGGTTCATGCGCCCTTAGCGCATGGCGGCGCAGCCCCGGTGGGTGCGGTGGTACCGATGCAATTGCGGGCCACCCACCCCAATTCCCTCTCCGCAACCATGGTGCTGCCCGAGGAGTCCGCCGCCGCTTGACCCAGATCGCCGCCCCCGCCGGGGGGATCACCCTCCGGTCCGATCCCAGCGCCCTGCGCCCCGGCTTCCGGCCGGACACGCAGCGGACCGTGACCCTGGACTTCGACGACAACGCGCTGTTGCCGATGCTCTACGGGGAACACGATCGCCACCTGGCGCGGATCGAGCAGCGATTGGGTGTCCGGATCGCCTCCCGGGGCGGGCGCGTGATGATCAGCGGCGGGACGGACGGCACCGGGCTGGCGGAATCGGTGATGCGCGCCCTGTGGCAGCGCCTGCAGAAGGGAGAGCCCACGGGCATGGCGGACGTGGATGCGGCGCTTCGCATGGCCGATGGCCCGCCCCAGCCCGAGAACGGGTCGGACCCGCGCCTGCCACTGGCCGATATGCCGGCCATCCGCACGCGCAAGGGCGCCATCGCCCCCCGCAGCCGCACCCAGGCCGCCTATATGGACATGCTCCAGCGGCAGGAGATGGTCTTCGGCGTTGGCCCCGCCGGCACCGGCAAGACCTATCTCGCCGTCGCCCAGGGCGTGGCCCTGCTCATGGCCAACCGGGTGGACCGCATCATCCTCTCCCGCCCCGCGGTGGAGGCTGGGGAGCGGCTGGGCTTCCTGCCCGGCGACATGAAGGAGAAGGTCGATCCCTATCTCCGCCCGCTCTACGACGCGCTGCACGACATGATGCCGGCCGACCAGGTGGCCCGCCGCATCACCTCCGGCGAGATCGAGATCGCGCCGCTCGCCTTCATGCGCGGCCGCACGCTGGCCCATGCCTATGCCATCCTGGACGAGGCGCAGAACACCACCCCCGCGCAGATGAAGATGTTCCTCACCCGCATGGGCGAGGGCTCGCGCATGGTGGTCACCGGCGACCCCACCCAGGTGGACCTGCCGCCCGGCCAGAAATCCGGGCTGGTGGAGGCCCTTTCCATCCTTGATGGCGTGGACGGCATCGGCATCACCCGCTTCGCCGAGGCGGATGTGGTACGCCACCCCCTGGTCGGGCGCATCGTCTCGGCCTATGGCCGGGCCGAGGCGGCCGGGACCGTGACCGACGGGCGCAGCCCGGTCCGCAGCAGAACGAGGGAGTAAGGCAGAAGTGGGCAGTCGCCCGCCCGGCGGAGAACCCGCCGGGCCTGAAGACGAGACCTCCGGGGAAGGCTTCCCCGGATGGGATGATGCGGTCGAGGTGGTGGTCGAGGCCCCTGCCTGGCGATCCGCCGTGCCGCGGGTGGAGGAAGTGGTGCGCCGCGCCGCCGCCGCCGCCTTCGAGGAGGCCGGCGAGGATGGTTCCGTCACCGTCCTGCTGACGGATGACCGCGCCATCAAGCGCCTGAACGGCGACCACCGCGGCAAGGTGAAGCCGACCAACGTGCTCTCCTTCCCCTCCCTCCACCCGGGCGTGCCGGGCGATGTCGCCCTGGCGCTCGGCACGGTGCGGCGGGAAGCGCGGGCGGCCGGACGGAGCGTGATGGCCCACCTGTCCCATCTTGTTGCGCACGGGGTGCTGCACCTGACAGGCCACGATCACCTGCACGCTGGCGAGGCGCGGCGGATGGAGCGGGCGGAGGCGCGGATCATGCGCCGCCTTGCCCTGCCCAATCCCTGGAGAGGCGTGGCGTGATCGACCATCATGAGGGCCGGGCATGAGTGACCGCCAGGCCACCGATCGCAAGGGCCTGCTCTGGAAGTTCCAGGGCCTGCTGCTCCGGCGCGAGGCCGAGAGCGTGCGCGACCAGGTGGAAGCCCTGGTCGAGCAGGAGGGCGAGGAGGGCCAGGAGCCCGAGGCCGACGCGCTGGACGCGAATGAGCGCATCATCCTCGGCAACGTCCTGAAGCTCCGGAACAAGACCGCGGTGGACGTCATGGTCCCCCGCGCCGACATCATCGGCATGCCCTGCGACCTGACGCTGGACGAATCCATCCGCCTCATCCAGCGCGAGGGCCACAGCCGCTTCCCCGTCTACAGCGGCGACCTCGACGACATCCGCGGCATGATCCACATCAAGGACGTCTTCGCCGCCGTCGGGCGGGACGAGGAGCCCTTCTCCCTCGACAAGGTCCTGCGCCCCCTCCTCTTCGTGGTGCCCCAGGTCCCGGTGCTGGACCTCCTGCTGCAGATGCGGGAGGGCCGGACCCACATGGCCCTCGTCGTGGACGAGTACGGCGGCATCGACGGGCTGGTGACGATCGAAGACCTCGTCGAGACCATCGTCGGCGACATCTCCGACGAGCACGACGAGGAGGTCTCCCCCCAGATGGTGGAGCGGCCGGACGGCAGCCTCGACGTGAACGCCCGCATGAAGATCGAGGATTTCGAGGCCCGGATGGGCGGCGAGGTCCTGACCGCCGAGGAGCGCCAGCAGGACATCGACACGCTGGGCGGCCTCGTCTTCACCCTGGCCGGCCGGGTGCCCGCGCGCGGGGAGCTGGTGTCCCACTCCTCCGGGCTGGAGTTCCGCGTCCTGGAGGCGGATCCCCGCCGCATCCGCCGTCTCCGCGTGCGCCGCCCCGCCCCCGCCCCGTCGGTGGAAGGCAGCGGGGAGGCCGCCGGCGGCCCGCCCCTTCTTCTCGAAGCCCCGCGCTCCGGCGCGCCGGGCGCCCATCCCTCGTCCCGAGCGGCGGAGTAGGCCCGGCCCCGTGCAACGTCTCGTCCGATCCCTTCGCGCCCTCCAGGGATGGCGCGCCCTCGCCGCTGCCTTCGGCCTCGGCGCCCTGGCGGCGCTCGCCATGCCGCCCGTTTACGCCGTCCCGGTGCTGCTGCTCTCCCTGCCCGGGCTGCTCCTCCTGCTGGAAGGGGCTGGATCCTGGAAACGCGCGGCCCTCGTCGGCTGGGCCTTCGGCTGGGGCTTCCACGTCGCCGGCCTCTACTGGATCACCTACTCCATCCTGACGGAGGCGGAGCGGCTCTGGTGGTTCGTCCCTCTCGCCGTGCCGCTGCTGGCCCTCTGGATGGGGATCTACACCGTCATCCCCGCCGTCCTCGCCTGGGCCGCCCGCCCGGGCTGGCCGCGCGTGGCGGTCCTCGCCGGCGGCTGGGCGCTCTCGGAATTCGTCCGGGGCTGGGCCTTCACGGGCTTTCCCTGGAACCAGCTCGGCACCGCCTGGGTCTTCGCCGCCCTTCCCGTGCAGGGCGCCGCCTGGATCGGCACCCACGGCCTCTCCCTCGTCACCGTCCTCCTGGCCTGCACGCCACTGCTCGGGCGGCGGGCGATGGCGGGCGGCCTCGCCGCTCTCCTCCTCTTCGCCGGCTTCGGCGCCTGGCGCCTCTCGGGCGAGAAGGTGGCGGACCTGCCCGTCACCCTCGTCCTCGTGCAGGGCAACGTGGCGCAGGAGACGAAATGGCGGGCCGAGACGCGTGTGCCGATCTTCCGTCGCTACCTGGAGCTCGGACAGCAGGGTGCCGCCGAGGCCGCCCGGATCGCGCCGGGCACTCGCCCCGTGATCGTCTGGCCGGAGACGGCCAGCCCCTTCCTGCTGGAGGACGACCCCGAGGCCCGCCGCGTCGCCGCCGAGTCGCTTCCCCCCGGCGGCTTGCTGCTCGCCGGCACCGTGCGCGGCGAATGGGGCCCGGACGGGCGCCCGACGAAGCTGTTCAACAGCCTCGTCGCCATCGGCCCGGATGCCCGGATCAGCGCCACCTACGACAAGTCCCACCTCGTGCCCTTCGGGGAGTACATGCCCCTCTCCGGCCTCATCCCCATCCGGGTGATCCGCGGCGGGGTGGATTTCGGTGCAGGGCCGGGCCCCGTGGCCATGCCCTTGCCCGGCCTGCCCCCCGTCGGCCCGCTGATCTGTTACGAGGTGATCTTCTCCGGCCAGGTGGTCGGGGCGGACCGACCGGGCTGGCTGCTGAACATCACCAACGACGCCTGGTTCGGCATCTCCGCCGGCCCGCACCAGCATCTCGCCACCGCCCGGCTGCGCGCGGTGGAGGAAGGGCTGCCGCTCGCCCGCGCCGCGCAGACCGGCATCTCCGCCAGCTTCGATGCTCATGGCGAATTGATCACCTCCCTGGGGCTCGGAGAGACGGGCTACCTGCTATCGCCCCTGCCTGCGGCTGCTCCGCCGCCGCCCTTCGCGCGATTCGGCCTTCTCATACCGGCCATTCTGTCGTTCCTGGCCCTTGTAGCGGGTTGGCTGGGCACGCGGCGTAGCGCAGCTGCCCCCGCTGGCCATCCCGCCTCCGCCGCGAGAGGGTCCGGAGGTTAGGCTTCGTCCATTTAATTAGAATTCTCGAAAGAGTTGACATTCAGTAAGTGTGCCCCCAATCTTCTCGCAGTGTCGCAGGGACGTAATGGCCACGGTCTGAGCCGCTGGCCATGTCATGGCGTGCAGAACGCGGGCCGCCTGCCAAATGGCGAAGGAGTGGTGCCTATGTCGAGTGAGGAGGCGCTGGAGCGCACCGAACGCGGCGAGCATCGCCCCAGCCCGATCGACGTGCATGTGGGAAGCCGCGTCCGTCTGCGCCGGACCCTCTTGGGCATGAGCCAGGAGAAGCTGGGGGAGGCCCTCGGCCTCACCTTCCAGCAGGTGCAGAAGTACGAGCGCGGCGTGAACCGCATCGGTGCCAGCCGCCTCTTCGACCTGGCGCGGGTGCTGGATGTGCCCATCGGCTTCTTCTTCGACGACATGCCCGACAGCATGGGCGGCATCGCCTCCGGCTTCCGCTCCCGCCTCGCGGGCTTCGCTGAGACCCAGGAGGGGTTCGAGGACGATACCCTGCACAAGCGAGAGACGCTGGAGCTGGTGCGCGCCTATTACCGGATCAACGAGCCCGCCGTGCGCAAGCGGGTCTTCGACCTGATCAAAAGCCTCGCCCCCACCGAGTAGGCCGGGGCGGGATCGGCAAAAGGCCGGGGGCCGGGCCGGGGCAAAATGCCCCGCCCGGCCTTTTTTATGGGGGCGTTTCCGTGCAGGGCACCCTCATGGCCGCAATTGCGGGTTGTCGAAGACCGGCTCGCGATAGGCCCGCAGCGCCCGGCCCAGGGCCTGCGCCAAGTCCAGCTTGTCGTCCTCCCCCAGGAAGCCGCCGATCTCCACGGAACGGCCGCGCACCGCCAGCCGCAGCTCGCTCACCCGCCCCGGGCGCGGCGTCAGCACCACTCGCGCCCAGTAGGCGTCCAGCGCCAGCGCCCGCCGCCGCCCCCGCCGGTCCGTACGCTCCACCCGCAGCCGCCCGCCCGACAGGGTGATCCGCTCCGCCAGCCGGTCGGACCAGCGGCGATGCGCCCGCAGCAGCGCCACCACCAGCACCACCTCCCCGCCCATGAACCCCGCCACGGGCCAGGCGCCGAGCGACCAGAACAGCACCGTCAGCCCCGCCGAGCCGAGCGCCACCAGGCCCACCAGCACGCGCAGCCCCAGCGGGGTGCCGGACTGGTGCGGTGTCGTCACCGCCTCGAACAGGGGAATCTCGGGCGCCGTCGCGTCCTGGGCGTGGCTCATCCCGCAAAGATAGGACATCCGGCCGCCGATTTCCCGGCGAATGCACATGCCCTAATGAACACCCGTGAGCCGCCGCCCCACCAAGCCCGTCCTGCCGCTGCACGGCACCGCCAACCAGCCCCGCCGCGCCCGCCGCCTCTCCGCCGCCACCGCCGCGCATTTCATCCGCGCCCTGGCCGCCGCCAACCCGGAGCCGAGGCCGGAACTGGACTACGCCGACCCCTTCACCCTCCTCGTCGCCGTCGTCCTCTCCGCCCAGACCACGGACCTTGCGGTGAACAAGGTCACCCGCACCCTCTTCGCCGAGGCCCCGGACGCCGCCGCCATGGCCGCCCTCGGCGCGGAAGGGATCGCCCGCCACATCCGCAGCATCGGCCTCTGGCAGGCTAAGGCGAAGAACGTCGCCGCCCTCTCCCATATCCTGGTGGAACAGTATGGCGGCCGCGTTCCGGAGGACCGGGAAGCCCTGGAAGCCCTGCCCGGCGTCGGCCGCAAGACCGCGAACGTCGTCCTCAACGTCGCCTTCGGCCAGGACACCATGGCGGTGGACACCCACATCTTCCGCCTGGGCAACCGCACCGGCCTCGCCCCCGGCGACACGCCCCGCGCGGTGGAGGACGGCCTGGTGAAGCGCTGCCCGCCCGAACTCCTGCGGGACGCCCACCACTGGCTGATCCTGCACGGGCGCTACGTCTGCAAGGCGCGGCGGCCGGAGTGCTGGCACTGCGTGGCGCGGGACTACTGCAACTACCCGGACAAGGTGGCGGGGCCGAGCGCCAGTTGACGACGCGGGGTGGCCCCAGGGGGAGAAGGAATTCCCCCTCCCCCTGGATCCCCCACCCTCATCTTCTGGGGGGCTGCCGCGGAATGCGGGGCTGGCGGTTCGCCGAGGGTCATCGACCCTCGGCGCGGGACAGGTGTCCTCGGGATCAACGGATAGAAGAAGATGATGGGGGTCCAGGGGAAGAATTCCTTCTTCCCCCTTGTGGGGGTCCCGGGGGCAAGGCCCCCGAAGTTCAGGCCGGCGGCTCAGCCCCCACCTGGTCCACGATCCGGCGGTAGTGCTGCGGCTGCCGATGGGCGGCGAAGTTGAACATCTTCTCCTTGCCCTGCCGCGTGAGGTCGAGGTCGCAATCCGCCACCAGCACCTCGTCACCCAGAGTCTGCGCCTGTGCCACGATGACCCCGTTCGGGTCCACGATGACAGAGCCGCCGATGAGGCCGGACCCGTCCTCGTTCCCCGCCTTGGCCACGGCAACCGCCCAGGTGGCGTTCATGTAGGCGTTGGACTGGGCAGCCAGGATGGAGTGGAAGGTGCGGATCTCCTCGTTCTCCGTGGAGCCGCCATTGGGGTCGTAGGCGGCGGAGTTGTAGCCCACCACCATCAGCTCCATCCCCTGCAGGGCATAGACGCGCCAGGCCTCCGGCCAGCGGCGGTCGTTGCAGACCAGCATGCCCATGACCGGCGCGCCCCAGTCGCCCGGGCCCCGGAAGGCGGGGAAGCCGGTGTCACCGTACTCGAAGTAGCGCTTCTCCAGCTGCTGGAAGCGATCCCCCGCGCGCGGCTCGACGGAGCCGGGCAGGTGCACCTTGCGATACTTGGCGATGATGGAGCCATCGGGGCCGGTGGTGATGGCGGAGTTGAAGCGCTGCCCCTCCGGCGTCTTCTCCGCATAGCCGACATAGAAGCCCACGCCGAGCTCCCGCGCCCGGTCGAACAGCGGCTGCACCCGCGGGTTCGGCATGGAGGTCTCGTAGTACTGATCCAGCTCCTCCCCTTCCAGCAGCCAGCGCGGGAAGAAGGTGGTGAAGGCCAGCTCGGGGAAGACCACCAGCTTGGCGCCCTTGCCGGCAGCCTCCTCCAGCAGCGCGATCATCCGGGCCAGGATGGCCTCGCGGCTGTCGGCGCGCTGGTTGGGGCCCATCTGGGCGGCGGCGATGCGGAGGATGCGGGGCATGGCGGCTACTCCTGCGGGGATACGGCGGCCGGGTTCTGCCCCGGCGCGCCGCAAGTCTCAACCACGGGGGCCGCGGTTAGACCCCACGTCATGCAGCGGGCGGTCCCCCCCGCCCTTGGGCAGCCCGTGCACCATGCCCACCGGATCGCGCCGCCCGATGCCCAGCAGCTGGTACAGCCCGATCGCCGCGATGGTCGCTGTGCCGATCCCCGCGATCGAGAAGCCGCCGATCGAGACCGTGAAGTTGCCGGAACCGAGCACGAGCGCGGCGCCCACGGTCAGCAGGTTCCGCGGGTCGGAGAAGTCCACCCGGTTGTCCACCCAGAGCCGGATCATCGCCGCCGCGATCAGCCCGAACACCACCACCGCCAGCCCGCCCAGCACCGGGCCAGGGATGGTCCGCAGCAGTGCCCCGAACTTCGGCGAGAAGCCCAGCGCGATGGCAAACACCGCCGCCACGACGAAGAGCAGCGTGGAGAAGACGCGGGTCACGGCCATGACCCCCATGTTCTCCACATAGGTCGTCACCCCCGTGCCGCCGCCGAAGCCGGAAACCATGGTGGCAATGCCGTCGCCGAGGAAGCCGCGCCCGACATAGGGATCCAGGTTGCGCCCGGTCATCGCCCCGATCGCCTTGATGTGCCCGAGATTCTCCGCGACGAGGATGAAGGCCACCGGCGCGATCAGCGCCATCGCCCCGGCCTCGAAGGTCGGGGAACGGAAGGCCGGCATCCCGAACCAGGGCGCCGCGGACAGCTCCGCGAAGGACACCGGCGGCAGTAGCCCCAGCCCGTTGCCGACGATCAGGTACAGCACGTAGCCGCAGGCGATGCCCGCCAGGATGGAGATCCGCCGGATCGCCAGCGGCGCATAGACCGCGATGCAGGAGGTGGCGAGCAGCGTCGCCAGCGCCACGATCACGTGCCAGCCCGGCCCCTCGATCCCCTTCACCGCCACGGGCGCGAGGTTGAGGCCGATCGCTGCGCCCACCGCGCCCGTCACCGCCGGCGGCATCAGCCGCTCCACCCAGTTCGAGCCAGTGAACATCACCAGCACGCCGATGGCCGCGTACAGCGCCCCGCAGGCGATGATCCCGCCCAGCGCCGGCCCGATATTCGGGTTCGGCCCCGTGCCCGCATAGCCCGTGACCGCGATCACCACCGCGATGAAGGAGAAGGAGGAACCCAGGTAGCTCGGCACCCGCCCGCCGACGAGCAGAAAGAAGATCAGCGTGCCGATGCCGGAGAACAGGATCGCCAGGTTCGGATCGAACCCCATCAGCAGCGGCCCGAGGATGGTGGAGCCGGACATGGCCACCAGGTGCTGCACGCCCAGCAGCCCCGTGGTGCCCCAGGGCAGCCGCTCATCCGGCGGAACAGTGGGGCCCTGGGCCAGCGGCCATCGCGGGAAGAACGACATGCGGCGGTGCCCTCCAAGCTCCGGCCCGGCCCGGCGAATCCCCCGGGGCAGGGCAGCGCCGCATGATGCCGCCCCCACCGGCGCGGTGCGAGGGCCCTAGGTAGGGGACTCATTCAGGTCCACTCGCTGACGGTGGCGACGAGAGCGAGGCTGGCGAGGTAGTTCCGCGCGAGGCGGTCGTAGCGGGTCGCCAGCCTTCGCCAGTTCTTGAGGTGG
>NZ_JAGIZA010000004.1 GCF_017813365.1 Roseomonas indoligenes
GAATGTCGCGCGCGGGTTCTCCAACCTGGGCGGCTGGGACAAGAGCGGCGGGGACTACGGGGCGCTCGGGCTGGCGACCCTGGCCGGGTTAGCTGACCTGGGCATCCCCGGCGCGGCGGAAGCGCGGGAGAAGCTGGCAGCACTGAACCCGCCGTTCACCGACGCGGCGGCGAGTGCGCGGGATCCGCTGTTGAACGTGGTGGCGAAGCCGGGCGGCGGGGTTGGGTTTGAGTGGACACCATTATGAGGCCGCGCAATCCTGCTAGGTGCCGGTTGTGAGTGACCAAGCCTCCGCCTAAACCGGGTATGTGGCCGGGTATCGGAACAGAAGGGCGGGTGAAAGAGCCCGTAAATGCTGATGGAATTGCCGCCCCTACGCAAGCCGGGTTGGCTGGACGAGTTCCGAGCCTTCATCGCCCGGGGCAACGTGATCGACCTCGCGGTCGGCGTGGTGATCGGGGCCGCCTTCACCGCGATCGTCAACAGCCTCGTCGAGGATCTGCTGAACCCGATCATCGGCCTGCTGGTGGGTGGGATCGACTTCTCCAATCTTTTCGTCGTCATTTCCGGGGAGCGCGGGCCCTCACTTGCCGCCACGCGGCAGTCCGGCGCGGCAGTGCTCGCCCTCGGCCAGTTCATCAACGCGGTCATCAAGTTCGTCATCGTCGCCTTCGCCGTCTTCTGGCTCGTGCGCCTGGTCCGCAGGCTCTACACCGCGCCGGAGAAGGTTGCGGGCCCGACGCCGGAGCAGGTCCTGCTGCGGGAAATCCGGGATGAGCTGCGCGCCGCGAGGGGTGGGCAGCCCGTGGGGCCGGACGCTCCCTGAGCCAGCCCCGCCGCCCGGGCTAGAAGGCCACCCGGCCGAAGATGGCGTGCAGCAGGGCGAAGAGCACCCCGCCCGCCAGCGCACCCACCACTGTGCCGTTGATCCGCACGTATTGCAGGTCCCGCCCCACCCGCAGCTCGATCTTGTCCACCACCGTCTCGGTATCCCATCCCGCAACGACCTCCGCGATGAAGCCGGAGATGCGGCCCTGGGCGGCCGGCAAGACGGTGAGCAGGGTGGTCTCGATGAAGCGGTCCACGCGGGCTCGGGCAGCGGGGTCGGCCTCCAGCAGGTCGCCGAGGTTGGCGAGCGTTCCAGCAATGAGGGAAACCGTCCGCCCCTCCGGCCGGGACGCGTCCGCCTCCAGCGCGCCGCGCAGACGGGACCAGGCGTCCATCAACCAGGCGGCCACGGCGGGGTGGGCCAGGGCGCCACGCAGGGCTGCCCCGATCGCTTCGGCCCGCGCCGGATCGTTCTCCAGCCGATCGATCTCCGCTTCCACCCAGGCATCGAAGGCGGCGCGCAGGTCGCTGTCGCCTGGCTCCATCTTCTCCAACTCGGCATTCAGCGCCGAGAGGACGCGGCGGGCTACGGCCCCGCCGGCGACCCACCCCACCAGCGCACCGCCTTCCGCCCGGACGCGCTCCGCGACGGCGCTTTTCAGGCTGTCCTGCTTCGCCGCGACCAGGACCTTGATCTGGGTGAGGGCAAGGCCGAACACCTCCTGGTGGCGCCCGCCCTGGACCAGCAGGCGCAGCGCGCGCGCCACCATCCGCGCGGCCGCGGGGCCGGAGACCATGCGGGGGAGCAGTCGCAGCAGCAACCGGCGGGCGCGCCCGTCCTCCAGGCTGCGGAGAATCCGGGGCAGGGAGGCCGCGAGGGCCTCTGCGGCGGGGCGCACGCTCTCGGGGTCCGAGAGGAAGCGGCGGAGCAGGGCGGGGGCGTCGATCCGCCCGGACACGCGGCGCACCTCCGTTTCCGTCAGCACGTGGTTCGCCACGAAGCGGCCGAGGCCCTGGCCTAGCCGTGCCTTCTGGGTGGGGATGATGGCTGTATGCGGGATGGGCAGGCCCAGCGGGTGCCGGAACAGGGCCGTGACCGCGAACCAGTCCGCCAGCCCGCCAACCAGGCCGGCCTTGGCTGAGGCCTGCAGGAGATCGGTCCAGTAGCCCGGCGGCAGGGCGTAGGAGCCGAGGGTGACGCCCGCCATTCCGGCCAGGAGGCCAGTGGCCAGGGACTTGTGGCGGGAGAGGCGGGCGCGGAGTTCCGCCTCATCGGTGGCAAGGCGGGGTTTGCCGGGGAGCAGGGCAGGCGGGGGGGACATGTCCATCGTATCGGGGAGAGTGGCGATCAGCGCGCAGCTTCTCCAGGGCAGGGCCGTTGAAGCCTTCGTGGCCGAGCGGTATGTTATGTCGTAACAGCATGCGAGCCCTTCCCGCCTTCACCGATCCCCTGGCCCTCTCGGCCGGCGCCCTGCCCAGGCTCGGCTGGGCGGTGCTCGTCTCTGCGCTTCTCTGGGGGGCGGTGCTCTGGGCGATGGCGGCATGAGCGGGGCGATCCGGCTGCGCGACGTCACCCTGTCGCATGACCGCCACCCGGCGGTTCACCACATCTCCGGCGAGTTCGCGCCGGGAAGCCTGACGGCCATCGTCGGCCCGAACGGGGCAGGTAAGACCACCCTTCTGCGCGCCATCGCCGGCCTGCATCCCGTGGACGAGGGCCGGATCGAGCGGCCCGCCCGCATCGCGCTGCTGCCGCAGATGTCGGCGCTGGACCGGGGCTTCCCGATCTCCTGCCTGGACGTGGCAATGCTCGGCCACTGGCGGCGCTGCGGGGCCTTCGGCGCCATCGCCCCCGCCGGGCGTGCGCAGGCGGAGGCGGCGCTGGAGGCGGTGGGGCTGGGCGGCCTCTCGCGTCGTCCTGTGGGCAGCCTCTCCGCCGGGCAGTTCCAGCGCCTTCTCTTCGCCAGGCTGCTGGTGCAGGACGCGCCGGTGATCCTGCTGGACGAGCCCTTCAACGCCGTGGACGCCCGCACCGCCGCCGACCTGCTGCGGCTGGTTCACCGATGGCACGGCCAGGGGCGCACGGTGGTCGCCGTTCTGCACGACCTGGAGCTGGTGCGCCGGGAGTTCCCGGAGACCCTGCTGCTCGCCCGCGACCCAGTGGCTTGGTGCGGCACGGAGGAGGCGCTGGCCGCCTCCAACCGCCTGCGCGCCCGGATGATGGCCGAGGGCTGGGACGAGGCCGCGGCGGCCTGCGACCGCGCGGCCTGACCTCTTGCTTTACGACCTACTGATCGGTCCCTTCGCCGAGTTCGGCTTTCTCCGGCGCGCCCTGGTCGGTTGCCTGGCCCTCTCGGTCGCCGCGCCGCCGCTGGGGGTGTTCCTGATGCTCCGGCGGATGAGTCTGACGGCGGACGTGCTGGCCCATGGCATCCTGCCCGGGGTGGCGGCGGGCTTCATTCTGGCAGGACTCTCCGTCACGGCGATGTCGGCCGGCGGGCTGGTGGCGGGGCTGGCGGTCACGCTCGGGGCCGGCGCCATCTCCCGCGCCACGGGCGGGCGGGAGGATTCGGCGCTGGCCGCGCTTTATCTTGTCGCGCTGGCGCTGGGCGTTACCATGGTCTCGGCCTCGGCGGGCTCGGTGGAGCTGACGCACCTTCTCTTCGGCAGTGTATTGGGCGTGGACGACCCGGCTCTGTTCATGATGGCGGGCGTGGCCACGCTGACGCTGCTGGCCCTCTCCCTCGCCTGGCGCCCGCTGGTGCTGGAGTGCTTCGACCCTTCCTTCGCCGTGGCGGAAGGTGCCCGCGGCGGAACCTGGCACCTGCTTTTCATGGCGCTGGTGGTGCTGAACGTGCTGGCCGCGTTTCAGGCGCTGGGCACGATGATGGCAGTGGGCCTGATGATGCTGCCCGCCGTGGCGGGCCGGCACTGGACGCGGAGCGTGGGCGGCATGGCCTATGCCGCCTGCGGCATCGCCTTCCTCGCATCCTTCGCCGGCATCCTCGTCTCCTACCACCTGGACGTGCCGACCGGGCCGGCGGTGGTGCTCTCGGCGGGGCTGGCCTGGGCCATCTCCGTGCTGGCCGGTCCGGTGGACGGGGTCCTGGCACGGCTGCTGCGCCGGCGGCATCTGGCCGGTTAAGGGGCTGATTGAGCGGCCGGGTCGCGGTCGGGCGGGGCGATCAGGCCTCGGCATCGCCGGGGCCGGTCTCCCGCCGCCGGGGGTGGCCGGGCGGCGCGCCCTCCTTCTGCCCCGTCGGCACCTCGGCGCGCGGCTTGCCCTCCGAGGTTCCCTCCAGCCGGTCGGCAATGGCGAGGACGAGCACCGCGGCCAGGAAGGCGCCGTGGATGGCGATGGCCCACCAGAGCACCCGGTCCTCCGTCTCCCGGATATCCAGGAAAAGCTGGAGGAGGTTGATCCCGGAGATCGCGACCAGCGCGGTGGCCAGCTTAATCTTCAGGTTCCCGGGATCGACCTTCGCGACCCAGCTCATGTTCTCCTGCTCCGCCTGGGTCTTCAGGCGGGAGACGAGCGTGTCCCAGGAGGAGAGGGCAACGGTGACGATGAGAGCCGCCACCAGGGCGGAATCGAGCAGGTAGAGGATGGCGAGCAGGTTGTCGTGGTCTTCGGAGACGAGGACCTTGGACGCGAAGTCCCAGACCTTCTTCACGAAGGCGGCGGCATAGGCGGCGAGGGCCGCGACCAGCCCGATATAGAAGGCTGCCAGCACGAATCGGCTCGCCAGGATGACTCGGTTCAGCAGCTCGCCCATGTGCCGTGCTGGCACGCGCTCCCTGGCAAGGCAACGAGGGGCAGGCACAGGACCGGCATCGTCCGGGCCTCCCCTGCGTTCCCATCCGTGTTGTGCGGGGACAAGACCATGGCGACGAAGTGGGACAGCATGCTGGAGCGGGCAGCGCAGTCGCGGGGGACGGTGGCGATCCTCTGCGGCGAGGGCGACAAGGAGGAGGTGGCAGCGGCCGCGCGGGCCGTCGGTGCCCGCCACGGGCTCACCCCGCAGATCGATCGTCAGCCCGCCGACGGCGTTCGGGTGGGCTATCGCGACGAGAGCAGCGTCGAGGATTCCCCGCTGGTCTGACGCCACCCTGGCGAGGCCGGCCACCTTGCCCGTTGGGTGGGCCGTGCCACCTTGCCGTCCCGAACAATCGAGGAGATTCGCATGGATATTCGCCGGCTGGCCGAGGAGGAGCGCCTGAGCGGTGCCGTCGTCTCCGGCGGCTTCATCTTCCTGGCCGGGCAGGTGGCGGATAACGCCACGCTGGATGCGGAAGGACAGACCGCCGACATCCTGGCCCAGATCGACGCCCTGCTGGCGGAGGCTGGCACGGACAAGCGCGCGCTGCTGCAAGTGCAGGTGATCCTGGCCGATATCACCGATGCCCCGGCCATGAACCGCGCCTGGGACGCCTGGCTGGACCGCTCCGCCAAGCCGGCGCGGATGACGATCCAGGCCCCGCTGGTGAACCCGGCCTGGAAGGTGGAGATCACCGGCGTCGCCCGCGCACCATGACGGTCCGCGCGTGAAGATCGCGGCCGAGGGCAGCTGGGGCCGCCCCTTTCTCGCCACCATGGGGCTGGCGGCGCTCGTCGCGGCCGGGGTGGGGGATGGCGGCGCCTGGTTCTCCCTCACCGTGCTGGCCGCGGCGGGGCTGGGCTTCGGGGTGCTTTTCCGCCTGTTCCCGCGCGGGCTGGACTTCGCCCTCGGCGCGGGGATCGGCTTCGCGACCTACGCCGCGCTCTTCACCGTCATCGGCCGCTCCGCCTTCCCTGACGCGTCGGATACCGCGGTGGGGGCGGCCTTCCTGCTGCCGGTGCTGGCGTTCCTGCTGGCCGTGATCCGCCGCCGGAACCGGCTGCGCCGGATCGTGGAGGGCGGCGAGACGCCAGACGAGCTCCACCTGCGCCGGATCGGGCGGGTGCTGCTGCTGCTCGCGCTCATTGCCGTTGCCAGCCTTTCCCTTCCGGCCAACCGGCTCGGGCCGGGCTGGCAGGATGCCGCCATGATCGGCGGTTCGGCCGTGATCGGCGGGCTGACCGCCCGCGCGGTACGGGAACTCGTTCGCCTGCTGGTGGACATGGCGCAGCTGATGGATGCGCTGAACGGAAGGGCGAAGGCGCTGGTGGTGCCGATCGCCGCCTACGCCGCCCTGTTTTCCCTGATCACCATCGTCTTCGCCTGCTTGTTCCGCGTCGCCGAGGGCCTGTCCCGGCACCCGCTGTTTTCGGGGCCGCAGGGACCCATCCGGCTCGGCTTCCGGGATGCCCTTCACTTCAGCGTCGTGACCATCTCCACGGTCGGGTACGGCGACATCTGGCCGACCGACGACGGGGCGCGGCTGCTGGCCGCGGTGGAGGTGCTGGCAGGGCAGATCCTCCTGCTTTTCGGCTTCTACGAGATCACGCGGGACCGCCTCTCCGACAACCGGAACGGGGAGGACAAGGAGGGATAGGGGCTGGACAGCCGCCCGCCCACCGCCGCATTTGCGTCCCCGTTTCGCCGCCGCTTGGTTCTAGGCGGTGCGCCCTGCGGGACGACGGAGGTTGGGCATGGAAGGGAGCTGGCGCGGAAGGCGCGTGCTCGTCACGGGCGGCGCGGGCTTCCTCGGTTCGGCGCTGTGCCACGCCCTGGGCGCGGCGGGGGCGGAGGTGGTGGCGCTGGACGCGCTGCTGCCCGGCACCGGCGCAAGGCGGGCTAATCTGGAGGGCAGCGGCGTCCGCCTGGCGGAGGGCGACCTGCGCGACATCGAGCTGGACGGGCTGGCCGAGGGCCTGGACGTGCTGTTCAACATGGCCGGGCAGACCAGCCATGCCGGAAGCATGGCCGACCCTTTCACCGACCTGGCCATCAACGGCCACGCGCAGCTGCGGCTGATCGCGGCCTTGCGGCGCGGTTCACCGCGCGCGCGGGTGGTGCATGCCTCCACCCGGCAGTTCTACGGGCGCCCGCAGATGCTGCCCGTGCCGGAAAGTCATCCCATCGTGCCGCCGGATGCCAATGGCATCTCCAAGTTCGCGGCCGAGCAGTACTGGCTCCTCGAGACCCGGGTGCACCGTCGCCCGGTGGCGGCGCTGCGCCTTACCAACTGCTACGGCCCGCGGATGCGGGTGATGGATGCGCGGCAGACCTTCCTGGGCATCTGGGTGCGGCGGGTGCTCGAGGGCGAGCCTTTCGAGGTCTGGGGCGGGGCGCAGCTGCGCGACTTCTCCTACGCCGACGACGTGGTGGCCGCCTTCATGGCCGTGGCGGAGGCGCTGGAGAGCCGCCCGGAGGAGGTCGCGGGCCGCGCCTTCAACATCGGCGGAGACGCGCCGATCAGCCTGCAGGCCCTGGGCGACGCGATGGTGACCGCGGCGGGGGAGGGGCGCTACGTATTGCGCGATTTCCCGGCCGAGCGCGCCTCCATCGACATCGGATCCTATCACGCCGATGACCGCGCCTTCCGCGCCCTGACGGGCTGGGCCCCGAGCGTTCCCCTGGCGCAGGGGTTGCGCCGCACGGTGGACTGGTTCCGCCCCCGCCTCTCCGACTATCTCTCCGACGCCAGCTGAGGACCGCCCCATGAACGCGCAGGACATCATCGTTCCCCAGGCCGATCTCGGCGCGGTGTATCGGGCGCAGAAGGAGGAGATCGACGCTGCAGTGGCCCGGGTGCTCGCCAGCGGCTGGTACATCCTCGGCCAGGAGGGGGCGGCCTTCGAGGGGGAATATGCTGCCTGGCTCTCCGCCGGGCAGGGGGCGCCCGCCATGCAGGCGGTGGGCTGCGCCAATGGCACGGATGCCATCGCCCTGATCCTGCGCGGCCTCGGCATCGGGCCGGGCTGCGCCGTGGCCACCGTATCCCACACCGCCGTGGCGACGGTCGCGGCGATTGAGATGGTGGGCGCGACGCCGGTGCTGATCGACATCGACCCCCGCACCTTCTGCATGGACATGGACGAGCTGAAGGCGGTGCTGGCCGCCCCGCCGCCGGGCCTGCCCCCGATCCGGGCCGTGATCCCCGTGCACATCTACGGCCATCCCTGCGACCTGGACGCGATCCTGGAGACCTGCCGCAAGGCCGGCGTGGCCGTGATCGAGGATTGCGCGCAGGCGCATGGCGCGCGGCTGGGCGGCCGGATGATCGGCACCATCGGCGATGCGGCGGCCTTCAGCCTCTACCCCACGAAGAACCTCGGCGCGCTAGGCGATGCCGGCATCACCGCCACGTCCGATGCCGCGCTGGCGAAGCGCATGGGCGCGATCCGGCAATATGGCTGGCACACCCGCTACATCTCGGACGAGCCGGGCGTGAACTCCCGCCTGGACGAGATGCAGGCTGCCATCCTGCGCGTGCGGCTGACGGTTCTGGACGCCAACAACGCCCGCCGGCAGGCGATCGCCGCGGCCTATGACGAGGCGCTGGCGAACGCCCCCTATGCCGCGCCCTATCGCGCGCCGGGGACGGAGCACGTGTTCCACCAGTACGTGCTGCGCGTGCCGGAGCGCGAGGCGGTGATGGCCCGGCTGCGGGCGCAGGGCGTGGCGACGGCCATCCACTACCCCGTGCCCGTGCACGAGCAGGGCGCCTATGCCGGACGGATCGCGATGGGCCCGGCCGGCTGCGCGGAGACCTCCCGCGCCGCGACGGAGGTGATGAGCCTGCCGGTTTTCCCGGAGATGACGGAGGGACAGCTGGACAAGGTCTGCGCCGCCCTCCGCTCCCTCTGACCCGTCAGCCGAAGCCGCGCGCGATGAGCTGGGCGCCGAGGGCCAGGAGCCCGAAGTAGAACCAGCGGCGGAAGGTCTCCGGGCTGATCCGCTTCCGCGCGGCGTTGCCGAGCATCATCCCGATGCTGGCGGGGATAAGGCAGAGCGCGGAGGCGCCCGCCAGCCCGCCGCTATAGACGCCGGCCTGCCCGAGCGCGCTGGCGAGGCCGAACATGGTGACGGTGAAGGCAAGGCCGAGCGCCTGCACCATCTCGTCCCGCGGCAGGCCAAGCGCGCCGAGATAGGGCGCGACGGGAATCACGGAGACCCCGGTGGCCCCGGTGACGATCCCCGTGGCGGCGCCCGCCAGGGGGCCGGCCCAGGCCTCATGCTGCGGCGGCAGGCGCGGGAAGGGGCGGGGGCGCAGGCCGATCGCCGCGTTCACGATCAGCGCCGCGCCCAGCCCCGCGAGGGCGATGCGCGGGTTGCCCCCGGTGAGCAGGCCGGAGGACAGCCAGGTGCAGACAGCCGCCGCCAGGAGCATCGGCCAAAGGCGCCGCAGCAGCGGGCCCAGCCCTGGCCCTGTAGCCATCTGCCAGACGTTGGTGACGATGGTGGGGAAGAGCAGCAGCGCCGCGGCCTGCGCCGGCGGGATGGCCGAACCGAGCACCCCCATGGCGACGGTGGGCAGCCCCAGCCCGATCACGCCTTTCACGAAGCCCGCCAGGGTGAATGTGACCGCGGCGACGGCGATCAGCGTGATGTCCAAAGCGTCTCTCCCGTGCAGCGCCCCGTCATGCTGCGCCGGGGCGCCGCGGGATGCTTCGGTGGCGCCCGTAGCATGGGGCGGGCGGGGGAGGTATCCGGCAGGGGAACGATCGGGGACGTGCCATGGTCAGCACATCGGCCCTTGCCGAGACCGCCGCCGCGCTGGGCGAGCCCGCACGGGTGGCGATGCTGGGCGCGCTGATGGACGGGCGGGCGCTGACAGCGGGGGAGCTGGCCGCGGTGGCGGGGGTTGCTCCCACCACCGCGAGCGGCCACCTGTCGCGCCTACTGGAGGCTGGGCTTCTGGCCGTGGAGCGCCAGGGCCGGCACCGCTACCACCGCCTGGCCTCGCCGGAGGTGGCGCGGGTGCTCGAGGGGCTGATGGCGCTCTCCGCCGCGCGCCCGGCGCCCCGCCGCGCCCTGAGGACCGGCCCGCGCGACGCGGCGCTGCGCGAGGCCCGCACCTGCTACGACCATCTGGCAGGGCGGCTGGCCGTGGGCATGGCGGACGCGATGGTCGCGCGCGGGCAGATCCAGCTCTCGCCCGATGGCGGCGCCCTGACCGATGCCGGGGCCGACTTCCTGCAGGGCCTGGGCGTCCCTGTTCCCGTCGCCCGCGGGCGCCCGTTCTGCCGCCCCTGCCTGGACTGGAGCGAGCGCCGCCCGCATCTCGCGGGCGCGCTGGGGGCCGCCCTCTGCCTGCGCTGCCTGGATCTCGGCTGGATGCGCCGGGTCCCGGCCTCACGCGCGCTGGACGTGACGCCGGCCGGCCGCCTGGGACTACGGCAGGCCTTCGGTCTGGACCGTGCGGATCAGTCCTCCACGATCTCCGCCGCCCGGTAGCCCTGGACAAAGAGGAGGGCGCGCAGGTCGTTGTGGTCCACCCGCGCCCGGGCCGCGGCGGCCACGACCGGCTTGGCGTGGTAGGCGATGCCCAGTCCGGCCGCACCGATCATCGCCAGATCATTCGCGCCGTCGCCCACGGCCATGGTGGCGGCCATGGGGAGCCCCTTCTCCGCCGCGAGCCGGGTGAGGGTGGCCAGCTTCGCCTCACGGTCGAAAATCGGCTCCTCCACCCGGCCGGCCAGGACCTTACCGTTGTCCACCAGCACGTTGGAGTGGTGGCTCTGGAAGCCGCATGCCGCCATGACGCGCCCGGTGAAGTAGGTGAAGCCGCCCGAGGCCAGGGCACAGTGGGCGCCGTTGGCCGACATGGTCCGGGCCAGGGCCTTGGCGCCGGGCATGAGCTCCGTCTGCTTCCAGGTTGCCTCCAGCGCGCCGAGGGAGAGGCCCTTCAGCATCGCCACCCGCTCCCGCAGGGCCGCGGCGAAGTCCAGTTCCCCGTTCATGCTGCGGCGGGTGATCTCCGCGACTTTCTCCTTTAGCCCGGCATAGGCGGCCAGCTCGTCCAGCGTCTCGCTGGTGACGATCGTGCTGTCCATGTCGGCGATGAGGAGGCGCTTGCGGCGCCCCTCGGCCGGCTGGGCAATGGCGTCCACGGGCGCGTCGCCCAGGGCTGTTCGGGCCGCGGCAGTGGCCTGGTCGGGGTTGAGAAGGGAGAAGGGCAGGTCCGCCGCCTCGCCTGGGGAAAGCCAGTCCACGGCGCCGAGGTCGGCGCCGAGGGCGTGCAGGGTCGTTCGGATCGGAAGGATCGTCTCGGCCGAGAGCCGGCCCGGGGGTGCGACGATGGTGAGGACGTGCGACATGGGCCGGGTTCATGCCCCCGGACCCGCCATGGAGCAACCTGAGGCCCTTCTGATCGCCGGACCCACCGCCTCCGGCAAGTCCGCGCTCGCCCTTGCACTGGCCCGTCGCCTGGGCGGGGTGGTCATCAATGCCGACTCGATGCAGGTCTATCGGGAGCTGCGGGTCCTGACCGCCCGGCCGACGCCGGAGGAGGAGGTGATGGCGCCGCATGCCCTCTACGGCGTGCATCCCGCGGCCCGGGCCGCCTCCGTCGCCTGGTGGCGGGACGCGGCGCTGGCGGAGATGGCGAAGGCGCGGCGTGCGGGGCTGCTGCCGATCCTTTGCGGCGGCACGGGCCTGTACTTCCGCTCCCTGACGCACGGGCTTTCCGAGATGCCGCCCGTTCCGGACTGGGCCCGGGAGGAGGCGCGCCGCCTGCTGGCGGAGGACGGCCCGGCGGCCCTGCACGCGCGGCTGGCCGCCGCCGATCCGGAGAGCGCCGCGCGGCTGCGTCCGAGCGACAGCCAGCGCCTCGCCCGCGCCTGGGAGGTGTGGCGTGCGACCGGCCGTGGCATTGCGAGGTGGCAGGCCGACGCGCCCGCCACCGGACCCGCGCCCTACGCCTTCCGCGCCGTGCTGATCGATCCACCGCGCGACGCGCTGCGCGAAGCGATCGGGGTGCGCTGGGCGGCAATGCTGCGGGCCGGTGCGATGGACGAGGTGCGGGCGCTGCGGGCGTTGGAACTGGATCCGGCGCTGCCGGCCATGCGCGCCCACGGGGTGCCCGAGCTTTCGGCGGTGCTGGAAGGACGGCTCTCACCCGAGGAGGCCGGCCGGCGGGCGACGCTGGCCGTCGGGCAGTACACGAAGCGGCAGGCGACCTGGTTTCGGCACCAAACACTCGCTGCCCCGAGCCTTACGCATATCATCAATGCGCGTATCGTCGATGACGAGCAACTTTCGGAATGCCAGATGCCTCAAATCATATCATTTATAAAATTGGCCGGTTGACGGGCGGGGGTGGCGCCCGTAGATCACCCACCCGCGAAACTTTCCCCGAGGAAACGCCGCATGTCCGCTACCGCTCCGGCCCAGAACGAATCCCGCACCCTCACGGGCGCGGAGATCGTCCTCCGCGCGCTGAAGGAGCAGGGCGTCGAGGTCATCTTCGGCTATCCCGGCGGCGCTGTGCTTCCGATCTACGATGCGCTGTTCCAGCAGAACGCCATCCGCCACATCCTGGTTCGGCACGAGCAGGCCGCGGTGCATGCGGCTGAGGGCTATGCGCGCTCCACCGGCAAGGTGGGCTGCGTGCTCGTCACCTCCGGTCCCGGCGCAACCAATGCCGTGACGGGGCTCGTGGACGCGCTGCTGGATTCCATCCCCATCGTCTGCCTGACCGGGCAGGTGCCCACCCATCTGATCGGCAACGACGCCTTCCAGGAGGCGGACACCACGGGCATCACGCGGCCGGCAACGAAGCACAACTACCTCGTCAAGCGCATCGGGGACCTGGCGCGCACGGTGCACGACGCTTTCTACGTCGCCCGTTCCGGCCGCCCCGGCCCGGTGGTTGTGGACCTTCCGAAGGACATCCTGCTCACGCAAGGCACCTACGAGGAGGCGCCGCGGGAGGAGCACCGTTCCTACCGTCCGCAGACACGGCCGGACGCGGAGTCCATCCGCAAGGCCGTCGCGCTGCTGAAGGGTGCCAAGCGGCCGGTGGTCTATGCCGGTGGTGGCGTAATCAATGCTGGGCCGGAAGCGAGCGAGCTGCTGACGGAGTTCGTGCGTATGGCGAACATGCCCTGCACGAACACGTTGATGGGCCTCGGCGTCTTCCCGGCCAGCGACCCGCGCTTCATTGGCATGCTCGGCATGCACGGCACGGTCGAGGCGAACCTCGCGATGCATGGCTGCGACGTGATGTTCAACATCGGCGCGCGCTTCGACGACCGGGTGACGGGGCGGCTGAACGCCTTCTCGCCGGGGTCCAAGAAGATCCATGCGGACATCGACCCGTCCAACATCAACAAGAACGTCAAGGTGGACGTGCCCGTGGTCGGCGACGCCGGCCAGGTGCTGCGCGCGCTGATCGAGGCCTGGAAAGCGGACGACGCCGAGCAGGACCGTGAGGCGCTGGCGAACTGGTGGAAGCGGATCGACGAGTGGCGCGCGAAGGACTGCCTGCGCTACGAGCAGAGCGGCTCCATCATCAAGCCGCAGCACGCGGTGAAGCGGCTCTACGAGTTGACGCGCGAGAGCGGGCGCGAGACCTTCATCAGCACGGAGGTCGGCCAGCACCAGATGTGGGCGGCCCAGTATTTCGGCTTCGAGAAGCCGAACCGCTGGATGACCTCCGGTGGCCTGGGGACGATGGGCTACGGGCTGCCAGCCGCCGCCGGCGTCCAGATCGCGCATCCCGACGCGCTGGTGATCGACATCGCCGGCGAGGCCTCCATCCTGATGAACATCCAGGAAATGGGCACGCTGGCGCAGTACCGCCTGCCCGTGAAGGTCTTCATCCTGAACAACGAGTACATGGGCATGGTCCGCCAGTGGCAGGAGCTGCTGCACGGATCCCGCTACTCGGAGAGCTATTCCGCCGCGCTGCCGGATTTCGTGAAGCTGGCCGAGAGTTTCCACGCGCGCGGCCTGCGCGCGACGGATGCCAGCCAGCTCGACGACGTGATTCGTGAGATGATCGCGCATCCCGGCCCCGTTATCGCCGATATCTGCGTGGACCAGAAGGAAAACGTTTTCCCGATGATCCCCTCCGGTGCCGCGCATAACGAGATGATCCTCGGCGCGGGGCAGGCAGGCGGCGTGGCCGGCGTCACCGACGAGGGCAGGGTGCTGGTCTGAGCATGTCCGACGAGATGCAGCGCACGGCAACGATCGCCGTGCTCGTGGAGAACGAGGCGGGCGTGCTCGCGCGCGTGATCGGCCTCTTCTCCGGCCGCGGCTACAACATCGAGAGCCTGACCGTCGCCCCGGTGGACGAGGAGCGGCGCCTGTCCCGCATCACCGTCGTAACCACCGGCACGGACATGATCATCGAGCAAATCAAGGCGCAGCTCGACCGGTTGGTGCCGGTCCACAAGGTCTCTGACCTCTCGCTGGACGGTCCGCACCTGACGCGGGAACTCGCGCTCATCAAGGTGGTCGGCCGTGGCGAGACCCGCATGGAGGCGCTGCGCCTCGGTGACGCCTTCCGCGCTCGCGTGGTGGATGCCAGCCATGAGAGCGCGACCTTTGAGATGACCGGGACGGCCGAGAAGATCGACGCCTTCGTGGCGCTGATGCGGCCGCTGGGTCTGGCGGAGGTGTCCCGCACGGGCGCCGTCGCCATCGCGCGCGGGCCGCGCAGTTTGGCTGCGTAGCTTGGCCGCGTAACTTGCATTGAGACCCAGAGGGGAAAGCTGGAATGCGCGTTTACTATGACCGCGATGCGGACGTGAACCTGATCAAGGCCAAGAAGGTCGCGGTCATCGGCTTCGGCAGCCAGGGCCATGCCCACGCGATGAACATGCGCGATTCCGGCGTGAAGGACGTGGTAATCGGCCTTCGCCCCGGCGCCTCCGCGAAGAAGGCCGAGGCCGCCGGCTTCAAGGTTCTGCCGCCGGCCGAGGCCGCCGCCTGGGCCGACGTTGTCATGGTGCTGACCCCCGATGAGGGCCAGGGCGACCTGTACCGCGAGCACCTGCATGCCAACCTGAAGGAGGGCGCGGCCCTCGCCTTCGCGCACGGGCTGAACGTCCACTTCAACCTGCTCGACCCGCGCCCGGACATCGACGTGTTCATGATCGCGCCGAAGGGCCCCGGCCACACGGTGCGCGGCGAGTACCAGAAGGGCGGCGGCGTGCCCTGCCTAGTCGCCGTGCACCAGAACCCCTCGGGCAACGGCATGGAGATCGCGCTCTCCTACGCCTCCGCCATCGGCGGCGGCCGTTCCGGCGTGATCGAGACGACCTTCAAGGAGGAGTGCGAGACCGACCTCTTCGGCGAGCAGGCGGTTCTCTGCGGCGGCCTCGTGGAACTGATCAAGGCGGGCTTCGAGACCCTGGTCGAGGCCGGCTACGCGCCGGAGATGGCCTATTTCGAGTGCCTGCACGAGGTGAAGCTGATCGTCGACCTCATCTATGAGGGCGGCATCGCGAACATGAACTACTCCATCTCCAACACGGCCGAGTACGGCGAGTACGTCACGGGCCCGCGCATCGTGACCTCGCAGACGAAGGCGGAGATGAAGAAGGTTCTGGAGGACATCCAGACCGGCAAGTTCGCCCGCGACTGGATGCTGGAGAACAAGGTGAACCAAGCCAGCTTCAAGGCCACCCGCCGCAAGCTGGCCGAGCACGAGATCGAGCAGGTCGGCGAGCGGCTGCGCGCCATGATGCCCTGGATCAAGAAGAACCAGCTCGTCGACCAGGCCAAGAACTGAGGTCGGCAGGCCGACCCCGCCCCGGCAAGGGACGGGGTCGCGCCTTCAGGCCGTGCCGAATGCCAGCCCGAGCGCGGCCATGTCGTGCGCGGGGATGACGGAGGAGCGCTTGATGTGTTCGTCCTTTAGGTTCGGGACGAAGAGCTGCCATGCCTCAAGCACGCCCAGCACGTCCGGCAGGATGGCATTGCCGGACACCTGCTGCTCGGTCGCCTTGCGGGCGCGGATATCCCCGAGATTGTAGCTTTCCGGGCTCCACTTGAGCTGTGGAGCAAAGGTGCCCCAGAAAGCCTTGGCAGGGGTGAGAAGCTCCACCTGCACATAGTTGTCGAGGTCGTTCCAGTCGATCCGCACGGCCGACATGTAGCGGACCATCGCGCTCATGCTGATGCCGTTGAGCTTCGCCTGGAGATACCGGCCGATTGCGCCCTCGTCGTCCTCCTTGAAGGGCTTCACGGCGGACCACCACGGCGAGACGCCCCATTTGCCGTCGGGTGCGTCGCCTTTGGTCAGCTTGAACAGTTGCATGCCCGCGGGCAGCGTTTCGATCCGCCACTTGGCAAAGCCCCCCTGGTCGGACTTCCTGAGCTTGTAGAAGTCGGCGCGCGAGAGCGTCGCATTGAGCATCGGTCTGCCTTCTGGGCTTGAGGCTTGCTTGGTTCGATAACCCTAATGTGCCCAGCGATTGCGGACAATGCAGCAGCGGAACAATCTGCTTGCGCCACGGGTCGCCGCTGCACCAATCGTTGCGGCGATGCTGCATTTAGCTTGAAGCAGAACCGGGCGAGGGTTGAGTGGGAAGTCCGCAAACCTGCCGCGTCTTCATGCCCTCACACGGCGAGTCGCGGCAGCTCCACCTTCTTAAAGACCCTCCATGCCGCCGGTGTGCCGGCCATCGCGCGCTCGCGCCGCGTGCGGGTCCAGGCGCGCAGTGCCTTCGCCTGCGGGGCGAGTGACGGATCGTCCGCCTCCAGCCGCCGGGTCAGCTCCGCTGCCACCACGGCGTCGTTGAGCGCGCCGAGTTTCTCCTGCAGGCTCTGGCAAGCGCGGCGAAAAGTCTTGCGGCCGCTCTCGTGCAGGGGAGCAAGCAGCTCGACCCCGTAACGAAGCCGCTTCAGCGCCTTCCGCAATTCGTGCAGCTCCGTCTCGGACCGCCGGCGAATATGCCGGCCGCGCTGCAGCACCGTCCGGGCCAGCCGCTTCTGCAACCGCGGCGCCAGCTTGCGGGCTGGGCGGGCCAGCCTACCGCGCCCCTGTGGGGAAGAGGGATCGGCCGCATCCTGCGCCCAGGCGGAAATGCTCTCCACCGTGTTGGCGAAGCCCGGACCACTCACCGCGGCACGCAGGGAAGGCTGCGCAGCGGCGCGGAACTGGCGCGCCGCCTTCTCCAGCCGGGCAAGGTCCTGGATGGGCACGCCGTCCACGGCAGCGGCCGGAAGTACCTCTGTGATGAACACGTCCCAGTCTCGAGCCTCGCCAAGAATTCGCCCCAGCCGCCGGAGACTCGCCTTGAACCGGTCCTCCGCCTCCCCGGGCAGGTCGGGATCGAAGGTTGCCAGGACGGCGCGCAAGCGGCGGACGGCCACGCGCATCTGGTGGACACCTTCTGCCTCACAAGCCACCGCGGCGGGGCGGTGATCGGTCAGGGCGGCGAGGGTCGCCTCGACCATATAATGGAAGGCCTCGCCGCCGGTGGCCCCGGGCGGCCAGTTCGCCGCATCAGGCAACCTCGGCCGCGGCGCCGTTGCGTCTTCCTCCTGGATCACGGGGGCGGCGGCGGACTCGGTTCCGGACCCGTCGGTCGGCATGGACGGCACGCTCCTCGTGGCCTGGGCTTAATGGAAGGCTCCGCCATGTTGGTGAACAGGTCAGCAGCATCAAGGCGCGAAGCGGCTTGCCCACCTCTGCCACACGGCCTAGTGTAGAGGCATGCAGGCGACCACCGCCCGTAACGCGCCTATCCTGTCCGGCATTCCGGCTGGCTTCCTCGCGCGCCCTGCCATCGCCCTTCTCCCGCTTCTCCTTCGACTTCGCCGCCCCTGGGCGTGACGCGCGGCTGACAGGCCGGCATCGCTCAGGGGGTTCCCCGGGCAACGCGCCCGCCTGACGGATCACACGGCAATCGAAGGAACGGCCCAATGGCCCCCAATTCCACGACGAATCCCACCAAGTTCAGCCACCCGAGCTTCGGCACGATTGCGGAAGACCGCGTCATCATCTTCGATACCACGCTGCGCGACGGCGAGCAGTCTCCCGGTTTCTCCATGAATCTGGAGGAGAAGCTGCGCATGGCGGAAAGCTTGGCGGAGTTGGGCGCGGACGTGCTGGAGGCCGGGTTCCCCATCGCCAGCCCCGGCGATTTCGACAGCGTCCGCTCCATCGCTCAGCGCTTCGCGAAGGACGGCCCGGTGGTCTGCGGCCTGGCCCGCTCGGCCGATGCTGACATCCTGCGCGCGGCCGAGGCGATCAAGCCCGCCGCCCGCGGCCGCATCCACACCTTCATCTCCACCTCCGAACTGCATATGCGCGTGAAGCTGCGCATGTCGAACGAGGAGGTGCTGGCGGCCGTCGCCCGCAGCGTCGCTCTCGCCCGCAATCACACGGACGACGTGGAATGGTCCGCCGAGGACGGCAGCCGCACGGATATGGACTTCCTGTGCCGCTGCGTGGAAGCCGCGATCAAGGCAGGTGCCACGACGATCAACATTCCCGATACCGTCGGCTATTCCCTGCCCGAGGACATGACCCGCATCTTCGCCGAGGTGCAGGAGCGCGTGCCGGGCGCGGATGCTGTCATCTTCTCCACCCACAATCACAATGACCTGGGCCTGGCGGTCGCGAACACCATCGCCGCCATCCGCGCGGGCGCCCGGCAGGTGGAGTGCACCATCAACGGCATCGGCGAGCGCGCCGGCAATGCCGCGCTGGAGGAGGTGGCGATGGCCCTGCGCACGCGCGGCAACGCCATCGCCCGCACCACGAACATCCAGACGCCGAACATCCTCCGCACCTCCCGCCTGTTGGCCACCATCACCGGCTTCGACGTACAGCCGAACAAGGCGATTGTCGGCCGCAACGCCTTCGCGCATGAGAGCGGCATCCACCAGGATGGCGTGCTGAAGGACGCCTCCACCTACGAGATCATGACGCCGGAGAGCGTGGGCTGGGCCACCAACTCTCTGGTGCTGGGCAAGCATTCCGGCCGCGCGGCCTTCCGGGACAAGCTGAAGGCCCTGGGCTACGAGCTGGGCGACAACGCGCTGAACGACGCCTTCCGCCGCTTCAAGGACCTCGCCGACCGCAAGAAGGTCGTCTACGACGAGGACGTTTCGGCCCTGGTGGATGACGAGGTGATCCGCCAGAACGACCGGGTGAAGATCACGGCACTGACCGTCACCTCCGGCCTGAACACCCGGCCGATGGCGGCGGTGAAGCTGGAGATCGACGGCGAGGAGCAGGAGGGCATCGCGGCCGGCGACGGTGCGGTGGACGCCACCTTCAACGCCATTCGCGCGGCCTTCCCGCACGAAGTGGCGCTGAAGCTCTACGCCGTGCAGTCCGTCACCGGCGGCACCGATGCCCAGGCGCGCGTGACCGTGCGCTTTGAGGAGAAGGGCAAGCTTGTCGACGGGCAGGGGGCGGATACCGACACGATCGTCGCTTCCGCCCGCGCCTACGTCCACGCGCTGAACAAGCTGCTGGTGAAGCGCGAGCGGACGGCGCCGGCGGAAATGGCGGCCCCGGCCGCCTGAGGAGGGGCGGCCGCGCCCCCCCCCGGGTGCGGCCGCTACGCCTTCAGGCGGGGAAGCAGCGCCTCGGCATTACCGCTCTCGATCCGCCGGAGGGTCGCGTCCTCCAGTCCCAGCCCGGCGAGACCCTGCACCTGCTCCGTGCAGGTCCGGTAGGGGAAGTCCGTCCCCAGCACGACCTGGCTGGCGGGCACCACCTGCAGCAGCCCGCCCATCGCCACGGGATTGGCCGCCTGCGCCGTGTCGTAGAGGAAGCGGCCCAGCGCCGGCCGCACCCCGCCCGCCAATTGCGCGCCGGAGGCGGGGATGCGCGCCTGGAACTCGAAGCGCTCGATCAGGAAGGGCGCCGTGCCCCCGGCATGGGAGAAGATGAAGCGGATCTCCGGGAAGCGCTTCGCCGTGCCGCTGAACAGAAGGCTGCCGATGGTCCGGGTGGTGTCAGTTCCGTACTCGATCAGCGGGTCGGGGAAGAGCGGCATCTGCAGGTTGGTGCAGCAGGGGGCCGAGGTGGGATGGGTGGCCGCGATCGCGCGCCGCCGGTTCAGTTCCTCATAGAGTGGCTGGAAAAGCGGGTCGCCCAGCCATTTTCCGTCATAGCTGGTGAAGAGAAGCACGCCGTCCGCCTTCAGCACGTCGAGCGCATAGGCGGCCTCGGCGAGGCTGCCCTCCACGTCCGGCAGCGGCAGGGCGGCGAAGGAGCCGAAGCGGCCGGGGAAGCGCTGCATCAGTTCCGCCGCGTACTCGTTGCAGGCGCGTGCCAGCCGGCGCCGCTCGTCGCCCTCGGCGAAAGCAAGGCCGGGGGTGGTGACGGAGAGGATGGCCACGTCGATCCCGGCCGCGTCCATGTCGGCGATCGTCCGCTGGGGCGTCCAGTCCCGCTGCAGGGGGAAGAAATCCATCCGCCTGAGCACCGCGTCCTTGTAGGCGGGCGGGGTCAGGTGATGGTGGACATCGATCCGGCGGCGCCGGGGAAGGGTGGGGGCCTGAGCCCGCAGGGAGGCCGGGATCAGGGCGGCAGCCCCGGCGGCCAGGGCTCCGCGGATCAAGCCCCGCCGCGGAAGCGCGCAGGCACAGGCGAAACCCGAATGGCCCGCCGGCTCGCACCAAAGGTTCTGCATGGTCGCGCTCCCATCCCAACCGCCCACCTGTCCCGGCGGATTCGAGCGGCTATGGAACGCCGCCGGCCCGGCGGCGCGCAATGCCGGAGCGGGTGACGGACACGAAAAAGGGCGCCCCCGCAGGGGCGCCCTATTCCGTCAGGGCCCGGCCAATGGCCGGGAAGTCAGCTCAGCGCCAGACGGGGCGGCCGAGGTTGATGTCATTGCCGCTGGTCAGCGCGCCGCCGAGAGCGCCGGCGCCGCCGCCGATCAGGGCACCCGTTCCGGCATTGCCGCCGGTGATGGCCGCGACGCCCGCGCCGGCACCGGCGCCGAGGAGGCCGCCCGAGACCGCACGGTCACCGGTGCTGTAGCCGCAGGCGCCGAGGCTGAGACCGGCGATGGCGAGGAGGGCGAGAGAGGTCTTGCGCATGGTCGGCTTTCCCGTTTGCTTCAACTATGCGTCCTCAACGCGAAGCCTTCGGGCCGGTTGCGACAACTTCATTAACATGGGCATGTACGGGGCATGCGCGCCCCATGGGCGTTTCCGGCTTGAGCGGCCCCTTCCTTGGGGCTAGTGACCTCCGCGCCCGGCTCCCGGCCGTCGGCCCGTCAATGTCCGCCCAGACCCCCCGCTCCAGCTCCGAGGTCCGCTCCGCATGTTCTCTCGCCTGTTCGGCTTCCTCTCCGCCGACATGGCCATCGACCTCGGCACCGCGAACACCCTGGTCTACGTCAAGGGCCGCGGGATCGTCCTGAACGAGCCGTCCGTCGTGGCCATCGCCGATATCCGCGGCCGCAAGCAGGTCCTGGCCGTGGGGGAGGAGGCGAAGCAGATGCTCGGCCGCACCCCCGGCAACATCGCCGCCATCCGCCCCCTGCGGGACGGGGTGATCGCCGACTTCGAGGTTGCGGAGGAGATGATAAAGCACTTCATCCGCAAGGTGCATAACCGCCGCTCCTTCGCCTCCCCCATGATCATCGTCTGCGTTCCCTCCGGCTCCACTGCCGTTGAGCGCCGGGCGATCCAGGAGAGCGCGGAGAGCGCGGGCGCCCGGAAGGTCCTTCTGATCGAGGAGCCCATGGCGGCTGCCATCGGCGCCGGCCTGCCCGTCACCGAGCCCTCCGGCTCCATGATCGTGGATATCGGCGGCGGCACGACCGAGGTGGCGGTCATCTCGCTCGGCGGCATCGTCTATGCCCGCTCCGTCCGCGTCGGCGGAGACAAGATGGACGAGGCCATCATCTCCTACATCCGGCGGCAGTTTAACCTGCTGATCGGCGAGAGCACGGCCGAGCGCATCAAGATGGGCATCGGCGCCGCCGCCCAGCCGGAAGGGGGCGAGGAGGGGCCGATCATCGAGGTGAAGGGCCGCGACCTGATGAACGGGGTCCCGCGGGAGGTCTACGTCTCCATGCGCCAGATCTCGGAGAGCCTGGCCGAGCCGGTTTCCCAGATCGTCGAGGCAGTGAAGGTGGCGCTGGAGAACACCCCGCCGGAGCTGGCCGCCGACATCGTCGACAAGGGAATCGTGCTGACGGGCGGCGGGGCGCTTCTATACGGGCTGGACAACGTCCTGCGCGAAGCAACGGGCCTGCCCGTCAGCGTGGCGGAGGAAGCACTTTCCTGCGTTGCGCTGGGAACCGGCCGGGCGCTCGAGGAGATGAAGCGACTCCGGCACGTTCTCTCCTCTATGTATTAACCTGCCACGGGGGGTAGGGGCTCGATCGGCCCCTCCTTCTATAAAATTTCTTCACGATCAGGCTTTTAGACCGGTTCCATCGTATATGGGGCGAGGGGCCAACAGCTTACGGAGAGGGGGAGGTCGGCATGATTCGTCTGAGCGTCCCGCTCCGTCAGGCCCTGGCGCGCCTCTCCGTGCCCGTGCTGATCGCCGCCGCCTTCGGGACGATGCTGCTGGGCAAGGCCGACACGGTGCTGGTCGAGCGCACCCGCATGGCGCTGGCCGACCTGCTCGCCCCGCTCTACTCCGTGGCGTCGGAGCCGATCGGGGCGGTGCGGGAGGCCGTGACGGAGGTCCAGGGCCTGCTGAACCTCCGCGAGGAGACGGCCCGCCTCCGCGAGGAGAACGAGCGCCTGCACCGCTGGCAGGCCGCCGCCCTGGCGCTGGAGGCCGAGAACGCCCTGCTGCGCCGGCAGCTCACCTTCGTGCCGGATCCGGCCCCGCAATTCCACACCGCGCGCGTGGTGGCCGATGCCGGCGGCACCTACGCCAAGGCCGTGCTGATCGCGACCGGCCCCTTCCTTCAGGTCCAGAAGGGCCAAGTGGCGCTGGATGAGCGCGGCTTGGCCGGCCGAGTGACGGAGGTAGGCGGGCGCTCCGCCCGGATTCTGCTGGTCACGGACATGAACAGCCGCATCCCCGTGGTGCTGGAGGGGTCCCGTGCCCGCGCCATGATGGTCGGCACTAACGGCGCGCGCCCGCGGCTGCAGCACTGGCCCGCCGGGATGCAGCCGCAGGACGGGGACCGGGTGGTCACTTCAGCCGAATCCGCCACCTTCCCTGCCGGACTGCCCGTGGGCGTCGTCCATCTCGGCGAGACGGGATGGCCGGAGGTGGAGCTTTACGCCCGCCTGGACCGGCTGGACCTGTTGCGGATCTTCGAGTTCGGCCTCGCGGGCATCCTCCCGCCCGAGGCCGTGACCCGCCCGGACCCCTCCGTCCGGCCGCGGCACTAGGGGCGCCTGGGTATGTGGATGCCACGCCGCGGCCGCCCCGCCTCGGCTCCCGGGTTGCTGGCGCGGCTGGACGCGCTGGCCCGCGCGGCCGCGCCCAGCGTTTCCACCATGGCCGTGATGGTGCTTGCCGCCGCGCCCGTGGGAATGCCGACCCTGGTGCCGGCCGTGGCCCTGGCCGGGGTGTTCTTCTGGAGCCTCTTCCGCCCGGCCTCCATGCCGGCGCCTGCCGCCTTCGGCCTGGGGCTCCTGCAGGACCTGCTGGGTTTCACCCCCCTCGGCATCGGCGTGCTGACGCTGCTCCTGGTCCATGGCGCGGCACTTCGGGTGCGGCGCGTGTTGGCGAAGCAATCCTTCCTGCTGGTCTGGCTGGCCTATTGTGGCTTCGCGGCACTCGCGGTGGGGCTGGGCTACGTGCTGGAGGCCCTGCTGGGCTGGCACGTTCCGCCAACCCCACCGGCCGTGGCGCAGGTCGGGCTGGCGATCGGCTTCTACCCCATCCTGGCCCTGCCGATGAGCTGGGCGCACCGGGGCATGCAGCGCGCGGAGGGGCTCGCATGAGCGCCGCCAGGAAAGAGGAGGAGGCTCGGCGGAGCGTCTTCACCCGCCGCGCCCTGGTCCTCGGCGGCATCCAGCTCGGCGCCCTGGGTTTCCTGGGGTTCCGGCTGAACAAGCTGCAGGTGGAGGAGGGGGAGCGCTACGCGACCCTCGCAGAGGAGAACCGGATCTCCGCCCGCCTCGTCGCCCCGCCGCGCGGCCGGGTGCTGGACCGGGAGGGGAAGGTGATCGCGGGCAGCCAGCTGAACTGGCGCGCCCTGATCGTGGCCGAGGACGCGCGGGACGTGCCGGCGGTGCTGGACACCTTCAGCAAGATCGTCCCCCTGACGGATACGGAGCGCACGCGCATCGAGCGCGAGGTTCGGCGCCGCCGCCGCTTCATTCCTGTGGTCCTCCGCGAATTCCTCTCCTGGGAGGAGATGGCGCGGATCGAGGTGAACGCGCCGGACCTGCCGGGGATCTCCGTGGATGTCGGGACCACCCGGGAATATCCGGAGAAGGAACACCTGGCCCATATCGTCGGCTATGTTGCGCCCCCGGCCGAGGCGGACATGGGCGAGGACCCGTTGCTGGAGCTGCCAGGCATCCGCGTGGGCCGCGCTGGGATCGAGAAGCACCACGACAAGACGCTGCGCGGCCGCGCCGGCTCCATCCGGCTGGAGGTGAACGCCGTCGGCCGCGTGATCCGGGAGCTGGACCGGCGCGAGGGCCAGCCCGGCCAGGACGTGCAGATCAGCGTGGACGCGGAGCTGCAGCGCACCGTCCGAGGCCGCTGCGAGGAGGGGACCAGCGCCGTGGTGCTGGACGCCCGGACCGGCGAGGTGCTGGCCATGGCCACCCAGCCCTCCTTCGACCCGAATCTCTTCAACGCCGGCGTCACGGCGGCGCAGTGGAGGGAGTGGACGAGCAAGCGGCAGACGCCGCTGATCAACAAATGCACCAACGGCCTCTACGCGCCCGGCTCCACATTCAAGATGATCGTGGCGCTCGCCGCGCTGGAGGCGAAGGTCTGCACGCCCGGCGACCGGGTGCCGTGCCCCGGTTACTACGACCTGGGCGACACGCGCTTCCACTGCTGGTCCAAGTACGGCCATGGCAGCCTGGACATGCGGGGCGGGCTGAAGAACTCCTGCGACTGCTACTTCTACGAGATGGCCAAGCGCACGGGCATCGACCGGATCGCGGCCATGGCGAACCGCTTCGGCCTCGGGGTGGACCTGGAAATCGAACTGCCGGGAACCCGCCGTGGCCTCGTGCCGACGCGCGCCTGGCGCCAAGCCCAGGGCAAGCCCTGGAACCTCGGCGACACGGTGGTGCACGGGATCGGGCAGGGCTTCTACCAGCTCACCCCCTTGTCCCTGGCCACCATGACGGCGCGGCTGGCCACGGGGCGGGCGGTGCAGCCGCACCTGACCCGGACCATCGGCGGCCGCCCGATCAAGGGCGTGCGGCCGGAGGACTGGCCCTCCCTCGGCATCCCCGAGCGCGACCTGCGCGTCGTGCGGGAGGGGATGTGGGCCGTGGTGAACGAGACGGGCGGCACCGCGAAGGTCGCCCAGCTGCCCGCCGGGATGGGACAGCTGGCCGGCAAGACCGGCAGCACCCAGGTCCGCCGCGTCAGCCGTGAGCAGCGCGAGCGCGGGTTCCGGGTGGAGGCCATGCCGCGGGAGTGGCGGCCTCACGCGCTGTTCGTCTCCTACGCGCCCTATGACAACCCGCAATACGTGGTCATGGTGATCGTGGAGCACGGCTCCTCCGGCGCAGGTGCCGCCGCCCCGATCGCACGCGACATCATGATCGACACCATCAATCGCTTCCGCCAGCCGGTGAACGCCCCGCCCGCCCGGGTGGCCGAGGCGGCGGCGCCACGGAACCAGTGAGGGGGGTATCCCCGCCATGATGCTGCGCGAACCGGCTGTGTATGAGCGCCGGCTGCTGATGAAGCAGCACAGCTTCGGCATTCTCGAGAAGCTCTGGCAGATCCCCTGGCTCTTCGTGCTGATGCTCTGCGGGGTGGCGGCGATCGGCTACGTCGCCCTTTATTCCGCAGGCGGCGGCACGCCGGACGCCTATGCCAGCAAGCACGCGCTGCGCTTCGGCTTCGGGCTGGTCATCATGCTGTCCATCTCCCTGGTGGACATCCGGGTGATCGCCCGCTTCGCCTGGGTTGGCTATGCCGCCGGAGTGGCGCTGCTGGTCCTGGTGCTGGTCCACGGCAATGTCGGGAAGGGGGCGCAGCGCTGGATCGATATCGGCCCGATCCAGCTCCAGCCCTCCGAGCTGATGAAGATCATGCTGTGCCTGGCCTTGGCCCATTGGTTCCACCGGGCCAGTTGGGAGAGGATGGGCAACCCGCTCTTCCTCATCCCGCCGGCGCTGGCCGTGCTGGTGCCGGTGGCGCTCATTCTGAAGCAGCCGAACCTCGGCACCGCCCTGATCACCGGGATGATCGGGGCGTCGATGTTCTGGGCCGCCGGGGTGCGGTGGTGGAAGTTCGCGATCCTGTTCGCGGGCGTCGGCTTCATCGCCCCCATCGCCTATGAGCGTTTGCACGATTACCAGAAGGCCCGGATCACGACCTTCATGGATCCGGAGAGCGACCCGCTGGGGGCCGGCTATAACATCATCCAGTCGAAGATCGCCCTCGGCTCCGGCGGGATGTGGGGGAAGGGCTTCCTGCAGGGCACGCAGGGCCACCTGAACTTCCTGCCGGAAAAGCAGACCGACTTCATCTTCACCATGATCGCGGAGGAGTTCGGACTGGTGGGCGCGCTCGGCACGCTGGGGCTGCTGGCGCTCGTGATTATCTTCGCCATGCTCACGGCGCTGCGCTGCCGCCACCAGTTCGGGCGCCTGCTGGCTCTGGGGCTGGGGACGAACTTCTTCCTCTATGTCTTCGTGAATATCGCCATGGTCACCGGCAGCATCCCCGTGGGGGGCGTGCCCCTGCCGCTGATCAGCCATGGCGGCTCCGCCGTGCTCACGGTCATGCTCGGCTTCGGGCTGCTCGGCAGCGCCTATGTCCACCGCGACGTGGAGTTCGCGGCGGCGCGGGAGTGAGGGCTGTTCCGGCAGGTCCGGTACGCGGCGGGAACGGGGGACGGGGAGGGCGCGAAGGGGGTTGACCTCTCTGCGCGATGGGCTAGAAGGCGCCACCCGGGCGGCAGCGTATGGCGCTTCCCCCTGGATCGCCGGTGCGATGGGCGCATAGCTCAGTTGGTAGAGCAGCTGACTCTTAATCAGCGGGTCGTAGGTTCGAGCCCTACTGCGCCCACCATCGCCCCGCAGATCGCGACATCCCCGACGAGTTCGTCCAGTCAGTTTCCTGGGCCGTGGCGCGTTGTCCTTCTCAGCTTGCACGTAGCCTGCCGCTTCTCCGCCTTCAGATCCAGGTATCGCGGACGGCCGACTTCGGCGATGGGATGACGGGAAAGCGAGGTTGCCGAAGCCTCTGCTTCTGCGATAAAAAAAACGAACCTTGCGACGTTGATCGCTCGGGTGAAATGCGATTTTCACCCATGGTTCTGCGATAGGGACGCAAATGGTTTCGGGTGCCCAGGTGAGGGGGGCACGGGCCATGCTCAGGCTGACTGTGTCGGAGTTGGCGGAGCGATCCTCCGTCGCGCCGAATACGGTGGTCCGGGTGGTGGCGGAAAAGCCGGTTAACACTGGCACCCTCTCAGCCTTCCAGCAGGTGTTGGAGGCGGCGGGCGTGATCTTCATGCCGGAAAACGGCGAGGGGCCGGGGGTTCGGCTGCGGAAGGCCGCATCCCCTGCGAACAGCAACGGGAAGGATTGATTTTGCGGAAGCCCAATTACAGCCAGGACCGCATGCAGCGCGAGCGGGACAAGGCCGCGAAGGCGCAGGCCAAGGAACAGAAGAAGCTTGAGCAGAGGGATGCCAAGCTGGCCGCCGCGCCGGAGCGGACCGATCAGGACGACACGTCCGATCCCCGCTGAGCGGCCGGGGCAGGCGCTTCCGGGCTCCCGGACGCCTGCCCGCGTCTACTCCGCCGACCCGAGCCGATAGCCGACGCCGGGCTCCGTCCGGATCAGGCTCGCCGCCTCGCCCAGTTTCTGGCGGAGATGCCCGATATAGACGCGCAGGTATTGCGCGTCCTCCGTGTGCCCCGGGCCCCAGACCGCGAGAAGAAGCTGCCGCTGCGTGACCACCCGGCCGGCGCCCGCGCGCGCCAGGGCGGCCAGCAGGTCCCATTCGCGCGGGGTCAGCCGTAGCAGGGCGCCGTCTAGGGTGGCCATGCGCCCGGCCAAGTCCACCTCCAGCGGCCCCACCCGGACCACTACCTCCGCCGTGGTCCCGCCACGCGCGGCAGCCCGGCGTAGGGAAGCCCGAAGCCGGGCCAGCAGTTCCCCCAGGGCGAAGGGCTTCTCCACGTAGTCGTCCGCGCCGGCATCCAGGGCCGCCACCTTGCCCTCCTCCCGGTCCCGGGCCGAGAGGACGATGATCGGCGCCTCCGTGAAGCCCCGCAGCCTGGGAATCACGGCCTGCCCGTCCATGTCGGGCAGGCCGAGGTCGAGCAGGACCGCGGCCGGCGCGAAGGAGGCGGCGAGGCGCAGTCCCTCCGCCGCGTTCTCCGCCCGCAGCGGCTCATAGCCCGAGGCGGCGAGGGCGGGGCCGAGGAAACGGTGGATCTGCGCCTCGTCATCCACAACCAGGACCCGAGGCCGGGATAGGTCCGCGCCGCTCATGCCCCAGCTCCGACGATGGGGAACCGCAGCGACATGCGTGTCCCCCGGCCGTCGCGCAGCGGGCTCTCGGCCGCGATCTCGCCGCCCATCGCGCGCGTCAGGCCGCGGGCGATGGCGAGGCCCAACCCCGTGCCGGCGGCGATGCGGTCCGTGCGGCTGGCCCGGAAGAAGGGGTCGAAGATCCGCACGAGATCCTGCCGCGGGATGCCCGGCCCGTCATCCTCCACCTGCACCAGCACGTTCGCGCCTTCGCGCCGCGCCGAGATGACGACATGCCCGTCAGAGCCGGAGAACTTCATCGCGTTGTCCAACAGGTTGGAGAGGATTCCGTCGAACAGCACGGGATCGAGGGAGGGCGTGGGAAGCCGCCCGTCCAGCCGGCGCTCCAGCGATCGCCCGGCCGCGTGCTCCGCGCGCTCCGCGGCGGCCTCAATGGCGGAAGGCAGGTCGAGCGGCTCCCGCCGCGGGGTCACCGCGCCCGCCTCCACGCGAACCATGTTCAGCACGTCCGTCGCGAAGCGTGCCAGCCGCGCCGTCTCCTCCTCGGCCGCCAGGATCAGGTCGGCCCGCGCCTCCGGCGAAAGGGCATCGCCCATGGTCCGCAGCGTCTCCAGCGATCCCCGGATGCCCGTCAGCGGCGTTCGCAGGTCGTGGCCCAGGGAGGTGAGCAGCGTCGTCCGCAGCGAGTCCGCCTCCGCCCGCGCCGCGCCGCGCGCCCGCTCCTCCATCAGGTCGGCGCGCTCCAACGCGACGGCGGCTTGGTCGAGCAGCGCGTCCAGCGCGCGGGCGCGCTCCGCGTCCAGCGGCTCCGTCCGCACGGCAAAGCGCAGCCCCACAAGGCCCGCCGGGCCCTGACCGGCCGTCAGGGGCTGGAACTGCCAGGGCACCGCCGGCAGCGTGTCCGTTCCCCATCCCGTCGCGCTCCGCCGGGCGGAGGCCCAGCGCGCGGCGGCCATCGAAGCATCGTCCGGCTGTGCATCGGCGGGCGCGGCGGCGCGGACGACCAGGTCGGCCTCCTGCGGGGAACCCGGCGCATCCAGCCCCAGCCCGGGCAGGTCCCCGCCCGTGATGGGCATCAGCACGCAGCAGGGGCAGCCCGCCACCCGCTCCGCCTCCTGCGCGATGAGGGTGAGGAGGTCGCCGCGGCTCATCGGGGCGCCCAGGCGACGGCTGAACTCTACGAGCCGGCGCAGCCCGAAGACCCGCGCCCGCGCCGCCCGCACGGAATGCCCCAACCTTCCCGCCGTGCCGGCCATGAGCAGGGCGACGAGGCTGAAGACGACGGCGCCCACCACCTCCTGCGGCCCGCTGATGGTGAGGGTGTAGCGCGGGGGGATGAACAGGTAGTTCCAGGCGAGGAAGGAGAGCACGGCCGCCGCCACGCCATGCGCGGGCCCGAAGGCGACGGCTGAGGCCACGGTGGCCGCCAGGTACACCATTCCCAGCGCCCCCTCCGCCACGATCCCGTCCAGCCCGAAGCCGATCCCCGTGGCGGCCAGCACGATCAGGGGCACGGAGACCCGCCCAAGCCATGGCGGAACGGCACGGGCCGGGGGAGGGGCGGTGCGCCGCCCCGTGCCGACGGGATCTGGCACGAGGTGCAGCGCGAAATCCGTGGCCCGCCGGAGCAGGGTGGCGGAGAGCGTTCGGCCGGTCAGGCGACGCCAGAGGGAAGGGCGCCCGCGGCCGAGCACGAGGTGCGTCACGTTCCGCTCCGCGGCCGCCGCCAGGATGGCGCGGGGCACGTCGGTGTCCACCACCGTCTCCGTCTCGGCGCCCAAGGTCTCCGCGAAGCGCAGCGCGGCGGACGGGTCGCCCCGCGCCGCGCCCGGCCGCTCCACATGCAGGGCAACTAGGGGGGCGCGCAGCGTGGCGGCGATGCGCTGCGCGTGGCGCACCACGCCTTCCGCGGCGGGATCGCCGCCCACCAGCACCATCACGCGGTCGCCGGTCGGCCAGGGGCCGGCGATGGCGTTGGCGCGCATGTAGCCGGTGACATCAGCATCCACCCGCTCCGCCGTGCGGCGCAGCGCCATCTCGCGCAGGGCGGCGAGGTTGCCCTCGCGGAAGAAGCCGCGCAGGGCGCGCTCCGCCTGGTCCGCGCGATAGACCTTGCCCTGGCGCAGCCGCTCCAGCAGCTCCGCCGGCGGGATGTCGATCAGCTCCACGGCGTCGGCCTCGGCCAGCACGTGGTCCGGCACCGTCTCCGCCACGCGCACGCCGGTGATGCGCGCCACGGCGTCCGAGAGGCTCTCCAGGTGCTGGACGTTCATCGCCGTCCAGACCTCGATGCCGGCGGCGCGCAGCTCCTCCACGTCCTGCCAGCGCCGGGGATGGCGGCTGCCCGGCGCGTTGCTGTGCGGCAGCTCGTCCAGCACGAGGATCGCCGGGTGGCGGGCGAGCGCGGCGTCCAGGTCGAACTCCTCCAGCACCTGGCCACGGTAGGCCAGCCGGGCGCGCGGCAGCACCTCCAGCCCCGAGAGCTGCGCCGCCGTCTCCGCGCGCCCATGCGTCTCCGCGAGGCCGACCACGACGTCCGTGCCGCCCAGCGCGCGGCGCCGGGCCTCGGTCAGCATCTCGTAAGTCTTGCCTACGCCAGGGGCGGCGCCGAGGAACACCTTCAGCCGCCCGCGTCCCTCCCGACGCGCCGCGTCGAGGAGGGCATCGGGGTCCGGGCGGGGCGGCTCGGCGGGGCGGGTGGCGGAGGGCATGGTCCGGGTCAGGCGGTGCGGGCAGGGCGGGGCCTTGTGCCCCTGTGGTCAAGCTTTCGCATGGCCCGCCAGAAGACCCAAGGCGAGGGCGACGGCGGCAATCGCCACCGCGCCGGCCAGCCACAACATCGCGGCCGCCGGATCGACGGCCCGTCCCTTCAGACCCATGGCGAAGGAGCCGAAGAAGGCCCAGAGGAGCAGGGCGAGGAAGCCGAGCATCCCGACGCGGCCGGGCGGCAAGCGCCGAATGCGGGTCAGGCGCCGGTCCGGAAGCTGGGCCGTGCGGTGCAGGCCCGGCAAAGGTGAGATCGCGGCCGACATGCTCCCATTCCCCAATGCGTGGCTGCGGCACCAATGTGACGGAGCCCGCGTAAAGGCGCGATGATCGGATGCGGTGCCCCGCGTAAAGGCCGCATAAAAATGCACCTCGCGTAGGCCCATTTATGCCGTTTTTACGCGCCTGCCGCCTGTCCGGAATGGCGTTTTTACGCCCGCGGGACTGAATCCATCTGCGGTCGCCGGCCCGTGCCGGCAGGGAACCGCCATGCTCGACATCCTCCTCCTCGCACTCGGCCTGGGCAGCTTCGCGCTGCTCGCGGCCTATGCCTCCGCCTGCGAACGGGTCTGAGGCACCATGCTCGACCTCATCCTCGGCGGCGCCGTCTCCGCCGGCCTGCTGGCCTATCTTCTCTGGGCGCTGCTGCGCCCCGAGAGCCTGTGACGGGGACCTCTGACCCATGACACTCCTCGGCTGGGCGCAGATCGCGCTCGTCCTCGCGCTCACCGTTGCGGCCGCCGTGCCGATCGGGCGCTACATCGCGGCCGTCGCCGACGGCCGCGTGACCTGGCTCCGGCCGGTCGAAACCTTGTTCTACCGCGTGGGCGGGATCGACCCCGCGCGCGGGCAGGACTGGCGCGGCTACGCGCTGGCGATGCTGGCTGCGAATGCGGCGGGCTTCGTGCTGCTCTTCGCGATCCTGCGCCTGCAGGGCGTGCTGCCGCTGAACCCGCAGGGCGCCTCGGGCATGTCCTCCTGGCTCGCCTTCAACACGGCGGTCAGCTTCGTCACCAACACGAACTGGCAGGCCTATTCGGGTGAGGTGGCTGCGTCCTACCTCTCGCAGATGGCCGGGTTCACGGTGCAGAACTTCCTCTCGGCCTCCACCGGCATCGCGCTGGCCCTTGCCGTGTCCCGCGCCTTCGCGCGCGGCGGGCTGCGGGAACTCGGGAACTTCTGGGCGGACTTCACGCGGGTCACGCTCTACGTCCTTCTGCCCATGGCGGTGGTGCTGGGCTTCGCCTTCGTCGCGCTCGGCATGCCGCAAACCCTGGCGGACTACGCCACGGCCACCACGCTGGAGGGCGCGCAGCAGACCATCCCGCTCGGCCCCGTGGCCTTCCAGGTCGCCATCAAGCACCTCGGCACCAATGGCGGCGGCTTCTTCGGCGTGAACTCGCTCCACCCCTTCGAAGGGCCGGACGCGATCGCGACCGCGCTGCAGATCATGGCGCAGGCCGTGATTCCCTTCGCGCTCTGCCTCGCCTTCGGGCGAATCGTCGGCGACATCCGCCAGGGCCGCGCGCTGCTGGCCGTGATGCTCGGCTTCGTCGTGGTGGCAACCGCCGCCATCTACGCCGCCGAGGCAGCAGGCAATCCGCTGATGACGGCGATGGGCGTCGATCCCGCCATGGGCAACATGGAGGGCAAGGACGTCCGCTTCGGCCTGCCGCTCGTCGCGCTCTTCACCGCGACCACCACGGGCGCCTCCTGCGGCGCGGTGAACGCGATGTTCGACAGCTTCACGCCGCTGGGCGGGATGGTGCCGCTGTTCCTGATCCAGCTCGGCGAGGTCCTGCCGGGCGGCGTGGGCTCCGGCCTCTACGGCATGCTCGTCTTCGCGCTGCTGGCGGTCTTCGTCGCCGGGCTGATGGTGGGGCGCACGCCGGAATACCTGGGCAAGAAGGTGCAGGCGCGGGAGATCAAGCTGGCCATGCTGGCGGTGCTGATCCTGCCAACCGCCATCCTCGGCTTCACCGCCGTGTCGCTGGTGCTGCCGGCCGCGATCTCGTCCATCCAGGATGGCGGGCCGCACGGCCTCTCCGAAATGCTCTACGCCTACACCTCCGCCGCGGGGAACAACGGCTCTGCCTTCGGCGGCCTCACCGCCGACACGCCCTGGCTGAACACGACCCTCGGCATTGCCATGCTGCTCGGGCGCTTCGCCTTCGTCGTTCCCGTCATGGCCATCGCCGGATCGCTGGCGGCCAAGCCGCGCGCGCCGGAAGGCGCGGGCACCTTCCCCACCCATGGCCCGCTCTTTGCCGGGCTGCTGGCGGGCGTGATCCTCATCCTCGGCGGGCTGCAGTTCCTGCCCTCCCTCACCCTCGGGCCGATCGCGGAGCACTTCAGCCTCCTCACCGGCAAGACCTTCTGAGGTCCATGATGCTCGACACCACCACAGGCCTGGGCGCGACCAACACGCGCGCCCGCCCGCCGATGCTCGACCCGGCACTGCTGCCGCGGGCGATCGGGGACGCCTTCCGCAAGCTGAATCCCGCGACGCTGATCCGGAACCCCGTGATCTTCGTCACCGAGGTCGTCTCGATCCTCGTCACGGTCCTGGCGGGCAGCGCCGCCGGGCGGGGGGAACCCTGGGGCTTCCAGGCCGGGATCGCGGTCTGGCTTTGGTTCACCGTCCTCTTCGCCACCTTCGCGGAGGCGGTGGCGGAGGGGCGCGGCCGCGCGCGGGCGGAGAGCTTGCGCAAGGCGCGCACGGATACGCAGGCCAAGGTGCTGATCCGCGCCGATGACCGCTCCCTCTGGCAGCCGCGCGGCGCGACGGAGCTGCATGTGGGCGACCTCGTGCTCGTCGAGGCCGGCGACCTCATCCCCTCGGACGGCGAGGTGGTGCAGGGGATCGCCAGCGTGAACGAGGCGGCCGTGACGGGCGAGAGCGCGCCGGTGATCCGCGAGAGCGGCGGCGACCGCAGCGCCGTCACGGGCGGCACGCTCGTCGTCTCCGACTGGATCGTGGTGCGGATCACCGCCGCGCCCGGATCCACCTTCCTGGACCGCATGATCTCCCTCGTCGAGGGCGCATCGCGCCAGAAGACGCCGAACGAGATCGCGCTGGACATCCTGCTGGCGGGGATGACGATCATCTTTCTCATCGCCGTGGCCAGCGTCGTCGGGCTGGCGAGCTGGAACGGCCAGCCGCCCTCCGTGCCCGTGCTGGCCGCGCTGCTCGTGACGCTGATCCCCACCACCATCGGCGGGTTGCTCTCGGCCATCGGCATCGCCGGCATGGACCGCCTCGTCCGCTTCAACGTGATGGCGACGAGCGGCCGCGCGGTGGAGGCGGCGGGCGACGTGGACGTGCTGCTGCTGGACAAGACCGGCACCATCACCCTCGGCAACCGCCAGGCCGCCGCCTTCGTGCCGGTGGCGGGCGTGGCCGAGCGCGACCTGGCGGAGGCCGCCGTGCTCTCCTCCCTCGCGGACGAGACGCCGGAGGGCCGGTCCATCCTCGCCTTCGCGCGCGACCGTCACGGCATTACCCCGCCGGCGCTGCCAGCCCACGCCACGGTGGTGCCCTTCACCGCTCAGACCCGCATTTCCGGCCTGGACATGGACGGCGCGCAGTACCGCAAGGGCGCGGCCGACTCCCTGATCCGTGCCGCGGGCGGCGGAGCCCCGGCCGCGCTGCGCGAGGCGGTGGACCGTATCGCCCGCGTGGGCGGCACGCCTCTGGTCGTGGCGAAGGACAACCGCATCCTCGGCGCCATCGAGCTGAAGGACATCGTCAAGCCCGGCATCCGCGAGCGCTTCGCGGCCCTTCGCAAGATGGGCATTCGCACGGTGATGGTGACGGGCGACAACCGCCTGACCGCCGCCGCGATCGCGACCGAGGCCGGGGTGGACGACTTCATCGCGGAGGCGACCCCGCAGGACAAGCTGCAGTACATCCGCGACGCGCAGGGCGAGGGCCGCCTTGTCGCCATGGCGGGCGACGGCACCAACGACGCGCCGGCGCTCGCCCAGGCCGATGTCGGCGTGGCCATGCAGACCGGCACCCAGGCCGCGCGCGAGGCCGGGAACATGGTGGACCTGGACAGCGACCCCACGAAGCTCATCGAGGTGGTGGAGATCGGCAAGCAGCTCCTCATCACCCGTGGCGCGCTGACCACCTTCTCCATCGCAAACGACGTGGCGAAGTACTTCGCCATCCTGCCCGCCATCTTCGTGCTGCAATACCCGGAGCTGCAGGCGCTGAACGTCATGCGCCTGGCGAGCCCGGAGAGCGCCATCCTCTCCGCCGTGATCTTCAACGCGCTGATCATCGTGGCCCTGGTCCCCCTGGCGCTGCGGGGCGTGCGCTACACGCCGGTGGGCGCGGCGGCGCTGCTGCGGCGGAACCTCCTGATCTACGGGCTGGGCGGGATCGTCGCGCCCTTCGTTGGGATCAAGATCATCGACGTCATCCTCCAGCTCCTCGGGATTGCCTGAGCCATGTCCATCCTTCGTCCCGCCGCGACCGTTGTCGTCGGCTTCACCTTTCTTCTCGGCCTCGCCGCTCCGGCGGTGATGACCACGGTGGCGGGCGCGGTGATGCCGCGCCAGGCCGGCGGATCCCTCATCGAGCGCGACGGCCACGTGATCGGCTCCGCGCTCATTGGTCAGAACTTCACGGCGGAGCGGTACTTCCACCCGCGCCCCTCCGCCACCAGCGCGGCCGACCCGCAGGACAGCAGCAAGACGGCGGATGCGCCCTACAACGCCGCCGCCTCAGCCGCCTCGCAGCGCGGGCCGGCCAGCCAGGTTCTGCTGGACGCGGTGAAGGAGCGAATGGCGGAAGCCGGGCCCGCCCCCGTGCCGGCCGATGCCGTCACCGCTTCCGGCTCAGGGCTCGACCCCGACATCAGCCCGGAGAACGCGGCCCGCCAGGTGGCGCGGGTGGCGCAGGCGCGCGGCATCCCGGAGGAGCGGGTGCGCGCGATGGTAGAGGCGGCTACGAGCGGCCCGTCGCTGGGGATCCTGGGTGTATCGCGGGTGGATGTCCTGCGGCTCAACCTGGCTCTCGACGAGGCGCGCTGAGCCCCGCCGCCGGGCCGCTTGCCCCCAGCGGCGGCCCGGTGGGATAAGGGCGGAATGAACGGGGCGCGCGGCGCGGGCGGCATTGCTGCCCGTGGGGAGGTCGGGGGCATGACCTCGCGTGGCCTCTTGTGGACCGCGCCCTGCCGCCGTCCTACGGCGATGGGGGATGGCGCGCGATGAACCTGGCCGGGCTGAGCTTTCGCGACATCGAGTATCTCGTCGCCGTCGCGGACCACCTGCATTTCGGCAAGGCCGCCACGGCCTGCGCGGTTAGCCAGCCCACTCTCTCCGCCCAGGTCCGCAAGCTCGAGGAATATCTCGGCATCCAGGTCTTCGAGCGAGCCAGCCGCAGTGTCATGGTCACCGACCGGGGCGCCGAGGTGCTGGCCCAGTGCCGCGCCGTTCTGGCGGAAGGCAGGCGCCTGCTGGAGATGGCTCAGTCCCGGAGCGAACCGCTGGGCGGGCAGTTCCGGCTGGGCGTCATCTCAACCCTGGCGCCCTATGTCGCCCCCATCATCCTCAGCCCCCTGCGGGAACGCTTCCCGAAGCTCCGGCTGCATCTGGTGGACGGGACAGCGAACGGCCTCGTGCGCGGGCTTGAGGCCGGAGAGCTGGACGCGCTGCTCGCCTCCTCGCCCATCCGGGGCATCGAGCTGTCCGAGCTGCCGGTCTTCCATGAGAGTTTCGTCCTGGCCGTGCCGCGCGACCACCGGCTGGCGGTGATCGAGCGCGTGACGATGGACGACGTTCCCCCGGGCGAGCTGATCCTGCTCAGCGACGGACACTGCCTGCGCGACCAGACCATCGCCCTCTTCTCCGCCGGCCAGCGCGCCGCGCAGGGCGGCGGCGCCATGCAGGCGACGAGCCTGGAGACGCTGCGGCAGATGATCGGGGCGGGGATCGGGCTCTCCTTCTTGCCGCAGCTCGCAGTTCAGGTCGGCACGCTGCTGGACGATATGGTCGCCTATCGCCTGATCCGCGATCCCACCCTGCCCGGGCGCGACATCTCGCTCTTCCACCGCCCGAGCTTCGGCCGCATCCGCGAGGTGCGCCTGCTGCGGGACGTGATCCGCGACGCACTCGCCTCCCTTGGAACCATCCGGGTGCACGGCCACCCGCAGACGCGCTCGCTCGGGGCAGGCTAGCTCCGCAGCGCCGCGCCAGGTTGGGTGCAGCGGTGGATCAGAACACGTTCCGCCCGGCGAGCCCGACCAGCAGGGTCCGCACCATGATCTTCACGTCCAGCCACAGCGACCAGTGCGTCATGTAGTGCAGGTCCATCTCAATGCTTCGTCGCGCGTTCTCCGGCGAGCGGAGGGCGTAGCTGCGCATCCCGTGCGCCTGGGCATAACCCGTCAGCCCCGGCTTGATCCGGTGCCGTTCCGCGTACTGGTTCACCAGGTCGGAGAACCGTTCGTTCTCGACGAGCATGTTAGCCACGTAGGGCCTCGGGCCGACGATGGACATCTCACCCTTGAGGACGTTCAGCAGCTGCGGCAGCTCGTCGATGCTCAGCCGCCGCAGCACGCTGCCCACCCGGGTCACGCGCGGATCCGCTGGCCCGGTGGTGCCGACCGTGGCGTCGTCGTCCGGGTTCACCTTCATCGTGCGGAACTTGTAAATGAAGAAAGGCCGCCGGCCGAAGCCGGGCCGCATCTGCCGGAACAGGACGGGCCCCGGCCCCTCCAGACGAATGGCCAGGGCGGCGACGAGCATGAGCGGGCTGAGCACCAGCAGGCCGATGGAGGCCACCACGTAATCCTCCATCACCTTCAGCAATCCCTGCGTGCCCTTGAAAGGCCGGCTCAGCACCTGCAGGGACCGCAGGCGGCCCAGCGGCATGATGGCGGCGAAGCTCGGGCTCGTCTCGGGCCGCTCAAAAGGGATCACCACGTCCGCCGCGATCCAGCTCACGGACTCCACGAGGCGGATCGCTTCTGAAAGCCTGGGCAGGGGAAGGGCGAGGACGACGACATCGATCGTATGCGCCGTGGCATAGCCCCCGAGCGCGTCCAGGTTGCCCATCACGGGGATGCCGGCCACGGACTCCGCCCGCGGCTCGTTGTCCAGGCGGTAGATGGCGCGGATGTCGTAGCCCACCGGATCCTCGCCCAGCGACCGGACCACCGCCTCCGCCGTCGGACCGGTTCCGACCACGACGACCCTACGGCGCAGCAGGCTCCACCGCGTCGCCAGCCCGATCAGCCAGCGCTGCAGCAGCCGCCCCAGCATCAGAATGCCGAGCAGCAGGACATGCCAGGCCAGCAGCCACTGCGCCTGCCAGAGGGCTGAGGGCAGGAAGGTCCAGAGAAGGACGAGGCTGAGCACCAGGGCGGGCGCCAGCCCGGCGATGAGGAAGAAGAAGGCGGCGACCGGGTCCGCGTAGCGCTCCACCCTGTAGCCGCCGATGCGCTCCAGCACGGCGATGTAGACGAGCACCTCCGCCAGCGCGATCACCACGATCTGCGAGAGCAGGAGGCCACTTGCCAGCACGGGCACCGGCGGGTCGGCCAGGAGGGCGGCCGCGATCAGGAACAGGACGAAATCCGAGACGCCGACCAGCCGGTTGATCATGCCCTGCGTCCATCGAACGAAGGAGGGCGTGGATCCGCCCTTCGAGGCAAGCAGGTCCGACTCCGCGTCGGCGGGCCCGGCAAAGTCCCTCATCGTAGCGGCCATGCTGTCCGCACAGGCTGGCCGAAGAGCGGCGGGATGCATCGGATCGCGAGGCCTACCAATAGCATCCCCTCTCGATCTGCTGGGACGCGGGCGGCGCCTCCTCCCCGCTCGGGCGGACCCAGGCCGGGGTCATCGCCGCCTGGAAGAAGGGCTCCTTGTCCCAGCGGCGTCCGCGGATGCCGAACAGGACCTGGGTGGGGCCGCCCATGTGGAAGCCGATCCGGCCCATCCGCTTCGCATGGGCCGCGAGCAGGATGGAGAGGCCGCCGGCGCCCACCAGCAGCACGTCATAGGGCTCGGCCTCCACAGCTTCCGTCACCCGCGCCAGCCGAGCCTCCCAGTCCGGCTCCGCCGGAGGCGCCAAGCCGGGGGAGAGAGGCATCAGCACGGTCCGCAGGCTGAACTCCGGCAGAACGGCCCGACCGGGCCAGATCTCCGCGCGGCGGGCGTATTGGCGTTCGATCGTACGGGCGAAGGGGGACACGACCGTCACCCGGCGCCCGGCTAGGTGCCGCGACCAGGGATCGTCGAAATACCAGGGATCCATAGCCTTCAGCGAGATCAGGCGGGCCTGGGTCGCATGGTGCAGCAGCACCTCCGGCTCCCCCGGATAGCCCATCACACCCATGACATCGAGCTGCGACGCGGCCTCGACCAGCGCGGCGCAGAAGCGGTCGATGGAGGCGTCGTCCACGGGAAAAAGGCCGACATTCAGGAAGAGCTGAGCCCGGAGCCGCTTCGGGTAGCTCTCCCCTTGCCGCCGCGGGCCAAGGTAGAAGCCGGTTGCCTCGCCCTCCAGCCCGCCCACCTTGCCAACGCCGAGCGGCCCGCCACGCTCCATTGCTCGCGCTAGCAGGGTCTGTCCGGCCTCATCGGTTCCGGCCATGCGGTCCGAAAACAGCCAGCGGATCCGGGCATCCCGCACGCGCTGGCGCATCCAGTCGTAGCCGGGATGCAGCAGGTCCCAAAGTGCCGGATGCTCCCGGACGAACTGGGCGAGGGCACGTCGCGCTTCCATGGCGCGGGCGTATCCCAGTATCAAAAAGATTGACAGTGCCGCTTTCGTGGTATTCCAACGGTGTTAACGAAATGTTGTTGCATCCGAAAATTGTGTCGCACCGGGTAAAGGTTTTCAGAAGCGAGACCCGTCTGGGCGCCAGCGTCAGCAGGATTGGGTTGGCCAACTGGAACGGACAGAACAGGGCTGCTGGTGCGGATGGTGTTCGGAGATGAGTGGATGCAAGCGGTCCTAAGATCGCCCGGGAAGCTCGCCGGCCAGGCTGCGCCCCGTTGATTCTCGACATCGAATCTCTCGAGGATGGTGCGACGCTGGAGGCTGATCTCTGCATCCTCGGCGGTGGCGCGGCGGGGATTACGCTGGCCCTGCAATTCCTCCGCGGCCCCGGGCGGGTGATCCTGGTCGAATCAGGCCGACGCGCGCCGCACCCGGAGAGCCAAGCCCTGTATGAGGGCGAGGTTGCGGATCCCGCCCTGCATCCCCCCGTCCATGCCTATCGCGCCCGGCGGTTCGGCGGCTCCACGACGCTCTGGGGCGGCCGCTGCGTGCCGCTGGACCCGATCGATTTCACCACCCGGCCCTGGATTCCCCATTCCGGCTGGCCCTTCGGCGTGGAGGAGTTGGCGTCCTGGTACCCCGCCGCCAACGCCCTCTGCGAGGCCGGCGAATTTGACTACTCGGCCGCCATCGCCGTCCCCGGCGGAATGCGGCCGATGATCGCGGGCTTCGCGCCCCGCGACTTCTCGGAGGACGGAATCGAGCGCTTCTCCACGCCCACCGATTTCGCTGGCCGCTACGCCCACCGCCTGGCAGCCAGTGAATCCGTGCGGGTGGTCCTGGGCGCGAACTGCACGGGGCTGGAGACGGCCCCTGAAGGCGGGCGGGTGGCGGCGCTGCGGCTCCGCACGCTTTCCGGGCGGGGGGCCACGATCCGGGCAGCGAGGGTGGTGGTGGCGCTGGGCGGGCTGGAGACGCCGCGCCTCCTGCTCGCCTCCCGCGGGCCTGGGGCGGAGGCGGGGGTGGGAAACGGGCAGGACCTCGTGGGCCGCTACTACATGAGCCACATCGCCGGCACCTCCGGCCGGCTGCACCTCGCCGTGCCAAGGGACGCCGTGAACGCGGGCTACGAGGTGGCGGAGGACGGCACCTATATCCGCCGGCGCCTGCACCTGACGCAGGAGGCACAGGAACGCGAGGGGGTGGGGAACGCCGTGATCCGGCTGCACTTTCCCCGCATCCCAGACCCGTCCCATGGCAGCGGGGTGCTGTCCGGTCTCTACCTCGCCCGCCACCTGCTGCCCTACGAGTACCGCAAGCGCCTGGAGACGCCGGGGGACCGCCCCTCCGTGCTGCGCCACCTTCGGAACGTCGTGGCCGATCCCCTGAGCGCCACCGGTTTTGCCTGGACCATGCTGCGCAAGCGCCGGCTGGCCGCGCGGAAGTTCCCCTCCGTCATCGTCAGGCCGCCGGGCAACGTCTTCTCCCTCGACTTTCACGGGGAGCAGGAGCCGAACCCCGAGAGCCGCGTGACCCTGGCGGATGCGACGGATCCGCTGGGCGTTCCGCGGCTGCGCGTGGACTGGCGCGCGACGGCGGGCGACATCCGCACGGCGCAGGTCTCCTTTCGCCTCCTGGCGGAGGACCTGGCCCTTTGGGGCCGCGGCAGCCTCTCCTACGACCCGGAGGAGGTGGGCGCGGATATGCTGCGGGACGGCGCCTATGGGGGCCACCACATCGGCACGGCCCGGATGGGCGCCACCCCGGCAACGGGCGTGGTGGACCCGGAGTGCCGGGTGCACGGCATGGCCAATCTCTGGGTGGCCGGCAGCGCTGTCTTCCCCACTTCAGGCCAGGCGAACCCCACCCTCACCGTGGTCGCGCTCGCCCTGCGGCTCGCCGCGCACCTGAAACGGGAGATGCAGCCCTGCGCGGTTCCGGTGGGATAGGCTGCTCAGGCGGTCCGCAGGAACCAGGCAGCCGCCTCGGCGATCGCCTTCCCGGGCGGGGTGCGGGGGAAGCCCAGGCCGGCATCGGCGCGGCGGTGGTCGAGGGTGATCTCCTGCCCGAAGAGTCGGAGAAGGGACGGGGGGATGGGGTCAGGGGTCCGCACCCCCAGCCGGCGGGCGCCGATCTCCGCCACCTTCAGCGGGTAGGCCGCAAGCTTCTCCGCCTTCAGCCTCCAGCCGGGGATGCGGCGCAGCGGCGTGGCCCCGATGGCGCGCGCGAGGTGCAGGAAATAGGCGTTCCAGTCGCCCGGATCGGGGTCGGACACGTTGAACGCTTCTCCTGCAGCCTCCGTCCGGCGCAGTGCCGCGATGGTGGCACCGACGAGATCGGCGACGGCAGTGAGATTGCAGGTTCCGTCCCCGCCCGGCCCGAGGTCGCCCAGCCGCCCGGCCCCCAGCAGCCGCGCCGGGCGGGCCGTCCACCCCTCCGATCCCGGTCCGTGAACGCAGCCCGGGCGCAGCATGACCACCTCTCCGCCAGCAGCCGCGTGCTCGCGCAGCTGCCGCTCGGCCTCCGCCTTGCTCTCGCCATAGGCGCCGTCGGGGGAAAGGGGCGCGCTCTCGTCCACCAGTCCGGTGACCCCGCCGTACACGGCCATGCTGCTGAGGTGGACGATGCGCCGCGCCCCGGCTGCTTGGGCCAGGGCGCGCACGCCGTCCAGCATTGCCGCCGGTTCCGCGGCCACGCAGTTCACCACCGCCCCCGCTCCATCCAGCGCCGCGGCGAGGGACTCGGGGCGGGTTGCATCCAGCAGGCGGGCTTCCACCCCGGCCGGCCCCTTGCCCGGCCGCCGCAGCCCCGCCAGCACGGGGAGCCCCGCGGCGGCCAGCCCGGCCACCATGTGGCGCCCGATGAATCCGCCGGCCCCGAGGACGAGCACCGGCAGCGGCTTGGAAGGTTCCGTGGCGAGTGATGGCATTCGCGGGCCTTAACATTCACCCACCGGGGCGGCCAGCTTCGGCGGAGGTCGGTATCGCCAAGCGTAAAGGTCATGTTATCCGGGGGCCATGTATTGCGGCTTCATCCCTCTCCCGGGCAGATCGGACTGGCGATCGTGAGGACTGAAGCAGGCCGCCAAGGCCCGCCCGCGCGGGCGCAGCCCCACCAGATCGGGAGAGCCGGTTCTTGAGCCTCGTCCCCAGCGCCAGGCGCACCAGCACGCCGGCCGCCCTGCCGCGCGCGCCCCTGCCGGAGGCGCCGCCGCCCGCCTCCGGCTTCGCGCTGGCGCCCCGCGACGTCCTGACCACGATCTTCATTCGCAAGCGCTGGATCGCGCTGGCCTTCCTCGTTCCAGTCGCCCTTTCAGTCCTCGCCGCGCTGGTGATCCGGCCCCGCTGGCCGGCGGAGGGGCTGCTGCTGGTGCAGGTGAGCCGCGAGAACGTGGGCGCGGCCGACCTGACGGGCACCGGACCGACGGTGGTGAGCGTAGAGATGCCGAAGGTCGTCCAGTCGGAGCTGGAGATCCTCCTCTCCGACGTGGTGTTGCGGCGCGCCCTGGAATCGGCCCCACCCGGCTCCATCCTGCCGGGCACGGGGGAGCGCCGCTTCTTCGGCCTGCTGCCGCCGGCGGAGGATTCCATCCCGAGGGCGGCGCAGCGCCTGCGCCAGTCGATGATGGCGCTCACCTCCGCCACCTCCAACCTCATCCGCGTCTCCGCCGCCCTGCCGTCTCGGGAGCGGTCCATCGCGGCGCTGCGGGCGGTGTTCGACGCCTATGTCGCGCAGCGACGGGAGATCTACGCCCAGACCGACGCGGCGGTGCTCTCCGTCGAGACGGACAGGATGGCCTCCGACCTGCGCTCCCTGGACGATGAGATCGCCCGGGTGCGGTCCGAGGCGCGGGTGCTCGACCTGCCACAGGATATCCAGATCGCCAACACGCGGCTGGACAGCGCGACCACCCGGATCGACGCGCTTCGCGAGCGCAAGGCTTCCACCGACGCGCAACTCGACGCCGCGCGGTCCCGCTTGGCCGCCTATCCGGCCCGCGTCGTCGCGGCGGCAGAGACGACGAACCTCGCCCCGAATGACGACAGCCGGAACGAGTTGACGCGGCTGACCCTGGAGCGGCGCCGGATGGCGCTGCAGTACGCGCCGGACTGGCCGCCGCTGCGGGAGCTGGACCAGCGGATCGCCACCCTGCAGCAGAGCATCGCCGGCAACCGCAACACCCGCTTCGAGACGGTGCGCGAGGTGCGGAACCCCGCGGTGGAGCAGGTCTCCCTCCGGATCGCGACGCTTGAAGTGGAATCGGACGCTGCCGGCAAGCAGATGGCGGAGTTGGAAAGCCAGCGTGCCGAGGCGCGGGCCCGTGCGGAATCGCTGCTGCGGGTTGAGGCGCAACTGCGCGACCTCGGCCGGCGGCGGGACGCGATGGAGGCCTCCTTCCGGCAGATCGCCAACCGTGAGACGGGCGCGCGCATCGCGGAGGACGCCCGCCGTTCCCGCTCGCCTTCGGTGATCGTGGCCCAGGCCCCCGTGGCGGCATCGCAGCCGCGGGACTTGCGCCCTGCCTTCGTGGTCGCGGGCGTGCTCGGCGGGATCATCGCGGCGGCCTCTGCGGCCGTGCTGCTCACCCTGTTCCGCCGCAGCTTCGCCACCACGGATGAGGCGGCGCGCGGCCTGGGCCTGCCCGGCCTGGCCTCCATCCCGCCGAACGTGAAGCTGGTCGGCGGCTCCACCACGCCGCAGGTCACGGACCTGGCCGCGATGCTGCTGGACGCGCGCTCCGGCGGGGAAAGGCTCGCCGTCATCCAGTTCGTCGCCACCGACGAGGAGGACGGGCGCAGCGCCATCGCGCTTACCGTCGCGGCGGAGATGGCGCGCTCCCGCGGGCTGCGGACGCTGCTGGTGGACCTGGAGACGGATGGGCGGTCCTATCTGGCGGCCATGGGCTCCCACCCCGTGCACGAGCCGGCGGATCCCGACAACCTGATGGCCTTCAACACCGCCATCCCCAGCCTCTGGGTCGCCTATGGCGCGCGGCAGAGCATCCTTGGGGACGCACATGCCGGGATCGAGCGCACCGTCGCGCTGCTGGCGAGGCTGCGGCGGGACCTGGACGTGGTGGTAATCGTCGCGCCCACCGAGGCGGAGGACTACGCCATGCGGCGTCTCACCGCGCTGGTGGACGCGAACGTGCTCGCGCTGCGCGCGCAGCGGACGGACAAGTCCGTGGTCCGCGCCGCGCGGGATTCCGTGCTCTCGGCCGGCGGTCGGCTGGTGGGCTTCGTCATGAGCGGCGAGCGGCCGGTGCTGCCGCGCCGGCTGGCACGACTGGTGGCCTGATGCGTGCTCTCCTGCTGCTGTTCCTCCTCGCCGCCTGCGCGACGGGAACCGACAATCTCGGCACCACCCAGTCCGTGCGGGTGCAGGAGCGGATGCCCGAGGGATTCGCGGCCTGGACCGACGCGCCCGCCCCCTACCGCTTTGGCGCCGGGGATCGGGTGAAGGTGCAGTTCCTGCTGACGCCGGAGGTGAACGAGACCTCCCTCGTGGCGCCGGACGGCACCATCTCTCTCCGCGTCGCGGGCCGGGTGGAGACCGCCGGGCGCACCACGGCGGAGTTGGAGCGGGCGGTCGCCGCTGCCTCCCGCCGGATCCTGACAAATCCGATCGTGACGGTAGGGCTGGACGAGGCCGGTTCCTCCGTCGCCTTCGTCGGCGGGCAGGTGCGGCGGTCCGGCGCCTATCCCGTCACCGGGCGGCGCGGCATCGCGGAGGTGATCGCCCAGGCCGGCGGGCTGGAGGACGCGGCGCGGATGGACCAGATCGTCCTCATCCGCCGCTCTCCGGAGGACCGGCCGATGCTGCGGGTGGTGAACCTGCAGGCCTTCGTCTCCGGCGCCGATCCTACGGGCGACGTGCCGCTGATGGCGGGCGACATCGTCTTCGTGCCGCGCAACCGCCTGTCCGAGGTGGGGCTTTGGGTAGACCAGGCGATCAACCGCATCATCCCCTTCTCCCGGTCCTTCTCCTACGCCATCAACAAGAACACGCCCGGGAACCTGTTCTGATGGGCGGGCTGCGCTGATGCGGGAGATCGCGCTTCTCGGCCGCGCGCCGGTGGCGCCGCTGGACCTGGCCGCGGCCGAGGCGGCGATCGCGGCGCGCGATCCGGCGGAACCCTTCGCCTATGTCGTCACGATCAACGCGCAAATCCTGCTGCTGGCGGAGGACCCGCGCAGCGGCCTGCGCGCCGCGCATGCGGGCGCGTGGCTCCGGCTGAACGACAGCGGCATCCTCGCCCGCCTGCACCGCTGGGCGCTGGATGAGGGGGTGCCGATGGCCGCGGGCAGCGATCTCTGCGCCGCGCTGCTGAACCGGGTGATCCGGCCGGAGGATCCGATCGCGATCATCGGCGGCGGACCGCTTCTCGTGCCGGCTTTGAAGGCGCGCTTCGGCCTTCTGCACGTCGCACAGCACGAGCCGCCCATGGGCTACATCGACAATGCCGCGGCGCGCGAGGCGGCGATCCGCTTCATCGAGGAGAACCCTGCGCGCATCACCTTCGTCGCGACCGGCGCGCCGCGCTCGGAGCGGCTGATGCAGGCCGTCGCCGCGCGCGGCCGCGCGACGGGGGTGGGGATCGCCGTAGGCAGCGGGCTTCTCTTCGCCGTGGACCTCACGCCCCGCGCCCCGGCCTGGATGCGGCGTCACGGGCTGGAATGGCTGCACCGGGCCTGGACAGAGCCGCGCCGCCTCGGCCGCCGCTACGTGGCGGACATGCTGCCCCTGGCACGGATGGCCCTGGCCGCACGGCGGGGGCGCCGGTCCTGATCGGGCGGCTGCTCCGGCCGGGCCTTCTCCGTTACGCCCTTGCCTTCGCCGAGCAAGGGCTGACGTCGCTCCTGTCCCTTGGCGTCACGCTCTGGCTGATCCGCCGCGGCACGGCGGAACAGCTCGGCAGCTACGTCTTCTGGGCAAACCTCGTGCTCGTGGCGGGCACGCTGGTCGCGGCCTTCACGTCCGTGCACCTCTACCGATTGCCGCCCGGCCCGGGCGGGCGATGGCAGTCGGAGCGGGCGATCCTTTCCGCCAACCTTCTCCTCGCGGCACTGTCCGGGCTGGCCGCGGCGGCGCTGGTGTCCGTGCTCGGGCCGCCCCTCGGGATCTGGACGGCCGTCCTGCTCGTGCCAGGGACGGTGCTCGGGCTGCACGCCCGCTCCCTCGCGGCCTCGCGCGGAGCGTTAGGGCTCTCGGCCGCCGTCTCCGCCGTCGCCTTTCTCGCCGTCGCGGCGGTGCTGGCGGCGGAGTCCGCCCTCGGCGATCCCCCTTCGGTGCCGCTCCTGCTTGCCGCGAACGGGCTGGCGCAGGGGCTTGCCGGGGCGGCCGTCATCCTGCGCCTGGCCGGGAAGGGGGCCGCGGATTTCGGGGCGGGGGCGCGTCGGCGCTGGCGGGCGATGGCGCGGCGGTCCGGCTGGGCCTTGCTGGCGGGGGCGGCGAACGAGACCTTCACCCGTCTCTACATCTTCCTCGTCGCGGCATGGTTCGGGCCGGTTGCGCTGGCAGGGCTTGCGGCCGCGCAGGCGATGCTGCGTCCGGCCACCCTCCTGGCCGGGGCCTTCGGCGCCGCGGCACGGGCACCGCTGGCGGCCCGCCGGCACGAGGGGGATGCCCGGGGCTTCTGGCGGCTGCTGGCGATCGGCGCCACGGGGCCGGCCCTCGTCACCCTGTTGCTCGGCGCGGGCATGGCGCTGCTCTGGCCCTTCGTCGCGCAACATGTCTTCGGCGGCCGCTACGAGGGGCTTGATGGAGTGGTGCTGCTCTGGGCCGTGGTGATGGCGATCAGCTGCTTCTGGATGGCCGGACTTTCGGCGCTGCACGTGCTGGGCCGGCTGCGGGCCCTGGCGGCGGCCGAGACGGGCGGGGCACTGACTGCAGCGGCCGCCATGCCGCTCCTGCTGCACCTCCTCGGGCCCCCCGGTGCCCTTCCGGCCATCGCACTGGGCGGGGTGGTGCAGGTGTCCCTCATGGCGCGGGGCGTGCGGCGCGGCCTGGCGGCAGCCGGCGCGCGGTAGGGCCTACCCCGCCGGCTGCTCCAGCCCGATGCGTCCGCCTTGCGGGACCGGCGTGGCGGTGTCGGGCCATCCCGGCTGGTCGGCGGCCATCCCCGCCGCGTCCCGCATCCGCAGCCACCAGGCGATCACGGCGACGGTGACCACCGGCCCTGGCGCGTACATCACGGAATAGACGACGGAGCAGAGCAGTTCGAAGGCGACGTAATCCATCAGCGCCGACCGGAAGGCCGTGCCGTTCCGCGCGGCGCGGGCGGTGATCAGGGCGCGGGCATGGATCGCGGCGATCATCGCGAAGCCGATCGCGCCATACTCCATCAGCACGCCGAGCCAGCCGATGTCGGTGAGCCAGAAATCCGCGTAGCCGAAGAAATCGGCCATGGTGATCTCGGAATAGGAGGAGGTGGATCCGCTGCCGAAGAGGAGCTTCAGCGGGTCCGAGGTGATCCAGTCCCAGGCGATGACGGAGGAGCGGAGCCGGATGAAAAGGGACTCGTCGAAGATGTGGCCCAGCAACTCGGGCAGGCCGGGCCCGTACACCATGGCCGCCCCGGCCACCGGCAGCATCGCGAGGGCGCCCAGGCCCCAGAGCCAGCGCGACGGGAGGCGCAGGACGAGGGTCGCCGTCATGATGAGAACGGAGACGCCGATCGGGAGCCGGGCCTTGTACATCGTGGCGAGCGCGACGACGGCGGCGACGGAGACAAGGAACTGCCAGGGCCGCCATTCCAGCAGGAAGCGCCGCCACATCCAGAACAGCGCCAGTTCGCCCAGCATCATCGGCATGCGGATGTAGTTCCCGCGCCCGTCATCCCAGGAGAACAGGTTCGCCCCGAAGGCGCCGGGCTGGTACCAGGCCTCCGGGACCGTGAACCAGAGCAGCACCATCGACCCGAAGGTGGCGAGGCCGAAGGCGAGGGCGCCGCGCTTGAGCGCCTCCTCGGAAGGGCGGAGCAGCAGCAGCGTGGCGGCAAAGGAGAAATAGAAGGTAAGGGGCCAAGCCCGGATCGTGGAGAGCAGGGCATCCACGAGAGAATTCGGCAGGTAGATCATCGAGAGGAAGGGCGTGACCGCCAGCGAGTAGGCGCAGAGCAGCAGGTAGAGAGGCCCATCCGGCAGGCGCAGCGCCGTCGCGCCGTAGAGCAGCAGGGGTGCCATCAGCACGGCCCAGCCCTTGGAGAGCGGATAGAGCAGGCTGGTCTCCGCCTTGTAGTAGAAGATCTGGAAGAACATCGGCAGAAGCAGGAACCAGGGCCAGGGCGGGCCCGCGCGCCCTGCGCCGGCCGCCGGACGGGCCGGCAATTCGCCGAGGCCGGCGCTCTGGGCTAAGGGGCTGCGCATGCCTGTCCTCGATCCTGGAAGGGCGAAGCTCGTCCGCCCCGACACCGCCGGCAAGCCGGAAGGGCGGCCCACCCGCCGGGCGCTGATCGCGGCGCCCCTCCTTGCGGCCCCTTTGTCCGTCCTGCCAAGCCTTACTGCGCGCTTTCCAGGTGCTGTGGCCGAAACGCAAGGCCTGGGCGCCCTGGCGGCGGCGTGCGGCATCGTTTTCGGCACCACCCTGACGCGTGGGCAGGTTGAGGAATCGCCGGAGATGCGCCGGATCGTGGAGGCCGATGCCGGCATGGTCGTGCCGGGGCTTGAGCTGAAATGGGCTGGCCACCGTCCCTCGCCGGAAGGCTTCGACTTCCGGGATGCCGACGTCATGGTCCGTTTCGCCGAGGAGCAGAGGAAGGCGCTGCGCGGCCACGCCCTGGTCTGGCACGAGGCGCTGCCGCCCTGGTTCGCCGGCGCGCCGACCGATGCCGCGGGGATGCGCGCCCTGCTGGAGCGGCACATCCGCACCGTCGCTGGCCGCTATGCCGGGCGGATGCATTCCTGGGACGTGGTCAACGAGCCGGTGGAGCCCTGGTACCGCCGCCCGGACGGGCTGCGGGACACGCCCTTTCTCCGGGCGCTCGGGCCCGGCTACATCGACCTGGCCTTTCGCCTCGCGCACGAGGCGGACCCGGCCGCCCGGCTGGTGCTGAACGAGTACGGGCTGGAGATGCCGACAGAGGACAACGCTGCCCGCCGCGCGGCGGTGCTCGCGCTGCTGCGGGGCATGCGGGCGCGGGGCGTGCCCGTGCACGCGCTGGGCATCCAGGCGCATCTCTCGGCCGCCAATGCCCGGAGCTTCGACCCGTCCGTCCTGCGTAACTTCATCCGCGATGTGGCGGCTCTGGGGCTGGAGGTCTACGTCACGGAACTCGACGTCACCGATCGCGGCCTGCCGCCGGAGATCCCCGCGCGGGACGCGGCGGTCGCGCGATGCTACCGCGCCTTCCTCGACGCGGTGCTGGCGGAAACCGCCGTGCGGGTCGTGGTGGTCTGGGGAATCAGCGACCGCTACACCTGGATGAACGACAGCCCGAATGCGCGGCGGGAGGACGGCCTTCCCGTTCGGGCACACCCCTACGACCAGGACTTCCGCCCGAAGCCGGCATGGCACGCCATGGCGGACGCCTTTCGCGCCGCGCCGCCGCGGTGATTCAGGCTCTCGACCTGGCGTGCCAGGGGCGGGAGGAGACGGAGATTTTCTCGCGTTCAGGTTGCGTTAGGTGCAGCAGACCCAAATATTCTGCGATAAGAGACATGCGGGGCCGGACTCGCCGGGGCCGGTCCGCGCAGAACCGGAGTCATCATATGGGAGCCCTCCTGGATCTCGTCCGCCGCGCGCTGCGGGCCGGGGTCCGACTGGCCGGGGCGGCGGCGCTGCTTCCCGCCATGGCCGTCGCCGCGCCACAGGGGGATGGTCCCGTCCGGCTGCAGGTGGTCGGCGGGCTGGCGGGCGTCAGCCAGTACACGCGCTTCGAAGAGCCCTTCTGGACCAAGCGCCTGCCCGAGATCACCGGTGGGCGGGTCACGGCCGATGTCGCGCCCTTCGACCGCAGTGGCATCCGCGGTCAGGAGGCGCTGCGGCTTCTGCGCCTGGGCGTCACGCCTTTCGGAACGGCCCTTCTCAACCTCGTCGCGGCGGAGGAGCCTGAGCTCTCCGCCCTCGATACGCCGGGTGTCTCCCCGGACATGGCGACGCTGCGCCGGGTGATCGCCTCCAACCGGCCCTGGCTGCAATCCATGCTGCGGGAACGGCACGAGACGGAGCTGCTGGCCGTCTACGTCTACCCCGCCCAGGTCTTTTTCTGCGCGCGCCCCTTCGCGAGCCTGCTGGACCTCCGCGGCCGGCGGATCCGCACATCTTCCGCGGCGCAGTCCGAATGGGTCGCCGCGCTTGGGGCGGTGCCCGTCGTCATCCCCTTCGCAGATATCGTTCCCTCCATCCGCGCAGGTGTGGTGGAATGCGCGATCACCGGAACCCTCTCGGGGTGGCAGATCGGGTTGAACGAGGTGACCAGCCACGTGCATGCCATGGCGCTGACCTGGGGCGTCTCCCTTTTCGGGGCGAACCGAGCCTATTGGGAAGGCCTGCCCGCGCCGCTGCAGGAGACGCTGCGGCAGGAACTGGGCGAGTTGGAACAGCGGATCTGGGACGCCTCGGAGGCGGAGACGGGGCTGGGGCTGGCCTGCAACACCGGGCAACCGACATGCCCGCCGGAGCAGATGACGGGCCTTGCCGGATCGGGCTCTCCGCGCTCCCGGGGGCGCATGACGCTGGTGCAGGTCACGCCTGAGGACGATGCGCTGCGGCGTCGGCTCGTGCGGGAGGTGATCCTGCCGCGCTGGGCCGACCATTGCGGACCGGGCTGCGCGGAGGGGTGGAACGACCGGGCCGGCGACGCGCTCGGCGTTGCCGTGACGGCGACACGGTAAGCCCGGCACGCCATGCCCGCCCGCCGCCTGATCCGCTCCGTCCAGTCCCGTTCCATCGGCCTCTCGGTCCTGGTCGGCACGCTCGTCCTCCTGGCGATCTATGCCGGCGTGGCGCAGGTCATCGTGCGGCAGGGGCGTGACGCGGCGGTGCAGAGCGCCGGGGAAGCGGTGGCCGATGCGGCGGATACCGCGGCGGCTTCCATCAACCGCAGCTTCCTTGCGGTGGACAGCGCCCTGGCCGGCCTGCCGAACCTGCTCGCCCCCGCCCTTTCCGGCATGGCGCCGGACATGACGCCGGCGGCCCGTTCCGCCGCGCTCTCCCGCGTGCTGATGGGGCTGAGCGACAGCAGCCTTGGCTTCCGCGACCTTATTCTTCTGCCAATCGAGGGCGGGTCTCCCCTGGCCGCCGCCGTGCCGGGCTCCCGACGCCGGCCGCCGCCGCTGCCGCACTCGGCCCTGGTCGCCCCGCCACAGGCCGTGGCGGGGGCGCGGGGCGGCGTCACCATCGCCGGCCCGGTGCCCAATCCGGCCACGGGGGAATGGGCCCTGTTCCTCGCGCGGCCCGTGACGCTGGCGGGAATGCCGCCGCTGCTCGCCGTGGCCGAGGTTCCCGTGCCCGTGGTGGCGGCCGGGCTGGCCGGCTACGGCGCCCGGGGTGAGACGGAAGGTCTCCGCATCCTGCTGATCCGCAGCGAGGACCGCGTGCTGCTGGCCAGCGCCCCGCACGACGAGGCGCGGATCGGCCGCCCCGTGGCCCGCCCGCTCACTGAGGGGACGGAGCCCGGCCGCTTCACCGCGCTGCGGCGCACCCTGTACTCCGGTATCCACGTGGTCACGGTGCAGGACAGCGGCCCGGCGCTGCGCGACTGGGAAGCGAACGAGAACCGGATCCTCTACGCCGCCACTGGGCTGGCCGGGCTGACCGTCGCGATCGCCGCCCTGCTCTGGGCCATGCTGCGGCAGCGCGACACCGCCGAGGCGGAGCGGGCACGGGGTCGACAGCTGCTGGAATCCTCCATCGAGGCGATGTCGGACGGCTTCGTCATGTGGGACGAGGAGGACCGGCTGATCGTCTGCAACGACCGCTACCGCGACTTCTACCGCGAGAGCGCACCGGCCATCCGAGCGGGCGCGACGCTGACGGAGATCATGCGCTACGGCGCGGAGCACGGGCAGTATCCCCAGTCCGGGCCGGACAAGGAGGCCTTCGTTGCCGAGGCAGTGGCGCATTACCGCCACCCCTGGAACACGGCACCGGTGGAGCGCCTATTGCCGGACGGGCGCTGGGTTCTTGTGACGGAACGGCAGGTGCCGGGGGGCGGCTCGGTCGGCATCCGCACCGACATCACCCAGCAGAAGCGCGCCGCGGCCGACCTGGCGGAAGCGCGCGATCAGGCCGCTGCCGCCGGCGCCGCCAAGGGCCGCTTCCTCGCGCGGATGAGCCACGAGCTGCGGACCCCGCTCAACGGTGTGCTCGGCATGGCGCAGGCGCTGGCGAGCGACCCGAACCTGACGCCGGAGCAGCGGGGCAGGGCGGCCATGCTGGAGGCAGCGGGACGGCACCTGCTGGGGGTGGCGAACGACGTGCTGGACCTTGCCCATGTGGAGGCCGGGCGCATGCCGCTGCGCCGCGCCCCCGCGGGGCTGGCGCCTTTGCTGGACACCTGCGTGGACCTGATCCGCCCGGCCGCTGCCGCACGGGATATCTCCGTCTCGGTGCAACACGACTTGACCCTGCCGCCGGGCATGATGCTGGACTCGACGCGCGTGCGGCAGCTCGTGCTGAACCTTCTCTCCAACGCCGTGAAGTTCACGCCGGCGGGTGGGCGGGTGATGCTGAACTCCCGGCGGAAGGTGGAGCAGGGCGTCGAGAGGCTGTGGCTGGAGGTGCTGGACACCGGCCCGGGCATTCCGCCCGACCAGCGCGGCAATATCTTCCGCGACTTCGTGCGTCTGGAACGGCCAGGGTCCGACGTCCCGATGGCGGAGGGCTTTGGCCTGGGCCTCGCTATCTCCACCGGCATCGCGGAGGCGATGGGCGGGAAGATCGGCGTGGACGACAATCCTGAGGCGGTGGAGCAGGGCCGGACCGGCGCGCGCTTCTGGGTCGAACTCCCGCTGGAGCGCGCGGAGCTGCCCACCCCGGTCCCTGTCGCGCCCGCCGTCTGCACGGGGACGGAACGGCTGCGGGTTCTGGTGGTGGATGATGTGCCGACCAACCGGCTCGTTGCCCGCGCCCTGCTCGAGCGAGCCGGGCACGATGCGGAACTGGCCTCGGGCGGCGCAGAGGCTTTGGACGCCGTTTCGGCTGCCTGCCGGGCCGGCCGGCCCTTCGACCTTGTGCTGATGGATCTGGCAATGCCCGGCATGGACGGGCTGGAGGCGACCCGTCGCCTGCGCGCCCTGCCGGAGGATGCGGCCCGCTCCGTGCCCGTGGTGGCGCTGACCGCCGGCGTCTTCGACCGCGACAACGCGGCCTGCCGGGAGGCGGGGATGTCGGGGTACTTGGCGAAGCCCGTGACCAGGGAGGCGCTGGTCGCGGAATTGGAGCGGGCCTGCTCCGCCCGCCTCAGGACGGCGCAGGCGCCGGCTCCGGCAGCGGAGTAGGAGATCGCCCACCTCAAGGGCGAGCGATCTCCGGGCAGACAGGAAGGACCTATCGCGGGCGGGAAGCTTGCCTCCCCGGACCTGATCCAGGCACCCGCAAGACTGACCTGCGGGCCCGCTTCGAGCGGTTCTGATTTCCCTTGGCGGTCGTTTCGATCTGTGGAAGATCGAGTTCGGAGCGCGCCCGGATCAGAACCCCTCTGCCGCCACCTCCTCGGCTCGGCGCCAGACGCGGAGGAAGTTGCCGGCCCAGAGGAGGCCGATCGCCTCGCGGTCGTAGCCCCGGCGGTGCAGCGCCTCCGTCAGTCCGCCCGTCTCGCCGGCGTGCATCCAGCCCGTCACGCCGCCGCCGCCGTCGAAGTCGGAGGAGAGGCCGACATGGCGCAGGCCGATGCGGCGCACGGCGTGGTCCACGTGATCCGCCATGTCCTCGACCGTTGCGCTGTAGCGGCCGTCCGGGCCGGGGGCTCGCAGGAAAGCGGGCACGGCGGTGATCTGGATCAGCCCGTCTGAGTCCCGCAATGCGTCCAGCTGGGCGTCGTCCAGGTTGCGCGGATGCGGCCGCAGCGCGGCACAGCAGGCATGGGTGGCCACGATGGGCGCGCGGGAACACTCGACGGCCTGCATCATGGAGTCGCGGGAGGCGTGGGAGACGTCCACCAGCATCCCCAGCCGGTTCATCTCCTCAACCGCGCGGCGGCCGAGGGCGGAGAGGCCGCCATGCAGCACCGCGGGCTCCGGCCGGCCGTGACGGGGGCGGGCGGAGTCGGCCAGGTCGTTGTGCCCGTCATGGGTGAGGGTGAGATAGATCGCCCCCAGGCCGCGCCAGAGGGCGAGGCGGGAGAGGTCGTGCCCCATGGCGTTGCCGTTCTCCACCGCCGTCAGCACGGCAGTCGCGCGGGCGGCATGGGCCGCCTCCAGCTCCGCCACCCGGGTAACGAGGCGGCGGCCCTCCCCGTGGGTGGTGTTCCGGATCGCGCGCAACATCGCCTCCGCACGGGCGCCGGCTTCCGCGTGGCCTTCCGGCGTGCGCGGGCCCTGCGGGGTATAGGCGATGAAGACGACCGCCTTTAGCCCGCCGGTCCGCATGCGGGCGAAGTCCACGTTCCGCGCGGTTTCTCCGCGCGGGTCGGTGTGGTCGGGCCAGGGGATGTCGACATGGGTGTCGAGGGTGAGGGTCTCGGCGTGGATCTCGGCGTGCATCATTCCACCAGGGGGCTCTAATTCGTGCGGGCGGCGGAGATGCGGGAGATCATCCCCGCCAGGGCCTGCGGATCGAGCCAGCGGAAGACGGCGACGATGCGCGTGGCCGGCTCGATCCAGATGGTGTTCCCGCCGGCCCCCACGGCCAGCAGGCTGTCCCGGTCCGCATCGGGGAAGCGGCCGCTGCGGTTCAGCCACCAGAGCAGACCGTAATCCGGGTGCAGCGCCACGGGGCGGCCGGATTCCGCCACCCAGCCCTCCGGAAGGATCCGCTGCCCGGCCCAGGTCCCGTCGTTCAGCATCAGCAGGCCGATCCGTGCCTGGTCCTCGGCGTCCGTCACGATGCCGCCGCCCCAGTGGCCACCGCCGGGCACGGAGACGACGGGCCTTCCGCCGATCTCCACGGCGGCGTTGCGGTAGCCTTCCCAGCGCCAGTCCGGGGAAGAGCCGATCGGGTCCGCCACGCGCTCTTTCCAGACCTCCGGCAGGGCGCGGCCGAAGCGGTGGAGAAGGGCTAGGGAGAGAACGTTCACGCGGACGTCGTTGTATTCCCAGTGGCCGCCGGGCTCTGCCAGGGGGCGCGGCCAGCCCTTGGGCTTCTTTCCCTCGCTGGCCAGGTCGCGGCCGCGGTCGATCTGGTCCGCCTTGCCGAAGAGCGTGCCCTCCCATTCGCTGGTCTGCTGCAGCAGCATCCGCCAGGTGATGGCACCGTTGCGCGGGCCGCTGAAGGCGGGGTCGTCCACGCTGGCGGAAACGCGGGCGTCCAGGTCGGCGATCAGCCCGTCCTGCACCGCGAGGCCGGCGAGGATGGAGAGGCAGGATTTGGCGACGGAGAAGGTCATGTCCGCCCGGCGCGTGTCGCCCCAGCGGGCCGCCAGCACGCCGTCGCGCAGGACCAGCCCGTTCGGGGCGCCGCGCGGCACCACGGGGCCGAGCAGCTCGTTGTCGGGCGCCGGCTCGAAATGCCCGCCTTCCAGATGGGCCAGCAGGTCGCGGGGGAAGGGGGACTCGTGCGCCCCGGCGAAAGCCACCGCCTCGGCGAGCCGGGCGGGGTCGAAACCCAGCGCCTCGGGCGCGGCTGCGGGGAAGGGGGCGGGATAGGGAGGTAGGAAGCTCATGGCGGGGGAAGGTGGACCCTCCCGCGGCTCAGGGCAAAGGGGGCGGAACCACCGTTCCGCCTTGGTGTCGCAGGGGGGAATCCCTACATCACGGCCATGACGCAATCCCCCCAGATCCCCCCCAACGGCACCGAGGTCGCCCTGCTCGGCGGCGGCTGCTTCTGGTGCCTGGACGCCGTGTACCGCAACCTCAGCGGCGTCTCCGAGGTGGTTTCCGGCTATGCCGGCGGCCAGATGCCGAACCCGACCTACGAGCAGGTCTGCAGCAAGACCACCGGCCATATCGAGGTGGTGCGCGTGGTCTTCGACCCCGGCGTGATCTCCTATGCCGATATCCTTCGGGTGTTCTTCACCATCCACGACCCGACCACGCGCGACCGCCAGGGCGCCGATGTGGGCCCGCAGTACCGCAGCGTGATCTTCTTCGAGAGCGCGGAGCAGGAGGCGGCGGCCCGCGAGGTGATGGAGGAGGTGAGGCGCGAGGGCCTCTACAACGGCCCGATCGTGACGGACCTGCTGCCCGCCCCGGTCTTCTACCCCGCAGAGCAGGAGCACCAGGACTACTTCGCCCGCAACCCCTGGTCCGGCTACTGCCGCGCCGTGGTGGCGCCGAAGGTGGCCAAGTTCCGCAAGGGCTTTGCCCATCGCCTGAAGGAGCGCGCGGCATGAGCGGCGAGACGATCCAGCGCAGCGACGAGCAGTGGAAGGAGGACCTCTCCCCCGACGCCTATCGCGTGCTGCGCTGCCACGGGACGGAGAGGCCGGGCACCAGCCCGCTGAACGTAGAGAAGCGCGACGGCGTGTACCACTGCGCCGGCTGCCAGTCCCCGCTCTTCACCAGCGACACGAAGTACGAGAGCGGGTCCGGCTGGCCATCCTTCTGGAAGCCGATCGAGGGGGCGGTCTCGACCGTGACGGACCGCTCACATGGCATGCTGCGGACCGAGGTGCGCTGCGCGGCCTGCGGCGGCCATCTCGGGCACGTCTTCCCGGACGGCCCGCGCCCGACCGGTGAGCGCTACTGCATGAACGGAGTCGCGCTGGACTTCCACCCGACGAACGAGGACGGCATCGCGCTGGAATGATGCCGCGCTTCCGCCTTGCCGTGGCCATGGCGGAATGACACCCCTGCAAGGCGGGCCCGTGCTACAGGGCCCGCCGGAGCACCGGCAGGGACGCCGATGATTCCGGATCCGTCATGGGTCCAGCGCATTTGGGATGGGTTGCCATGTGGCGAGAATGGCGCGGAAGGGGTGGCGCCGGGGTGCCGGACCCGTTAACCCGCCCGCCCTATCGTTCCATCTTCCGCGGGCGCGACGGCCGCGCCGCCCGACCTGCAGCCGGAGCCGTCCCCATGCGTCGCCTCGCCCTCGTGCTGCCCATCCTCGCGGCCGGCCTTCTTCCCGGTCCCGGCCGGGCTGAGGTGATCTTCGTCGTCAATTCCATGGATCCCGGCGTGCAGGTGGTGGATTCGGAAACCCGGGCGGAGATCCGCCAGATTCCGGTCCTGCGGGAGCCGCATCACCTCGCGCTCTCTCCCGCCAGGGACGTCCTGCTGGTGGGAGATTCGGGAGGGAACGAGATCCTCTTCCTCGATCCGACGACCGGCGAGGTGAAAAAGCGCGAGCGCATCGCAAATCCCTACAATCTCGAATTCAGCCCGGACGGGAAGACCCTCGTCGTCACCGGGCTGCGCCGGGATCAGGTGGACATCTACGGCTGGGACGGGCCGACCATGGCGCTGACCCTGCTCGGCCGGGTGAAGCCGGGGGATATGCCCAGCCACATCGCCTACCGGCCGGACAGCAAGATGGCCTACGTCACCGTCCAGGGCAGCCGCGCCATCGCCGGGATCGACCTGGAGACGCGCCAGATCATCTGGACTCTCCAGGTCGGGCGGGAGCCGGCGGGGATCATCTGGCACAATGGCAAGCTGCTGGTTGGCGTGATGGGCGCCGATTACGTGGCCGTGGTGGACCCTGAGGCGCGGAAGGTGGAACGCCAGATCCGCGTGGGGCGCGGAGCGCATGCCCTGTTCCCGTCCCCCGGTGGTGGCCCGGTCTACGTCACCAGCCGGGTGGACAGCCGAATCACGGCGCTGGACCCGGTGACGCTGGACGTCATGCGCACCTATGACGTGCCGGGCGGGCCGGACTGCATTTCCTTCGACGAGCACGGGCGGCTCTGGACCACGCTGCGCTGGACGCGCCAGATCGGCCTGCTGGACCCGGAGACGGGGCAGGTGGCCACCTCCCCCGTAGGTCGATCCCCGCACGGCATCTTCTTCCGCGCCAAGGACCTCGTGCAGGCTCGGAACGAGGCGCCGGCCGTGCCGGTGGCGCGCTAGCCATGGCCGGTCGCTGGCGGGGTGGGCTGCGCCGGGCCGTGCTGGGCGGCCTAGCCGCGCTGGCCGCCTTTCCGGCCCTGGCCCAGGCGCCGACCTGCCGGGGAACCCTCTATCTGACGATCGACACGGGCTGGTCGCGGGAGGCGGAGGAGATCGCCGCCGTGCTCCGCCGCCGCAACGTGCGTGCCACGCTTTTCCTGGCGGATGAGCCCACATTCCGGGGCGACCGTACCCTTTCCCCGGCCTGGGCCGAGTTCTGGCGGGCCCGGGCGGCGGAAGGGCATGTCTTCGCCAGCCATACCTGGCGGCACTGGTACTTCTCGGGCGACCCCGGCCCGGGCCGTGTCCGCTACGCCTCCCGACGTGCGGGGGAGGGGGCGGAGGTCCTGGACACGGCGGCGCTCTGCGCGGAGCTGGAGCGGCCGGTCCAGGCACTGAAGGCCATGGTGCCGGACGCGCGGATCCTGCCCCTCTGGCGGGCCCCGGGCGGGCATACCACGCCGAATGCCGTGTCCATGGCGCGGCAGTGCGGCCTGACCCACCAGGGCTGGACCGCCAACGGCTTCCTGGGCGACGAGCTGGATGCCCGCGCCCACCCGAATTCCGCCCTGCTGAACCGGAATCTCGCGAATATCCGCGATGGCGAGGTGCTGATCATGCACTGGGGCGTCCGCAGCCGGCGGGAGCCTTTCGCCGGTATCCTGGAACCGCTGATCGCCGGTCTGCAGGCGCGGGGGTTCTGTTTCGACACCCTGCCGGCAGAGGGACGGCGCTGATGCTCGACACGATCTCCCGCGGCTACGACGCCTTCACCAGCATCCTGTTCCAGAACGGCGTGCAGCCCCTGCTCTACGCCTTCGGGATGATGGAGTGGGAGGAGGACGCCTTCGCCTGGATGGACTTCATCGTCTTCGGCGTTCTTCAGGTCCTGGTGGTCTATGCCATCTGCCGCCCGCTGGAGGCCTGGCGCCCGGTGGAGCGCTGGGACGACCGCCGCGTGGTCTGGACGGACGTGACCTACACGCTGCTGGCTCGGCTGGGCGTGCTGCCGCTGATCGCCTTCGTGCTGCTAGCGGGCGTTCAGGCGCAGTTCGACGGCTGGCTGACCGACATGGGCTGGGTTCCGCCGACGCTGGAGACGCTGATCCCCGGCCTCGACGCACGGCCGCTGCTGGCCTTCGCGCTCTATATCCTCATCATCGACTTCGGGGAGTACTGGCGGCACCGGCTGCAGCACACCCTGCCCTGGTGGTGGGCGCTGCATTCCATCCACCACGCCCAGGAGAAGATGACCTTCTGGACGGATGACCGGAACCACATCATCGACGACATGATCGCGGCGCTCTGGGTTGGTGGCCTCGCGCTGCTGATCGGCGTGCCGCCCGGGCAGTTCCCGCTGATCGTCCTGATCATGCGCGTGGCGGAGAGCCTGTCCCACGCGAATGTCCGGCTCTCCTTCGGTGCGGTGGGGGAGCGGCTGGTCGTTTCCCCGCGCTTCCACCGCTTTCACCACGGAATCCTCTCCGCCGGGGAAGAGGGGCGCAACTTCGCCGTCCTCTTTCCGGTCTGGGACATGATCTTCCGCACCGGCGACTTCCGGCGCGATGTCTTCCCGCGCACGGGCGACCCTGAGGCGCCGGCGAGCCTCGTCCATGGCGGCTGGTGGCGGCAGCAGCTGGACGGCACCCGCCGGCTTGTCGCCGCGATCCGCGGGGCCCGGGCGGGGTAGGGTGAACCCCCGCCCGCTTCAGGAAGCGAGGCGAGCGGGCTCGGCGCTCAGGCGGCGCAGCGCTGGCAGCACCTTGGTCCCGAAGGCCTCCAGCGAGGCGAGGACGCGCGGCGCGGGCAGGCCCGTGAAGCCCATATAGAGGCTCCAGTGGCTCGGCGAGAGGGTGTGGAAATCCTCCGCCAGCAGTTCGGCCACACGCGCGGCGGGGCCGATCGGCGCGTTCTCCAGCAGCCAATCGATGCTCGGCTCTCCGGCGAAGGGGATGGAGCGCATGAAGGCGCCATCGCGCTGCGGCTCCTCCTCCCGCAGCGAAAGGGTGGTGCGGATGAAGCGCAGCATGCCCTCCGCGGCCTGGCGCCTCTCCGCGGGGTCATCCGTGACAAAGACATAGCGCTGGATCGCGAGCTTCAGCGCCGATTCGGGCAGGCCCCCGGCGCGGAGCGCAGCGAGCAGCTTTTCCCGCAATGGCAGGGCGGCCGCGGCACGGCGATGGCCCTGGCTGATGAAGAGCGATCCTCCGGCCCGGGCCGCGCGCTGCAGCAAGCGCGGCTCCCCACCCGCGAGGAAGAGGGGCGGCACGGCGCCCGGGAAGGCGGCGACCGGCGCGTCCGGCACCGTGAAGTGCTTGCCGGCATATCCAACACGGCCGGTGGTCAGGCCCTGCGCGATGATGTCCCAACCCTCTTCCAGGATCGCGGTGCGCTCCTCCATGGGAATGCCGTAGGTGCGGAACTCGTGCGGCTGGTGGCCGGTGCCGAGGCCGAGCATGAGCCGGTTGCCAGAGAGCGCCTGCAGCATCCCGACCTCCTGCACCACGCGCAGGGGGTGGTGCAGCGGCAGGACCACCACGGCCGGGCCGAGGCGCAGGCGGGTCGTCACCGCCGCCAGATGCGACACCATCATCAGGGGGGAGGGGCAGACGGAGTGGCTGGTGAAGTGGTGCTCGGCAAACCAGGCGCCGTCGAAGCCCAGGCTCTCCGCAAGCCGCACCTTCGCCACCGTGGTGCCGAGGATCTCGGCCGGGGTCTCGTCCGGGCGGTTCTGGGACATGAGGTTGAAGAGGGCGATGTCCACGCGAGGTCTCCGGCTGCCGGGGCGGCCTGCAGCAGAAACGGTGCCAGGACGGGGATGGCACCTATCTCGCGCGGCCAAGTTTCCGCGTCATTCCGGCATCCACCGCCCGCAACCCGCTGCGCTCGGGCAGAGGAATCGGAACGCCGTTGAGGTCGCAGGGGACAACAGCGCGGCGGGTGAGGCCGGTCAGTCGTTTCAGGCTGGAGGTCCGCCGCTCCGAGTAGCCGGCGAGCATCACGTCGAAGCTTTCCGACAGGCCGGTCTGGACGGCGACGACCATGCCCCAGTCGCCCACACGCCCCATGGCCATCTCGCCCCGCTCCGAGGCGCGGAGGCGGACGAGATCGCCCACCTCGTAGCGCGAGACATAGGACCGGCCGTCCGGATCATAGCTGATTTCCATGGCGCCGCCGAAGGCTGGGGTTGGCCACCATCATCCGCCAATCCGGTGAACGGATTGCTGATGCCCCGAGCCATTTAGGACATCCACTTCATAAGGATATCTTTATGTCGCTTGACACCTACCTCGGGCTCCGGTCAGATGAGGGCGTCGAGGTTCCCCGGCGCGCGACCCTGCGCCGGGGCTAAGAGGGAACCCGGTGCAGGCGTGCGAGCGCCAAATCCGGGGCTGCCCCCGCAACTGTGAGCGGCGAGCCGAGGTCCATCACGCGTCACTGGCGCCCGGGGTTCACGCCCAGGCGCCGGGAAGGCCGGACCGGAGGCGTTGACCCGTGAGCCAGGAGACCTGCCCCGGCACATAACGTCCTCCGGCGGGGTGTCCGGTCAGGTCGCAGGTCCAGTACGGACGGATTCCGCCAGTGGCGGGATACGCCCGCGCGACGGCTCGCGGCTGCCCTCCGCGCCAACACAGCAAAGGCGAGGTCCATGTCCGTCACTGTCGCAACGCTCGGCTTCCCCCGCATCGGCCCCCGCCGCGAACTGAAGACCGCGCTCGAGAGCTACTGGTCCGGCAAGTCGGACCGCGCCGCGCTGCTCGCGGTCGCCGCCGGGCTGCGGGCGAAGACCTGGGCGCGGCAGAAGGAGCTCGGCGTGGACCACGTGCCGAGCAACGACTTCTCCTTCTACGACCACGTGCTCGATACCAGCGCCATGGTCGGCGCCATCCCCGGCATCTACGGCTGGACCGGTGGTCCTGTGGACCTCGACACCTATTTCGCCATGGCTCGGGGCGCCCAGGGAGCTGAAGGGGGCGAGGCGCACGCGGATTGCGGGCACGGCTGCACCCACAAGGCCGTCGACGTGCCCGCCGCCGAGATGACGAAGTGGTTCGATACGAACTACCACTACCTCGTCCCCGAGTTCTCCACCGGCCAGTCCTTCGCCCTCTCCTCCACCAAGGTCGTGGACGAGTTCCTGGAGGCGAAGGCGCAGGGCGTCCACACCCGCCCCGTGCTGCTCGGCCCCGTGACCTTCCTCCGGCTGGGCAAGAGCCACACCGGCGACGTGAACCGCGAGGAGCTGCTGCGCGCCCTGCTGCCTGTCTACGAGGAGGTTCTGCGCCGCCTCTCCGCCGCGGGCGCCGACTGGGTGCAGATGGACGAGCCCTGCCTGGTGCTGGACCTTACCCATGAGGACCGGGCCCTGCTGGCGATGGCCTATGAGGCGCTGGGGAAGGCCGCGCCGGCGGTGAAGCTGATGCTGACGGCCTATTTTGGCGGGCTGGGTGAGAACCTGGACGAGGCGGTGAACCTGCCGGTCGCCGGGCTGCACCTGGACCTGGTGCGCGCGCCGGAGGAGCTGGAGGCCGTGCTGGCGAAGGCCCCGAAGGAACTGGTGCTCTCGCTCGGCGTGGTGGACGGCCGCAACGTGTGGCGCGCGGATCTGGAGACGATCCTGGCGCGGCTGGAGCCGGTGGCGAAAGGTCGCGACATCGTCCTCGCCCCCTCTTGCTCCCTGCTGCACACGCCGATCGACCTGGCGCAGGAGACGGCGCTGGACGAGGACGTGCGGAGCTGGCTCGCCTTCGCCGTGCAGAAGATCGAGGAGCTGGCGACGCTGGCCCGCGCCCTGAACGAGGGGCGGGCGAGCGTGGCCGGACCCCTCGCGGCCTCCTCCGCCGCCGCCGCCGCCCGCAGGACCTCTCCCAAGATCCATGACGGCGCGGTCGCGGCGCGGCTGAAGGCCGTGGATGCGGCCATGACGCGGCGCAACCTGGCCTTCGCCGATCGGCGCGGGCTGCAGGCGGAGGCGCTCGGCCTGCCCGCCTTCCCGACCACGACCATCGGCTCCTTCCCCCAGACCGAGGAAGTCCGGCGCGCCCGCGCCGCCCATGGCAAGGGCACGATGACGGACGCGGACTACGAGGCTTTCCTCCGCGAGGAGACGGCCCGCACCGTGCGCTGGCAGGAGGAGATCGGGCTGGACGTACTGGTGCACGGCGAGTTCGAACGCAACGACATGGTGCAGTACTTCGGGGAGCAGCTCTCGGGCTTCGTCTTCACGAAGCATGGCTGGGTGCAGTCCTACGGCTCGCGCTGCGTGCGCCCGCCGATCCTGTTCGGCGACGTCTCCCGCCCCAAGCCGATGACAGTGGGGTGGTGGACCTATGCCCAGGGCCTGACGGAGCGGCCGATGAAGGGCATGCTGACGGGCCCCGTGACCATCCTCAACTGGTCCTTCGTGCGCGACGACGTGCCGCGGGAGCTGGCCTGCCGGCAGGTCGCCCTGGCCATTCGGGACGAGGTGGCGGACCTGGAGAAGGCGGGCGCGAAGGTCATCCAGATCGACGAGGCCGCGCTGCGCGAGGGGCTGCCGCTGCGCCGGGGCGACTGGGAGCACTACCTGGACTGGGCGGTGGAGTGCTTCCGCATCACCGCTTCCGGCGTCGCGGACGCCACGCAGATCCACACCCACATGTGCTACTCGGAGTTCAACGACATCATCGCGGCCATCGGCGACATGGACGCGGACGTGATCTCCATCGAGACGGCGCGGTCCAGGATGGAGCTGCTGGGGGCCTTCGCGGATTACAGCTACCCGGCGGAGATCGGGCCGGGCGTCTACGACATCCACTCCCCCCGCGTGCCGGCGGTGGAGGAGATGACGGGGCTGCTGGCGGCCGCGCGGTCCCGCCTTTCGCCGGAACAGCTCTGGGTGAATCCGGATTGCGGCCTCAAGACCCGCAAATGGCCTGAGACCCGCGCCGCCTTGGTGAACATGGTGGCCGCGGCGAAGCAGGTGCGGGAGCTCGCCTGACGGTTACCCCTGGAAGACAGGGTTCGAAGACCAAGATCGGGGGCCATGCACCGGTGCGGCCCCCGGTCCCGCCAGCCGCCCGGATGTGCGGCCAGTTGCTGTCGAGAGGGAACGAGACGTGGGGAACATGGTGAAGCTGGGACCGACGCTGGAGCGCTGGCTGGCCGGGGACCGGGTGGGACCCTTGCCGGCGCGCGACGCCGACCAGCCCCCGCCGCTGCTCTCCTTCGAGTTCTTCCCGCCGAAGACGGAGGCGCTGGAGCAGCAGCTCTGGGCCTGCGTGCGGCGGCTGGCACCGCTCCGGCCGCGCTTCGTCTCCGTCACCTACGGGGCAGGGGGCAGCACCCATGCCCGGACCCACGCCACCGTCGCCCGCTTGGTCACGGAGACGGACCTGGTACCCGCCGCGCACCTGACCTGCGTGGGTGCGACGCGGGAGGAGGTGGACGAGGTGGCCCGGGGCTACTGGGATGCGGGGGTGCGGCACATCGTGGCCCTGCGCGGCGATGCGCCCCCCGGCACCACTTACGCGCCCCATCCCGGCGGCTACGCCTATGCGGCCGACCTCGTGGAGGGGCTGCGGCGCATCGCCGACTTCGAGATCTCGGTCGCGGCCTATCCGGAGGTCCACCCTTCCGCGCGCAGCGCCGACGACGACCTGGACAGCCTGAAGCGCAAGCTCGACGCCGGGGCCACCCGGGCGATCACGCAGTATTTCTTCGATACGGCGACCTATCTCCGGTTCCTGGAGCGGTGCCTGAAGGCCGGGATCACCGCGCCGATCGTGCCGGGGATCATGCCGGTGTCCAACTACGCCCAGGCCGCCAAGTTCTCCGCCATGTGCGGTACCTCCGTCCCGGACTGGCTCGGCGCCATGTTCGAGGGGACCGAGGACGACCCGGACATGCGGCGGACCGTCGCCACGGTGGTTGCGTCCGAGCAGGTCCGCACCCTGCAGGCGAACGGGGTTGACGAGTTCCACTTCTATACGCTGAACCGTCCGGAACTGACCTATGCCATCGCCCATGTCCTGGGCGTGCGGCCGAGGCCTGCGGTTGCACCGGCCCCCGTCGGGGTCGCCTGACGCAACCGCCGCCAGCCGGGGGAGAGAGACATGACCGAAGCCGAACGCCCCGTCCTCATCCCGCCCGGCGGCGCCCGGCGCGTGCTGCTGCACTCCTGCTGCGCGCCCTGCTCCGGTGAGGTGATGGAGGCCATGCTCGCCTCCGGCATCGACTACACGATCTTCTTCTACAATCCGAACATTCACCCGCGGCGCGAGTACGACCTGCGGAAAGACGAGAACATCCGCTTCGCCGAGAAGCACGGGGTGCCCTTCGTGGACGCGGATTACGACAAGGACGAGTGGTTCCGCCGCGCCAAGGGCATGGAGTGGGAGCCGGAGCGCGGCGCCCGCTGCACCATGTGCTTCGACATGCGCTTCGACCGCACCGCCCTCTATGCCCACGAGCACGGCTTTCCGGTGATGACGAGCTGCCTCGGCATCTCCCGCTGGAAGAACATGGCCCAGATCAACGACAGCGGGCACAGGGCCGCGAAGCCCTATGAGGGCCTGTCCTACTGGGACTTCAACTGGCGCAAGGGCGGGGGCGCCGCCCGGATGATCGAGATCTCCAAGCGCGAGGAGTTCTACCAGCAGGAGTATTGCGGCTGCGCCTATTCCCTGCGGGATACGAACCAGCATCGGCGGGAGCAGGGGCGGGAGCCGATCCGAATCGGCGAGCTGTATTACAAGGAAGATCCGAAGTAGCCCTTCGGACCCCGGGGAGAGAACGATGAACCGCCGCACCCTCATACTCGGCGCGGCCGGGCTGCCTCTCGCCCAGGCAGCCCTGGCCCGCCCGGCGCTGGCGCAGGAAGCGCCGTTCCGGATCGGGCTGATCCTGTCCATGACCGGCCCCTTCGCCTCCACGGGAAAGCAGATCGAGGCGGCTGTGCGCCTCTATGCCCGCCAGAACTCTGCCTTTGCCGGCCGCCCGGTGGAGATCCTGCTGCGCGACGATGGCGGCGCGGCGGATGCCACCCGGCGCCTGGCGCAGGAACTGGTGGTGAACGAGAAGGTCTCGGCCCTGGCCGGCTTCGTCCTCACCCCGCACGCCCTGGCCGCAGCCCCCATCGCCGCGCGCGCGCGGGTGCCGATGGTGGTGATGTCCGCCGCGACTGCAACCGTGACCGAGGCCTCGCCCTTCGTGTTCCGCACCTCCCAGACCACGCCGCAGGTCACGGTGCCCCTGGCGGGATGGGCGGCGGAGAACGGCGTCCGCAAGGCCGTTACCGTGGTGTCCGACTACGGGCCCGGGCTGGACGCGGAGAAGTGGTTCGGCCAGCGCCTGGGTGCCGCGGGCGGGACGGTGGCGGAGGCCCTGCGCGTGCCGCTGGCGAACCCGGATTTCGCGCCTTTCCTGCAGCGGGCGCGGGACGCGGCGCCGGACGCGGTCTTCGTCTTCGTTCCTGCAGGCGTCGGATCGATCTTCATGAAGCAGTTCGCGGAGCGCGGGCTCAAGGATGCGGGCATCCGGCTGATCGCGCTGGGCGACGTGCTGGACGACGACATCCTGAACGGCATGGGAGAGCCGGCGCTCGGCGTCATCTCCTCCCATCACTACTCCGCCGCGCATGACAGCGAGGCGAACCGCCGCTTCGTCGCGGCCTTCCGCGAGGCGGCGGGGATGCGGCCCAACTTCATGGCCGCCGGCGGCTATGACGGCATGACGCTGCTGCGCATGGCCGCCGAAAAGGTGGGCGCCGGCGCAGCCGGCCAGGCTCTGGCGGACGCGATGAAGGGCATGTCCTGGGAAAGCCCGCGCGGTCCCGTCAGCATCGATGCCGCGACGCGCGACATCGTGCAGAACGTCTATATCCGCCGCGTGGAGCGGCGGGAGGGCGAGCTCTACAACGTGGAGTTCGCCACCGTCCCGGCGGTGAAGGACCCGGCCAAGGCGGCAGGCTGACCCACGCCCCATGCTGACGGTCCTGTTCGACGGCATCGCCTACGGGATGGTGCTGTTCATCCTCGCCTGCGGTCTGGCCGTCACCTTGGGGCTGATGAACCTCGTGAACCTCGCCCATGGCGCCTTCGCCATGGCCGGGGGCTATGCGGCGCTGGTGCTGGTGAACGCCTGGGGCGTGCCGTTCCTGGCGGCGCTGCCGCTGGTGTTCCTGGCCACCGCCGCTCTGGGCGCGGTGATGGAGCGGACGCTTTACGCGCAGGTCTATGCGCGCAGCCACCTGGACCAGGTGCTGTTCTCCGTGGGGCTGATCTTCATGGCGATGGCGGTGGTGGATTACGCGGCCGGGCCCAGCCAGCAATTCGTGCGGATCCCCGACGCGCTGCGCGGCCGGATCGAGGTTGCCGGGGTGGGCATGGGAATCTACCGCCTCCTGGTCATCGGCATCTGCGGCGCGGTGGCCCTGGCCCTGCACCTGGCCCTGGCCCGGACCCGCTTCGGCAGCCAGCTCCGCGCGGCGGTGGATGATGCGCGCGTCGCACGGGGGTTGGGGATCGATGTGGGTCTGATCTTCACCGTCACCTTCGCCGTGGGCTCGGGCCTTGCCGGGCTGGGCGGGGCGCTTGGGGCGGATATCCTCGGGCTCGATCCCGGCTTCCCGCTGCGCTTCATGATCTACTTCCTGATCGTGGTGACGGTTGGCGGCACGGCCTCCATCCCCGGCGCCTTCCTCGCCTCGCTGCTGCTCGGCATCGCGGACGTGGCGGGCAAGTACTACCTGCCCTCCATGGGGGCCTTCATCATCTACGGGGTGATGCTGGCGGTGCTGGTCTGGCGGCCGCAGGGGCTCTTCGGCCGGGCGGGCGCGCGATGACGGCCGCACCGGAGGAGACGGCCCGTCGGCAGCTGGCGGGGCTGGCGCGCTGGCGCCCGGCGGAGATCGCCTTCTGGGTGCTGGTCCTCGCCGCCTACTTCCTGTTCCCGCAACGCGCGGCGCTGATCGCGGAGGTGGCGGTGATTGCCCTCTTCGCGCTCTCGCTGGACCTCGTGCTCGGCTACGCCGGCATTCTCACCCTGGGCCATGCGGCCTTCTTCGGCTGGGGGGCCTATGCCGCCGGCATCGCCGCTGCCCGCGGATGGGAGGACCCGGTCCTGGGCTTGCTGCTGGGCGGTGGGACGGCGGGGGTGCTGGGTTTGCTGGGTGCGCCCCTTGTGCTGCGCGGCGGGGATCTGACGCGGCTGATGGTGACGCTCGGCCTTGCCACCGTGCTGCACGAGCTGGCCAATCGCTTCACCGGCCTGACTGGCGGGGCGGATGGGCTGCAGGGCATGAATGTCGGGCCGCTTCTCGGGAAGTTCGAGTTCGACCTGGAGGGGCATGTGGGCGCGGCCTACGCGCTGGCCGTGCTGTTCCTGGCCTTCCTGCTGCTGCGGCGCATCGCGCTCTCGCCCTTCGGCTGGTCGCTCCGGGCGATCCGCGCCAACCCGCTGCGCGCGGCGGCGCTGGGCATCCCGGTGCGGCGGCGGCTGGTGGCGGCCTACACGATCGGCGCCGCGCTGGCCGGGGTGGCGGGGGCGCTGCTGGCGCAGGTGACGCAATTCGTGTCGCTCGACGTGCTCTCCTTCCAGCGCTCGGCGGACGGGCTGCTGGTGCTGTTGATCGGCGGTGTCGGGTGGCTCTATGGCGGACTGGTCGGCGCGGTGGTCTTCAAGCTGATGCAGGACCTGCTCTCCAGCCTCACGCCGCAGTACTGGCAGTTCTGGATCGGGGCGCTGCTGGTGGCGCTGGTGCTGCTGGGGCGGGACCGGCCCCGCGCCTGGATCGCCGGGCTGCGCCGCCCGGCCGAAAGGGCCGCGCCGTGACGCCGGCGCTGGAGACGATCGGGCTGACGCATCACTTTGGCGCCTTCTGCGCGACCGACAGCGTCAGCCTCTCCCTTCCGCCCGGGGCGCGGCACGCGCTGATCGGGCCGAACGGCGCGGGCAAGACCACGCTGGTGAACCTGCTGACGGGCGTGCTGCGCCCGGGCGCCGGGCGCATCCTGCTGGCGGGCGAGGAGGTCACAGGGCTGGCGCAGGACCGCCGCGTGCGGCGCGGCCTGTCCCGCACCTTCCAGATCAACCAGCTCTTCCCGGAGATGACGCCGCTGCAGAGCGTCTCCCTGGCCGTTTCCCGCCGCCTGGGTCGGGACGGGGCCTGGTGGCGCCGCCTGGGCCATGGTGGCGCGGTTGCGGAGGAAGCGGCGGAGATCCTCGGGCGCTTCGGGCTATCCGACGCGATGGGGCGCCGCGTTGGTGACCTTCCCTACGGCCGTCAGCGCCTGCTGGAGGTCGCCCTGGCCATTGCCGCGCGCCCGCGCGTGCTGCTGCTGGACGAGCCCGCCGCCGGCGTGCCGGAGGCCGAGCGGGAGGACATCCTGGCCGCCGTCGCCGCCCTGCCGCGAGAGGTGGCGGTGCTGCTGATCGAGCACGACATGGACCTCGTCTTCCGCTTTGCCGAGCGCATCACCGTGCTGGTCGCCGGCGCGATGCTGATGGAGGGAACGCCCGCCGAGGTGGCCGCAGATCCCCGCGTGCGCGCGGTGTATCTCGGGGAGGGCGGGCATGACTGACCTGCTGGCCGTCTGCGGCCTCTCCGCCGGCTATGGCGGCGCGGCGGTGCTGCACGGGATCGACCTGACCCTGGCGGAGGGCCGGTCTCTGGCCGTGCTCGGCCGCAACGGCATGGGCAAGACGACGCTGCTGAACAGCATCGCCGGGCTGACCCGCCGTTCCGCCGGCACCCTGGCGCTGGCCGGGCGCGACATCACAGCGCTGCCGCCGGAGCGCCGCGCGCGCGCCGGCATCGGCTGGGTGCCGCAGGAGCGGAACATCTTCCGTTCCCTCACCGTTGAAGAGAACCTCACCGCCATCGCCCGGCCCGGCCCCTGGGACGTGGAGCGGGTCTACGGCCTCTTCCCCCGCCTGCGGGAGCGGCGGCGCAACGGCGGGGACCAGCTCTCGGGCGGCGAGCAGCAGATGCTGGCGATCGGCCGGGCGCTGGTGCTGAACCCGCGCCTGCTGCTGCTGGACGAGCCGACCGAAGGCTTGGCCCCTGTAATCGTTGAGGAGGTGCTGACCGCGCTGCGCCGGATCATGCGGGAGGAGGGGCTCTCCGCCCTCGTCGTGGAGCAGCACGCCCGCAAGATCCTGGGCGTGACGGACGAGGCGGTGATCCTGGAACGGGGGCGCGTGGTGCATCGCGCCGGGAGCGCCGCCTTGCGCGAGGATGCGGCGACGCTGGAACGCTTCCTCGGCGTATCCCGCGCGGGGTGAGGGGGCCGGGGAGAACCCCCGGCCCGCCAGGGCTCAGCGGCCCCAGAGCTCCTCGGACAGCTCCGCCACCAGGCGCAGCTTCGCCCACTGCTGCTCCTCGGAGAGCTTGTTGCCCTCCTGCGTGCTGGCGAAGCCGCATTGCGGGCTGATCGCCAGCTGCTCCATCGGCAGGAACTTCGAGGCATCGTCCAGGCGGCGCTTCAGCTCGTCCTTGCTCTCCAGCTCGCCGGTCTTGCTGGTCATGATGCCCAGCACCACCACCTTGTTCCCGCGCGGCACGAAGCGTAGCGGCTCAAAGCCGCCTGAGCGCTCGTCGTCGAACTCCATGAAGTACGCGTCCACGTCGATCGCGTTGAACAGCACTTCGGCCACCGGCTCGTAGCCGCCCGTCGCGATGAAGGTGGACTGGAAGTTGCCGCGGCACAGGTGCATGGACATCGCCATGTCCTTCGGCCGCGCGCGTGTCGCGCGGTTGATCATGTCGGCATAGATCTGCAGCAGCCCCTCGACATGCTCGCCGCGGCGCTTCAGGCCCTCGATCTGCTGGGGGTCGCAGAGATAGGCGATGTTCACCTCGTCGAGCTGCAGGTAGCGGCAGCCCGCCGCGTAGAAGGCGCCGACGGCCTCCTCGTAGGTCGCGCCCAGGTCGCCGAAGAACTCGTCCATGTGCGGATAGACGGAGCGGTCGATCGCCTCGCGCCCGCCGCGGAAATGCACGACGCTGGGGGAGGGGATGGTCTGCTTCGGAATCGCCGTGCGGGTGCGGGAGGCGGTGTAGCGGAAGTCCTCGATCATGCTGGGTTTCCAGCCGATCTTGCCGGTCACCCGCAGCTTGTGGCCGAGGGTCGCGCCCTTGAAGGCCACCTTGTCCTCCGGCTCGTAGATCTCGATCCCGTCGAGGCCGCCGAGGAAGTCGTAGTGCCAATAGGCGCGGCGGTACTCGCCGTCCGTCGCGGCCCGGAGGCCGACCTCCTCCTGCTTCGCGATGGCGCGGGCGATCTGCTCGTCCTCCACGGCGCGCAGGCCTGCGGCATCGAGCCGCCCCTCGGCACGGGCGGCGCGGGCCTCGCGCAGCGCCTGGGGCCGCAGCAGGCTGCCGACATGGTCGGCACGGAAGCTCGGGAAGCTGGCGGCGCGCGGCCGGTCAATCGTGTCCGAGTGGGACATGGCTGGGCATCCTGACGTCAGAGGTCACCGCGGCCGGACCCTGGAAGAACCCCGCTTCCCGGTGGCGCGCTGACATCGTGCTGGCAGGTCTCCTGGCTCGCGCCTCGCTGCCTTCCGCTGCCCTTCCGGTGCGACCCGGCGGCATGCGGCGATCGGCTCCGCGCTGACAGTTGCGGGGGCAGCCATGGTCTCTCACCATGTTCCCTTGAAGCCCTCCCGGGCACCAGCAGGGCCGGTGTAGGGGGCGGGTCATTGGGCGTCAAATGACGGCAGGTTTTGCAGGGGACATACGGCGAGGCTGGTCCGGATCCGTCCTGTTTCCCTCCAGGGAGGAGTGGACCTTCGGCTTGCTTCCGGGCGCGGCAGGCCGTGACGGGGTGGCGGCGCTTCGCTAGGCTGCCGCCTATGCCCTTCGCGCGGACAGGCCTCGTGCGCCTCATCGCTCTGCTGCTGCTGATGCAGTGGGCGGGCGCCGCCGTGCCGCATGCGCGGGCCATGGCGCGGGCGGCCACGGCCCAGGCCGTGGAACTCTGCACCCATGGGGGCCGGCGCCTCGTCGTGCTCGACAAGGACGGCAGGCCCTTGCAGCCGGCCCAGGCCGATGACTGCTGCATCCTCTGCCACGGGCCGCTCGGCCCGGCGGCACCCGGGCCGGCGGTGGCGACCGGGGCGGCCGCCAACATCCTGCCCATGGCGGAGCCGTTCCGGCGGCCGGGCCTGCCCGCCCTCCCGCCGCGCGCACCCCCGCAGCAGCCCAGGGCTCCACCACATTTCTGACCCCGCTACGGGCGCCGCCGGGGGACTTTCCTGACCGCCGTTGCCGCTTCGCCGTGGCGTGAGGGGCCGCCCGCTACCGCCGGGGCGAGCGCGGCGCGAGCTGTAGGGGCACCGCCCTACGGGGTCGGACCAAGCCCTCCCGTCCAGTGCCTGCGAGCATCCTCCTTTTCCGATCCTGGCTGCCAGGCCGGCAACCACCACCCTTCGCGGCCTATCGGCCCGATGATCTCGCCCCACGCGGGCACGACCTTGCAAGGAAACCTGACCATGTCCTTCACCCGTCGCACGACTATTGCCACCATCGCCCTCTCGCCCGCCCTTGCCACCGCCCAGCAGGCCCCGTCCGGGGGCGTTGCGGTGGAGCAGCCCTGGATGCGTGCAGCGATCCAGGGCGGGACGGGTGGCGCCTTCCTGACCCTCCGCAACTCCGGCACGCAGCCGGACCGCCTCCTTTCCGCCAGCAGCCCGGCCGCGCGCGCGGTGGAACTGCACAGCACCGTGCGGCAGGGCGACGTGATGCGGATGCTGCCCGTGCAGGCGGTGGATGTGCCGGCGGGCGGCAGCGTCACCCTGCGGCCGGGCGGGCTGCACATCATGCTCGTCGGTCTGGCCGAGGCTGCCCGGGCCGGAGGCACGGTGCCGCTGACCCTCAACTTCGAGCGGGCCGGCGCGGTGCCCGTGCAACTGGCCGTGCAGGCCGCCGGCGCTTCCGGCCCGGCCGGGCAGGGCCACCAGCACTGAATCCGCCGCTGCCGTGAGGATCGTCGCGAAGGAGGAGGGGCGATCCGCCCGACCTTGCCGAACGGCTTCCTGCCTCGCCTCCGCGCCGTTCTGCTCGCCTTTCTCCTGGCCGCCGAGCCGACGGCCCCCTGGTCCCATGCCGCCCTGCTGGGCACGGGCCGGGAGAACGGGGCAACGGTGGCGACGGCACCGCAGGAGATGACGCCGCGCTTCGACGGGGCGGTGACGCTGATCGGCCCGCGCGTCGCTGGCCCCGCGGGCGAGGTCGCGACACGGTCCGGGCGGCGCTTACGGCGGGCCTCGCCGCCGGACCCTGATCTTGTCAGCTGGCGCGTCATCCCGGCGGACTGACACCCGGTCCGCGGCAGCACGACTTTCGGCGTGTGAACCGCACCGTGCCTAAGTACCGGGCCGGCCGAGGACGTCGGGGAGGGGCGGCGCCGCGCGGCGGAGGTTCTGCTACTCGACGCCCTCTCCATTGGGGCGGGCGCTACTCCGGGCGCTGATAGTGTCTCCGCCGGCCTGCCCGGGACAGTGCCCCGAGCTAGCGCTGCCTGGCCACTGGAATGCGCGGGTGGAAGTCCCCGTCAGCGACGTTGAGCAGGTCTGCGTGCCTCTCGAATTCGACACGCCGCCTCAGCCTGAGGCGAACCCTGCCTTGAGCAGCCGGTTTCCCCGCAGCCGATGCCCGGCCAGATCGACGAAGCTGCGGACCTTGGCGGAGGTCCGGGTACCCTCGGGGTGGACGACATGGATGGGAACCGGCGGCTCCTCGTGGTCCTCCAGGAGAAGCACGAGCTTCCCTTCCGCCACGGCCGGCGCGACCTGATAGGAGAGCAGCCGGGCAATCCCGTGGCCGTCGATCGCCGCGGCCAGGGCCGCATCGACGGTGTTGCAGACCAGCCGCGGCCTGACGGTAACGGATGCCTTCCGGTCCTGCCCGAAGCGCCATTCTGGTGAGGGGTCGAGGCCTGTCGAGCCGATCACCTGATGCTCCCGCAGATCACGGGGTACTGTTGGGGTGCCGTGCCGCGAAAGGTAGTCCGGCGCGGCGCAGACAACCCGGCGGACGCTGCCGACGCGCCGCGCGACGATGCCGGAATCGGCGAGATGCCCGATCCGGATCCCGACATCCGCGCCTTCCTCGATCATGTTGATCACCCGGTCCAGGAAGAGGGCGCGCAGGATTATGGCGGGGTGGCGCGAGAGGTACTCCGTCATGATGGGAAGCACGTAGAGCCGGCCGAACTGGACCGATGCGGTGACCGTGAGCGTGCCGGTCGGCCGGGCATCGGCCCCGGCGGCCGCGGCCTCTGCCTCCTCGATCTCGGAAAGAATGCGCCGGCAGTCCTCCAGGTAGCGCCGGCCGGCCTCGGTGAGCTTCACGGAACGTGTCGTCCTCGTCAGGAGCCTTGTGCCGATCGTCTCCTCCAGAGCCGCCACTGCCCGGGTGACGGCAGGCGGGCTGAGGCCGAGTTGCCGCGCCGCGCCGGCGAAGCTCTCGCTATCCGCGGTCCGCACGAAGATCCGCATCGCCTGCCAGCGATCCATCCGAAAGCCCTCCGCGGACGCCTGCGTGATTGTTCCAGATCAGGGAAGAGTGGATTGCTCAGAATGCCGGTTAACCCTCCGGCATGGAAGGATTTCGATGGCGGCACGTCTTCGCCAACGGAGAGCCGCCATGAAGCTTTACTCCACAGGATTGTCCGGCCACGCCCATCGCGCGCGCCTGTTCCTGTCGCTGCTCGAGCTGCCATACGAGCTCGTTGAGGTCGATCTCGCATCACGGGAGCAAAAGGCGCCGGCCTTCCTGGCCCTGAATCCCTTCGGGCAGGTGCCCGTCCTCCAGGACGGCACCACCGTCGTTCCGGACTCCAACGCCATCCTCGTCTACCTGGCCAGGAAGTCTGGCCGCACCGATTGGCTGCCCGAAGATCCGGCCGGCGCGGCGCGGGTGCAGCGCTGGCTTTCCGTTGCGGCCGGGCAGATCGCGGCGGGCCCGGCGGCGGCCCGCCTCATCACCGTCTTCGGCGCGCCCTACCGGCCTGAGGAGGTGATCCCCCGGGCCCATGCCATCCTCACCCTGATCGAGGCCGAACTCGGCAGTGCCGAATGGATCGCTGCCGATCGCGCGACGATCGCGGACATCGCGCTCTACAGCTACATCGCGGCGGCGCCTGAGGGGAACGTGGACCTCTCGCCCTATCCTGGCATCCGCGCGTGGCTGAAGCGGATCGAGGCGCTGTCCGGCTTTGTTGCCCTTCCTAGGACCGCGGCGGGCCTCCATGCGGCCGCATGACCCGGGCCGGGAGCCGGTGGACCTGCCTTCACCGTGGCACGCGGGCGAAGTCACCCTGCAACGAAGCGTCGGAGCGAGCGAACACCTGCGGGCCATTGGGGGAAGGATCATCCGCGATGCCATGCCGGAGCAGCACCAAGGCTTCTTCGCGATGCTCTCCTTCGTGGTGCTCGGCGCGGTGGACCCGGAAGGGCAGGTCTGGGCCACCCTCCGAGCCGGTAGGCCGGGGTTCATGGCCGCGGTCGATGCCCGCCACCTCCGGCTCGGCCTGGCCCGCGATCCCGCCGACCCCGAGGATGCGGGGATGGAGGACGGCGATGCTCTCGGCCTCCTCGGCATCGATCCCGTCACCCGTCGCCGCAACCGCCTGAACGGCACGCTCCGCCGCAGCGGGGCCGATGCCTTCACCGTCGCGGTGGTGCAGAGCTTCGGCAACTGTCCCCAGTACATTCAGCAGCGGGCGGCGCTTCCCCTACGGGACCCGCGCTCCGCAGCCTCGGCGCCGCCGGTCGTGTCGGAGCGGCTGGATGGCCGGGCGAGGGCGATCATCAGCGGCGCGGACACCTTTTACGTGGCCACCTACGCGGATATCGCGGGCGGCGAGAGGCAGGTTGACGTCTCGCACCGCGGCGGCCGGCCCGGCTTCGTCCGCATCGACGCCGACGGCCGGCTCACCGTGCCGGACTTCGCGGGAAACCGCTTCTTCAACACGCTCGGCAACATGCTGGTGAACCCGAAGGCCGGGCTGACCTTCGTGGAGGACGGAACGGGTGACCTGCTGCAGATGACCGGCCGGGCCGAGGTGCTGCCCGACTCCCCGGAGGTTGCGGATTTCGCCGGTGCGGAGCGACTCTGGCGCTTTGAGCCGCAGAAGCTGGTCTTCCGCCCGGCCGCCTTCCCGCTGGCCCTTTCGCTCGTCGCGAATGGCTGGTCACCCAGCACGCTGCGGACAGGCGTTTGGGAGCAGGGAAGGGGGGAGGGGCCGCTCGAGGCGATGCCGTCCCCGTAGTCCGACAACCCGGATGGGCATCGCCCTCTTCTCCGGCCGGCCAACGGCCCGTGGCGCATCGTTGCGCGGGAGGTCGGGCCCGATGTTGGAGAAGCCGCCGCCATTGCTCCTGCCCTAGCAGCAGGAGATGCCGTCGTTGGCAGACCGGGTCGCGCGGCATGCAGGTCCGGAGGAAGCGGGCGGGCGTGAGAGGGGGCAACTTCTCGGCGAAGCGACCGGTCAGGGAGCCTCGACGAGAGCCTCGCCTTTCCGGGCCACCACGCGGCCCCGCTTGACGACGAGGCGGCGCGGCGGGTGTGCGGCCACGGCCTCGGCCGGTGTCTCGGCCCCCAGCAGGACGAGGTCCGCGATGTGGCCCGGCGCAAGGCCGTAGTCGTCGAGCCGCAGCACGGAGGCGCCTCCATGCGTGCAGGCGTGGAGCGCCATCTCCATCTCCTCGTCACGGCGGAAGTTGTTGCGGAGCCCCACCAGCATGGCCCGCTCCAGCATGTCGGCCGTGCCGTAGGGGTTCCAGCTGTCGCGCACCCCGTCGGAACCGGCACAGACCCGGATGCCCAGCGCGCGCAGCTTTGCCAACGCCGGCACGGGGCGGCTGGCCGGTGCGGTCGTGGCCACCGCCACGTCCAGCTCGGCCATCGCCGCCAGCAGCGGATTGACCAGGGCGGCGTCCGGATCACCGAGGCAGAAAGCATGGCTGACGGTGATCTGGCCCTTCATGCCGAGGGCGCGGGTGCGTTCCAGGATCAGTTCCAGGCTGAAGGCGCCCATGGTGCCGCCCTCGTGCAGGTGGATGTCCACGGGGCGGCCGAAGCGCTCCGCCAAGCCGAAGACCACGTCCAGATGTCCTTTCGGGTCGCGGTCGATGGCGCAGGGATCGAGCCCGCCCACGACTTCGGCCCCCATCCGCATCGCCTCCTCCATCAGCGCCGCGACGCCTGGCCGGGTCAGGATCCCGGATTGCGGGAAGGCGACGATCTCCACATCCATGGCCTCGGCATAGGCCGCGCGGGTCGCGAGAACGCCCTGGAGGCCGTCGAGCCCCGCCACGTCATCCACGTCGACGTGGGTGCGGATATGGGTCGTGCCCATGCGTAGCGCCTGCACCAGCAACCGGGCGGACTGCCGGGCCGGATCGATCGCGCCGGTCGCCCGCAGGGCCCGCTCAGCTTCGATCTTATCCAGGATGGAGGGGCCCGCCGGGTGCGGCAGCCAGCCCATTCCCCAGAGGGACTTGTCGAGATGAGTGTGCGCCTCGACCAGCCCGGGGATGGCAAGAGCGCCGCCGCCATCCTCCACCGGCACGCCCGGCGCTTCCTGCCCCGGACCGAAGGCCGCGAACCGGCCGCCGCGGATGAGCAGGTCGGTCGCGGGCCCGCCCATCGGGCGGACGTTCCGCAGCAGCAGGTCGTGGTGCATCGGGCTCTCCGGGTGTCGGCGGGGCCCATGGTGCAGGATGCGGAAAGGGCCCGCCATCGACGGTCCGGGGAGGACCATGACGCCGCCATCCTCTGTCCGGGCTTCCCGCCCCGTCCAGGGTCCCCATGTTCCTGGGCTGATAGCCCCTTGGAGACCGGATCCGCATGAACTCGGCCGAGAGGCCCCGTCCCGTCAGGGGACGCGACGGTACGGGTGGTGCTCGCGGCGGCCTACCTCGTTGCCGGCGTCCTCCACCTTACCGCGCCCGACCCGTTCCTTCTGATCACGCCGGACTGGGTTCCCTTCCCGCGGCAGGTCATCCTGGGGACCGGCCTTTGCGAGATCGCTGGCGCGGTGGGACTGATGGGGCGGCGGATGCGCCGCGCGGCCGGGATCGGGCTCGCGCTCTACGCTGTCCTCGTCTTTCCCGCGAACATCAAGCACGCGCTGGACGGGTTGCCCGCCGGGAATGTTCAGCTCGGCTGGTGGTACCACCTGCCGAGACTGGCGCTGCAGCCCGTGCTGGTTTGGTGGGCGCTGTTCGCGGGCGACGTGCTGGACTGGCCCTTCAGATCCGGAGTCCGCCGGGCGAGCGCCGGGATGCGGCGTTCCTGACGCAGCGCGCGGCCCCTGGGCTCAATGCCCGCCGAGCTGGCGCAGCGCGAGCAGCGGTACGAAAGCGGCCAGGGCCACGGGAATCGACCAGTACTCCATGCTGATCCAGAACAGGGCGTGCCGGCGCCTGAGGACGACCCGTTCCTGCGTTCTCGGATCCACCAGATCTCGCCCGGGCGCGCTGTTCAGGCGCCGCCCGACGATCCAGTTGACTGCTGCGGCGGCGAAGAGGCCCGCGCTGAAGGCCAGGAAGGCCAGGTCAGGCCGGCCGGCCGCAGTGAGAAGCCATTGGAGGATTGCCCCGACCACCACGGCGGTTCCGACGACGACGGGAAGCACGAGGATGCCCCAGCCCGACCAGATCACGAACATGCCGAGCCTTTCCTTCATCTCCGAAGTGGAGATCACACAGGCACGGAAGGGAGCACGCCCGGCTCCTCCCGGCAACCGGTGCGGGTCAGCTGTCCCGGCGGTTGGGGAAGTCAGGCGACGAATGGCTGGGCATGCCGCGGCGCGGGGGAAACCGTCGGCGGCTCCCGCGACACGGCCTGCCGTGGCAAACTCGGAGAATGACCGATGCCGTCCCCTCCCGCTCCGTCCGTGTCCGCTCCTACCGCGACGCCGTCCGTGATGTGGGCCGGACCTTCCGTCTCGCGCCCGGCGTGGATATCGCGGCCGCGGTGAAGCGCGCCGCTCTCGCGGCCGTGCCGAAGACGGAGGGGTGGACGATGCGCGTCTTCACCGTCCGGCGAACCGGCGAGGGCGAGCGGGCTGCCGCCGTCCTGGACCGCCTTGCGCGCGACGCAATGGGAGGCACTGACTTTGCCGCCAGCGTTGCGGCAACGCTCGACGGAAGCATCGCCGTCCTGGTCGTCGCGGCCAGGGACCCCGGGCGTATCGAGCGGGTGAGCTCCGCGATGAGCGGGACGGGTCGCTGACCTGGGCAGGGCTGGACCGGGAGCTGACGATCCGCGCGATCCCGATAGCGTAGCTTCGTTCGAGACCGTGCCCGGCCACCCGACAGTTCTCAGCCGGATTGGATGAGCGCCTTGATGCGGCTGGCAAGGGTCTCCATGGCGAAAGGCTTCGTCAGTACCTGCATGCCGACATCCAGATCGCCGTCGCCGATCACCGCGGTTTCTGCGTAGCCGGTGATGAAGAGCACGCGGAGGCCGGGGCGGAGGACGCGCGCGGCATCCGCCAGCTGGCGGCCGTTCATGCCGCCGGGCAGGCCGACATCGGTTACCAGCAGGTCGATGCGCCGGTCCGACTGGAGGATCCTCAACCCCTCCGGCCCATCGGCCGCCTCGACCGCGGCGTAGCCCAGGTCCTGGAGCACCTCGGCGGCCAGCATCCGCACGGTCGGCTCGTCATCGACGACGAGGACCGTCTCTCCCGCCGTCGTCCGCCCGGCATCCGTTAGGGCGGGCATCTCACCTGCCACGGTGGCGGCGCCCGCATGGCGCGGCAGATAGAGGCACACCGTGGTCCCCCGCCCCAGCTCCGAGTGGATGCGGACCTGCCCGTGCGACTGGCGGGCGAAGCCGTAGATCATGGACAGGCCCAGCCCGGTCCCCTGACCGAGTGGCTTGGTCGTGAAGAAGGGGTCGAATGCGCGCTCGATCACCTCAGGGCTCATCCCTGTGCCGGTGTCGGTGACGGCGAGCGTGACGTATGGGCCGGGGGACAGTTCCAGCGCGCGGGCGGCCGGCCCGTCCAGTGCGAGGTTCGCCGTCTTGATCGTCAGCACGCCGCCGTCCGGCATGGCATCGCGCGCGTTGATGCAAAGGTTGAGAAGCGCGTTCTCCAGCTGGTTCGGGTCCACGAGCGTGGTCCAGAGATCGTCCGACAGGAGGGAGTGAAGCTCAATAGCTGGCCCGATGCTGCGGACCACCAGTTCCTCCATTCCCGCGACCAGCTGGTTCAGCGCGGTCGGCTTAGGATCCAGCGTCTGTCGCCGGGAGAAGGCGAGCAAACGGTGCGTCAGCGCCGCGGCGCGCCCCGCCGCCACCTTGGCCGAGCCGAGATAGCGCCCCAGATCCGCCGTCCGGTTCTGCTCCACGCGGCGCTGGATGAGCTCAAGGCTGCCGATGATGCCCGTGAGCAGGTTGTTGAAGTCGTGCGCCAGCCCACCGGTGAGCTGCCCGACCGCCTCCATCTTCTGGCTCTGCTGCAGCAGTTCCTCGGCCACGCGGCGCTGCTCGGCCTCGGCCAGCATGGCGTCATGCGCTTCCCGCAGCTCGGCGGTGCGCGCCGCGACGCGTTCCTCCAGCGTCTCGTTCAACCGCCGCAGGCCCTCCTCGGCCATCCGGCGAACGGTGATGTCGGAGTAGACGCCGACCAGCCTGGGCCGGCTCCCATCCCGGTCTCGCACCAGCCGCGCGCGAACCTCCGCCCAGTGGGTGCTTCCGTCGGGCCAGATGGTTCGATACTCGATGACGTGGTCGGCACCCCGCTCAATGCTTGCGCGTACGGCGGCCTGCATCGCCGCGCGATCATCGGGATGGATGCTGGCGAGAAGATCCTCGTAGGTGAAGGGCGCCGCGGGCGACCGGCCGAACACGGCCTTGCAGGTATCGGAGACGGTCAGGAGGCCGGTTTCCGCCTCAAGTTCCCAGGAGCCGAGGCGGCCCGCCTGCAGCGCGGTCGAGAGGCGCTCGCCGGTCTCGTGCAGCTCCTCGATCCGCGCCCGGGCCTCGAATTGTCGCTGTCGGCCCTTCAGGGCGGAGCGCGCAACGCTGACGAAGGTCGTGGGCCGGAACGGACGCTCCAGGAAGGTGGCATTGCCCAGCAGTTCTGCGAGGCGTGCCGCGTTGGGGTTATGCTCCGGCGCGCCGCCACCGCGCGTCAGGACAATGAAGGGAAGGTCCGACCAGGCAGGCTGGGCGGCGATGCGGGCCAGGATGCCGCGCAGGTCGGCGCCCACCAGCGCCTCCTCCGTCACCACGGCGAAGCCGGCCTGTTCGTCGATGGCAGCCTCGAAGGCAGCGAGATCGCGGCAGATTCGGGACACCGCGCCCGCCCCGCGCAGCAGCTCCTCGGCGATGGAAGCGTCCCGGCCATGCGGCATGAACACGAGCGCGGCCAGCCCGTCGGAAGATGGCATCAATCGGGCTCTAGCAGGTCCAGCAGTGGCCCCGGGGCACCGGCAAAGGTTGGTACGCCGCGGAGGACGCCCTGGAACTTGTCGATGGGCGCCCCGAACACCAGTCCGGTCCGGCCGATCCGGTATTCACGGATCGTGTCCTCATGGGCGCCCGTACGCTTCTTGATCACCGATACGGCACGCCGCACCCTGCCGAGCGCCTCGAAGTAGCGCAACAGGATCACGGTATCCGCGAGATACGTCACATCCACGGGCGATTTCATGTCCCCCACAAGCCCGTGCTGGGCCACCGTGAGGAAGGTCGTCGCGCCCTGGCGGTTCAGGTACTGCAGCAGCTCGTGCACGTGCAGGACGAGCGCGTTCTCGTCGGGCATGGCGGCTTGGTAGCCATTGAGGCTGTCGATGACCACGGTTTTGGAGCCGGCAAAGTCCACCCGCTCGCGCACGCGATGGGTGAACTCCCCAGGTGAGAGCTCGGCCGCGTCCACCTGCTCGATATGGAGGGCGCCGCTGTCCCGCATGGCCCGGAGGTCGAAGCCCAGCTGCGCCGCGCGCTCGAAGAGCAGGCCTAGCTCCTCGTCGAAGACGAACATTGCCGCCCTGCCGCCGCCGGCGATGGCTGCCGCCATGAACTGCAGGGTGAAGATGCTCTTGCCCGTGCCTGCGGGACCAAGGATCAGCGCACTCGATCCCTGCTCGATGCCGCCGCCCAGCAGTGCATCCAGCGCGCCAATGCCGCTCGTCGTGCGGTGGCGATCAAACCCGGTCCTGTGTTCGGCGGCGATGAGGCGGGGGTAGACATGCACCCCCCCGGTCCGGATCGTGAAGTCGTGGTAACCGCCCCGGAACGACCGGCCCCGGTATTTCGACACCCGCAGTCGACGACGCTCCGCGCCATAGGCGGGGGACAGCTCCTCCAGGCGGATCACGCCGTGGACGACGCTGTGCACTGTCTTGTCGAAGGCCTCCGAGGTGAGGTCGTCCAGCAGCAGGACCGTCGCGCCCAGCCGGGCGAAGTAGTGCTTCAGGGCCAGGATCTGCCGGCGGTACCGCAGGGAGCTCTGCGCCAGCAGGCGGATCTCGGAGAGGCTGTCCAGTACCACGCGCACGGGCTGCAGCCGCTCATAGGCCTGGAAGATCTGTCGGGTCGCCTCGCCGAGTTCGAGGTCCGACGAGTAGAGAAGGCTTTGCTGCTGCGCCTCGTCCAGCAGACTCTCGGGCGGCACCAGCTCGAAGACCTCAACCGCCTCGGGAAGTGTCCAGCCATGGGAAGCGGCGCCGGCGCGGAGTTCCCGGTCCGTCTCGGACAGGGTGATGTACAGGCCGCGCTCGCCCTGCGCCGCGCCTTCCAGGAGGAAGCGCAGGGCGACGGTGGTCTTGCCCGTGCCCGGGCTGCCCTCGAGGAGGAACATGTGCCCGGGGGACAGGCCGCCACTGAGAACGTCGTCCAGTCCCGGAACACCTGTCCGGGCAAGTTCCGGGGGCTGCGTCCTGCGATCCATGTCCTCATCCCGATGGGCGGCGGTGCGTCGGGCGGCCTGGGAGGGCGCTCTGGCTCCGGGTGGGCCGTGCCATGCGGCGGCAGCTTCGTCCAGCCCGGAATCCTCCCGGTAAGCCCTCGTACGGGAGTGAGATGTGGGCGCGGCGGCGGATGGGAAGGGGCTGCTGCCCCGCCTGGGCCCGACGCCTACTCGGCCGCGAGCGCCACGGCTTCCTCGGCCCGCATCCACACCGCCGTGTCGTGGAACACGGCGCCCCCGGCGGGGAGCGCGGGCTCGTCGCTGGTCAGCACGTTGATGCCGTGCCCGGCGCCGCCGAAGGCCGCTGCGGGCCAGATGCTCTCCACCACCACCGTGCCGGCGGTCTGCCCGGGGACGTGCCGGGCATGCAGCACCACCTCGCCCCGCGCATTGCCCAGGCGCATGAGGGCGCCGTCCGCAATGCCGTACCGCGCCGCGTCCTCCGGCGCGACCAGCGCCTGCGGCCGCCCCTCGCGCTTCCGGGCATTCGGCGTCTCGGTGAAGGTCGAGTTGAGGAACTGACGCGCGGGCGCGGCGACGAGCCGCATGGGGCGCTCATCCGTCGCCATGTCCACCAGGGGAACCCAGTCCGGCAGCGGCGGCAGTTTTCCCTCCGTATCGCCCAGTGCCCGCCAATCCGCGCGGAAGCGGAAGCGTCCGTCGGGGTGCCCGAAGCCGTCCAGGAAATGCGCGCGCTCGAAGGGCGGCTGCACGTCCAGCCAGCGGCGCTCCGTCATCTCCTCCGCGCCCGGATAGCCGGTGGCACGGAGGGTCGCATCCGCCAGTTCCAGGCCGGACATGCGGAAGCTCGGATCGTCGAGGCCCAGCCGTGCCGCCAGGGCGCAGACCAGGTCGTGGTTGGAGCGCGCCTCGCCCGGCGGTTCGATCAGCCGCCGCCCGATCTGGACGTGGCTGTGCCCGCCGGCCTGGTAGATGTCGTCATGCTCCAGGAAGGTGGTCGCGGGCAGCAGGATGTCCGCGTAGCGCGCCGTCTCCGTCATGAACTGCTCGTGGACGACGGTGAACAGGTCCTCACGCAGCAATCCCTCACGCACGCGGTTGCTGTCAGGGCAGACGGAGGCCGGGTTGCCGCTCTGCACCAGCAGCGCGTGCACGGGCGGGCCGCCCTGCAGCGCTTCGGCATCGCCGGTGAGGATGCTGGCGATGCGGCTCATGTCCAGCTCGCGGATGGCAGGGTCGCGCCAGCCCGTGCCCTCAATCAGCGACTTGTCCCAGGGATAGATGCCGCGGTTGCTCCACAGCGCGCCGGCACCCTCGTGCCGCCACTTGCCAGTGACCGCCGGCAGGCAGGTGACGGCATGCATGGAGGCCGCGCCGTTGCGCCCGCGGGTGAAGCCGAAACCGACGCGGATATAGGCTCGGGGCGTGCCGTTGTAGAGCGCGGCGAAGGCCTCGATCGCCTCCGCGGTCAGGCCGGTGATCGCCGCCGCCCATTCGGGGCCGCGCGTCGCGAGATGCGCCTCCAGGGCGACGGGATCGTCGGTGTACCGCTCCATATAGGCACGGTCGGCCTGTCCGTCGCGGAAGGCGCAGTGCATGACGGCGCAGGCCAGTGCCGCATCCGTGCCCGGGCGCAGCGCGAGATGCATGTCCGCGGCGGCCGCCGAGCCGGTGCGATAGGGGTCGATCACCACAAGCTTCGCCCCGCGCTCCTTCCGGGCGCGGGTGACATGGGCCATGACGTTGACCTGGGTGGAGACGGGATTGGTGCCCCAGAGCACGTTCAGGTCGGCCAGCGCCATCTCGCGCGGATCCGTGCCGGTGATGCGGCCGCAACCCGCCGTCCAGCCCGCCGCGGCGATGGCCGTGCAGATGGTACCCTTGCGGCCGGACCAGCGCATGGCGTGGCGCAGGCGGAAGACGCCGTCCCGGTTCACCAGCCCCATGGTCCCGGCGGAGGAATAGGGCCAGACCGCCTCGCTGCCATGGCGGGCCGCCGCCTCGGTGAATCCGGCGATGATTCGGTCCAGCGCCTCGTCCCAGGTGATGCGACGGAAGAGGCCGCCGCCCTTCGGCCCGTCCCGCAGCATGGGATGCAGGACGCGGTCGGGGTGGTGCACCCGCTCGGCGTAGCGCATCACCTTGTTGCAGATCACGCCCGCCGTGTAGGGGTTGTCCGCCCCGCGGACCGTGCCGATGGTGCGCTGATCCAGCACCTCCACCTCCAGCGCGCAGGTGCTGGGGCAGTCATGCGGGCAGACCGAGGCGCGGGTCTCGGGCATGGGGTGTCGTCCTCCGGTCAGCCTCTCGGCACGTTGAGGGCAGCCAGCACGAACCGTGCCGTCGCTGCCCTCCCTCCGCCAGGGGGGGGGCATCCCGGCCGCGCCCTATCGCGGCCCCCCCCGTCTGCGCCGCCCGCGGCCCCGGGCCGGAATGTCTCCCCCGCCAGCAACCGCCCGGACCCGGCCGGAGGGGCTGGCGGCCAGCACCGCCTCGATCCACTCGTTCAATCGCCCGCTCTCGGCCAGGGCGCCCTCGAGGTCGCGGTAGGTCCCGGGGTAGCGAAGCGCCATCCAGCGCCAAGCGACGAGCCGCCGGTGCACGCGTTCGGCGAGCTGCAGCGCGTCCTGGCTGGCACGGTCCGGCGGGGGCAGGCGCCCGGCCTTGGGCGGGGCCACGGAGCCCCCGATCGCGTGCTCGACCGCCCAGTCCGCCAGGCGCGAGATGCCCTCGTCGCGCTCGTCCACCGGGCACATCGCGTAGGTCCAGCGATCCAGGAGCGACAGCTCCCGCACCCCGTCGATCGCGGCGGCGATGGCCAGCTGGGTCGAGAGGTCGCCGAGGCGGTAGTTCGGGTCGTCCCGCCGCAGCACCGCCCGCTCGATCCGCCGAAGCGTGCCGAAGAGGCTCTCCGTGCCCATCTCCGCCGCAACGGCCGCCACGATCTCCGCATCCGGCGCAACGGGCGGGCGCAGGTCGGCCGGCGGCTCCGGGGCTGCCTTCAGGGCGCGGGCGATCTGCCGGGGGTCGCCCCCCCCGGCCAGCACCGCGACGATCCCCTCCGCATGGGATCCGCCGAAGCGGCCGGCGCGGCCGCCGATCTGCTTGATCTCCTGCACGGTGAGCGGCCGGTCCTCCTTGCCGTCGTACTTGGTCAGCGCTGAGAACACGACCCGGCGCAGGGGGCCGATATTCAGCCCCATGCCGATCGCGTCCGTCGCGACGAGAACCTCCGCCTCGCCGTCGCGGAAGCGCCTGGCCTCGGCGCGCCGCACCGTCGGGCCCAGGGCGCCATAAACCACCGCCACGCTGCGGCCGCGCCGCATCAACTCGGCGCGCAAGGCGAAGACCTCGCGGCGCGAGAAGGCGATCACGGCATCGCCGCGGCCGATCTCGGCGAGGGGAACCGGGGCAGGGGACGCGACGAGCGGGCCCATGCGCTCCAGCCGGATCTCCTCGATCGGGTCGTTGCAGAGGGTCGCGATGCGCCGGAGCATCGGCGCGGCGTCGGGGGCGCCGAGAAGGATCACCTGCCGCGCCGGGACGCCCATGATGGCGGCGGTCCAGGCCGCCCCGCGCTCGGGATCGGCGAGCATCTGCACCTCGTCGATCACGGCAACGTCAACCGGGGTCTGGAAAGGGCACATCTCAACCGTTGCCGCCGTGTGGCGGCTGCCCGGCACGGGAATGCGCTCCTCGCCGGTCGAGAGCGAGGTCGGGATGCCGCGCGCCTCCAGCGCGTCCCGGTACTCGTGGGCGAGCAGCCGGAGCGGGCCGAGCGCGATCCCGCTCTCGGCCTCGGCTAGCCTGCTCAGGCCGAAATAGGTCTTTCCGGAATTCGTCGGGCCGAGGCAGGCGATGATCTTCCGGTTCAGGGCGCGCGCCGTGGCGAAATGCCCGACATACCGGTCCAGCCCCGCGATCCGTGCCACCGCGGCGTTGCTGATCCGCCGCGTCGGCTGGGCTTCCTCCTCCTGCGCGGGGCCGCGACCCTGCTCCGCCTCCCGCCAGCCCTGCACCTGGCTTTGCAGCGCCTCCAGGGCCGCCGGGTCGAACTCCGGTTCCTGCATGACGCGCCCGCCACGACGGACGGTGACCCGCCGCGCGACCGGGATGATCCCCGCGCGGATCCAGCGATCCGCCTCGTAGCGCGTGCAGCCGAGCAGGGAGGGAACCGCCTCCGCGCCGACCAGCGAGGATTCCCATTCCTTGAGCCGTCGCTCCTCGACGGCCTGGGTTTCGCGGGCCATCCGCGCCGCGGCACGCCGCTCGCCGCGGCGGCGGCGCTCGGCGTCGGTGGCGCGCCAGATGAAGCTGTCGGCCTGCACCGCCGGCATGGCGAAGGCTTCGGCGACGAGTGCCGCGCACTGACCAACGGCTTCCAGCGTGGCCCCGCCCGAACTTCCGCGGGGCAGATCAAGGAGTGCCTCGGCAAGCGCGCTCTCCGGCGTGCCATACCCATTCAGCCGGGCCAGCACCGCCTCGCGCAGCGCCGCGAGAAGGCCCGCATCGCCTGCCTCCGGGTCCGTGATGCTGCTGAGTGCGACGCTGATGTCGTCAAGCCGCGCCGGAAGCGCCTCGGCCTGTCGCGCGAGCGTCATCAGCCTCGACCGCCATGCCTGCCGGCGGATCTCGATCGGCCCGCGGGGCCCCGCATCGTCGGTCATCGGGACCTCCGCTCCGTCCGCCGCGGCATTCGCATTCTTGTGGCGGGGCTCCATCTGGTCTCCTGGGGAACACGGCCAAGCCCTGCTTGGCTGGAATGAGAGGCGAACGCGCAGGCCGAAGTTGCGGTTGGCGCTGGCGGGTTTGCGGATGCTCCGCACCGAACCGAACGCCGATGTCCCTCCTCGAGACAGGCCTTATCCGAATACTTCCGGCATCCACCAAATCTGTCCCGTCCGGCGCATGTTTGCCATGGACAGATGAATCGCGAGAAATCAGGGTGGTAGGCCCTTTCCCTACTCCAAGGTGTCAGCCTGCAACGACCTCTTCGTTCCCATCAGCGCCAGCTCGCGGCCGTGGTCCAGGCGATGGCCGCGGGCGAGACGGAGGCGCGCGACATCCTCGCCGCCGTTACGCCGGGTGGGGGCAAGTCGCTGCTCCCCGTGCTCGCCGCCGCGGCCCTGATCGGGGCCGGCATTGTCGAGCGTGTCTGCTGGATCGTGCCGCGCGACAGCCTGCGCCTGCAGGCCGAGGAGGCCTTCGCCGATCCCGCCTGGCGCGCCACCCTCGGCCACGCCCTCTCCGTCCGCGCGGCCGAGAACGCGCCCGATCCCTGCCGCGGGCTGGCCGGCTACGTCACCACTTATCAGGCCGTCGCCGCCGCCCCCGACCTGCACCTGGCCGAGTTCCGCCGCCACCGCACGCTGCTCGTCATCGACGAGATGCACCACCTGCCCGCGCTGGCTGAGACCGACCCGGTCGCGGCGGCCCAGGCCGAGGCCGCGGGGGAGGACCAGGCGAGCGCCTGGTCCCGCGCCATCCTGCCCCTGCTGGAGACCTCGGCCGTGCGCCTGCTGCTCTCCGGCACGCTGGAGCGTGCCGACGGGCGCGGCATTCTCTGGCTGCCCTATCGCCGTGGCCCGCGGGCGCGCACGCGCGAGGTGGAGCTGGACGCCGAGGGATGGGCGGTGGTCGGCTACTCCCGCGCGCAGGCGCTGGCCGAGCGCGCCGTGCTGCCCGTCACCTTCGGCGCGCTCGACGGCGAGGCAAGCTGGCGCGAGGAGGAGGTGGAAGTCGGGCCCCACCGCCTCTCCGCCCCCTTTCCTTCGGAGACCACCCGCCCCGCGCTCTTCACCGCGCTCCGGACCGGCTTTGCCGAGGCGCTCCTGCGGGAGGCCTTCGTCGCTATCCGGGATCTCCGGACCCGGCGCCGCGAGGCGCGCGGCCTGCCGCCCGGCGCCCCGGCCCGGGGCCTGGGCAAGCTGCTGGTGGTCGCGCCCGACCAGACGGCCGCCCGGCACTATCTCGAGGTCCTCCGCCGCTGGATCCCGCCCGCCCAGGCCGAGGAGGTCTCCGCCCTCGCTACCTCCGACACCCCGCGGGCGCACGAAGTGCTCGCCGCCTTCCGGTTGCGGCCCGAGCCCTCGATCCTGGTGACCGTCGCCATGGCCTATGAGGGGCTGGACGCGCCCGAGGTCGCCGTGGTGGCCGCGCTCACCCACATCCGCTCGCGCCCCTGGCTGGAACAGATGGTCGCCCGCGCGACGCGGGTGGACCCGCAGGCCGGGCCCTACGAGGAGCAGCGCGCGCTGGTGTTCCACCCCGACGATCCCCTGTTCGGCGGGTTTCGGCGGAGGATGGAGACGGAGCAGGGGACGCTGGCAAAGCGCCCGCAGGAGAGACGGCGCCAGCCCATCCTGCCCATGTGGCTCCTGGACCAGCTCCCCCCGGCCAAGGAGGGCATCACCCCGCTGGCCTCGAACGCGCTCGCGCTCCGCTACGACACGCTCCGGCCCGGGCCCGAACTCGCGATGCGCCGCCCCGAGCAGGAGGAAGCACAGGGCGAGATGCTAGAGGTGCCCTCCGCGGCCGAACGGCGCCTGCGCGCGCGGTTGGGCGAGATGGTCGCGATCCAGGCCGTGGAGGACGAGGCGGGGCGGGCGGGGCCGCGGGCCGGCGTTGCGGGGCCCGGGCTGTACCACCGCTACAACGCCTGCCTGAAGCGCATCATGGGCGACAAGAGCCGGGCGCAGATGACGCTGGCGGAGTTGCAGGCCGCGATCGGCTGGCTCGAGCGCAACCGGCTCTCCGACCATCTTCACCTGCTGGACCACGACCCCCGCTACGCTTGGTCCGTCCGGAAACGGGGCGCGTGGAAGCCGCCGGTGGCACGGCGTGCTGGCCCGGGTGGGGCATCGGCCAAAGCGGCTGGGTGACACGACAGGGCGGACACGCTGCCCACGCTCACCGACGCGCATCTCGTCTGCGGCCGTATCCAGCCCGATGCGAAGCGCGGTGCAGCATCAGCCAAGGGCGAGCTTCGCCACCAGCCCGACTGCCGCAGTGATGCCGAGGGTTTTCAGCAGACCCAGCCTGAGGCGGAACAGGCAGACTGCCGCGAGCGCGGCGAGCGCCAGGGCGAGCGGGTCCAGGCTGCCCGGAACCGGCATGTCCAGCGTCGCCGGCCCAACCTCCACCCGCCGCACCTCGGCGAAGAGCACGCGCAGGCCGAACCAGAGGGCCAGGTTGGCGATCACTCCGACCACGGCGGCCGTGACGGCAGCCAGCGCGCTGGTCAGTTCGCGGTTGGAGTGCAGCCGCTCAACATAGGGCGCGCCGAGGAAGATGAAGACGAAGCAGGGGGCGAAGGTAACCCAGACCGTCAGCAAGGCAGCCAGCACGCCCCAGCCGAGCCCGCCCGCGCCATAGCCGGCCAGGAAGCCGACGAACTGCAGCATCAGAATCAGCGGCCCCGGCGTGGTCTCAGCCAGTCCGAGGCCGACCAGCATCTGGTCGGGCGTCAGCCAGCCGTAGCCCTGCACGGCCGCCTGCGCCACGTAGGCGAGCACGGCGTAAGCGCCTCCGACGGTGACCACCGCCATCTTCGAGAAGAACCAGGCAACATCGGCGAGAACCCCTGCGCCGGCCGCCATGAGCAGGGCGACCGGCAGCAGCCAGAGCGCCACGGCGACCCAGCCCGCCCGCCACGCCCTGGCCGCCAGGCGGGCAGGGCGCCCAGGGTCGGCCGCGAGCACCGCGTCCAGCGCCGCGGGCGGCCCATCCTTCGCGGTGCCGTGGCCGCCCCCCCTGAATGCCCCCGGGGCGAAGTAGCCGATGAGCGCCGCCGCCAGCACGACGCCGGGGAAGGGGACACCGAAGACATAGAGCGCGAGGAAGGCGGCCGCGGCCAGCGCGAGCGCGGCGTCCGTCTTGAGCGCCCGCCGCGCCACGCGCAACAGCGCCTCGACCACCAGCACCAGCACGGCGCACTTCAGCCCGAAGAACAGCGCCGAGACGACGGGGACCTCGCCCAAGGTGGCGTAGAGAACGGAGAGGCCGAGCATGACGGCCATGCCTGGAAGCACGAACAACGTGCCTGCCGCGATCCCGCCGCGGACGCCGTGCATCAACCAGCCCAGGTAGGTGGCAAGCTGCTGCGCCTCCGGTCCTGGCAGGAGGGTGCAGAAGTTCAGCGCGTGCAGGAACCGTGCGTCCGAAACCCAGTTGCGCTCATCGACAACTTCCCGGTGCAGGAGGGCGATCTGCCCGGCCGGTCCACCGAAGGATAGAAGGCCGATCTTAAGCCAGACCCGCAGCGCCTCCTTGAAGGCTGGAAGGCGTGGCTCACCCGCGGCAGTCGCCTCGGACGGCACATCGGTGCCAAGGGTGGTTTTGCTCACGCCATTGTCTCCGAACGCGCATCTGAGGCCGCCGCAGGGCTGTGGTGCATCCAGCCGGCCAGGTCCCGGCTCCCGCAGGCAAAGGCATCGTACTGGCCCAGGGCAGCGCCGAGTTGGCCCAGGTCACCCCGGTACATCCGCGACAACCTGAGCGAGGCGGCCAGCGGGCCTGCCGTTTCCGGCATGAGATCGGGGCGGCCCGTGTCGGTGCTGCGCATGATGGGGGCGAGGCAGGAGGGGGCCTCCGACCTGAGGCCGAACGCCTCGATCATGGAGTCGACGGTGCAGCCCTCTCCGCGGTGGCTCCAGCAGACGTCCTCCATGTCGGACGCGGTCGCGCCGAAGCGGACCGTGAACGCACTGACCTCCGGGCTGGACTGGTTGTTCAAAAAGGTGCGGGCCTGGGGATCCGGGTCCGGGATCCGGTCAGGCCGGAGGTGAAATCCATTCCTCGGCGCCTGGGCGGCAAAGCGGCCCTCCGGCAGGTAGGACCCCGCATCGGCATGGCGCAGCCAGGCCGCGGGTTGCGATGGGCGGGGACGCCGCATCAGGTCCGGCCGGCGCGGGACTGGCTGGCCGGTCTGGGACGATCGGATTTCACAGCGTCTGCTCCCAGCGCGCGGATGAAGTCCTGCGCCAGCCTTGACGCCGGGCGCAGGCGCGCGGTGACGAGGCGGGCGGTACTGGGAAGGGTGGGCCGGAAAGGGCGGCTGACCAGGTCGTCGGCGCGCGCCCCCATCAGCCCGAAGCCATCCATCAGCGCGATGCCCACGCCGGCCCGGACAAGCGCGCAGGCCGCATGGGTGTGGGACACTTCGACGGCGATGCGGAAGGGGATGTTCCTGTCCGCAAAGGCGCGGGCCACCTGCTCGCTCAGGACGAGGTTGCGGCTCGGGCAGATGAGCGGGTGGTCGGCCAGGGCCTCCGGCCCGATGCTGCGCCGGCTCGCCAGGGGATGACCGGGCTGCATCACGCAGGCCAGGCCCGTGCTCTGCAGGTCCCGCACGACCAGGGCCTCGTGGCCGACAGGCCCGATGATGAAGCCCAGATCATCCCGGTGCGACGCGATCCGCTGGATGATCTCGTGCGCGCTGAAGGTCTGCAGGGTGATCGCACTCTCCGGCCGCATCTCCCGGAAGCGTCGGATCGCGGCCGGCAGGATGGAACTCGCGAGGGACGGGATGGCGGCGATGGCCAGGATGCCGGCCCGCCCCTCCCTCAGTTCCCCGGCCATGCGCTGCACCAGCTCGATCGCGGTGAAGGCTCCGAGCGTGCCGGGGAACATGATCTGCGCCTCCGCCGTCGGCCGCAGTCGCCTGCGCTCCCGCACGAAGAGGGCGAAGCCGAGCCGCGCCTCCGCCTTCTGCAGCATCCGCGTGACGGCGGGCTGGGAGACGTTCAGCGCCGCCGCCGCGGCGGTGACGCTGCCGAGCTCCATCACGCGGCGGAAGACCTCCATCTCCCGCAGTTCGAAGGTCATAACCAACGGACATGATCCCTGCGCATAACGGCATTTGCGCACATCATCCCCGGCGCGACAAACTCACCCTGCCGGGCCGCCGAGAGCCCGCCGCGGGACGGAGGGACGTTGCGTTGAAGGTGGTGGAGATCCGCGCCTATCTGCTGGGCTTCGCGCCCACGCCCGCCATCGGCAACGCGTCGCGCATGATCCGCCGGCGGGACTTCCTGTTGCTGGAACTGGTGGCCGACACCGGCGCACGCGGTTGGGGCGAGGTCTTCGCTTCGCCGGCTGCCGCGGCAGCCCTGGTCCGCACGCGGCTCGCGCCGATCGTGCTCGGCGCATCGCCGCATCACCATGGCCGCCTTTACGACCGGATGCTCGGCACGCTCGGCTATGACCGGCGGGGCCCGGGGATGATGGCGATTTCGGCCGTGGACATGGCTCTGCACGACCTCGCCGCGCAGGACCGGGGCATCAGCGTGGCCGAGGCGCTTGGCGGTGCGCTGCGCACGCGATTGCCCGCCTATGCCAGCGCGCCCTTCATCACCACGGATGCCGTGGAGCCCTATGGCCATTACGCGGCCGAGATCGACACCATTCTCCGGCGCAACTTCCGCGCCTTGAAACCGCGCGCCGGCGTCTCCCCCCGAGCGGACGGGATGATGGCGGCGGCGGTGCGCCGGCAGGTCGGGCCGGACGTCTCGATCATGGTGGACATCAACCAGGGCTACACGGCCCGTGCGGCGATCGAGTCCGCGCGCCACATGGAGGAAGTTGGCCTCCTCTGGATGGAGGAGCCTGTCCAGCCGGAGGACGTGGCGGGCTATGCCGCGATCTCCGCCGCCGTTCCGGTCGCTGTCGCGGGCGGCGAGGCGCTGGCCAGCCCTGCGGCCTTCCGGGACTTCCTGGCCGCGGGCGCGATGTCCGTGCTGCAGCCGGACCTTACCGTGTGTGGCGGCTATACGGGCTTCCTTCGCATCGCGGCGCTCGCTTCGGCCTATGACATCCCGGTCATGCCGCACGTCTTCGGGACGGTGGTGAACATGCGCGCGGCATTGCAGGCCGCGGCGCTCGTCACGCCGCGCCGCGGCGTGCCGGGGGAGTATCCCTGGATCGAGTACGACGCCTCCGCCAACCCGCTGCTGGAGATCGCGGGGGCGCTGCCGGTCGAGGCGGACGGCACGATGATTGTGCCCGACGCGCCGGGCACCGGGCTGGACCTGCAAGGGGAACGGCTGGCGCCCTGGATCAGCGAGACCTGGCGCCTTGTCGCCTGAACGCCCCATGGAGGAGACGACATGCAGATGGTGACCCGCCGCTCGGCCCTCGGGGCGCTTGCCCTGGCAGCACCCGCCCTCGTGCTGCCCCGGGCCGGCCGCGCGGCCGCCTGGCCGGAGCGGGCGGTGACCCTCGTCGTGCCCTTTCCACCGGGCGGCAGCAACGACGTGGTGACGCGGATGGTGGCCCAACCCCTTTCCCAGGCGCTGGGCCAGCCCTTCGTGGTGGACAACCGCCCTGGCGCCAACGGCAACATCGGTGCGGCGCAGGTCGCCCGCGCGGCGCCGGATGGCTACACGGTGCTCGTCTCCGGGAACGGCCAGAACGCGATGAACCACGGGCTGTACCGCAACATGCCCTATGATTCCCGCACGGGCTTCACCCATGTCGCACAGCTCGCCTCCCTGCCCAACGCCCTGATCGTCGCGGAAAGCTTTCCGGCGCGCACGCTGCAGGACCTGATCCGCATGGCGAAGGAGAAGCCGGGCGACATCACCTTTGCCAGTCCCGGCAGCGGCTCCTCCGGCCATCTCGCCATGGCGATGCTGATGCGCGCCGCAGGGATCGAGATGCTGCACGTTCCCTACCGCGGCGCCGCGCCTGCCATCACCGACGTGATTGCAGGGCAGGTGCCGGTGGTGATGATCAACGTGGACATTCCCCTGCCGCATGTGCGCGCCGGCCGGCTGCGCGTGCTCGCCGTGACGAGCGAGGCGCGAAGCCCGCTCTATCCTGAGGCGCCGACGATCGCCGAGAGCGGTTATTCCGGCTTCTCCGCGAATGGCTGGCTCGGCCTCTCCCTCCCGGCCGGCGCGCCGGCCGACATCGTGGCCCGCCTGCACGACGCCGCCGCCCGGGCGCTCCAGGACCCGCAGGTGCGGGAGCGGTTTGCGGCCAGTGGCTACATCCCCGGCGGGGGCTCGTCCGCCGACTACGCCCGCTTCATCGATGCCGAGATCGCCAAGTGGGGAAGCGTGACGCGCGACCTCAACATCGTGCTGGAGTAGGGGCGCCATGAACTTCCTCGATCGCCGCGAGCGCCGCGACATCACCGACGCGATGCGCGCCGAGGTCCTGGAGGACCTTCCGGAGCTGGCCCAGATCGGGAACGAGGAGCTGCGGCACAAATGCGTTGAGGTCTGGTGCCTCGCCCTCGCCGAGAGCAGCTTCGCGCGCATTTCCGATATCCCCGGCGAGTCCAACCCCGGCCAGTTCGTCCTGCGGCGCGGCGACCAGGCCGCGCATCTGCGGGGCGTGACCCGCATCGCCCTTTCCATCGCGGACGAGTTCGCGGCGATGGATCCCGGCGTGCGGATCGACCGCGACCTGGTGATCGCCGGTGGGCTGACACACGACGTGGGCAAGCCGTGGGAATTCGACGCGGCCAACCGCGCGCGCTGGACGGGCGATCCCTCGGCCACGGGTCTGCCCTCGCTCCGCCATCCCGTCTACGGCGCGCATCTCTGCATCGCGGTCGGGTTGCCGGAGGAGCTGGCGCACATCGCCCTCGCCCATTCCTTCGAGGGGGAACACCTGATCCGCAGCCTGGAATGCCTCATCGTGCAGCGGGCGGACCACCTCTGGTGGGCGATCGCCGGCGGCTGCGGGCTTCTGCAGCCCTCGGGCGATGCGATCCTCGAGACCCGAAGGATCGTGCCCCGCCCACTCCGCGACTGACCTCGCCCGCCGTCCAGGAAAGGAAGCCGACATGAGATCGGTCCCTCGCCGCACCGCCCTGTTCCTCCCGGCCCTGCTGGCGGCCGGGCCGGCCCGCGCCGAATGGCCGGACCGGCCGGTCCGCATCATCGCGCCCTTCGCGCCGGGCGGAAGTTCCGACCTCATCGCGCGCCTGATCGGGACGGAGTTGCAGACTCGGCTGGGCCAGCCCGTGGTGGTGGAAAATCGCGGAGGTGCCAATGGCGCAATCGGGATGGCGGCCGCGGCCCAGGCGCCCGCCGACGGCTACACGCTCGTGCAGGGCCATATCGGCACGCATGCGATCACGCCCGCCATCATGCGCAGCCCTGGCTACGACACGCTGCGCGACTTCACCACCGTCGCGATCCCCGCCACCTCCTCCTCCGTGCTGGTGGTGCCGCAGGCCAGTCCGGTGCGGGACCTGAAGGGGCTGCTCGACCTCGCGCGCGCCAGGCCGGGCGAGCTGAGCTATGGCTCCCCGGGCATCGGCTCGCCCTCTCACGTCACGGTCGTGCTGCTCTCGAAGATGACGGGGATCAACGCGCAGCACGTGCCCTATCGCGGCGGCGGCCCGGCCGTGACGGATCTGGTGGGCGGCACGCTGGACTTCATGTTCGCCGGCCCTTCCGAAGTGATGGGGCAGGTCCAGTCCGGCCGCCTGCGCGCCCTGGCCACCACCGGCGAGCAGCGCTCACCGGGCAGCCCGCACCTGCCCACCGTCGCGGAGGCGGGCGTCCCTGGGTTCCGGTTCACCGTCTGGCACGCGCTGTCCGTCCGTGCTGGCACGCCGCCCGCGCTTCTCCAGCGGTTGCGCCAGGAGGTCGCGGCCATCTTTGGCAAGGAGGCGATCCAGCTTCGCCTCCGCGACGTGGGCCTGGAACGCGGACCTGCCGATGCCGCGGCCGGAGACGCCATGCTGCGGGCCGAGGTGACGAGATGGGGCGCGCTCGTCCACGAGGCCGGCATCCAGGCGGAGTGATCGACGCCCGTGCGGGGGCGGAACCAGCACCGGGCAACCATTTTAGATCCGGTCCTCCGAGACAGATGGCCATCGCCTGCCCAGTGGGCCTCCGTCGTCGCTCACCTGATTTTTCCCGGTAGCCCGACCCGAGTGCTCCTCGGCACCGGCTGACCTGGGCAGAGCAAACTGCCGGCTCCGGATGCGGGCGAAGTGCCCCGGGGGCAGCGAACCGGCCTTCTCCGCGTTGGACCCGAGGCCGGATGCCCCGCGATCCTTGCGGGCATCACCCCTGCCATTGTGGTCGGGTGGCCAGTGATGGGGGCGAGATGCCTGACTTAGCCAGGATGACGAAACGGCAGGAAGTCCTCGCGGATTTCGGCGAGTTCGCCCTGCGCTCCCAGCAGCTCGACAGCGTCCTGGCCGAGGCATGCCGCCTTGTGGGCGAGGCGCTCGAAACCGGCCGCGCTAAGGTCCTGGAGATCCAGGACGCGGGAAAAACGTTGTTCCTGCGGGCCGGGGTGGGCTGGGATCCAGGGGCTGTCGGCGAACTGCGGATGCCCATGGAGGAGCACACCTCCGAGACCTTCGCGGTCGCGGCCGGCGGGCCGGTGATCTCCCAGGACATCGGCCGGGAGGACCGCTTCGACGTTCCGCCCTTCATGCGGGAGGCCGGGGTGGTCGCCCTGGTGAACGTGCCGATTTTCCTTCCGGGGGGCCGAGCCTACGGTCTGCTGCAGGTGGACGACACCAGGCCCCGTGACTTCGGCAACGACGACATCCAGTTCCTCCGCACCTACAGCACCATCCTCGGCCCGGTCATCGATCGGCTGCTCATGGCCCGGGATCTGCGGAGGAGCGAGGAGCGCTTCCGCCTCACCGTGGAGGCGGCGCTCGACTACGCCATCTTCGTCACCGACCCGCAGGACCGTATCGCCGACTGGCTGCCCGGGGCAGAGGCCGTCTTCGGCTGGGCGGCGGAGGAAGCGGTCGGGCAGCCCGCCGCCATCACCTTCACGCCCGAGGACCGGGCGAGCGGCCAGGACCGGTGGGAAACCGACACGGCTCGCCGGGAGGGCGTTGCCCCGAACGTCCGCTGGCACGTCCGGAAGGACGGCGGGCGCGTCTTCATCGAGGGCTCCACCCGGGCCCTGCGCGACGCGGACGGTACACTGCTCGGCTTCCTCAAGATCGGCCAGGACGTCACCGCGCGCCGCGAGGCCGGGGAACGCCTCCGGGAGAGCGAGGAGCGCTTCCGGCAGTTCAGCGATGCCTCCTCGGACGTCATCTGGGTCCGCGACGCCGAGACCCTGCGGATCGAGTATCTCAGCCCGGCTTTCGAGGCGGTCTACGGGGAGAGCCGGGAGGCGGTCCTGGGCGAGGGCGGCCTGCAGCACTGGGCCGGGCTGGTGCATCCCGAGGACCGCGAGCGGGCACTCTCCATGATCAGGCAGGTCCAGGCCGGAGAGCGGGTCCTGAACGCCTTCCGGATCCTGCGGTCCTCCGACGGCGAGACCCGCTGGATCGAGAACACGGACTTCCCGCTGTTCGACGCATCGGGCCGGGTTCAGCGCATCGCCGGGCTTGCCAAGGACGTGACGGAGGCGCGGATGAGCGCCGCCCGGCTGGAGGTGCTGGTCGCCGAGTTGCAGCACCGCAGCCGCAACCTCCTCGGCGTGGTCGCCTCGGTCGCGTCCAAGACCCTCGGCCACGAGGGGCCCGCCGCCGACTTCCAGGCGCGGCTTCAGGCCCTCAGCCGGGCGCAGGGCCTGCTCAGCCAGTTCGGCAGCGACAATGCCGAGGTCGGCGCCCTGGTCCGGGCCGAGCTGGCGGCGCACACGGATGTCCGCCCGCCGAAGGTGGTGGTCTCCGGCCCCCGGGTGCTTCTCACGGCGCGGCAGGTGCAGAACTTCTCCCTCGCCCTGCACGAGTTGACCACCAACGCGGTGAAGTACGGTGCCCTGCGGGATGACGCGGGGCAGCTCACGGTTTCCTGGACCGGGGACCAGGACGAACGGGGACAGCGCCGTCTGACGCTGGACTGGATCGAGAGCGGCATGGAGCTGCAGCCAGTGGCGATGACCCGGCACGGCTACGGCCGCCAGCTGATCGAGAGGGCTCTCTCCTACGCCCTCCGGGCCAGGACCGAGTTCGTGCTCGGGGAGGACGGTGTGCGGTGCCGCATCCAGCTTCCTCTTCAGTAAGCTACGTTGTGGCGATTGCCGCGATCCGGCTCTACGCCAACTTCCCTTCCAGGTTGGCGTGAGGTTCATGTTCGAAGCCGCCGGGCCGTTGACTGGTCGCCGCATCCTGCTGGTCGAGGACGAGTACCTGATCGCGGAGGTCATGGAGGAGTGGCTGAGCCGGGCCGGGGCAGTCGTTGTCGGGCCGGTGCCGGGCGTGGCGCAGGCGCTCGAGCTCATCGGGGACGGGGCGGGCGCGGTGGACGGGGCGGTGCTGGACGTGAACCTCGGCCCTGGCGCGACCGCCTACCCCGTCGCGGACAGGCTGGCGGAACTCGGGGTGCCCTACCTGTTCGCGACAGGGGATGTCCGGATCATCGATGACTCGGTGCATCGGGAGCGGCCGCGCCTCGACAAGCCCGTGACGAGGCCGCAGCTGCTGAAGGCGGTAGAGCAGCTCCTGGCGGCCCGCCCGGTGCCGCTGCCTGATCGGAGCTCCCGGCAAGATGCAGGGATAGAAAGCGGTAACCGCGACTGAACTGCCCCGCCCGGGCCTATGCCGGGCATTTCTCAAAACGTCACGCTACGCTTGATTCGCGCGTCCACTTGGCCCGTGGCGTCCGGGAATCTGCCTGCCTTCCCGCTGGCAACTCCCCGCCGGGCAGGATGATCCGTCGTGGATCGCCTGAGCTGCCCATGCCATGGTGGGCCGCGTTGGGGGCGCGCCAACGGGCCGCCGCCCTCGACCGTGCTTGCCGCAGGAGGAACCGTGCCGCCCGGCAAAGAAGTCGAAGGGACTTCGGAACCCCGCAGGAAGGCAGGCGAAAGCCACATCTCCCTGTCCGAGGAGCGGGACGCACTGGCTGCCGAGAACCGACTGCTCCGGGCTGACGCCCGGTCCCAGGCGGCGGCGAGGGGCGAGTTGCTTCGAAGGGTCTCGGACGCCGAGGCGCGGGTCTCTGCCCGGGAGGAATCGCTGAGGGCCAGCGGCGAGGCACTGCGCATTTCGCTCGCGGAGGCCCGGCTCCTGGCCGAGAGCCTGGAGGTGGCCAATACCGCGCTCACCCTCAGGAATTCCTACCTTGAGGACGGCGCCGCGGCGCGGGTGGCGGAGCTGGAAGCGGCCAACGACGCCCTTCGTCGGGACGAGGAGCATCTGCGGCTCGTGTTCGAGAGCGCGACCGAGTACGCGATCTTCACCCTGGACCTCGAGGGACGTGTCACGAGCTGGAACCCCGGCGCCCAGCGCATCCTCGGCTACGGGGAAGACGAGATCGTCGGGCAGCCCGCGCACATCATCGTCACGCCGGAGGACCGGGCCGCGAGGCGGCCTGAGATCGAGATGAGCCGGGCCGTGGAGCACTGCCGGGCCAGGGACGAGCGCTGGCACCTGCGGGCCGATGGGTCCCGGTTCTGGGCGGTCGGGATGCTGATGCCGCTCCTGAGCCGGAACGGAGATCTGCAGGGCTTCCTGAAGATCCTGCGCGACCACACGGAACGCCGGGAACACGACGAGCGTCTGGCCCTGCTGAACGACGAGCTGACCCACCGGGTCAAGAACACGCTGGCCGCCGTGCAGTCCGTCGCTGCCCATACGCTTCGTGGGTCGGACCTGTCCGTGGCTCTGCAGTCCACCCTCGTCGAGCGTCTCAAGGCGCTCGGGCGCTCCCACGACCTGCTGGTTTGGAACCGGTGGGAGGGTGCCTTGCTGAACGAAGTGCTCGAGCGAACGCTCGAGGCCTATGGCAGTGCTGACGGGGCGAGGCGGTTCTCGATGGCGGGACCGTCCGTCCGGCTGTCGTCGGACATGACGGTCACTCTCAACCTGGCCCTGCATGAGCTGGCGACGAATGCCGCCAAGTATGGCGCCCTCTCGGTGGCGGAGGGATCGGTCGATGTCCGGTGGGAACTCGAGCGAAGCGCCCAGGAACAGGCGCCCGCCGTCGTGATGACCTGGCGCGAGCGGGGAGGGCCGCCGGTTCGGCCGCCCGGGCGTCGCGGCTTCGGATCCCGGATGCTGGAACGTGCCCTGCCGTACCAGTCAGGTGGACAGGTTACCCTCAGCTTTGCGCCGGAAGGCGTTGAATGCCACCTCCGCCTGCCGATCGCGCCGCCGCCACCCGGCTTGTAGGCTTCCAGGCGAAGATGATGCAGAACAGAGGAGATGGCTGCCAGGGGTCGTCCGAAGGACATGCCGCAGAACAATGCCGTGCCGACGATTCGGCTGGTCGGCGCCTTCGGCGAGCGGCGGGCCATCGACCTGCCCGCGGCCGCTGGCTGCCCGACCGTTCTGGCGCGGATGCCCTGGTGCCACCGCATCCTGCTGGAAAACCTCATGCGGCAGCCCGAGCCCGACATGCGGGACGCTGGGCGCACCGCGCTGCTGGCCTGGCTGGAGACGGGGCGGTCTGAGGCGGAGATCCCTTTCGCGCCCACCCGCATCCTGATGCACGACACCACATGCGGTCCGGCTCTGGTGGATATCGCGGCCATGCGCGACGTGCTGGCCCGGGCCGGTGGCGATCCCGCGCGGCTGAACCCCGCCGTACCCGTCGCCACTTCCACCGACCACTCCCTCCCGGTCGATGTCTCCGCGGTGCCTGGCGCACTGCGGATGAACATGGCCAACGAGATGGCCCGGAACGCCGAGCGCTACCGCTTCATGAAATGGGCGGCCGCCTGCGTCAGCGGCTTCCGTGTCTTCCCGCCGGGCACCGGCATCATGCACACCATCAACCTGGAGCGCCTCGCCACCGTGGTGGCGACCGAGATGCGCGACGGGGAAGTTTGGGCCGTGCCGGACACGCTGGTGGGCACGGACAGCCACACGCCGATGGTCAACGGCATCGGCGTGCTGGGCTGGGGCGTGGGCGGGATCGAGGCCGAGGGCGTGATGTTCGACGTCCCCGTCTCGCTGCGCGTGCCGGAGGTGATCGGGGTACGATTGAGCGGGGCGCTGCCGGAAGGGTCTTTCGCCACGGACCTGGCGCTCGCCGTCACGCAGATGCTGCGCAGGTACGGCATCGCCGGCGAGTTCGTAGAGTTCTTCGGGCCGGGCGTCGGCACGCTCACCGCCGGGCAGCGCGCCGTGGTGTCCAACATGGCGCCCGAATACGGTGCCACCACCGGCATGTTCCCCATCGACGGCCACACGCTGGACTACCTGCGCGCCACGGGGCGTGACGCCGCGCAGGTCGCGCTGGTGGAGGCCTACGCAAAGGCCCAGGGGCTCTGGTACGACCCGGACAACGCGCCGCGCTACACCGACGTGCTGGAACTGGACCTGTCTTCCCTTCGCCCCTCCCTTGCCGGGCCGCGCCGGCCTCAGGACCGGCTGGCGCCCGCCCAGGTTCCGGCGGCGCTGGAGGCGGCGGGAACCTGCATCGCCTTGGAAGGGCAGGGGGGCATCCCCTCCGACGCGGTGGCGATCGCCGCGATCACGTCCTGCACCAACACGACCGATCTCGGCCTGCTGGTCGCGGCCGGGCTGGTGGCGCGCAAGGCGCGTGCGCTGGGCTTGTCCGTGCCGCCCTGGGTGAAGACCTCGCTCACGCCCGGCTCTCCCAGCGCGGAGCGGCGCCTCGGGCGCGTGGGCCTGCTGGACGACCTGGAGGCGCTCGGCTTCGGCATTGCCGGCTATGGCTGCGCGACCTGCATCGGCAATTCCGGGCCGCTTCTGCCCGCCGTGGCCCAGGCCGTGGAGGAGGGCGGGTTGAAGCCCGTCGCTGTCCTCTCGGGCAACCGCAACTTCCCCGGGCGGGTCCACGCACAGATCGAAGCCGCCCTGCTCGCCTCTCCGCCGATGGTGGTCGCCTATGCCGTGGCGGGACGGGCGGGGCTGGACATCACGCGGGAGCCGCTGGGGACGGCGCCCGACGGTCGGCCCGTCCACCTGACCGACATCTGGCCGCGCGCGGCAGAGATCGAGGCGAGCGTCGCGGCGGCGAGCGATCCGGGCGACATCGCCGCGGCGGGAGAGGAGGCGGACCGCTCCGCCGCCTGGGCCGCGCTGGAGGCGCCGGCCACGCCGCTCTTCCCCTGGGATCCCGCCTCCACCTATCTCCGCCCGCCACCCTTCGTGAATTTCGGGCCGGAGAGCCAGGAGGCCGGCGTTCTGGCCGCGCACCCGCTGCTGGTGCTGGGCGACGACATCACGACCGACCACATCTCCCCGGCCGGCTCCATCCCCGCCCGCAGCGACGCGGCCTCCTGGCTGGTCGAGTGCGGCGAGGACCCGCGCGACCTCAACGTCTACGCCTCCCGCCGCGGAAACTGGGAGGTAATGCTGCGCGGGCTCTTCACCAACAAGGCCGCGGTGAACCACCTCGCGCCGGGGTTCCCGGCCGGACGGACGGTTTTTGCGCCCACGGGCGAGGTAATGCCGGCCTGGCGCGCGGCGGCGCGCTATGCGGATGCGGGGCTGCCGGTCGTGATCGTCGCCGGCGAGCGCTACGGCACCGGCTCCTCGCGCGACTGGGCGGCCAAGGGCGCGCAGCTTCTCGGGGCGCGGGCGGTGCTGGCCAACTCCTTCGAGCGCATTCACCGCTCCAACCTCGTCGGCATGGGCGTGCTGCCGCTGCGGCTGCCGGAGGGCTGGCGCTTTGATGTGCTGGGCTTGCGGCCTGGCGACATGATCGAGATCCGCTGGGACCGAGCCGCGCTGGCCCCGCGCGCCGAAGTGCCGGTCACGATCCGCCGCGCCGACGGCACCGCGCGCGAAGACGTCGCGATCGCCCTGCTCGACACGGCGCGCGAGGTTCGCCTGATCCAGGCGGGCGGCATGATCCCGACCATCCTCAGGCGCGCGCTGGCCGCCACGGAGACGCAGGCCGCAAGCGCCTAGCGGCCGCCCCGGCAAGTTCGGGACCGACAGGAAGCAGGACGGAGGAGCGCCGGACAGGGAGGAGTGGCCCCATGGTTCACAAGTGTGCACTGCTCGGCGCATCCCTGGCCGGCAGCCGCCTGGCCTGCCAAGGGAAGGCAGCGCGGACGGGCAGCCCGGTCTGCATCATCTTTCGGCCTGCGGACCCCGCCTGAGCCCTCGTTGAGAGGCTGCGGGCCGGCGCCGTCCAGCCCGGCGAACGCCGGAGCGAGAACGACCCGGCCGGGCTCTCGGCACGTCCCGGTCCCCCGTGCGCGGCGCGCTTCCTGTCCTGCTGGAGGCAGGAATTGTCGAGCTGCTCGTCCGTGTCACCGATCCCGGCCAGGAGGGCGGTCGACGGCGCGGCACCTTCACTGGCAGGGGCGGCTTCGGCCATAGGGCCACGGGCCGCCTAAACCGGGTCGGGTGACCGCGGCGGCGCCGAGCACCCGCCGCTCTGTGGACCTTCTGGTCCCGCACGGCCCACATCACCGCCGCATCGCCGACCGGGGCTGGTGTCGACCTTATTTCACGGTCAACCAGTAGCTCGAACGTGGTGTCCATGCAGGCCCCCCTCCGTCGGACGGGGAAGAGGCCTTCGACGTCGAGGGAGAGGTCGATGCAGCGTCTGCGGCCTGCCCCGGGCAGGCGCCGACGCCAGTACAACAGGTTGCCTCTCCGCCGGAGGTTAGGTGGCGTGCCTCATCGGGTCCCCAATCAGGACCGGTTGGCGCCAATGATGCTGTATGGCCCGGCTTACGCCTTTGATCTGCCAGAGCCCTCGGAAGGGTTGGCTGGGGAACCTGGATTCGAACCAAGACTGCCCGAGTCAGAGTCGGGAGTTCTACCGTTAAACTATTCCCCAACGGCAGGCGGCGCGCCCTATAGCCCGGCCTGTCGGACCCCGCAAGTCGGCGATCGTGCCGAACGGTGGAATAAGGGCTTGCCCCACCCTATCTCCAGGCGGATCATCGAAATATCAGTGCCATGCAGACCCGGAACGCGTCCAGTTCGCCGGGTGGCACGCGGGGGGAGGGCCCCGCGCTGCCGCCCATCCCCGCCCCCGGCGGGCCCGTCCGACCCGGAAACGGGGCGCCCCTCTTCGCCGCGCTCGACCTCGGTACGAACAATTGCCGCCTGCTCGTGGCCAGCCCCTCCGGCCCGGCCGGATTTCGGGTGCTGGACAGCTTCAGCCGCATCATCCGGCTCGGCGAGGGGCTAAGCAGCACCGGCGCCCTCTCGGACGCTGCGATGGACCGGGCGGAGGCGGCGCTGGAGGCTTGCGGCCAGAAGCTGGCCCGCCGCCCGGTCCAGGCCGTGCACGCCGTGGCGACGGAGGCCTGCCGCCGCGCCACCAACGGCCCCGGCTTCATGCGTCGTGCCGAGCGGGCGCTCGGCGCCCCCATCCGTGTCATTCCCGCGCGGGAGGAGGCGGAACTGGCGATGGAGTCCTGCTCCCCCCTCTTCAGGCCGGAGGACCGGCGCGCCGTTCTCTTCGACATCGGCGGCGGCTCCACTGAGATTGCCTGGATCCGCACGGACGAGCCCGGCCAGCCCCGGCTGATCGGCACCATCTCGGTTCCCCTCGGCGTCGTGACCCTTGTGGAGCGGGACGGCGCGGCCTGCTTCGGGGGCGCCGGGTTCGAGCGGGTGGTGGATGAGGTAGCGGCGAAGTTCGAAGCCTTCGATTCGGTCCACTGCATCCGCCAGGAGATGCGGGCCGGCGGGGTGCGGCTCATGGGCACCTCCGGCACCGTCACCACCCTTGCCGGCATCGCGCTGGACCTGCCCCGCTACAGCCGCGCCGCGGTGGATGGGCACGAGCTGGCCATGGGTTGCGCCGACCGCGCGCTGGAGGAACTGCGGACCATGGGCCGGGAAGGCTTGGCCGCGCATCCCTGCATCGGGCCGGACCGGGTTGATTTCGTCCTGCCGGGATGCGCCATCTACGCCGCCATCCGCCAGGTCTGGCCGGCCGCCGGCATCACCGTCTGCGATCGCGGCCTGCGCGAAGGGCTGCTGCTGCGGGCGATGCGGGAACGCCGCAAGCCCCGCCGCGGCGCCTGAACGCCCATCCGAGGACCATCCCGTGACCGAATCCCGTGGCAGCGGCGAGCGCAGCCTCTCCACCCGCCTGCGCACCGCCAAGGGCCGCACCACCGCCAGCCAGCTCTGGCTGCAGCGGCAGCTGAACGACCCCTATGTGAAGGCCGCCAAGGCCGCCGGCCTCCGCTCCCGTGCCGCCTTCAAGATCATCGAGCTGGATGAGCGCTTCAAGCTGTTCCGCCCGGGGCAGCGGGTGGTGGATCTCGGTGCTGCGCCGGGGGGGTGGACCCAGGTTGCGGTGAAGCGGGCTGGGGACCGGGGCAAGGTGGTCGCGCTGGACATCCTGCCCATGGACCCGATCCCCGGTGCCATCGTCCTGCAGGGCGACTTCAACGAGGAATCGGCGGAACAGGCGGTGCTGGAGGCATTGGACGGGCCGGCGGACCTGGTGATCTCGGACATCGCGCCGAACACCACCGGCCACAACGCCACGGACCACCTGCGCATCCTGGCCTTGGTGGATCTGGCGGCGCATTTCGCGCGCAAGGTCCTTACCCCCGGCGGGGCCTTCGTGGCGAAGGTGTTCCAGGGCGGCACGGAGCGGGAACTGCTCGCGGCGCTGAAGCGGGACTACGCGACCGTCCGCCATGCCAAGCCCCCGGCCAGCCGGAAGGACAGTTCCGAGATGTACGTCGTCGCCCAGGGATTCCGGGCAAACCGCGGGGAAGTTACGGCAGGGCAGGGTGCCTGACCTCCCCTTGCCCGGTAGGGGCAGCGTCTCGCCATCGTCATGAGCCCAGCCTTGCGGCGCGGGGGCGGGAAAGCGTAGGAGGAATCGCCAAGGCAGCGCCGCCCCGTACGCAGAGGCCCCCGCCAATGGCACCCGACAGCACCCCGCCACGCTTCCTCGCCCGTTTCGAGGAGGCCTACGCCTTCGACGATGTCCTCCTCGTCCCCGGCTACTCCACGGTCCTTCCCGGCCAGGCCGATACCCGGACCCGCATCACGCGGGAGATCCGGCTGAACATACCCCTCGTCGCCGCGGCGATGGACACGGTCACGGAAGGCCCCATGGCGATCGCCATGGCCCAGGCGGGCGGCATCGGGGTGATCCATAAGAACCTGACGATCGAGGAGCAGGCCGCCCAGGTCCGCCGGGTGAAGAAGTTCGAGAGCGGCATGGTGGTGAACCCCGTCACCATCCACCCCGACCAGACCCTGGCCGATGTCCGCGCCTTGCAGGAGCAGCACCGCATCTCCGGCATCCCCGTGGTGGAACCGGAGACGGGCCGCCTGGTGGGCATTGTCACCTCCCGCGACGTGCGCTTCGCGACGGATCCCAACCAGCGCGTCTACGAGTTGATGACGCGGGAAAACCTCGTCACCGTTCCCACCGAGGTCACGCCGGACCGCGCGCGCGCCCTGCTGCACAAGCACCGGATCGAGAAGCTTTTGGTGGTGGACGAGCGCGGCCGCTGCGTCGGCCTCATCACCGTCAAGGACATGGACAAGGCCCAGGCTAATCCCAGCGCGGTGAAGGACGCGATGGGCCGCCTTCGCGTCGCCGCCGCCACCGGCACGGGCGAGGATGGTCGCCGCCGCGCCGAGGCGTTGGTCGCCGCTGAGGCCGACATCATTGTGGTGGACACCGCCCACGGCCACTCCGCCGGCGTGCTGAAGTCCGTGGAGCTGATCAAGCGCCTCTCCAACTCCGTGCAGATCATCGCCGGCAACGTGGCGACGCCAGAGGCCGTCGAGGCGCTGATCGAGGCCGGCGCGGACGGGGTGAAGATCGGCATCGGCCCCGGCTCCATCTGCACCACCAGGATCGTGGCGGGCGTCGGCGTGCCGCAGCTCACGGCGGTGATGGAGTGCGCGGCGGCGGCGAGGGAGCGGGATGTGCCCGCCATTGCCGATGGTGGCATTCGCACCTCGGGCGACATCGCCAAGGCGATCGCGGCCGGCGCGGACTGCGTGATGATGGGCAGTCTGTTCGCCGGGACCGACGAGGCGCCGGGCGAGGTGTTCCTCTACCAGGGCCGCTCCTACAAATCCTATCGCGGCATGGGCAGCCTCGGCGCCATGGCTCGCGGCTCGGCCGACCGTTACTTCCAGGCGGACGTGCAGGACAGCCTGAAGCTGGTGCCGGAGGGGATTGAGGGCCGCATCGGCTACAAGGGCCCGGTGGGGAATGTGGTCCACCAGCTCGTCGGCGGCTTGAAGTCGGCCATGGGCTATACGGGCAACGCCACCATCGGCGAGATGCAATCCAACTGCCGCTTCCGCCGCATCACCGGCGCCGGCTTGCGGGAGAGCCACGTGCACGACGTTGCCATCACCCGTGAGGCCCCGAACTACCGCCAGGAAGGCTGACCGCAGACATCACGGCTCAGGCGCGCCGCATTTTCCGCGGCGCGCCCCTATCTGTGCAGACATGACCCCGCTCGCCCGAATCTCCGCCGCCATCGCCCTGCTGGACGCGCTGGAATCCGCCCCCCGCCGCCCCGCCGACGGGGTGGCCAACGACTTCTTTCGTGCCCGCCGCTTCATCGGCGGCGGCGACCGCCGCGCCATCGCTGACCGCGCCTGGGGCGTGGTGCGGGAGCGGGCACGGCTGGACTGGCACATCGACCGCACCGGCGCCGCGCCGACCGGGCGCCTCCTCATGGCCGCCTACCTCCTCCTCGTTGAGGGCGGCGGGCTGGCCGGGGTGGAGGCGGCCTTCAACGGCGGCCAGTACGCCGAGAGGCCACTCACCCAGGAGGAGCGGCGCTGCCTGACCAAGCTGGAGGGCCAGCCCTTCCTTCACCCCAAGATGGATGAGGCGACGCGCCTGAACCTGCCGGAATGGGCGCTGCCCGGCCTCCGCGTACGGTTCGGTGACAGCCTGCCGGAGGCTGCGGCGGGGCTGGAGGGCTCCGCGCCGCTCGACCTGCGCGTGAACCTCCTCCGTACATCCCGCGACGCCGCCGCTGCCGCCTTGGCGGCGGAGGGTATCCCGACCGAGCCCACCCGCTACTCCCCCTGGGGCCTGCGCGTGGCGGACCGGCGCCCGATCCTGAACACCCGCGTCTTCCAGGACGGGCTGGTGGAGATCCAGGACGAGGGCAGCCAGCTCATCGCCCTGCTGGCCGATGCCAGGCCGGGCATGAAGGTGGCGGATTACTGCGCCGGGGCCGCGGGCAAGACCCTCGCCATGGCCGCCACCATGGGCAACCGTGGCCGGATCGCGGCGCTGGACGTCTCGGTCCCCAGGCTGACGGGCGCGGCCAAGCGCCTGGTCCGCGCGGGGGTGCACAACGCCGAGACCCACCTTCTCGAAGCGGGTGACCGCTGGGTGAAGCGCCGGGCGGCCGGCTTCGACCGGGTGCTCGTGGACGCGCCCTGCACGGGAACCGGGACCTGGCGCCGCAATCCGGACGCGAGGCTCCGGACGACGCAAGAAGATTACGCGGAGCTTATCACGAAACAGCGCGCGATCCTCGATCGTGCCGCGTCCTTGGTGCGCCCCGGCGGAAAGCTGATCTACGCTACCTGCTCGATCCTTCCCGGAGAGGATGAGGAGCAGGTGCGCGACTTCCTCGGCCAGCATTCGGATTTCGACGCCGTGCCCCTGGCGGAAGCCTGGGCCGATGCGGGCATGCAGGGCCCGCCGCCGGGGGAGGGGCCGCACATGGCCCTGGCCCCGCACAGCCATGGCACGGACGGCTTCTTCGCCGCCGTGCTGCGACGCCGCGCCTGACAGCCGCTGCTGACGAGGGCAGGCCATGATGCAGGTGCGGCGTGCCCGGCCAGAGGACGCCCCCGCCATCGGGGCCATCCACCGCGCGTCCTGGCAGGACGCTTATCCCGGAATCCTGCCAGACGCCTATCTGGTCGGGTTGGATGAGCGGCGGATCGCCGCTGGCTATCTCCGCGCCATGCTGGCGAGGCGGGGAGGGGAGGCGGTCTTCGTCGCCTGCGCGGAGGACGGCAAGCCCGTGGGCTTCGCCTCCGCCGGCCGCGCCCGGCGGGAGGGGATCGCGGAGGGTGAGGTCGAGACCCTCTATATCCTGCCGGACTGGCACGACCAGGGAATCGGGCGGCGGCTGATGCGAGCCTCCGCGGCCCATCTCTCGGCCATCGGCTGCTCCTCCGCCATGCTCTGGGTCCTGTCCGGCAACGCGGCAGGCTGGTTCTACCGCCACCTCGGCGGGCGGCCGGTGGGGGTGGAGAACATCCGCGTGGGCGGCCGCGCGGTCGAGCAGACGGCGGTCCTCTGGAACCCGATCGGCCTTCTCCTGGAGGCCACGGCGGCGACGCGGGAGCGGGATGCGCGCGGCGAGGGTTGAAGCCGCCCGCGTTTTATGGTGTTGGCCGCCATGGCCGATACGAATCCCGCTCCTTACGCCAACCAGCCGGGCAGCGAGCGCCACCAGCGCATCCTGATCCTCGACTTCGGCAGCCAGGTGACCCAGCTCATCGCGCGCCGCCTGCGTGAGGAGGGCGTCTACTGCGAGGTCTGGCCCTTCACCGCCGACGAGGCCCGGATCCGCGGCTTCGACCCCATGGGCATCGTCCTCTCCGGCGGCCCGGCCAGCGTGACGGAGGGCGCGAGCCCCCGGGCGCCGCAGGCGGTCTTCGCGATGGGTCTGCCGGTGTTGGGCATCTGCTACGGCCAGCAGACCATGTGCGCCCAGCTCGGCGGCGGGGTGGAGGGCAGCGACCATCGCGAGTTCGGCCGCGCCCATGTGGAGGTGGCCGATGACTGCGACCTCTTCCATGGTGTCTGGGAGAAGGGCTCGCGCGAGCAGGTCTGGATGAGCCATGGCGACCGGGTGACCTCCCTGCCGCCGGGCTTCCGTGCCGTGGCCGTCTCCGAGGGCGCGCCTTTCGCCGCCATCGCCGACGACGCCCGCCATTTCTACGGCGTGCAGTTCCATCCGGAGGTGGTGCACACCCCGCACGGCCACGCCCTGCTGAAGAACTTCGTGCGGAAGATCTGCGGCGCCAAGGGCGACTGGACCATGGGCGCCTTCCGGGCCGAGGAGATCGAGCGCATCCGTGCCAAGGTCGGCAAGGGGCGCGTGATCTGCGGCCTCTCCGGCGGCGTCGATTCCTCCGTGGCGGCCGTGCTGCTGCACGAGGCCATCGGCGACCAGCTCACCTGCATCTACGTCGATCACGGGCTGATGCGGGGCGGGGAGACGGAGCAGGTGCTCTCCACCTTCCGCGACCGCTTCAACATCAAGCTCGTCCACCGGGACGCCAGCGACCTCTTCCTCGGTGCGCTCGCCGGCGTCACGGACCCGGAGGTAAAGCGCAAGACGATCGGCCGCCTGTTCATCGAGGTGTTCGAGGAGGAGCAGGCTAAGATCGGCGGTGCCGACTTCCTGGCCCAGGGCACGCTCTACCCGGACGTGATCGAGAGCGTCTCCGCAACCGGCGGGCCCTCCGTCACCATCAAGTCCCACCACAATGTCGGCGGCCTGCCCGAGGGCATGCGGATGAGGCTGGTGGAGCCGCTGCGCGAGCTGTTCAAGGACGAGGTACGGGCACTCGGCCGCGAGCTCGGCATGCCCGAGGCCATCGTTGGCCGGCACCCCTTCCCGGGTCCGGGCCTGGCCATCCGCATCCCCGGCGAGGTGACGCGGGAGAAGGTGCAGATCCTGCAGAAGGCCGACGCGATCTTCCTGGAGGAGATCCGCGCCGCCGGCCTCTACGATGCCATCTGGCAGGCCTTCGCCGTGCTGCTGCCCGTCCGCACCGTGGGCGTGATGGGCGACGGCCGCACATACGACCAGGCCTGCGCCCTCCGCGCCGTGACGAGCACGGACGGGATGACGGCCGATGTCTATCCCTTCGAGATCGCCTTCCTCACCCGCGTATGCAACCGCATCGTGAACGAGGTCCGCGGCATCAACCGCGTGGCCTATGACGTGACGAGCAAGCCGCCCGGCACGATCGAGTGGGAGTGACGGGCCAGGGCTAGCGCGCCCGCCCCTGGGAAGCGGGGCGGGAAGGCGCCAGAATGGCCATCTGCCCGGCCACGCCCGGGAGATGGAGGTAAACGCCCATGCTCAAGACGATCCTGGCCGCCGGGTTGGCGGCTCTCCTCGCCTTCCCGGCGCTGGCGCAGGCCCCGCCCGACACCGTGGCCGCCATCCGCGCGCGCGGCTCGCTCGTCTGCGGCGTCACGCCCAATTCTGCAGGCTTCGGCACGCCGGACAGCCGTGGCGAGTGGCACGGCATCGACGTGGATTCCTGCCGCGCCATCGCGGTGGCGGTGCTGGGCGATGCGAAGAAGGTGCGCTTCGTGCCGGCCAGCACGGCCCAGCGCTTCACCATGCTTCAGTCCGGTGAGATCGACGTCCTCGCCCGCGTGACCACCTGGAGCATGGCGCGGGAGGGCGCGCTGGGCCTGGCCTTCGCCAGCATCAACGTCTTTGACGGCCAGGGCTTCCTGGTGAAGACCGATGCCGGGATCACCAGCGCACGGCAGCTGGACGGCGCGACCATCTGCCTGCTGCCCGGCACCACCAACGAGCTGAACGTGGCGGACTACTTCCGCACCCACAACATGCGCTTCACCCCCGTGGTGATGGACAGCATCGAGGAGCTGCGCGCGGCCTTCCTCGCCGGCCGCTGCGACAGCTACTCCACCGACGCCTCCGCGCTCGCTTCCTACCGGGCCAGCCAGGGCGCGAACGCCGAGCGCTTCGTCGTGCTGCCCGACATCATCTCGAAGGAGCCGCTCGGCGTCGCCGTCCGTAAGGGCGACTGGCGCTTCTTCGACATGGCGCGCTGGGCCCATTTCGCGATGATCACGGCGGAGGAACTGGGCATCGACAGCCGCAACATTGACACCTATGCCACTAGCACGAACCCGGATATCCAGCGCTTCCTCGGCCGGTCCGGTGACCTGGGGCAGGGGATGGGCATGAGCAACGACTGGGCGGCGCAGATCGTGCGCCAGGTCGGCAACTTCGCCGAGGTCTGGGACCGCAACATGACGCCGCTAGGCATCCAGCGCGGCATCAACGCCCTCTGGACCAAGGGCGGGCTGCAATACGCGCCGCCGCTTCGTTAAGGCTTCCTTGTAGCCCCGGACAGGCCGTGGGGCTGTGGATTGCGGGGATCATGGGGAGGCTTCCGCCTCACAGAAATGTTCTCGTTTGATGACGGGTGAAGGAACGGTTCGCGACTCGCTGAAAATATGCGAGTCGCCCCACGCAACCCGTTCGGCCGTGTCGAAAACAGCACGGCAACTCACCACATATAGCGTTCGTTCTCCCCGGGCCCCGCGATATCTTGTGCGGAGCGCTTCCCAGAGGCATCCTCCTCCGCGGGGGAATTCAGGGGTTTTTTCTAAGATGTTTGATGCCATTCAGCTTGAGGGACACGGTCAGGTTCAGGTCGATCGCTCGCGCGACGCCCTGCTGACGGCGTTCGGCAAGGACACGCTGAGCGACCGTTATCTGATGCCCGGCGAATCGTATCAGGACCTCTTTGCCCGTGTTGCCAGCGCCTATGGCGACGACGCGGCGCATGCCCAGCGAATCTATGACTACATCTCGAAGCTCTGGTTCATGCCGGCGACCCCCGTTCTCTCGAACGGCGGCACCAAGCGCGGCCTGCCCATCTCCTGCTTCCTGAACGAGGCCGATGACAGCCTGGACGACATCGTCGGGCTCTGGAACGAGAACGTGGCCCTTGCCTCCAAGGGCGGCGGCATCGGCTCCTACTGGGGCAACCTCCGTTCTATTGGGGAGAAGGTCGGGCAGAACGGCAAGACCTCCGGCATCATCCCCTTCATCCGGGTGATGGACAGCCTGACGCTGGCGATCTCCCAGGGCTCCCTCCGCCGCGGCTCCGCCGCCGTCTACCTGCCGATCTCCCACCCGGAGATTGAGGAGTTCATCGACATTCGCCGCCCGACCGGTGGCGACCCGAACCGCAAGGCGCTGAACCTCCACCACGGCATTCTGATCCCCGACGCGTTCATGCGCGCCGTGGAGGCCGACGAGGAGTGGGCGCTGACCTCGCCCAAGGACGGCGCGGTGATCCGGAAGATCTCCGCCCGCGGCCTGTGGATCCGCCTGCTGACCGCCCGCATGGAGCAGGGCGAGCCGTACATCATCTACTCGGACCACGTGAACCGGGCGATGCCGGAGCATCACAAGCTGGCCGGGCTCGAGGTGAAGACCTCCAACCTCTGCTCCGAGATTACGCTGCCGACGGGCCGCGACCATCATGGCCGCAACCGCACCGCCGTGTGCTGCCTTTCCTCCCTGAACTGCGAGACCTGGTTCGAGTGGAAGGACGAGCCGCGCTTCATCCCGGACGTGATGCGCTTCCTCGACAACGTGCTGCAGTCCTTCATCGAGACGGCGCCGGACAGCATGGCGAAGGCGAAGTACAGCGCCATGCGCGAGCGCTCGGTCGGCCTCGGCGTGATGGGCTTCCACTCCTTCCTGCAGTCCCAGAACGTGCCGTTTGAGAGCGTGATCGCGAAGGTCTGGAACATCCGGATGTTCAAGCACATCCGCGCCCAGACCGATGCCGCCAGCCGCGAACTGGCCGCCGAGCGCGGGCCCTGCCCGGATGCCGCCGAGTACGGCATCATGGAGCGCTTCTCGAACAAGATCGCCATCGCCCCGACGGCCAGCATCAGCATCATCTGCGGCGGTGCGTCCCCGGGCATCGAGCCGATCGCGGCGAACGTCTACAACCACAAGACGCTCTCCGGCTCTTTCATCGTCCGCAACCCGTACCTTCAGAAGGTGCTGGCGAAGCACGGGCGCGACGATGACGAGACCTGGACCTCCGTCACCGTCACCAAGGGATCGGTGCAGCACCTGGACTTCCTGACCCAGCAGGAGAAGGACGTGTTCAAGACGGCCTTTGAGCTGGACCAGCGCTGGGTGGTGGAGCACGCGGCCGACCGCACGCCCTATATCTGCCAGAGCCAGTCGCTGAACGTCTTCCTGCCCGCCAACATCCACAAGCGGGACCTGCACCAGATCCACTTTATGGCCTGGAAGAAGGGCGTGAAGTCGCTCTACTATTGCCGCTCCCTCTCCATTCAGCGCGCGGACACGATCAGCGAGAAGGTGGCCGTGCAGCCACGGCTGGGCTACGCCGTCAACGACGTGGAAGCGCCGCTGCCGCTGGTGGCGGCGGCCCCGGCCGAAACCACGAACTACGAGGAATGCCTCGCCTGCCAGTGAGGCCTCGCGTCATCTGACGCAACGAGGCGTGATTCGACCGCCGGCAGCCGGCGGTCCCACGCTGCTGCCAATCCGGCGGGGCTAAGCCCCCGCCGAAGCCCATCCCCTGCGCCCCACGCCCACCAGGAAGCCCACCATGCCCGACGGCGTCATCACCCCCGACGAGCTGCCCGTGCAGTTCGACCTCCTCACGGCCAACCCCGTCTACAAGCCCTTCCGCTATCCCTGGGCCTATGAGGCGTGGCTGACCCAGCAGCGCGTGCACTGGCTGCCGGAAGAGGTTCCGATGGCCGATGACGTGAAGGACTGGCAGAAGAACCTCAGCCCCGGCGAGCGCAACCTGCTCACCCAGATCTTCCGCTTCTTCACCCAGGCGGATGTCGAGGTGAACAACTGCTACATGAAGCATTACAGCCAGGTCTTTAAGCCGACCGAAGTGCTGATGATGCTGTCCGCCTTCTCGAACATCGAGACGATCCACATCGCAGCTTACAGCCACCTGCTCGACACGATCGGCATGCCGGAGCTCGAGTACTCGGCCTTCCTCAAGTACAAGGAGATGAAGGACAAGTACGATTACATGCAGAACTTCTCGGTCGAGAACAAGACCGAGATCGCGAAGACGCTCGCCGCCTTTGGCGCCTTCACGGAGGGCCTGCAGCTCTTCGCTTCCTTCGCCATCCTTATGAACTTCCCGCGGCACAACAAGATGAAGGGGATGGGCCAGATCGTCTCCTGGTCCGTGCGCGACGAGACGCTGCACTGCCTTTCCGTCATCCGCCTCTTCCGCACCTTCGTGCAGGAAAATCCGGAGATCTGGACGGAGGAGCTGCGCCGCGACCTCTACCTGATCTGCGCGACGATCGTGGACCACGAGGACGCCTTCATTGACCTCGCCTTCAGCATGGGCGCGGTTCAGGGCCTCGATGCGGCGCAGACGAAGGAGTACATCCGCTTCATCGCCGACCGCCGCCTGCAGCAGCTCGGCCTGGAGCCGCTCTACCACATCGAGAAGAACCCGCTGCCCTGGCTGGACGAGATGCTGAACGCCGTGGAGCACGCGAACTTCTTCGAGAACCGCTCCACTGAGTACTCCCGCGCCTCCACCTTGGGCACCTGGGAGGAAGCCTTTGCCGATCAGGCCTTCAACGGCTCTCCCCAGCCCCAGGGCGAGATCATTCTTGGTGAGCCGGCCCGGCACTGAGTCCCGACAGGCTGCCGGCGGCCTGAATCCGCCGCCGGCACCCTTCACGGTTGTAGCCCGTTTCCGATCCTAAACCGCCCGGTTATGATAGGGTATCTCCTGAAGGGGATTCGGCTGCCCGGTGGGGGCGCTGGCCTTTGGACTGAGAGGCGGCAACGGGCATGGCTGCGGACGAGCCAGACGGACCAAAGCCGGCGGGGCGGGCCCTGTCGGCCCCTCGGCATACTCGCCGTCTGACCGACAAGATCCTTATCGCATTCCATCATGCCTGCGATCAGGGCGATTACGAGGTTGCCGAGGAAATGCTCCGCATCCTCGAGATGATGATCCGCCGCCGGACCGTTGCGCCCGACGCGAACCGGCGCAAGAACATGGAGAGTCTGGTGGCCGCGCACGAGCGCCTCTGGCTGCTTCGTCACCCGGAGAAGGACGTCTAGCGGCCGAAGCTGCAGATCCACTTCTCGGAGCCGGATGTGGACCGGGGAGGGCCTACCCGGGGCTCCCGCCAGCCCAGGTGAGCTCCCCACCGCGCAGGATTGCCTCCGCTTCCCGCGTCCAGCCCGCGCCTTCATGCAGCACCAGCCCCGGCAGCAGGGTGCCGGGCGCACGCGGCGCGCGGCGCGCCCGCAGCAGCACCCGCCCCGCCGCTCTTCCGGCGCGTGGCCAGAGTGGCAGGATTTCCACCCCGCCCAGCCCGGCACCGCGCAGCGCGGCAATACCGTCCTCCAGCCGCCCAGCCGGCAGGATCATCGTCGATCGTCCGCCCCGAGCGAGCGAGGCGCCGAGCAGTGAGGCCCAGCTTCCGAGGCCGATGCCGCCTGCATGGGTGGCGCCCGCCCGGAGCGCCGCGGGCGGCACGGATCCGCCGGGCCAGTAGGGCGGATTGCTCACCGCCGCATCACAGCGCGGCAGGCGGGTCGGGAGAGTGGGGTCAGCGATATCGGCCTCTACCACCTCCACCCGCTCCGACCAGCCGTTCAGCGCCGCATTCTCTCGCGCCATGGCGGCAAGCGCTGGGTCGCGCTCCACCGCCACCGCCCGCGCACCGGGAACCCGCGCCAGCACGCAGAGGAAGATCCCCCCCGGCCCGCAACCGGCATCCAGCACCAGCCCGCCCGGCCGCATTTCCACCGAAGCGGCCAGCATCACGGCGTCCATGCCGGCTCGCAGCCCTTCCGACGGCTGGCGAAGGCGCACCCTCCCGTCGAGGAGGGTATGGACGGGACCTATCGGCGGGGGGGTCAGTCCCGCCACTCACCGGCCTCACGCAGCAGTGCCTCGGCCGCCCGCGCCTGCTCCTCCGGCACCGCAAGGCGCTGCGGGAAGGCACCGATCCGGCCCTCAACCGCGCTGACATGGCTGTCCAGCAGCAGGGGACGCAGCCCGCCATCCCGCAGCAGCGCTTGCAGGAAGCCCAGGCGCACCGGGTCGGATTCGGCCAGCAGCACGCGGATCATGGGCCTGGAACCTTTGCAAATGCGGGGCAGGGCCAATCTGTCGTGAGATGGCCGCCCGTTGATGCCCCCCCGCCCGGCCGGTATGGTGCCGCCCCCTATGGACAGGTCAATGCCCGCGTGAGCGTCCTTACCGCGCCCGTCACCTCCAACGTGACCTCCGAGCGCGATCCCGAACTGGCCCTGGAAGCTCTGACCGACCTGGTGCGGCTGGATCTGGAGGCCTGCAACCGCCTGATCGTGGAACGGATGCAGAGCCCCGTGGCCCTCATCCCGCAGCTTGCCGCCCATCTGGTGGCCGCCGGCGGCAAGCGCATCCGGCCGCTGCTCACCCTCGCCAGCGCCCGTCTTTGCGGGCATCGCGGTGACCGGCACGTCGCCCTGGCGGCCTGCGTGGAGTTCATCCACACCGCCACCCTGCTGCACGACGACGTGGTCGACGAGAGCGCGCTGCGCCGTGGCGCGCCGAGCGCGAACGCCGTGTTCGGCAACAAGCCCAGCGTGCTGGTGGGCGACTTCCTCTTCGCCCGCGCCTTCCAGATCATGGTGGCGGACGGGTCCTTGCGGGTTCTCGACATTCTCGCCACCGCCTCCGCCACTATCGCGGAGGGCGAGGTGCTACAGCTCGTCACCCAGAACGACACGGCGACGACGGAGGAACAGTATCTCCAGGTTATCGAGGGCAAGACCGCCGCCCTCTTCGCCGCCGCAACCGAGGTGGGCGCCGTGGTGGCCGACCGGCCGCAGGCCGAGGCGGAAGCCCTGCGGGAGTATGGCCGCAGCCTCGGCATCGCCTTCCAGCTCGTGGATGACGCGCTGGACTACTCCGCCAGTCAGGCCGCCCTGGGCAAGACGGTCGGCGACGACTTCCGCGAGGGCAAGATCACCCTTCCCGTGCTGCTCGCCTTCAACGCGGCGGGAGAGGAGGAGAAGGTCTTCTGGCGGCGGGTGCTGGAGGAGCGAGAGCAGGCCGAGGGCGACCTGGAGAAGGCCATTGGCCTGATGCAGTCCCGCGGCACGCTCGAAGCGACCATCCGGCGCGCCCGGGATTACGGGGCGAGGGCGCTGGACTCCCTTTCCGTCTTCCCCGATGGCCCGGAGCGCCGGGCCCTCGCGGGCATCGTGGAATTCTGCATCGCCCGCGCGCGCTAGCCGCCTCCGGCTGGCTCGGGGCCTCAGCCCCGGCCCAGCCAGGGCATCTTCGTGGCCATGATGGTCAGGAAGGGGATGTTCGCCTCCAGCGGCATGGAGGCCATGTGGGCGACGGTCTTGCCCACCAGCGCCACGTCCATCCGTGGCTCCGCCATCATCGACCCGTCGGGCTGCATCACCCCGTTGGTCATCCGTTCCGTCATCGGGGTTGCGGCGTTGCCGATGTCGATCTGGCTGGCGGTGATGTCGTGCTTGCGGCCGTCCAGCACGATCTGCTTCGTCAACCCGGTCACCGCGTGCTTCGTGGCGGTATAGGCGGCCGCGCCCGGGCGCGGGGCATGGGCGCTGATGGAACCGTTGTTGATGATCCGCCCACCTTTGGGCGACTGGTTCTTCATGATGCGGTAAGCGGCCTGGGCGCAGTAGAAGGTGCCGTCCAGGTTGGCCGCGACGACGCCGCGCCAGTCCGCCAGCGGCAGTTCGTCGAAGTCCACGGCTGGGGCCCCGCGCCCGGCATTGTTGAACAGCAGGTCCAGGCGACCGAAGCGGGACTTCACCTCGGCGAAGGCGGCCTGGACCTGGCCGTGGTCCCCCACGTCGCAAGTGATCGCGTGGCCCGAATCCCGGCCGGCGATCGTCTCCTGCAGCGGCTCCAGGCGGCGGCCGAACACGGCCACGATCCAGCCATCGGCCAGCAACGCCTGCGCCGCGGCGCGCCCGATGCCCTGGCCCGCGCCGGTCACGACGGCGAAGCGATCGGCCATGTTTCTCTCCCTGATTTCGCGCGGCGGGAGCCTGCGTCCCGCGCCCGCCCGTGACAAGGCCGGCGGGCACGGGAAAGGGGTCTTCCGCTACTCGGCCAGGAGCCTCCGCGCGCCGGTGAAGCCTCCGGCCAGGGCGCGGCAGTGGCAGGCGACATGCGGCGCCAGGGCCTCGCACCAGTCCCGCGTTCCCCGGTTCAGCCTGGCGAGGCGGTCCGCCGCCTCCTGGGCGTCCCGTGCCAGCTTCGCCTCGTCCACGCCCAGCACGCGGCCGTCCCGCAGCTTCCAGTCGCCGCCGATCATCACCTCCCGCAGCGCCGAGCCGTCCTCGGTGAAGACGATTTGGTTCGCGGCGTCGTTGAAGGGCGCCCAGTTGATGTGGGCGAGATCGAGGAAAAGCAGGTCGGCCAGCCGGCCCGGCGCGATGACCCCGGCATCCAGCCCCAGCAGCTTCGCCGAACCCTCGGTCGCCAGCCGCACGGTCTCCGCCGTGCCCAGCCAGTCCTCCTCCGTCGCCTTCTCCCAGAGCCGGGAGGCGAAGGCGGCAAGGCGCATCGCCTCGAACATGTTCTGGTTGTCAGAGGAACCGGAGCCGTCGGTGCCGAGCCCGACCGTCACGCCCGCCCGGATTGCCGCCCGTGCGGGCGCGATGCCGGAGGCCAGGCGCATGTTGGAGCCGGGATTGTGGGACAGCCCCGCACCCCGCCGCGCCAGCAGTTCCAGGTCCGCATCGGTCAGCCATACTCCGTGGGCCACGCTGAACCGCTCGTTCACCAGGCCCAGCCCATCCATATGCGCCAGCAGGGTGGAGCCGTAGCGGATCTCCCCGCCGCCCGCCTGGAAGCGCGCCTCGGCCACATGGGTCTGCATGGGCATCCCGTGCTCGGCCGCCAAGTCGCGGCAGCCCGCCATGAAATCGTCGGAGCAGTGCAGGGGGATGGTGGGCGCCACGCCGAGCCGCACCGTCGCGCTCCGCCAGGACCGGGCGGCGGCATGGATGGCAGCCAAGATATCGTCCGGCCGCGCCATGGACATGGCGGCGGCCCGCGCCCGGTGCTCCTCCGGAAGGGCCTGGATCAGGCCGGGCGTCGCCTGAAAGAAGGTCAGGTCCGCCACCATCGGGGCGAGCACCGCGCGAAGCCCCACGGCCTCGTAGGCCTCGGCCATGACATGCAGCCCTTCCAACGTGGGGCCGGGGAACTCGAAGGGCAGGTCGTAGCCGGCGGTGCAGCCCTTCCGCAGCATCTCCACCGCGGTCAGGGTGGTGGCGAGCCGCTTGTCCTCCAGCCCGCGACTCCCGCCGATCCAGGGGGCATGGGTCAGCAGGAGGGCTAGGTCCCACTTGTCGCCCATGCCCTTGGACAGCCCGCCATGGCCATGGGTATGCCCGTTGATGAGACCGGGCATGACGAGGCGGCCGGTCGCCTCGTGGCGGGCAGCATCCTCCACGGCCGTACCGGGCGGCAGCAGGGCCGTGATGCGGTCGCCTTCCAGCAGGATATCGGCGAAGGGGGCGGAGAGGGCGTTGGGTGCCAGCACCCGGGCCCCCGTGATCAGCAGGCGTCTCATGGACGGCACCCTGCAAGGGATGCGCCGCGCTGCCTACCCCGGGCCTGGACCTGTCATCGGAAGGGCAGATTCACGCCCGCGGGCGATGCCGCCCTCCCGCGATCTGCCGTATATGCCTGCCCATGACCATCTCCATCGACATGGGGCGCACCACCGGCGGCACCCCCGGCACGCTGGACCTGGAGGAGCTCCTCGCCACCCGCCTTCTGGTCCAGGGTAATTCCGGCAGCGGGAAGTCCCACCTGCTGCGCCGCCTGATGGAGCAGTCCGCCCCCTGGGTGCAGCAGGCCGTGATCGACCCGGAGGGCGACTTCACCTCCCTCGCCGAGAAGTTCGGCCACCTCGTCATCGATGCCGCCGCCCATGCGGAAGAGGCAATGGCTGCCGCCGGCGACCGCGTACGCCGCCACCGCGTTTCCGTGGTGCTGAACCTCGAAGGGCTGGAGGTGGACCGCCAGCTCCGCCACGCCGCCGCCTTCCTCAACGGTCTCTTCGACGCTGAGCGGGACCATTGGACACCCATGTTGGTGGTGGTGGACGAGGCCCAGCTCTTCGCCCCGGCCGCCGGCGGCGACGTGTCGGACGAAGCCCGCCGCGCCGCCCTGTCCGCCATGACGGACCTGATGTGCCGCGGCCGCAAGCGCGGCCTTGCCGGCATCATCGCCACCCAGCGCCTGGCGAAGCTGGCGAAGAACGTGGCGGCGGAAGCCTCCAACTTCCTCATGGGCCGTACCTTCCTCGATATCGACATGGCCCGCGCCGCCGATCTGCTGGGCATGGAGCGCCGCCAGGCCGAGCAGTTCCGGGACCTCCAGCGCGGCCACTTCATCGGCCTCGGTCCCGCCATCGCCCGCCGGCCGCTGGCCATCCGGGTCGGCGCGGTGGAGACGGAAAGCCGCGGCTCCGGCCCCTCCCTCACGCCCCTGCCGCAGACCGCGCCGGAGGAGGCGCGGGAGCTGATCCTGGCCGCGCCGGACCCCGTCTCCTCCCCGCGCCGGGAACGTCGCACCCCCGCCGCCCCGCCGCAGGACATTCTGGCCCAGCTCGCACAGGCCTCCGGCACGCGCCCCGCCGCTGCCGCGCGTGCGCCGGAGCCCGAGCCGAGCCCTGAGGAGGCGGCGGAGCGCGAGGCCCGCACGCGCGCCATCCTGCATGAGATGCTGTCGGAGGAGGACGCGGCCTTCCGCCCGATCGGCGTGCTCTACCAGGACCTGCTCGTGCGCCTCCGCATCCATGCCGTGGGCGGGAAGCCGCCGGAACTGCCGGCCTTCCGCCGGATGCTCGCCGTCGCCCGCGCCGGCGTGCCGCCGGAGGCCGCGAACGACCCCGGCTGGCCCGATGCCGCCGCCCGCGCCGATACCCTGCCCGAGGACACGCAGGGGGTCTTCCTGCTGCTGGCCCACGCTGCCCGCCAGGGCCTTCCCTGCCCATCGGACGCCGCCATCGCCCGCGCCTATGGCAGCCGCTCCGCCGGCCGGGCACGGCGGCTTCTCACCTGGATCGAGGAGCAGGGTCTGATCGTGCAAAAACCCGCCGCTGGGGGGCGGCGGGTCGTCGCACTGGTCGGGCTGGCCTGGGAGACGGCGCCCGGGGACCCCGCCGCGGCCTGATCCCGGGGAGGGGCCTCCCCAGGACCGGGCTGTTTGCTACCAGCGGTAGGAAACGCTCCCGAGCACGTTCAGCCGGTTCCCGTAGAAGCAGCTGTCGTTCGTCGAGCAGCGGCTGACGTAGCGGGTGTCGGCCAGGTTGCTCGCGTTCACGCGCAGGGTCAGGCCGCGCATCCGCGGGGAGAGCTTCTCCAGGTCGTAGCGCACCGTGGCGTCGAACAGGGTGGTGGAGGGCACCACGTAGTAGTTGCTGTTCGCGCTTGTGGTGTTCCCGAGGTAGCGCACGCCCGCGCCGAGGGTCAGGCCGGAGAGCGGGCCGGCAGCGTTGACGAAGGTGTACTCGCCGTAGAGGCCCGCCGTGTTGCGCGGCACGCCGTTCGGGCGGTTGCCGTCCTCCGCCGCCACGGTGGTGCGGGTGATCTCCGGGTCGAGGTAGGTGTAGGAGCCGACGAGGGTCACGCCGCCGCCCAGCTCCGCCACCGCCTCCAGCTCCAGCCCGCGCACGCGGATCTTGCCGACCGAGACCTGGTTGAAGACGCTGCTCGGGTCGGTGGTCAGCGTGTTCTGCTGGGTCAGATGGAAGGCGCTGGCCTGGATGAAGCTACGCGTGCCGTTCGGCTGGAACTTGATGCCCGCCTCGTACTGCTCGCCCTCGAGCGGATCGTAGGTCGCACCGGAGACGGTGGTGCCGATCTGCGGCTGGAAGGACCGGGCGTAGGAGACGTAGGGCGCGAACCCGTTGTCGAAGAGGTAGATCCCGCCGACGCGCCAGGTGAACTTGCCGTCGTACTGGTAGCTGTTGCCCTCGGTCAGGCGGTTGCGCGTGTCCGCATAGGCGAAATCCTGCCGGATGCCGCCCAGCAGCACGAGCTGGCCCCAGCGGATCTGGTCCTGCAAATACAGGCCGTACTGGCTGGTGTTCTGCCGGATGTCGCTGAAGCGGGAGGAGAGGCCGGGGATCGGCGCCGCGCCGTAGACCGGGGCGAAGACGTCCAGCCCGTTCGCGAGGGCGAAGGCCTGCCCGTTGCGGTAGGCGACGTAGCTGTAATCGAAGCCGCCGAGGACGGTGTGCGTCAGCGGGCCGGTGGTGAAGTCCGCGCGCAGCTGGTTGTCCAGTTGGAAGGTGGAGACGTCGATGTCCGCCCGGTAGGCGAAGCGGTTCAGCGTGCGCTGGTCGGCCTGCAGGCCGCCGCCATAGACCTGGTTCCAGGCGATGTCGGTGTGGGAGTAGCGCGCGTTCTGCTGGAAGGAGAACACGTTGTTGAAGCGGTGGCTGAACTCGTAGCCGATGCCGGCCTGAGTGCGCGCGAACTTGTCGAAGTCGGGCTCGCCGGTGAAGCGGTTCCGGCTGATGCGGCCGAAGGGCGTCAGCCCCGCCGTACCGTTGAAGGGCAGGAACTGGTTCCCGTTGGTGCTGTCCTGCTGGTAGTAGCCCAGCACCGTGAAGGAGGTGTTCGCGTCCGGCCGGAAGGTGAGGGCAGGGGCGACGAAGACGCGGTCATCCCGCGTATGGTCCACTGTCGTCTGGCTCGCGCGGCCGAGCGCGGTCAGGCTGTAGGACCAGACGCCGTCCGCCGTCAGCGGGCCGCTGCTGGTCGCCTGTGCCTGGGCGCGGCCGTAGCTGCCGGCGGTCAGGCGCACCTCGCCCTGCGCCGTGTCCGTCGGCCGGCGGGAGACCATGTTCACCAGGCCGCCCGGCGCGATCTGCCCGTACAGAACCGAGGTGGGGCCGCGCAGGATCTCGTAGCGCTCCAGCCCGTAGGTCTCGTACACGTTGCCGGCGTAGCCGGTGTTGTAGCGCAGGCCATTCAGGAAGATGCCGTTGTCCTGGGCGTTGAAGCCGCGGATCTGGAACCAGTCCGTGCGGCTGTCCGTGCCGTAGTTCTCCACCCGCACGCCGGCGGTGTAGCGCAGCGCCTCGCCGAGCGTCTGGGCCTGGCGCGCGTCGATCTGGTCGCGCGGCACGACGGAGACGGATTGCGGGTTCTCGATCAGCGGCGTGTCGGTCTTGGTGCCGCTGATCTCCTGCCGCGCGACGAAGCCGCGCACCGGGTCCAGCGCCCGCTCCGAGCTTCCCGCCACGTCCACCGTGGGAACGCTCACGCTTTCCGTCGCTTCCTGGGCGAAAGCGGCCGAGAGGGCGACGGTGGTGAGCGCGGTTGCGCTCATCAGCCCTGCCAGCAGGCGCATGGGACGGATAGTGGCGGGGCGCATGGCGGTCTCCGGTGCCGTCTCGAGAAAGGTCATCGCGGCGAACCTCGCATTTATGTGACGTGAGAACGCCTCGCAATTGCTCGCTCGTGTAATGTTCCTGTCACCTGCCCGGTGCGGCATTTCGGCAACGCTCGCCCCGGTGCCGGACCGGTCTATGCTGTCCGGAAAAGTCCAGGAGAGAGCGAGTCATGTCCCTGCCCAGACGGACGGCCCTCGCGGCGCTAGCGGCGGCCGCCACCCTTCGAGGCGCTGCCGCCCAGTCCGACGCCATCACCCTCGTCGTGCCCACAGCCCCGGCCGGCACCACGGACTTCGCCGCACGCCTCCTGGCGGAGCCGCTGTCCCGGCAGCTCGGCCAGCCCGTGGTGGTGGAGAACAAGGGCGGCGCCAATGGCGCCCTGGGCACGCAGGACGTGGCCCGCGCCCGCCCGGATGGCACGCGGCTGCTGGTGCAGTACTCCGGCTATCATGTCGGCACGCCTGCCCTGGTACCGAATATCGGCTACGACGTCCGGAAGGATTTCGCCCCTGTTTCGCTGCTGCTGGATGCGCCGCAGGTGGTCTTCCTGCACCCCTCCGTCCCCGCCGCCACGATGGGTGAGCTGGTCGCCTACGCGAAGGCGCATCCGGGGGAGCTGAATTACGCCTCCTCCGGCAACGGATCCCTCCAGCACCTCGGCACGGAGCTGCTGAAGCTGCGGACGGGCACGCAGATGACGCACGTCTCCTACCGCGGCACCGGTCCGGCCACGCAGGATCTCGTGGCGGGGCGCGTGCAGCTGATGATCACCACTCCGCCGCCCCTGATGCCCTTTGTCCGGGAGGGACGGTTGAAGGCGATCGCCATCACCGCGCCGGAGCGCCACCCCGCGCTCCCGGACGTGCCGACCCTCGCGGAGCAGGGCCTGCCGAACCTTGAGGTGATCGGGTGGTTCGCCGTCTTCGCCCCCGCTGGCACGCCGGAGGCGGTCCTACGTCGCCTGACGGAAGCCTGCAACGCCGTGGTGGCCACCCCCGAGTTCCGCCGCCGCGCCGAGGAGCAGGGGGCCATCATCCGCGTCATGCAGCCCCCCGAGATCGAGGCCCGCGTGGGGCGCGAACTGGATGAATGGACCCGCGTGGTGCGGGAGGCGAGGATCCAGCCCGACTAGCCGCACGACTGGGAAGGGCGACCCCATAGGCCTTTCCCGTCCGATGCAGTGCACATACATGGCAGGTCTGGCGGCCTGGCCGCGACGGGGGAGGGCCGCGTTTGCCGCTGCTGACGAGGGACGACCTGCGGCGCCATTCGCCCCTGGCCTGGGCCTCCCTCCTCGCCCTCCTCGCCATGGCCGCCTGGTTCTGGACGCTGCACAAGGGGAATGCTGCCGGCGGCACGGCGCTGGCCGCGCTCGGCTGCTTCGGCCTGATCCTGCCGCCTCGGGAGAGGATGGCGGCGCTGCCCCGGCGGCTGCGAGCCCTGCCACGGCGCCTGGACGCGGTGCCCGCTTTGGCCTCCCTCGTCTCCAGCCCCGGCTACGGGCTGAACTGGTTCTATGGGGAGAACCCCTATGATGAGGTCGTCCACCTCGTCAGTGGCGGTCTTGCCGGGGCGGTGTTCCTGGCCCTGCTCACCGCGGACGGACGGCCGCGCGACAGGCTGCACCTGATCCTCGCCGCCGCCCTCTTCGGCGTGAATCTCGGAACGATCTGGGAAGCCTTCGAGTACGGCACCCACCTCATCGGGGACTGGACGGACACCTGGACGGATGTCGCCCTCACCACCTTCGGTGCCGCCCTGGCGGGCCTGCGCCATCCCCGGGCCTGAGCCCGTGATCGTCGGCACCTACAACGTCCATCGCGGCCGCAGCACCGCCGGCATCTTCCGCCCGGGACGGATCGCGCGGGTGATCGCGGAGACCGGCGCGGACCTCGTCGCGCTCCAGGAGGCGCAGCACTGGCTGCGTCCCGGCCGCGCGATGTTCGACGCGGCCTGGCTGGAACGTGAGGCCGGGCTGCGGCCCCTCTCCGTGACGGATCGCGCGGGCGAGCAGGGATGGCGCGGCAACGTGCTGCTCGTCCGCCCGGGCGCGAGGGTGCTTCGGCCGCCGATCGGCCTGCGGATCGGCGGGCTGGAGCCGCGCGGGGCCGTCCTTGCCGAACTGAACCTGGGCTGGGGCGCCTTCCGCGTGGTCGTCACGCATCTCAGCCTCGGCGCCGCGCGCCGGCATCATCAGGCGGAGGCATTGCTCGCCGCGATCGCGCAGGGGCCGCCGCTGCCAACGCTGGTGATGGGCGACCTGAACGAGTGGCGCCCTGGCGCCTCCGCTCTCGGCGTTCTGGAGGCGGTGTTCGGGCACCAGCCGCCCGTCCACACCTTTCCGGCGTTCCGTCCGATGCTGGCGCTGGACCGGATCATGGGCCTGCCGCACGGTCTCGTCACAGACCACAGGGCGCACGACACGAAGCTGGCGCGCGGCGCCTCGGATCACCTGCCGCTCCTCGCACGGGTCGAGACGGCGCTGCTCTGAGACGCCGGCCGGGAGAGTGCCCCCGGCCGGCCGTTCGGCCTCAGCCGAGCATCCGCTCCGCCTGCGGCGGCAGGAAGCGGTCGGTGAACAGGTCCGCGAACTTCGGCGGGTTAGAGACGCCGTAGGCATCCGCATTCACCTTGATCAGCAGCTCCCCCCGCGCCTGGTCCAGCACGCCGGTGCCGCCGGCCTTCACGTTCGGCGTCAGGATGGAGCGGTCGCGGGTCATGAACCAGCGGCGCTTCTCGAGCGCCTCGTCAAAGAGGGACTCGCGCTTCTTGAGGGAGGCCATGGCCGCGTCCGGCTCCGCCAGAAGCAGCTTCAGCCCAGCGATGGAGGACTTCACGAAAGCGGCCGCGACCTGCGGGTTCTTCTCCACCCAGTCGGCGCGGGCGACCACGGCGGAGCCGTAGATGTCCAGCCCGTTCTCGGCATAGGGCCAGGCGACGATGTCGTCCTCCTTCGTGCCGAGGCCGACGAGGTTGAAGTAGGTTGTGAAGAGGAAGCCGGTGACAGCATCCACCTGGCCCTGGGCCAGCATCGTGTCGCGCAGGTTTGGCGCCATGCTCGTCCACTTGACGGAGGCGGCGTCGATGCCCGCCACGTTCGCGAAGGCCGGGAAGAGCATCCGGCTGCCCTCGCCCTCAGGTGCGCCGAGCCGCTTTCCGGCGACGCCCTTCGGGGTGGTGATGCCGGTCTTCTTCAGCGTGATCAGCGCCGCCGCCGTGCGGTCCAGCACCTGATAGATGGAGACGATCCGCTTGTCCGGGTTCTCCGCGTTGAACTTCACCATGGTGGAGACGTCGGTGTAGCCGATTTCGTAGGCGCCGGAGGCGATCTTCACCGTGGTGTCGCCGGAACCGAAGCCGCGGTCCATCCGCAGGTTGATCCCGTTCTGCCGGAACACGCCCCGGTCGTCCGCGAGGGAGAACATCCCGTGGTTCCCCTGGAGCGCCCAGTCCAGGCAGAAGCGCAAGGGGGCCTGGGCCATGGCAGGGCGGATGGCGGGCATGGCCAGCGCCCCAGCGCCGGCCGCGATGAGGGTTCGGCGGGAGAGATTCATGTTCGGCGTTCTCCGAGTGTCGTGGCGCCCAGGTGATGGGGCGCAGGCCGCGCGCCCATGCAGGAATGGTGCCGGGCGCGACACTGAAGGGCCGGTTCAGCCGGGAACCGGCTCCGCCTCGTCCATGTCCACGCCGACGGTCACGGAATGCCGGCCGCCGCCAAGGATGATACCCAGAAGAGGCGAGACGTCGCCGAAATCCCGGCCCCAGCCGAGCACCACATGCTCCTCCTCGACGAAGAGGCTGTTGGTCGGGTCCATCTCCACCCAGCCCGCCTGCTCGCCCAGCCAGGCGGCGACCCAGGCATGGGACTGGTCCGCGCCCACGCGGCGCACCCCGCCCGCCGGCGGGTGCGTGCGGATGTAGCCGGAGACATAGCGCGCGGGGATGCCGAGCATACGCAGCCCCGTAATCATCAGATGCGCGAAGTCCTGACACACGCCGGCCTTTCGCCGCAGCACCTCCTCGACAGGGGTGGAGACGGTGGTGACACCGGAGCGGAAGGCCATTGTCTTCCGGAATGCCGCGATCATCTCTGCCGCGGCCTGCCCGGCCGGACGCCCGGGCGCGAAGTGCGGGGCGAAGAAGGCGCGCGCGCCCTCGACCGGTGGCAGGACGGGGCTTGGGAAGAGGAACTCGGCCACATCCGGACGGCGCAGCGCGTCCTCCCGCAGGCTCTCCCATGGCGGGGTGCCGGCCGGAAGCGGCGGGGGCGACGTCACTTCGACCAGGGAGTCGGCCGTGACCGCGAAGCGCGCGTGCGGCCGGTCCAGGTAGAGCCATGCCGCGCAATTGCCGAAGTGGTCCAGCCCTTCCGCGCGGCGCCCCGGCGCGGGATCGCTGGAGAGGGTGCTCCGCAGCACGCGCTGCCGTCCCTCAAGGGGGCGCGGCAACAGGTGAAGCAGGTGCGTCGCCATTTCGACAGGCGATTCGTAGACATAGGCCGTGACATGGCGGAGCCGGTAGATCACGCCGCGCCCCTTTCAGCCGTGTCCACGCCGAGAAGGCGCGGCGCGGCGATCAGGGTAAAGTAGCGCCGCCCGATCATGTCGGAGAGGTCGCCGACCGCGTCCTTCAGCGCCAGCAGCCGGGGCGAGAGGCCGTTCGCGGCCGCGGCACCCTCCGGGGAGCGTGTCACCTCGGCCGCCATCGCCTCCGCGTCCTGTCGCAGCCGGCGCGCGCCGGCGGAAAGGCTGGGATCGCCGCCGCCCTCCACCCCGGCGAGCAGCGCTTCGGCCGCGGCGAGCTGGAAGGACAGGCCGCGGGGATTGGCAGGATCTGCCATCACCAGGTCCAGGGCCGGGGCGGGCTGCAGCACGTGCAGGTACCGCGTGCGATAGGTGATGACGGAGTCGCAGAGTTCCAGCGCCAGCGCCAGCGCGCTCTCCATCCGGGCCGGCGGCTCCGCCAGAAGATGGCCGAGCAGGGCCGCGACGCTGACGCCCCGCTCCAGCCGTCGTCCGAGGTCGAGGAAGCTGTGGGCGCCGCCGCGCACCATGTTCTCCGCGGCCACCCCGGCAACGCCGGAGGCGTAGCGCACCATCCCGCCGAGCGCCGCGCCGAGCGCGGTCGTGTCCTCGGCACCGAGCAGGGCGGCGCGAGATTCGCGCAGGGGAACGGTGAAGGCGGCGTGCATGTCGCCCGTCAGGCGGTCCCGCGTGGCTTCCACGAGCCTCGCGACCTCCCCCGTGAGCCGGTGCAGCCGCCCCCCCTCCCGCCCGGCGCGGGCCAGGGCGCGCCGCAGGGCGGCATCCTCGCCGGAGCTCGGCCGCTCCTCCTCCGTGATCAGCCGGGCGTCCTGCAGGCAGCGCGCGAGGGCGGCCACTTCCGCCACGTCGTGCGGCAGCATCGGCGCGCGGTCCAGGCGGGCAAGGGTGGCGCGCATCAGCCGGGCGGAATCGTCCAGGCGCTCCACATAGCGCCCGAGCCAGAAGAGGTTGTCCGCAACCCGGGAGGGAAGGTCCCCCGCGGCGCGCCGGACCGCCAGGGCCGGAAGGTTCAACGGCCCCGGCCCCCGGATCTCGGCCCGCTCCTCGGAGAGTACCCAGACATCCTTGCAGAGCGGCGTCGCCTTGCCCGCCGCATCCGCGACCCGGGCAAGGCCGCCGGGCAGGGCGCGCCATTCCCCGCCGTCGTGCAGCAGGAACATGCGCAGAACGACCGGGCGCGGCTCCAGCCGTTCAGCGCCGAGCGAGGGGGAGTGGGAGGGCGCCATGCGGGCCACGGCGCACCAGGCGCGCGGATCCGCCTCGGGCCCCGGTCCCTCGGGCGCGCCGCGCACGGCGGGGCGAAGGGTGTAGCCGTCCGGCGCCGCCGCCACCCGGGCGCGGGCGGCGGGATCGCCCAGCCAAAGGGTCTCGCGAGAGGGCAGGGCAGGGGCTTCGCCCAGAAGCGCCTCGCAGAGCGCGGGCAGGAAGGCGCCCAGGCCCGGTGCCTCGGCCAGCCCTGTCCCGGGATGGTTGTGCACGGCCAGGGAACCCGCACGCACGGCGTCCAGCAGCCCGGGCACGCCCATGGAGGTGCGGCCGCCAAGCTCCAGCGGGTCCAGCAGCGCGCCGTCGACCCGGGAGAGCAGGACGCGCACGGGCTGCAGCCCGCGCAAGGTCTTCAGGTACAGGGCGCCGCCCCGCGCCGTCAGGTCCCCCGCCTCCGCCAGGGCGCAGGAGAGGTCGCGGGCCAGGGTGACGTGCTCCGCCCAGGCGCGGTGGCCGACGCCAGGAGTCAGCAGGGCCACCGTCGCGGGGCCGGAGGGGTCGTCCCCGGCGGCGCGGTGCAGCGCGTCCCGCCAGGCGTCCACGAAGGGGCGCAGCGGCCGCATCGGCACGGCACGGGTGCATTCGGGCAGGGTGCGGGCCATGTGGGCCCGGTTCGTCAGCGCCTGGGCCACGCCCTCCATCGCCACCAGCCGGTCGGCGGTGACGTGCCACTGCCCATCCGGGCCGCGCATCAGGTCCGCCGCGTAGCCGTGCAGGAAGCGGGGCGGCGTGGCGCCGGGCCGGGGATCGCGGCAGGGCCGCAGGAAGCAGGGATTGGGGAAAACCAGCTCGGGCGGCAGCCTGCCTTCGGCCAGGAGCCGCTGGGGGCCGTAGAGATCAGCCAGCACCGCCTCCAGCAGCCGGGCGCGCTGGGCCAGCCCCGCGGCCAGCGTCTCGAAACCCGCCGCGTCCAGCACCAGCGGCACGGGGTCCAGCCGTCGCGCCCGGATCCCCGGCTCGGCGGTGGGCAGCAGCCCGGCCGTGCCCTCCTCCTCGAAGGCACGGTCCAGCCGCTGGGCCCGGAGCGCGAGTTCCCCTTCCGGCAACCCGCAGATGGCACCGAGCAGGCCGCCCCAGTGGGCGCGCACGCGGCCGCGCCCGTCGACCATCTCGTCCGGCGCCATCCCCTGCGGGAACGCGATCTCGGGAGGGGGAGCAGCGGCGGCGTCCATGCCGGGTGTTTCGGCCTTTTTCTGGCGGGGGCAGGCGATAAGGGGGCGCAGCATAGCGGCCGGAGCGCGGGGAGATAGCCTGGGTTAGGGCAGGGCGGGAAGGCCGTGCTTCCGCGGGGGACCGGGGCATGCGATCCAGGGGCGGATCGCGCATCGGCGTGGGCATCGGGCCCACGGCCGGAACCGGCCTCCGAAGGGGACTACAATGGGTACCAAATACCGCATCGACCGCCGCCGCCTCCTGGCGGGCGGCTCCGCCCTGGTCCTCGTGCCGGGGGCGAGGGTCTCCGCCCAGACGCTCGACAAGGTGGTCTTCCAGACGGACTGGCGCGCGCAGGCCGAGCACGGCGGCTACTACCAGGCCGTCGCCGGTGGCATCTACCGGAAGTACGGGATCGAATGCGACCTGCGCCAGGGCGGGCCGCAGCAGAACCCGGCGCAGATGCTCGTGGGCGGGCGCGCGGACATGATCATGTCCAACCCCTTCCAGGCGCTGAACTACGCGCGGGACGGGATGCCCTTCCTCTGCATCGCCGCGATCTTCCAGAAGGACCCGGTGATCCTCATGACGCATGAGGAGGCGGGGATCGACAGCTTCGAGAAGATGCGCGGCAAGCCGATCAGCCTCAGCGCTGCCGGCCGCGTGACGCACTGGCCTTTCCTGCGAAGCCGCTTCGGCTTCGACGACGCGCAGATCCGCCCGAAGACCGCGGGGCTGCAGGGCTACATGGCGAACAGGGAGGCGATCTGGCAGGGCTTCGTCTCCTCCGAGCCCTTCTCCGCCATGCAGGCGGGCGCGCATCCGCGCGTCCATCTCCTCGCCGATGCGGGCTACGAGGCCTACAACACCACGATCGACATCTCCGCGAAGATGGTCGCCGAGCGGCGGGACCTGGTGCAGCGCTTCATCGACGCGACGGTGGAGGGTTGGACCGAATACATGAAGGGCACCGACGTCGCGGCCGCCAACGCCCTTATCAAACAGCACAACCCGGAGATGCCGGACGACCTCCTCGCCTACGGGCTGCGCGCCATGAACGAGCGCGGCATCGTCCGCTCCAACGAGGCGCTGACGCTCGGTGTGGGCGCCATGACGCACGAGCGCTGGGACCGCTTCTACGGGATCATGCGGGAGACCGGCGTGTATCCTGCCGGGCTCGACCCGCGGCGCGGCTACTCCCTGGATTTCGTGAACCGGCGGGTCGGGCTGGGCTGAAGCATCGCCTTCCCGGCACGGGAAACCCACCCCCGTTTCCCCGAGTTGGGGGCAGGGGAGAGGGGTGCCGTGATGCTGTGGCGCTGGGCGTTGCTGTCGGGGGCCTACCTGCTCATGGCGGGGTCCGTGCAGGGGGCGGAGGTCGCGGCCGCCGTGATCGGTGGCGGGGCGGCCGCGGCATTCTCCATGGCGCTCCGCCGCTGCGCGCCGGACCCTTTCTCCTTCGGCGCCGTTCGCTGGCGCGCTTTCGCATCGCTGCCGGGCACGCTGGTCAGGGAAACGGCCACCGTTGCGGCGGTCCTTCTCCGTGCACTGTTTCGCGCTGAAGGCGAACGCGGATCGGTCGCTGAACAGCCTTTCGAGCACGGGCCAGACTCGCCGGAGGAAGCGGCCCGGCGTGCATTCTCCGTGCTCGGTCTTTCGCTGGCCCCGAACAGCTACGTCCTCGACGAGCCGGTTCCGGGCGCCCTAGCACTGCATCGCCTCTCGCCCCAGCCGCCTGTGCCCGACCGGCGATGGCCGCTGTGACGGGGATCTGGCTGGCGGCGGCCCTTGCTCTCCTCCCGCCCTTCGCGCTCGCCGCCATGCTCGCGATGCGCGGGGAGGTTGCCGGGCGGCTGGTGGCGGCGCAGCTCGCCTCCTCCCTCGCCGTGCCCGTGCTCTTCGCCATGAGCTACGCCTTCGACCAGCCCTCCATGGCGGACCTGCCGCTGACCCTTGTCCTGCTCACCCTGCCCGGCACGCTGCTGATGGCCATCTTTCTGGAGCGGTGGCTATGACCGCATGGATCGTGGCCGCGCTGCTCGCGGTGATGGCGCTCGCCGCTTGGCTCGGCGTAGCGGGGGCGGCCCGCCTGCGGGGGCCGCTGGCACGGCTGCATGCCGTGGCCTTCGTGAACATCGCTTGCGGCGCACCGCTCGCCGCCGCCGCGCTGGTAACGGACGGCATCTCCGGCCGCTCCGTCAAGGTCGTCTCGGCGGTGCTGCTGAGCTGGCTGGTGGGGGCCGCCACCGCCCATGCTACCGGCCGCGCCCTGGTGAAGAGGGAGGATGCACGATGACGGCGCTGCTCGCCGGGCTGCTCCTCCTTGTCGCCGCGACCGGCACGGGGGTCGTGCTGTCGCGCCGCCCAGAGCGGCAGGTGATGGCGATGGCAGCCAACGGGCTGGCCCTCGCCCTTCTCTTCGCCGCGCTGCAAGCGCCGGACGTGGCCTTCTCCCAGCTCGTGGTGGGCACGGCGGCGGTGCCGCTACTCTTCCTCGCCGTGCTGGCGAGCATTCGGTTGCACCGGCCCGAGGAGAGGCCTGGGGATAGGCCGGAGAAGGGGGCATGAGCCGGCGCGCGCGCGGCATCCTCGCCGCCATCGCGGCCCTGGCGCTCGCGCCCGGTGCTCTGGCGGTGGTCCGGGCCATGCCACCCCTCGGCGACCACCCGCTGCCCTATGGCGACGCCGTGAACCGCGTTGCGCCGGCGGAGCGGGCTGTCTCCAACATGGTCACCGCCGTGAACTTCGACCTGCGCGGCTTCGATACCCTGGGCGAGGAGGTGATGCTGCTCGCCGCCGTTGTGGGCGCGGTGGTGGTGCTGCGCGGGGCCCGCGGAGAGGGGGTAGGGGACCGCCCGGCCCGCTGCGGCAGCCGCCCGATCCCGCCACGCTCGGACGCTGTGGTGCTGCTCTGCCGGATGACGGCGCCGCTGACGCTCATCTATGGCCTTTATGTTGTGCTGCACGCGGCGCTCACGCCCGGCGGCGGCTTCCAGGGCGGCGCCATCATCGGCTCCGGCCTGGTGCTCGTCTGGCTGGGGGAGGGATACAATGCCTGGCGGCGCATGGTGCCGGGTGTCGTGCTCCACGCGCTCGAAGGTGGCGGCGCGGGCCTCTACGCCCTGGCGGGCTTCGGCGCGATGCTCACCGGCGCCGCCTATCTGGCCAACATGCTGCCGCTCGGCGATTGGGGCTCGATCCTGTCCGGGGGCATGATCCCCGTGGTGAACTTCGGCGTCGGTCTCGCCGTGTCGGGCGCCTTCGGGATGCTCTTCCTCGAATTCCTGGAGGAGACGCGCGAGCCGGAGAAGGGGGAGGAGCAGTGAGCGCGCTGCCCTGGTCGGTCGCCCTCTGGCTCTTCGCGATCGGTTTCTACGGGATGATCACCAGCCGGCACTACGTTCACCTCATCGGCTGCCTCAGCGTCATGCAGTCCGGCACCTATGTTCTGCTGCTGTCAGCGGGGTTCCGCTGGGGCGCGGGCCCGCCGGTCTTCGCCGACCATCCACCGGGCACGCCCGCCGTGGACCCGGTGGTCCAGGCGCTGGTGCTGACCGACATCGTGGTCGGCGCCGCCGTCACCGCCCTGCTGCTGGCGCTCGCCCTGCAACTGCACAAGCGCCGGGGCACGCTGGATCCCGAGGAGCTGAGGCCGATGCGGCGATGATCTCCTCGCTCCCACCCCTGGCCGCGGCCGGGCCGATCCTTGTCGCCGCCACCCTGCTCGCGCTCGGGCGCCACCTGCCCGGGCGCGTGCCGGATGTCATCGCGATCGTCGCGGCGCTGGCCGTCGCGGCGCTCGGCGCGCTGATGGCGTTTCGTGCCGGGGATGGCGTACTGCTGCACTGGTTCGGCGGCTGGTCGCCACGGGAAGGGATGCCGATCGGCATCGCCTTCCAGGCCGATGTCGCGGGCTCCGTGATGGTGGCGCTGGTCGGAATCCTCTTCGTCGCATCTTTCGTCTTCGCCTGGGGCTTCTTCGAGGAGGTGGGCGTGCAGTTCCATGTCCTCATGCTCGTCTTCATGGCGGCCATGTGCGGCTTCTGCCTGACGCGGGACCTGTTCAACCTCTTCGTGTGGTTCGAGGTGATGAGCGTCGCCGCCTTCGCGCTCACCGCTTACCGGCTGGAGGCATCGGCGCTGGAGGGGGCGCTGAACTTCACCGTCACCAACTCGCTCGGCTCCATGATGATGCTTGCGGGGATCGGGCTGCTCTATGCAAGGCTTGGCCGGCTCGACATGCTCGCGCTGGGTGAGGAAGCCGCGAAGGCGGCGGGCGATCCCGTGATCCCCGGCGCATTCTGCCTGCTGGCGGCGGCCCTGCTGATCAAGGGCGCGACCGTGCCCTTCCATCTCTGGCTGGCCGATGCCCACGCCGTCGCGCCCTCGCCCGTTTCCATGGTCTTCTCCGGCGGCATGGTCGCGATGGGCGTCTTCGGCCTGGCGCGCCTGACCTGGACGGTCTTCGCCCCGGTGGAGGCTGTGACGGAGGCGCTGCACGCCGTGGTGCTCTGGCTGGGCGCCGCGACCTCCGTGCTGGGCGGGATGCTCTGCCTCGGGCAAAGGCACGTGAAGCGGATGCTCGCCTTTTCCACCATCTCCCACACGGGCATCCTGCTGATGGGGGTGGCGCTTCTCTCGGCGGACGGGCTGGCCGGGACGCTGACCTACCTCGTCGGCCACGGGCTGGTGAAGGCGGCGCTCTTTGCCCTGGCGGGCGTTCTGATGGCCCGGCTGGGCGGCATTGACGAGATCGGCCTGCGCGGCCGCGGGCGAGAGATCTGGCCCGCGAGGATCGCCTTCGCCGCTGGCGGTCTGCTGCTGGCCGGCCTGCCGGTCGGGTTGATGGAGGAGGGTGCGACGCTGCTCGACGCCGCGGCGGGGGCAGAATCCTTTCGCTGGGTGATCCTCGCCGTGCCTATCGGCGCGGGGCTGACGGGCGCCGCTGTCCTGCGCGCCGCCGGACGGATCTTCCTCGGCTGGGGGAAGGTGGACGGCGAGGAGGAAGGCGCGCCGAGCGAGCAGGAAGCCGAGAAGGCGAACCGCCCGCTGCCGCTGATGCTGGCGCCCGTGGCAGTTCTGCTGCTGCTGGCCTCGGCGGTGCCGGGCCACCTTGCCGAGGAGGCCGCGCAGCACGCCGCGTCGGCGATGATGCAGCCGGGCATCGTACCTGCCCCGGTATCTCCGGGCGAGGTGCCGGAACGGCTACCGCTGGGATGGATGAGCCTCTCCCTCGCCCTCCTCGTCGCGGGTTGGCACCTCGGGCGCCACCACCTGCCGGCGATCCTCTCGAACGGCGTGCAGGCGCTGACCGCGCCGGTCTTCGCGGGTCTGGAACGCCTGCACAGCGGGGTGACCGGGGATGAGCTGGTCTGGATCCTCGCCGGGCTCGCGCTGCTTTCGCTGGGACTCTGGCTGGCCTGACCCCTACCAGGGCAGGTCCACCCAGGAGAGGTGGCCGCCCTTGCCGGCCCCCGTATCCATGAACACCGCCGCGCCACCGCCGGCGCCGACCTGCATGTAGGGCCGGCCATCCGCGCTGCGCAGCTCGTGCCCGCAATAGATGGTGAAGCCCTGGGGGATACGGTCCACCCAATCGTGCAGGCGCTCCGGGTAGCCATCGTCCCGCATCCGGCTGGTCACCTGGCCGAAGAGAGCGCGGGGAACCAGCCCCTCCGGCTTGCGCGCGCCCGCATCCGGCGGCGGCGGCGCGTGCAGCATGCGCGGATGGAACCCGCCATGGACAAAGAGGCGCTGGTCGATCCGCAGCCAGGCCGGCGCCCGGCCGATCTCCTCCACCGCGCGGCGGCGAAGGCTCTCCGCATCACCGGCGGCGCCGATCTGCTCCAGCGTCCGACCGAGGCCGTTCGCCTCGATGCGGAGGGAGGCGCCCTCCAGCGCGCGGCGCAGCTTGTGGTCGTGGTTGCCGAGCATGAACAGGCCGCGGCCCTCCGCGCGCAGCGCGAAGGCGCGGCGCAGCACAGCCGCCCCGTCGGACCCGCCATCCGTCAGGTCGCCGAGCTGGATCACGAAGAGCCGCTCCGCCGCGGCGCCCTCCACGGCGGCCTGGAAGGCCTCGGCGTCGCCATGGACGTCGCCGACCACGCGAATTCCCTCGAAGCGGCCGCGCAGGTCCCTCAAGCCCCGCCCTCCGCCCGTGTCGGATGGCGGATCACGCCACCGCCTCCGGGCGCCGGCGCATCGGGGCCATGGGCACGCTGAACAGCCGGTCCGGCCCCAGCAGGAAGACCCGCCCTCCGCGCGGGAACAGCCCGCCCAGCGCCGGGTCCCGCACGTCCAGCCCGCCCGTATAGGCGCCGAAGGCCGGCAGGATCACCCGACGGGCGTCGGTGGCGAAGCAGGGGCGGGAAATCCCGCCGGCGCGCGTCGCCAGCGTGGCCTTGGGGTGGAAATGGCCGCTCATTTCGCCGAGGGCGCGCGGATCGGCCTCGTGCCGGAAGGTGAGGGGGCCATCCACCAGCGCGTCCACGGCGATCCCGGGCAGGCCGCGCGGCGCCACGGGGTCGTGATTGCCGAGCACCCAGACCACCTCCTCCACCGATGCGAGGATCCGCTGCAGGGCGGCGCAATCGGCCGGCGCCATGCGGTCGCACCCCATCGGATCGTGGAAGCTGTCCCCCAGCAGGACGAGGCGCGCCGGCCCGTAGCGCCGCAGAACGAGGGTAAGCTTCGCCAGCGTCTCCCGCGTGTCGTAGGGCGGCACGAAGCGGCCGCGCGCGGCGAAGTGGCTGCCCTTCTCCAGGTGCAGGTCGGAGACGACGAGCGTGCGCCGTGCCGGCCAGGAGACAACGCCCGCGGGGTCGAGCATCAGCCGCTCGCCCGCCAAGTGAAGCGGGGCGGGGGTCACGAGGCCAGGCCCTTGGCGCTGCGGACGAAGCGGCGCGGCGGCGGGCGGCGCTTCCTGTCCTGTCGTCGGGGGCGGTCCACCACGCCTGAACGCACGCGGACGCCCTCCGTCACCTCCGCAAGAACGTCGGCGAAGTGTTCGGCGCCGTCCGTCGCCTCCTCCACCAGCGCGGCGGCCTCGGCCAGCAACGCGTCCTCCGCGCCGCCCGCCACCCATTCGCGCCCCTCCTCGATCAGGGCGGGGACGGCGAGGGGCGAGACGCGGTCCAGGCGGCGGACGCGGATATGGCCCTGCACGCGCGCCAGCAGGGTGGCGATGCGGGACACGTCGGTCAGGCCGTGCGCCGCCTCGGCCCGGGTGGCGCGCAACAGGATGTGGTCGGGCTCGTGCTTCCGCAGCACGTCGTAGATCAGGTCGGAATTCATCGTCATCTGTCGGCCGGACTTCTCCTGCCCGGGGTGGTTCTTCTCGATCAGCCCGGCGATCGTCGCGATGTTGCGGAAGGTGCGGCGGAGCATGGAACTTTCCGCGATCCACTCCTCCAGCTCCTCCCCCAGGATGTCCTCCTCGAAGAGGCGCTCGGGGTCCGTGGGCTCGAAGGCGGACCAGGTGGCCAGCACGTAATCCGTGCCGAGATAGCCCATGGGTGCGAAGCCCAGCCGATCCATCCGCTTGGTGACGAGCATCCCCAGCGTCTGGTGCGCCAGCCGTCCTTCGAAGCAGTAGGCGACCATGAACCAGCGCCCGCCCTTGGGGAAAACCTCGATCAGCATCCCATCCCGCTGCGGCATCTCCGACCGGCGCTGCTGCAGGCGCAGCCAGTCCCGCACGGGATCCGGCAGGGCGCGCCAGCGGCGCGGGTCCGCGAGGATGGAGCGGACGCGGAAGGAGAGGTTGGTGGAGAGCGGCAGCCTTGCCCCGGCATAGGTGGGCACGCGCGGATCGCCCTCTCCGCCGCGGGAGACGACCATGGTGAGCGCGTCGATGCCCTCGTAGCGAAGGGTCTGGCCGGCGAAGATGAAGCTGTTCCCCGGCTCCAGCGTGGAGGCGAACCATTCCTCGACCTCGCCGAGCACCGGGCCGCCGCGCAGCCGCACCTTGATCATCGGCGTGTCGACGATCGTGCCGAGATTCATCCGGGCCTGCCGCGCCACGCGGAGGTCGCGCACATGGACCAGCCCCTCGGAATCCGTGAAGAGGCGGCGGAAGCGTTCATAGGCGCGCAGGGCGTAGCCGCCATCCTCCACGAAGCGCAGCACGTCGTCGAAGTCGCGCCGGGAGAGGGTGGCATAGGCCCCGGCCCGCGTGACCTCGGCGTAGAGGTCGTCCGGCCTGAACGGCGACTGGCAGGCCATGGCAAGGATGTGCTGCGCCAACACGTCCAGCCCGCCGGGGCGGGGTGGATCGCCGTCCAGCTCATGGGCGCGCACCGCCTCGCTCGCGGCGACGCACTCGATCACCTCGAAGCGGTTCGCCGGCACCAGCACGGCCTTTGAGGGCTCGTCCATCCGGTGGTTGGCGCGGCCGATGCGCTGGAGCAGGCGGGAGACGCCCTTGGGCGCCCCGACATGGATCATCTGGTCCACCGCGCCCCAGTCGATGCCCAGGTCGAGAGAGGCGGTGGCCACCACGGCGCGCAGCTTCCCCGCCGCCATGGCGGCCTCCACCTTCCGGCGCTGCGTGATCTCCAGCGAGCCGTGGTGCAGGGCGATGGGCAGGTTTTCTTCGTTGATCTTCCAGAGCGCGGCGAAGATGAGCTCCGACTGGGCCCGGGTATTGACGAAAACGATCGTTACCCCCGCCTCCGCGATGCGGGCCAGCACGCCGGGCGCGGAGGCGATGCCCATGTGCCCGCCCCAGGGCAGGTGCCCCTCCGGTAGCATCAGGCTCATATCCGGATCCGCCCCGCCGCGGCCGACCACCAGCCGCACGTCTTCCGCCAGGGCAGTGGGGGAGAGCCAGGCGCGCAGGGCCTCGGGATGGGCGACGGTCGCCGACAGGCCGACCCGGCGTAGGCCGGGTGCCAGCACGTCCAGCCGGGCCATGCAGAGGGAGAGCTGGTCCCCCCGCTTGGTTCCGGCCATCGCATGGGCCTCGTCCACCACGATGCTCCGCAGGCCCGCAAAGAGTTCCGGCGCCTCCGGGTTCGCGAGCAGGACGGCGAGGCTCTCCGGCGTGGTCAGGAGGATCTGCGGCGGGGTCTCCCGCTGTCGGGCGCGGCGGTTCTGGGGGGTGTCGCCCGTGCGGGTCTCGATCCGGATGGGCAGGTCCATCTCGCTCACCGGGTCCATCAGGTTGCGGGCGATGTCCACCGCCAGCGCCTTGAGCGGGGAGACGTAGAGGGTGTGCAGCCCCTCTCTCGGCGCCGCGTGCAGCTCCAGGAGGCTGGGCAGGAAGCCCGCAAGCGTCTTACCGCCACCCGTCGGGGCGATCAGCAGGGCACTTTCCCCTGCGCGCGCGGACTTCCAGAGAGCCAGCTGATGAGGTCGCGGGGTCCAGCCGCGCGCGGCGAACCAGCCCGCGAAGGGTTCCGGCAATGTTCCCATGGGCCCCCGGTATATGGCATGGATTTGACGCGGTGCGAGAGCCGCCCCGCAAGACATTGAGTCGGAACCTTCCGAATGGCCGAACTGAGCCCGTTTCTGCCCCTGATCCTGGCCGGTCTGGCGCTGCTGGTCGCGGTGGCGCTGCTATTCCGGCGGAACGGGTCCGGCAGTGGGGAAGCCCTGGCCGTGCTCTCCTCCAAGCTGGATTCGCTGGGGGCGGCGCAGGAGCGCGGGGCGGCGGGGGCCGCCGAGCGCGCCGCAGCCGCCGAGCGCCTGATGGGCGACCGGCTGGCCGAAGCGCGGCTGGCGACGGAGGCGGCGCTGGCCGCCCAGCGGGAGCGGCTCGGCACGACGGAGCAGGTCCTGGCCGACCGCCTCTCCGAGGCGACGCGGGCGATGGCCGATGCCCTGGCGGCCCAGGGCCTGGCAGTCGCCAATTCCAGCGCCGCCCAGAACGAGCGCCTGGCCGCGCAGGAGAAGGTGCTGGCGGAGCGCCTCGCCGCCTCCTCGCTCGCCCTGACGGAGACGTTGGCGAACGCCCTTGCCGCGCAGAACGAACGGCTGGCCGCTCAGGAGAAGGCCCTGGCGGACCGGCTGGCCGCGTCGCAGGAGGCCCTCGGTGCGGCCGTGGCAGCCCAGAACGAGCGGCTCGGCCGGGTCCTGAACGAGAATGCGGTGAAGGCTGAGGAAACGGCCGGCAAGATCCATGAGCGGCTGGCGGTGATCGACGCCGCCCGTGCGAACATGGAGGCGCTGGGGGCCCAGGTGGGCAGCCTGGCGCAGATCCTCGGCAACAAGCAGTCCCGCGGCGCCTTCGGCGAGGTTCAGCTGCGCCAGATCGTGGAGGACCGCCTGCCGCCGGACGGCTTTTCCTGGCAGCACACCCTGGCTAACCGGACGCGCTGCGACGTGCTGATCCGGCTGCCCCATCCGCCCGGCCCCATCGCCGTCGACAGCAAGTTCCCGCTGGAAGCCTGGCTCGCCGCGCGCGACGCCGGGGATGACGGCGCCCGGATCGCGGCCACCAAACGCTTCGCGGCGGATGTGACGCGCCACGTGGACGACATCGCCGGCAAGTACATCTGCCCCGGGGAGACGGCGGAGGGCGCGCTGCTCTTCGTGCCGTCCGAGGCGATCTACGCCGACCTGCACGCCGCCCACGCCCCGGTGGTGGACCGGGCCGCACGGATGGGGGTCTACATCGTCTCCCCCAGCACCATGTGGGCGGTGCTCGGCACCATGCGCGCCCTGATGCAGGACGTGCGGATCCGGGCGGAGGCCGGGCAGATCAAGGCGCAGGTGGCGGAGCTGGTGAAGGATGTCGGCCGGCTCGACGACCGCGTGACGAAGCTGCGGAAGCACTTCGTGGACATCCAGACCGACGTGCAGCAGATCGAGATCACCACCGGCAAGATCGCCCGCCGCGGCGTGGCGATCGAGGCGGTTGAACTGAGCGATACCCCCGTCCTCTCCTCCTCCGGCGGGCTTCTGGCGCCGGCGGCGGACTGAACGGGAGAAGGGCGCGGCTCAGGCGGGCGCGGCACCCCGCAAGGCGGCCGCCATCTCGGCCGGCGTGGGCACCCCGGCGACCCGGACCAGGTGCCCCATCCCGATTTCCCGCGGCGACTGCAGGCCAAGGAAGGCGACGTTGCGGTTCACCTCGGAGGAGAGCAGCTCGATCCCGTGCCGCACCCCGGCCTCCCCGCCCACCGCGGCGGCGTAGAGGAAGGGCCGGCCGACGAAGACGAAGTCCGCCCCCATGGCCAGCGCCTTCAGAACGTCCGTGCCCCGGCGGACGCCGCCATCCATCATCACGGTCATCCCACCTGCCGACGCCTTCACCTCCGGGAGGGCGCGGAAGGCGGAGATGGCGCCATCCAGCTGCCGCCCGCCGTGGTTGGAAACGACCACGCCATCGGCGCCTTCCTCCGCCGCACGGCGGGCGTCATGGCCGGTCAGAATGCCCTTCACGACTAGCCGGCCCTTCCACTGGCGCCGGATCTGGGCGAAGTGCGACCAGTTCAGATGGTCACGGGCGCCGAAGTCGCGCTCGACATGCCGCGCAATGATGGGCGCGCCGCGCGTGGCGTAGGAGTTCTCGAAATGCGGCATCCCGTGGTGCCGCAGCGTGCGGAACAGCGTGTTCCAGAGCCAGTGCGGCCGGATGGCGCCGTCCCAGGCCAGCCGCAGCCCGGGCTTCAGCGGCGTGGAAAAGCCGGTGCGGACGTTGTTCTCCCGGTTGCCGAGGGTGGTCGTGTCCACTGTCAGCAGCAGCGTTCCGAAGCCGGCCTTTGCCACCCGGTCCACCAGCGCCTCGATCCGCGCGGGCTCCCCGGGCAGGTAGGCCTGGAACCAGGCGCGGGGATACTCCTGCGCGACCTCCTCCATCCGGATGAGGGAGGATCCGCTCATGATCATCGGAAGCCCCGCCTCACGCGCCGCGCGCGCGAGCACGAGATCGCCGCGATAGGCCATGATCGCGCTGATCCCCATGGGCGCGATGCCGAACGGCGCTTTGAACTCCTCGCCGAAGAGGGTGGTTTTCATGCTGCGGCGGGACACGTCGATCAGGTAGTTCGGCTTGAAGGCCCATTCCCCGAACACCGTGCGGTTGTCCGTGCGGGAGGCGTTGGTCTCCACCGCGCCGGCAATATAGCCGAAGAGCGGCCGCGGCAGACGCCGACGCGCCGCATCCTCGAAGTCGTCCAGCGCCAGGATCGGCCGCAGCGCGCGCGGCGTGTTCTTCGAGACGGTGCGGTAGACGCTCTGGGCCGGAGGGGGGACGGGAGCCGCGGGTTGGGTGGGGGTGCCGTCGGCCATGCCGTTCTCCTCCGGTCGTGCGGGATCGCTTTCCGGCATTATCGGGGAGAGGAGGGGAACGGGGTAGTCGCCGGCAGTCGATTTGCCGTGCCGACGCCTCGCTGGAGGAAGCCCGCATCGCTGGGAGAGCCGGGCCCCGGATCTATGAGCGACAGAATTCGACTGGCTACTTCCTGACGGGACAATCGGTCGGCCGGGCCGATGCTGGGCAATTCGAGGAAGCAGCCCTGGAGGTTCCACTACTCTCGAACGGCGCACTGGACGGCAACGAGATGTATGGTCCCTTTGCCTACACCAGTTCCCTGGGCCGAGAGAGATCGACGTTTGCCTTCGGCTCGCCGCTGGATTTAACGATCACCAAGGTATCCTTCATGGCTCACATGTTAGCCGGGCGAATCCATGCATTCACGACCATTTGAGGGTGCCACGTCCGGTCAGAAAGCAGCCCTGCAAAACTGATTTTTTCCGATCACGTTCGGAAAATTACCCTGCTCCATTCCAGTTCGGACATTGAAATCGGTCCAGCGAGCCTTGAGGGATGAACCTCCATCAACTTCGATTATAGGAGCCCCAATAAGGCGTTTCCTCCTCCTCGGGCGGCGTGTCAGGACTTCTTACAACCAGCCGTAAAGCGCTCATAAAAATACCGCATCTATCTGATTTTCCTGATGTTTTATAGGTGGCACGGGCATTGCTGTAAGAGCGATGGCAGCATCCCGCTGCAGGCGAACGAGGAAGCTACTATGGCAAGCAAGATGATGACGTTGGCGATCGGTGCCTTCGCGCTCCTGGGGACGGCTGTGTCGGCGAACGCCGCGCTGATTTCGGCGAACAGCTCGCTCAGCTTCACGGGCGTTGCGAACTGCACGGCAAGCGCCTGCACCATCGTGGATTCTAACATTTCCCCGCTCAGCAACAGCACCCTGAACGTTGCCACGGGTTCTTACTCGACGGTTGGCTTCCAGAACGGGCAGGGCGCGAACCTTAACAGCTTCACCTACAACCCCTTCTCTGCCTTCGTTCCCTACACGGCGTTCTCGGGCATCAATTCCGATCTCGGCGCGCTGAACCGGAGCGCCTCTTTCCAGGCGACCGGGCTGGTGAGTGCCGAGCGCACGGCTGTCGGCGCCCTCTTCATCACGAACATCGTCTTCTCCGGCATCGCGCGCCTCGAAGGCTTTGACCCGACGCCGGGCCTCTACGCTTTCACCGCGAACCAGTTCGGCCAGTTCTCCGGCACCTTCTCGTCGACGAGCACCATCACGCCGGTCCCCGAGCCCGCCTCCATGGCCCTGCTCGGCGCCGGTCTGCTGGGTCTCGGCTTCGTGCGGCGCCGTGGCGCCAAGAAGTCTGCCAACACGATGGCCGCCTGAGACCTTGGCCCTGCATGCTGCAAAGCCAAGCGGGGCCTAGCCTCAACTGCTACCGTGTCTGAAACTTAGGTGACGGATGTGGCCCAGTCGGTTCCGCCGGCTGGGCGAGTTTAGCCGCTCTAGGTCAGTCAGGGCTGGCCTGCCCTCTCTAAGTGGCAGGCCTTCCCGGGCCGGGCGAGCGCAAAGCTTCTCCACTCGTGTAAAGTGTCGACGCTTTTCGAGCCTCAATGCTCTGCGTCATAGTTGGTGGGGCGTGAATACGGCGGTAGCGGTCGAAGCAGACGGGATGGGGAGTGTCTCCGACCGATCCCTCGCAATCCGCACAACCCGTGAAGCGGTTATCCAGCCGGTCGTAGCTCCCTCGCCGAGAGGTCGCCCGACTCTCCCAGCCAGCTTGACGCCGCCCCCGACCTCTCTGCCCGTTCTAATACCCGATCGACGAACAAGCCCGCGCTGCCGAGATAGCTCGACGGATCGGTGATGCGGGTGATCTCCTCGGCCGACAGCTCCTTCAAGACACTCTCGTCGCGGGAGAGGGCCTGGGCCAGCGGGATCCGCTCTGCCAGGGCGAGGTCGCAGGCGTGATGCACGGCATCATGGGCGGCGCCACGGCCGAGCTTCGGGGCCAGCCCCATCATCACCGCCTCCGCCATGATCGCCCCACCGGTGGCATCGAGGTTCCGGCGCATGCGGGCGGCGTCCACCGTCATGCCCGCCGCGATCTGCCGCGCCTGATCCAGCGCGCCGTGTGTCAGAAGCAGCGCCTGCGGGATCGCCAGCGGCTCGGCCTGCCAGGGACCCGTCCCGCGCTCATGGTCCAGCGCCATGGCCGACATCACCTGCGGCACCAGCGCGTGTACGCCGCGGGCCTGGGCCAGCACGTACTCGCAGGCGATGGGATTGCGCTTCTGCGGCATGGTGGAGGAACCGCCGCGGCCCGCCTCGTGCGGCTCGAACACCTCGGCCACCTCGGTCTGCATCAGCAACATCACGTCTGTCGCCGTTTTTGACAGGGCGCCGCAGAGGATGCCGCACCAACACACGGCCTCCGTCACCGTGTCCCGCGCGACGTGCCAGGGGATCTCCGGCACGGCGAGGTCCAGTTCCCGCGCCAGCGCCTCCGCCACCGCCGGCCCCTGCTCCCCGAGCGAGGCTAGGGTGCCCACGGCGCCGCCGAACTGCACCCGCAGCAGGCGCGGCAGAAGGGCGTCCAGCGTCTCCCGCGCGTTGATCAGCGGGGCCAGCCAGACGGCACATTTGTAGCCGAAGGTGACGGGGAGGGCGTGCTGCAGGTGGGTGCGACCGGCCATCACGGTATCCCGGTGTTCCCGCGCCCGCGCGGCCAGCGCCGCGATCGTGGCCTCCAAGTCTTGCCGGATCAGGGCGAAGGCGTCGCGCAGGGCCAAAACGAGCGCCGTATCAAGGATGTCCTGCGTGGTGGCGCCCCAATGCGTCCAGCGCGCCGCTTCTTCGCCCGCCAGCGCGCCGAGCTGTTTCACCAGCCCCACCACGGGATAGCCCGTGTTGCGCGTCGCGGCCGCCAGCTTCGGCAGGTCCAGCCGGTCGGCGCGCGCGGCCTCTGTGATGGCCCGCGCGGCCTCCTCCGGCACGATGCCGAGCCCGGCCTGGGCGCGGGCCAGCGCCGCCTCCACGTCCAGCATCCGCTGGAGCAGCGCCGCCTCGCCCACCGTCGCCCGCATGGTGTCCGTGCCGTAGAGGACGCCCCAGACCGTCGCGTCCGCCGGATTGACGCTCATGCTAGACGGCCATCCAGACGGTCTCGCCCTCGCCCTGCAGGCGGAGGTCCAGCGTCCACTCGCCGGGACGGGCGGGCTTCGCGAGGAGGGTGCCGCGCCGCGCCTCCGGCACGGCCTTCAGCACGGGATCGGCCGCGTTCAGTGCCTCGCCCTCGAAATAAAGGCGGGTGGAAAGGTGCTGCAGGAGCCCGCGCGCGAAGACGGCCAGGGCGATGTGCGGCGCCTGCATTGCGTTGCCCTGGGAATGTGGGCCCACCGGCACCGGGCCGGGCTTCAACGTGACGAAGCGGAAGCGCCCGCCCTTGTCCGTCGCGCAGCGGCCATAGCCCTGGAAGGCCGTGGGGTCGCCGTTCTGGTCGGGGTAGCGGCCGGCGGGATCGGCGTGCCAGATCTCCACCATCGCGTCCGTGACGAGGTCGCCGTTCCCGTCCCGCAGCGTGCCGCTGACGGTGATGCGCTCCGCGCCATCGGGCAGGGCGTCCGCGAAGTGGCGCGTGGTGTCCGCCCATTCCGGGAAGTCCACCAGGTGCCAGTAGGGGCCCGCGGTCTGATGTGCGGAAGCGATCGTCGCCTCGGAGGGGGCCAGCTCTGGCGTGGCGCTGGAGGCGGTTCCCTCAGTCATGGTGGTTCTCCTCCATCGGGGTCGCCTCGCGCCCGCGCAGCACGATATCGAATCGGTAGCCTAGGGCGTGCTCGGGCCGGGTGATGTCGAGGTCGAAGCGGGAGACCAGCCGGTTGCGCGCCGCCTCATCCGAGACGGTGTTGAAGATCGGGTCCAGCGGCAGCAGCGGGTCGCCCGGGAAGTACATCTGGGTGATCATGCGCTGCGCGAACCCCTGGCCGAAGAGGGAGTAGTGGATGTGGTTCGGCCGCCATGCGTTGTGGTGGTTGCGCCAGGGATAGGCACCCGGCCTTATGGTGAGATAGCGGTACCAGCCGTCCTCGTCCGTGAAGACGCGGCCCATGCCCCGGAAGTTCGGGTCCAGCGGGGCGTCGTGCTGGTCGCCCTCGTGGTTGTAGCGGCCGGCGGCATTGGCCTGCCACACCTCCACCATGGCGTGGCGCACGGGGCGGCCATCCTCGTCCGTCAGCCGGCCGGCGACGATGATGCGCTCGCCCATGGCATGGCCGGCGCCGTTCTCGAGAACCGTCAGGTCGGCCACCTCCGGGTAGCGCGCCGGGGTGAAGATCGGGCTGCTCGTCTCCGTCAGCGTGTGCGGCAATTCCAGCAGCGGCTGCTGCGGGTGGCGCGCGCGCGTGCTGCCATAGGCCGGGGAGTTCAGCGGCGGCTGGTGCGCCTCGTTCGGGCGGCGATAGCCGTGGACGACCTCGCTCATGACGTCTTCTCCATTTCCGCCAGGATGGTTTTGGCGATCTTCAGCGCGTGGTTTGCGACCGGCACGCCGGCATAGGCGCCGACCTGCAGCAGGACTTCCGCGATCTCCTCCGGCGTCACGCCGGTGTTGCGCGTTGCCCGCACATGCAGGCCGAACTCCCCTTCCCGCGCCAGGGCGGCGGTGACGGCGAGGGTGAGGAGGGAGCGGGTGTGGCGCGGCAGGCCCGGGCGGGTCCAGATCTGCCCCCAGACGTTGCGGGTGATGTAGTTCTGGAAGGGGGCATCCAGCGGCGTGACGGCCGCCTGCGCGCGGGCGACATGCTCCTCTCCCAGCACCGCCTTGCGCACGGCGAGCCCGGCGTCCAGGGGATCGTCGGCGGGAACCGGCGCGAGATGAGCCTGCAAGGCCGCCGTCACCTCGTCCGCAGCCTCGAAGGTCGGGATATGCGCCCGGCCGGGCAGCACGGTCAGGCTGCTGCCGGGAATGGCGTCACGGATCGCTTCGGCGGCGGAAACGGGGGAGGCCTGGTCCAGCTCCCCCACCACAACCGTCGCGGGACCACGGAGCCGGCCGAGGAGGGGTTCCGCCCGCGCGTCCCGCAGCGCCTCCGCGCCGCCGATATAGCCCTCGGACGGCGTGGCCAGCAGCATGGAGAGAAGCGCGCGGGAGGAGGGCAGGGCGGGGTCCACCACCCAGCGCGCCATCACCCCATCCGCCACCGAGGCCACGCCGCCCGCGCGTACCGCATCGATGCGGGTCTGCCAGTTGGAGGCCGGGGCGAATTCCAGCGCCGTATCCAGGAGAAACAGGGAGAGCACGCGCTCGGGTCGGGTCGCCGCCATTTCCATGGCGATGCGCCCGCCGATCGAGATCCCAGCCAGATGCGCGGCGCGGACGCCCAGCGCGTCCAGCACCGCAAAGGCATCTTCCGCCAGGGAGGCCATGCTGCCCTCGGCGGCCGCGGCGCCAGGATCGTTGGAGGTCAAACCATGCCCGCGTTGGTCGAAGCGGATGACGCGGTGCGTCCGGGCCATGGCCTCCGCCTGGGGATCCCAGACATGCAGGCCGGTGCCGAGGCTGTGGAGCATCAGAAGGGGCGGGGCGCCCGGCGGGCCCTCGACCCGCACATGCACCGCCATGCCGCGTAGCGCGATGAACATCCGGCCGTCCTTCTCCCCGGCCTTCCCCGCATGAGAGGTTCGCTGCAGGGAAACGCCGGCCCGAGGCCTAGCACGGCGTTCCCCGGGAGGAAAAGCGGGAGCTCAGACCCCGGCCACGGTGACCTGCCCGGAATCCTGCCCGCGCATGGCCCAGCCCGTGGTGCGGTTCTCGATCGCGACAGCCACGACGTACATGATGACGCCCATCACGCCCGTGATGATGAGGCCGGCGAAGACCAGCGGCACGTCGAAGCGGGAGGAGGCGAGCATCATTAGGTGCCCGATTCCTTTATTGGCCGCGACCGTCTCCGCGATGATGGAGCCGACGAAGGCAACGGTGATGGCAATCTTCAGCGAGGCGAAGAAGTAGGGCATGGCCCGCGGCAGGCCGACCTTGCGGATGATGTCCGTGGGCCGGGCGCCCAGCGCCCGCAGCACGTCCCGCAGCTCCGGCTCGACCGTCGCAATTCCCGTCGCCACGTTCACCACGATGGGAAAGAAGGAGATGAGGAAGGCGGTGATCACGGCCGGGACCGTGCCGATGCCGAACCAGATCACGAGGATCGGCACCACCGCCACCTTCGGTACGGAGTTGAAGGCGATCAGCAGCGGGTAAAGCCCGTGATAGAGCAGGCTGGAGGAGCCGATCGCCACGCCAAGAAGCAGGCCGAAGACGATGGCGAAGGCAAAGCCGATCAGCGTCGTCATCAGCGTCTGCCAGGAGTTGTCCAGCAGCGGCAGCCACCACTTCCACATGCTGGCGGCGATGGCGGAGGGCGCGGGCAGGATGAACTGCGGGATCTGGAAGGCTTGGCAGACCACCTCCCACACCACGAAGGTGCCGACGATGATGATCCAGGGCAGGGCGGTCTGCAGGCGTCGGCGGCGTCGCGCCGCGGCGGCCATCGCCTCCACCCGGAGCTGGGCGGCGGTCGGGGCCGAGGTCTTGGGGGAGGCGTCAAGCGGCATGGGGTGCCTCCTGCACGGGGGAGGCGGACACCTCCGCGCCGCGCCGCGCGGCGCTGATGTGCTCGCGCAACTCGTGGACCAGCGCCTGGAAGGGTTGGGTATAGGTGATGTCGAGGCTGCGCGGCCGCTCGAAGGGCACGGTGCGCTCGGCGATAATCCGGCCCGGGCGGGCGGACATGATCAGCACGCGATCCGCCAGGAACACCGCCTCCTTGAGGTCGTGGGTGACCAGGATGACGGTGGGCTTCAGGATGCGGCAGACCTCCGCCATCTGCTCCCACAGCTCCTCGCGCGTGAAGACGTCCAGGGCACCGAAGGGCTCGTCCAGCATCAGCAGCTGCGGATCGTGGATCAGCGCGCGGCAGAGGCTGGCGCGCTGCTGCATGCCGCCAGAGAGCTGGTGCGGCGTCTTCTCCTCGAAGCCCGCCAGGCCGACCAGGGCCAGCAGCTTGCGCGCCTTCTCCTCGTACATGGACCGCTCGCCACGAAGGCGGCGGCGATGCGGCTCCACCACCTCCAGCGGCAGCATCACGTTCTGCAGGATGGTGCGCCAGGGCAGCATCGTCGGTGCCTGGAAGGCCATGCCCGCGATGGAGAGCGGACCGGCGACTTCCTTCCCCGCCACGATCACGCTGCCCGCCGAGCAGGGCCAGAGCCCCGTGACCAGCCGCATCAGCGTCGATTTTCCGCAGCCGGACGGACCGACCACCGCGACGAACTCTCCTTTTGCAATCCGCATGGAGGTGTGCCGCAGGGCCAGCGTGCCCTCCGCGCCGCCATAGCGCATGGAGACGTCGTCGATCTCCACGAAGGACCTTTCGAACCCGGTCATCCCCGTTACACTCTCCCAGCCAGCCCCGCCTGGGGCCTGTCAGCCGTCCATTGCCGGCATCCCGGGCGAGTTCCTTGCAAGCCGCGCGCCAGCGGCACGGGGCAGGGCCCCTGGCGCGAGCCCGCCGCGGCGCCTATCTGCCCCGACCATACAAACCTGAGGATGCGCCATGACGGTCGAGGATATCTCCCCCGAGGACAGCTACGAGGCGCTGCGGACCGATCCCGATACGATGCTCGTGGACGTCCGGACGGACGCCGAATGGAACTTCGTGGGAATTCCCGACCTTTCCGCCACCGGCAAGCAGCCCGTCCTCATTCCCTGGCAGCTCTACCCGTCGATGCAGGTCAACGGTGCCTTCGTGGAGCAGCTCCGCCGCGCGGGCGCGACGCCACTGACGAAGCTACACTTCCTCTGCCGTTCGGGCGCCCGTTCCCTCGCCGCCGCCCAGGCCGCTCAGGCATCGGGCTTCCCGAACGCCTACAATGTGGCCGACGGGTTCGAGGGACCGGTGGACGGCGATGGCCACCGCGGAAGGGTTGCGGGCTGGAAGGCGAGCGAGCTGCCCTGGCGGCAGCGCTGAGGTACCCGGTGGGCGGGACGGCCCTGCCGCCCCGCCCACCGGCTGCGGCTACTCGACCCGGATGTCCGCCTTCCGGGCGACATCGCCCCAGCGCTTCGTCTCGGCCGCCACGAAGTCCCGGAAGGCCTCCGGCGAGAAGGTGCCGGCGGTGATGCCGAGTTCCTCGTAGCGGGCCTTCACCTCCGGGCTGGCCAGGGCGGCCAGAGCCTCGCGGTTCAGGCGCGCGACGATCGCGGGCGGGGTCGCGGCGGGCGCGAAGATGCCATGCCAGGACACGCTCTCGAAGCCGGGCAGGGTCTCGGCGATGGTCGGCACGTCCGGGGCCTGGGGGACACGCTGCAGGCTGCCTACGCCGATGGCGCGGATCCGGCCTTCCCTGGCATGCGGCCAGCCCGAAGAGAAGTTGTCGAAGGCCATGGGCAGCGTGCCGGACAGCATGTCCGTCATGATCTGCCCGCTGCTGCGGTATGGCACGTGGACGGCGGTGGTGCCGGTGAGCTGGGTGAAGAGCTCGCCGGCCAGGTGGATGGAGGTACCGACGCCGGAGGAGCCGTAGTTGATCTGCCCGGGGCGCTGCTTCATCAGCGCGATCAGCTCCGGCACCGTGCGGGCCGGGATGTTGTTCGCGACGACCAGCATGTTCGGCTGGCTGCCGAGCAGAGCGACAGGGGCGAAGTCCCGGAGATTGTCGAAGGGAATGCGTGGGTAGATCGAGGCGTTGATCGCGTGGCTGCTGATCGTGCCCATGCAGATCGTGTAGCCGTCCGGCGCGGCCTTGGCGCAGGCTTCCGCGCCGATATTTCCGCCCGCACCGGCGCGGTTGTCCACCACCACCGGCTGGCCGAGGCGCCGGGACATCTCCCCGCCGACGAGGCGCCCGATGAGGTCCGTGGTGCCGCCGGCCGCGAAGGGTACGATCATGCGGATGGGCCGGTTCGGATAGGCATCCTGCGCGAATGAGGGCAGGGGAGCGAGGGCGAGCGCGCAGGCCGCCCCCATGAGGGCGCGACGCATCGGGCCTTGCATAGGCATTCCAGTCCTTTCCTGGGCGCGTTCGGCGCGCACCGTTTCCATCGTGAGGCTGGGCGAGTGGCCCCGAGGGGTCAAGCGAGCCGGCCGCATCTGCCATAGCACATCGTCGCGAACCCGTGCAGGGCTGGAGCGTTCCGAGTGCATTCCACAAGGAGGAATGCATGCCCGCGACCGTCAGGAACCCCTCAGGGCCGCGGGAAAAGCTCGTCGAGGTCCACCACCGCCTCTGCAGGGTCTATGGCTGCCCGATCGGCTACTTCCATGAGCACGGTCCGATGGACGAGCTGGTCTCCTCCCTGCTTTCCCACCGCACCCGGAATGCCGATAGCGCCCGCGCCTTCCGAAACCTGCGGGAACGCTTCCCAGACTGGGCGGCCGTGCGGGATGCGCCGGTGGACGCGGTGCGGGAGGCGCTAGCCCCCTGCACCTGGCCCGAGGCGAAGGCGCCGGCGCTGCAGCGGATCCTGCAGATCATCACTGCGCGACGCGGGTCGCTCGAGCTCGACCACCTTGCGGACATGCCGGTGCCGGAGGCGCGGGAGTGGCTCGAATCCCTGCCGGGCGTAGGACCGAAGACGAGCGCCGCCGTCCTGTCCTTCTCGTCCCTGCGCCGGCGCGCCCTGCCGGTGGACAGCCACCATCACCGGGTGGCGCAACGCCTCGGCCTCATCCCCGCCAGCCTCTCGGTCGGGCCGTCCCACCGGGTCCTGGAAGCGATGTTGCCCGGCGAATGGGACGCACAGGAGGTCTATGACGACCATGAGGTGCTGATGCTGCACGGACAGCGGGTTTGCCACTTCCGGGCCCCCGCCTGTGGCCGCTGCGTTCTGCTGGACCTCTGCCCTACGGGGCAGGCCCGATCTGCGCCGGAGTCGTCGCTGCGGCAGCCCGCATTTCATTCGCCTGCGTAAATCTGGGGATGCTAGCTGAACATGGCCGGGCTGCGCGAAGATTTGCGCGCGCCACGTTTCGGCCATGATCCGGTCCTGCCTTTGCCGCGCCGCGGGGGCCTGATTCACCTCGTGCCCGTCCGAATCACCTCGGCGGGCCGGGAGCCCCCCGCTATGCACCGCATCGCCCTCGCCCTGATCGCCACGGGTCTCGTGCTTATCCTCACCATCGTCGGCGCCGTTCTCGGCGGGGCGGCGATGGACATCTCCGCCTATGCGGCGGCCGGCGCGGCGCTGTCGGGTCTGGTGATCGTGGCCGGGCTGGCGGTGCTGGAGCGGAGCACCTTCGCCCGGACTGCCTGACGCTAAACCTTCTCGGGGTAGAGCGCGGAAAGGGCTTCCTCGCTCGCCCCGCAGCGCCCGCGCTCGGTGATCAATCCCGTCACCAGCCGGGCGGGCGTCACGTCGAAGGCCGGGTTGGCGGCGGGCGAGGATTCGGGCGCCACGCGGATCGCACCGACCCCACCCTTCGGTAGCCGCCCCGTCGTCGCCGTCACTTCGGCGGACGAGCGCTCCTCGATCGGTATCTCCGTCAGCCCGTCCCGTACCGACATGTCCAGCGTGGAATGGGGCAACGCGACCCAGAAGGGGATGTCGTTGTCCTTCGCCGCCAGCGCCTTCAGGTAGGTGCCGATCTTGTTCGCCACGTCGCCGTTCCGCGTCACCCGGTCCGTGCCGACGATAACGATGTCGACCATCCCGTGCTGCATCAGGTGGCCGCCGGCATTGTCCGTGACGAAGGTGTGCGGCACCCCATGCGAGCCGAGTTCCCAGGCCGTCAGCGCGCCCTGGTTGCGCGGCCGGGTCTCGTCGACCCAGACATGAACATCCATTCCCGCGTCATGGGCCTGGTAGATGGGCGAGAGGGCGGTGCCGTAATCCACCGTGGCGATCCAGCCCGCATTGCAATGGGTCAGGACCCGCACCGGCTCCCCGGGTGGCTTCCGGGCGGCAATCTCCTTCAGCAGCTCCAGCCCGTGCTCGCCGATCTTGCGGTTCGTTTCCACATCGTCGTCGCAGATCGCTGCCGCCTCAGCATAGGCGGCCTCGGCCCGGCGCTCCGGCGGGTGATTGCGGACGGCGGCGCAGATGCGGTCCAGCGCCCATTTCAGGTTGACCGCGGTCGGGCGCGTCTCGTTCAGCATCGCCGCGCTCCGCTCCAGGTTCTCGATGGAGGGATCGCGCCGCAGCGCCATGGCCAGCCCATAGGCCCCCACCGCACCAATCAACGGCGCGCCGCGCACCTGCATGGAGCGGATGGCATGCGCCACGGCCTCCTCATCCGAGAGGACCAGCTCCTCCACTGCCCAGGGCAGCCTCGTCTGGTCGAAGATGCGGATGGATCGGCCATCAGCATCGAGCCAGACGCTGCGGTACGGGGTGCCGTTGATCTTCAAGTTCTAGATCCGTTGATGCAGGGCGCAGACGAGGGTGAAAAGGCGTCGTGCCGTCTCGAAGTCAAGCTCGACCCGACCCTCCAGCCGTTCGCGCAGCAGCTCGGCGGCCTCGTTGTGCAGGCCGCGGCGGCCCATGTCGATCGCCTGGATGCGGGCATCGGCCGCACCCTCCACCACCGCCTGCTCATGGCCCTCAATGACCATGCCGTAGTCCTTGATCAGCCGCCGGAAGGGACCGAGGGCGAGGGCATAGGCATGTAGCGGCGCGTCCGCCTCGTCACGGACGTCCAGCACCAGACGGCCGTCGCGAAGACAGAGATGCAGCGCGTAGGGACCGGGCGGAAGGCCCGCAGGCAGGAACCGATTTCCGGTCAGCAGGTCCGCCACCGCCTGCTGCCGGTCCGCCTCCGCGAAAGGAGAGGGCAGGGGGGCGTTGTGGCCCAGCTCGATCCGGACGATGTCGCGCACGGCCGCCTCGGTTGCCATCGCCAACTCAGCCATCGCGGGAAGGGCCGTTGGCGGGGGGAGCGTCGTCGACGGGGCTGGCAGGGCTCGCGAAGCCCAGCTTCCACATCCATCCCACCACCCCACCCTTCACGGGCCGCAACAGCAGCGTGCAGATCACGGCAAAGAGCGGCAGCCACACTGCCATCTGCAGCCACATCGCCGGCTCATAGGCCCTTTCGATCCAGAAGATCGGCGGGAGCAGCAGGTGGCCGGTCAGGAAAATCACGATGTAGGGGGGCGCATCGTCCGCCCGCAGGGTGCCCAGCGGGGCCTGGCAGACCCGGCATTCCGGCACCACGCGCAGGAAACCCTGGAAGACCGGACCTTCGCCACAATTGGGGCAGCGATTCGTGATGCCCCGGCCAATGGCGCCGAGCATCGTCGTGCCCCCGGTGGCAACCTCGGGCGGCGCGCTCGGGCGCCAGGTGACCTGGGCGGGCTCGGGCGGGGCTTGCTGGCTGGGCATGGATGCGGTCCTCCCGGGGACAGGGTTCCGAACGTGCCCTGCCAATCTTTGTTGCATTGCAATATGGAGCGCTGGACGCCGCTGCACAAGCGCAACGGGGGTTGCAGCGGACTGCCCGCGACATCACCCTTGCGGGATGGAACGGCGCATTCTCGTGATCAACCCGAACAAGGATGCCGCCTGTACGGCTGGGATCGCCGCAGCGGTCGCGCCCTATGCCAAGCCTGGCTACGCCCGCTTCGACACGGTGCAGCTGAAGGATGGGCCTGACGCCATCGCTTCCTGGCGCGACTGGTACAGCGTGGCGCTGCCGCTCTGCGACGTAGTCCAGGCGGAACCTGCCGACGCCTATGTCATCGCCTGCGTCTCGGATCCTGGCGTCGAGGCGGTGCGGGAGATTACGGACCGGCCGGTGCTCGGGCCCTTCCGCGCCTCCGTGCTCGCTGCCCTTGCGCGCACGGATCGCTTCGGCGTCATCGCCTTCGTCGATGCCAGCAAGGAGCGGCAGCGCCGCGTGCTCCTCTCGCTCGGCGTTGAATCCCGTCTGTCCGGTTCGGAGGCTTTGAACCTGCCGATGGCCGCCCTCACGGACCCGGAGGCCCCGCGCACGGCGCTGATGAAGGCCGGGCGAAAGCTGGTTGAGGCAGGGAGCAGGGCCGTGGTGCTGGGCTGCACCGGCATGGCCAGTCACCGCGGCTACTTGGAAGAAGAACTTGGCGTCCCGGTGATCGAGCCGTGCGCGGCCGTTGCCGCGCAGGCACTGCTCACCGTCAGCTGAGGGTGCGCCTGCCGGCCTAACGGGCGGCGAGGCTGCGGCTGGACACATCCGTCGAAAGTGCCGCTCCGGGCGTTGGCTGGGCCGCCGCGCTCTGTGACATGCGCGCCCGCTCGCGCTCCCAGTACTCACGCCGCAGGTTACGCGTCTCACGCTCCCGGTCGCGCATGTCCTGGCTCTCACCTGCCTTGGGCGCCTCGGAGCTACTAAGGCGGCCGAAGAGGTTGCCGAACAAGGTGTCCTCCGCGCGCGCGTCCGGAGCACCCACGGCGGCGAGGCCTGCTACGGCTAGAACGGCAAGGGTTCGCTTCAGCATGGGGTGATCTCCTGCCCATGCAACGCAAGTTGGCGGGCGGGGGTTGCCCGTCCGCCCGCCGGCGCTGCTCAGCGCCGCCGCTCGTCCGCGAGACGACGGCGCTCGTCGTCGAGACGGCGCTGCTGGTCGTCAAGCTGGCGTTGCCGATCCGCTGCCTGACGGTCGCGGTCGAAGGACTGGCGGTCACGGTCAAAGCGGGCGCGCTCGTCCGGAGATATACGCTCGCCGCGGCTCTCACGCCGCGCCCGGTCGCGCTCCCAGGCCTCGCGGCGGCGCTCGGCCTCCATGCGCTCCTCCTCCCCGCGGCGGCGGTCGCGTTCGCCGGCCCAGCGGCGCTCCTCGTCGCTGTCACGCCGGGCTTCGTCGCGGCGCCGGCGATCCTCATCCTCCGCACGGCGGATGCCGTCATCCCGGTTGCCGCCGAACTGGCGCAGGGCCTCGCCTACCAGCCCGTTGATGTCCTGCGCGCCAGCGGGCGCGGCGCCGAGGGCGACCAGGGCAAGGGGGATCGTCAGCAGGGCGCGACGGCGCATGGCATCCTCCAGAATTCGGCCCGCAGTGGGCCATGTGGGGAGGAAACGCCCCTTCCGTGTCGACGTTGCGGCGCCGGCATGGCCGATCCGGGGCGGCCTCAGCGCTGGGGGTTATCGCTCAGCAACGGAAGATTCGTGCCGCCGGGCTGCTGGGGGGAGGCGTTGCGCGATTCGATGCGGCCCGGCTCCAGCGTCGGGCGTGTCCGATTCATGTCGTCCACCACGCCGGGCGTGCTGGGGCCGCCGCGCTCCAGGTCGCGGGCCACTTCGGTAACGCGGTCCTGGCGCTGGTCACTCTCCACCTGCCGCTGCGCCTGCTCCTGGGCGGGGCTGGCGGCCTGGGCGGCTCCAGTGACGAGCGGCATGGAAAGAACGGTGAGAACGAGAAGGGTGCGGCGCATGAGGTACCTCCGCCCCTTCAACGCGGCCCGGCGCCGAAAGGTTCGGGCCGGGGAACGGCAAGCGCCGACGCCTCAGCCGGCCGAGGGCGCCCAGTCCTGCGGTGCCTCCGCCCCCGTCTGCCCGGTGATGCGGCCATAGGCCTCTACGCGGCGATGGGCGGCGAAGTTGAAGATTGTGCTCCGTCCGAGCTCGCACATGCCGAGGTCGAGATCCGCGGTGATCAGCTCGTCGTCCCAGGAGGTGGCCTGGGCCATGATCTCGCCTTGCGGGTTGACGATGATGGAATGGCCGAACAGCTCGTGCCCGTCCTCAACCCCTGCCTTCGCCGTGGCGACCCCGAAGCAGGCGTTCTGGTAGCAGCCCGCCTGAATGGACAGGTGAGAGTGCAGCACGCGGAGGTGATGCGCCTCGAAGCCACGGTTGTCCTGGTTCAGGCTCGGCGTGTTGTAGCCGAGCATGACCAGCTCGACGCTCTGCAGCCCCAGCACGCGCCAGGCCTCTGGCCAGCGGCGGTCGTTGCAGATGAGCATGCCGACGTTCACCGGCCCCGCGCCGCCGACCGGCGCCCGCACCACGGGGAAGCCGAGGTCGCCCACCTCGAAATAGCGCTTCTCCAGGTGCTGCACCGTGCGGACCGGATCGTAATCCTTGTGCCCGGGCAGGTGCACCTTGCGGTACTTCAGCACCATCTCGCCCGAGGGGTGGAAGAAACCGGCGGTGTTGAAGCGGCGCCCGTCCGGCGTCTTCTCGGCATAACCGAGGTGGAAGGCGATGTTGTATTTCCGCGCCGCCTCGAAGAGCGGGGCGGTCTGGTTCGAGGGGAGCGCGGTCTCGTACCAGTCGTCGGCGGCGGCGATGTCCTCCTCGTACCAGCGCGGGAAGAAGGTTGTCAGCGCCAGCTCCGGGAAGACCACCACCTCCACGCCGCGCTGGTGTGCGCGCTCCATCAGCCGGACCATGCGGCCCACGGAGACGTCGCGGCCCTCCGCCTTCTGGATGGGGCCGAGCTGCGCGGCGGCGACGGTGAGGCGGCGGGTCATGCTCTACGTCCTCTCGGGTGCGCGCCGCTCCCGCGGCCTGCGCACATATAATAGATGGATCCTGCGCCCAGCCCGGGGCGGCGGCGGTTTAGTCCCGCCCCTCGGGCTTGCGCCAGGGGGCCGCGTCCGCCGGCGGCGGGGCACGGCGGCCCGTTGGCGGCGGGATCGGCGCGGGGGGCGGAACCTCGCTCTCCGGCAGGACAAGGGCCGCAAGCCACCAGGCAAGCCGCCCGCAGGCGATCGCGCAGACCAGGGCAATCAGCGCGTTCGGCACGGAGGTGCCAGGCCCCGTGAGCCAGATCCAGCCGGCGAAGCCGAGCAGCGCGCCGACGATCGCGATGAGGAGCGAGCGCGTCATCGACGCCTCCGCAGCAATCCGAAGGCGCCAACGGCGATGGCGATCATGAGGTACCCCAGGAAGTGCGCCATCCCGAAGCCGCCGAAACCGAGGCCGAATGCGACGAAGAGCCCCAGGCCGAGCACCGCGATCATCGCGATCAGCAGGCCCGGTGTCTCCGGCGGCCGCATTCTCCTCATGCCAGGGCCACGGGCCGGTTGTGCTGGCGCGGCACGAAGCGGCCATGGCCCGGCTTCGCCAGCACCGCTTCGCCGTCCCAGATGCGGCGGCCGCGCAGGTAGGTGGCGGCCACGCGGCCCTTCAGGGCGCGGCCGTGATAGGCGGAGTGCCGGAACTCCGGCCGGTCCAGGATTTTCGCCTCGTCGAAGGTGAAGTCGCCCCGCTCGATCACGCAGAGGTCGGCGTCGGAGCCGACCGCGATGGAGCCCTTCTTCGGGTCCAGCCCGTGGTAGCGCGCCGGCTCCGCCGCGCAGTACTTGGCCATGAGAGTGGGCGAGAGCCCGCGCTCCTCCAGCAGCGTGAACATGACCGGCGCGAAGCTCTGCATCCCCGTCAGCCCGGCGCCGAGAGCGAAGATGTCGCCCTTGTAGATCTTACGGTCGCGCTGCCAGGGGGCGTGATCGGTGGAGATATAGGCGCACTTGCCGGCCAGCAGCGCGGCCCACATGCGCTCCACCTCATCCCCGGTGCGGAAGGGCGGGTTGCACTTCCCGAAGCCCTCCAGGCGAACGATGTCATCCTCCGTCATGCAGAAATAGTGCAGGCATCCCTCGCCGGAGGAACGGGCGCCGTGGGAGCGGAAGTCCTCCGCGATCTCGAAGCCGCGGGCGAGGGAGGAATGGGCGATGTGGACATGCGCCCCCGTCTCAAGCCCGATCTCGAAGATGGCGAGGTTCGCCAGGTTCTCCGCCAGCGGCGGGCGGGTGCGGCAGTGCCAGATCGGATCGGTGTGCCCGGCCGCCTTCGCCTCGGCGGTAAGCTTCACCACCAGCTCCTGGTCCTCATTATGGACCGCGACCATGAGGTTGGTCTTCGCGATCTCCGCGAATGCCTCTCGCATCAGCCCCGGCTCGATCCGGGGGAAGCGCACGGCATCGTACTCATAGGTGGAGAACTTGAAGGAGCAGGCGCCGGCCTCGGCCAGCGGAGCGATCGCCTCGACACCGCCATCCTTCTTGATTGTGCCATAGAGTGCCACGTCCACATGGGCCAGCCGGTGCAGCCACTCCACCTTGTCGCGGAAGATCGTGGCGTCCGTGACGGGCAGGGGAATGTCGTAGGGCATGTCAACGCAGGTCGTCACGCCGCCGGCAGCGGCGGAGAGGGTGGCGCCCTCGATCCCCGGCCAACCGATGGAGCTGGCCGTGTGCATGTGGCCGTCCACCAGACCTGGGAAGACGAGGCGGCCGGACTGGTCCTCCGTTTCCATAGCCGGCGGCGGCTCGCCCTGGCCGATGGCCGCAATGGTCTCCCCGCGCACGGCGACGTAGCCGCCCTTCATCACCCCCTCCGGCAGGACAAGGTCACCGAGGATCACGCGGTCATAGGGCTGGCTCATGCGGCATCCAGGTTTTGCTGCGGGGCAGCGAGAGGTTAGGGCAGATCGGCGGGCGGGTGTATCCCACCCGGTGCGGGGAAAAGCTTCTCGGCCAGGGAAAGCGCCAGTCCCGCCGCCTCGCTCTCCCGTTCCGCGTTCCAGGCCAGGGCGACGCCGACGGCACGGATCGGCCCGGCCAGCGTGCGGAAGGCGACCCCGGGCGGCCGCAGCCGCGCCATGCCGGACGAGACCAGGGCGACGCCCAGCCCCGCCGCCACGAAGCCGAGCTGCGCCATGGCCGAACCCACCTCCCGCAAGGTCCGCGGCGCGAAGCCGGCGTTTCGGCAGGCAGCGACCATGGCATCGGCATAAGCGGGGGAGATGGCGCGGGGCAGCAGAAGCATCGGCTCGTCCGCCAGCAGCGCGAGCGGTAGCGGATCGGGCGCTTGGAGCAGCGCGTGGCCCGCCGGCAGCGCCGCGAGGAGGTGGTCGTCCCCCAGGGGCCGAATGCGGATGGGCGGGCGGGCGCGGTCGTCGCGCAACAGGGCAATGTCCACCTCGCCGCGCCGCAGCGCCTCCAGCGCGTCCGCCGTGTCCATCTCCCGCACGGAAACCGCCGCTTCCGGCCGCTCCGCGGAGATGGAGCGGACCAGCGGCGGGAGTTCATCGAACAGGGCGGAGGTGACGCAGGCGATCGCGACCGGCGCATGGCGGCCCGCGCGCAGCTCCCGCGCCAACGCCTCCAGCGCGCCGGCATCCTCGGCCAGGCGACGGGCCAGCGGCAGCAGCGCCTCTCCCGCGCGCGTCGGGCGCGTGCCGCGTCCCGTGCGCTCCAGCAGGCGCACGCCCAGCTCCTTCTCCAGCGCCTGGATCTGCGCGGTCAGCGGCGGCTGGGAGAGGCCGAGCCGGGCGGCGGCGCGCCCGAAATGCCCTTCCTCCGCGACGGCGAGAAAATGGCCGAGGCGTCGGACGAGGCGGAAATCCATGCGCGATACGGAAACGCTATCGCGCGCCGCCGTCAATCGGATTGGACGATGATCCGGCCGGGGTGCAGAACCGCGCTCCCAAGAGAGGAAGGAAAGCCCGGTGCAGACGCATCCCGTGAAGGTCTACCCGTCCAAGGCGCTGCTGAAGCGCGAGGACCAGCTCGCCTGGAAGATCGCGGCGGTGGCCGCCGACCCGGTGGCCGTGCCCCACGACACGGCAGCCATGATCATCAACCGCGTGATCGACAACGCCGCCGTTGCCATCGCGGCCATCAACCGCTCCGCCCCCACCTCCGCGCGCCAGATGGCGCTGGGGCATCCGCGGCCGGGCGGCGCGACGGTGTTCGGCGTCGATCCCTCCGTCCGCGTTTCGCCGGAATGGGCGGCCTGGGCGAACGGCACCGCGGTGCGCGAGCTGGACATGCACGACACCTTCCTGGCCGCCGACTACTCCCACCCCGGCGACAACATCCCGCCGATCCTCGCCGTGGCCCAGACCATGAAGAAGGACGGCGCGGCGCTGATGCGGGCCCTCGCGACGGGATACGAGATCCACATCGACCTGGTGCGGGCCATCTGCCTGCACGAGCACAAGGTGGACCATATCGCCCATCTCTGCCCCGCCCAGGCCGCCGGTCTCGGCACGCTGCTAGGGCTGGACCAGGTGACGATCTTCCAGGCCGTGCAACAGGCCCTGCATGTCAGCGTGACCTTCCGCCAGAGCCGCAAGGGCGAGATCAGCAGCTGGAAGGCCTTTGCCCCCGCCCATGCCGGAAAGCTGGCGGTGGAGGCGGTGGACCGCGCCATGCGCGGGGAGGGGGCACCGAGCCCGATCTACGAAGGCGAGGACTCCGTGATCGCCTGGGTGCTGTCCGGCCGGACCCACCGCTACCAGGGCGACGTGTACGAGCCCGTCTACTACGAGGTGCCCCTTCCCGCTGCAGGCGAGGCGAAGCGCGCTATCCTCGACAGCTACACGAAGGAGCACTCGGCCGAGTACCAGTCCCAGGCCCTCATCGACCTCGCCTTCCGCATGCGGGACAAGATCAAGGACCTGGAGCAGGTGGAGAAGATCCTTCTTCATACCTCCCATCACACCCACTACGTCATCGGCACGGGCGCCAACGACCCGCAGAAGATGGATCCCACCGCCAGCCGCGAGACGCTGGACCACTCCATCATGTACATCTTCACCGTCGCTCTGCAGGACGGGCGCTGGCACCACGTGGACAGCTACGCGCCGGAGCGCGCCGCCCGGTCCGACACCGTCCGCCTCTGGCACAAGATGGAGACGCGCGAGGATCCGGAGTGGACGCGCCGCTACCACTCCCGCGACCCGAACGAGCTCGCCTTCGGCGGCCGGGTGGAGATCACCCTGAAGGACGGCACGGTGCTGGTGGACGAGCTGGCCGTCGCCAACGCCCACCCGCTTGGGGCGAAGCCCTTCGGCCGCGCTGACTACATCCGCAAGTTCCGCATCCTGACGGACGGGATCGTGGACGCGGCCGAGGCCGACCGCTTCATCGCCGCGGCGGAGAACCTGCCGAACCTCAAGGCCGGGGAGCTGGATCAACTCACCGTCCGCCTGCCGGAGGGCAAGCTGGCCGTCGGCAGGCCCGGCATCTTCTGAGCCAGGCCCGCGCCGCCGGACCGCCCGGCGGCGCGGCCGCACCGAACGACAATCAGGAGGAAGAACCATGAGCGAAGCCCAGCCCGACATCCGCAAGGGCCTTGTCGGCGTCATCGCCGACGTTTCCGCCGTCTCCAAGGTGATGCCGGAGACGAACAGCCTCACCTATCGCGGCTACCCCGTGCAGGACCTGGCGGAGGAATGTTCCTTCGAGGAGGTCGCCTATCTCCTCTGGAACGGGGAGCTGCCGAACGCCACGCAGCTCGCCGAGTTCCGGCGGGAGGAGGCCTCCCAGCGCGCGCTGACGCCGGCGCTGCTGGAGGTGATCCGCGCCTTCCCGCGCGACGCCCACCCGATGGACGCCATCCGCACCGCCGTCTCCTTCCTCGGTATGGAGGATCCGGACACGGCCGACGTGTCCGAGCCCGCCACCCGCCGCAAGGCGATGCGGCTGCTGGCGAAGATCCCGACCGCGATTGCGGCGGCCCACCGCGCCTCCAAGGGGCTGGATCCGGTGGCGCCCGATCCCTCCCTCACCTTCGCGGAGAACTTCTTCCACGTCGTCTTCGGCAAGGTGCCGCAGCCCGAGGTGGTGAAGGCCTTCGACGTTTCCCTCATCCTCTACGCGGAGCACGGGTTCAACGCCTCCACCTTCACCGCCCGCCTCATCACCTCCACCGGCGGGGACCTGCACGGGGCGGTGACGGGCGGCATCGCCGCGCTGAAAGGCCCGCTGCATGGCGGCGCCAACGAGGCGGTGATGCACATGCTGACGGAAATCGGCCAGCCGGAGGCGGCGGTGGAATGGCTGCAATCCCGCTTCGACCACAAGGCGCTGGTGATGGGCTTTGGCCACCGCGTCTACAAGAACGGCGACAGCCGCGTCCCCACCATGACGAAATACGCCGAGAAGATGGCAGAGGTGGTGGGCGATCGCCGCTGGATGGAGATGTCCCGCCTGCTGGCGGGTGAGATGCTGACGAAGAAGAACATCCACCCGAACCTGGATTTCCCGGCAGGGCCCGCCTACCACCTGATGGGCTTCGACATCCCGCTCTTCACGCCGATCTTCGTCGCCTCCCGCATCACCGGATGGGCGGCGCACGTGATCGAGCAGGCCGCCGACAACCGTCTTATCCGCCCGCTCTCGCACTACACGGGCGCGGCGCAGCGCGCGGTTCCCGCGATGGCGGAGCGCGGCTGACGGGGTCGCGTGCGGGCGGTACGACGCGCACCGCCCGCACGCGACGACCAGCACAGGACAGCATGGCGCGACGCAACGTGCGACGATGCGAGTCGGATGCGCGCGAAAATCTGCGCGCGCGCAAAGTCTTTTCGTTGACAAGCTGGAGTACGCTGAAGATAGCGTGCAGCGCGCAAGAACCATCCCACGCGATTCGCGCGCTATGCTGTCAAGCAGGCTGTGCAGTCACGATGCACCCGGCAGGACAGCAACGCGACAAAGGACGGGGAGGTGATCGGCGCGACGCAACGCGAAAGGACGGTTCTTGGATTTCCGTACACGGGAAGTCTCAAGCCGGATGAGAGGAAGGGCAGGGGATGCGGCGACAGGATCGCCCGCCGAGCCGCCCAGGAGCGCGAGGCCGGAGACGGCACGACGCGGCCACTCCATCACCTCGCGCGGCGGAACCAGACCCTGTGATGCCTTCCCCCCGAGAGGTGGGCGCGCCCGCGGGTCCAGACCGATCCATGACGCGAACCCACCAGGCACGAACGATCAGGAGATCCAGCACGTGAGCGATGAACAGACCCCCCGCGCCGCCGCCATGGCGATGAGCACCACGCGCCGCAGCGCCGGGACGCGCAAGGCGAGCACCGCCGGCCGCGCCAAGCCCGCCGCCAAGGCGGCGCCGAAGGCGACAAAGGCTGCGGCCGCGAAGAAGCCGGCCGCGAAGAAGGCCGCCCCTGCGGCGAAGAAGACGACCGCCGCGCGCAAGACCACGGCCTCCCGTACCACGACGGCGAAGAAGGCCGCCCCGGCCCGCAAGGCCGCGCCCGCCCGCAAGGCCGCCGCGAGCAAGACCACCACCGCGCGCAAGACCACGGGCACCCGCACCGCCGCCGCGAAGAAGGCCGCCCCGGCCCGCAAGCCCGCGGCGAGCCGCGCTGCCCCGGCGAAGCGCGCCACCACGGCCCGCACCGCTGCGAAGTCCGCCACCGCGCGCCGCCCGGCCGCCAAGCGCACCACCGCGGCGGCCACCACCGCCCGCAAGGCCGCGCCGAAGCGCGCCGCTGCCAAGCCCGCGGCGAAGACCACCACCGCGCGCACGACGGCCCGCAAGGCCCCGGCTTCCCGCACGACGGCCACCCGCGCTGCTGCCAGCCGCAGCACGGGCGCCCGGAAGAGCGCCGCGCCGAGCGCGCGTAGCGAAGCCGCGAAGAAGGGCGCCGAGACCCGCGCTCGCCGCAAGGCCGAGGCTGCCGCCGCGCAGGAGGCTCCCGCGCAGGAGACCGAGGCGCAGAACGCCGGCGACCAGACCTAATCAGCTGGCCGTCACGACGAAGGGGGCGCCGCGGCGCCCCCTTTTTTGTCCGTCGTCTAGTGCCGGGGCAGTGCAAGCAGGTCCGTGTGCCCTACCACGGCGCGAAGCGCGCCACGCCGCGCCTGCGCCGCCCGCATGGCCGACCAGGCGCGAATCGTTCCAGCGCCCCGTGGTGTCCAGCGTAGGGCGGCCTCAGCATGTCCCTTCGCAAGCGCATTGAGCATGCGCGTGTCCGCCGGCCCGATCCGCCAGGGAGAGGGCGCGGTGGTCACGCCGAAGCCCTGCGCGCGGAAGGCGGCGGCGGCGACTCGCGCCGCCTCGCTTCCCAGGGCAGGTCCTTCGAAGCCCTTCTCTCGCCGCTGGTCGCGCCGGAAGCCGCGCGCCACGGCTCCGTCGGAGGGATGAGGCGGAAGGAAGCGCGCGTCCCCCGCGACGTTCAGCGCCGCGTAGAAGGGCAGGCGCAGGCCTTCTGCCACCCGCTCCGCCCAGCGGCGGGACACCAGGTCGAGGAGAGCCGAGCAGACCACGCCGTCCGCCTTGCCCAGCGGCAGCCCGTCCGGCGCGTCGGCCAGGTCCCGCACCAGGCCATCCACCCGCCAGGCGCCGGAGGGCGTGTGGACGAGCAGCGTGCGCTTGTTCGGCGCCGAGACCTCGAAGCCCACCTCCACCGCGCGCATGGCAATAGTGTCGAACGCGAACTCGATGAGGGTGACGTCCGCATCCACCAGGGTCCAGGCCTGCGGCCGGTTCAGCAGGGGCGCGAGCCAGCGGAACAGGCTGCCCGTGCCCGCCCCGAGGTCGAGCAGCCGCGGCCTTGCCGGCAAGGCCGCGGAAAGGGCGAAGGCCAAGTCGAAATCGCGCGCGCGCGCGTCGAAGGGCTCCCGCAGCTCGAGCCAGTCCGCGTCGAAGCTCTCGCTCATGCCCCGGCTCCGGACATGGCGGCCTCGATCTCGCGGGCGAAGGCCTCCGCCCGGTCGGACCAGCGCGGCAGGCGCTCCCCGGCGCGCCAGGCGGCATCCGCCATCGCCTCGCGCAGCCCGGCATCAAAGATTGGCCGGCGCATGGCGCGGGACAGGCTGTTGCTGTCACCGGGCGCCGCGATCACGGCAGCGTCGCGCGGCGCCAGGTCGGCCAGCGCACCGCCGGCGGTAACGGCCAGCGGCAGGCCCCGCGCCAGCGCCTCCGCCACGGCCATCCCATATCCCTCCCAGTGGCTTGCAGAGGCGAAGAGGTCGGCTCTGTCGTACAGCGCTTCCAGCGCCGCGCCCTCCACCTCGCCGGCGAAGGCGACGCGCTGCGCGATGCCCAGTTCCTCCGCGAGGGCGCGCAGCCCCTCGGCATGGACCGCGTCGCGCACAGGCCCGGCGACGGTGAGGCGCCACTCCAGGTCTGTCAGCCGCCCGAGCGCGCGCAGCAGCACGTCATATCCCTTGCGTGCCACGACCGTGCCCACAGAGAGGATGGCGCAGCCCGGGCCGCCGGAGCCCCGGGCGCGCGGCGCGGGATCGGTGCCCGGCTCAACCGTGCCGATGCGCCCGGGATCGGCGCCGAACTCCGGCGCCAGCCGCTGCGCCGTGAGGCGGGAAGTGGTGACTAGACGTCCCAGGCGGGGGAAGAGCTCGCGCTCACGCGCCCGCAAGGCCTCGCGCTCCTCCTCGGAGAAGCCGGTTTCCAGCGCCGTGGGGTGGTGGATCAGTCCGACGGCCCGGGCGAGGGCAGGGGATGCAGCGATCGGCGCGAAGGCCGGTAGGCCGAGCCCGTCCACCACCAGCGCCTCCGTCGCGAGGAGCCGGTCCACCACGCCGCGCGCGGCGGCCTCCGCCTCCGCGTCCGGCAGGGGATGGCGGCCGGGCATTTCCTCCACGCGCATCTCGTGGCCGGCCGCGCGCAGTCCCTCGAGGATGCGCCGATCATAGGCATAGCCGCCGCTCGTAGCGGAGAGCGGCGCCGGGACGGCGAGGACGAGCCTCACGCCGTTGCGGCCTTCCGAAGCGGGGCGTCATAGGACGCCCAGGCCAGCGGGCTCTCCCGAAGCAGCACCTTTACCGACTGCACGGCCTTGCCGCCCTCGCCCAGCTTCCCCTGCGCGAGCGCGGCGCAGAGCAGGCCGTGGACGTGGAAGCAGAGGAACTCCGTGCTCGTGTTCTGGCCGGCGAACTGGGGCAGGTTGTCCAGGTTGTCGTAGTCGAAGCTGTCGAGGGTGCGGCGCAGCTCCACGCGGGCCGCGGCGATGTCCACCAGCAGGTTGGCGTTGTCCAGCGCCGGCGCGCGGAACTCCGCCTCCACCACGAAGGTCGCGCCGTGAACGCGCTGGGCGGGGCCGAAGGCCTCTCCCTTGAAGGAGTGCGCGATCATCACGTGGTCGGCGACGGTCAGGCTGTACATCGGGATCTCGTCCAAGGTTCGCAGGTCAGGGTTCATAGGTGACGACGGGCAGCAACGGCGCCGCCTCCCCCTCGGGCGGGGCGCCGAGCAGGCCGGGCATGGCCCGCGGCAGGTCGCGGAAGGCGACCATGGGGCCGCAGAGCGCGTCCAGCGCCGGATCTGCAAGAAGGGAGAGGGCGAGCGCCATCCGCTCCGCATGGCTGCGCCGCCCGCGCATCGGCGCCGCGACATGCCCGACCTGGGTGGACCGCAAGGTGACGCGATGGGCGTGGAAGGCTTCGCCCAGCGGCAGGGCGCATTCCGCGGCACCAAACCAGGACGCTTCCAGGATCCGCGCCTCGAAGCCCGCACAGCGCAGCGCGGTCCGCAGCCCTTCCGGATTCCCGGAGCCGTGGAGGATCAGGTCCCGGTTGTCAGGCGCGTCCTCCGGCGCCACCAGCCGAAGCCCCAGGCGCTGTGCGACGGGCGCGCGCAGCGGGTCGGGATCGGCCACCGCCAGCTCCAGCGCCGGGAAGCGCGACAGCAACCAGGCACAGAGCAGCCCGACCACCCCAGCACCGATCACCAGCGCGCGCTCACCCGCCAGGGGCTGCGCGTCCCAGATCACGTTCAGCGCCGTTTCCATGTTCGCGGCCAGCACCGCGCGCCACTCCGGCACCCGGTCCGGCACGATGGCGCACATGGAAACCGGCGCGACGAACCGGTCCTGGTGGGGGTGCAGGCAGAAGACGCGCTGACCCAGCCACTCCTCCGGACCTTCCTCCACCACGCCCACCGCCGCGTAGCCGTACTTCACGGGAAAGGGAAAGGCGCCGGCCTGCATCGGGCCGCGCATGCGCGCCCACTCGCTCTCCGGGACGCGGCCGTTGAACACCAATCGCTCCGTGCCGCGGCTGATGCCGCTGGCGAGGGTCCGCACCAGCACCTCCCCCGGTCCGGGGGGCCGCAGCGTCTCGCCGTGGATCGCGCCCTCGCCGGGGCCGGTGGTCCAGAAGGCTGTGGCGGTGCCAGCGGCGGCGGCGGTCAAGCGCCCTCGCAGACGCGCGGGCGCGTGCGGCGCAGGGGGATGTCGAAAAGGATGTCGCCGCCCTCCAGGGGATAAGGTGTCCAGTTGAAGCGCAGGCCGTCGGCGATGCGCCCGGCCTCCGGCAGGATGAAGGCCGCCCGGCCGGAGCCGAGGATGACGGGTGCGATCGTGACGTGCAGCCGATCCAGCAGGCCCGCGGCGAGAAAGGCGGAAACCGTGATCCCCCCGCCCTCCACGAACAGCCGGGACAGGCCCCGCGCGTGCAGGGCGCGCAGCAGCGCGGCCAAATCCATCCCCTCCGCGCCGCGCGGAAGGCGCAGTACCTCCGCCGCCCCGTGGCGATCCCCGCCGGCCGCATCCTCCAGGCAGGCGAGCAGCGTCCGCGGGTCGCCGTCGCAGAAGATGCGGTGCGACGGTGCCAGACGCCGCCGCGGATCGAGCACCACGCGGACCGGGTTCACCCCCGCCACCTCGCGCGTCGTCAGGCGCGGATCGTCCTTCTCCACCGTGCCCGCGCCCACCAGCACCGCGTCGCACAGCGCGCGCAGACGGTGCGTGTGGAGGATGTCGCCGCGCCCGCCGATCCACTGGCTGGAACCGCCGGCCGTGGCGATTCGCCCATCCAGCGTCTGCGCCAGGCGCCCGACAAGCGTGCATCCATCCATTCCCGCGCCGCCGGCGAGAACGGGCGCGAAGAGAGAGGACAGAGGATGCTCCGGCAGGGGCGCGACATCACCGGCGCGCCGCGCCAGCAGCGCCGCCCAGGCCTGTTCCGATGCACTGTCCGCCGTGGCGTTCATTCCCCGCAGCTATGCCCCAGCGCCGCGCGCCGCGCCAGCAGCCCGCCCCACGCACGGCGAAACGCGTTCACGCCAGTGTTTCAGGCCCTGGCGGCGAGGGCGAGGGATGGCACCTGCCGCGGCAACGCGCGCTGGCCCAGGCCACCATAGGTAGCAGGTCTGCTCGCAGGGATGGCCGCGCCCGCGATCGTCTCGATCACCCGGGACTGCAAGGTAATAGCGCGCTCCAGCAAGCGCCGGTTCTCGTCGGAGAGGTCGCGCAGCCCCAGCGCGAGCCGCTCCGCCGCCGTGCGCAGCTCGCCCGCCATGCCCGCCGGGCCAGTGCCGGTCTTCGTCGCGGCGCCATAGGCGGCAGCGAAGGCGTCGCTCGCCTGCACCTTCGCGGTGGCAAGTGTCGCGGCGCGGCCGAGGTCCAGCCGTCCCAAGGCCTCGTTCTCCGCGCGCAGCGCCTCCGCCAGGCGCTGGCCGGCCACGAGAAGCGCCTGGACGATGGGGGCAGGGGTCTGGTTCATGCGGTCTCTCCGGGTTGGAGGCCCTGCGCGGCGGACTGCGCGCGCAGCAATTCGCGGTACACGGCGTTGGCGATGCCCACCCCGCCCTTGTTCGACCAGCCCTGGGCATACTGCTCGACGAGCATCGGCCGCCACTGCTCCTCCGCAGCACCGGCGGAGAGAAGCCCCTTCGGCGCCGCGCCAAAAACCGGCTTGAGAAGCGCGCCGAGCGCCTGCATCTCGAAGCGGCGGGCCACGCGGGCGAGCGCGGCGTGCGTAGCGGCGGCGGCAGCGGCTTCCATCACCGCACCTCCAGCTCGGCCTGCAGCGCGCCGGCCGCCTTCACGGATTGCAGGATGGTGATGAGGTCGCGCGGCCCGACGCCGAGGGAATTCAGCCCGCGCACCAACTCCTCCAGCGTAACGGACCGCGGCAGGATGCCAAGACGCCGGTCGCGCGCGTCGTCGACCTCGATCCCGCTGCGCGGCACCACCGCCGTCTGGCCGCTGGAAAGGGGGGCGGGCTGGCTCACCTGCGGCGTCTCCGTCACGCGGATGGTGAGGTTGCCCTGCGCGATGGCGACCGTGGAGACGCGGACATTGGCGCCCATGACGATGGTGCCCGAGGCTTCCTCGATCACCACCTTCGCCGCCTGATCGGGCTCCACGCGGATACCTTCTATTTCCGTCAGCAGCCGCGCCACGTCCCGGCCGCCCGCCAGCAGCACCACCGTGCGCGGGTCCGTTGCCGTCGCGCTGCCTGCGCCCGCCACGTGGTTGATGGCGGCGGCCATGCGCTGCGCCGTGGTCAGGTCCGGGTTGCGGAGGGAGAGGCGGATGCGGTCGCGTCCCGCGAGCTGGAAGGGCAGCTCCCGCTCCACCACCGCACCGGAGGAAATCCGGGCGGAGGTCGGCACGCCCCGCTGCACGGAGGAGGCCTGGCCGCGTGCCGCGATGGCTCCGGTGGCCACGGCACCCTGCGCTACCGCATAGACTTCCCCGTCAGCACCGAGCAGCGGCGTGACCAGCAGCGTCCCGCCGGTGAGGTTCGTGGCGTCGCCGAGGGAGGACACGGCGATGTCCAGCCGGCTGCCTGGCCGGGCGAAGGCCGGCAGGTTCGCCGTGACCATCACCGCGGCCACGTTGCGCGTGTCCAGCTTCGTCTCCTGGTCGCGCGTGTTCACCCCCAGCCGTTCCAGCATCCCGACCAGCGACTGGCGCGTGAACACCGCCGACCGCAACCGGTCCCCGGTGCCGGGCAGCCCGACCACGAGCCCGTAGCCGACGAGCTGGTTGTCCCGGATGCCCTCGATATCCGCGATGTCCTTGATCCGCACCTGCGCGGCCGCCAGCGCCGGCCAGAGCAGGGCGAGGAAAAGGATCATCGCCGTCTTCGCGCTTCGGAAACCGGTCCGGGGCAAGCTGGCCTCCAACAAATCCTGCGTCCCCGAGCGCAACGCCCGTGCCAGGGCCTGGCGGGGATGGGACGGCAGGCTTTGCCGGGGGAGGGGAGTTCCCTTCCCCCGCGCGGCAGAAAGCGTCGGGGCGCGGCGGCAAGAGGCGGCAGGAGGCTGCGATGGGTATGGTGGGGATCGGCGGTGTCGGGTGGGCGGCAGGGTCGCAGCGGCCGCGCGCCGCGGCACGCGCGGGCGGGGCCTTCCGTCTGCCGGATGCTGCCCTATCGGCGTCGGAGGCGCGGGAGTCAGGGCCCACGGCCTCCGTGGCAGCGGTCGGGTTTCTCGTTGTGCAGGCGACAGACGAGGCAGCGGAGCGGGACCGGCGCGGCGCCGCCCGGGCGCGGGACCTGCTCAAGGAGCTCTCGGCCATGCAGGCCGGGCTGCTGCGCGGCGTGGCCGATCCTGATGGCCTGGCCCGGTTGGCAGCCCTGGCCGAGGGCGAGTCGCCCGACGACCCCATGCTGGCGGACGCGCTGGCCGGCATCGCCCTGCGTGCTCGCGTGGAGCTGGCGCGCCGTGGCATAATGGTTGCAGGAACGTGAAAAGCCGCGAAGGAAAGCCGTGGGCGCCCGCCCGGCAGGGCGTTCCCCTTGTTTTGCTCGCGGTGCCGTCGCTATACGCGGCTGCCAGACCGGCCGGGGGGACCGGAGTGGTCGGGGCCAGGCCATCGGGATGCAAGCCATGCTCATCACCCTGCCGCCGGATTACAAGCCCTCGGAAGACGAGGCCTTCATGAACCCCCGGCAGCTCGCCTATTTCCGGCAGAAGCTGCTGCGCTGGCGCCAGGACCTCCTGCGTGAGGCCGGCGAGACCCTCTCCTCCATGGGGCAGGGCGGAATCGTGGAAGCCGACCTGACGGACCGGGCCAGCGTCGAGACCGACCGGGCCCTGGAACTCCGGACCCGCGACCGGGCCCGCAAGCTCGTCTCCAAGATCGACCAGGCGCTGGAGCGGGTGGACAACGGCACCTACGGCTACTGCGAGGAGACCGGTGAGCCGATCGGTCTGCGCCGCCTGGAGGCCCGCCCGATCGCTACCCTGTCCATCGAGGCCCAGGAGCGCCACGAGCGCATGGAGCGCGTCCACCGGGACGATTGAACGGTCTCGGTAAGGCACTCGCGGCCCTGATTTGCGGCCCAGGCAGCTCTAACGCCCCTCGGGAAGCTTGCAAAACGTCGCCCGAGAGAGCATGTGTCCGCCCGCAGTACGGGCGCGGTAGCGGCGCCCGGCGGCATCAGGCAGGTCGGATCAGGTCACGGGCGCGGCGATGGATCGCCACGGCCCGTTACGCCACATCCGGAACGCCCGCCGCGCGGCCACACCGCCGAGCGACCCAAGCGGCGGCGAGCCGCATGACCATGACGCGGCCGAGCCGCATTACCTTCGCGGCCATTGCCCCACCGGGGGCCGCGACCAACGGAGGCCCAAGTGGCGCGCACCCCTCTCGATCGCATCCGCAATATCGGCATCACCGCGCATATCGACGCGGGCAAGACCACCACGACCGAGCGGATCCTCTACTACACCGGCAAGAACCATCGCATCGGTGAGGTCCACGAGGGCAACACCACCACGGACTACATGGAGCAGGAGCGTGAGCGGGGGATCACGATCACCTCCGCCGCCGTGACGGCCGAGTGGAACGACCACCGGATCAACGTCATCGACACCCCGGGCCACATCGACTTCAACATCGAGGTGAACCGCTCCCTCCGCGTGCTCGACGGCGCGGTGTTCATCATCGAGGGCGTGGCCGGCGTGCAGCCGCAGTCCGAGACGAACTGGCGCCTGGCGGACCGGTACAACGTCCCCCGCATTATCTTCATCAACAAGCTGGACCGCACCGGCGCCGACTTCTACCGCGCCGCCGCGACCCTGACCGAGAAGCTCGGCATCAACTGGGTGGCCCTGCAGCTCCCGATTGGCATCGAGGACACCCTGAAGGGCATCGTCGACCTGGTCGAGATGAAGGCGCTGATTTGGGAAGGCGACGAGCTGGGCGCCAAGTACCACGAGGCCCCGATCCCGGACGACCTGAAGGACAAGGCCGCCGAGTACCGCCAGACCCTGCTCGACGCCGTTCTCGGCGCCGATGACGCGGCCATGGAGGAGTACTTCGACAAGGGCGACGTTTCCGTCGCGACCCTGAAGCGCGCCATCAAGAAGGGCACGATCTCCGGCGAGTTCCGCCCGGTCTTCTGCGGCTCCGCCTTCAAGAACAAGGGCGTGCAGCCCCTGCTCGACGGCGTGATCGATTACCTGCCGTCCCCGGTGGACATCGAGGGCATCAAGGTGGCCCCGGAGGAGGGCGAGGACGAGACCGCCGAGCGCCGGGTGATCCCCGCCCGCGAGGACGCGCCCTTCGCCGGCCTGGCCTTCAAGATCATCAACGACAAGTACGGCAACCTGACCTTCGTCCGCGTCTACCGCGGCGTGCTCAAGACCGGTGACACGGTCCTGAACACGACCAAGGACGGTAAGGAGCGCGTCGGCCGCATGTTCCAGATGCATGCCGACAAGCGCGAGGAGATCAAGGAGGTCTCCGCCGGCGACATCGCGGCCTTCGTTGGCCTGAAGGACACCGGCACGGGTGACACGCTGGCCTCGGCCGAGGACCCGGTGGTGCTCGAGCGCATGGCCTTCCCGGTGCCCGTGATCGACATCTCGGTCGAGCCGAAGACGAAGGAGGGCGTCGAGAAGATGACCCTCGGGCTGCAGAAGCTGGCCGGCGAGGACCCCTCGCTGCGCCTGAAGACCGACCAGGAGACCGGCCAGACCATCCTGTCCGGCATGGGCGAGCTGCACCTCGAGATCATCATCGACCGCCTGAAGCGCGAGTACGGCGTGGACGCCAATATCGGCGCCCCGCAGGTGGCCTATCGCGAGACGATCACCAAGTCGCATACCGAGACCTACACCCACAAGAAGCAGTCGGGTGGCTCGGGCCAGTACGCCGAGGTGAAGGTCGTCTTCGAGCCGAAGGAGCGGAACACGGGCATCGAGTTCGTGAACGCCACCGCCGGCGGCTCGGTGCCGAAGGAGTACATCCCGGCCGTCGAGAAGGGCATCAAGGTCCAGGCCGACACGGGCGTGCTCGCCGGCTTCCCGACGGTGGACTTCAAGTACAGCCTGGTGGACGGCAAGTACCACGACGTCGACTCGTCGGCCCTGGCCTTCGAGATCGCCGCCAAGGCCTGCTTCCGCGAGGGCATGAAGAAGGCCGGCCCGGTGATCCTGGAGCCGATCATGGACGTGGAGGTGACCACCCCCTCCGACCATGTCGGCGACGTGGTGGGCGACCTGAACCGTCGCCGCGGCGTGATCCAGAGCCAGGACATGGCCTCGACCTCGGTTATCATCCGGGCCCATGTTCCGCTGAAGGAGATGTTCGGTTACATCTCCAACCTGCGCGGCATGACGAAGGGGCGCGCTTCCTTCTCCATGCAGTTCCACCACTATGATCCGGTGCCGCGCAACGTGGCGGACGAGATCATGAAGGCTTCGGCCTGATCCTCCCGGCCCCGCTTCGGCGGGGCCGGACCCCTTCCGGACGGCGCGGGCGAGACATCGCCCGCGCCGTTCGCGTTTCAGCGCCTGAGGTGGTGCAGCCCGGTCGCGTCCAGCACGATGACCCCGTCCGCCACCCGGGTCGCCACGTAGCGCAGCCGGGCGGAGCCGCGGTCATTCCGCGCACGGGAGGTTTTCACCTCCACCACTTCCACGGTCACCACGACCTCCTCATCCGGCCGCAGGGCAGCGGGCCAGCGGACATCCATGGCAGACCCGGCAAGGCTGATGTCGCGGAGAAGTGGCCCGCCCATCAACAGCCCGAAACAGGCCGAGAGGGTGTGCAGCCCCGCCGCCACCACCGTGCCGAAAACCGAATCCTTTGCCGCCTCTTCATCCAGGTGGAAGGGCTGAGGGTCGTAGCGCTCGGCAAACTCACGGATCTCCGCGAGAGAGAGGGAGAGGCGCCCCAGCTCATAGCGGTCGCCGGGGTGCAGCTCATTGAGGGAACGCAGGCGTGGAGGGCTCATGCCCTTCCTCTAATCCCGCCGGGGGGCCCCTTGAAGCCGCGATGAAGCGCGGCAACATGCCAATCATGCTCCAGGCTCCACACCAGCCCCCGGTCCTCGATATGACGCCGGAGGGTGAATTCCGCGACGCGCCGCAGGCTCCGCGCCGCGGCTCCCGGCTGGACCGGGTGCTGATCCGGCTGGGCGGGGCAGCGGTGCTGGCCGCCGTGGTCGCGGGCGGCCTGGTGATGGCGGCCTCCGCCGTGCTGCTGCTGGGTCTGCTGATTCCCGTGGTAATCGTGGCCGGGTTGGTCGGCTTTGCGACGCTCTGGTGGCGTGCGCGCCGCGCCGGGGGGCGGCCGGGCGGTGGCCCTGGCATGCCGGCCTTCGTGATCATCCGCCGTTAAGGCTTGCGGGCTTCTCACCCGGAACGCCCCGCGGGCTTCGAGCCCGATCCGGGCCGCCTCTATGAGGTGGGCCGCGATGGCAGGCCTTATACGCTCGAACCTGAGCCGCCGGGGGCCGCCGAAGCCCTGGAAAACCTCGCCCGGCGCTGGTGGGTCGCGGCGGTTTTAGTGAATGCCACGACCATGGGGTTCGCCGCTGCCTCGGCCATGCTGGCGCCGAGAGGGGTGGCGGCGCTCTCCGGAGTCCTGGCGATCCTGACAGCACCGCTCCTGCTCGCCGCGCCGATCCTTCGGCGGAGGGGGCTGAGGCGGCAGCGGCATATCCACCGTCACCGCCCCGAGGACTTCCCGCCGCCGCTCGAGGGCTGACCTACATGTAGCGTGGCACGCCGGACGCGGTGCGGCCGAGCCCTTCGCCTGCTCCGCCGGCATGGAAAGGCGTACGACGCCCCCGTCGAGCCCGGCCACCGTGCTCCGGGGTATGTAGCGATGCACTCCGCCCGAGGTCGGGTCGCTCTTGGCGAGCTTGATGAAGTCGCCCTCGACATGGTCGACAATGCCGAATGGCTCGCCGCCGCTGCCGATGACGGGCATACGGTCCGCGATCTCGCCGGCGGCGAGTTTGTCAGCATTCGCCATGGTCCAGCTCCCCTAGCGCCCGTCGGACCGAGACGTCTCGCCGCGGCCCCGGTTGTTGGAGGAGGGATCCGCGCCACGCAGCTTCACGTTGCCGACGATGTCGCCGGGATCACCGCCCGGCTTGCTGTTGCCGCCACCCTTGCTGTTACCGGCCGAGGGCATCTGGCCAGCATGTCGTCGTAGGTGCTCTTTTTCTTATCAGCCACGGCAAACCTCCCGCGTGAACCGTGGAACGGTGGTTCAACGCGAGAGGGAGAGTCGCTGTTGCGGCGTCTAGAACGTCAGGCGGCGCGGCTGATCCCGCCCACATCGGCCCGCTTGTCGAAGCGCGCCACGCGGGAGAGCAGGTAGTCCACCTCCGCCCGTGCCTTGGCCGAGAGGGCCACGCCGGGGCGGCGCTGGGCGTCGCTGGCCAGGACGCCACGCCGCATCAGCACGTACTTGCGAACCGCAAGGCCCGTCGGCCCTTGCTGCTGTTCGTAGCGCAGGAGAGGCAGATGGGCGTCGAACAGGTCGTGCGCCTCGTCCCGCTTTCCCTCGGCCTGCAGGCGAACCAGGTCGGATAGCATGTCGGGGAAGGCATAGCCGGTCATGGCGCCATCCGCCCCGCGCTCGCACTCGAAGTCGATGAAGAGGCCACCATTCCCGCAAAGGATGGAGATGTGCTTCATCGATCCGTCCGCCTCGAAGCCGCGCAGGGCGGAAATCTTCTCCAGCCCCGGCCAGTCCTCGTGCTTGATCATCACGCAGTTCGGGCTGGCCTGGACGATCCGGCGGATCACGCCGGGGGTCATGATCACGCTGAAGGTCTGCGGGAAGTCCTGGACCACGAAGGGCACGTCCGTCCCGATCGCCTCCGCCGCCTGGGCGTAGTAGCCGACGATCTGGTCGTCCGTCCGCAGCGTGTTCGGCGGTGCGATCATCACCCCCGCAGCGCCCGCATCCATGACCGCCTTCGTCAGGGAGGTCATGGCGGCAAAGCCCGGCGCGGACACGCCGACGATGACGGGAATTCCGGCCCGCTTGATCATGCGGGAGGCGAGGGAGACGCTCTCCGTCATGTCCAGCTTCGGGGCCTCGCCCATCACGCCCAGCACGGTGATGCCGGTGCAGCCGCTCTCGACGCAGAAGTCGGTGTAGCGGTCATTGGAGGCCTCATCGACCCACCCGTCCTCGTGGAAGGCGGTAGGGGCGATGGCGTAGACGCCCTTGGCCGCCGTCAGGTCGGTCATGCCTGCTGCTCCTTCTTCCAGGCCTCGTAGCGCGCCTTGTTCTCGGCGTTCGGGGGATAGAGGCCGGGGAGGGAGGCGCCGCTATCCACCTGGGTCATGATCCAGGTCTCCTGCCGCTCCTGCTCCACCGCATCGGCCACCACGGCCTCCAGCAGGTCCTGGGGGATCAGCACGGCGCCGTCCTGGTCCACCACCACCACGTCACCCGGAAAAACGGCCACCCCGCCGCAGCCGATCGGCTGGTCCCAGGCCACGAAGGTCAGGCCGGCGACGGAGGGCGGGGCCGCCGCGCCCTGGCACCACACCGGGAGGCCGGTGCCGAGCACGCCCGCGAGGTCACGCACCACGCCATCCGTGATGAGGGCGGCGACGCCCCGCTTCTCCATCCGGGCGCAGAGGATGTCGCCGAAGATCCCGGCATCGGTGCAGCCCATGGCGTCCACCACGGCGATGCAGCCCTCCGGCATCGCCTCGATGGCGGCGCGGGTCGAGATCGGGTTGGACCAGGAGGCCGGGGTCGCCAAATCCTCCCGTGCCGGGACGAAGCGCAGGGTGAAGGCGCGGCCGACCAGGCGGGGCTGGCCTTCCCGAATAGGCCGGGTGCCGCGCATCCAGACGTTGCGGAGGCCCTTCTTGAGCAGCACCGTCGTGAGGGTGGCCGTGGAGACGCCTTCCAGCGCCGCCTTGATCTGGGGGTCGAGGTTCAAGCGGGTCTCCTCCGGTCGCGCTATCTGTTCCGGGATTCGCGCGGTGGCGGTGCTGCGTCAAGCTTCGGCGCAAAAGGTTGCGGGTCGGGGTTGGTTAGAGTGCCGCGCCGCACCATCTGCCGCGGCATGATCGGCACCCGTTGTCTCGTCGGCCTCAGCCTGGGGGCGCTGCTGGCCGGACCGGCCCTGTGGCCCGAAGCGGCCCAGGCGCAGGAGAGGCGCTTCTTCCAAGTGACGCCTGGTCCTAGGACCGAGCCGCCGCGCCTGGACACCAGCCTCAGCACTGGCGGGGGCCGGCTGCAGCAGGTGATGGTGATGGACCGCGCCTCCATCGCCCGCTGGCTCTGCCCCAATGGCGGCACGCCCGCGCGCGGCCGGCCCGGTCGGTGCGATGGGCGCGGGGTCGCGCGTGGGGGTGCTGGCACGGGCGTGGATGCCGATGTGGCCGGCTGGCACGCGGATCTCGCTCCGGCTAGCCACCGGCAGCTGGCCTGCCCGCTTGGCACGGTGCCCACCCCAGCGCGGTTCAACCCGGGCACGGTCCGGTGCATGCCCGGCGCCCCGGCCGATGCTGCGGCGAAGCCGGAAGAGGCCGGCAAGCCGGTGGAGGCTGCCAGGGCTGCCTCAGCGGCACCTCCTGCTGCGGCGCCTCCAGCCTCCCCGGCACCGCAGCCCTCATCCCCCCAGGCCGCAGCCGCCGGAGCCCCAGCGGGCCCTTCGGGATCGTAGAGCCTTATCGTTCCCTAACCGCCCCGGCCGATCCGACCGGGGCGGTTCTCATTTCAGCCGCAGATCATTCGTGAATGCGTTGTGACTTGGCCAGGTTCGGGCTTCCTCGAAAGACCTGCCGAAGGCCCCACCAAACCCCCGAGATCGCGGCGGCGGCAAGGCCGGCAACCAGCACCCAGACGGCCGGCCGGATCTCGAATTCGAGGTCGAAATTCGCCTTGAAGATCTCCGCGGCCGGAAGGTTCGTCGCCAGCGCGTACCAGAGATACTCCAGCCCCGCTGCTCCGGCCGCCGCCAGCGGTGCCATGGCGAAAAGGGGCCAGGGCAGCGCCCTCCACCGGGACGGGACCACCCGCCAGAGGAGAAGGAACAGGAAGAAGCCGGTCATCAGCACCGGCTCCGACACATTGATCTTCGATTGAATGTAGAAGTGCAGGATCCCCAGCGCGATGATCGGATAGACCAGCTTGTGAAGCGGCTTCCATTCACGGCCGAGGCGCCGCAGGGCCGTGTCGGTCGAGGTCCAACCCAGTACCGCCAGCCCGATCAGCGCCGTGAAGCCGATGGAAAGGTAGGGCCGCTTTACGATCTCCAGCACCACGTGCCAGAGGCGGAGGTTCTCGTTCCCGATGTAAAGGGCGAGGTGCACGAGGGCATAGCCCAGCGCCGCCAGCCCGATCATCCGCCGCACCTGCATCGCGCGCGGCCAGTCCAGCACCCAGCGCGCCGGGGTGACGACCAGGCTGATGAGAAGAAAGCGGATGCACCAGTCGCCGGTCTCATGCGTGGCCAGTGCCAGGGGCTCCGGCCCCATCCCTCCACTCGCCCATAGCCAGACGAGCCAGAGCGCCGGGGCCAAGCACCCCAGCAAGACGGCTGACTTGAAGACCGAGAAGCGCCCGCCCCGGTCAAGCCAGGGCCAGGGGCCGTGCTTCGGCGGCGGCGGGACGTCCCGCCGGGCCCGGCGCGGCCGGGCGGTGGGGGAGGGGAGGGCCGCCTCGCTCACATCGGCGGTACCACGCCGTCCCGGGACACGGTGACCCGGGCAACGTTGAGGGTGCCGTCGGCCGCCGTCGTCGCGGAGAGGAAGACCTGGGCGCCGGGCTTCAGGTCCTCCATCGCGCCTGGGATCAGCGTCACCACCGGCACATCGGGCGGAACCACCACCTTCACCTGCTGTCCGCGCGCGGTCAGCGTCAGGCTGCGACCGTCATTGCCCTCCACCGCCGAATCCACCGTGGCGTTGGTCATTGAGGAACTGGGTGTGAGGTCCCAGGCAAAATGGCCCTCGCCGGTGCCGCGCATGGCTTCCGGGAAGACCAGCACCTCCAGGGCGCGCAGCACCCCGTCCGGTCCGGGCTCGGCCGCCGTACCGATGAAGCTGCCGGGCTTCACGTCCGCAAGGGTCATCCGCCGCAGCGCGGAGACGCCGACATTGTCGGCCAGGCGCAGCGCCACCGTGCTCCCTTCCCGCGTTGCCACAACCATTTCCTGACCGTTGATCGACTGGATGGTGCCGCGGATCCGGCGCGGTGGGGTGACCTGGGCCGCCGTGACCTGCGCCAGTGCGGGCAGGGCACCCGCGAGAGAGAGGGCCGAGAGGCCGAGCAGAACGCCGCGCCGGTTCATGAGGTCGCTCCAGTTTGTCGCAGGTTAACGTGGCAGTGCCTGGAGCGGGTGCAAGCCCGCTTCCCGTGACAGATGGGCCATGCCACATCGGGGGACATGCGCATTCATGTCCAGAACCCCGCCAACGATCCCCATTTCGCGGTGACGGAGGCGCAGTGGCGCGACGCCGTCTCCCGCAGCCCCGACATGGCGGGGCTCCAGGTCTCCTTCGCCAGTGACGAGGAGGGCCTTACCCGCGCCCTGCCCGAGGCGGAGGTGCTGCTGAGCTGGGTGCGCCCGCTTCGCCAGCGTTTTCCCGTCGGTGCCCTGCCGGCCGCGGCACCGAGGCTGCGGATCATCGCCTGCACCTCCGCCGGCGTGGACAGCGCGGCCCCCTTCGACTGGCTGCCCGAATCCATTGCCCTGCTGAACAACAGCGGCACCCACGCGGACAAGGCCGGCGAGTTCGGGATTATGGCAATCCTGATGCTGAACACGGGGATGCCCGCCTTCGCCGACGCGCAGCGGCGCGGCGAGTGGAAGCCGATCTTCGCCTCCACCCTGGCGGGGCGGCGGGTGGTGATCGTCGGGATGGGCTCGCTCGGCGGCGGCGTGGCGCGCCAAGCCCGGGCCTTCGGGATGCAGGTCATCGGCGTGCGGAACGGGCCGGAGCCCCACCCGGACTGCGACGAGACGCACACCACCGGGGCACTGGACTCCGTCCTGCCCCGGGCGGAGTTCCTGGTGCTGGCCTGCCCGCTCACGGACCAGACCCGCAACCTCCTCTCGCGCGAGCGGATCGCGCTGCTGCCGCGTGGGGCGGGCATCGTGAACATCGCCCGTGGCGCGGTCTGGGACCAGGACGCCGTCTGCGACGCACTGGAGGCCGGGCATCTCGGCGGCTGCGTGACGGACGTGGCCGTGCCGGAGCCGCTGCCGACGGAGAGCCGGCTCTGGCGCACCCCGGGCATGGTGGTCACCCCCCATGTCTCCGCCGATGACCGGGCCCGCTACAACGACCGCACGCTGGACATCCTGTTCGAGAACATCCGCGCGCTGCGTGAGAGCCGGCCGCTGCCGAACCGGGTCGATCCCGCGAAGGGTTATTAGCCGCCACGTCCAAACCCTGCCGCGAAACCCGCGTTTGACCGGGCTATGCGGATCCATGTCATCGAGTGCGGCTCCATGCGCCCCTATGGCGGGCGGCTCTGGGACGGTTCGACGCCGGGCATAGGCCCGGCGCACCTGGCCTGCCGCTGCCTCCTCGTCGAGACGGAGGAGGGGCTGGTGCTGGTGGACACGGGGTTCGGGCTGGACGACGTGAACCGCCCCGTGCCCCGGCTAAGCCGGGCATTCCTCGTCGCGGACCGGATCCATCTGGAGGCGGACGAGACCGCCATCTCCCGCATCCGGCAGCTGGGATTTAGCCCCAGCGACGTGCGCCATGTCGTGATGACGCATCTGGATTTCGACCATGCCGGCGGGCTGACGGATTTTCCCGGAGCCCGGGTCCATGTCTCCGCCGCCGAGGCCGCAGCATCGCGGGCACGGACGACGCCGAAGGCCCGCGGCCGGTACCGCCCGGCTCAGCTTGCCCACCCCATGAGGGAGTATGATCAGCCGGGCGAGCCCTGGTTCGGCCTGCCCACGCTGCGCGCGCTGGACGGCTTGCCGGAAGGGATCTTTCTTGTCCCGCTGCCCGGCCATACCGCCGGGCATTGCGGCGTGGCGCTGGATACCGGCGACGGCTGGGTGCTGCACGCGGGCGACACCGTGTTCGTCCACGCGGAGCTGGACGAGCCGCTCCGGATGCCGCCGCTCGCCTCGGCCTATGCCAACTTCATGCAGGTGGACCGGGACGCCCGGCTGGAGAGCCGGGAAAGGCTGCGCGCCCTGGCCCGGGCGCATGGGGAGGAGGTGACGATCCTCTGCACCCACGACCCCGCCCTGCCGCCGGGGGCAGGGCGCAGGGTCCTGGCCTGACGCGTCAGCCCTGCTGGAGCGCCGCGACGCCCGGCAGGGTCTTGCCCTCCAGCCACTCCAGGAAGGCGCCGCCGGCGGTGGAGACGTAGGTCATCCGCTCCGCCACGCCGGCATGGCGCAGGGCCGACACCGTGTCGCCGCCGCCGCCGATGGACTTGAGCCCGGCGGACTGGGTCAGACCCGCCACGCTCTGCGCCACCGCCACCGTGGCTGCGTCAAAGGGCGGCGTCTCGAAGGCGCCCAGCGGCCCGTTCCAGACGAGGGTGGAGGCCTTGCGCAGCCGGTCCTCGATCGCGTCCACCGTCTCCGGCCCCACGTCCAGCGCCATCATGTCGGCGGGAACGGAGTCGACGGACACGGTGCGGGTCGTCGGGTGCGCCTTGAACTCGGCCGCGACGACGAGATCGCGCGGGAGCAGGATCTCGCAGTTGCCCGACTTCGCGTCGTTCAGGATCTGCAGCGCCGTCGCATGCATCTCCGCCTCCTGCAGAGACTTGCCCATGTCGTAGCCCTGGGCGGCGAGGAAGGTGTTGGCCATGGCGCCGCCGATGACCAGCACATCCACCTTCTTCGAAAGATTCCCCAGAAGGTCCAGCTTGGTGGAGACCTTCGCGCCGCCGACGATGGCGACAACGGGGCGGGACGGAGTGCCCAGCGCCGCCTGCAGCGCCTCCAACTCCGCCTGCATCAGCCGGCCGGCATAGGCGGGCAGCAGCTTTGCCACGCCCTCGGTGGAGGAATGGGCGCGGTGGGCGGCGGAGAAGGCGTCGTTCACATAGGCGTCGCCGAGCTTTGCCAGATCGGCCGACAGAGCGGGGTCGTTCTTCTCCTCGCCGGCGTGGTAACGCGTGTTCTCCAGCAGAAGCACGTCGCCATCCGCCATCTTCGAGACGGCCGCCTCGGCCACCGGCCCGATGCAGTCATCGGCGAAACCCACGGGCTTGCCGATCACGGAGGAGAGCGCCTCCGCCAGCGGGCGGAGCGACATCTCCGGCACCCGCATGCCCTTGGGCCGGTCGAAGTGACTGAGGATGATCACCTTCGCGCCCTTGTCCGCCAACTCCTTGATCGTCGGGGAGAGGCGCTCGATGCGCGTGCGGTCAGTGATGGCCCCATCCCGCACCGGCACGTTCAGGTCCGCGCGCAGCAGCACGCGCTTTCCCTGGGCGTCGAGGTCGTCGAGGGTGCGGAAGGCGGCCATGGGCGGGGTATCCGGAAAGGCGGGGTCGCGGAACGGGAAGGGGGCGCCGAAGCGCCCCCTTGTTGGTCAGGTCAGAGCGTGCCGAGAAGGGCGGCCGTGTCGCTCATCCGGTTGGAGAAGCCCCACTCGTTGTCATACCAGGACATCACGCGGACCAGCCCGCCATCGACCACCTGCGTCTGGGTGGCGTCGAAGGTCGAGGAGTGGCTGTCGTGGTTGAAGTCGATGGAGACCAGCGGCGCCGTGTTGTAGCCGAGGATGCCCTTCAGCTCAGGGGACTCGGAGGCCTCCTTCATCGCCGCGTTAATCGCCTCCTTCGTCAGCCCCTCGGTCTTGGCCGGCACGAAGTCGAGCGAGACGAGGGAGACGTTCGGGGTGGGGATGCGGATGGCCGTGCCATCCAGCTTGCCCTTGAGCTCCGGCAGCACCAGGCCCACGGCCTTGGCCGCGCCCGTGGAGGTAGGGATGGCCGAGACCGCCGCGGCACGGGCGCGGTGCAGGTCCTTGTGCAGCGTGTCCACCGTGTTCTGGTCACCCGTATAGGCGTGGATGGTGACCATGTAGCCGCGCAGGATGCCAAACTTCTCGTGCAGCACCTTCGCGATCGGCGCGAGGCAGTTGGTGGTGCAGGAGGCGTTGGAGACGATCTTGTGCTCGGGCTTCAGCGTCTTGTGGTTCACGCCGTACACGATCGTCGCCTGGGCGGAAGCGTCCGCATAGGCTTCGCCCCAGGTCACGGGGGCAGAAACCAGCACCTTGCGCGCGCCGGACTGCAGCAGCAGCGAAGCCTTTGCCGTGTCGGTGAAGATGCCCGTGCACTCGGCGGCCACGTCCACGCCCTGCCAGGGGAGCTTGGTGGGGTCGCGCTCGGCCGTCACCTTGATCGGCTTGTGGGTCTTGCCGTGGACGGTGATAATCAGGCTGTCGCCCTCGACCTTCACCTCGCCGGGGAAGCGGCCATGGACGGAGTCGTAGCGGAAAAGGTGCGCGTTCGCCTCGACGGAGCCGAGGTCGTTGATGTGGGTGAACTCCACGTCGTCGCGGCCGCTCTCCATCGCCGCGCGCAGGACCAGGCGGCCGATGCGCCCGAAGCCGTTGATGCCAACCTTGACCGCCATGTTCGTTCCTTCTCTTCCGTCCGTGTCGTTCTAGTTCACGCGCCGCTTCACCGCCGCCACCACGGCATCCGCGGTGATGCCGAAGTGCTTGTAGAGCTCGTCGGCCGGTGCGCTGGCGCCGAATCCGGTCATGCCGACGAAGATGCCATCGGGGCCCAGCCAGCGCGACCACCCGAACTCCAGGGCCGCCTCGATCCCCACGCGCGGCGCGGTGCCGAGGATCGTCTCCTGGTAGGTCGGATCCTGCAGCGCGAAGAGCTCCCAGCAGGGCATGGAGACGACGGTGGTCGGGATCCCCGCCTCCTCCAGCATCTCCCGCGCGGCGATGGCAAGGGACACCTCGGAACCGGTGGCGATCAGCGTCGCCCGCCGCTCGCCGGAGGCCTCGGCCAGCACGTAGCCGCCGCGCGCCGTGTGGTTCTCCCCGGCCTCGCTCCGCAGCGTTGGCAGGTTCTGGCGGGACAGCGCCAGCACGCTCGGGCCGTCCGCGCGCTTGACCGCGAGCTCCCAGGCCTCGGCCGTTTCCACCACGTCTGCGGGGCGGAAGACGTAGAGGTTCGGGATGGCGCGCAACGCCGCCAGCGTCTCCACGGGCTGGTGGGTCGGCCCGTCCTCGCCCAGCCCGATGCTGTCATGCGTCAGCACGTGGATCACGCGCTGCCGCATCAGCGCCGCCAGGCGGATGGCCGGGCGCATGTAGTCTGAGAAGACCAGGAAGGTGCCGGAATAGGGGATGATGCCGCCGTGCAGCGCCATGCCGTTCATGGCCGCTGCCATGCCGTGCTCGCGGATGCCCCAGTGCACGAAGCGCCCACCCCAGTTGGCGGTGTTCAGCGCCGGCACGCCCTTCACGTTCGTGTTGTTGGAGCCGGTGAGGTCGGCCGATCCGCCGATCATCTCCGGCACCGCCGGCACCAGCGCCTCAAGCGCCTTTTGGGAGGAGATGCGGGTCGCGATCTTCGGCTTTTCGGCGACCGCCTTCGCCTTCCACTCGGCGATCGGGTCGTCCCAGCGCTCGGGCAGCTTTCCGGACATGGCGCGCTCAAAATCGGCGCGCTGCGGGTGCTTCGTCAGGCGCTTGAGCCAGGACCGGCGCGTGCCGCCGCCGCGGCTGCCGGCCTTCTCCCACTCCGCCCGGATGTCGTCGGGCACCTCGAAGGGCCCGCCCTCCCAGCCCAGCGCCGCTTTCGCTGCCGCGGCCTCCTCGGGCCCCAGCGGGGCGCCGTGGCTGCCCGCCGTGCCGGCCTTCTTCGGGGCGGAGAAGCCGATGATGGTGCGGCAGGCGATCAAGGTCGGCTTGCTGGACTTCGTCGCCGTGTTCAGCGCCGCCGCGATCGCCTCGTGGTCATGCCCGTCCACGCGGCGCACCGCCCAGCCATAGGCGCGGAAGCGGGCCAGCGTGTCCTCGGAGACGGAAATGGCCGTGTCGCCGTCGATGGAGATGTGGTTGTCGTCCCAGAGGACGGTCAGCTTGCCCAGGCCAAAATGCCCGGCGAGCGAAGCGGCCTCGTGGGAGATGCCCTCCTGCAGGTCACCGTCCGAGCAGATCACCCAGGTGCGGTGATCCACGAGGCTCTTCCCGAAGCGCGCGGCAAGGTGCCGCTCCGCCATGGCCATGCCGACCGCGGTGGAGAAGCCTTGCCCAAGCGGACCGGTGGTTGTCTCGATCCCCGGGTGCTCGTGCACTTCCGGGTGGCCGGCGGCCGGGGAGTGGAGCTGGCGGAAGCGCCTCAGCTCCTCCACGCCCATCCCGGTATGGCCGGAGAGATAGAGCCAGGCATAGAGCAGCATGGAGCCGTGGCCGGCCGAGAGGACGAAGCGGTCCCGGTCAGGCCAGCGCGGATCGGCCGCGTCGTGCTTCAGGAAGCGGGTGAACAGGACGGTGGCGGCATCGGCCATGCCCATCGGCATGCCGGGATGGCCGGACTTCGCAGCCTCCACCCCATCGATTGCCAGGGCACGGATGGCGTCGGCCATGCGGCGCACCGGTGTCACCGGGCGGGCAAGGATCGCGTCCTGCGCAAGGAGGGCAGGGCTCCGCTCGGGCGTGGAAGGCTGCCGGTCGGGTTCCGTGGTGGCCAAGTCGGGGGTCCTCCGGCACGTTGCCGGACGGGCAGGGGCGGCGCCCGCCGGCTCCTCGCCACCCCTCGCGTCCAACCGGGCGTCATCCGGCAGCGAACTCGCGTCGGGGGGCGTTGCGGCCGCTATAAAGGTGGGCCGGTCCGATGCCAACCCTGCCTCCGCGTGGGGTGGACAGGGCACGTTTGCGCGCGGGCGCAGATTTACCATAGGCCCACATGGGTTAATCTGCCATAATGATACGACAGGGTCATGATACCGCTCGCGTCCGCCAGAAGGGTGCCGTTGCGCGAGAGCAAGATCGGGAATCGAACATCTGATGCCTCCGGAAGAGGCTCCTATGCGCCGGCTGCGGCGCGTGGCGGCGCTGGGCTCCGGCGTGCTCCTGGCCATAGTTCTGGCGGCCGCCGTCGTCCTGATCTCCCTGCCCGCGAGCCTGGCCGCGGCGGCGCTGGCCGGTCTCGTCCTCCTTCTGGCAGGTGGCATCCTCGTCCTCCTCCTCGCGACTTGGCCGCGCTTGCGGCGGGCGGCCCTGCTGCGGGAAGCGGTGGACCGCACCGCTGTGCGCTACGCCGTCTTCGCAAGGGATCGCACCCTGCTGGACCGCAGCCCGGCCTATGACCTCCCGGGAGTCGATCCCCGCCCCGTGCCGCCGGGGGCGAAGCTGGACGACCTGCTGGCCGCTGCCCAGGGCCGCGGCCCGGAAGCTTCCCTCTCCGTCGCTCAGCAGATCATCGAGCATGAGGACGATGCTCGCTCGGAGTACGACAGAGCGCTGCCGGATGGCCGCACCTTGCAGGTGAGCAAGCGGCGCCTCTCCGGCGGGGAGGTGGCGCGCTTCGCGCTCGACGTGACCGGCTCCCGCGCCAGAGACATGCGTGCCCGCGCCATCCATGAGAGCGTGCCGGCCGCCATCTGGCACCTGGATCCCGCCGGACGGACGATCGCGGGGAACGGCCGGCTGGCCGACCTGTTCGGCGGCAAGCTTCCGGCGGGGCTGGTGGACTCCGGTCTTCAGCAACTCGGCCAGCCCGGCGACGGCCCCTTCGGCCTGCCGCCCGGGCGCGAAGTAGAAGGCCAGCTGCCCGCGCGCGGGCGCGTGCCGGAGCGCCGGGTGATCCTGGTCGCCTCGCCCTGGCTTCCGGGGGAGGCGGGCGGCACGCAGGCCGTGCTGATGCTGCTGGACGTCACCCGCCTCCACGCCGCCCAGGCCCAGGCCCTGCATTTTGCCTGGCACGACCCGCTCACAGGGCTGCCGAACCGCTTCCGCTTTCAGCAGGCCCTGGCGGAACTGGCCGCCATGCCGGACGGCGGTTCCCTCCTGCTCCTGGACCTTGCCGGGTTGCGGGCGGTGAACGACTCCCTCGGCCAGGCGGCCGGCGATGCGGTGCTGCGGGAGGCGGCACGGCGACTGAGGGAGGGACTGCGCCCCAAGGACGGCGTGTTCCGCCTGGGCGGGGATGAGTTCGCGCTGATCGCGACCGGCATTCGTACGCCCCAGGCCGCCGGGGCGATCGCCATGCGGGTCCAGCGCGCCCTCGCCGCTCCGTTCGAGTTCAACGGAGGCTCTCTGCCGCTGCGGGCCAGCATCGGCCATGCCTGCCTGCCGGAGAACGCGGCGGATGCGGATGGCCTGCACCGGGCGGCCGCCCTGGCCCTCGCCCAGGCCAAGCGGGCCGGGAACGGCGCCGTCCTGTCCTATGACCCGGCCCTGGGCGAGCGCGTGGCCCGCCGCCTGGCGCTGCGCGAAAAGCTCTCGGCGGCAATCGCCGCCGGCGGCTTCCAACTGGCCTGGCAGGCCCAGGTCGACGCCCGGACCGGATCGCTGCGCGGGGCGGAGGCGCTGATCCGCTGGTCCCTCGGGTCCGGCGGCCTCGTCTCGCCCGCCGACTTCCTGCCCGAGGCTGAGGCGATGGGGCTGATGCCGGAGATCGACACCTGGGTGCTGAACGAGGCGCTGCGCCAGAAGGCGGCCTGGCGCGCCAGCGGCACGGGGCCGGAGATCGTCGGCGTGAACATCTCTCCTATCACGTTGCGGGATCCGGATTTCCCTGCGCGGGTGCAGGCGGCCCTGGCCCTCTACGGGGTTCCGCCGGAGGCGCTCGAGGTGGAGATCCCCGAGGATGTCGCGGCCCGCGACCTCGATGCCATCGCGCCCGTGCTGCACGAGTTGATCGCGGACGGCGTGCGGCTCTCCCTCGATGACTTCGGCGGCGGCCGATCCGCCCTGGCCCACCTGCTGCGCCTGCCGGTGGACCAAGTGAAGCTGGACCGCAGCATCGTCGCCGGCCTGCCCGGCGGGGCGCGGGAAAGGGCCATCCTGCGCGCCGTCGCCACCCTGGCGCGGGGCATGGAGATCCCGCTGCTCGCCGAGGGTGTGGAGACCGAGGCACAGCGCGAGGCCCTGTTGGCCGAGGGCTGCACGGTGATGCAGGGCTGGCTCTTCGGCCGGGCCGTCCCGGCGAGCGAGCTGGTCGCCCGCTAGCCCCGGCCTGCCGTCATAGTGGCCGGTTCGCCCGGGCCAGCACGGCCTCGAAGAGCACCTGGCAGCCATCGGCCGCCTCCTCCGGCAGGATGCTCTCCGCCTCGTTGTGGGAAAGCCCGTCCTTGCAGGGGGTGAAGATCATCGCCGTCGGCACGCGGCGGGCGACGTAGATGGCATCGTGCCCCGCGCCGGAGATGATCTCCCGCGCAGGCAGCCCCAGCCTTGCGGCGGCGTCCCGGACGAGCCCGACGCAGTCCGGGTCGAAGGGCTGGGCGGGGATGCGGAACAATTCGCGCAGCTCCAGCGAGAGGCCGAGCGCATCGGCGATCGCGCGCGCCCGCTCCGGGAAGCCCTGCGCCAGTGCCTCGATCTCCTCACCCGAGGGATGGCGGAACTCAACGGAGAACCGCACGTCGCCCGGCACCACGTTGCACGAATTCGGAAAGACCTGCAGCCGGCCCACTGTGCCGCGCCCGTCCTCGCCCCGCTCGCGCATCAGGCTGTCCACCAGTTCGACGATCCGCGCCGCGCCGAGAAGCGCGTCGCGCCGGGCGGAAGGCGGGGTGGTGCCAGCATGGGAATCCTGGCCGGTGATCACTGCGTCATACCAGACCTGGGCCTGCCCGCCGGTGACAATGCCGATGCGCTGCCCCTCGCGCTCGAGGATCGGGCCCTGCTCGATGTGCAGCTCGAAGTAGGAATCCGCCTCGAAAGGCCGCGCGGGCTCCTCGCCCCTGTAGCCGATGCCCTCCAGCGCCTGGATCACGGAGATCCCTTCCAGGTCCTTCAGCGCATAGGTCTCGTCGCGGTGATAGACCCCGGACCAGACGCCGCTGCCCATGAGGGAGTGGCCGAACCGGCTGCCTTCCTCGTCCGTCCAGTTGATCAGCTCCAGCGGCGACTCGGTCTCGATGTTCAGGTCCTGCAGCGTGCGCATTACCTCCAGCCCGGCGATGACGCCGAGCGCGCCATCGAACTTCCCGCCGGTCGGCTGGCTATCCAGATGGCTGCCGAGGAGAACGGGCTTGCGGGCCGGGTTTCGGCCGGGGCGCCGGGCAAACATGTTGCCGATCTCGTCCACGCGGACAGTGAGCCCGGCCTCCTCGCACCATTGCCGGAAGCGGTCGCGGCCGGCGCGGTCCACCTCTGTCAGGGTTAGGCGCTTCACCCCGCCCTTCGGCGTCGCGCCGATCTCCGCCATGGTCATCAGCGTGTCCCAGAGGCGGCGGCCATCGATGCGCTGGTTGGTGCCGGACATGCCCGCTCTCCCTGCAACTGTCGCGGGATGAATGCGGCGGGCGGGGAGGGGCGGGCAAGGGGTCAGCCCGCCAATTCCTCCCGCACCGCCTTCAGGATCTCATCGGAGATACCGTCGCCGCCGGCAGCCCGGGCGATGACGACGGCGCCGACCATGGCCGAGAGAGCGAGCAGCGCGCGCTGCCTCCGCCGGCGTCGCAGGGCGGCGGGGAGCAGCCGCTCCATCGCCCCCGCAAGCCCACAGATCCCGGCGACATAGGCGCGGCGCACCCCGCCGTTCGGCGCGTCGCGCGCCGCCTCCGCCGCGAAGCTCGGGGCAGCGCAGCCGCGGCCCGGCGTGTCCCGGTGCTCAGGGCCCAGATAGAAGCGCAGCAACGCCTCCAACCCGTCACCGGCCGGATCATCGGCGAGCGCCGTCCAGCGCGCCTCACCCCGTCCGAAGGCGCGGGCACAAGCCTCGGCCGCCAGTGCCTCCTTCGACTCGAAGTGCCCGTAGAAGCCGCCATGCGTCAGTCCTGCGGCCGCCATCACCTCGGCCACGCTCACCGCCTCCACCCCGCGCTCCCGGAACAGGCGCGCGGCGATGTCGAGCACCGCCTCCCGCTTCTCCGCGACCGCCGCCCGCGACGAACGTGCCATGGCCTCGCCTCCTTCCCACAGAAACCAGCGCATTGACTTTATCATGACGAGTGTCATGGATATACATGATCTCTATCATGGATTGAGCGCCATGTCCCGTCCGAATGCCCTTTCCGGAAAGGCTGCGTGATGCTTGCCGCAGCCCTCAACGCGCGCCTTGCCCGGCGCGGGATCCACTACGGCTGGGTCATGGTCGCCCTGACCTTCCTCGTCTCGCTCTCATCGGCGGGGTCGATGGGCATCCTCGGTGCCCTTCTTCTTCCACTTCAGCGGGAGACGGGCTGGGACACCGCCTCCATCTCCGGCGCGCTGGCGCTGCGCATCCTGCTCTTTGGCCTGATGGGTCCCTTCGCCGCGGCGATCATCCAGCGCTACGGCCTGCGCCGCACGATCGCGACCGCGCTCACGCTCGTCGTTGCGGGCTGCGTGCTCTCCATGGGGATGACCTCGCTCTGGCAGCTCTGGCTCTACTGGGGCGTGCTCACCGGCATCGGCACGGGGATGACGGCCATGGTGCTCGGCGCCACCGTCGCAAACCGCTGGTTCGTGCAGCGGCGCGGACTGGTCTTGGGGATGCTGACGGCGGCGAACGCGACGGGGCAGCTCGCCTTCCTGCCGCTCGCCGCCTGGCTGGCGCAGGAGGAGGGGTGGCGCTTCGCCATGATCCCCGCCCTTGGGGTCGGCGTTCTCTCCGTAGTGCTGATGCTGCTCCTCGGTCGCGACCGGCCGGAGGAATTGGGGCTGCGGGCCCTGGGCGAGGCGCCGGGCGCGCCCACGGCCCGACCGCCCGCACCGGGCGCGAACCCTGTCCGCACCGCCTTCGCCGCGCTCGCGGAGGCTTCGGGCAGCCGCGTCTTCTGGATCCTTTTCGCAAGCTTCGCGATCTGCGGGCTCTCCACCAACGGGCTGATCCAGACACATTTCATCCCGCTCTGCGCCGATTTCGGCATGCAGGAGGTGCAGGCGGCCTCGGTCCTCGCGATGATGGGCGCCTTCGACTTCTTCGGCACCATCGCCTCGGGCTGGCTCTCGGACCGCTACGACAACCGCCGCCTGCTCTTCTGGTACTACGGGCTGCGCGGCCTCTCGCTGCTCTTCCTGCCGATGAGCACCTTCAGCCTCTACGGCCTCTCGGTCTTCGCGGTCTTCTACGGGCTGGACTGGATCGCGACGGTGCCGCCCACGGTGAAGCTCGCCGGCCAGGCCTTCGGGCGGGAGAAGGCGCCGCTCGTCTTCGGCTGGATCTTCACGGCCCACCAGCTCGGCGCCGCGCTGGCCGCCTTCGGGGGCGGGATCAGCCGGGACGCGCTGTCCAGCTACCTGCCGGCCTTCTACGTCGCCGGGGTGGCCTGCCTCTTCGCCGCGCTCCTGGTCCTGGGCGCTCGGCCCAGGCCGCAGCCACGGCCGGTGGCGGCCTGACCGACCCTGCCGGCACCACTGTCGCCCGGCCCGGCCACCCGCTCGGATCGCGGCGACGGGACCGGAACGATGTGCGCTGCGCCTTGCTCTCCGGCGCCGACGGCGCGACCCTGCGCGCCCTACGGCCAGAGACACGATCATGGCGCACGCGCTGCCCTCCGCCCCGCCGATGCTCCGCAACAGCGCGCTGGACGCGCCGGAGATCCGGCAGGCGCGGATCGACCTCGCCGCCTGCTTCCGCATGGCGGCGCGGCTGGGGCTGCAGGAGGGGATCTGCAACCACCTCTCCGCCCTCGTCCCTGGCCGGCCGGACCTGATGCTCGTGAACCCCTATGGCTGGGCCTTCGGGGAGATCACCGCGTCCCGCCTCCTGATCTGCGATTTCGAGGGGCGGGTGCTGGCCGGGGAGGGGGTGCCGGAGGCGACCGCCTTCTACATCCACGCCCGCCTGCATATGCGCCACCCGCGCGCCGCGGCCGCCTTCCACACGCATATGCCGAACGCCACGGCGCTCTCCATGCTGGAAGGCCCGCCGCTGGTCTGGGCCGGGCAGACCGCGCTGAAGTTCTACGGGCGCACCGCGGTGGACGAGGAATACAACGGCCTCGCCCTCGATGAGGCGGAAGGCGACCGCATCGCCGCCGTTATGGGAGAGGCCGACATCGCCTTCCTGAAGAACCACGGCGTAGTGGTGGTCGGCCCCTCCATCGCTGAGGCTTGGGACGACCTCTACTACCTGGAGCGCGCGGCGGAAGTTCAGCGCCTCGCCTTCTCCACGGGGCGGCCCCTCAAGCCCGTGCCGACGGACGTGGCGGAGCGCACCTACCTCCAGATGCGGGAGGGTGATCGCGAGAGCGCCCGCCTTCACCTGGAGAGCGTGAAGCGCATCCTCTCCCGTGAGGAGCCTGCCTATCTCGACTAGCGCCGCGACGCCGGTTGACGCCATGTCCGACTCCGCCGCGCGGCGCTTTGGCCTCGTCTGCCTGGGCGTCACGGCCCTGGGCTGGGGGCTGAACTGGCCGGTGCTGAAATTCCTGCTCTCCGAGATGCCGCCGTTGACGGCCCGGGGCCTTGCCGGGCTGCTGGCGGCCCTGGCCCTGGCTGTCTACGCGATGGCTCGCGGCCTGCCGCTCGTCGTCCCCGGCCGGAAATGGCCGGCCCTCCTCGCCGCCGCGCTGCTGAACGTCACCGCCTGGATGGGGCTGGCCACGATGGGCCTGCGCTACCTCGGCGCGGGGGAGGGGGCGATGATCTGCTACACCATGCCCGCCTGGACGGCGCTCGCAGCCTGGCCCGTCCTGGGGGAAAGGCCGTCCGCCGGGCGGCTTCTCGCACTGCTCCTCGGCATGGGCGGGGTGGCGCTTCTGGTCACGGGGAACGGCGTCTCGCTGGACTGGGCGAAGATGCCGGGCGTGTTCATGATCCTCGGCGGTGCGGTGCTCTTCGCGCTCGGCACGGTGTGGTTCAAGCGGCACCCGTTGGGCCTGAATCCCGTGGCCTCCGTGGCCTGGCAGGTCGGGCTGGGCTGCCTGCCCATGGCCCTGGCTGGGCCTGCCCTGGAGCATTTCGACTTTTCCCAGGTCTCCCAGGCTGGTTGGGCGGCCTTCTTCTACATGGCGGCGCTGCCGCTCTGCCTCTGCTACCTCGCCTGGTTCGCCGCGCTGGCGGCCCTGCCGGCGGGGGTGGCGGCGATTGGCACGCTGGCCGTGCCGCTGGTCGGCGTGCTCTCCGCCGCTTTCTTCCTGAACGAGCCCTTCGGTCTGCGGCAGGCTGCCGCGCTGGCCCTGACGATGACGGGCATCGTGCTTGCCGTCCGCACGGGGCCGCGCAGGATCTAACCCGCGGCCGGCTTCCGCATCCGGTAGCCCAGCGCCTCGGCCACATGCACCCGCGCCACCGTCGCCGCGCCCGAGAGGTCCGCGATGCTGCGCGCGACGCGCAGGGTGCGTGTGAAACCGCGGCTGGAAAGGGCGAGGCGCTCCGCCGCGCTCTCAGCCAGGGACAATGCCTCGGCGGCGAAACCGTCGCGGATCGCCTCGACTGGGGCTTCTGAGTTCGTCGCGATGCCCAGGGGTTGGTAGCGCGCCCGCTGGACCGCGCGGGCAGCGGCCACGCGCTCCGCAACGGCCGCACTTGCTTCCCCGGCCGGGGCGCGGCTGAGCTCGCGCGGCGGGATGGGTTGCACCTCGATCGTGAGATCGATCCGGTCCAGCAGCGGGCCTGAGAGCTTGGACTGGTATCCCTCCCCGCAGCGCGGCGCCTGCCCGCACTCCCGCGCGGCGTCGCCCAGGTGGCCGCAGCGGCACGGGTTCATCGCCGCCACCAGCTGCACCCGCGCGGGGTAGGAGACGTGCGCGTTGGCGCGGGCCACGGTCACGCGCCCCGTTTCCAGCGGCTGGCGCAGGGCTTCCAGCGCCGGGCGGGGGAACTCCGGCAGCTCGTCGAGGAAGAGGACGCCGCGATGGGCGAGGCTGATCTCGCCCGGGCGCGCCTTCGGCCCGCCGCCGGTCAGCGCGGCCTGCGATGCGGAATGGTGCGGGTCGCGGAAAGGCGGGCGGGCGCTGATCCGGCCACCCTCCAGGCCGCCGGCGACCGAGCGGATGAGGCTCGCCTCCAAGGCCTCGTAGGGGTTGAGGTCCGGCAGGATGCCCGGCAGGCGGGCGGCCAGCATCGACTTGCCGGATCCAGGTGGCCCAACCATCAGCATGATAAGAACAAAAGAACCGCAGGGGTTTGCCAGAACGTGGGAAACTGGACGGAGCGTGTTCCATGGGACCCGTTCCGCACCCCCACGGGGTTCATCTCCGAAGGTCGTTTAGAAGTCCCGCTAAAGTCGTCGTTGTCATTGTCGTCGTGATCCGACCCCGGGGGGAGGGACAGCCACCCCGCCTTCCGCAGCACACCCCACCGCCTTCGGGTCCCCGCGGGTAACGCTCTTGGAATAGCCGCCATCCCTCGCGCTTAGGCGGCACCGATAATCTTCCCCATGGGCGGAGGGGGCCCTTTGCCCATGATCTCCTTTCAGGGGAAACCGGCTGACCAGCGCACGGCAGGCTAGGAGCCAGTCGTCGGGTGGCTTCCCGCGATGCCGGCGGGCCGCGACCGAGCCAGGCACGAAGAATCCTACCCATGGACGGAGGGGGCCCGACGCCAGTGCGTTGCCCGGGTCTTGAGTGAATTCGAAAGGCTGGCCACCCGGCCGGTCACGAAGAACCACACCCATGGACGGGGGTGCCCGCACCACCGCCAAGCCAGCTTTCAGAGCTATCCCTATGACGGCGGCAGGCCCGACCCCGGGGCCCCGCCCGACTGCTGCCCCGTGTGGGCGCACAACCCTGCGGGCTGTCACGAAGACCTTCCCGCTCTCCTCCTTTCAAAGAACTGAAAAGGATTGATATTTTGTGTGACGTAACCGCCGCCGTCGTTGCGGCCGGCGCCGTGGCGGGCGGCGTTGCCGCCAGCTCCAAGAAGCCCGGCGCCCAGACCACCCAGACCGAGACGAAGGAGCCCTGGCACGTCCAGGCGCCCCACCTCAACAACGCCTTCAGCGCCGCGAAGACCGACTACGAGACCACCATTGCGCGCCCCGCGTGGGAGAGCACCCACGACGCCTTCGCGTCCGTCAACGGGACCCAGAAGGAAGGCGCGGCGGTCGGCGCCGACTATGCGCGCGGTGCGGGCTCGGCCCTCGGCGAGCAGGCAGCGAACACCTCCGCTGTCCTGATGGGCGCCGCCCCGCAATACTACAACAACGCCTCCACGCTCGCCGCGACCGGCGCCGGGCCTGCCAACGGGGTCGCCCAGGGCGTCCTCACGCAGGCGGCGCAGGGAGGCCTCCAGGGCTCCTCGGGTGTCGCAGGCGGCGCGGGTCTCGGCGGCCAGCTCGGCGCCCTCTCCACGGCGCAGGGCATGGCGGCGGGCGCGCAGGGCGACGGCAATGCCGCCATCCAGTCCGGCGCGGCCGGCTATATGAACTCCGACCTCGTCAACGGGCAGGTCGACGCGGCCACTCGCGACGTCGCCCGGAACCTCTCCGAAGACGTGCTGCCGGGTCTCAACGCCCGCGCCTCGGCCGGCGGGAACATCAATTCGGCTCGTGCCGGCGCGGCTGAAGCCGTGGCCCGGAGAGGCGCCGAGGACCGCGCAGCGGACATTTCGACCGCCATCCGCAACAACGCCTGGAACACTGGCATCCAGGCCTCCCTCGCGACGAAGGCCCAGCAGGACAGCACCGCGCTCGCGGCGAATGCCCAGGCGGGCTCGCTCGGCGGCGCCTTGTCGAACCTCGGCGAGAACCAGCGCCAGTTTAACATCGGGACCCAGCTCCAGGGCGCCTCGACGCTCGGGTCGCAGGACACCGCGAACCGTGCGCTGGACGTCAACACGAAGCTCTCGGCCGGCAACCAGCTCGGCACCGCGGTCCAGGCGGGTCTCAACGGGGCCCTCACCACGGGCCAGATCGTCGACCAGAACGGCGCCCGGATCAGCGCCCAGGGCGACTTGCAGATGCAGGGCGACCAGATCGGCATCAACAACGCGCAGTCGATGTATTACGCCGACGAGAAGCGCCGTGCCGCGGCCCTACAAGACTATTACGGCATCGTCGGGTCACAGAATTGGGGCGGAGACGGAACCCGAACGGTCACCGGCTCCCCGACCCGCGCCAATGTTGTCGGCGGGGCGCTCGGTGGCGCCATGGGCGCATATGGCATGATGGGCGCTGGCGGGTCCGGCGGCGGGGCTCTCGCGGGCCTCTTCGGCGGCGGCAGCGGGAGCCAGCAGCAGGCGCCGACTTACGCGCCGATCCTCAGTCGGTAAGACCAGCAGGAGCCCTTCTGGGACTTGATGAAGCCTGCCCGAGAGGCCGGGGGAAGGAGGGTGGCGTGCGGGCTTCTGCAAGTCCCCACGCGGCTCTCCTCCTTTCTCCTATGCCCTATGAGCGGCATCAACCCGTGAGGGTATCTGCGCGCGGAGAGCGGCATTTTCGGCTTGCAGGGCTGCGACCCGCAGCGTCATGTCGAGGGCGCGAGCCTGCGCAGCCTGCGCGGCTCTAGAAAGAGGATGGTCCAGCGGCGGGACGCTCAGCGCCTCCGTCGCCCGCCACCTATCTTTCGGGTCCCATCCGAGCGCGTCCCCTTGCAGCGCGCACTCAATGATGTGGGCCAGAAAGAGACCACCGCGCAGGGCAACACGCCCGAGCACCGCGACGACACCATGGGAGGACAGCAAGTCCGTCTTCCCGAACTCCGCGAAGTTCTCTCGACGTGAGAGGCCCGGGATAGTGGGGTCGTTCAGCACGGCGCGAACGTCATCCGCCCCCGCCAGCGCCGAAACATCATCCGCGAAGAACCACGGCTTCCCTTCGCCGGGCCAGGAGGCCATCCGCGGGTGTCTGTCGGCATAGATTGTCGGGGAGGACTGTGCGGCCGAATGGGTCAACCGAAGAAGCCCTTTCGTCGCCCAGGTCCAGCGCGCCATTCGACCTGCGTCAGCATGGCGACTAGCGCCGCGGCTTCTTGCAGCGTCGTGTCGGCGCCCATCAAGCGGTTCAAGGCCTCTGCTTCGATGCACATTGTGTCTTCCCCCGGGCAGAAGACGACGGCGTCGCGCAGGTCCACCCCGACTTCCTCGGCGAGGACGGGCAGGCGCTCCTTCGTGATGCCCCAAAAGGCGTCCAGCGGCAGATAGAGCGCTGGGTCGAAGTGGACCACGCGGATCGGCTCGGCCGTCGTGGCGAGGGGTGCGTCAATCACAGCGTCGGGCATCGTGACCTCGTCTCGCTTGCTGGCCCCTTCGACCAGCCGCAGCGCGAACATGATTCACGAGCGAATCGGGTGCAAGCCCCTGCTTTTCAACGTTGGTCGGAGTGAGGTGTGGATGTGGTTACGGGGTGTCGTGACGCCGTCCTTGCGAATGGCGGGGAGGACGTCTCGCGCCAGCCAGTCTTGGAATTTACGCACCGCTGGGTTTCGATCAGGCTGGGCACGCATCAGCAACTTGTAGACGCCGCTCTCCGATATCAGGGCCAAGCTCGGCTGGTGGGGGCCGAAAGCGTCTCTGAGGAAAACTCCCTCAGACTCCCCTTTCTTCACGACACGCTTCTCGTCCCAAGCGGGGGGAGGACGGCATCGCCGAGGCTCGCGCGGCCCGCCGCTTCCTTGGAGCCCATCCGATGGGCGTTAACGGCGGTCAGAACGGTGCGCTCGTCAGCCGCGGCAAGCCTCCGTGACCTGTCCCGGCTCCAGCCAGATCACCCATCCGTGTCTATCTAGGACGGCGTGCATCCCGGTCTCGAAGGGCCCGGCGAGCGGCCGAACCTTCACCTTGCCCCGGTGGCGCGCAAGGACCAGCCAGGGGCCCTTAGCGCGGCCCTGCGCGTCGGACTGCCTCGGGTTCTTCGGCCGCCATTTCACGAACTCGAATGAGCTGTCTTCGCGCATCGGGACCCTTCTTCGCGCAGGACCCGGCACGGGCCTGTAGCCGGCCTTAGCGCATCCACTCGGGGCGTCCGGTGTCAAGCCTGGGTCCCGCAATCCGGAGGAGGAGACCATTTCCCGCCTCCTTTAACCCTACCCGCCCGGCTCCAGCTTGGCGGGATTTTTAATGTCCGCATCATGGAGACCTTCAGTGCTCACAGCTATCACCGAACCCTCGCCCGCTCCCCTCTCGGCACCAAAGGAGCGAAAGCGCCGGCCGCCTGTCGGACCCCGCGTCCCTCGCAATCCGAACCCCATCGTGCGCCAAGTGACAGTCGACGGGGAGCGCGCCTTCGCGGTGGCGCTGGCCGGTCGCTTGGGCCACGGCCGAGACATGCTGATCGACCCCACCTCGTGGGAGTGGATCAGCAAGACTGCGGGAACCGTGTGGCCTGTGAATGCGACCCCGACCGGACACGAATACATCGTCAGTGGAGCACGAACGGCCTATGCCGCAAGCACAGACGTCAGCCTGCGCGGCAAGCCGCCGAAAGTCTTCCTGGCTCGCCTTGTGGTCCAAGACGACACCCGCTTGGACGGCACCAAGGCTGTCGTCTACCGAAATGGCGACCACCTGGATGTCCGGCGATGCAACCTCGAAGTTGTCCTCTTCGGCGAACATCGCGACTACAAGCCTACGCGGCCGCCTGCTGAAGTCGTCGATGGCTGGTCCGAGCGGCTGACCGTAAACTGACCCCTGCGCATCGAACAGCTACACATGGACCCCCACCAGCGCCGCTGGAGGGGGTCTTTTTTGTATTGGTAGTCCGCGCCGCGGGTCTCGACACCATCCGAGCTAGAGAACATACAAAGAACAAGATGGGCGCTGTCAGAGTGGCTGCCCCGTCGTATGGGCGGTGAAATCATGAGTGTGCGGGTGTGTTCGCTGCCGGAGTGCGCTACGTGCCCGCAGACTGAGACTAGGAGGGATTAAAGTTTGCCAGCTAGCTTGTCGTCTCACACAGATTTGAGCGTAGACTGAATGCACGCGGCGGGTGTCGGCTCCATGCCTTACGAAGCGAAAGCCCTGGCTAATTGGCTACTCGATGAGGCGGATCGGCAGCAGATTCCGCTGACGCATATGGGCGTCCATAAGGTCATCTACTACGGGCACGGCTGGCGGCTCGCGCAGTTCAATCAGCCTCTCATCAAAGAAATCTTTGAAGCGTGGGAGTATGGCCCAGTATTGGCTGGACTCTATAAAGTCTTAAAAGCCGCTGGAAAGGATGTTGTCCGTATCCGGGCGAAAAGTTTTGATCCGGTGCATCAGAGAGAAGTTGTGCCCTACGTTGCGCCATCTGAAGACGATGCATCTTTTCTTCGGGACGTCTTGCGAGCCTACGGAAGGCTCAACGCCTTGACACTGTCAGACATGACGCATCGGCCCGGTGGAGCCTGGGATCAGGTTTGGAATGCACCAAAGGGAGAGATAACACTCGGGATGAGGATAAAAAATGATAACATCCGCCGCGAGTTTCTAAACCTTGATCCGCTGATGTCGAAGCGGAACAGATCAGACTCCACAGCGCACGCTAGTTGAAGTATCCTTCAGGTCATGAAGATCCCCGCGCTACCGCCGTGTCATGATCTTGTCCGTCTAGTTCGACCCACTCTCGATGAAACTATAGGGGTCTTGCTGGAGCACCTGCGTCGGCGTCCGGTGCCGTGGAACTATCAGAAGTCGCGGGATCTCGCTCCCTATGCGTTTGAGCGGAAGGTTCCGCTGACCGCTCTGCGTGCGGCCTGCCTGTCGATTCCGACCGAAACCGGCCGGAGTGCCAACTGGGAGGTTGTGCAGATGGTCCGCGCGGCTTCCGCCGGACGCGAAGTCCGCTGCCACGCGACCCCTGATGGGCTCTTTCGAGTGCGGCGGGATTTGGCAATCCGTGTTGCGGCCAACTTCTACTTCGTGGAAGGCGAAAGGACGAAAATCTTGTGGCTTCAGCCCAGGCGAGGATACGCGCTGAACGAAGCCCAACTCGGCATGTTTGGCGCGCTTGCCCGCATGGCGTTGCTCGTTGAGCATTTTGAAACCGCGGAACTCGAAATTCTGGACCTCAGTGCTCCGGAACCGAAGGCGGCTCGGGTGTCTCGCATCCTCCACCTGTCCGATCTTCCCGCAGTTTCTGATGACGATGTCGAAGCAGCCATTCAGCGGGTCGTGTCCGCATACGACGCGATTGTCGCCATGAACCTCGATTGGGATGCTCTGCGCGGGCGGACGACGAAGAGGAAGGACCGTCCTTCGGATCAGCCGGACATGGGCTTTTGACTTGTGCTTGAGGAGCACCTTGGCCCGCGTCAGCACGGCGATCCGCAGGCCACCGAGCATCCGTGGATCGTCTGCGCTATAGCCTAGGCAGGTAGGGGCTCCACTCACCTCAGCGGTTGACTACTAGATTCACCGGGCTTGCCCTCCCGCATCCCGGAGACCGACGAGAGGGGCAGCGCGCTTTTCGTCTCGACCCGGGGCGCTATTCCGCACACCCGCCGGAACCCCTCCACGATGCTCCCCGTGGCCTCCGCGCGGGCGCTGGCGGGGACGATGAGGCTATCGTGGACGGGGAGGGCGAGCACGCCCCGGCCGCGCAGCTCCCGCATGGCCCAGCTCATCGCGGCAGCCTCCCGGGCGGCGAGGAAGGGGGACACCAGCTCCTCCGGTGACACACCGAGACGCGCGGCGAGGGCGGGGGACACGACCACGCCAGGGTCTCCCAGGCATGGATGGCGCTTCAGCATGGCTGCGCGGATAACCTTCGCGTCCTGCGCCCGGTCGGCATCCGGAGTGCGGCGAGACCATCTCTCCACCGCCTTGCCCTTGCCCAGCGCCTCCAGCAGCCACCGTTTCGACGCCGCGCGAGGGACGCCCTCGACGTGGTAGGGGTCGCCCTCGACCGGCCCTAGCCCGCATAGTCCGCGAAGGATGGCCAGGTGGGCAGCCTGGACGTCCAGCTCCACCACCGGCTCTCCTCCGATGGTCAGGGCGCCGCGGAGGGCTTGCGGCATTGTCTGGTAGACTCCATCCGCCCCGGCGGCATACCAGCGCCCGTGAAGCTCCCAAGCGCCATGAAAGACCCGCTTCCACCGCGGAGGCGTGCAGCCCGTCACGGTGACGCGCTCGGCCATGGCGTTGTGCTCGCCCACGTCGGCGGCGATAAGCGTGGCCAACTCGTCCGACTTGGATGCGACCAGGCGAGGCTTCGGCCGGTCAGCTCCCCAGCCTTCCGGCACGAAGGGACGCAGGTCCACCGGGTCCTTAACCTTCGGCGGCTTCGACGGAGGCGCCAGGCGAAAGTCCTGCCGCACCGTCGCGGGGCTGACGCCGTGCTGTTCCGCCAGCTCCAGCAGCGCGGCCCTCGGCCAGAACCGGGCGGCCCAGCCCTTCGAGAGCGGAGACGCCGGGTCCCACCCTTCCGTCTGAAAACGCTTGCCGCCGTGCTCGCGGACCAGCTCCAGGGTCACCAGCGCGCCCATCGTCGCGACGAACGCGCGGTAGCCCACCGGGCCGCCCGAGAAGCCCGCTGCCGTCTTGCTGCGGTAGGCGGGGCGGGGCTCCCCATGCCCTCCCCACGCATCCAGTAGCGACCCGGCGACGGCGCCCAGCGCGCCGCACAGTTCCCGTTTCCCGGCCTCGCGGCGCTTGGTCTTGCGGGCACTCGCAGGTCCTGCTTCGTGAGCCAGGATGAAGGCCACGAGATCGTCGACCAGCGCCACCGCTCCGGGGCTGGCAGGCGACCGGCAGAGGTCCAAGGGCCGGGCCGCCGCGAGTGTCGCAGGGTCCAGCTCGTCGGGCGGGGACGGGAAAGGCATCGGCGGTTCATGGCGCAGGGCAGGCACCACGTCCACCACTTTTGTTTCCGGATACCCTCTTCGGGCCTTCCCCTGGGATAGACCATGGGATCACTGTGAGTGGCATAGGGAAGAGTGGAGAGGAGGGGTGAACCCTCCTCCTCTGTCCATCATCGGGACGTCCGAGAGGTCATGCGGGTCCTTGCGCCTCTCGTTCTCTTCCCCCTGCCCGCCCCGTTAGAGAACAGCCCCGGAGCCTGCCCCGAGCCTGCAACAACTACCCAGGGGCCTCCTCTCACTCCTGGATCGTCCGCATGACCGCCCGCCGGGCCAGGTCACGCCGTGCCCTCTCCATGCCCGCCGCGATGGTTTCCACCGAGCCCCGCACGTCCTCTGCATAGCGTTCATGGGGATAGGTCCCTGGCCGCCACCATGTCGGGGGAGGGCGCGGCGCAGGACGCGAGAGAGGCGGCTAAGAGGACGGCCCGAAGGATCAAAGGGCGGGTCAGTGTGCTTGCTCCGTGCTTTCCTGCGGTGGCGGGCTCGGGGCAGGGCGCCGCGTCCACCGTCTCGGGAGATAGAGGGAGGCCCATGGTCGACAAGGCGCCCGACTTCGCCGTCGTCTTCACCGGGACCGCTCCCGGCATCAACTGCCACATCGGAGCGCCTGACACCGACCGCCCGCCTGGTGCGAGTTGGGAGCCGGACGGGAAGCACAAAGCAACCCTGGTCTTCGAGCCCTCGGACCCGGATTTGGCGACCCTATCAGCCGCCCTAGAGGCCGCCCGCAAGGCCGCATTCCCGGACGAGGCGGCCGTCGCGCTGCCGCTGAAGAAGGGCAGGGCAGGCACCCGCCATGCCGGCAAGGTGCTGTTCACGGCGACGGCTACGTCCCGCCCAGAGACCTTCGACCGGCGGGGCCGACCGATGGACCCGCACGGGATCAGCAGGGACGGCGACGAGTTGCGCCTGAAGGTGCTCCTGGTGCCGTGGGAGTTCACTGAAAGGTTCCAAGCGACCGCAACGAGCAAGACGAAGGAGGCCAAGGTCTACGGCATTGCGGCCCGCCTCGACGGCGTGCAGTTGATCAGAAGTCGCCCCAATTGGCCTCACGATGCCGGCGGCTTCAGTGATCTAGGAGACGGCCCGCAAGAGGCGGAAGGAGGCCCAGCGAGGCGTCGCTAGGAGACTTGCTGACGGCGCGAGCGGGCTGGCGGCACCACCCTGCCGGGAGGGCTCTCGGAAGTCTGGGAGTGGCCTCTGCAAGTCTGGGGAGAGAGGGATTTTCACCCTCCGAAGGGCGCGGGACCCATAGCACTCATCACACTTTGCCGCGCGGCGAGGCTCCTGGCTTTCCCCACCCGAAGACAACCTCGGTCTTGCCTCCCTGCCGCCAGTGGAGGGTCGCCACGCCCGTCGCGCCGTCGACCTGAACCTCGGTCAGTGCCTCTCGCAGCAGCCCGTTAACCGCGTCCGGCTCCGCGGTGGCGTCGGCAAGGGCATCCCGGAGGCGCTTCAGGCGGTTCTCCACCATCGGGACGCCGCTGGCTCGCGCGATGCCCTGGAGCCCCTGAAGGGTCTTGCGCGCCTGATCTCTCTGCGCCTCCAGGTCGTCAACGCGGAACCTCAGGGCAGAGGACCCAGGGCTTGCAATGAGCGCGTCGAGGGCGCCGGACAGGCGGGCTTCAGAGGCTTCGACGGCCATGGCCGCTCTATCCAATGCGGTCAGCACTTCGTCCTCGCCTCGGGGTGCCTCATCAAAGATGGCCTGCGCGTGCCGCCGCAGGGCATCCTCCACGTCCACAAGGACGGCACTCGGGGCGGCGCAGCGTCGGGCCTTTGCGCTCACGCAGGTAAGCCGGTCGCGGCCCGCCTTGCCCGGGGTGGCCGTCCCCTTGTTCACCCGGGTCATAGTGCTGCCGCACGCCGGGCAGGTTGCCAGCCCTGCGACCAGGTTGCGGACCCCGGTAGCGGCGCGGGTCTTAGGCGCAGGGCGTCCGCCCCGCTGCGCTCGGACGATCTCGAAGACGTCGGAAGGGACGACGGCTGGAAAATACCCCGTGATGGCGTCCTGCGGGATACGCCGCTTGTTGCCCTCGACATGCTCGATGCGGTGAGGGACGAAGATGCCCCCCGCGGCCGGGCTGTCGATGATCTTTGCGACGGTCGACCGCCCCCAGAAGTCCCGGGTCTCCCGGTTCGGGATGCCGAAAGGGGCAATGCCATCCTGGTTGAGCCGCGTTGTGATCCCGTTCAGGCTCTCTCCGCGGGCGGCCTCGTCGAAGATGCGCCGAACGACGGCGGCGCGCTCCTCTATGACCTCGAAGCGTCGCGTCTGCGGGTCCAGGCGAAGCCAGGACGGGCATTTGGCGGTGAGGGGCTTCGTCGCGGCGGTGGCGCGCTTCTGTGACCATGCGGCCCTCAGCCGGCGTCCCTTGGTCGCGCTCTCCTCGTTCGCGCGGATCATCACGAACAGGCTCTCCATGATCTTCAGCGGGTTGGCCCGAAGCTCCTCCCGCGAATAGACCTTCCGGTCCTGCAAAGAAACGAGGGTGATGCCTGCATTGATGATCTGTTGGAAGACCGGCATCGCATCCCACGGGTCCTGCCGCGAGACCCGGTCCAGGCTCTCCACCAAAAGGTAAGAGCCCGCCGGCACAACGCCCATGTCAACGGCTCGGAGGAAGGCGCCGAGAGCACCCGTGCGAGCGTTGGTCCCGCGGAACGCCGAAACGCCGAGGTCTTGGAAGGTAAGGCTCTCATCCAGCTCTAGACCGTGGGACAATGCGTAATCTGCCGCCAGCGTCGACTGCCGCCGCAAGCTGTCGCCCTTAGCCTGTTCGGCCGACGAGAAGCGCAAATAAGAGAAGGCTCGCACTGTCACCGCCGCCACCGCCCGCCATCCCACCTGCGGGCCACCCCCCCAGGACATGGCGACCTTCTACCCAACTGCGGGTCTTAAGTCCACGACATGAGCAAGTGGTGCTGCCCGGCCGCCGCAATCTCCAGCGCCCGCTTCGCGCTCTCCTGTCCGCGTACCTCCGACAGGCATGGGCCACGCGCTTCCCCGGCCATCGGCGCGGCCGGGGCGGGTGGCGACAGCACCTGCCGGCCCTGGAAATGGGCGATCAGGGCGCGCAGGTCCGGCGCGGCCACGGCCTCCGTCATCCCGGCCCAGCACGCCTCCACGCCCTGGGCCGCAGGGCAGACGAGGCCGAGGTCCCGCTCCCCGCAGGCGAGCGCCGCCGGCAGCACGCCCGCGACAGGCTGAATGCTGCCGTCCAGCGCCAGTTCCCCCATGGCGGCGAAGTGGGCCAGTTCGTCGGCGGGGATGACGCCCATCGCCGCCAACAGGCCGAGCGCCATGGGCAGGTCGAAATGACTTCCCTCCTTCGGCAGGTCGGCGGGCGCCAGATTCACCAGGATGCGCTTGGGCGGCAGAGACAGTCCGAGGCCGGAGAGCACCGCGCGCACCCGCTCCCGGCTCTCCGCCACGGCCTTGTTCGCCAGCCCGACCACTGTGAAGGCCGGCAGGCCGGCGGAGAGCTGCACCTGCACCTCGACCGGAACCGCCTCGACGCCCTGGAGGGAGAAGGTGGTGACGCGGGAAAGGCTCACCAGCGCCAGCCACCCAGGAAGCGGGCGAGGAGGCTGCCGATAACCTCCACGTTGTACCCGCCTTCCTGGATGATCGCGGTGGGCAGGCGAAGGGCGGAGATCGCCTCCGCCGCGCGGGCAAAGCCTTCCTCGGTGACCCGCAGTGCGGCCAGCGGCTCCTTCTCGGAAGCGTCGAAGCCGAGCGAGACGACCAGCGCTTCCGCCCCGAAGGCGCGGATCCGTGCGATTCCCGCGGCCACGGCCTCCAGCCAGGCCTCGTTGCCCGTGCCGAAGGGCTGCGGCAGGTTCAGGTTGCAGCCGTCGCCGTCACCGGCGCCGGTCTCCGATGCATGGCCGACGAACCATGGATAATAGCGGTCCGGGTCGGCGTGCACGGAGACGGTGAGCACGTCGCCCCGCGTCCAGAAGATGCCCTGGGTGCCGTTGCCGTGGTGGCTGTCGACGTCCAGCGTGGCGACGCGGCGCGCGCCGACATCGCGCAGCGCCTGCACGGCCAGCGCCGCATTGTTGACGAAGCAGTGCCCCCCGGCGCGCGCGGCGTAGGCATGGTGCCCGGGCGGCCGGCAGAGCGCGTAGGCGGTGCCGCCCTTCGCGGCGACACCCGCGGCGGCAAGGGCGCAGCCGGCAGCGCCTAGCGCCGCCTCCCAGGTTCCCGGGCCCACGGGGCAGGCGGTATCGGCCGTGTACCAGCCGGCCTTGCCCACCGCCTGGGTCGAGGGCCGCGCGCCCTGTGCCAGCATCTCCGGCGAGGGATGGACGTTCGCCACGATCTCCGGCCCCGCGCCTGGCGCTGAAGCCCATTCCGCCGGGCCGTCGCGCAGCCAATCCAGGTAGTCGGGGGAGTGGACCCTCTCCAGTGCCTCACGCGCTGGCAGGGCCGGCACGGCCGGCGCAATGCCGAGGCTCCTCAGCCCCTCGCGCAGGGAAGCCGCGCGCGCCGGCACCTCGAAATTCGGCCGGAGCACTCCGCGCTGCAGGAAGAATTGCGGCGCATGCGCCGATTCCGCGGGGTGGTCGAAGGCTTGCATGGGCTGACCCTATGGGCGGCCCGGACTCTTGTCCACGCGACCGCAACATGCCCCGTCTGTCCCTCGACAGGGGGCGCCGAAGGCGTAGCCTGCGCGCCCCCGCCACTGCCAGGACTGTTCCATGACCCCTCTCGACCCCGGTGCGAAGCGCGCGATCCTGGAGGCCGTCGATGCCCTGCAGGGGGCGGCGATCGACCGCCTCTCCGACCTCGTGCGCTGCGATTCCACCCTGGGGAAGGAGGCCGGCGCGCTGGAGCTGATGGCGCGGAACTATGAGTCGCTCGGCCTGACCCCGCGCCGTATTCCGACGGAGCCGGAGGCGCTGAAGGACCACCCGGGCTTCTCGCCCCCGCTCATATCCTATGCCGGGCGCGACAACGTGGCCGCCATCCACACGCCGCGCGAGAGGAAGGGCCGCAGCCTGGCGCTCCAGGGCCATGTGGACGTGGTGCCGGAAGGCGCGGCCGATCTCTGGATTACCCCGCCCTACGAGCCATCCGTGCGGGATGGTCGCCTGTACGGCCGCGGTGCCGGCGACATGAAGGCGGGCATCGTCTCCTACCTCACGGCTTTCCAGGCGCTGAAGATGGCCGGGCTGCAGCCGGCGGCCGCCGTGCAGATGCAGGCGGTGGTCGAGGAGGAGTGCAGCGGCAACGGCGCCCTGGCCACCATGCTGGCGATGCCGAAGACGGACGCCGTTGTGATCCCCGAGCCCGGCCCGGGAATGGCCGCGATGTACTCGGCCGAGGTGGGCGTGGTCTGGGCCTGGGTGACTGTGACGGGCCGCCCGACCCATGTCCGGGACATGCATGCCGGCATCAACGCGATCGAGGGCGCGATGCGGATCGCGGCGGGCTTCAAGGACTACGAGAACGAGCGCAACCGGGCGGAGAATGTCCACGCGGCCTTCCGCGGGGTGAACCATCCCGTGAACGTCAACCTCGGCACGGTGGAGGGCGGGGAGTGGAACTCCTCTGTGCCGACCCGCGCGAGGATCGGGCTGCGGGTGGGCGTGATGCTCGGCTACTCGGCGGCGCAGACGAAGGCAGACATCGAGCGCATCGTGGCAGAGGCGGCCACGGATCCGGGGCTGCGCGGCACGCAGGTGAAGCTGGAGTTCAAGGGCTTCATGGCCGATCCCTGCGGCTTCGACATGGAGAGCGACATCGCCCGCCTCGCCCAGCGCGCCTATGCGGAGGTGAGCGGCAGCGAGCTGCGCCACTACCCCGCCACCGGCCTGACGGACGGGCGCTTCTTCACCCTGTACCAGGACACGCCCGTGGCCTGCTTCGGGCCGGAGGCGCAGGAGATCCACGGCATCGACGAGAGCGTCTCCCTCTCCTCCATGCACGACATCACCCGCAGCATCGCCCTTCTGATGGCCGAGTGGTGCGGGGTGGAGAAGGCGGCATGAGCAACCTCCCGCTCTCCGGCACGCGCCTTTGGGATTCGCTGATGGAGATGGCGCGGATCGGCGCCACGCCCAAGGGCGGCTGCAACCGACAGACCCTCACGCCGCTGGACGCCGAGGGGCGGGCGCTGCTGGCGCGCTGGGGGGCGGAGGTCGGGCTGACGCTCACCACCGACCGGCTGGGCAACATGGCCCTGCTGCGCCCGGGGCGGGACGCATCCCGGAAGCCGGTGGCGATCGGCAGCCACCTGGACACCCAGCCCACAGGCGGAAAGTTCGACGGCGTGCTGGGCGTGCTCGCCGGTCTTGAGGTGATGCGTGCTCTGCACGAGGCCGGGGCCGAGACGGAGGCGCCGATCCTTCTCATCAACTGGACGAACGAGGAGGGGGCACGCTTTTCCCCGCCGATGATGGGCAGCGGCGCCGTGATCGGGGCCTTCACCGAGCAGCAGGTGCTGGACACCCGCGATCCCGAAGGCATCCGCTTTGGCGATGCGCTGGAGGCGATCGGCTGGAAGGGCGAGGCTGATCCCGCCAAGCTACGGGATTTGGAAGCTTACTTCGAACTGCACATCGAGCAGGGCCCGGTGCTGGAGCGGGAGGGGCTTGATCTGGGAGTCGTCACCCACGCGCTGGCCCAGCAATGGTTCGACGTGACCGTGACGGGCGAGGACGCCCATGCTGGCGGCACGATGGCGCACCGGCGGGATTCGCTGGTCGCGGCGTCCATCCTGATCCAGGCGCTGGAGACGATCGCGCTGGAGTCCGGAGGGGATGCCCGTGCCACGGTCGGTCGCATCGCGGTGGAGCCCTCCAGCCGGAACGTCGTCCCCTCCGTCACCCGCTTCAGCGTGGACCTTCGCCACGGCGATGAGGCGGCGCTGGACGCGATGGCGACCGCGCTGCGGGAGAAGGCGGGCGTCGTCTCCGTGTCCCGGTCCGTCAAGGTGGATGCCGCGCCCTTCTGGACCTCGCCCCAGACCCCCTTCGATCCTGTCCTGGCGCAGCGCCTGCGCGATTCGGCCACGGCCCGCGGCATTCGCTTCCGCGACATGCCCACGGGGATCGGCCATGATGCCGTCTATGTCGCGCGCCAGGTTCCCACGGTGATGATCTTCTGCCCCTGCCACGGCGGCATCAGCCACAACGAGGCCGAGAGCATCACGCCGGAATGGGCGGAGGCCGGGCTGGTGGTGATGGCGGACGCCGTGCTGGCCACCGCCGGCGTGGTGCGGGGCTAGCCGGGTGCGGATCGCGGTCGGCGGCTTCCAGCACGAGAGCCACTCCTTCGCCCCCCTGCCCACGCGCTGGGAGGACTTCCTCAACCCCGGCGGCTGGCCGGTGCCCCAGCGCGGCGCGACGTTGCTGGACGGCCTTCGCAGCACGGGCGTGCCGGCCGCAGGCGCCATCCAGGCGGCGGAGCGCAGCGGCATCGAGATCGTGCCGCTGGCCTGGGCCTTCGCCAACCCCGCCGGCCCCGTGCAGGCCGAGGCTTTCGAGCGCGTCTCCGCCTTCATCCTGTCCGAACTGTCGGACGCCCTGGCGAAGGCGCCGCTGGACGGCATCTACCTGGACCTGCACGGCGCCATGGTGGCGGAGGAGTTCCCGGACGCGGAGGGCGAGCTGCTGCGCCGCGTCCGCGCCCTCGCCGGGCCGGACATTCCCATCGCCTGTAGCCTGGACCCCCACTGCAACCTGACTGCAGCGATGGTCGACCGCGCCGACGCGCTCGCGCCCTACCGCACTTACCCGCATGTGGACATGAAGCAGACGGGAGCGCGCGCCATCCGGCTTTTGGTGGAGCGGATAAAGCGCGGGCGTCCCTTCGCCCGCGCCTACCGCCAAGTGGATTTCTGGCTGCCCATCACCAGCCAGTGCACCCTCGTCCCGCCGATGAGCGAGGTCTATGCGGAGCGGGAGCGCATCGCGACGCGCCACAACGTCTCGGAACTCGCCTTCTGCTTCGGCTTCCCCTACGCCGACTTCCCGGGTTGCGGCATGGCGATCGCCGCCTTCGCCTCCGACCAGTCCGCGGCCGATGCCGCGGCGGACGAGTTCCTGGCCCTGCTGAACCGGCGGGAACGCGACTTCGCCGGCGAGATCCTGCCGGCCGACCGCGCCGTGGCGGAAGCTATCAAGGTCAATGCCTCCCGCCCCGTGGTGATCGCCGATACCCAGGACAATCCCGGCGGAGGCGGGCACGGCGATACCACCGGCCTGCTGGCCGAGCTGGTACGGCAGAACGCCCGCAAGGCCGTGGTCGGCTCCATCAACGACCCGGAGAGCGCGGCCGCCTGCCACAAGGCGGGGGAGGGGGCGACGGTCTCCCTCAAGCTCGGCGGGAAGAGCGACGGCGCGCCGCTGGAGGTCACGGCCCGCGTGCTGCGCCTCTCCAACGGCCGGTTCACCTGCACGGGCGCCATGGCCGGCGGCAACCCGGCCGATCTCGGCCCCACGGCGCTGATCGCGATCGGCGGCGTGCGGGCCATCGTCACCAGCCGGAAGATGCAGGCCTACGACCTTGCCCTGTTCCGCCATGTCGGGGTGGAACCGGCACAGGAGGGGATCGTGGCGGTCAAATCCTCGGTACATTTCCGCGCGGACTTCCAGCCCATCGCGGAACGGGTCATCGTCGCCGCCGCGCCCGGCCCGGTGGTGGCGGACCCGGCCACGCTGCCATTCCGCCACCTCCGCCCGGGCCTTCGCCTGCGCCCCGGCGCAAACGAGGTGACGCGATGAGCCCGATGTTCAGCCACGTCATGGTCGGCGCGAAGGATCTGGAGGTGCTGGCGCGCTTCTACGATGCCGTGCTGCTCCCGCTCGGCCTGGAGCGCGGGCCCGATTCCGTCGCTGGCCCTCGCGGCATCTGCTACCGCGCACCCGGCACGCGGCACCCGACCTTCGACGTGCAGGAGCCCTACGACGGCAGTCCGGCGAGCCATGGCAATGGCAGCATGGTCGCCTTCATGGCACCCGACCGCGCGGCAGTGGATGCGGCCCACGCCGCCGCCCTGGCCAATGGCGGAAGGGATGAGGGCGCGCCCGGCCCCCGCACCCGCTACGCCCCGGACTACTACGGCGCCTATATGCGGGACCCGGAGGGCAACAAGCTCCACGTCGTCCATCGCGGCCGGTGAAGCCGGGCGGATGAGCGCCCGGATCGCCCGCCTGGAGTCGCTGCCCACCGGCTTCGTCGCGCTGCGCGACGCCGCGCTGGCGGAGGGCTGGCGGATGCTGCAGGTGCTGGAGGAGGACTGGAGCACCGGCGCCTTGCGCTTCGACCGCCCGGGCGAGGGTCTCTTCGCCGCCTGGCGCCGAGACGCCCTTGCCGGCGTCCTCGGCCTCAGCCTGGATCCCTACGCGAGCGACCCGGGCACCGCGCGGCTGCGGCGCCTCTACGTCGCTGCCGCCCACCGTGGCCGCGGCGTTGGCCGTGCGCTGGTGGAGGAAGCCACCGGCGCCGCCGCGGAGCACGGCTTCCGGCTTCTGCGGGTGCGGTCGCCCGCCGGGGCGCGCGGATTCTACGAGGCCTGCGGCTTCGTGCCGGCCGTGCTGCGCTCCGCCACCCATGTCAGGCCGCTGTGAGCGCCGGCCTTCCTCACATGCGCGCGGCGTTCTCGCCCAGCGTCCGCACGGCATCCCGCGCCTTCGCCAGCTCGCGCCCGCATTCGCCCACGCGGCGGTGCCAGCCATGTACGCTGGCCTGGAGCTTCGCCGTGCTGTCCCGGAGCTCGTAGAGGCTCTCGCGGAAGCTGTTCATCGCGTCGCGCTGCGCGTCCTGCGACACGGCGAGGAGGCGAAGGGCGGTCTGAAGCCGCTCCATCGGGTCGCGGTTCAGGGGAAGGATCTCGGCCATGCCGGGCACTCCGGAAGAAGATAACCGGAGGCTTAACGCGGCGCCGGGGGCGCCCGCACCTTCATTCTGCGTTAACGATATTCACTTCTGCACCCCGGAAACGGAGGCGGCCCGCCGGGTCCCCCCGGCGGGCCGCGCCACAACCTCTCGCGCCGCTACTGGACTTCGCTGCGCGCGACGACCTGGCCCGCGGAGGACTGCGCCTGCACCGCGCCCGGCAGCACCGCCGCCACCTTCGCCGGCATCGCAGCGATCAGCGACATGGAGACGGCGGCGGCATAGGGGATGGACTGCACCAGCAGGATGACGGTCCAGAGGATCGCCTCCCAGGTGCCGCCGCGATGCGCCAGCGTCACGCCGGCAGCACCGAGCCAGAGGAGCAGCATGAACACCGCCTCCTGACGCGCTGTCATCAGGCCCTGCACCAGCGCCGGCGCGTTCTCCATCTTCGGCGTGCGGGCGAAGTGGGCCCGGCGCTTGAAGAAGCCCTGCCACACCGCCTTGCCAATGGTGTGGGACAGCGCCAGCCCGCCCAGCGCCGCGCCCAGCCGGTCCAGCGGGCCGCAGGAGACGCGGGCGCGGTAGAGCAGCCAGATCTGCGCGAACTTGAATGCGAAGAGCGCGAGGCTGGGGATCATGAAGAGGGTGATCGGGAACTCGTCCGAGAGGCCGACAGAGACGAGCGCGGTCCGCAGCCCCTCCGTCGCGATCTCATGGCCGAAGATCTCCACCGTCTTGTGGATGCGGGTCAGCGGGATGAGCGTCAGGCCGACCGACCAGACCAGCCCGCCCACCACGAAGGCTAGCCCCAACGCGTCGCCCAGCCAGGGGAACCAGCCCATGACGAAGTGGAAACGCTGGCCCTGGGTCAGGCTGCGGTCGAAGGGGTTCAGCAGCGCCTTCCAGTGGTGCTTCACGATCTGCACGGCGCCGAAGGCCCAGCGGTGCCGCTGCTTGCGATACGCGGAGAAGTCATCCGGCATCACGCCGCGGCCCATGGAGTCCGGGCAGTACACGGCCTCCCAGCCCTGGCGCATCAGCTTCAGACCAAGCTCGCTGTCCTCGCAGATGCACCATTCTGCCCAGCCGCCGGCACCTTCCAGGGCGGAACGGCGGATCAGCGTCATGGTGCCGTGCTGGATGATGGCGTTGCGCTCGTTGCGCGTGACCATGCCTGCCTTGAAGAAGCCGGCGTATTCCCAGAACATCAGGCGCTTGAACAACCCGCCATTCCCGTCCCGGTAATCCTGCGGGCTCTGCGTGAAGCCCACCTCAGGCCGGTTGAAGAAAGGGGCCATCCGGCGCAGCCAGTCCGGGCGCACCAGGTAGTCGCTGTCGATCACGCCGACCACGGCCGCATCCGGCGCCGTCTCGCGCAGTGCGAAGTTCAGCGCGCCGCCCTTGAAGCCCGGCCACTTGCCCAAGTGGTAGAAGCGGAACCGGGCGCCCAGGCGCGCGCAGTGCTCAGCCACCGGCTCCCACAGGGCGGGGTCCGTGGTGTTGTTGTCGATGACCAGGACTTCGAAGTCCGGGTAGTCCAGCTCGGCGAGGGCGTTGAGCGTCTCGCGCACCATCTGCGGGGGCTCGTTGCAGATGGGGAGGTGGATCGAGACCTTCGGCAGGGCCATGCCGTCCGGCGCGGGCAGGGCGGGCCAGCGGCGCTTGGAGACACGGCCGAACAGGGTCTCCGCCAACTCGAAGCCATCCGACAGCAGCAGGCCCAGCAGCAACACCTGCCCGAAGACCAGCAGGGACCAGACCACGCCCGCGGTGGTGGACATGTAGGTCTCGCTCATCGCCAGCACCACGCAGGTGCCAAGCGCCACGAAGCCCTGGGACAGGCCGGCCAGCATCAGCTTGCCCTGCCAGCGGATGTCAGGCCGGCGGGAGAGGAAAAAGAAGGTCGCGAGCGAGGCGATCAGGCTCGCGCCGAAGGCCCATCCAAACCAGGCCGGCGTCTCCTGCACGGCGCCCACCAGCGGCCACTTCTGGTGGCGGTCCAGGTCGTACATGCCCCAGTGGCCGGCGGCACGGCCCTCGAAGGACACCTTCCAGGGCTGGTCGAAGGCCTCCATCACGAAGTAATCGAGGCCGCGCCCCTCGGCGATGTTGAAGAAGCTGCGCAGGAACAGCGCCTGGTTCACGCGGGACGCGCGGGCGGCGCCCTGGGCCACGCCGTCGCTGGGCCAGCCCACCTCGCCGATCACCACCTTCTTGCCGGGAAAGCGCGCCTGCACGGCGTCGAACTTCTCCATGATGAAGCGCAGGGCATCGTCCACCGGCAGCCCCTCCCAGTAGGGGAGGAGGTGGATGGTGATGTAGTCCACGGCGTCGCCGAGCTCGGGATGGTCGATCCAGACGTGCCACGGCTCCGCGGTGGAGACGGGCTGGCGAACCTGCCGGCGGACCTGCTGGACGTAGCCGACCATCTGGGCCGGGGTAACGTCGCCGCGCAGCACGGCCTCGTTGCCCACGAGGACGCGCTCCACGTTCCGGCTCTCCCGAGCGATCTGGATCAGGCGCCGGATCTCGGCCGCGTTCCGGTCCAGCCGCTTGTCCAGCCAGGAGCCGAGCGTGATCTTCAGGTCCAGCCCGGTGTTCCAGGCGATCTCGGGGATCCGCTCCATCCCGCCATGGGCGGAATACGTGCGGATGTGCCGCGTCATCGGCGCCACGCGGCGCAGGTCACCCTCGATCTGCTCTGCGGTCGGGGTCGGTCCGCCCTCGGCCCCCTGGCCGCGCTGGTAGGGCGCGAAGGCCAGGCCGTTCACCTGTCCCCGGAAGTCGGGCATGGCGACCGGGCGGTTCATGGACCACCAGATCCCGAGATGGGCGACCGCCACCAGGGCCAGCACCAGCACCGTCACGCCGTGCCGGGCCAGGAAGGCGGGGCGGGCAGGGGCGGGGCTGGAGAGGGAATCGGGGTTACGGGGGATGCGCGGGGCAACGTGCGCGGTCATCGCGTGCAGGGCTCCGGCGCGGGGTGCCCGGCCACCGCCCGGCCGATCCGGGCTGGCATGGTCCTGGCGCCTGATGCGCTCCATGCCATCAAACCCCCTGGCTGCGGCGCGCATCCGGCCCAATCTGGGCAACATTGCGGCGCAACAAACAATCTCGGAGCGTCCCGAAAGGTTCGACTCGCGGCTGACACTCGGTCAATCCGCAAAGTGGCGCTACACAGCGCTTCCCGCCCCGCCAGCCCAGCTCATAAGGAACTTCCACCTCCCCATGTCGGCGCTCCTGGAAATCGGCATCATCATCCTGCTGGTGCTGCTCAACGGCGTCTTCAGCAGCAGCGAGCTGGCGATCGTCTCCTCCCGCCGCGCCCGTCTGCAGGCCATGGAGCGGTCCGGTTCCGTCGGCGCCCGCGCCGCCCTGGCCCTGGCCGATGACCCGCAGCGCTTCCTGCCTACCGTCCAGGTCGGGATCACGCTGATCGGCGTGGTCGCCGGCACCTTCGGCGGTGCCCGGCTCTCCGCCACCCTCGGCCCGGTGCTGGACGACATCCCCGGGGTCGCTCCCTATGGCGGGGAGGCGGCGATCTTCGTCGTCGTCCTCCTGATCACCTACCTCTCCCTCATCCTTGGGGAGCTGGTGCCGAAGCAGATCGCCCTGCGGAACCCGGAGAGCATCGCGACCCTCGTCGCCCGGCCGATGCTGGCCCTCTCCCGGATCTCCGCCCCGGTCGTCTGGCTGCTCTCCTCCTCCTCCTCCCTCGTCCTGCGTCTTCTCGGCGCCAACAACACGGTCGAGCAGTCCGTGACGGAAGAGGAGGTGAAGGCCGTGGTGGCCGAGGGCGAGGAGGCCGGCGCCCTGGAGACCGAGGAGCGCCACATGATCGAGCGCGTCCTCCGCCTGGCCGACAAGCCGGTCCGCGCCCTGATGACGCCCCGCACCGAAATCGTCTGGCTCGACCACAAGGCCACGCCGGAGGAGGTGTCGGAGAAGCTGAAGGGCGAGACGGTCAACCGATTCATCGTGGCCGATGGCCGCGTGGACAACGTGGTGGGAGTCGTGGCGGCCAAGGACCTGCTGGACCAGATGCTGTCCCGGCAGCCGCTCTCGGTCCCCGCCGCCCTTCGCCGGCCCATGGTCCTGCCGGACAACCTATCCGCGCTGCACGCGCTGGAGCGGATTCGCCAGGACCCGCTCGGCCTCGCCCTGGTGATGGACGAGTACGGCTCATTCGAGGGGGTGGTCACCGCCTCCGACCTGCTGGAGGCGATTGTGGGCGAACTCGGCGCGCCCGACCCGCTGCCCGCAGCCGGCCCGGCCGTGGAGCGCCACGACGGCAGCCTGCTGCTGGACGGCATGATGCCGAGCGACGAACTGCGCGCCCGCCTGGACCTGCCCGTTCTTCCCCAGGCCGGCAGCTATCACACCGTTGCCGGCCTCATGCTCGCCCTGCTCCGCCGGGTTCCGAAGGAGGGGGACCGGATCGTCTTCGGCGGCTGGCGCTTCGAGATCGTGGATATGGACGGCCGCCGCGTCGACAAGGTTCTGGCGGCGAAGGACGAGACGGTACCGGTCTAGTCCTGGGCTGCCTCCCCGCCCCGAAGGGGAGCCCTTAGGCTCCCCTGGGCGGGGATGCGGACCGTCCCCTCAGGGTTCAGGCCCTCAGCCGGGCCCAATGCGCCTGGATGGCCCCCAGCATTAGTCCGCCGATCATCCCAACATGTTCCGTGGCCGTGTGGAAGGCGACGAGTCCCATCATCCCCTCGAGCCGCCAGAAGTGGTGGACGATAAGGATCGTCAGCACCGTGAAGACGGCCAGCCACCCCGCGCCGAGCCAGGCATGGCGGCCATGGATGATCAGCCCTGACCCGACGAGCTGGGTGATGATGACGGCAATGGCGAATGGCGCCGTCGGGTGCAGGCCGAACATGCCCATCTCCGCCTGGGCTCCGGAGAAGTCGATCAGCTTCGCCAGCCCACTGCCCCAGTAGGGGAAAGTGAGGAGGATCCGGGCGAGCACGCCGAAGGCGCGGCTGTCCAGGATGGCGGCGGTCGGCCGCGGCGTCGCATTCATTCGATACTTCCCCGATGGGCTCCGCCCAGCCGGGGCGGGGCCGGTTCCCCGGCCCGCACCATGCTTCGCCCGGCGGAGATCCGCCAGACGGTCGTTACAGTTTCCGTTTCAGCCGTTGGCCGCCGCGGAGCGGGCGATGGGGGCGACGAATTGCGGCTCCGTGTCCCAGGGGAACAGGATCCAGGTATCCTGGCTCACCTCGGTGATGAAGCTGTCCACCAGGGGCCGTCCGGCGGGCTTGGCGTAGATGGTCGCGAAATGCGCGCCGGGCAGCATGGCCCGCACCACCCTGGCCGTGGTGCCGGTGTCCACCAGGTCGTCCAGCACCAGCCATCCTTTTCCGTCCCCGGCGGCTACGGGCGGCTTGGCCACGGTCGGCTCCCCGCGGTTCTGCTCCTCCCCGTCCTTGCCGTAGGTGATGACAGAGACGCTCTCGATCAGCCGGCAGTCCAGCTCCCGCGCCACGATCGCGGCAGGGATCAGGCCGCCACGGGTGATGGCCACGATGCCCTTGAAGGAACCGCCCTCCGGTCCCTTGCCGTGCAGGCGCCAGGCGAGGGCCTTGGCGTCGCGGTGCAACTGGTCCCAGGTGACGGTGTAGTAGCGCGGGGGAGCCATGCCTTGGTCCTCTAGCAATAGCCGGGTCAGAACATTCGGGCGCCGTTCGGCACGGGCAGGTCGGGGCGGAGCAGCACCACCGCCCCGGCATCGTCCGGCAGGCCGAGGGTCAGAACCTCGCTGGCGAAGCCGGCGATTCGGCGCGGGGGGAAGTTCACCACGGCGAGAACCTGCCGGCCGACCAGCGCCTCCGGGGCATAGTGGACGGTGACCTGGGCGGAGGAGCGGCGGACGCCGATTTCACCCCCGAAGTCGATCCAGAGCTTGATGGCGGGCTTGCGGGCCTCGGGGAAGGGCTGGGCATCCACCACCGTCCCGGCGCGGATGTCGATCCGGTCGAAATCCTCGATGGTGGCCAAGGGGCTAGCGACGGATGCGGCGTTCGGCGCGTCTTCCATCCCGCGCCATTAGCGGAGGGGGGCGCCCCTTGGAAGGTGGAGAGGTGGCCGGAAGGGATGGGCTCGGCTAGCCTGCGGCCGAACGCCGGGACGAACATGCTGGAAACGCCGCTCCCCAAGTCCATCGCCACCGTCTGCCTTTCCGGCAGCCTGCCGGACAAGCTGGAGGCGGCGGCCAGCGCCGGCTTCGAGGGCGTGGAGATCTTCGAGCAGGATCTGCTGACGCATGACGGCCCGCCCGAGGGCGTCCGCGCCATGGCGGAGGACCTCGGCCTGTCGATCACGATCTTCCAGCCCTTCCGCGACTTCGAGGCCATGCCGGAACCGCAGCGGAGCCGGAACATGGACCGTGCCGAGCGCAAGTTCGACGTGATGCAGGCCCTCGGCACGGACCTCGTGCTGGTCTGCAGCAACGTCCAGCCCGCCGCGATCGACGACCCCGAGCGTGCCGCCGCTGACCTCCGGGAAATGGCGGAGCGCGCCGCCGGGCGCGGCCTGCGCGTGGGTTACGAGGCCCTGGCCTGGGGGCGGCACGTGAACCGCTGGCGCCAGGCCTGGGACATCGTGCGCCGGGCCGACCACCCGGCGCTCGGCCTCATCCTCGACAGCTTCCACACCCTCTCGCTTGGCGACACGCTGGACGGTCTTGCGGGAGAGGTGCCGGGCGACCGCATCGCCTTCGTTCAGCTGGCGGACGCGCCGCGGCTGTCCATGGACGTGCTGAACTGGTCCCGCCACTTCCGGGACTTCCCCGGCCAGGGGGAGCTGCCCGTCGCGGACTTCACGCGGGAGGTGCTGCGGGCCGGCTATCGCGGCCCGCTCTCGCTCGAGGTCTTCAACGACGAGTTCCGGGCCGCCCCCGCCCGTCGTATTGCGCGGGACGGGCACCGCTCCCTCATCTGGCTCGACTCGGTGCTGGCCGGGCCCTCTGTGCCCGCCACGCCGCTGCCTGCCCCGCCCGCGCTGGACGGGGTGGAGTTCCTGGAATTCGCGGTGGACGAGGCCAAGGGGCGGGAGCTCGGCGACTTCCTCTCCAATCTCGGCTTCCGCCTCGCCGGGCAGCACCGGTCGAAGTCGGTGGAGCTGTGGCGCCAGGGCGGGGTGAACCTCGTCCTCAACAGCGAGCCGGACAGCGCGGCGGCCGGGCATTTCGAGCTGCACGGCGCCTCCATCTGCGCCACGGCCCTGCGGGTGGACGATGCCTCCCGCGCCCTTTCCCGCGCCGAGGCCCTGCTCTGCTCCACCTGGCGGGAGAGGCTGGGAGAGGGGGAGCGGCCGATCCCCGCGGTGCGCGCGCCCGACGGCACCCTGATCTATCTTGTCGAGCCGGGTGCGGATGGGCGCGGCATCTGGGAAAGCGACTTCCACCTGCTGCCCGGCGAGGCCACCGGGCCGGGCGCGCTGGAACGGGTGGACCACGTCGCCCATGCCCTCGCCCAGGGCCAGATGGAGGGCTTCGTCCTATTCCATCGCGCCGTCTTCGGGCTGGAACCGGCGCCGCCCATGGACCTGCCGGACCCGCAAGGGCTCGTGCAGAGCCGGGCCATGGCGGATCCCTCCGGGCGGGTGCGGATGCCGCTGAACGTCTCGGAGAGCCGGCAAACCGCCACGGGGCGCTTCGTCTCGTCCATTGCGGGCGCCGGTGTGCACCACGTCGCCCTTTCCACGCCGGACGCAGGCGCCTTCGTCGCCCGAGGCGTAGTGCCGATGCTGACGATCCCCGGCAACTACTACGAGGACCTCGCCGCCCGTTTCGGGCTGGAGGATGCGGCCCTGGCCGAGCTGGAGCGCGGCCATCTCCTCTACGACGCAGACGGGAAGGGGGGGGAGTTCATCCACGCCTATACCGTTCCCTTCGAGGACCGCTTCTTCTTCGAGGTCGTGGAACGGCGCGGCGGCTACGACGGCTATGGCGCCCCGAATGCCGGGGTGCGGATGGCCGCCCAGGCCCGCGCCCGCCCTTGGACGCCGCGCTGACGGCGGACCCTTCCTCACCCTGGCCCTCCTTTCGGCCGGGCCCCCGCTTCCTTGCGTGAGGTCGGGGGCGTATTGCGGCAGGACAGCAGGACCAGCCTCCGAGGAACGACCATGCGCGACCTTCACCTTCCCGGGCGCAGCCCCGCCATGGCGCTGAACGCCATGGCCTCCACCTCCATGCCGGTGGCGACGCTGGCCGCGCTGGAGACGATGCGCGCGGGCGGCAACGCCATGGACGGCGCCATCGCCGCGGCCGCCGTGCTGGCAGTGGCGGAGCCGCAATCCACGGGCATCGGCGGCGACTGCTTCTGTCTGTACGCCCCGGCCTCCGGCGGGGTCTTCGCCATCAACGGCTCCGGCAAGGCCCCGGCCGCCGCGACGCCCGAGGCCCTGCGCGCCGCCGGCCTGACGAAGATGGTCAACACGTCAGCCCATTCCGTCACCGTGCCCGGCGCCATCTCGGCCTGGGAGGCGCTGAACAAGGCGCATGGCCGGCTCGGGATGGACAAGATCCTGCAGCCCGCCATCGGCTACGCCGAGCAGGGCTTCGCCGTCTCCTCCCGCGTCTCGGCGGACTGGGAGGACAGCGTCGGCAAGCTCTCACTCCAGCCGCAGACCGCGCGCCGCTTCCTGAAGGACGGCAAGGCCTTCAGCTTCGGCGACCGCTTCGTGCAGCCGGAGCTGGGCGCCACGCTCCGCGCCATCGCGAAGGACGGGGCCCGCGCCTTCTACACCGGCGCCATCGCGGCCGACATGGTGAAGACCCTGCGCGCGGCCGGGGGCCTGCACACGGAGGAGGATTTCGCGGAGGGGATGAACGCCGCGAACTTCGTCGATCCCATCTCCCGCAAGTGGCGGGGGATGGAGGTGTTCCAGTGCCCGCCCAACGGCTCCGGCCTGCTGGTGCTGATGCTGCTCGGTATCCTGGAAGGGTTCCCCGAGCCGGCCGGCCCGCTGGACGTGGTCCGCATGCACCGTCACCTGGAGGCCGCGCGCCTGGTCTACCGTGACCGCGACGCCTTCCTTGCCGACCCCGCCCAGGCCGAGATCCCGCTCGATCGCCTGCTGTCCGACACGTACCTCGACAAGCTGCGCGGCATGATCAGCGACGAAAAGGCGATGGTGGACCTCCCCCCGCCCGGCGATGCGGACTGGGAGAAGCATAAGGACACGGTCTACCTCACCGTGGTGGACAGCGACGGCAACGCCTGCTCCTTCATCAATTCTCTCTTCGAGGGCTTCGGCTCCGGCATCCTGGCCGAGGGCTGCGGCGTGATGCTGCAGAACCGCGGCTTCGGCTTCCGCCTGCAGGAGGGGCACCCGAACTGCATCGCGCCGCGCAAGCGCCCGCTGCACACCATCATCCCGGGCATGGTGATGAAGGACGGCAAGGCGATCATGCCCTATGGCGTGATGGGCGGGCACTTCCAACCGATGGGGCAGACCTGGTTCCTGACGAATCACTTCCAGTTCGGCCTGGACGTGCAGGAGGCGATGGACCTGACGCGCGTCTTCCCCAGCGTCGGCGAGAACCACCGCGACGTGGAGATCGAGAACGGCCTGCCGCCCGCGCTGCGGGACTCCCTGGCCGCGCTGGGCCACCGGCCGAAGCTGATCAAGAAGCCGCATGGCGGTGGCCAGGCCATCCTGATCGACCGGGAGCGCGGCGTGCTGATCGGCGGCTCCGACCCGCGCAAGGACGGCTGCGCGATGGGCTACTGAGCCCGGATCCGGGCCGCGGCACGGGCCGCGGCCCTTCCTCCTGAAGCACCCTGCCTGGATCGCCGATGACCGAGCCCTGCGACCTCACCGCCCTCGAAGCCCGCCGGCTGATCGGCATAAGGAAGCTCTCCCCGGTGGAGCTTCTCGATTCCACTCTGAAGCGGATCGAGGAGGTCAACCCGGCCATCAATGCCGTGGTCGCCATCGACGAGCGCGCGCGGGGCCGGGCCAGGGAGGCCGAGGAGGCGGTGATGCGGGGCGACAAGCTCGGCCTGCTGCACGGCCTGCCGATCGGCATCAAGGACCTGGAGGAGACGGAAGGGCTCGTGACCACCTTCGGTAGCCCGATCTTCCGCGACAACGTGCCGAAGGCCGACCTCTCCTCCGTCGCGCGGATCCGCGCGGCGGGCGCGGTGATCACGGCCAAGACGAACACGCCGGAGTTCGGCGCGGGCGCCAACACGCGCAACGCCGTCTATGGCGCCACGGGCAACCCGCACGACCCGACCCGCTCGGCGGCCGGTTCCTCCGGCGGTTCGGGCGCGGCGCTGGCGGCGGGGATGTTCGCGATCTGCTCCGGCTCCGATACCGGCGGCTCCCTCCGCAATCCCGCGGCCTTCAACGGCATCGTCGGCTACCGGCCGAGCCCCGGCCTCGTCTCGACTGAGCGCAAGGGACTGGGCTGGCAGAACCTTTCCGTCCTCGGCCCCATGGCGAACAACACGCCCGACGCCGCGCTGCTGCTGGCGGCCATGGCGGGCGACGACCCGCGCGACCCGCTGGCCTATACCCTGCCCGGCGAGGCGGTGCGGGCGAAGCCGGAGCGCTGGACGCCCCTGGCGCCGCTGGACCTTTCCTCCCTCCGCCTCGCCGCCACGGAGGATTTCGGCCTGGCGCTGGTGGAGAAGACCGTGCGCGAGGCCTTCCGCGCCCGCGTGGCGGCCCTGGAGCCCCTTTTCGCCCACATCGAGGAGAAGACGCCGGACTGCCGCGGCGCGAACGAGTCCTTCGAGATCCTGCGCGCCCTGAACTTCCTCGTGGCCCATCAGGAGAAGGTGGCGAAGACGCCCGACCTCGTCGGGCCGAATGTGCGCGCCAACGTGGCGGAGGGGCTGGGCTACTCCGCCGCGGACGTGGCGCGGGCTGGGGCGCTGCAGACCCAACTGTACCACCGCTGGCAGGCCTTCTTTGCCGCCGGCACGGACCTGATCATCGCGCCCGCCATCACCATCTCGCCCCGGCCCTGGACGGAGCTCTTCCCGCGTGAAATCGACGGGCAGGCGACCCGCACCTACTTCCACTGGCTCGCCATGGCCTACATCGTGACGCTGACGGGCCATCCCGCGATCTCCATCCCCATGGGGCGGGATGCGCTGGGCATGCCCTTCGGGTTGCAGATCGTCGGGCCGCGCGGGGGCGACGCGCTGGTGCTGCGCGCGGCGGCGGCGATCGAGGCAGCCTGCGCGGGGGATGCGCTGCTCTCCCGGCCGCAGGCGGATATCGGGGCGCTGCGGACGGCACTGCCCATCGCCTCCATGCCGGGCTTCCTCGGCTTCGACTGAGGGCGCAATGCGGCGCCGCGCGCTGGCCCTGGCGGGTTCCGCCGCCCTGCTGGCCGGGGCGGCGCCCCCGCGACCGCAACCGATCCGTCCGGACCCTTCCATGCCCTACGAGCCGCAACTCGCCGAGGCGCTGGTTCATCCCGGCCGTGCGGAAATCGTTTTCAACGATCCGGCCGGCGATCCCAGGCGTCCCGTGACGCTCCATGCCTATCGCCCGGAGGGCTGGCGCGCGGACGGGCGGGTGGTGGTCGTGCTGCACGGCGCCGCTCGCAACGGCGATGCCTATCGCGACTTCTGGGTAGAGGCGGCGGACCGCCACGGGCTGCTGATCGTGGCGTCCACCTTCTCCGCGAAGCTCTTCCCCGGGCCCGCCGCCTTCAACAACGGCGGCGTCCTCTCGGGCGACGGTTCGCTAAGGCCGCCGGAGTGGCGGGGCTATCGCATCCCGGCCCGCATCGTGGGAGCTTTGCGGGATGCTGGACTCTGCACGCGCGGGCGGGCCTTCCTCTTCGGCCACTCCGCCGGCGGCCAGTTTGTGCAGCGCCTGGTCTCGACCGAGCCGACCGGCGCCTTCGAGGCGGTGATCGCCGCGAATCCCGGCTGGTTCACCCTGCCGATGCTGGACCGCCACTTCCCCGAAGGGCTCGGCGGCGTCGGCGTCACCGCGGCGCACCTAGCGCGGCTCCTGGCATTCCCGATGACCGTTTTGTCGGGCGAGGGAGACATCCGCACCGACCAGGCGAGCCTGCCGCGCGAGCCGGTGGCCATGGCGCAGGGCCCGAACCGCTTCGAGCGGGCGGGCTTCTACATGCGCGCCGGTGAGGCGGAGGCGGCCCGGCTAGGCCTGCCCTTCGCCTGGAGCAGAGTCACCGTGCCCCATATCGGGCATGACGGCGCGGCCATGTCGCGGGCCGCGGCGAGCCTGTGGTTCGATGGACACCTGCCGCCCGAGCCCGTGTTGGCCGAATGGGCCAGGACGGGCCACGGGGCGCTTTAGGTCACCAGTGGCGGTAGCCGTAGGGGCGGCCGTAATAGCCGCCGCCGTAACCGTAGCCGTAATAGCGCGGCGCGTAGGCGTAGCGCGGACCATAGCCGTAGCCGTAGTAGCCGGGCCCGGAGGAGGCGATCGCTGCCCCCGCCGCCGCGCCCAGCCCGGCGCCGACAAGCGCCGAGCCCGCGACGTTCGGGTCACCATAGGGGCTGTAGCAGCCGCCGAGCGCCAGCCCGGCCAGCGCAAGCACCGCAAGACGCGTTTTCATCGCCAGTTCCTCCCGTAGCCGCCGGCATAGGAGCGGCCAGAGCCACCATAGGAACCCGCGCCACGGCGCGGGGGTTGCCGGTGGTGCCCGCCGTCACTGGCCGAGGCCGCCGCCAGCCCCGCCACGAGAGCAACCCCGGCGCCAAGGGCGAGGGTGCTGCCCCAATCGGTCGTGCCATCAGGGTTCTGACACCCGGCCGTGGCCAGGGCGGCGGCGAGGGCAAGAGCTGGAAGAAGGCGGGGCTTCATGCTGGGGGACCTCCGAGGACACCTGATATCGGCGCCCCCGGTGGCATCCCCGCGGCGGCGCCATGGCGGGGCGCGGCGGGATCGGGGTGATTTCGTGGCAGCAACGGCCTTGGTGAAAGGCGCCGCCCTTCAGCCCCGGGGGCCGGAGAAGGCGTTGAAGGTCTGGAGGGTATAGGTGTCCTTGATCCCCGGCACCGTCTGGATCCGCTCCACCACGAACAGGCCGATGTCCTGCTCCGGCTCCAGATAGAACTTCCCGAGAAGGTCGTACTGCCCGCTGGTGGAATGCATCTCGGAGAGTTCGGGGACCGTGTCCGCCATCTCTCGCGCCACGCGATAGGCCGCGCCCATCTCGCACTTGATCATCACGAAAATCGCTCTCATGCGGCCCTGCTCCCGTTCTCCCGTCAGTATCCTGCCGGGCGGGCAGGGTTCCAAGCCTTGACCGGGCCATCAGACCGGGGGCCATCGGACCGGCACGGAAGCTGCATTGCAGCAAGCAGCACGGAAGGCGCCGACGGTTCAGGGCCGGGGCGCCCGGCGGGGGATGGCCGCCGCAAGTCCGCGCAGCATGGCCGCCCGCACCCCCACGCGGCATTCCCACCCGCGCCCACCGGGCGCGCAGGAGTGTCGCCATGCCCTTGCCCCGGGCCACCCGCCGCGCCGTCCTCGGCGCCGCGCTCGCTAGCCCCTTCATCCGCCCGGCCCATTCACAAGGCCTGACGCCGATCCGCTTCATCCTGGACTGGAAGGCGCAGGGGCCGCACGCCTGGTACTACCTTGCCCAGTCCCGGGGTTACTTCCGCGAGGCCGGGCTGGACGTGACGATCGACCAGGGCGAGGGCTCCGCCGCCGCCGTCACGCGCGTCATGTCCGGCGCCTATGACGCGGGCTTCGGCGACATCAACGCCGTGATCCAGAACGCCGCGCAGCGCCCCGGCGAGCAGCCAGTCATGGTCTACCTCGTCTACAACCGCGCGCCCTACGCAATCATAGCCCGCGCCGACGGGCCGATCCGCGCGCTGAAGGACCTGGAAGGACGCCAGCTCGGCGCCCCCGCAGGCTCCGCCACCGCCCGCATGTTCCCGGCACTCGCCGCGCGCAACGGCGTGGACGGCACGAAGGTGCGGATGGCCGCGATCGCGCCGAACCTCGTGGAGCAGATGCTGGTGCAGGGGCAGGTGGACGCCGTCGCCCAGTTCTCGGGTACGAGCTACATGAACTTCGTCGGCATGGGGAAGGACCCGGAGAAGGACTTCCGCTGGTTCTTCTACAGCGACATGGGGCTGGACCAGTACTCCAACGGCGTGCTGGTGAGCCAGGCATTGCTGAAGAACAAGCCCGAGGCGGTGCGCGGTCTGACCGCCGCCATCAACCGCGCCATCCACGAGGTGGCGAAGGACCCGGACGCCGGCATCGCCGAGCTGAAGCGGGTGGAGCCGCTGACCGACACCGCCATCGAGAAGCAGCGCCTGCTCTACATGCTGCGCGCGCAGATGACGACGCCCGAGACGGGCACGCTCGGCCTCGGCGACCTCAACGACAAGCGGCTGGAGGGCGCGATCGAGACGGTGGTGAAAACCTACGAGCTGCCACGCACTCCCGGAGTCCGGGAGGTGTTCCTGCGCGACTTCCTGCCGCCCCGCGAGGCGCGACTCCTCCCGGTGGCGGGGTGATCCTCATGACCGAGCACGAGACGATGATGCGCCTTGCCATCGAGCAGGCGAAGCACGGCGCCACCCTTGGCGAGCAGCCTTTCGGCGCCCTGGTGGCGAAGGACGGCGCGGTGGTGGTGAAGACCTGGAGCAAGAAGGTCGGCCTCTGCGACGCCACGGCGCACTCGGAGACCCTGGCCGTCGGCATGGCCTGCCGCGCCCTCGGCCGGCGGGAGCTGCCGGACTGCACCTTCTACGCCACCTGCGAGCCCTGCCCGATGTGCCTGGGCGCTATCCTCAACGGCGGTTTCAAGCGGCTGGTGCTGGGGGCGCGCAACGCTGAAGTGAAGCGGCTGGCGAACAAGGCTTTCAATTTCGGCGGCTACAGCGTGGAATCCTTCGCCGCGACGGTTGGCTGGGATCTTGAGGTGGTGGACGGCGTGCTCACGGACGAGTGCGTGGGCCTCTATGTGGGCGCCGGGGTCGAGCTGACCCGCTGACGCAACCCATGGGGCAGGGCCGGCCTTCCCTTCCTGATGAGGTTGGGGAGGCTGGGTTGCGACTGGCGGGACGATGGCTGTCGGACTTCCTGCGGCTCGCGCTGGGGATCGGACTCGCGCTCGCCGCCATGCAGCTGCCGGCCCTGACCGCCGCCTATGACCTGGCCCTGGTGCAGTCCGCCGGCGAGTTGCGCCGGGACATCGACGCGAGAAAGGAGGTGGCGCGCGGCTTCTACGGCCTCAGCGACACCTCCGACCCCGACGTGATCGGCGCGCTGCGGACGCGCGAGCCATCCAACGCCCAGGGCCTCGAGAACTCGGTCGCGCGGGAGGACCTGCTCCGTTCCGCTCATGCCCGGCTCGCGGGCAGCTCCGCCCTGCTGCGGCCGATCATCGCCCTGGCGGATGCGACGGACGACCCGATCGGCAACAAGCGCGCGCTCCTCCGGACGACACTGGAGCGGCATGAGCCGCAGGTGCTTCTCGGCACTGCGGCCGCCACCTACGGGCTTGCAGGCCTGCTTATGGGCCTGCTCCTGGCCAACCTTCTCCTGGCCTTGCTTGGCGGTCTGCGGACGCCCCGGCAGGAGGCGCTGCGGGGGCGATGACGCACTGAGCGCCGCAAATTCCGGCGGGTGGCCGGTGTCCTGCCCGGGCGATCTGCTCTAGCCTCCGCCGCCGCATGACTGGGGAGGCACGAAGCATGGATGGGACCAAGGTGGCCGGGCGCACGGGCGGGCAGCTTCTCGCGGATGCGCTGGTGGCGCAGGGCGTGACCCACGCCTTCCACGTGCCCGGTGAATCCTTCCTCGACCTGCTGGACGGGCTCTACAACGTCCAGAACCGGATCGAGCTGACGACCTGCCGCTTCGAGGCCGGCGCGGTCCACATGGCCGAGGCCCACGGCAAGCTGACGGGCAATCCAGGTGTCGCCATCGTCACCCGCGGCCCCGGCGCCTGCCATGCCAGCATCGGCGTGCACGTGGCGATGCAGGACAGCACGCCGCTCGTCCTCATCGTCGGCCAGATCCCCTTCGCGGAGACGGACCGGGACACCTTCCAGGAGGTGGACTACCGCCGCATGTTCTCCCCGCTGGCCAAGTGGGTGACCCAAATCGACGACGCCCGCCGGGTGCCGGAGCTGATGGCCCGCGCCTTCGACGTGGCGCGCAGCGGCCGCCCCGGCCCCGTGGTGGTCGCGATCAGCGAGGAGATGCAGAAGCAGGTCGTGGAGGTGCAGGATATCGGCCCCGCGCCGACGCTTCCGGCCTTCCCCGCGCCCCATGCCATCCCGCGCCTGCTGGAGCTGCTGGACGGGGCGAAGCAGCCTGTACTGGTCCTCGGCGGCACGGGTTGGTCGGATGAGGGCAAGGCCGCGATCCGCGACTTCGCGCTCGCCCATGACCTGCCGGTGGCCGTCGGGTTCCGCCGCCTCGGCCTGTTCGACGGCACCTCGCCGAACTTCGCGGGCGATCTTGGCGTGGGGTCCGATCCCGGGCTGGTCGCGCGGGTGAAGGAGTCGGACCTCGTCATCGCCGTCGGCACCCGGCTCGGCGAGGCGACGAGCCAGGGCTACACGCTGTTCCCCGAAGGCCAGACGAGCCCGATCGTGCAGGTCCACCCGGATCCCGCCGAGATCGGCCGCGTCTTCCGCCCGCTGCTCGGCATCACCGCCGACCTGAACGGCTTCGCGGTCGCCCTGAAGGCCGCGGCCCCCGCCAAGCCGCGCCCCTGGGGGGAGTGGACGAGGAGGGTCCGCGCCGGGCGCGAGGCCAGCGTCGCCGCGCCGGACTACGAGGGCCCGCTGAACTTCGCCCGTGCCCTGCAGGCGCTGGAGAAGGAGCTGCCGGAGGACACGATCTTCACCGTGGATGCCGGCAACTTCGCGACCTGGCCGCAGCGCTTCATGTCCGTGCGGGAGAAGCAGGAGTTCCTGGGCCCGACCAACGGCGCCATGGGCTATTCCGTGCCATCGGGCATCGGCGCCGCCATCACCTATCGCGGACGGCAGGTGATCAGCTTCGTCGGGGATGGCGGCTTCCTGATGACCGGGCAGGAGATCGCGACGGCCTTCCAGTCCGAAGTGGCGCCGATTGTCATCGTGGTGAACAACGGCCAGTACGGCACGATCCGCATGTACCAGGAGCGCCATTACCCCGGCCGCGTCTCCGGCACGATGCTGAAGAACCCGGACTTCTCGCGCTTCGTGGAGGCCTTCGGCGGCCATGGCGAGGTGGTGACGGCCACCGACGAACTCGTGCCCGCCTATCAGCGCGCCCGCGCCAGCGGCAGGCCGGCGGTGATCGAGGTGCGGATGAGCCCGGAGCAGATCACCAACCGCCAGACCGTCACGCAAATCCGCGCGGCCGCTACGAAGGCCTGATCGACGCCGGGCGGGCCGCAAGGCCCGCCCGGTGCGCGGGGATCACGCCCGCTTCACGTTCCAGAAGGTCGCGAAGCCCGGCAGCACGCCGGTGATGTCGCTGCGCCATGCCGTCGGCTGCAGATGCTGTCCGAGGGGGTAGTAGGGCACCTCCTTCATGGCCTCGAGCTGCATGTCCCGGCAGATCGCCTTCTGCGCGGCCTCGTCCCCGGCCTCGAACCAGGCGTTCCGCAGCTCCTCGATGCGCGGGATCGTCGCCCAGCCCGCGTAACCGGCCTCACCCGCGCCGCGCAGGGCGAAGTGGCTGCCGGGGTGCAGCCAGTCCGCGCCCACCCAGGTCGTGACGAAGGCGCTCCATCCACCGTCCGAAACCGGACCCTTCCGGTTGCGCCGCTGCAGCATGGCGTTGAACTCGACCGTGTAGGTTTCGACGTTCATGCCGACCTGCCGGAACATGTCCTCCATGACCGCGCCATGCGCGACCAGCGCCTGAGAGTTGGAAGGGGTCATCAGCAGCACCGTCTCGCCCTTGTAGCCGGCGGCGGCGAGGTCGCGCTTCACCTTGGCCAGGTCGCGCTTGCCGTTCAGCGGCTCCAGCCCGGCCTCGCTGGCAAGCGGGGTGTTTGGGCAGAAAAAGCCGAGCGGCACGTGGTACATGGAAGGGTCGGTCGGCCCCACCACCGCCTGCACCGCCGAGGTCTGATCGATCGCCCCCCAAAGCGCGCGGCGGATGGCCGGGTTGTTGAACGGCGCCTGCAGGTGGTTGACCTGCATCATGGAGACGAAGCCCGTCGGGTCCGTGACAGAGACCTTCACCGCGCGGTTGCGCCGCATCAGCGGCAGCTGGTCGTGATAGGCATATTCCAGCCAGTCCCGCTCGCCGCCGATCAGCGCCGTGGTCGCGGTGGAGGGGTCGGGGATGGTGTGCCACTCCACCCGGTCGAAGTTCACCACCTTCGGCCCCGCGGTCCATGTGGGGGTGCCACTCGGGCGCGGCACATAGCCCTCGAACTTCGTGTAGACGTTCAGCGATCCCGGCACGCGCTCATCGGTCTTGAACCGGAAGGGGCCGCTGCCCGTGATCTCCGTCACCGGCTTGAAGGGATCGCTCTCAGCCAGCCGCGCCGGCATCATGGCGCAGACTGGCGTCGCGGCCTTGCCGAGCGCCAGCGGCAGGAGCGGGAAGGGGCGCTTCAAGCGGAAGCGGATGGTGCGGTCATCGGGCGCGGAGAGCTCGTCGGTCGCGGCCATCAGCGTGCCGCCCATCGGGTCGCGCGCCGCCCAACGCTTGATCGAGGCCACGCAGTCCCGCGCCAGCACCCGCTCGCCGTCGTGGAAGCGCAGTCCCTCGCGCAGGGTCAGGGTCCAGAGCTTCCCGTCCTGCTCGACCTGATGCCCTTCCACCATCTGCGGCACGGGCTGGTAGCGCTCGTCCATGCCGTAGAGCGTGTCATAGACCATGTAGCCGTGGTTTCGGCTGATATAGGCCGTGGTGGTGACGGGATCGAGGACGATCAGGTCCTGCTGCGGGATGAAGCGCAGCGTGCTGGCGGATTGCGCGCGGGTGATGGCCGGCGCGGCCGCGGTGGAAAGGGCAAGGCCGGTGGCCTTCACTAGCGTGCGGCGATGCATCCGCAGTCTCCTCGAAACGGCGACGCTTTCCCCCAGGGTTGGAGATCACCACGCCTGCCCGCCCAAGGCCAGCGCCTTCACCCCGCCGGGTTCCGCTCAGCGCGCCCGGGCAAGGATCCGCTCGGCCCGCATCCGCACCGGCGCGTCGATCATCATGCCATCCACGGAGACCGCGCCGCTGCCGCCGGCCTGCATGACCTTCCCCGCCCAGGCCACCTCCTCCGCGGAAGGGGCGAAGCCGCGCAGCGCCGGCGCCACCTGCCGGGGGTGGATGAGGAGCTTGCCGCCGAAGCCCAGTTCCGCCGCGTGGCGCGCATCGTCCTCGGTCAGCGCGTCGTCGCCGATCTGGGCCGTCACACCGTCCAGCGGCGCCTCGATCCCGGCGAGGCGGGATGCCAGCACCAGTTCCGCGCGCGCGGACAGCAACGCCTGCCGCGTATGGGCGCAGCCGAGATCGGCGGCGAAGTCGAGCGAGCCGAAGCACAGCCCTGCCGCACCGCCCGCTGCGATCTCCCGCGCCGCAGCGAGACCACGTGCGGACTCGATCAGCGCGATCACGTCCATGGCGCCGATCAGGCGGCGCATGCCATCGATGGTCGCCGGGTTGTCCGCCTTGGGCAGGAGGATGCCCGCCAGGTCCGCATCGGCCAGGGCCGCAAGGTCCTCCGAGTACCAGCGCGTTCCCGCCGGGTTGATCCGGACATAGACGGGGATGCCTTCCAGCCTTGCCGCCGCTGCATTCGTGCGGGCGGCCGCCTTCTCCTCATGCGGGACGGCGTCTTCCAGGTCGATGATCACGGCATCGGCGCCGGCGGCGGCCGCCTTGGGGAAGCGATCCGGCCGGTGGCCGGGGACGAAGAGCGGGGCGATGGGGGTCATGCGAACTCCGCGCGGATGCCGTCTGTGTGCTGGCCGATGGCGGGGACGGGTCCCAGTTCGCGCGGACCGTCGCTGAAGATCGCGGCGGGGGCGGCGACCGGGACGGGGCCGCCGGGCGTGTCCAGCGTCACGCGCCGCAGGGCCGGGTGCCGCGCGAGGCCCGCGACGTCGTTGACGAAGCCATAGGCCGTCCGCGCCTCCCGCAGCCGTTCCGCGCACCTCTCCCGCGTGAGAGTGGCGAAGACGGCGGCGATGTGGGCGTCCACGGTGGCGCGGTTCGCCACGCGTTCCACGTTGCTGCGGTAGCCCTCGCGCCCCGGCAGGTCCGGCTCCAGCAGGAAGCGGGCGCAGAAATCGGACCATTCCCGCTCGTTCTGGATCGAGATGAGCACGGCCACGCCGTCCGCCGTGTCGAAGGCGCTGTAGGGGCAGATGGATGGGTGGGCGAGGCCGACCCGCTGCGGCTCCCGCCCCGTGCCCTCGAAGTAGACGAGGGGCACGTTCATCATGTCCGCCATCCCGTCGAAAAGGGAAACGGCGATGCCCTTTCCCCGCCCGGTGGCGCCGCGCTCGATCAGCGCCTCCAGCACGGCGGCATGGGCGTTCATCCCGCAGGCGATGTCGCAGACGGAGACGCCGACCCGCCCCGGCCCCTCCGGCCGGCCGGTCACGCTTGCCAGCCCGCTCTCAGCCTGGACCAGCAGGTCATACGCCTTCATGGCCGCGTGGTCCCCGCTCTCGCCATAGCCGGAGATGTCGACGGTGATCAGGCGGGGATGGGCGGCGCGCAGTTCCGCGCTGCCGAAGCCCGCCCGCGCCGCGGCGCCCGGGGCGAGGTTCTGGATGAACACGTCCGCCCGCGCCGCCAGCCTCCGCAGCAGGGCCAGGTCCTCCGCCTTCTTGATGTCGAGGACGAGGCTCTCCTTCCCGCGGTTCAGCCAGACGAAGTAGCTGGAGGACCCCTTGGCGGAAGCGTCGTAGCCGCGCGCGAAATCGCCCTCGGCCCGCTCGATCTTGATCACCCGCGCCCCGGCATCGGCGAGACGCGCGGAGCAAAGGGGGGCTGCGACTGCCTGCTCCATCGCGACGACGAGCAGCCCCGCGAGCGGCTTGGACCCGGCCATCAGAAGGAGCGCGGCAGGCCGAGGATGTGCTCGGCGACGTAGGAGAGGATGAGGTTCGTGCTGATCGGCGCCACCTGGTACAGACGCGTTTCCCGGAACTTGCGCTCCACGTCGTACTCATGCGCGAAGCCGAAGCCGCCGTGGAACTGCAGGCAGGCATTCGCCGCCTCCCAGCTCGCCTTGGCCGCCAGGTACTTCGCCATGTTCGCCTGAGCGCCGCAGGGCTGGTTCGCGTCGAACAGCCGGCAGGCCTCGAACCGCATGAGATTGGCAGCCTCGATCTCGATGTAGCTCTCCGCAATCGGGAACTGCACGCCCTGGTTCTGCCCGATCGGGCGGCCGAAGACCGTGCGCTCCTTCACGTAGGGCACGACCTTGTCGATGAACCAGTAGCCGTCCCCGATGCATTCCGCCGCGATCAGTGTGCGCTCCGCGTTCAGCCCGTCGAGGATGTACCGGAAACCACGGCCCTCCTCGCCGATCAGGTTCTCGGCCGGGATCTCCAGGTTGTCGAAGAAGATCTCGTTCGTCTCGTGGTTCACCATGTTCTCGATCGGGCGCACGGTCATCCCGTTCCCGATCGCGTCCCGCAGGTCCACGAGGAAGATTGACATCCCCTCGGACTTCTTCTTCACCTCGGCCAGGGGCGTGGTTCGGGCCAGCAGGATCATGAGCTCGGAGTGCTGGACGCGGGAAATCCAGACCTTCTGGCCGTTCACCACGTAGCGGTCGCCCTGGCGGACCGCCGTGGTCTTGATCTTCGTGGTGTCGGTGCCGGTGGTCGGCTCCGTCACGCCCATGGACTGCAGCCGCAGCTCGCCGCTCGCGATCTTCGGCAGGTAGCGCGCCTTCTGCTCCGCGGAGCCGTGCCGAAGCAGCGTGCCCATGTTGTACATCTGGCCATGACAGGCGCCGGAATTGCCGCCGGAGCGGTTGATCTCCTCCATGACGATGGAAGCCTCGGTGAGCCCCAGCCCGGAGCCGCCATACTCCTCGGGGATCAGGGCGGCGAGCCAGCCAGCCTTCGTCAGCGCATCGACGAAGGCCTCCGGATATCCGCGCTCCGCGTCGATCCTGCGGTGGTACTCGGCGGGGAACTCGGCGCAGAGGGCGCGAACGGCGTCGCGCAGCTCCTGGTACTCGTCGCTGCCGACCTGCATCGCGCGTCCTCCCGGGTCTTGGCCCACTCTTGCCGCCGGATCCCGCCGGGCGGAAGGGGCTAACCGCCGAGAGGCAGCCGCTCCCCGATCAGGAAGGGCGCGCCGGGCGCGGCCTGGGTGAAGATGCAGAGCGAGGTCACGCGGCGTGGCCGGGCCGGGACATCGCCGAGATGGGCCAGCAGGGCCGGGCGGATCGCCGCATCCTGCTCCGGGGTCAGGCGCCGGGTCAGGGTCACGTGGAAGCGCCAGGCGCCGAAGACCTGCGGGTAGCCCCAGCGATGCAGGTTGTAGCGCCCGGCCGCGTCCAGCCGCTCCGGGCGCCTGCGGGCGATCTCGGCCTCGGTGGGTGGGGCGCGGTAGGCGTCGAGCGTCGCCACGCAGGCGTCGGCCAAGCCTTGCAGGGCGGGGCAGGGGGCGGATTCGCGCAGGGCCAGAAAGCCGCCGAGGGAGACCAGCTCCAGCGGCGGCAGGTCAAAAGGCGCCGTGCCCGCCGCCAGAGCCGCCGCCTCGTCCAGCATGGCCGGGAAGGGGGCAGCCAGCCGGAATGGCGGCTTCAGCGTGGCATGCAGCCCGTAGCCGCGCGGATCGTCCGTCAGCGCGGCCAGGTCGAGTCCGGGCACCGCCGGCTGGCGAACCGTCGCGCCCGTCTCGGCATCTCGCCCCAGCCATTCGCTTCCCAGCCGGTGCAGCGGGTCGTCCAGCTCCGGCGCCCAGTAGAGGGCGGCGCGCATCGGCCCGGCCTGTCGCGTCCCGCTCACGCGATCCGCGCCCCGCCGCGCCACACGGCCTGCACCACCGGCATGCCGCCGAACTCCCGCACCCGCACGAGATCCGCGCGCAGCCCCGGCGCGATCCGGCCGCGGTCATCCAGGTGCAGCGACCGGGCGGGATTGGCCGTGACGGTCGCCACCGCCGCCGGCAGGGACATCCCCGCCACGTCCGTGAGCCGCCAGGCGGCCTCAATCATCGCGGGCGGCACGTAGTCGGAGGCAATGATGTCCACCAGCCCCTCCCGCGCCAGATCGGCCACGGAGACGTTGCCGGAATGGCTGCCCCCGCGCACCAGGTTCGGCGCCCCCGCGATCACGGCCATGCCATGCGCCTTGGCCGCGCGCGCCGCCTCCAAATTCACGGGAAATTCGCTGATTTCGATGCCGTCCGCCGCGTTGCGGGCGACCACCGCCGCGTCCCAGTCGTCGTGCATGGCCACCGGGATGCCCCGCCCCTCGAAGAGGGACAGCACGGCGCGCCGATGCGCCTCCGCGTAGCGCTCCCGCTGCACCGTCAGCACGGCGATGCGGTTGTCCACCTCCTCCGGCGTGCGCCCGGCCTTCACGCGCATCTTCTTGTAATGCTCGGCATTCACGTACTGGCCGACGCCGGGAGTGTGGTCCATCAGGCTGACCATCCGCAGATGCGGGTCGTCGTGGAACTCCTCCAGCATCGCCAGCATGTCGATGGCCGGCAGCTCGCAGCGCAGGTGCAGGAAATGCTCTGTCTTCAGCACCCCGGCGGCGGTGAGGCTGCCGAGGTCGCGGATGCCGTCCCGCGCCGTTTGCAGCCGGCTCTCGTCGAATCCGAGGTCGCCGAGGCACAGCGCGTCCAGCACCGTGGTCACCCCGGCGACCGCAACCTGCCCGTCATGCGCCAGGAAGGCGGAGACCGATGGCCAGCGGGCCATGCTGCGCGGCAGGACCTGGCGTTCCAGGTTGTCCGTGTGCACGTCCACCACGCCGGGGATGAGGTAATCGCCCTCCAGGTCGAGCGCCCCGGGGGCGGTGCTGCGGCCGGGCGACAGCTCGGCGATCAGGCCGTCCCGCAGCAGAAGGGTGCCGTCCAGCACCTGGTCGGGCAGTACCAGCCGGGCGTTGGTCAAGATCGTCTCGTTGTTCATCGCCCCCTTCTGCCCGAGCCGCGGCCGAGGGCAAGCCCATGACCTGCCGGACTTGTCTATACAGGTGCCGGCGGCGCAGCATTGGTTTGGGGAGGGCGGCATGGCGGAGGCGGGCAAGGCGGCAGGCATCGTGCTGTGGCGGCAGATCGCCGCGGCGCTGGAAGCGGCTATCCTGTCCGGGGAGCACGCGCCGGAGGACCGCCTGCCGAGCGAGGGCGTTCTGGCCGCCCGCTTCGGGGTGAACCGCCACACCGTCCGCCGCGCGCTGGAGTCGCTCGCCCGGCGCGGCCTGATCCGCACGGAGCAGGGAAGGGGCAGCTTTGTCGCGGGCGAGGTGATGGACTACCCCCTGCACGGCAGAACCCGGCTCTTCGAGACCATCCGCGCGCAGCGGCGGGAGCCGGACAGCCGGATCCTGCGCGTGGGCGCCATGCCCGCCGCGCCCGCTGTGGCCTCGGCTCTGGGAATCGGGCGCGGCCAGCCGGTGCTGCGGGTGGAGCGGCTGGGCCTGGCGGACGGGCGGCCGCTGGTGGTCGGGACGCACCACCTTCCGCTGCCGCGCTTCGCCCGTGCCGACATCGCGCTGCGCGCCGCGCCTTCCATCACCGCGGCGATGGCCGCCTGCGGCGTCCCGGATTACCGGCGGGCCAGCACCCGCATCGCCGCCCGCCTGCCGACGGGGGAGGAGGCAGCACGCCTTCGGCAGCCACGCGCGCGCCCCGTGCTGGCGAGCGAGGCGCTGAACCTCGACATGGAAGGGCGGCCCGTGGACTTCACCCTGGCGTGCTACGCGGCCGGGCGGGTTCAGGTGCTGGTGGAGGAAACCGTGCCTCTGGTGGCGCCAGAAACGGCGAAGGGGGAGGCGCCCTTCGGCACCTCCCCCTCCTGAAATGGCTCCTCGAGTTGGACTCGAACCAACGACCTAGCGATTAACAGTCGCGTGCTCTACCAGCTGAGCTATCGAGGATCAGACCCGTTCTCCACCCCCTGGTGAGGAGTGGCGGGGCGCGCCGGATACCGCCTCCGCCATCCCTTTGCAAGAGGCCTTCCCGGAGGAAGGCAAAGGAAAAAGGCGGTGGAGGCCTGAGCGGGAATCGAACCCACATTCACGGATTTGCAGTCCGTTGCATCACCATTCTGCCATCAGGCCGGCACGTCCGCCGCATATCGCCTCCCCGGCTGCCCCGGTCAACCCGCATCCGGCCGGCCCGGCCGGCGTCCCTCCGGCCACAGCGGACCACCATCCCGCGCGCGGGACCGTGAGCGCGCTTCCAAGGCGGGGGCGACGCGCCTATAAAACCGATCGGTTCAGTTGATGGGGCAGCGGGCGGCATGGACTTCGCCGAGGCGCGCAGGCGCATGGTTGACGGGCAGGTAAAGCCCAACCGGGTGACGGATCCGCGGATCTTCCTGGCGATGCAGGAGATCCCGCGGGAGCTCTTCGCGCCGGAGGCTCTGCGCGTGCGTTCCCTGTCCGATGAGGATCTGCCGCTGGGCCAGGGGCGCGCAATGATGCAGCCCCTGAGCCTCTCGCGGCTGCTCCAGCTCGCGGCGCCGCGCGTGGGGGAGCGGGTGCTCGTGCCCGCCGCCGGCACCGGCTACGCCGCGGCGGTGCTGGCCCATATGGGCGCGCAGGTGATCGCGGTGGAGGAGGATGCCGGGCTTGCGGCCCTCGGCGCCGCTGCCATCGCTGCCTCCGGCCTGCCGCCGGGATCGCTGCGGCAGGAGTCGGGCGCCGCCGCGGCGGGCTTTCCCGCCGGCGGTCCCTACGACCTGATCTTCCTGGAAGGCGGTGTTCCCGCCGTGCCGCCCTCGCTGGTCGAGCAGCTGACGGAGGGTGGCCGCGTCGTCACCATCCGCATGGCGCCGGGCGAGACGGGGTCGGCGATCGTCGGCCGCCGCGCCGGCGCCGCGCTGCGGATCGAGGAAGCCTTCGACCTGCGCGGGACGGCCATTCCGGCCTTCGCGCCGAAGCTGGGCTTCATGTTGGCCTGAAAGGGCGGCCCTGCGGGGTTCAGGAGGCGGAAAGGGTTCCCCCGCCATCCTGACCCCGCCGCAAGACTGGGGCAGTTTCAAGGGAACCAGGACAGGGTGGCATGCCCGGCTCCCGGGGGGAGCGCGGGCGGCCATGAGGGAAAGCAGCCGATGACTCGCAGCCACGTCCCGTGCCGCCAGAAACCTGCCGCAGGCGCGCGCGGCCGCCGGACAGGTGGCTGGCTCGCGCCGGCCCTCGGCCTCGCCGTGCTCGCCGCGCCGGTTGTCGCCCGTGGGCAGACGCTGCAGGAGGCGCTGGCCCAGACCTACGCCAACAACCCCACCCTGGCGACGGCCCGCGCCCAGCTCCGCGTGGTGGATGAGAACGTGCCCCAGGCCCTGGCCGGCTGGCGCCCCACCGTCTCCGTTTCCGGCAGCGTGGGCTACGGCGACGGCAGCTATCGCCAGCGCAGCCAGACCGCCTTCGGCCAGCGGATCGGCGTGACGACCGACGTGGAGCGCACCATCGGCTCCGTCCAGGCCACCGTCACACAGCCGCTGTACCGCGGCGGCCGCACCGTGGCCGCGACGCGGCGGGCGGAAAACCAGGTGATGGCCCAGCGCGCCCGCCTCCTGGCGACGGAGCAGCAAGTGCTGCAGGACGCCGTCACCGGCTATGTCAACGTCATCCGCTTCCAGGAGGAGGTGCGCCTCAACCTGAACAACGCGCAGGTGCTGCAGCGCCAGCTGGACGCGACGAACGAGCGCTTCCGGGTCGGTGAGATCACCCGGACGGACGTGGCGCAGGCCGAGAGCCGCTTGGCCGGTGCCCGCGCCTCCCGCGCCGATGCGGAGGGACAGCTTCAGAACTCCCGCGCGGTCTTCCAGCGGGTGATCGGCGCCGCGCCGACCCGGCTGACGGCGCCCCAACCCCTTTCGCCGGCGGCGCGCACCAACCAGGACGCGGCCCAGGTGGCGGCGCTGAACAACCCCGCCGTCGTCGCCGCCCTGTTCGATGAAGCGGCTGCGCGCGACTTCGTCGACGTGCAGATCGGCGCCCTGCTGCCCCAGGCCAGCCTGCAGGGCCAGGCGCTTCGCAGCGACAACCAGACCTTGCCCGGTGTCCGGACCACTGGCGAGCAGATCGTGGCCACCGTGACCGTGCCGATCTACCAGGGCGGCGCGGAGTACGCGGTGGTGCGCCAGGCCCGGCAGGACGCCGCCCGGCTGCGGCAGGTGGTGGACGACCAGCGCCGTACCGCCTCCGCCCAGGCCGTGCAGGCCTGGGAAACGCTGCAGAGCACCCGCGCCACGGTGGACAGCGTGCGGGCCCAGATCCGCGCTTCCGAGATCGCGCTGGACGGCGTGCAGCGCGAGGCCGTGGTGGGAAGCCGCACCACGCTCGACGTGCTGAACGCAGAGCAGGAGCTGCTGAATGCCCGCGTCTCTCTCGTTCGCGCCCTGGCGAACGTCGTCACGGCCAGCCACTCCCTTGCCCAGGCTGTGGGTCGGCTGACGGCGCGGGACCTGCGCCTGCCCGTCGCACTCTATGACACGGAGGCCTACTACAAGGCGGTGCGCGACCGCTGGGCCGGCCTGGGTGACTACAGCGCGCCGCAGCCCGTCCAGCAGTAGGAGCCCCGCATGTCCGGCGCTGCCCCACCCGGCCAGGATCCGTCGATGGAGGACATCCTCGCCTCCATCCGCAAGATCCTGAACGAGGAGGAGGCCGCGCCTCCGTCCGAGGCGGCGCCAACGGCCCGGCCGGTACCCGCGCCACAGCCAGCACCAAATGCCGATCCGGAACCGCTGGAGCTGACCGAGGCGATGCTGGTGGCGCCGCCGGCCGACGCCGCGGCCCTCGCGCTCCCAGAGCGCCCGCCCGAGCCAGCCGTCAACCCGGCCCTTCCACCCCCACCCGTGCAGGCGGCGCTTCCGGAACCCTCTCCGGAGATGCGGGATGACGGGTTGGTTGCGCCGGCTACGGCCGCGGCCGCCGCGGCGCTAATCGGGCAGCTCGCCCGCACGGTCGCCGCGGAGCGTACCGCCCCCGTCCACCGGGGCGGCCCCTCGATCGAGGACGTGGTGCGGGAAGAGGTCCGGCCGATGCTGAAGGCCTGGATGGATGCCCACCTGCCCACCCTCGTGGAGCGGCTGGTGCGGACGGAGATCGAGCGGGTGGTCAGCCGGTCCCTGGGCTGATCGCCGAAGGGCAGGGCAGGGCAGCGGTGATCGGCCCTTGACGTAGGGGCGGGCCCTGCGCCACGCCTCCGCCCATGCTCGACAAGACGCTCTCGCCCGCCGGCTTCGAGCCGCGCCTCTACGAGGGATGGGAGGGGTCCGGCGCCTTCACGGCCAACCCGGCCTCGAACGCCAGCCCTTTCACCATCATGATTCCGCCGCCCAACGTGACGGGCAGCCTGCATGTCGGCCACGCACTGGATGTAACGATCCAGGACACGCTGGTCCGCTTCCGCCGCATGCAGGGCCGGGACGCGCTGTGGCAACCCGGCACGGACCACGCGGGCATCGCCACCCAGATGGTGGTGGAGCGCCTGCTGGCCGCCGAGGGGGTGGACCGGCGCGAGATGGGGCGTGAGGCCTTCCTGGAGCGGGTCTGGCAGTGGAAGGGCGAGAGCGGCGGCACCATCACCCGCCAGCTCCGCCGCATGGGCGCCAGCCTGGATTGGACGCGCGAGCGCTTCACCATGGATGAGGGCCTGTCGGAGGCCGTGCGGGAGGTCTTCGTGACCCTGCACCGCCAGGGGCTGATGTACCGCGACCGCCGCCTCGTGAACTGGGACGTGAAGTTCCAGACCGCCATCTCCGACCTCGAGGTGGAGAGCAAGGAGGTCAAGGGCAGCCTCTGGCACCTGCGCTACCCCGTGGAAGGCCAGCCCGGCCGCTTCCTCGTCGTGGCGACCACCCGGCCGGAGACGATGCTGGGCGACACGGCCGTAGCCGTGAACCCGGAGGATGAGCGCTTCCGCGACCTCGTCGGCAAGTCCGTGATCCTGCCGATCGTCGGACGCCGCATCCCCGTGGTGGCCGATGCCTATTCCGACCCGGAGAAGGGCTCGGGCGCCGTGAAGATCACGCCCGCTCATGATTTCAACGATTTCGAGGTCGGGAAGCGCCACAACCTGCCCTCCCCGAGCGTGCTGGACGAGGAGGGGCGCGTCCTCCTCGCGGAAGTCGAGGGACAGGCGCGGGCTGAGCCCGGCATGGCCGACCCGGCGTTTCTCTCCTCCCTCGCAGGGATGGAACGGTTCGAGGCGCGCAAGGCGATCCTCGCGGAATTGGAGCGGCTGGAGCTGATCGAGAAGATCGAGCCCCACACCCATGCCGTGCCGCACGGCGACCGCTCCGGCGTGCCGATCGAACCGCGCCTGACTTGGCAGTGGTACGTGGACGCCGCGACCCTGGCCAAGCCGGCCATCGAGGCGGTGGAGACCGGGAAGACCGTTTTCGTGCCGCGGCAATGGGAGAACACCTTCTTCGCCTGGATGCGCGACATCCAGCCCTGGTGCGTCTCCCGCCAGCTCTGGTGGGGCCACCAGATCCCGGCCTGGTACGGGCCGGACGGGCACATCTTCGTCGAGCGGACCGAGGCGGAGGCGAAGGCTGCCGCCCGCGTGCATTACGGCGACGAGCGGGAACTGACCCGCGACCCGGACGTGCTGGACACCTGGTTCTCCTCCGGCCTCTGGCCTTTCTCCACGCTCGGCTGGCCGCGGCAGACGCCGGAGCTGGCCCGCTACTACCCCGGCGACGTGCTGGTGACGGGGTTCGACATCATCTTCTTCTGGGTCGCCCGCATGATGATGCTGGGCATCCATTTCATGGGCGACGTGCCGTTCAAGACCGTGAACATCCACGGGCTGGTGCGGGACGAGCGCGGCCAGAAGATGTCCAAGTCCAAGGGCAACGTCATGGACCCGCTGGAACTGGCGGACGCCTATGGCGCCGATGCCCTGCGCTTCACCCTGGCGTCCTTCGCGGGCCCAGGGCGGGACGTCCGGCTGGGCCGACAGAAGGTGGAGAGCAACCGCGCCTTCGTCACGAAGCTGTGGAACGCCGCCCGGTTCTGCGAGATGAACGGGATAGCGCCCGACCGCGCCTTCGACCCCATGCAGGCGACGACGCCACTGGCCCGCTGGATCATCGATGCGGGGAACGCGGCCATCGCGGAGGCGACGTCTGCCCTGGAGAGCTTCCGGCTGGATGACTATGCCGCATCCCTCTACCGCTTCACCTGGGGGAGCTTCTGCGACTGGTTCCTGGAACTCGCCAAGCCCGCCCTGACTGGGCCGGACGGGGCGGAGAAGGACGAGGTGAAGGGTGCAGCCCAGCACGTGCTGGGGCTGATCCTGCGGCTGGCCCATCCCGTGATGCCCTACGTCACGGAGGAGTTGTGGGACCGATTCGGCTACGGGCCGGAGGGCAGCCTGATCCGCACCGCCTGGCCGGAGCCGGTTGCCGTGGTCGGCGCAGACGCCGCGCGGGCCGAGCTGGACTGGCTGGTGGGCTTCATCTCCGAGGTTCGTACTGTGCGGGCCGAGGTGAACGTGCCGCCCTCGGTCACCGTGCCGCTGCTGCTGCAGGGCGCTTCCGCCGAGACGATGGCCCGTGCGGCGCGCTGGATCGAGCCGATCCGCCGAATGGCGCGTGCGACCGAGGTCTTGGCGCATGAGGGGCCCGCTCCTGCCGGCGTGGCCCAGGCGGTGGTGGGCGAGGCGACGGTGATGCTGCCGCTGGAGGGCGTTGTGGATCTGGCCGCGGAGCGCGCCCGCCTCTCGAAGGAGCACGCCAAGGTCGAGGCGGAGGCCCGGAAGATCGCCCAGAAGCTGGCGAATCCGGACTTCACCAACCGCGCCAAGGAGGAGGTGGTGGAGGAGACGCGCGGGCGCCTCGCCGGTGCCGAGGCCGAGGCGGCGCGGCTGGCGGCCGCTCTCTCGCGAATCGCGGCCTGATGCGCTTCTTCGACTTCTTTGCCCTGGCGGTGCTGGTGGCCGTGCCCATCCTTTGGTGCCGGTCCCGCCTGCCCCAACTCAACCGGGAGCCGCCGATTACCGATCGGCAGGCGGTCACGATCGGCTGCTTCGTGGCCGCCCTGCTCTCGGGCTTTTACGTCTATCGCTACGTGCTGTACCGCTGAGCCGGGACCGCCGGACGGTTCGCGCCGTCCGGCGATGCGGCCCAGCCCCGCTTTCTCGGCAACCCAGCCAGGGTCCAGGGCGTCTGTCACATGGCGCCGAACCGCGCCTTACCTTGGTGACATCCCTGGACTGGCGAGGTCTCCATGCCCGATGCGACCACCCTCAGCGCGGCGGAGGAGAGGGCCGATACCCGCAGGCGGGTCTGGGCTATTGTCGGCGGCTCATCCGGCAATCTCGTCGAGTGGTATGACTTCTACGTCTATGCCGCGACAGCGCTCTACTTCGCGCCGAGCTTCTTTCCCTCGGGCGATCCCACCACCCAACTCCTGAACTCGGCGGCGGTCTTCGCGGTAGGCTTCCTGATGCGCCCCATCGGCGGGTGGCTCTTCGGGATGATCGGGGACCGCTACGGACGCCGCAGCTCGATGATGATCTCCGTGCTGATGATGTGCTTCGGCTCCCTGATGATCGCCGTGCTGCCGGGCTATGCGAGCATCGGCGTGGCGGCGCCGGTCCTGCTGGTGGTGGCGCGGCTGATCCAGGGCCTCTCGGTCGGTGGGGAATACGGCACCAGCGCCACCTACATGAGCGAGGTGGCCGCACAGAAGCACCGCGGCTTCTTCGCATCCTTCCAGTACGTCACCCTCATCGGGGGGCAGCTGCTGGCGCTGCTGGTCCTGGTTATCCTCCAGGGGATCTATGAGCCGGCGGAGATCCGGGCCTGGGCATGGCGGATCCCCTTCTTCATCGGCGCGCTGGCCGCGATTGTCGCCCTCTTCCTCCGCCGGGCGCTGCACGAGACGACCACGGAAGCCAGCCGTTCCAAGCAGGGCACGGGCACGATCGGCCTGCTGCTGAAGCATCCCAGGCCGCTGCTGCAGGTCATCCTGCTCACCTCAGGCGGCAGCCTCGCCTTCTACACCTACACCACGTACATGCAGAAATTCCTGGTCAACACCTCCAGCTTCACGGCTGAGCGGGCGAGCGTGACCATGACCTTCGTGCTGTTCTGCTACATGTGCCTCCAACCCCTTTTCGGTGCCATCTCGGACCGGGTGGGGCGGCGGATCTGCCTCATTCTCTTCGGATTGGGCGGGGCCGTGATGACGGTGCCGCTGCTCACGCTTCTCGCGGGCGTGACCTCCTCGCTCGGCGCCTTCGCGATCATCCTCGGCGCGCTCGCGGTCGTCAGCCTCTACACCTCCATCTCCGGCGTGGTGAAGGCGGAGCTCTTTCCGGCGGAGATCCGGGCCCTCGGCGTGGGCCTGGGATACGCTATCGCCAACTCCCTGTTCGGAGGCACGGCGGAATACGTGGCGCTCTGGTTCAAGTCGCAGGGCATTGAGAGCACGTTCTACTGGTACGTCTCCGGCTTCTGCATCCTCTCCCTGCTCGCGGCCCTATCCATGCGCGACACGCGCGTGCACGGACACCTCGCGCGGGAGGAGGCGGAGGGGATGATCCGTTGATCGTCTTCCTCGATTTTGAGGCAAGCGGCCTAGGAAAGCACGGCTTCCCCATTGAGGTCGGCTGGGCAGCCGAGGACGGGACCGAGGAGAAGCACCTCATCCGCCCCGCCCCGGGCTGGGAGGAGTGGGAGGAGAGCGCTGAGACGATCCACGGCATCAGCAGGGATCGCCTGGAGCGGGAGGGCGAGCCGCACGACGCGGTGGCGAAGCGGATGGTGGAGGTTCTGACGGGGCACGACCTCTACGCCTCCGCCCCGTCCTGGGACGGCCAGTGGCTGTCCCGCCTGCTCCGGGCAGCGGGACAGCCGCGCCACGCCCTTCGGCTGCGGGACACTGAGGAGGCGCGGCAGGTCGCGGCGCTCTCCGCCATGCGGCAGGCCGGGTTGAACCCGGCGGAGCATAGCGGCCTGCTGGTCAGCCTTCTCGGTACGCTGACCCGCGAGGCCGAGGACGGAACCCCCGCCCACCGCGCCCTGGACGATGCCCGCCGGGAACTGGCCCTATGGCGTGAGGCGAAGCGCCGGACCGAGGCGGCCATCGCGGGCCTGAACACCTAGAGGAATGGCCGCGTTGCGCGCCGCGCCGTTGCGGCAGGTGGTTCGTTGCGCGATACAGCCCGGCGCGAGAGGAAAATGCCAATGCCCGACAATACCTGGGACAAGTCCCGCCTCCCCAGCCGCCACGTGACCGTCGGGCCGGAGCGGGCGCCGCACCGCTCCTACTACTACGCCATGGGAATGACGGAGGAGGAGATCGCCCAGCCGCTGGTGGGCGTCGCCACCTGCTGGAACGAGGCCGCCCCCTGCAACATCGCCCTGAGCCGCCAGGCGCAGAGCGTGAAGACCGGCGTGAAGCAGGCCCATGGCTCCCCGCGCGAGTTCACCACCATCACCGTGACGGACGGCATCGCCATGGGTCACCAGGGCATGAAGTCGTCGCTGGCCAGCCGCGACGCTATCGCCGACACGGTGGAGCTGACGATGCGCGGCCACTGCTACGACGCGCTGGTCGGCATGGCCGGATGCGACAAGTCGCTGCCGGGCATGATGATGGCGATGCTGCGGCTGAACGTGCCGAGCGTGTTCATGTATGGCGGCTCCATCCTTCCCGGGACCTACAAGGGCAAGGACGTGACGGTCGTGGACGTGTTCGAGGCGGTGGGCATGCACGCCGCCGGCCGCATGTCGGACGAGGAGCTGCACGAGCTGGAATGCGTGGCCTGCCCCAGCGCCGGCGCCTGCGGCGGCCAGTTCACCGCCAACACCATGGCCACCGTTTCCGAGGCCATCGGCCTCGCGCTCCCCGGCTCCGCAGGCGCCCCCGCGCCCTATGAGGACCGCGACAAGTGGGCGGTGGAATCCGGCAAGGCCGTGATGGACCTGCTGCGGAAGAATATTCGCCCGCGCGACATCGTCACCATGGACAGCCTCTACAACGCCGCCCTGATCGTGGGCGCCACCGGCGGCTCCACCAATGCCGGCCTGCACCTGCCGGCCATGGCGCATGAGGCGGGGATCAAGTTCACCCTGCACGACGTGGCGGAGATCATGCGGAAGGCGCCCTATATCGGCGACCTGAAGCCCGGCGGCCGCTACGTGGCCTTCGACGTCTACAAGGTCGGCGGCATCCCCGTAATCGTAAAGGCGCTGCTGGAGGCCGGGCTTCTGCGGGGCGACTGCATGACGGTGACCGGCAAGACGCTCGCGGAGAACCACCGTGAGGTGATCTTCCCGAAGGACCAGGACGTGATCCGCCCCGTTTCCAACCCGCTTTCCGAGACGGGCGGCGTGGTCGGGCTGAAGGGCAACCTCGCCCCGGACGGCGCCATTGTGAAGATCGCCGGCATGAAGGAGCTGCGCTTCGAGGGCACGGCGCTCTGCTTCGACTGCGAGGAGGACGCCTTCGCCGCGGTTGATGCCCGCGCCTACAAGAAGGGCGACGTGATCATCATCCGCTACGAGGGGCCGAAGGGCGGCCCGGGCATGCGGGAAATGCTCTCCACTACCGCGGCCCTCTATGGCCAGGGCGCCGGGGCGGACGTGGCCCTGATCACCGATGGCCGCTTCTCCGGCGCCACCCGCGGCTTCTGCATCGGCCATGTCGGGCCGGAGGCGGCGGTGGGTGGCCCCATCGCGTTGCTGAAGGACGGCGACCGCATCGTGATCGATGCCGGCAAGGGCACGATAGACGTGGACCTGCCCGAGGAGGAGCTGGCCCGCCGCAGGGCCGAGTGGAAGCCGCGCGGGACGGACTACAACTCCGGCGCGCTGTGGAAATACGCCCAGCTCGTCGGCCCGGCCCATCTCGGCGCCGTCACCCATCCCGGTGGCGAGGCTGAGACCCACGTCTACGCCGACATTTGATCGGCACGGGGCAGCCATGACCGGCTGGCGCGGTGCGGTCCCCGGCCGCGCCGTGCCAGTCTCCCGGGGATGAGCACGCCGCCACTCGCCCTGACCATGGGGGACCCTGCCGGGATCGGCGGGGAGCTGACCCTCGCCGCTTGGGCGCGGCTGCGCACCTCAGGCCCGGCCTTCCTGGCGCTGGACGACCCCGCTCGCCTCTCCGCCCTCGCGGCGAGACTGGGCTGGGACGTGCCGGTCACCCCCGTCTCGGGGCCGGAGGAGGCGGCCGCGGTCTTTACGGACCGGCTTCCCGTCATGACAGTCCGGCTGCCGGCTCCCTCCGTGCCCGGCACGCCGGACCCGGTGAATGCGCCGGCGGTTCTCGGCTCCATCGAGCGCGCCGTCGCCCTGGCCCAGGCTGGGCAGGTGGGGGGCGTCGTGACGAACCCCATCAGCAAGGCCACGCTCTACCGGACCGGCTTCGCCTTCCCCGGCCATACCGAGTTCCTGGGCGCCCTGACCGGGACCGCGGAGCCGCCGGTGATGCTGCTCGCTTCACCGATGCTGCGGGTGGTGCCGGTCACCATCCACGTCTCCCTCCGCCGCGCGCTGGACACGCTGACCACGGCGGAAATCGTCCGCACCGGCCTTGCCCTGCACCGCGGCCTGCGTGAGGGCTACGGGATCGAGAGCCCGCGCATCGCGGTAGCCGGCCTGAATCCCCATGCCGGGGAGGAGGGGGCCATGGGCGATGAGGAGCCGCGCCTCGTCGTTCCGGCCATCGAGGCGCTGCGGGCCCAGGGCGTGGACGCCTTCGGCCCCCTGCCGCCGGACACCATGTTCACCGCCAGGGCCCGCGCGGGCTATGACGCCGCCCTCTGCCTCTACCACGACCAAGCGCTGATCCCGATCAAGACGCTGGACATGGATGGCGGCGTCAACGTCACGCTCGGCCTGCCGATCGTCCGCACCTCGCCGGACCACGGTACCGCCTTCGGCATTGCCGGCCAGGGCATCGCCGATCCCGGCAGCCTCGTCGCCGCCCTCCGCCTCGCGGCCGACATGGCCGCCCGCCGCTTTCCCAAGGCCGCCGCATGACCCCCATCCGCCTCGGCGTAAACGTCGATCACGTCGCCACCCTCCGCAACGCCCGCGGCGGGGTGCATCCCGATCCCGTGGCGGCCGCGCGGCTGGCGCTGGCGAACGGCGCCGACAGCATCACCATTCACCTGCGGGAGGACCGGCGGCACATCCGGGACGCCGACTGCACGGCGATGAAGGCCGGCACCGGCGCGCCGATCAACCTGGAAATGGCCGCGACGGAGGAGATGCAGGCCATCGCGCTCGCCCTGCGACCCCATGCCTGCTGCCTGGTACCGGAGAAGCGGGCCGAGTTGACGACCGAGGGCGGGCTGGACGCGGCGGGGCAGGAGGCGGCCCTGGCGCCCGTGGTCTCCGCGCTGGTTGCGGCGGGCATCCGCGTCTCCCTCTTCCTCGACCCTGACCGGCACCAGGTGGAGACCGCCGCCCGTCTCGGCGCGAAGGCCGTGGAGCTTCACACCGGCACCTTCTGCGAGGTCGAGCCCGGCCCGGCACGGGATGCCGAGCTCGCCCGGCTCCGCACCGCCGCGCAGCAGGTCGCGGCCCTCGGGATGGAATGCCACGCCGGCCACGGGCTGGACTACGAGACCGCGCCCTTGCTGGCCGCCATTCCGGAGGTGGTGGAGCTGAACATCGGCCATTTCCTCATGGGTCAGGCACTCTTCCATGGGTTGGGCCCGGCCGTGACCCGCATGCGGCAGGTGATGGAGGCTGCGCGGCCATGACCGCCCCCGACGCGACCATTGCCGAGGCCGGCTACGTCTCCCTGTCCGGGGATGAGGCACGCCGCCGCTTCGACCCGGCCGGGACTGCCCTGTCAGGCACGGCCTGGGCGGCGTTCGCGGCCAGCTGGGACGATCTGCGCCCCGACACCTACATGGCCGATGGCGGCCGCTACCGGCTGCGTCGCCACGCCATCTATGAGGCAAGGTCGGGTGCGCCACTCGTCCGCGCGCCGCACGGCCCGCATTTCCAGGCCACGCACTACAATACGCTGAATGGCGGAATCGATCGCTGGTTCGATCCGGTGACGCCCGAGGTGGGTGAAGGGCCAGCCCTGCCTGCGCTGCTCGATGGCGCGAGGGCGGTCTTCGAGCGCCTGGCCCCGGGTGCGGCGTGGAATGTGGAGGTCCACCAGTTCCGCATCGAGGCGCGGCCGGAGGAGGCGGGCAAGCCGACGCCGGAGGGGATGCACTCGGACGGCGTGGACTACGTCATGGTGATGATGATCGGCCGCGAGAACGTCGAGGGCGGCGTCACGGGCATCGAGATCGACGGGCGGGAGGCAGCCAGCTTCACCCTGTCCGGACCCTGCGACGCCGTGCTGCTGGACGACAACCGGGTGAAGCACGGCGTCACGCCGATCCGCCCCATCGACCCCGGCCATCCCGGCCACCGCGACGTGCTGGTCCTGACCTTCCGGAAAGCCTAGTCGGCCAAGTCGAACAGCACCGGCGCGTGGTCGGAAGGGGTCTCCTCCGACCGCGCGGCGAGATCCACGAAAGCCCCGGTCAGCCGCTCCGCGAGTTCGGCACTCAGCAGGGCATGGTCGATCCGCAAGCCCCGGTTCTGCTCGAATGCCGGGCCGTAGTCCCAGTATGTCCAGGGCGCATCGGCCGGGTGCAGGGCCCGCAGCGCGTCCATCATGCCGAGATGGGTGATGGCGCGAAGGGCCGCCCGGCTCTCGGGCCGCACCAGCGCGTCGGTCGGCGGCAGGGCGCCGGGCGAGAAATCCTCATCGGTCGGGCAGACGTTGAAGTCGCCCAGCACGGCATAGGGGGTGAGGGAGTCCAGCCGCTCCGCCACCCGAGCCCGCAGCCGCGCCATCCAGGCCAGCTTATAGGCGTAGCCCGCATCGCCGCCGGAATTGCCGTTGGGCAAATAGATTCCGGCGATGTTCATCCCCCCGGCCTTCACCTCGACGAAGCGGGCATGGGTGTCGTCCTCCCCGTCCGGCAGGGCCTCGTCCACAACCTCGAAGGGGATGCGGGCAACGACGGCCACGCCGTTCCGCCCGCCCGGCTGGCCCACGGCATGGACCTGGTAGCCGAGGTCGGCCACCTCCATGCCCGGGAACTCCTCCGTCTTGCACTTCAGTTCCTGAAGGAAGATCAGGTCGGGCGAGTGACGCTCGATCAACCGGCGCAGATGCGGCATCCGCTTCCGCGCCGAGTTCACGTTGAAGGTGCAGAGGCGCAAAGGGGCGATCAGACCGAGAAGGAGACGCCGCAGCCGCAGCCGGAGGCCGCGACGGGGTTCCGGACCCGGAAATGGGCGCCGATTAGCTCGTCGGCCCAGTCCAACTCCGCCCCGCGCAGCAGGTCCAGGGATACGGGGTCGATAAAGACCCGGCCTTCCACGACCAGATCGTCCGCTTCCGGCGCGTCAGCCAGGTCGAACTTGTACTGGAAGCCTGAACATCCCCCGGCTTCCACCGCCAGGCGCAGCCCCGCATGGGGGCGGCACTGGGATGCGGCGATCTCCATCACCTGCGCCAGGGCGGAGGGGCTGACGGAGAAAGGGGAGGGCTGGTGGCTACCGTCCGGCATGGAAACCTCGGGGAACTGGCGATTCCCCACTTAGATAGGCCCTCTGCCCGCCTTCTCCAACGCGCGCCAGCCTTGCCGCCCTCGCGGGGCGGGTGCTACGGCCCGCCGGACGCCATGGACGCCCCCATCCCCAAAGCCGCCCCGAGCGGCCCGCAAGAGCAGGCCCGCCAGGACCTGGCGCCCTGGGCGGTGCAGCCGGGGGCCTCGCGCGGTCGCCTCTATCCGGAGGATGGGGGAGGGGGCCGGTCCCCCTATCAGCGGGACCGAGACCGGATCATCCACTCCACCGCCTTCCGGCGCCTTCAGTACAAGACCCAGGTCTTCATCTACCACGAGGGCGATGCCTTCCGAACCCGCCTGACCCATTCCATCGAGGTGGCGCAGATCGCCCGCTCCCTCGCCCGCCAGCTTCACCTCGATGAGGACTTGGCCGAGGCGCTGGCCCTGGCCCATGACCTCGGCCATCCCCCTTTCGGCCATGCGGGGGAGGAGGCGTTGAACGGGGTGATGCGCGCCTTCGGCGGCTACGACCACAACGCCCAGTCCCTGAAGGCCGTGACGCTGCTGGAGCACCGCTACGCCGGTTTCGACGGGCTGAACCTGACCTGGGAGACGCTGGAGGGGCTCGCCAAGCACAACGGCCCGCTCCGCCGCCCGCCGCCCTACATCGCCGAGTACTCTGCCCGGCACGACCTGGAGCTGAACTGCCATGCCAGCGCAGAGGCGCAGGCTGCGGCGATCGCGGACGACATCGCCTACAACAACCACGACCTGGATGACGGCCTGCGTGCCGGCATCTTCACGCTGGAGGAGGCTTGCCAGCTTCCCCTGGTGGCAGAGGCGCGCGACCTAGCCATGGCGGCTGTGCCGGCCGACACCCCGCCGGACCGGCTGGGCAGCGAGATCATCCGCCGGGTGATCAACCTGATGATCGTGGACGTGACGGAGGAGGCGCGGCGCCGCATCGCCGCGCTGAAGCCGAAGGACGTCTCGGACATCCGCCGCGCGGACCGCCCCGTGGTCTTCTTCTCCGACCGGATGCGCGCCCTGAACCAGGAGACGCGCGATTTCCTGTTCGACCGGATGTACCGCCACTGGCGCGTGAACCGCACCACCCTGAAGTCCAAGCGCGTGCTGCAGGTGATGTTCGCGCTTCTGCACGGCCAGCCGGACATGCTGCCCCCCAGCTGGGCGCGCCGCGCCGGCGAGGCGGGCTCCCCCGAGGCCGCCCGCACCGTGTGCGACTGGCTGGCGGGGATGACCGACAAGTTCGCGCTCGAAGAGCACCGTCGCCTGACGGACCCCCACACTCCCGGCTGACCTGACCCATGACAGACGACATCTTCCGCACGATCCGCGAAGCGGTCGTGGACGAGCTCCGCGGCCTGATCCCAGGGCTGGACGAAGGGGTCCTTGCCCGCGTGCTGGTGGAGCCGCCGCGCGACCCGTCACACGGCGACATGGCGACCAACGCCGCGCTGCTGGTGGCCAAGCCCGCCCGCATGGCGCCGCAGAAGGTGGCGCAGGACCTTGCCGCGCGCCTGGTGGCGCGGAACGACATCGCCGCGGCCGCGCCGGCCGGACCGGGCTTCGTGAACCTGCGGCTGACCGAGGCCGCCATCCGCGCCCAGGTGCCCGCGGTGCTCCGAGCGGGCGAGGCCTTTGGCGGCGGCACCACGGGCGGCGGCCGGAAGGCAGATGTGGAGTACGTCTCCGCCAATCCCACCGGTCCGATGCATGTCGGCCACTGCCGCGGCGCGGTGGTCGGGGATGCCCTGGCGAACCTGCTGCACAAGGCGGGCTGGGACGTCACGAAGGAGTACTACATCAACGACGCCGGCGCGCAGGTGCAGGCGCTCGCCTGGGCGGCCTACTGGCGCTACCTCCAGGCCCTGGGCACCCCTATGACGGAGGAGGAGTTCTCCGCCGGCATCCCCGGCGGGCTGCAGTACCGCGGGGAGTACCTGGTTCCCGTCGGCAACGCGTTGCAGCAGAAGCACGGCGATGCGCTGGCGCCCGGCGGCAGGCCCGCCGATCCCTCGCTCTGGCTCGAGACGGTACGAGAGTTCACCGTGGCGGCAATGATGGACGAGATCCGCGAGGACCTCGCCGCACTGGGCGTGCGGCACGACGTCTTCATCAGCGAGGCGGCGCTGGTGAAGAGCGGCGAGGCCGACAAGGCGATCGCCGCGCTCACCGCGCGCGGCCTCGTCTATGAGGGCGTGCTGGAGCCGCCAAAGGGCAAGCTGCCGGACGACTGGGAGGCGCGGGAGCAGACCCTTTTCCGCTCCACCGAGTTCGGCGACGACGTGGATCGCCCGCTCCGCAAGAGCGACGGCAGCAACACCTATTTCGCGAACGACATCGGCAATCACGCGGACAAGATCGCGCGCGGTTTCGACGAGCTGGTGCAGGTCTGGGGCGCCGACCATGGCGGCTACGTGCCGCGCATGAAGGCCGCCGTCGCCGCACTCTCCACGGACAAGCCCGTCTCCTTCGACGTGGTGCTGACGCAGATCGTGAAGGTGGTGAAGGGCGGCCAGCCCGTGCGGATGTCCAAGCGCGCCGGCACCTATGTGACGCTCCGCGACCTGATCGACGAGGTGGGCCGCGACGCCGTGCGCTTCACCATGCTGACGCGCAAGGCCGACGCCCAGATGGAGTTCGACCTGGACGCGGTGGTGCAGCAGAGCCGGGACAACCCGGTCTTCTACGTGCAATACGCCCATGCCCGCTGCCGCTCCGTCCTGCGCCAGGCCGGGGACCCCGCCGGGACCGATCTCGCCGCTGTGCCGCTCGAGGCCCTGGACGATCCGACCGAGATGGCCCTGATCCGCCGCCTGAGCGCCTGGCCCCGTACCGTGGAGGCCGCGGCCCTGGCGCGGGAACCGCACCGGATCGCGTTCTTTCTCCATGACTTGGCGGCCGACTTTCATCTACTCTGGAACAAGGGGCGCGAGGACACGACCTTGCGTTTTATCCGGGAGGATGAGCCCGAGGCCACGCGCGCGAGGCTTGCCCTTGTTGCAGCGACGGCCACGGTTATCCGCTCGGGCCTCGCGGTGATGGGGGTGACGCCCGTCGAGGAGATGCGGTGAGCGATTTCACGGTTCCGAGCTACCGGGTCCGCCAGCAGCGGGCCGGCTTTCAGGTGCCCTGGCGCATGCTGGCCCTTTCGGGCGGCGTGCTGGCCGCGGCGGCGGTGGGGGGCGGCGTGGTCTGGGGGATCTCCCGCGCCGTGAACCGCAGCGTGCCGACGATCGAGGCCGATGCCCGGCCGATCCGCATCAAGCCGGAAGACCCGGGCGGGCTTCGCGTGGCGAACCAGGACGAGCGGATTTTTGAAAGCCAGCGCCGCGGCGGCACGACCGCGAACGGCCCGGCGCGCCTCTCGCCAGAGGCCGAGCGGCCGGACGTGAACGCGCTCCGCCAGGCGGCGATCCGTGCTCAGCAGGCGGAGCAGGCCCAGGCCGCCGCGGCCCAGGCGGCAGCAGCGCAGGCGGCCACCGCCCAAGCGCAGGCCCAGGCCCAGGCCGCGCGGCAGCCCGCCGCGCTGGCGCCGCAGCCAGAAGCCGAATCGGCCCGGCCGCCGCTCCTCAACCCCAGCGTCGGCCAGCAACTGGCGGCCCGGGTGGCTACGCCAGCGCAGCAGCCAACGCCGGCAGCGGCGCCGCAGCCGGCCCAGCAGCCACCGGTTCAGCAGCAGGCCCCGGCTCCGGCCGCTCCGCCCATCACGCCGCCGCCCATGCCGGCCGGCGCGCCCGCCCGCGGTGGCCGCTTCGTCGTCCAGCTCGGCGCCGTCACCTCCGAGGAGGCGGCGCAGGGCGAGTGGGCCCGGCTGCAGGGACGCATCCCCGAGCTGGCCGGCCGCCAGCCCCAGATCACCCGCGTGGACCGCGGCGACCTCCCGCCGATGTGGCGCATCCGCACCGGCGGGCTGCCGGATGACCGGGCGGCGCAGGCCCTTTGCACGTCCGCCAAGTCCAAGGGCGCGCCCTGCGCCGTGATCGGCGGATGAGGGCGCGTGCGGCCGTTACCGGCCTCTCCGGCCTCTCCCTCACGCCGGAGGAGGCAGCGCTGCTGCGCGCCACCCCGCCCGCGGGCGTGATCCTGTTCCGCCGCAACGTCAGCAACCCCTCCCAGCTCTCGAACCTTACCGCCTCCGTCCGGGACATCCTGGGTGAGGCGGCGCCGATCCTGGTGGACCAGGAGGGGGGCAGGGTGGCCCGGCTGCGCCCGCCCTATTGGCCGTCCTATCCGCCGCCCGCGGTCTTCGAGGGTTGGCCGGAATCGCGGGCCGCCGCCAACGCCGCCCTTCTCGGCGCCCATTGCGCCGCCATGGGGCTGGACGTGGTCTGCGCCCCCTGCCTGGACCTGCGCCTTCCCGGCGCGCACGACGTGATCGGCGACCGTTCCTTCTCCGCCGACCCGGCGGAGGTGGCCCGGCTCGGCGAGGCCTGGATCGAGGGGCTGATGGCCGCCGGCTGCATCCCCGTGATCAAGCACATCCCCGGCCATGGCCGCGCCACCGCGGACAGCCACGAGTCGCTGCCCCGCGTCGAGGCGGACCGGGCGGTGCTGGAAGCGGACATCGCCCCTTTCCGCGCCGTCTGCGCCCGCGACGCCGGGCGGCACCTCTGGGCGATGACGGCCCATGTCACCTACACGGCGCTGGACCCGATGCTGCCCGCCACCCTTTCCCCCGCCGTGATCGGCCGCACGATCCGCGAGGAGATCGGCTTCGATGGCCCTCTCGTCTCGGACGACCTGATGATGGGCGCCCTGGGCGGCTTCGGCCCGGATCTGGCGGCGGCTTCGATCCATGCCGGTTGCGACCTCGTGCTCCATTGCAACGGCGTGCTCCCGGATACGGCGGCCCTGTTGCGGGACTGCCCGGCCTTGTCCGACCGTGCGGAGGAGCGGATGGCGGTGGCGCGCGCGGCGATGCTCGCCTCCCGCCCCCCCGCCCGCGCCGCGGCGGCGGGCAATCCCGTCCCCGCCGCGCCCCATGCCCTGACCGACGCCTGACGGCTCGGCGCAGCCCCGGACGGACCCCTTCATGGATTGGCTCCCGGATTTCGCGGCGGCCGCGCTCGCCGCGATCCTCGCCATCACCCTACACGAGGCCGCCCATGGCTACGCCGCCCGCGCGCTGGGCGACGACACGGCGGCCCGGTTGGGAAGGCTTTCCCTCAACCCGCTGCGGCACGTGGATCCCGTGGGAACGCTGCTGATCCCTGGGTTCCTTCTGGTCTCCCAACTCCTCGCCGTCGGGCGGGTGGACGTGATGTTCGGTTGGGCCAAGCCCGTGCCGGTGGACGTCAGCCGCCTGCGGAACCCGCGCTTCGGCATGGTGCTGGTGGCCGCGGCGGGGCCGGCGATGAACGTGGTGATCGCCTTCGCCGCCGCGATCCTGCTGCATCCCCTGCAGGGGCCGGGGACGGACAACGTGATGGACTGGGTCGAGCAATTCCTCCTCCTCTCCCTCATCGGGAACCTCGTCCTCGCCGCCTTCAACCTGCTGCCGATTCCGCCGCTAGACGGCGGCCGCATCGTCGGCGGCCTGCTGCCGTCGGCCATTGGCCTGCCCTACCTGCGGCTGGAGCGGTTCGGGCTGTTCATCGTGCTGGGCCTCCTCTTCCTTCTGCCAATGCTGGTTCCTGGCTTCGACCCGCTGCGGAGCCTCGTCGCCCGGGTCGTCTTTCCCGTGGCCCGCGGCATCCTCGATATCACCGGGCATTCGGGATGAGCGGCGCGGCCGAGCCGGCCCTCGTTGTCACGCTCGATGGGTTCGAGGGGCCGCTGGACCTGTTGCTGGACCTCGCCCGGGCGCAGAAGGTGGACATCGCCCGGATCTCCATCCTTTCCCTCGTGGATCAGTACCTCGCGGTGATCGAGGGCGCACGGCGCGTGCGGCTGGAGATCGCGGCGGACTGGCTGGTGATGGCGGCCTGGCTTGCCTGGCTGAAATCGCGCCTCCTCCTCCCCGACGACCCCACGCAGGAGGAGGATGCGGAGGCGCTGGCGGAGGCCCTGGCCGATCGCCTGCGCGAGCTGGAACGGATGCGCGAGGCCTCCGCCTGGCTTCACCGCCGCCCCTTCCTTGGCCGCGACGTCATGGCCCGCGGCGCGCCGGAGAACCTGGTGCTGGAGGACCGCTCCGCCCTCGCGGCCGATCTTCCGGGGCTGCTGCGCGCCTATCAGGGCATCCTGCGCCGCGCTGCCGCCCGCCGGCCCTACCGCCCCCGGCCTCGCCGGCTCTGGACCGTGCAGGACGCGCTGGCCCGGCTGCGCGGGCTGGTCGGCGCCACCCCGGGCTGGGCTGAGCTCTCCCTCTTCCTCCCGGAAGCCGAGATGGACGCCGTGGAGCGACGTGCCGCCCTCGCCAGCACCCTCATCGCCGGGCTGGAGATGGCAAAGACCGGCCTGGCCGAGCTCCGCCAGGACGCGCCCTTCGCCCCGATCCTGCTGCGCCCCGGCAGTGCCGAGACCTCCGATGCCGCCTGATCCCGACGCCCCCGAAACCGGTCCAGTCCAGGCCGACACCACCCCGGACGGTCCCACCGAAGCGGATCCGGACGACGCGCCGGCCGTGACGGTCGATTCGCACGATGGCCATTATGCCGGGATTCTGTCCGCCGATTCCGGGGAGGAGCCTCCGCCGCTGGAGCCGGTCGTGACGGAAGGGCCATCTCCGGTGCCTGCCGAAGCGATCCGGCTCGCCGAAGCCATGGTTTTCGCCTCCGCCACACCCGTCACCGCCGCCCGGCTCTCGCCGCTGCTGCCCTCTGGCGTGGGGGCGGCCGAGACCCTGGCGGCCCTCGCGGCCGCCTATGAGGGCAGGGGAGTGACCCTGGTGAACGTGGCCGGCGGCTTCGCCTTCCGAACCGCCGAGGATCTCGCGCCGCTCCTCACCCGCGTGGTGGAGGTGCCGCGCCGCCTGCCGCGCGTGGCGATGGAGGCGCTGGCCATCATTGCCTGGCACCAGCCCGTAACGCGCGGCGAGATCGAGGAGATCCGCGGCACGGCCCTGTCGCAGACGACGCTGGAGATCCTGCTGGAGAACGCCCTGATCGCCCCGCGCGGCAAGAAGGAGGCGCCGGGCCGTCCGACTCTTTGGGGGACCACGCCGAAATTCCTGGAGCAGTTCGGCCTCACCTCCCTGCGCGACCTGCCGAAGCGGGAGGAGCTGATGCCGGACCCCGGCCTGCCGCTGCCCGCGCCGGACGCCTTGCACGCACCGGTCGGGGAGGCCGAGGACGTGCCGGAGGACACCCCCGACGAGACCCCTGCGGAACCTTCCGCTTCGTAACGGCGCGCGAGGCGGCTTCCATCCGGGCCTGCGCGGGCCCATCTTCGGTTTCCCGCCCCATTTGTCGTGAGGGCGAGTTCTGCTAACGGAGGCGACCCCCGCGAGGGACCGGTTCACCGGAATCCCGCACCGGGTGATCGGAGAGACATGTTCGACCTCGCCTGGTCCGAAATCGCCCTGATTGCCGTGGTTGCAGTGGTGGTGATCGGTCCGAAGGACCTTCCCGACGCTGTCCGCGGCGTTGCCCGCGGCATCCAGAAGCTGCGCCGCATGGCCGGCGAGTTCCAGGGCCACCTGGACGAGGTGGTGCGCGAGGCGAAGCTGGAGGATGTGCGCGACCAGATTCGCGACATCCGTAACTTCGACCTGAAGTCCACCATCGAGAAGGCGGTGGACGAGGACGGCACCCTGACCCGCACCATGCGGGAGGATCCTTTCCGTGCCCCGCCGCCGCCCACCTCCGACGCCGCGCCCGCGGCCGGAACGGAGGCGGTGCTGCCCGACGCGCCGCCCCCGGTGGACGCCACGGAGCCGCCCGCGCCCGTCGTCGCGGCGGAGGCAGCGGCCGACACGCCGGATGCCACGCCGCCGGCACCTGAGCCTTCGGGCACTCCGGCCGCCATCCCGGCCAATGGGCAGGTGGTCCAGGCTTCCGGACTTTCGCCCATCCCGGAGCCGCTCTCCTCGGCCGCCGTCTCTGCTCCGGCCACTCCCCGGCCGGACCCCGCGCTGGCCCCTGCGGCGACCCCCGAGGCGGAGACACCGCCGCGCCCCGCCGCCCACACCGCCTGACGAAGAAAAGCCCGACCGCCAGTGCCCCGCGAACCGGACGACACGATCGACGACAAGCCCATGCCGTTGATCGACCACCTGCTTGAGCTGCGCACGCGGCTCCTGTGGTCGATCGGCGCCTTCGGAATCGCCTTTGCCCTCTGCTACTACTTCTCCACCCAGATCTACGGCTTCCTTGCCCGACCCCTGGCCGAGATCCTGATGCAGCAGGGCGGCGGCGAGAGGCGGATGATCTTCACCGCGCTCTACGAGGCCTTCTTCACCTACCTGAAGGTGGCCTTCTTCGGGGCGGTGTTCTTCAGCTTCCCGATGTGGGCGACGCAGCTCTGGCTGTTCATCGCGCCGGGTCTCTACAAGTCCGAGAAGAAGGTCATCACGCCCTTTCTCATCGCTTCCCCCGTGCTCTTCGTCATGGGCGCGGCGCTGGCCTATTATTTCATCTTCCCGCTGGCCTGGAAGTTCTTCATCTCCTTTGAGACGCCCTCGGGCGGCGGGGGACTTCCCGTGCAGCTGGAGGCGAAGGTCTCCGAGTACCTCTCCCTCGTCATGCACATGATCCTGGCCTTTGGCGTGGCCTTCCAGATGCCGGTCCTGCTGACCCTCCTGGCACGGGTGGGTATCGTGAGCGTGGAACAGCTGCGGCGCGGGCGGCGCTATGCCATAGTCGGCATGTTCGTGGCGGCCGCGGTGCTCACGCCACCCGACATCATCAGCCAGATCGGCCTCGCGGTGCCGCTGCTCGCCCTGTACGAGCTGTCCATCCTGGCCGCCGTCTGGATGACGCCGAAGCCCAAGCCTCCCGTCACGTAAGGCGACCCCCATGCACGATATCCGGGCCGTCCGCGCCGATCCGGCCGCGTTCGACGCCGCGCTCGCCCGCCGCGGCCTGGCAGCCGTCTCCGCGGAGCTGCTGGACCTCGACTCGGCCCGTCGCGCCGCCCAGACCACGGCGCAGGAGGCTCAGGCGCGCCGGAATGCCCTGGCGCGCGAGATCGGCCAGGGGAAGAAGGCCGGCGCCGATACTGCCGCTCTCGAGGCAGAGGCGACCGAGTTGCGTGCCCGGATGGAGGGGCTAGACGCGGAGGCCAAGGCGGCCGAGGCCGCCCAGACCCGCATCCTGGAGGCCCTGCCGAATATTCTGGACGCCGATGTGCCGGAGGGGAGAGACGAATCGTCCAACGTCGTGCTCCATCAGCACGGCAACGTCCCGAACCTGCCTTTCGCGCCGAAGCAGCACTTCGAGCTCGGCGAGGCACTGGGCGGCATGGACTTCGCCACCGCCGTGAAGCTGGCCGGCAGCCGCTTCACCGTGCTGCGCGGGCCGCTCGCCCGGCTGGAGCGGGCCATCGGCCAGTGGATGCTGAATCTTCACGTGGACGAGCACGGTTATACCGAGACGGTGGTGCCGCTGCTGGTGAACGACGCGACCATGTACGGCACCGGCCAGCTGCCGAAGTTCGCGGACGACCTGTTCCGCACCACCGACGACCGCTGGCTGATCCCGACGGCCGAGGTCCCCCTGACCAACACCGTGCGCGACGAGATCATGGGGGAGGCCGCGCTGCCCCTCCGCATGGCCGCGCTCTCTCCCTGCTTCCGGTCCGAGGCGGGCTCGGCCGGGCGGGACACGCGCGGCATGATCCGCCAGCACCAGTTCAGCAAGGTGGAGATGGTCTCCATCACCGCCCCGGACGCTTCCGCCGAGGAGCACGAGCGGATGACGCGCTGTGCCGAGCGGGTGCTGACGGAGCTGGGCCTGGTCTGGCGGCGCATCCTCCTCTGCGCCGGCGATACGGGCTTCGGTGCGACGAAAACCTATGACCTGGAGGTCTGGCTGCCCGGGCAGGGGGCCTGGCGGGAGATTTCCTCCTGCTCGAACTGCCGGGACTTCCAGGCCCGGCGGATGAATGCCCGGATGAAGCCGAAGGAGGGGAAGGGGAACCTGTTTCTCCACACCCTGAACGGCTCCGGCGTGGCGGTGGGCCGCGCCCTGATCGCGGTCATGGAAACCCACCAGCAGGCGGACGGCTCCATCGCCGTGCCCGAGGTGCTGCGGCCCTACATGGGCGGTGCCGAGGTCATCCCGGCGGGCTGACCTCTCCGCCAAGGCTGGGATTGCTTCCGGGGCCGGGCGACCATAGGTTGCGGCGGTCTCGCGGGGTGTGGCGCAGCCTGGTAGCGCGCCTGTTTTGGGTACAGGAGGCCGTGGGTTCGAATCCCGCCGCCCCGAATTGACGAGACCTGGTTTGGCGTTGTCCGCCGTCTGGAGTGCCTGGCATGAGCATCGCCCGCATCTACTCGCCACCCAAGAGCGCCATGCAGTCCGGCCAGGGCCGCACGGACGAATGGGTGGTGGAATACGCGCCCGGCGAGCGCAAGCTGATCGATCCGCAGACCGGCTGGTACGGCTCGGGCGATACCAACCGCCAGGTCCGCCTGCGCTTCGACACGCTGGAGGATGCCGAGGCCTATGCCAAGGCGCAGGGCCTGACCTACGAGGTGGAGGCAAGGCGCCAGCGCCCGGCTATCCGGCCCAAGGCCTATGCCGACAATTTCCGCACGGACCGGCTGTCCAACTGGACGCACTGAACAAGCCGGTCCGCCCGGTGAGGCACCCTTAGCTCAACTGGATAGAGCAACCGGCTTCTACCCGGTTGGTTGGGGGTTCAAGTCCCTCAGGGTGCGCCATCATCGTTCCAAAGCATTGTTCCTACTTGCATATTGCTAAGTTTGACAGACGCCCAGGCTTAGGTTTGACAGGGAAGTCGTACCGGCTAGGCCGGGCACCCTGGTGATGTTCGACAGTCGTCGAGGCTCGGCGTGTTAGGATGAACCTGAATTGAAGCTTAGCGAGGACGTCATGGACAAACAGGTCGACGACAGCGCCATCGCCGAACTACCGCCTTTGGTCGACCGTGTTCTGTCTAGCCGTGTGCAGAGTGGCCTCTTCGTTATCCAGAAGATAATCAGCGACTTTGGACCTAAGCTCACAACCCAGGTCTTTGCGGATGCCAATCACCTTTGCTTCTCGGTCTTTCCTACGCACGAAAAAACGCACTACATGTTACGACTTGGGAAATTCGGGACGCCCTTTCCTGGCCTCTACTCCGTGGCAGGGCGGCCAATCGGGCTTCTGGAACATGTGGGCGCCGTAAATATACCAGCCGCTGACCTAACATCTACGGTATTAGGAGCAGCAGCAGGAGGATCGGTTTTGCAGGGTGAGTGCGCCTTTAATCTTGCGAAGGGTGCCTCATTGAATGTTGTCAACGTGACCGTCAGGTCGCCTCGAGGCAGCCGTTTTAGATATGATTATCGAGTTTTCCTAACTTTTTTGTTGTCGTTCGGCGAGAGGACAAACCGATTCAACGTTGTTGAGCGCATTGAGGATCAAGTCTCCCGATATTTCGTTGAGCAGACTGTGGCTCGCGGCGAAGTCTGAGTTCATGCGAGCAGTTGATCTACTTAGTCTCATTCATGACGATACGGGCCACAGAGAGAAGGAATGCCAGCCAGCTCTCTTGCTGATTAAGCAATTCCTTTGCCGTGAGATTCCTCGAAATATCCTTCAAGTCGGCCGCGAGGAGCCGAATCGCTATGGCTCAAACGATTTCTGTGTCTCGGCTGTTGTTTCCGACGGAAGTACTGACAAGAGGTGTGCTTACGTTTGGGAGGTGAAGTCTCCACAATCGCATATCCTCGAGTTTGATGACCACAGCCTCCGTCTTCGTCCTACGATGGAGCTTGTCAAAGCTGAAACCCAACTATTCCATTACGTTGAGGAGTTCAAAAGTTCCAGAAGCTTTCGTCATTACTTTGACTTAAATGACTTGGCGGAAGTCATCCCGGCCGGGATAATTATCGGCAGTGAGAAGACGTTGGTGAAGAAAGGTAGGCTTGGTCAGGGAAAGAGCCTGGACGAGCTAAAGCGGCTTTATCAGATTTCTATGCACGCCAGACATCAGTATTTGTACAAAGCCGCCAATATTCTCGTCAAGGACTGGAGTTGGGTTTACGGAAATTTGCTTTCGCTTGAGAATCCCTCACCGATCGTCCCGATTGGAAGTATCGCAAGCTGAATACAAACATTTTCTAAAAAATTTCCCGAGTGCGTCGCCTGATCGCGGTCGACTTAGTTCGCGCAGCCATACCCTTAGTCCTTTTGCGCGAACTGCCCTTCATTTTAGCTGCCATACGCTCGGCCATTCTCACCCGATCGGCACTCTCAGTATATCTTTGAATTTCACCCAGCGATCGATGTCCCGTGAACGCGGCAATTTCCTTCACTGACCCACCGTGCTCCGCCGCCCGCGCGGCCATGCTTTTGCGGATTCCATGCGCGCTGAACCCCGGAGGGATGCCGGCTGCGTCACAGGCTTTCCGGAACCATGCCCAGAAGCCTTTCACCGAGATTGGCTGGCCATAAACGGTCTGAAGAAAGGTTTTCCTTTCAGCGACCGGGAGGAGGGCAATCTCTTTTGCAGCCTCAGCATGAAGGGGCATCGTAACGTCCTCCAACGTCTTCACCTGCGTCAGGCTCAGGACACCGTCCCGAAGGTGCTCGGGACCCATTAGCACCACGTCCGACTTGCGCTGGCCGGTGTGGAAGAGCAGCTCCAGCGCGAGGCGCTGCATGGTGCCGCTTGGCCAGCGCGCCCGGTAGGCATCCACCATCTCCTGGGTCCAGGCCGGGTAGCCCTTCGTTTTGTGCTTCACCCGCTTCACGTCTCGGGTGGGATCCGCCTTCAGCCAGCCGAGTTCGACGGCGAATCGGAGGAGGAGGCGCAGAACCTTCAGGCGATGGTTCGCAGCCGTGGGTCCCTTGGCCCCCAGCATGATGGGCTTGATGTGGCGCGGCTCCATGAGGCGCACCGGCTTGGTACCATGCTTCTCGCGGAGGCTCTCGATGATGCGGCGGTAGGTGAGCTGCGTGCTCTGGCGCAGCGCGCGGAAGTCCGGCGAATCGTAGAGGATGACCGCGAGGGCATCGAAACTGCCCGGGACAACCTTGGCCGCACCGGCCGGCAGGCGCGTCTTCGCCTCCGCCAAGCCGCGATTGTAGGCGGCCATGAACTCCTCGGACCCGGGAACGCCGGGGAGGGGCACCCGGGAAAACCCTGGGAGCCGCAGGTAATGGCGGACCTTTCCGTGCCTGTCCTTAAAACGCTGGACGTGCTTGAGGCGGAAGACGGTCACGCGGGGTCCCAGGGGTTCTTCTCCTCAGACGCTGCCACGACGCCCCGCCGCCGAGCAATCCAGCCATCCAGGTCCTCCTTCGCCCAGGCCACCCGTCGGGCTGAGAGCGCGACGGCCGGGCACTCCGGCACAACGACGGTCCGGAAGGTTCCAACCGAAAGCTGCCCGCAGTAGTCGGCCGCCAGCTGCTCGCTCATCAGTGGCGGCCAGTGCGGCATGCGCCCGCCATCAGGCATGTGGCAGCTCCGATTGAGCTCGGGCCGTTCCGGTGTTCATCCTGGAGGCCGCAAGTACGCCCCAGCGAGCGTCTGGCCGATCAGCCATATGGACTAGGCCCCCGCCTGAGGATGGCGTTGATCTCGCTCTCGGGCAGGCCAGTCGCGCGCAGCAGAGCAATCGCTGCCGGCAGCCCTTCCCGGCAGTCGTGGGCGCGCTTCATCGCCCGGCGCGCTACTTCGAACAGGGTCTGCGCTACGGCGTCGTGAGCCTCGGGACGGTAAAAGCCGCCGATGGCCGCGCCGAGAAGCTTGGCCAGCACTGTCGCATTGATGGTCGGGGATGGGCCCCGTGCCAGGATCGGGACGAGCTGATTGAACAGCTCGCTCTCCGAATCTTCGCGTTCCCTCATCTGGGCGCTAAAATCAGGCATGGACGGCCTCGCAGGTCAGGGGCGCGTTCGCCAGCTCCCCGAGGGTGTCGGCATGGCAGGGAGCGCAAGCTGCGCAGGCCGCGCTGAAGGGCTTCCCGGCCTGGTGGTCTGGGCAGAGGGCGCACCAGCATCCCAGGTTCCAGCCGCGGAGCTGCTCGAGCTCTTCGGCCATGCGGGCGGCGTAGGGGCCGTTCAGACGCTCCTCCACGTCCTGTCGGTGCAGGCTGACGGCTTCGGCCGCCGAGAAGACCGGGCCGACGCTGTAGCGGTTTCCCCAGCGGTGCGGGCGCGCCACGGACCTGCTCTGGGGCGGCATGGTCCAGCCCGGGCGCCGGGAGAGCCGGATGCGGGAAGGTGTCATGCGCCGCTCCCCGCGATGACACAGATGGCCGTCAGCAGCACGGCTAGCAGCACCCCGCTGCTGACACCCAGCACACAGCCCTGCGTAATCTCGTGCGCGCTCAGGCCCTGGGCCGCCCGCCGGCTGTCGCGGTACCAATCGGGGTTCATCGGCCCGACACCCACAGGACGGCGAGGACGATCGGCGTCCAGCCAGCGATGGAGAGGAGGCCAATGCGGAGAGCCGCAGCAGGCCAGGACATGCGGGGGGAGGGGCAATTGAAGGGCGCCGCCTGAGTGGGCACGTCCCGATCAGCGTGTTCCCCCCCTGTCAGGTGCTCAGCCATTGGTCGTGGCCTCCGTCGCTTGGGGCAGGGTGGACAGCACGGCCTGGCAGCGCGCGCCGATGTGCTTCACCAGCTCCACCCGCTGCTCGTGCGTGTGCGTCGGGGTGAGGGCTGAGAGGCCGATCTCGTCCAGGAGGCCCTGCACTGCAGCCTCGGGCCACGCGGGCGCGCTGGGAACAGTGACGGGCGTCGGGGCGTACTCGCCGATTCGATCAGACATGGGCGGAGTGCTCCCGGGTGCGAGGATCCCGCAGGGGCGCGGCAGACTGGCGGGTCAGCTGGCCTGTCTTCCGGCGCTCGATGAGCATGGCCACCAGCTCGCGCATGGGGACCTGAACGGCACCCGCCTGGATGGCGAGCGCCTTCTTGCTGAGCGCGATGTCGTAGTGGCTGTCGTGCTCCGGCGGCGCCTGGTGCCAGCGCCGGGAGACGCCGATTCGGGCCGCCATGGCGTGGAGTTCGGCGTCGGTGTCGGCGATCATGTGGCAGAGGATCATCTTCCCCAGCCGCGCCCGCATGTCGTCCACGTACACGGTCATGCCGGCACCGCCAGGCGCTCGGCGCCGTCCAGTAGGTGCCCGGCGAGCTTCGGGCTGGGGCCACCCCACTGCTTGAAGTGGAAGGGGATGCCGACCGCGTCGCACTGGTCCCGGAGGGTGAGAGCCCAGGCAGCCTCGAGCGGCCGGGCACAGTTCCCGCTTTCGCCGCCGGCGATCACCCACCCGATTCGGCGGTGTCCCTCCGAGCGGCAGCCCTGGCGAACATCGGCCGTCCGGCCAGGGTGCCAGCGCATCCCGACCAGGGCGTCACGGATCCAGCCATTCCCCTCGGCGACGCGGTAGAGGTCCACCGGCGCCAGGAGCGGCTCACAGGACAGGAAATGCAGGGCGGCCGGCACATCGAGGAGAGCCGGGATCCGCCGCTCCGCCTCGACCTGGTTCTCGACGCTCGTGCCCAGCCAGACGTGCGCCCAGCCGTCGCCCCAGTCCGCCGGCAACATGCCGGGGATGTTCCGCGGCCGCTTCGTCAGCAGCATCCAGGTAAGCGCCGGAGTGGCGCGGATCAGCTCCCAGAGGTCCTCGCGCGCGCCTTCCGGCGCCCGGTTGTCGAAAACGTCGGCGAGGCTGCTGCAGAATACGCGCCAGGGCTGACCCGTCTTCTCGGCCTTGCGGTTCCAGGCGCGCGGCTTCGCCCAGTTGCCCGGGCTGGTGCGGCGGCGGAGCGCGCGCGGGCCCCACTCAGCGCCCAGGCGAGTGGTGGCCAGGGTTTCGGCGTAGCAGTTGTCGCAGCCCGGGCTGACCTTCGTGCAGCCAATCCACGGGTTGAAGGTGCTGGTGGCCCAGCTGATGCCGGTTTCCTCAGCCATGGGCTGCCTCCGGGCTGAACTTGCCGAGCTGGTCGCCCCAGGCGTCCCAACCGGGCGCTGCCTCACGGGCGAAGAGCTCGGCACGCGGCGCCTGGAAGAGTCGCTCGACGTCAGCGCGCAGCTGGTCGGGCTTGCGGCTGTGCTCCCGAGTAGGGGCGATGAGGAGGTTGCGGACGTTGCGGGCGCCGAGCTCCGGCCGGCCGCGCGTGCCGACGAGGTAGAACTCCGCCGCGCTGCGGAACACGTAGCCGGTGCCGAAGGCCCAGGCCTTGCCGGTCCGGCTCTGCTTCGCCCAGGTGCCCATCGTCTTGAAGCCGAAGCGCCAGGCCGCGAGGGTCTCGATGGCCTGCGGCATCATCGGCGCCGTCGCCCACATCACCAGGGCGCAGCCGTCCGGGTGGGCGAGCTCGGCGACGGGCAGGGCCTGGATGTCGCCCAGGTCCATGCAGGCGTAGTGCTGCTGCGGGCTCTTCTGCGTCCCGGCCTCGGAGTAGAGACGATAGGCCCAGGGCGGGTCCGCGAGGATGGTGCGGTACCAGCCGCGGCGGAGTTCCCCGAAGGGCCATGTCCCCAGGCCAGACTCGTTCAGCAGATCGGGCGTGTAGGCCAGGGCGCGGCTGTCGGAGGCGTGTCCTTCAAGCATGGGCTGCCTCCCTCGCCGGCGCGGCGCGGCCCGGGCGGACCATGGCCAGCGCGCCGCCCTGGAGCTGCTCGAGGGCGCGGGCGGCGTATCGCTGGTCGCCCGCAGTGATGTGCTCGGCCGGGCAGCCGTCCAGGTGGACGCGCCTGCCGCCTTCGACCAGCGCCTGCAGGTACCGGGGGCGGCAGGTCCAGGCCGAGAGGAAGAGGCCGGCCTGGCGGCGGTCCATAATGCCGGCCGCCACGAGCTGGTCACGGATCCTGCGCGAAAGCGCAGGGCGGGGCTTGTTCCGCGCCGGGAAGGCGATGGGATAGGCCGCCGTGAGGCGCGCGCGGTCGGCCCTCCACTCCTCGTGGAAGCGCTTCCTCATGGCCGGCCCCCCTGGATGACGGCGAGGCGCGGCCGCGCCGGGGTGCACCAGGCGGCGGGGAGGGGAGGCGGCGGCAGGAGCGGCAGCACCTCGGTGAGCCGCAGGACCAGCGTGGCTTGTCGGAGGCAGTCCTCCAGGGCGCCGAGCACCTGATCCGGCGACACCCGGAGATAGGCACGAGCCACGATGAGGTGGTTGGCGATGCGCTTGCCAGCATCCCGGAAGGGCGCGGCGGGGGAGCCCTCGAACTCGAGGAGCCGGTCGGTCTCATCCGCCAGGCGGTCGAGGGCGACGGGCAGCAGGTTGGGCCGGTGATTGAGCATCGAGAGCGCCAGTTCGGCCGCCTGGACGAGGTCCTGTGCGATCATGCGGCGATGCTCCCGCTGGCCGGGGCGGCGCCGGGGAGGGCGCCTCCGTCCATCAGGCTGGCCGCCGGCGCGGGCTGCCGCTTCTTCCAGGCGAAGTACCAGCAGCTGACCAGCCCGACGTCCACCTGCAGCGTGGCTGCCACGGCGCGGGTGAACATGCCCTCAGCGAAGAGCTCCTCGGCCTTCGTGCGGTCGCCGTTGTCCGCCGGCAGGTAGGCGCCGCCGTCGGGAGTGGCGAGGGAAGTACCCTGCACGCCTTTCACGCCGTGCAGGGAGGGGCCGGGCGCGGCCGCGACTTCGGCGCGGATCTGCGAGGGGCGCGGCGCCGAGGGCGCGAGACGACGGCAGGCGGGCAGGCCGAGCCGCTTGCGCATGGAGTTGACGGTGGTGCCGCCGGCGATCGGCGGCCCCACCATGGCGTTCATGCGATCGGCGAGATCACCGAGCGTGAGCTCGGGATTCGACCAGTTGGCCTTCAGGAACTCGTCCCGGGCCGTGGTGGAACAGGTCAGGCGCATCAGCCGACCGCCCCGGCGCGACGCGCCGTCTCGACGATCATCGCGCCGAAGCGGGCGGCCTCGTTCGCGGTCAGCGCCTCGACGGTGCCGTTGATGACGAGGCGGACGGAGCCGCCGCCGCCGTTCTCGACGCGCAGGTCGTGGTCTAGTTCCCGGACCGGCTCAGTACGCTTGTCGTTTAGCCGTGAACTGCTGACACGGCGTGCGTTGCACGCCCTGGTGAGTTGGTGCGGAATGTTCGGCACATCGGCCTCCCGTGCTGGACGGGATATGTGTGCCCATCAGGCACAAGCCGATCAAGTGCAAATGTGCCCATTGGGCAAAGATTCTGTGCTAGCCCTTTTTGGGCAGCATCTCCTCTGCGAAGCTGAGCCAACGCTCGGCCTGCTCTGGCGTCATGCCATGCAAGATCCGATTCGCACGCCGTAAACGAGTTGCTTGGTCCTCCTCCTGAGGTGGAAACAGGAGCGCATCAGCAGTCGTGTCATAAATTTCAGCGAGTTGGCGGAGCCTATCCACCGTTAGAAGCACTTTGCCAGCCTCCCACTTGTGGACCGCCTGTGAGCCGACCCCAAGTTTGTTCCCCACTTGTTCTTGGGTCAATCCACGGTATTCTCGCCATTGCGTGAGAGTCTGGAATGCCGCAGGGGCAGAGGGGGAGCGAGCAGGCATAGGCACAATGTCGCTGCGGCGGCTGTAACTCTCCATGGCCTGCAAGGCACGCGGGTCTTGACTACCAATGTGCCCATTAGGCACAACCGTTGTATGACGCTCCTCCAATGGCTTCGCGCCACGAAGACCGCGCCGCTCGATCTGGCTTCGGATCTGGGCGTGCATCATTCGACCATCTACCGGGTGGTGAATGGAAAGAAGCGAGCGAGCTTGCGGCTCGCGGTCGGCATATCGCGCTTGACCGATGGGCAGGTCAGCGCAGCGGAAATCTTGGAGGCATTCGAACCGCCGAGAGCACGTCGACGCAGGAGTGGCAGTTCAAGGAAGGCGGCATGATGCCCGGCTTTTCGCAATTGCGCTCCCGATGCTGCGCGCTGCAGGGCCGCAATGCACCCGGAACTAATCCGGTCCGTCACTGCACGTCCGAACGTCTCGCCGCGTTGAAGACGGCAACCGGCAACCTGATCCACTACGTCGGCGGCGGTCTCGCATCGAATTCCGTGACCCGCGTCGGCAAGTCGCAACTCTCCGACTACGCCAATCCCCACAAGCCGGACATCTACATGCCTGTGGACGTGTTGGTGGACCTCGTCGTGCGCGCATCCGATCCGTCTCTGCTGCGCGAGATTGCGTTGATGTGCGGATACACGATCCTGTTGATGGAACCGGCTGACGACACCGAGCTCGCGGCCGCGATCGCCGAGAGCGCGCGCGAGGGTGCTGACGTCTCCGTCTCGTTCCTCGAAGGGCTGGCCGATGGGAGCATCTGCCCTGCCGATGCGCTCGACACAGAGCGCGAGGCGGACGAGGCGGCCGAGAGCTACCGCAAGGTCGCCCGGATCGCCGGGGCGATCGCCCGCAAGAGTTTGCCGAGCTCGCCCGCTGCCCCCGCAGTGAAGGGCGAGGGACCGTCCGCCGCGCGCCCTAAGCCCCCCTCGGGCCGCGGCGGGCGAGTGCCCCGGCGCCGGTCGCCATGATGCCGGGGCGCGCAACCGGCCCGCGCGGCCGTCCTGCGGCCCCGCAGCAGCCTCCCTCGATCGACTTCCAGGCCGTCAACCGGGTCGCGCTGCACCGGCTGCCGGACATCTGCGCCCGCTGGCTCTCTGGCGGGCGGAAGGAAGGGGACGAGTGGGTCTGCGGGGACCTGTCCGGCAAGCCCGGTCGCTCCTGCAAGGTCAACCTCGTCACGGGGAAATGGGCGGACTTTGCCGCGGACGGCGCAAGCGGAGGCGACGTCATCAGCCTCACTGCCGCCATTCACAACCTGAGCCAGGGCGAAGCAGCCCGGCGCCTCGCCGACATGCTCGGCATCGACCTGGGGGGTCGCCATGTCTGAAATTCACCAGCCCGTTAAGGGCGAAGCCGACCCGTTCGCTCCGCTCGGCGGGCTCAACGGCCACGCGCACGAGGAGCCGCCGAAGAAGCGGGACGAAGAGTGGCAGCCCTCGCGCATGCCCGTCATGGTGCCGGCGCCGAAGCTGGCGGAGCTCTATCACCCCGAACTCGGCCAGGCCGTGGCTATGTGGGAATATCGCGACGCGCAGGCCTGCCTGCTCTTCGTCGTCGCGCGCTTCGAGAAACAGATCGGGGAGAAGCTGCAGAAGGACGTCACCCCCTTCTGCCACGGCCGGCGGGTGTGGACGGACCGGCAGGGCCGCCCCCAGGATCAGACCCGCTGGCACATGAAGGCGCCGGCGGCGCCGATCCCGCTCTATGGCCTGCAGTTCCTGGCGGCACGGCCGAACGATCCGGTGCTGCTGGTTGAGGGAGAGAAGAGCGCCGAGGCCGCCCGCCTCCGCTTCCCGGGCTACGTCGTTATCGCCAGCCAGGGCGGGAGCAACAAGGCCAAGAAGACGGACTGGCGCCCGCTGCATCGCCGGAAGGTGGTGGCCTGGCCGGACCAGGATGACGCCGGGCGGCGCTACGCGAACGATGCGGCGGCCATGGCACGCCCGGGGCGCGGGCCGACGAAGGCGGCCTCGTTCTCCATCGTCCAGGTTCCCCGCGAGTGGCCGGAGGGGTGGGACCTCGCGGACGACCTCCCCGAGGCGGTATCAGACGTCCTGCTGTCGGAGCTGCTTGAGGAGGCGATCGACGCTGACCCGCCGGAGCTGCCCCCGGGCTACGTCTTCCGGGACAGCGGCCTCTGGTTCGAGGCGGCTCAGGACCCTGATGCAGAGACCCTGTCCCAGCCCTTCTTCGTCACCGCCCCCTTCGAGGTCGTGGGCGAGGCCAATGACGGCACTGGCATGGCCTGGGGCCTGGTCATTCGGTGGAAGGACCGCGACGGCCGGCAGCACCAGTGGTCGGTCCCGAAGCGCCTGGTCCACTCTGACGGCAGCCGGATCGCGGAGGAGCTGGAGGACGCGGGGCTGCACTGCTCACCCAGCGGCCGGGCCAAGACCCTCCTGCGGAACTTCATCGGCGGGGTCCGGAGCAAGCGGCGGCTGATCTGCGTGGACCGGACGGGCTGGCACACCAGCCAGGGGCGATCGGTCTTCATCCTCCCGGGCGGGGAGGCCTTCGGACCGGCGGCGGGCTCCGTCATCCTGCAGACGGACCATGCGGGCACGGACGGCGCCTTCATCCCCGCCGGTGGTCTTGCCGACTGGAAGCAGCACGTCGCGGCCTTCGCCGTCGGCAATCACCGGCTGGCCCTGGCCATCTGCACCGCCCTCGCCACCCCGCTGCTGGACGTGGTGGGCGGGGATAGCGGCGGCTTCCACATCGTGGGGATGAGCCAGACCGGGAAGAGCACCACCCTCTACGTGGCTGGCTCCGTCTGGGGGAAGGGCACCCGGGGCGCCCAGGTCCGCCAGTGGCGCGCGACAGCGAACGGGTTAGAGAGCGCGGCGTCCGAGACCTCGGACACCGCCCTGATCCTGGACGAGATGGGGCAGGCCAGCGCGGCGGATGTGGCCGACACGATCTACATGCTGGCCAATGGGGCCGGGAAGCTCCGCGCCGGGAAGGAGGGCGGCGCCCGCCGGACGAAGACCTGGCGGACCATGTTCCTCTCCACCGGGGAGATCACCCTGGCGGCGAAGCTGGCCGAGGCTCAGCGCAAGGTCATGGCCGGCCTCGAGGTGCGGCTTGTGAACATGCCGGCCGATGCCGGGTGCGGGATGGGGGTGTTCCAAAACCTCCACGGTCTGTCCGGGCCGAACGAGCTGGCGAAGCACCTCCAGCTGCAGGCCCGCACCCACTACGGCACGGCTGGCCGCGCCTTCCTCACGCAGCTCGTCCGCGCCCGGGTGAGCAAGCAACGGGAGCTGGAGGCCCGGGTAAAGGGGGCGCAGGCCTCGTTCGCCAAGGCCTACGTCCCGGACGACGCGGCAGGTCAGGTTCGCTCGGTCGCCGATCGCTTCGCCCTGGTGGCCGTGGCGGGGGAAATGGCAACTGAGTGGGGGATCCTGCCCTGGCCGAAGGGAGAGGCCACGCGCGCCGCAGCGGAATCCTTCAAGACCTGGCTGCGGGAGCGGGGCGGGGCAGGCACCACGGAGGATCAGCAGGCGATCAGCCAGGTGCAGGCCTTCCTCGAGGCCCACGGCGAGAGCCGCTTCACGCCCCTGGTGCGGCAGGACACCAACGGGAACCCCGAGGCGCCGCCTGCCGAGGTCATGCGGACCCACAATCGCGCGGGCTGGAGGCGCCGCCCCAAGAACGAGCGGGATGGGTGGGAGTACTTGATCCTGCCCCAGACCTTCACCTCCGAGGTCTGCAAGGGGCTGGACCCGAAGCGGGTGGCCGCAGTGCTTCTGGCCCAGGGCCTCCTCGTCGTCGGCAAGGATCGCAAGTCGGCGAAGCTGGAGCACATCCCCGGGGAGGGCCCGATCCGGGTCTATCGGGTCAGTGGCGCGATCTTGGGCATGCGTGAGGAAGTGGGAGACGAGGAGGAGGAGTGAACCTTCTAACCCTGAAAAGTCGGTGTTAGAGGTGTTATAGGTGTTAGGCTGCTGCTTTATTTGGCATTGTCGTCTAACACCGCCCAGCATGCCCGGTGTTAGGGTGTTAGAAAATTGAGCCGAATATAACACCCTAACACCGCACCCTTCTGCCGGTGTTAGACGAAAAGCAAAGTGGGATCAGCGGACTAACACATATAACACCTCTAACACCGTTATTTCACGGGAGCGAGGCTGGGCAGGGCTCTCTAACACCGACTCTGCACAAGGATTGTGCTGCACAGATCGCAGAGACGTGATACGAAAAGAGAACGGCGCCGGGCGGGGGCCCGCCGTCCGGGGGAAGAGTGAACGACAACCGATCCGCATGCCCGCTCCAGGCCGCGCGTCATGGCGCTTGCCCAGATTCCCCATTTTCCGGTAGGGCTGGCCCCACGCTGCGGCGAGATGCGCTCGGGGGCCTGACGGACCCGGGCGTATCGTCGTTTCAGGGCCGCGCGCTCGAGCACAGCGCCACCCCTTCCGATCCAGATCCTCCATTCGGCGCCGCGGTCCTCCGCGAGCGCCTTTCCGCGCTTGGGAGCGCCGACGCCGCCATGACGACCCAGCCCCTGGCCGCGCAGGCCTCCGAGCTGCCCTGGCCCATCTACGACAACGAGGTGGTCGAGATGCGCCTCTGCGACGCCACGGACACGCTGCGGGCCCTGCCCGGGCGCGGCTGCTTCCCGGCGGGGTTCCGGACCAACTGGCCGGCCGAGGCCCTCGCCATGGCAGAGGCGGCCCCGGCAGGGGACGATGACCTGCCGCGGAAGATCCCGACCGCGCGCCAGATCGACCAGATGGACGAGGCCTTCCAGTGGATCGGCTTCATCCCGGGCGAGCACGTGGTCCATCGCCGGATCGTCCTCCTCCGCTCCCTCATCTCGGTCCGGCAGAAGAAGAACCTGCTCAGCTGGCGCCAGATCGGCGAGAAGCTCGGCATGGAGCACCGGACGGTGCAGCGCCGCTTCGCCGAGGCGATCGGCTGGATTTGCCAGGAGCTCTACCGCCAGCAGCTGGCCGGGAAGCCCTGGGCCGTGGAGTGGCAGCGCATGCGCCAGGTGGCCGGCTCGCTGAACACCAAGCAGCTGGTGCCGGAGAACTCACCGATCGCGCCGCCGGCCGAGCCCGGTCCGGTGCGTGACCCCGCCATCCGCTCCTCTCACTACGAGCCCATCACCTACTCGGTCTCCGAGCGGGCTGAGCGGATCACCCGGTTCCTCAGCTGCATGTCCGGGCGGTGCCAGGCCGCCATGGAGCACTTCCCGACAGACGGCTCGCCGCGCCTAGTCGCCGGCGGACGCGGCTTCGGGATGCAGGAGCTGGTGGTGTTGGAGGGGGTCGGGATCCTCGCGGCCGAGCCGGGCGGGCGGGAGTACCGCTTCACCGCCGACGGGGTGACAGCCCGGGCCATGTGGGGCCGGACGGCCGGCGCCGCCTAAGTTACAGCCCGTCCACTTTTCGCTTGCCCGGATTCCCCATTCTGAGGTAAGGGCGGAGCCACGATACCCCGAGAGGGTCCTGACCGCGTCAGGGCCCGTCACGAGAGGAGCCCTCGGTCCCCCCAGGACCGAGGGCTTCGTCGTTTTCAGGTCCGGGGACCTGCAGCGCAGGAGGCGGCCATGTAGCGCACTTCGCGCCGAACATGGCTGGCGGTCTCGGCGCCGCGATCCGCTTCCGGCCGACACGCCCCGCGACTGAGCGGGAGGGACCACCCGAGCTACGAGGTGGGGACCTGGTGGAATCCCAGTCGAGATCCCCGCAAGGGGTAGCTGCGGAGGTGTGCGGCATGCACCACTCCGGCCGGGGTTCCCGAGGGCGGGGTAGTCCTCACGCAACCACCGTACAGGCGCTGATACCTGTCCGCGCCGGAGACCCCGCCGGTATGGTCGCGACCGGCCCGCAGCGTCACTTCGGCCCCGCGCAGCTCGCCGGGTGCCACAACTCAGGCAACGTCGGTTTAAGCCTGTGCCGCGGCGTCCCTTGGAGCACCGCGGCGGACCGAATTCTTCTACTTCATGTTGGCGCTTGAGCCCGTCAATCGCGGCAGCGAGCTTACGATCGCCGAAAACCGATCCTACTTGTGAAGATCTTCCGCTTCGGACTTCGAACCAGCTTCGCGTCTGGAATCTGTATTCCCCCCGGGCGCCCCAAGTCGAAGAGCTGCTGCATGTAGATTGTCGTGCTGACCGAAATCGTCGGGAAGTCTGATGATGTGCCAATCAGGAATCGCCTGGACTGACTTGATCTCTGAAAACGGCACTGCTCGAATGTAATTAACGACGGCCACGGTATTTTCGTGGCCATCACGATGATAGATATCTCCACGGCGAAGATCGGCATAATCATCGTAAATCGCCACGACAGCGTACAGGGTCTTATCGATGAGCACCGGGTACTTCTCAGGTGCAGCGTCGGCCAAGATCTGTTTTACACGTTCCAGAAATGCCACGGCAGGTCACTCCGACTCTCGTTGGGATGTTGTGCGGGAACTGCAACGACATTGCGGGGTGGTTTTGGTCTCATAGTCAAGCCGGGCCAATTGAACTCAGGAAAGCCCCTTCAGTCCGGGATAGCCGAGAGACTGACTGACCGGCGCGTGCATCCCGGTGTGACAACGGCCTAAACGGACGTTTGCGGAGGTCACAGCGCTAGAATGCCGCGCCCTACGCTAAGGCGCCCCGTACAGGGCCCTGCGGGCGGACCCCTCTTCGTCGCCTACTACCGCGTCTCCACCGATCAGCAGGGCCGTAGCGGGCTGGGGCTGGATGCTCAGAAGGCGGCCGTGGCCTCCTTTCTGGCCTCGCAGTCTGGCGCCAAGCTCGCCGCCGAGTTCGAGGAGGTGGAGAGCGGCAAGCGGGTGGACCGCCCTCAGCTTACCGCGGCGCTCGCCGCATGCCGCGCCCGCCGCGCGGTGCTGGTGATCGCGAAGATAGACCGCCTGGCGCGCAACGCGCGCTTCCTCCTCTCGGTCGTAGAGGGCGTCGGCGATGCCGGCGTCGCCTTCTGCGACCTGCCCCAGATCCCGCCCGGTCCGACCGGGAAGTTCCTGCTGACGCTGCTAGCCGCCGTTGCCGAGCTCGAGGCCGGGTTGATCAGCCAGCGCACCAAGGCTGCCCTTGCCCAGGCGAAGGCCCGCGGCGTGAAGCTTGGCGCCCCACGCCTGCAGAAGGGCATCGATTCCGCATCGTCGCGCGCTGGGCGCGCGGCGCAGACCGCTCGCGCGGTCGACTACCTCGCCGACGTCTGGCCCTTCATCGAGGCGGCCCAGCGCGCCGGCGCGTCCAGCCTCCGCCAGGTCGCGGAGGCGCTCACCGCCCGCGGCGTCCGTCCGCCCTCCGGGGGCGAGGTCTGGCACGCGAAGCAGGTCTCGCGCCTGCTGCAGCAGAGGAAAGCCGCCTGATGGCCGCCGCGCCCCGCAAGTCCACCGCCGCCCCGAAGGCGCTGCCGCTGACACGTCCTGTCATCAAGGACGCGAGGCTGGTGAAGAAGGTGGCGGACTACGCCTTGGCGAAGGCAGATATCGCGGCCCTCGAGGCGAAGTGTGACGCGCTGAAGCCCGACATCCTCGCCAGCCTCGGAGACGCGCTGAGCGTCATCGCCGGGAACCATGTGGTGACCCGTAGCGAGACGAAGGCTCTGGAGCCGACGCCCAACGTCATCATCACTAAGGAAATGGTCGGGCAGGTGATGCCGGGCCGGAAGGGCCGGAAGGGCTATACGACGCTCACGGTTCAATAGCAGAGTCAGGGCCGAAGCTATCTGCCAGAAAAAACGGCAGACCGTATGTCTCGATGTCTGGTGGATCAGGCAACAGATAGGCCGGCCGAAGCGTGGCAGTTGGACAGAAAGATTCGATCAGGATGACCATGGCTCCGTTCAAAAGAATGGCAAGCTGCGCGTGATCTTCGAGAGCTTCGTTCATAGCCTCTGACATGATGCTCGGCGCAGTGTCGTAGTTGACCGAAGGATCTAGCTCATCGAGGAGAGCGCCAATCGCCGCCTCCTCAGCACTAGGGCAGAACTGACTGCGGCGACGACGGCCCAAGAAAATAGAGAAGTCTTCCTTGGCGCCTGCTTCGAAAGCTTTCACCATCAACTCCGCTCGGGGATGGTGAAACGCATAGCTGTTTCTGATCCGACTAGTGACGGTCTTGCGCTCGCCTTGCCTTTCAAACCGCTTCCAAGCGGTGATCATCTCTTCGGATCGAAGTGGGCGAATTAGTTCGGCAAGCTCGCCTTTCCGAAAAAGCTTCTGGTACGTGTGCAGCGCCTCATGAACCTTGCCGATCAGCAGGCGTAAGATGATGGTGCTTTGTGCTCCAAGCACACGATAGTCGGGGCGGTCTGGTCTTTGGCCGTTCGCAGCGAGAATAAATATGTTGGCCAGGACATTGAGGTCGTTCAATGCGTGCCCGCACATCAGCAGTGCTTGCTTTACCTTGGGCCGCAGAGCCTCGAATTCGGATATCGGAATGCGGAGTTCAAAAACGGCTTCGTCTTCTCGGTTCAACTTGTGAATTCCGTCTTGGCGTGGCGCAACCGTAACCGGCGCCCGCGCCAGCGAAAAGGCCGGCGAGATATGACTAAGTTCGGGGAGGTGAAGGCCGACTTCGGGCCTCTCACCCGGGGACTGGATGACCTGGCCAAGCGCCAGGTCCCGTTCGCAGTAGCGCGGACCCTCACCAGTGTGGCGCAGACCGCCGCGGTTGCGAACCGGCGAGCTCTCCCATCGGTCTTTGACCGCCCCACCCCGTTCACCACGAACGCCTTCACCATCGAGGCCGCCCGCAAGGGCCGGCCCGTTGCGCGCGTCTTCGCGAAGCAGCGTCAGGCCGAATACCTGCGCTTGCAGGAGACCGGCGGCACGCGCCATCCCGAGCCCTCGAAGCTCGGCGGCACTGGCGGCGGTCAGGCCCTCGTCATCCCGCGCGCCATCCGGCGCAACGTCTTCGGCAACATGCCGCGGCGCGCCCTCGCCACGGCGAAGGCCCGGAAAGACGTCTTCGTCGGCAAGTCCGAGGGCGGCACCGGTGGCTTCTGGCGGCGCCTCGCGGATGGGGCGCTGCAGCCGCTCGCCGTCTTCGTGCCCTCCGCGAAATACAAGCCGCGCCTGGGCTTTCAGGCGCGCACCGCGAAGGTCGTGAGAGCGACCCTCGCCCCCGCTTTCCGCGAGCAGCTCGCCAAGGCGATCGCGACCGCCCGCCGCTGAGGCGGGCGCACCTCCAGCTTCATCATCGGGAAGATCAGGATGCGCATGGACCTCCAGCTCCGGCTGCAGCGGCTCGGGAATCGTGTGCGCCGGATGAAGGCGGCCGCGCTCGCCTTCATGATCAGCCGCGCCAGCCTGACGCTGGCCGAGCAAAGCTGCCTCGCGGAGGACCTGGACCGCGTGCCGCGGAACCGGGCAGAGCGCCGGCGTTTCGCAGCGTCTGGCGCGGCCCGACGCGGCGGCGGCATCGACAGCCCGCTGCTCAGCCTGCATCGCCGCATTGAGCGCGACCAGCAGCGCCAGATCCAGCGCCGGGCAGCCGGCCGCCACGTCTGGGCCTGATTGGATGAGCCGCCTCCACAAGCTGGCCATCGTCGGCGCGTCCGGCGCAGGTAAGACCGAGGCTGCTCTCGCCCATGCGCTCATGGCGGCACGGCGCGGCCCGGTGCTCTTCATCTGCGACAACGACGAGGTCGCGCGGCTGCATCGGCAGCAGGCACAGATGGAGCCGGCTCCCAAGCCCATCGTCTTCTGTGGCCTGGGCCGCTTCGTGATGCTGTCCGCGTTCTCCGAGCCATTCCAGACGATGGTGATCGACGCCGCCATGACGCGGGTCACGTCGAGCCAGGTGCTCATCTTCGCCAGTCGAGCAGCCCAGCACCACGGCGAAGCCTGGGTCGTGCAGACCCACGCCATGCCGAGCTGACTAGTTACGCCGCGCCCACGTCCTCCCGACCGAGCCCCAGAGGGGTGCCGACAGGGGGAAAGCACGGGGCGCGGCGTCGGGGCCGGGGGGGACATGGCCAGGACGGGGGCTGGGGTGGGGGTACCGCCCCCCCCACCCCCCCGTTCTGGGTCCCTCCTGGCCCCCACCCCTCGCACGGGACGCTTCGCGCCCCGATGGTCCCCCAGCTATGGAGAAAAAAAGGTGTCCGCACCCCTGTCCGCGGACACTTCCTCCGGGATCTCCATCCGCGAGTTCGCCCGCCGCGAGGGCTGTGACGACAAGCTCGTCCGGCGCGCCGTCCAGGGCGGAAAACTTCAGGCTTTCCGGGACGGAACGCTCAATCCGGCCCTCGTCGGCTCGGGCTGGAGGAAGAGCAACCGGCACCCCGCGCCGGGTGCGGACACCCCTGCGGACAGTGGTGCGGACACGGCCGCGGACACCCCGCGGATGTCCGCACCTGTCCGCACCCCGGTGTCCGCACCGCCGCCCGCCCCGCCGGCCCACCGGATGGAGCCGCAGCTGCATGGCGGTGAGCTCCGCCGCCCCACGAAGCCGGAGGCCGACGAGCCGGACGAGGAGATCGACCTCGAAGGCTTCCAGCGCGACGTGCTGGCCGGGAACGTCCCGGACCTCGCTCGCTCGGAGAAGGTGAAGGCCGCCGCCGCCGCGATCCGGGGGATGGTGGCCGCGCGCCGCGACGCCGATGCCGTGGTGGAGCTCGGTGTGGCCGAGGCCGTCATGTTCGAAACCTTCCGGGGCTTCCGCGACGCCTGGATGAACTGGCCCGCCCGGGTCGCCCCGCTCATTGCCGCGGACCTCGGGATCGACGCCGGCCGCGTGCTCGAGGCCCTGACCCCGCATGTCCAGCAGCAGCTCGAGGACCTCGGGGAACCCGAGCCCGACTTCACGCCGCCCGACGAAGAATGACCGGCTAAGCCGCGCTGCCCGCAAGGGCCTGACGCCGCCGCCGCGGATCTCCGTCCCCGACTGGGCGGACCGCTTCCGCAAGCTCGCCAAGGGCGCCGGCGCCCGCACGGGGCGCTGGAAGACCTCCACGGTGGAGGTGGCCCGCGGGCCCATGCTCGCGGTCACCGAGCCCGGCGTCCACATCATCACGGCGATGGTGTGCACGCAGCTGATGAAGACGGCGCTCCTCGAGAACGTCTTCGGATATTTCGCGCACCTCGACCCGAGCCCCATGCTGCTGCTGCAGCCGAAGGAGGCCGCGGCCGAGCAGTTCTCCAAAGAGCGCATCTCGCCGATGGTGAAGTCCACCCCGGTCCTGCGGGACCTGGTGGGCAGCAGCAAGACGCGGAACGCCGACGAGACGCTGCTCTTCAAGAGCTTCCCCGGCGGCTTCCTGGCCCTCGCCGGCGCCGGCTCGCCGGACAACCTGGCGCGCCGCCCGATCCGCGTCCTGATGTCGGACGAGGTGGACAAGTACCCGGTCACCCGCGAGGGCGAGCCGATCGCGATCGCGGAGGAGCGCACCGCTTCCTTCGACCTCAACTGGCTGTCCATCCGGGCCTGCTCGCCCACGGTGGAGGATGAGAGCCGCATCGCGGACTCCTACGCGGAAAGCGACCAGCGCCGCGCCTCCCTGGCCTGCCCGCACTGCGGGCACCGCCAGTTCCCGAACTTCCACCGGCACGTCCTCCCGGACGACGACGGGAAGGCCGGCTGGAAGCCCGAGAAGGCGGCGATCAGCTGCGAGGCCTGCGGGTGCGAATGGTCGGAGGGCGACCGCCTGCGGGCGCTCTCCACCACGCTCTGGCACCAGACCAAGCCTTTCGAGTGCTGCGGCGAGCGGCACTCGCCCCTGGACGCCTACGAGCGCGCCTGGCGCGCCGAGGATCCCACGGACCCGGGAGCCAACCAGCGGGCGGTGGACGCTATCTGGGACCGCTGGAAGGGCCCGCGCTGGGATGTGCACCGAGCCAAGTGCTGCCACTGCGGCAGCTGGGCGGTGCCGAACAAGCACGCTGGCTTTCAGGCCGGGAAGCTCTACAGCCCCTGGCAGAAGGACAAGCCGTCCGACATCGCCACCAAGTGGGTGGATGCCCAGGGCAACCAGGACAAGCTGCAGGTCTGGTGGAACACCCAGGACGGCAACCCCTACCGCCCGACGGCGGGGCGCGCGGTCGCGCTGGACGTGTTGCTGGCGCGGCGCGAGGCCTGGGAGGCGCAGGTTCCCTTTGGGGCTGGCCTGCTCACAGCAGGCCTGGACACCCAGGATGACCGCGTCGAGGTGGAGACCGTCGCGTGGGGCACGGACGAAGAGTCCTGGTCCATCGATTACCAGGTCTTCGACGGGGATCCCGACAGCGAGGAGCTGTGGGCGCGGGTTGATGCCTACCTGCTGCGGACCTTTTACCGCGTGGACGGGCGCCCTTTTCGAATCGCCGCAGCCTGCGTCGACACCGGCGGCCACCACACCCAGAAGGCTTATGCCTTCAGCAAGGCCCGCCTGGGTCGCAAGGTCTGGGGCATCAAGGGTGAGAGCGCGCTGAACGGCGCCCGCTCCCCGGTGTGGCCGGCCAAGCGTCCGACGGCCAAGACGAAGGCCACCTACCGGCCCTTCATCATCGGGACCAACACGGCGAAGGACATCATCCGGCACCGGCTGACCTTCGCGAAGCACGGGCCGGGCTTCACGCACGTCCCGTCGGACCGCGACGTCGTCTGGTACGAGCAGATGCTCTCCGAGCGGAATGTGCTGAAGGAGGAGGGCGGGCGCCGGTTCCGGGTGTGGGAGTGCCCCTCCCACAAGCGGAACGAGGCCCTGGACTGCCGGGTCTACGCCTATGCCGCCCTGCAGGGCCTGCTGCACTTCGGGAAGAAGCTGAACCGCATCACCGCCGCGGCGCAGCTGCCTCACGACGGCCCCAGGCCCGAGATCGAGCCGCCGGTGCCCCCGGCAGTACCCATGCCGGAGGAGGAGGCGGAAGCCACACCGCCGGCTCCCACTCCCCCGCCGGCGCCGCCTCCGCGCGCGCCGGCGCCCGCCCGCCGGAGACGGTGGGCCTGCTGAGGACCACCATGTCGGACACCATCCAGGTCGGCGCCTTCGCGGGCATGTCGCGCGCGGCCCTGGAGGGCTATCGCACGCGCCTGCAGGAGGCCCTGCTCGCCTTCGGGCTGGGCGAGAAGACCGTCGCGGTCAGCTACACCCAGGGCACCGGCTCGCGGAGCGTGACCTTCACCCCGACCGATGACGAGAAGATCCGGGGCATCATCCGCCAGCTCAACGCCGCCCTCGGTGTGGGCCGCCGCGCCCAGCGGGTGGTGTTTCGGTGAGGCGGGGGCGCTCCGCCGCCCAGGTCGTCCGCTCCCGCTCCAACAAGGCCCAGGCCAGCGGCTCCGGCGGCCCGGTCCCTGGCGGGCTCGCCGGCGGCTTCGCCTATGACGCGGCGAACCTGTTCGGGCAGGAGACCGCGGAGTGGCAGCCCTGGCTGCGCTCCCCTGACGCGGAGATCAATTACGACCGCGACCGCATGGTCGCCCGCTCTCGCGACCTGGTGCGGAACGACGGCTGGGCGACCGGCGGCGTCACCCGCATCGTGGACAGCGCGATCGGCAGCCAGTTCCGCCTGGTCTCGAAGCCGGACTACCGGGCCCTGCAGGCCTACAGCAGCTCCTTCGACCCGATCTGGGCGGACGAGTTCGGGCGCGCCGTCGAGGCCGAGTACCGGATGTGGGCGGACGACACCGCCAAGTGGGCGGATGCCACCCGGCAGCTGACCATGACGCAGCTCTACTGGCTCGCCCTCCGGCACAAGGTGCTCGATGGGGAGAGCCTGGCCGTCATGCTCTGGACGCCCGAGCGCGTCGGGCTGGGGGCTGCACGCTATGCGACCACGGTGCAGCTGCTCGACCCCGACCGGCTGTCCAACCCCTACCAGGTGATGGACTCGCCGCAGCTGCGCGGCGGCGTCGTGCTGGACGAGATCGGCGCGGCGACGGGCTACCACATCCGCCGCGCCCACCAGGGCGAGGCCTTCGCGACCGTCGACAGCATGGTGTGGGACCTGTTCCCCCGCGAGACCGCCTGGGGGCGGCCGGTCACCATCCACGATTGCGACCTGGACCGGCGCGGCCAGCATCGCGGGGTGGGCATCTTCACCCCCGTCCTGGCCCGCCTGAAGATGGGCTCGCGGGCGGACCGCGCCGAGCTGGCGCAGATGCTCCTGCAGACGATCTACGCGACCGTCATCCAGTCGCCCTACGACGAGACCGACGTCCTCAATTCCCAGGAGGATGACGGCGAGCTCAGCGCCTACCAGGCCCTCCGCACCCAGCACGCGGCCGACAACCCGATCGCGATCGGCGGCGTGCGGATCCCGCGCCTGGCGCCCGGTGAGGAGCTGAAGGCGATCACGTCGACGCACCCCAGCTCGGGGTATGTCGACTTCCAGAACCAGGTCCTCCGCGGCTTCGCGGCAGCCTCCGGCCTCTCGGCCGAGCAGGTCTCCTGGGACTACTCGCGGACGAACTACTCCTCCGCCCGGGCCGCCATGCTGGAGGCCTGGAAGACCCTGATCCGCCGGCGCGACAACTTCGCCGTCGGCTTCGCCAACCCGATCTGGGGCTGCCTCCTCGAGGAGGTCATGGCAAACGGCCGCGCGCCGCTGCCGCGCGGGGCGCCGTCCTTCATCGAGATGAAGACGGCGTACATGCGCTGCAACTGGATCGGCCCGGCCCGTGGCTGGGTGGACCCGGTCGCGGAGCGTCAGGGCGCGGTGCTGGGCATGGAGGCCGGTTTCGGCACGCTCGAGCAGGAATGCGCCGAGCAGGGCCGCGACTACGAGGAGAACCTGGACCAGCGCCAGGTGGAGATCCGGATGATGAAGGATCGCGGCCTGCCGCTGCCCCAGTGGGCGGCCGGGCCTCCCAATCAGCCGCAGGGCGGCAGGAACGACCGATGATGCCGCACGCCGTGCTGAGCCGTCGCGGGGCCTTTGGCCTCGCGGCGCTGTTCTCCCTCATCCAAGCCAAGCCGGCGGCCGAAGGGCGAGCCCTCGCCCGAGGCATCTATGGCGAGGTCCTCGAGATCCGGAGCTTCGGCGAGGACATCTGCCTGGACCGGGCGGGCGCCGGACCGATCATCGGCGAGGCACTGCACGACGTCCGCACCGGGCAGCCCGTCCAGGGCTCCTGGGCCGCCCCTCTGCAGGGGGCACCCGACGCGGCCCCCTGGGGCTGGGACACGCTGGAGAACGTCCGGTGACCCGGTTCCCCTTCCTCGCGCAGCGCCTCTTCAACACCCCGCTCGCCATCCACCCGGCCAAGGCCGAGGTGGTGATGGGCGCCCTGGCGGACCGGCTGGGGATCACCAGCCTCTTCCGGGGCGGGGAGCTCGTCTCCCTGAAGCCGCAGGCCCTCGAGGACGAGGAGATCGGCGGCAGTCTGCCCCGGCGCCGCGGCGAGGACCGGGACACCGGGTATGACGTGGTGAGCGGCATCGCCGTGATCCGCGTCACCGGCACCCTGGTCCAGAAGCTCGGCACCCTGCGTCCCTACTCCGGGATGACGGGGTACGACGGGATCCGCATCGCCCTGCTCGGCGCGCTGCGGGACCCGGAGGTCCAGGCCATCGTGCTGGACATCGACAGCCCGGGCGGCGAGGTGGCCGGCTGTTTCGACCTGGTGGACCTGGTCTACCGGATGCGCGGCAATAAGCCGATGTGGGCGATCCTGGACGAGAACGCCTTCTCGGCCGCCTACGCCCTGGCCAGTGCCTGCGACCGGATCACGGTGCCCCGCACCGGCGGTACCGGCAGCGTCGGCGTGATCGGAATGCACGTCGACATGTCCCAGTCCCTCACGAAGGCCGGGATCACGGTGACCATGATCCGCTTCGGCGAGCACAAGGCCGAGGGGAACCCCTACGAGGCCCTCTCCGAGGGGGCGCTCGGCCGCATGCAGGCCGACATCGACGCGATGGGCGACCTGTTCATCGAGACCGTGGCGCGGAACCGGGGGCTCAAGGCCTCCATGGTCCGCGGCACCAAGGCCGAGACCTTCCTCGGCCGGACCGGCGTGGACATCGGCTTCGCCGACGCGGTCCAGGCGCCGTCCGCCGCCTTCACCGAGCTCTTCCGCTCCCTCTGACCCCGCGCCGCTCGCGGCGCCCACATCCCCACGAGGATCCTGATGTCCCGTCCCCGCAAGCCTGCGGCTGCGGCCGCGCCCGCGCGCCGCAAGGCCACCAAGCGCGCCGCCGCCGCCGATGCGCTGCCCTTCGCCCACCTGATGGATCCCGCGCCGGCCCCCTCCGCGGCCGCCCGCGGCAAGAACGGCCGCGCCGAGGAAGGCGACGACCAGGAGCAGGACGAGGAGCGCGACGACGCCCGCGCCGATGACGGCGACGAGGGGGACGGCGACGAGGACCGCGACAACGCCCGGGCCGACGACGGTGACGACGACGACGGGGACGGGGACGAGGGTGACGACGAGGGTGACGACCGCCCCCGCGGCCGCCGCACTGCCGCCGACGACGAGGATGGCGACGAGGACGAGGACAAGCCTGAGGCCCGCGCCGCGCGCCGCCGCGAACGCGCCCGCATCAGCCGCATCCTCGGCTCCAAGGCCGCTGCCGGCCGCGTCGCCGCCGCGGCGAACCTCGCCACGACCACGGGCATGAGCTCCCGGGCGGTGATCGGCCTGCTGAAGACCCTGCCGAAGCAGGGCTCCGCGCCGGCGCAGCCCTCGGCGGCCGCAGGGCTGAACACGGCCATGGCCGCCTATGGCGGCCAGCGCCCCTCCGCAGCGGCCCCGCCCGCTCCGTCCCGCCGCGAGGCGACCTCCACCAGCTGGGATGCCGCGGCGAAGCGCGCCGGCATCCGCGGCAAGTAACCAGGAAGGAGACGGCCCATGGTGAGCCCCGTCCTCAACGAGAACTTCCACGCCGGCGCCCATCTCGTCGCCGAGGTGGACCCGCTGATCTCCCGCGAGCAGGTGATCCTGCTCAACCAGGGAGGGTCGGAGGTGGTCTTCCAGGGTGGCCTGGTGCTGGCGAAGCTGACGGCCACCGGCCAGTACGTGCCCTACGACAACGTGGGCACGGACGGCAGCGAGGCCGCCGCGGCCATCCTCTGGCGGCCCGTCACGGTCCCCGCCGGTGGGACCAAGCGCGTGACGGTCACGGCCCGCCTGACGGTGGTGAACCTGTCCGAGCTGCAGTGGGACGCGAGCGTGGACGCCGCGGGCAAGACGGCCGCTCTGGCCGACCTGGCCCCCGCCTTCATCATCGCCCGCTGATCCGCCGCCCGCCCTGCGGGGCGGGTCTCCCCCTTCCTGACCGCCTGGCCCGGTCGCTCGGCGCGCCGTGATGGCGGCCGTCCCCCATTGGGAACCCCCACACGATGACCATCATGAACGTGTTCCGGCAGGACGCCTTCTCCGAGCTGGAGCTGACGTCCTTTGTCGAGCGCACCCCGTTCCTGCCTACGGGCCTCGGCTCCCTCGGCATCTTCGAGGAGAAGCCGATCCGCACCACGGCGCTCGCCGTCGAGGACCGGCAGGGCCAGCTGGTGGTGATCCCCACCTCCGAGCGCGGCTCCGCCCCGAAGGAGCGCACCACGGAGAAGCGCAAGATGCGCTACTTCGAGGTGCCGCGCCTTGCGCACGGCGACACCATCCGCTCCTCCGAGCTGCAGAACATCCGCGAGTTCGGCACTGAGACGGTGCTGATGCAGGTGCAGACCGAGGTGGCGCGCCGCCTCGCGGGTCCGACCGGGCTGACCTCCAACATGGAGTACACCTGGGAGCGGCACCGCCTCGGCGCCGTGCAGGGCATCCTGCTCGATGCCGATGGCACCGTCCTCTACAACTGGTTCGATGAGTTCGGCATCAGCCAGCCGGCCGAGATCGCTTTCAACCTGAAGGGCGCCAGCACCGCCGGCACGCTGCGCAAGCTCTGCGCCAAGGTGGTGCGCCAGATGATGCGCGCGGCCCAGGGCGCCTGGACGCTCTCCACCCGCGTGCAGGCGATCGCCGGCGATGACTTCTGGGATGACCTGATCTCCCACCCGGACGTGGTGACGACCTACACCAACTGGGAGGCGGCGAAGGAGCTGCGCGGCGGGACCGCCTTCTCGTCCATGTCGTTCGGCGGCATCGATTGGATGAATTACCGTGGCTCCGACGATAACGCGACGATCGCGGTCTCGCCGGACGAGGTGAAGTTCTTCCCCGTCGGCGCGCCGGGCGCCTTCGAGCGCGCGCTCGCCCCGGGCGAGAACTTCGAGTGGATCAACACGCCGGGCAAGCCGATGTACGTGCAGCCGATCCTGGACAAGGATCGCAACTCCTGGTGGCGCCAGGAGGTCTACTCCTACCCGCTGCACATCTGCACCCGTCCGGGCATGCTGCAGCGCGGCCGTCGCGGCTCCTGACGGAGCCGTGGCCGTCGACATCGACGCGCTCACGAGCGCGGCCCTGCTGGCCGCGTTCGGCGAGCCCATCGCCTACGTCCCTCGGGATCAGGCCGATATGCCGGACGGCCTGCGGGGCATCTTCGACCGCACGCAGCTGCAGGTCCTGATGCAGGACGAGGTGGCTCCTTCTTCGGTCGCCAAGACCTGGCTCGGCGTGCGGCAGGCGGACTTCCCGCCCGGCTTCAAGCATCGCCAGAAAGACCGCCTAGTGGTCCGGGGCGTCACATACGACGTCGCCGAGGCGCTGCCGGACGGCCAGGGCTGGGTCTACCTCGAGCTGGGACGCATCGGATGAGCGGCCCCCCGCATCGCGCCACGGTCCGCGACCGGGTGACGGAGATCTTCCGGGCCGGGATGCCCCAGGTCGAAGGGCGCGTCTTTCGCGCCCGGACCTGGTCTCTGCAGGAGGGGGATTTCCCCGCCCTCCTGGTCTATGGCTGGCAGGAAGAGCTGAAGCGCCTGGGCGGGACCTCCGCCCAGTCCCGCTTCCAGGCCAGCTGGATCCTCGGCGTCGAGGTCCGGGTACGCGACCGTTCCCGCGATGCGGAGGAGGTGGAGGCCGAGCTCGAGGAGCTGACCGGCCTCGCGCGCGACCTGGTGCTGACGAACGCCGGCCTGGTTATCGGCCCCGCCCGCGTGATCGAGCGCGTGGAGGGGGTGAAGACCACCCTCGGCATCGACACGCGCAGCTCGGAGCTTGCCCTCGGCCGCGGGCTCCTCGCCTTCGAGTTCATCTGGCCGGAAACCTTCAACGTCGAGCAGCCCGACAGCGGCTGCTGCGTCGGCCCCGACGTGGCCCTGCGCCCCGTCCTCGCGCCTTCGGCCCCGTAGGAGCCTCCATGATCTACGTCATTCCGCGGGAGGGCACGAAGGTGCCCGACCCGGTGCTGCACGACTTCCTGCCGCCCGAGGGCCGCTGGGTGGAGCGCACCGAGCACTGGGTCCGCGTGCTGCGCGACCAGGACGCCCAGGAGGGCAGTCCGCCTCCGGAGGCCGAGGCCTCCGCCACGCCGGCCCCGGAGCCGGTCCCCGACACCCCCGCCGAGCCCGCCCCCGAGGCGGTCTTCACCCCGCCCGATGCGGATGAGGAGAACCCCGCCTGATGGACGGCTTCACGCAGATCCCGGCCAACCTCCGCACGACGCTGTTCTACGCGGAGGTGGACAACTCCGGCGCCAATTCCAACACCGCTGGCAGCCTCCGCACCCTCATCATCGGCCAGAAGAACACCGCAGCCGACATCGCGCCGAACGTGCGCGCGGTGCTGGAAAGCGTGCCCTGGGTGCAGAACCGCGCCGGCCGCGGCTCCCAGCTGGCGCTGATGGCCCAGGCCTATCGCAAGCAGGACCCCACGGGCGAGACCCACGTGCTGCCGCTGGCCGACAACGCCGCCGGCGTCGCCGCCACGGGCACCATCACCGTCACCTCCGCCCCGAGCGCGGCCGGGACGGACAGCCTCTACATCGCTGGCCGCCGCGTGCAGTACGCGGTCGCGCCCAGCCAGACCACGGCCCAGATCGCGACCGCGATCGCCGCCGCCGTCAACGCCGCCGGCGACCTGCCGGTGACGGCCGTCGCCGCCGCGGCCGTCGTGACCCTCACCGCCCGCTCCAAGGGCGAGGTCGGGAACGACATCCAGGTCGTGCGCAACTACCTCGGCTCCCTCGGGGGCGAGGTGGGCCCAGCCGGGCTCGCCATCACCATCGGCCCGATGTCGGGCGGTACCGCCAACCCCGACCTGGTGGCCGCCCTGGCCAACCTGAACGACGAGGCCTTCGAGTTCTACGTCCTGCCCTTCACGGACACGACGAGCCTCAACGCCCTGCGCGCGCACATCGACGCCCGCTGGTCCTGGGACAAGATGCTCTACGGCGGCGCCTTCTCGGCCCTCCGCGGCACTCTCTCCGGCGCCCTGACCTTCAGCGCCGCCCGCAACGACCAGTACACGGTGGTGCTGCCCTTCAACGGGTCGCCTTCCTTCACCCCGCAGATCGCGGCCAGCCTGGCCGGCTCCTGCGCGGCGAGCCTCCGGGCGAACCCGGGCCTGCCGCTGCACGGCCTGCCGGTGGACATGCTGCCGCCCTCCTCCGACCTTCGCTTCGGGGTGGGCGACCGCAACACGCTCGTGAACAACGGGCTCGGCGGCTTCGTCGTGCAGGCGGATGGCTCCGTGCTGACGGACACCCTGGTCACGGGCTATCGGCAGAACGCCCAGGGCGCCCCGGACGACAGCTACATGTACCCGGAGCGGCTCTACTGCATCGCGGCCGCCATTCGGCGCATGAAGGCCGGCATCACCAGCCGGTTCGGGCGGTGCGTGCTGGTCGATGACGCCCAGAAGCCCAAGCCCGGCTCGCGCCGGATCACCCGCCTCATCATCCGCGATTACCTCCTGAGCGAGTACCGCGCGATGCAGGAGGACGGGCTGGTCCAGCAGTACAGCCGCTTCGCCGAGGCGCTGGACGTCCAGCGCAGCTCCTCCAACCGCTGCCGCGTGGATGGCCTGCTGCCGATCATCCCGGTGGACCAGTTCCGCCAGTTCGCCGCGCGCGTGCAGTTCCGCCAGTCCACGGGGAACTGATCCATGGCAATCGACACCGACGCCCTTGGGGGCACCGCCTATCTGACCATGGACGGCCTCGGGCTGCCCGTGGTCTCCGGCACCGGCTACGGCGTCGCGACCGTCAAGCGCGAGGCCATGATGGGCATGGACGGCTTCCACGGCTGGAAGCTCACGCCCATCCCCGGCTTCATCAAGGCCACGGTCCGCAACATCCTCGGCATCTCGACCGAGGACTACACGAACCTGGCCGGCGTCTCCGTCTCGCTCGAGCTGACCAACGGCAAGCGCGCGACCGGCAACGACATGGCGTGCGTCGAGGCCGTCGCGGTCGAAGGCGACGAGCAGACGATCGAGCTCCGCTTCGAGGGCCCGAAGGTGACGGAGGTCTGAGATGAGCGAGACCAGCATGGCCGCCGATGACGTCGACGTGGTGGAGGCGATCCCCTCCCGCACGATCCGGTTCCCGAAGCTCAGCTTCGCCGGGACCGACTATGACCACGTGATCCTGTCCCCGCCGAGCGCGCAGTCCCTGGACGAGGCGACGCTGAAGCCGACGGGCATCCAGACGGTCCAGCACCTCATGCGCAAGCACGGCACCCTGCCGGAGGCGGTGCTGCACCTGCTGCTCCCGCAGGTGATCGAGTTCGCGGACCGCTACTTCGAGCGTTTCAAGTTGCCCGTCCTGCCGGTGGCTGGGGACGCCTCGCAGGGCGGGTGACGATCGCCTGCGGCTTCGGGCCGCGGGACTGCCTGAACATGCCGGTGACCGAGCTCCTCTGGTGGGAGAGGCGCGCCGCCGAGATGGGACGCCTCTGACATGGCCACGGCAACCGCCGGCGCGCTGAGCGTCTCGATCAGCGCGATCGACCTCTTCACCAAGCCCACCGGGCGGATGACGACCTCGGCCAACAGGCTGGGGCAGTCTGTCCGGCGGGTCGGGGCCGAGCTTGGGCGCGGCCTGCAGTTCGACCGGATCTCCCGCGGGGCGCGCAGCGCGGCCGCGAACATCGGGGCCATCGTGCCCCCGCTCTCGGCCATCACGGCCGCCGGCACCGTCGCCGGCGTCTACCGCCTGGCGGCCGGCTGGTCCCGGGCCAACGCCGAGCTCGGCCGCCTCGCTACGCGGACCAAGACGGCTGTTCCCGACATGAACGGCCTGCAGGCGGCGGCGCAGATTGCCGGCGCCTCGGCCGAGGACGTGGCCCAGGGCATGGTGGGCCTGGGCGATGCCGTCACGGATGCCGTCGGCGGCCGCGACGACACGGCTGCCGCCTACCTCCGCATGCTGGGAATCAGCATGCGCGACGCCTCCGGCCGGGCCCGCACCGCCGCCGACGTCCTCCCCGAGGTGGCCGAAGGGCTGACCAAGATCGGGGATCCGGCGCTGCAGGCGCGCGTCATGGGCGCCCTCCGGTTGCCCCCTGGCCTGATCCCGATGCTCTCCCGCGGGAAGCGCGGCCTGGCGGATCTGCGCGCGGAGGCCGAGAGCTTCGGCGCGACCAGCGAAGAGGGGGCGCGGGCTGCCCGGGACTTCGAGGCGGCGCAGGCCCGCCTGAACCTTGCCGGGACGGGGCTGGCCAACACCTTCGCAGCCCGCCTGGCGCCGGCTCTGACGCCCGCCCTCAACCGCTTCGCGACCTGGATCTCCAGCAGCCGAGTTTGGCTCGGCCTGAAGCTCGATCAGGGCATCAGCGCGGTCTCCGGCGCGCTCGAGCGCGCGCCGTGGGAGGAGATCGGCAAGAACCTGGGCGTGGTCACCGGCGGCGTCGGCACCCTCGTCAGCGGCCTCGGAGATCTCGCCTTCCCGAAGGGCTTCGGCGTCGAGCTGGAGGAGATCACCCGCAAGTGGGGCGAGTGGGTGGGGGCAGTGAATCGCTTCGCCGAAAGCCCCGTCGGCCGGTGGTGGTTCGATGCGAACGCCCCGACGCCGGGCGGCGGCATCGGCAGCCTCGGCGAGGATACGACGCCCCAGGCCGAGGCCGAGGCGAAGCAGCGCCGGGCGGAGACCGACGGGCAGGACTACGTCCCGCGCCGCCGCGACGACTGGATCGGCCGGCCCTGGAACTGGCTGCTGGACCGTGGGCGCGAGAGCGCGGAGCGCCGCGCCGCCGCCTCGCCCCAGGATGACACCGAGCGGGGCCTGAAGTCCTGGGCGGACATCGGCGATCGCCTTGCCATGCTCCTCGGCGTGATGAACCGCCCGGAGCGGGTGACCGGCATGGCCAGCGGCTCGGACCGGCGCCGCGCGCAGGACGACGTCGGCGGGTTCCAGCGTCGCACCTTCGGGGACGAGGAGGCCACGGCGCGGCAGCGCACGGCCTTCGATCGCCTGAAGGGGCACGGCTGGACCGACGAGCAGGCGGCCGGGATCCTGGCCAACCTCCGCCACGAAAGCGGCCGCGGCTTGGACAACGCCGCCGTCGGCGATCAGGGCAAGGCCTATGGCATCGCCCAGTGGCATGCCGATCGCCAGGAGAACTTCCGCCGCTGGGCGGGAAAGCCGATCCAGGGCAGCTCCCTCGAGGAGCAGATCGACTTCATCAATTACGAGCTGACCCGAGGGGATGAGCGCCCCGCCGGCAACCTCCTCCGTCGCCAGACGACGGCGGCCGGCGCCGGCCAGGTGGTCTCGCAGTACTACGAGCGGCCGAAGCACGTGCTGGGCGAGGCCAATGCCCGCGGCGACACCGCCGCCGGCATGCTGCCCCGGCTCCGCGCCGCGCCGCCGGCAGCTGCCCCAGCCTCCGCCGGGCCGCTCCCGCCCGCCGCCGCGCCGATGGCCTCGGACAGGCAGCGCCTGGACGTCCGGGTGACGGTGCAGGGGCAGGGCACGGTGCAGGCCCTCATGCCGACGGGCCCGATCTGGCCCCGCGCCCTGGGCACCGACCAGGAGACCGTCGGCCGGGGCCTCGTGCCCTCGGTCACGCGCGTCTGCAACGCGGCGCGCATGCTGGTCACCGGCGCCTTCCCCGGCACCGCCCTGCAGATGCTCCCGGAATGGGAGATGACGTTGGGCCTGCCGGACGCCTGCACCGGCCAGCCTGACACGCTGCAGGGGCGCCGCCGCCAGGTGGTGGCCCGCCTCGCCGCCCAGGGCGGGCAGTCGCGCCGCTACTTCATCGGCCAGGCCGCGCAGCTCGGCTATGCGATCACCATCGAGGAGTTCGCGCCGGCCCGCGCCGACGAGCTGGTCGCGGACGCGCCTGCTTACGACCCGGTGTGGGCCTACACCTGGCGGGTGCATGCACCCGAGACGACGGTGACCGAGTTCGGCGCCGACGAATCAGCGGCCGATGAGCCGCTCGCCGCCTGGGGCAACCAGGCCCTGGAGTGCCGGCTGCGCAGCATCCGCCCCGGGCACACCACCCTCCAATTTGCCTACGGGAGCAGCTGAGATGCGCCGCATCCAGGACGAAACCGCCGTCGATACGCTGCCCGCCTTCGCACCCACCGGTACGGTCGGGTACTTCTCGGGCGGCAATCCGGCCATCGGCAAGCTGGCCACCCGCGTTCGCGCCTGGTGGCTGAACATGATCCAGGAGGAGCTCGTGGGGCTCCTCCTGGATGTCGGGCTTCCGATCGACGGCTCCAAGACGCTGAAGGATGCCTTGCGGGGCCGCCTCCTCGCCGTCCGGCGGCTGCCCTCCGGCGTCTATACGCCCACAACCGGGACGAAGATGGTTTACGTCCAGGTGGTGGGGGGCGGCGGCGGCGGCGGCAACGCCGCTCCCACTGGCGCAGGGCAGTGCTCGGCTGGTTCCGGTGGGGGAGGCGGCGGTTGCGCGGAGGGGCTGCTGACCTCCGGGTTCGCTGGGGTAATGGTGACCCGCGGCCTGGGGGGTATCTCTGGAGCGAATGGCGGCACCAGCTCCTTCGGCTCGCTGTTCTCGGCAACGGGCGGCGGCGGCGGGACGACCGGTTCTGCGCAGAGCACCTCAATTACGGCCTATGTCGGTCAGGCACCCGGTGGCTCCGGGTCAGGTGGATCGGACAGCAACGGCGGCTCTAACGGGACTGGTGGCACCGGGAAGCCGGCCTTCTACGGCAACAACCCCGCTTCTGGTGAGGGCGGCAGCAGCATTCTCAGCGGCGGCGCTCCGCTCTCGAGCAGCACCTCCTCCGGCAACCCTGGCACCGGCCCAGGCGCCGGCGGCTCGGGCGCATGCCTCCTCGCCGGCGCGGGAGGCACAGCTCTCGGAGGTGGCGGCGCCGATGGACTTGTTCGCGTGTGGGAGTACGCCTGATGCAGACCTTTGCCCGCGTGCAGGGCGGTGTCGTGGCCGAGATCGTGAAGATCCCCGCCGACACCCCTCCCTTGGAGGAGCGCTACCACCCGGACCTGATCCCCGCCTTCGTGGAACTGTCCGGTCCCGGCTCACAGAGTGTGGGAGAGGGGTGGCTCTACGACGGCAGCACGTTCTCCGAGCCGCCGCACGCCGAGGCTCCGCAGGACCCCGTCCCGGCTTCCATCACACCCCGACAGGCGCGGCTCGCTCTTCTGCAGGCCGGCCTCCTGGACGAGGTGGATGCGGCTGTCGCGGCAGCGGGCCGCGCCGCCCAGCTCGAGTGGGAATATGCCACCGTCGTGGAGAGGAGCGGCACGCTGGTGGAAAGCCTGGCGGCCGGGATCCCGCTGACCGATCAGCAGGTCGACAACCTCTTCAGGACCGCTTCGTCCCTCTGAGCGCCTAGCCACCCCGTCATTTCCTGAGCCTGCACCTCCGCGCACCCTCCGGGCTGCGCGGCGATGCCGCTTGCGAGGCCCCCTACATGACCGCTGTTACGGCCGATCTCGGGCTGCTGCCCGACACGGACGTCGTGCGCCCGCGCGTCTGGATCGGGAACGCCGTCACGGCCGAGATCCAGTTCCGCGACGAGGCGCGCAAGCCCGCCGCTGTGACGGACCCGGTAACCTTCACCTGGCGCTCGCCGGCCAACGTCCTCGTGGATCTTCCCGGGGTGCCGGTACCCGGCAAGCCAGGGCTGTTCCGCTGCGCCTATCGGGCCCCGCTGGTCGGGGAGCGCTGGGCCGTCCGCGCGCAGAAGGGCAACGACAAGCCCGTCCTGAACTGGATGCTCTTCGACGTGGTGCCGGAGCCGCCGGGCGGCCCGGTCCCGCAGCAGGCGATGTGGCTCGCCTCGCCCGATACGGCGCTGCTCTCCCTGGAGGGCACGCACCTGGCCGGGGCGACGATCCCTGACTTTCCCCAGGTGGAAGCGGACGACAGCGGCAGCCTTCCCGCCGGCCTCCTGATCCCCGCCGTCGATCGAGACGCCCCAGGCGGCCCCGCGAGCGTGCACGTCACGCAGCAGGCCATCCGCGACGATGCTCTCGCCACGATCGCGCCCCAGGTGGAGCAGGTCTCCGACGACGCCCAGGCGGTCGAGATGTCGCGCCAGCAGGTGGTGGGGATCCGCGAGGCGATCCCGGGCGACGTGGCAACCGAGGTGGGTGCCAAGGTGCCGCCCGCCGTTGATGCCTCCGTCGCCGCGAAGGTTCCGCCTGCCGTGGATACGGCTCTGGCGCAGAAGGTGGCCCCCGCCGTCGCGGACCAGGTGACGGCGCAGATTGACCCGAAGGTGACCGCCGCGCAGGACGCGCGGACGGGGTCGGAGGCGGCCCGCACCGGCGCCCAGATCGCGCAGGGACGGTCCGAGGACGCCGCGAACAACACCGCCGCCTCCATTGCCAACGCCGCCCGCATGGCGCTGACCCTGGCCGCGCTGCAGGCCAGCACGCCGGCACCGGCCGCAGGCGCCCTGGGCGTGGTCTACGGCGCCGGCACCGACCGGGGACTGTACCAGTACCTCTCGGGGGCCTGGACCTATCAGGGCCTCACGCTGGCCGACCTGCTGGCGATGGTCTCCCGCTCGAGCAACGACCCCGCCGGATTGGTGGTGAAGGACGCGAACGGCAACGTCGGCCTGGAGCTTTCGGGCGACGGGAAGCTGCTCTACGCGGCCGGCACCATCATCCAGGTTGCCGCGAACGGCACCGTGACCATCGGCCGCGTGGGTAGCAGCGGCGGCGTGGAGCTGCTTCCCAACGGGCAGACGCGCATCGGCGGTGTCACGCTCTCGCAGAACGCCGCGACGGATTACCAGATCGGCCTCGCGGACGAGTTCGGGAACATCATCCCGCTCTCCATGGGGGGCAGCTCCGGCGGATCGGGCGGCGGCAGCACCACCACGGGCTTCACGGCGGCCGAGCTGCTCGGCTTCGACGCCGACGTCATGGCGCAGGGTCGCGGGCTGGCGAGCTTCCGCAAGGCGCTGACGCAGCCGCCTCGGATTGGTGCCATCGGCGCCATCAACGGCGCCGGCCAGAGCCTCTCGGTGGGCGGCGGCTTCGGACCGGGCATCACCACCGTCCCGCTCGGCAACAACTGGCAGATCGGCACCTCCCAGCGCTTCACCATGGGCGGCGCGAACGCGGTCCCCATCGGCGACGCGAACTTCCACGGGCTGGTCTCGACCTCGGCCGCCGAGTTCTTCCAGACCACCGCCGTCAACGCCTTCCTGCGGCTCAGCGCGGCACACCGCGGCGTGCCGGTCACCACCCCGGACCTCGTGCTCGGCAGCAACGCCACGGGGTATCCCGGCCGTAGCATTGAGCTGCTGTCCTACGGCTCGGCTCCGGAGGGCAGCAACGGGGCCTCCTACTGGTCCTACATGCGGGACATCGTCCTGGCCCAGAAGGCCGCGGCGCAGGCGCTGGGCAAGCCCTTCGTCGTGCTCGCCATCCTCTTCGACCAGGGGCAGGCCAACGTGGCGGGGGTGGGGCTGGCGAACAGTGCCGAGGCCTGGTGCGCCCTCTTCCTCCAGTACGTGGCGGACTGGATCACCTACATCCTGCCGCTGACCGACAACGAGTACCCGCCGCTCTGGGTGCTGAACCAGACCTCGGGCGGCTTCCAGCAGGACACCTACCAGCTCGGCGTCAGCATGGGGCAGATCCTGGCCGCCCAGCGCTCGCCCTACGTCGTGCTCGCCCAGCCGATGGGGAACTACCAGAACTGCGGCACGGACCAGCACCCCTCCGCCAACTCCCACGCGCGGGCGGGCAACAAGCTCGGCCAGGTGCTGCACGAGGTGATCAACCTCGGGCGGAGCTGGGAGCCGCTGCGGCCCATGCAGATCCTCTGGCGAGGGCGCGAGGTGCTGATCGGCCTCAACCCCCGCAAGGGCCCGATCCGCTTCGCCAGCCCCTTCAACGGGTGGACGCGGGTGGATCCGGCGACGGTGGCCAGCAAGGGCTTCACGGTCACTGACAGCCTCGGCGCGCTGACGGTCACGGCCGTCGACATCGTCGGGCAGGCCACGATCCGGCTCACCGTCAACCGCACGCCGCAGGACGCGCCCTGGGTCACGGCCGGCTCGGCCGCGGCGGGCAGTGGTCGCACCTTCGTGGAGGACAGCGACGACCAGCTCGCCTTCGAGGCCTACCGCTACTTGCCGCCTATCCAGAACCCGGACGGCACCACGACCGCTCGTATGGACCCGGCCGAGAACCTGCCCGCCGAGATCGGCAAGCCCTACAGCATGGCGAACCAGCTGCTGACCTTCCGTCAGCAGGCCGTGGCCGCCTGATCCCCATAGGACCGAGATGGCCATCAACCTCGCCGGCACCAGCGCCGGCATCGACTTCAGCGGTGCCCCGCGGGTCGCCCTGCCGGACAGCCTTCCCGCCCCGGCGGGGGTCTTCTACCTCGGCGGCGACGCCGAGAAGTCCTGCATGAACCGGGCATCGCTGAAGGCGGCTGCTGGTGCCGTCGTGGGGACGCCGACCTTCGCGCAGAACTACGCCACCCTCACCGGCAACCAGGTGGCGGCCATCAACACGCTGCTGGCAGAGCTGGACGCCATCACCATCGCTGTGGTGGGGCGCGCCAAGTCGGCCAATGTGACGGCGACGGCGGACCGGCCGGTGTTCGCCGGCACCTTCGGCTCGGATCCCACCCAGAACATCGCCTCCGCTTTCGGCCTGATGTTCGGGACCAACGGCGTCCCTTCTGGCCAGGCCGCCCCGCATGCGAGCGCGGGGATGCTCTCCTACAGCGTGACCGGGAACACCACGCCGCCGACGCCCGCCAGCAATGGCTGGCCGACGCCGGACGTGCCCGACCTGACGACCTGGCGCTTGCTGATCGCCTCCCGGACCCCGGGGGTGGAGGTCCGCACCTGGGACAAGACGGCGAACACCTCGGCCGCCGTCTCCCTCGTGGGCAAGACTTCGCTGCTGAACCTCACCCGTCGCATCCTGCTCGGGTCGGATTACGGCGGCACGCGCCTGGGCAGCTGCGACGAGGCCGCGGTCTACATCTTCCCGGCCTCGTTCACCTCGCCCATGACCGACACCCTGGCGGCCTTTTCCCGCGCTGCCATCGGCGCCCGCGGCGTGAGCGGCTTCTGATGCCCGCTCCGAACCCGGGCCCGCGCGCTCCGTCCCCTTGGCTCGCGCCCGGGTTGACCATCCTGAGTCTCGCTATCGGCCTTGGCGCTTGGCTTGTCGCCGAGGGTGGCTGGCGCGCCACCATGTCCACGCGGATGGACAACCAGGCCGGCGCCGTGGAGCGGCTGGCCGGCTCTCTCACCGAACGCTTGGCAAAGCTGGAGACCGGCCAGGTGGCAGCCACCCAGGCCGTTCTGGTGGCCCGGGCTGAGGCGCGGACGGACGCGGACCGGATCCTCGGCGAGGTCCGCAGCCTCGATCGAGAGGTGGTCACCCAGCGCACCCGCCTGGATGCCCACGAGAAGGCCCAGGAAGCGGCGGAGGACCTGCAGAACCGCCGCCTCGAGGCGCTGCGCGACCTAGTGCTCCGCACGCCTCCCGGGCGGCGGCAGACCGCCGGCAACACGCTGGAGCTGCCTGACGGGATCCTCGTCCCCGTCCAGCTGCCACCCGCGCCCTAGCACCCGTCCAGCAGCCCGAGCCCACCCACCCGCCGGCGCCCGCCGGCGGCGCCGCCGCGCGTCCGCGGCCCGGAGATCTCCATGCTCAGCCTCTTCATCGCCGTCTTCGGGCAGAAGCTCGTCGCCGGCGCCGCCTCCCTCGTCGCCGCAGGCGTGGTGGGCGCCGGCTTTGCCACCCTGAAGGCGGGCTGGCGCAGCCTCGTCGCCCGCGGCGAGCAGGCGGATGCCGCCGCCGCCGCCCACGCCGAGGTGGAGAAGAGCACCGCCCTCGCGCGCCTGGCCGACTTCGCCGGCCGGGCGGCCCACATGCTGAACCTCGCCGTGCTCGCCTCTCCGGAGGACGCGGCGCGGATCCAGGCCGTGCTGGACGAGCTGCAGGCGGACATGACCGCCGAGGTGCGGGACAGCCTGGCCAAGGTCGGCGGCGACGCGACCGGCGTGGGCCGCCTCATCACCCGCGCCGCCGCCGCGCAGCTGCCCGCTCGGGCGGCGGCGGCCGCGGCCGCGGCCGGCGTGGACCCCCAGGCGGCCGTGCAGGCCGCCGCCGGCGCGCTGCTGCGCGTCTCCGGGCTCGCGCGCTGATGGCTGGGCAGGGGACGGGGCTCACTCCCGGGGACCGCGCCCGGGCCGCCATAGCGCTCGGCGTGGACGTGCCCACCGTGCAGACGGTGCTGACCGTGGAGACCGGCACCGCCGGCGGCTTCCTGGCCGACGGCCGCCCGCGCATCCTCCTGGAGGCGCACCTCTTCAGCCGGGCGACCAATCGGCGCTGGGACGCGACCCACCCGGGCGTTTCCCAGCAGCCCTGGCACCGCAAGCTCTACGTGGGCGGTGTGGGGGAATGGGCGCGGCTGGAGGAGGCTGCGGCCCTGGACCGCGCTGCGGCCCTGTCCAGCGCCTCCTGGGGCCTGCCGCAGATCCTCGGCTCCAATCACCGCGCCTGCGGCTTCGAGGATGTGGAGGCCTTCGTGGCGGCCATGTCGGAGAGCGAGGGGCGGCAGCTGGACGCCTTCGTCGCGTTCATCATCCACCAGGGCTGGGCGCCGTTGTTGCGCGCACGTGCCTGGGCGGCCTTCGCGGCCCGGTACAACGGGCCCTCGTACAAGGCCAACGCCTACGACCAGAAGCTTGCCGCGGTCTACGCGGACCTGGCCGGCGCGCCGGCACCGGCGCTGCCCATCGTGGGCATGCTCCGCATCGGCATGGAGGGCGACGCGGTGCGGCGCCTGCAAGCTGCGCTGAACCGGGCGACGAATCGCCCGGCCATCCTGGTCGACGGCGTCTTCGGCCGGGCGACCGAGGTCGCGGTGCAGCAGCTCCAGGCCGCGCGCGGCCTGCAGGCGGACGGTGTGGTCGGGCCGATCACGGCCAAGGCGCTGGGCCTGTAGCGGCTCAGGCGGCCGCGTCCACCTCCAGCACTACCTGGCGGCCCAGCGCCGCCAGGGCGGCCTCCAGCACCTCGAAGCGGCTGCCGTGGGTGGGATCGAGGAGCCGGCGCACCTCCTTCTCATCCTTCCCCAGCCGACGGCCGAGTTCGCTGTTGCTGATGCCCTGCTCGACCTTCGCCGCGTGCAGCGCGAGCTTCGCTGCGGCCAGCGCTGGCACCGGCACCAGGCGCCCGCCGTCAACCGCCGACGGCGCCGGCAGAGCGTCTCCTCGATCGACGTAGAAGCTCAGGGCGGCCACGAGCGCGTCCCGCGCCATGTCCAGGGCTTCGGTCTCGTCATCGCCCTGCGTCAGGGCTTCGGGTACGTCCGGGAAGGAAACGCTGAAACCGCCCTCCTCCTCGGGAGTCAGCAGCGCGGGATAGGCGTAGCGCATGGGGGTCACTCCTCCAGGTCCGCCGGGGTGATCCCCAGCTGCTTCAGGATGGCGCGGTGCAGGCCGGTCTTCAGGTCAACCGCGTGGCGGGGGACCGTGGTGGAGCGGCCGTTCAGCGTCAGCTTCGTGTGGCGCCCGCCTTCCTTCACCTCGATCGACCAGCCGCGCTTGGTGGCGAGGCGGTTGAGGCGGCGGAGGAGGTCGGCGGGCTTCATGCGCACTGCATCGGGCAGATTTGTCCGAGCGTCAAGCGCATTCGGTCATATTTGTCCGAGTATCGCTTTTTTCCAGTCCTAGGCACGCGAATCGCCCAGGGCTGGAGTTTTCGACGGGGCCTCGCCAAAATGCGGGCTCTCGGCGATGTCCGCCGCGCCAGCACCGGCGCGGGGGCCCAGGCGGCTGCAACCGCCCGAGCCGCATGGTTGGTGGCCATGCACGGAAGAATCCGCCCCGCTTCCCCCGGCCGGGGAGGGGGCTAGTAGAACGTCGAGAGAACATGGAGTCCACCCTTCTGCCGGCTTCGCCGGCGGCGACGCCCGCCCCTTACCTGGGCGGCAAGCGCAACCTGGCGCGCCGCGTCATAGCCCGCCTGGGCGCTATCCCGCACACCACCTACGTCGAGCCCTTCATCGGCATGGGCGGGATCTTCCTGCGCCGTCCGTTCCGGGCGAAGGCGGAGGTGATCAACGACATCAGCACCGACGTCGCGAACCTCTTCCGAATCCTGCAGCGCCACTACGTGCCGCTGATGGACATGCTCCGCTGGCAGCTCACCAGCCGGGCAGAGTGGCAGCGGCTGAACGCCGCGAATCCGGACACGCTGACCGATCTCGAGCGCGCTGCTCGCTTCCTCTACCTCCAGCGCTTGGCCTTCGGGGGCAAGGTGAATGGCCGCACCTTCGGCGTGGATCCGGCGACGCCTGCACGCTTCGACGTGGCGAAGCTGGCGGGCACCCTCGAGGAGGTGCACGAGCGCCTCTCCGGCGTCGTCATTGAGCGCCTTCCCTATGCCGAGCTGCTGAAGCGCTACGACCGGCCGGGCACGCTCTTCTATCTCGATCCGCCCTACTGGGGCTGCGAGACGGACTATGGGGAGGGTGTCTTCGCCCGCGGCGATTTCGAGCTGCTGGCCGAGGCTCTGGCCGGCTTGAAGGGTCGCTTCCTGCTCTCCCTCAACGACACGCCTGGCGTGCGCGAGGTCTTCGGGCGCTTCTCGATCGAGGAGGTAGACGTGACCTACAGCGTCGCCCAGCACGTCGGCCGGCGCCCGCCGGCGCGCGAGGTTCTCATCAGCGGCCTAGCCGCCTGATCAGCTCCGTCAACGTGAAGCTGCCTCGGAGGAACTTCCTCCGGGGCGGCTTTTTGCGTTTCAGGCTGGGCTTCGAGGCGTAACCCGCGACCAGCCTCACTCACGCTGAGGGTAACTTTAAATCCTCTCGCCGAATCATCTCGATGATGCCGTTGGCCATATGATCAAGAACTACGGCCTCCACTCCAGGAAAGGCTCCTGGCTGATCGTCTGTGGCGAAGGTCCACATAGGCGTTAGGCGAACACCGTTCTCGTAAACCGCAATGGACCACTCACGCCTCCCGGGCGTGCTTGCCGGCTCAGCGCGGACAGCAAGCTGTCGGCCTTGATGTTGAAAGTTCCAGTGATTCTCTCGATCAAAGGGCAAGCACTTAACCTCCGTTGTCGCTGCGCGGATTTCTTCCGTCCGGTCGCTCATCCGCCGGTTCCCGGTCTCGACTGGGAATTCTTGCGTCCAGCACTCCGAAGTACGTCCGCATTCTGCGGATCCACCTGCAGGTGGTCTGCCCCGATTGCCTGGTAAAGCGTCCACAGCTCGTTGGCTGCGCGCTGGGCGGTCGCGGCCCACTCGGGGTTCAGCTTTACGGCGTGATGCTCGCAGAGCTGCCGCTCCACCAGGTCGTGGAGGATCGACGTGGTGTGGAGCGCCTCGTGGCAGCCCAGGGTGCCAGGGGCAAACTGGTTGACTAGGTTCAGCCGGTCATCTTCAGCCGACATCGCACAATCCTCGCTCCAGCATCGTTCTCGCCAATTCTGGATGCGTGCCGCATGTGAAGCCGCTCCACAGGGCATGCAGCCCGCACGAGATCAAGGGAACAGCTAGGCTCAGGACTCATTCCATGGACGCGGCGGGACTGACTGCACCTCTGGGATATCGCCGCTCACCACATCGATGATGTGGTTGAGGCAGACGAGGCGGATGTGGATCATCTCGCCAAGAAAGTCGGTCATCTCTCCGTAGATTGTCGCCCTGTGGAGGTGGTCAAGGTACTCGGACGCCGCGTACCGAATCAGCAGTCGGCCGGATGCGATCCGGTCCGCTTCCCGCAGTACCGTGTAGCTCTCGTTCGTGACGGAGTAGGCGACGTACCTCGGCCAGATGAGTTGGAAGGCGCGGCTCTGCGTACCGACAACTATGGGGCCGACCGACGTCGCTGTATCCGGAACTTTGCCCGAGCCCACGACCGCCTCGTCCACGGTGACGCCGAGCCCGTTCTCCCACGGCTCCCAGAGGCGTCGAAGGTAGAGGTAGCGGCAGCTATCGATGTCTGGCGAAAGCGGGTCGGTCGACAAGCAAGCCTCCAAATTGACCGCCCTTTGCCCGGTGTTCCTTCAGGGTGGGAGCCAGAATGTGACGATAGATGCAAGGACGACCGCAGCGAAGAAGGTATGGGCGGAGCGGTCGTAGCGAGTGGCGATGCGACGCCAGTCCTTTGGACGGCCGAACATGATCTCGATGTGGTGGCGCTGCTTGTAGAGGATCGCGTCGTGCGGGATCGGGATCTTGCGGCTCCGGGTGGAGGGAATGCACGGAGCGGTGCCGCGCGCCTCCAGCGCGGCCCTGAAGCGGCGGCTATCGTAGCCGCGATCCGCGATGAGATCGTGGGCGGGCGGCAGGCGGGGGAACATGATCGCGGCGCCGCGATGGTCACTCATCTGCCCTTCGGTGAGCAGCAAGACGACGGGCCGCCCCTCGTCGTCGCAGGCGGCATGGAACTTCGAGTTCAGGCCGCCCTTGGTGCGGCCGAGGCAGCGGGGAAAAGCCCCCTTTCGAGAAGGCTGGCCGCAGTGCGATGGACCTTGAGGTGCGTGCTGTCGATCATGATCCGCTTCGGCGTCCCTGCCTTGGCGGCCAGCGCGGCGAAGATGCGGTCGAATACGCCCATACGGCTCCAGCGGACGAAGCGATTGTAGAGCGTTTTGTGAGGTCCGTAGCCGGCAGGGGCGTCCCGCCATTGCAGCCCGCGCCGGATGACGAAGATAATCCCGCTGATCACTCGCCGGTCGTCCACCCGCGGCACCCCATGCGAGAGCGGGAAGTGCGGCGCGAGGCGGCGCATCTGGGCGATGGACAGCAGGAAGGGCGGAGTGGACATGGCGGGACCTCCGATAGACCCAGAATCACAATGCCGCCCTCCGGCGCAAGCAGATTAATGGGTCCTGAGCCTAGATGCTGCTCCAGTCCCAATTGGTTCTATCGCCGATTCTTGGCGCGCGTCAGTTCTTCAAAGAACGCGACTAGCTTCTCCTCGAGAAAAGCCTTGTTAATCTGATCTACCTCAAGCTTCTGCTCCTCCGTGTCGCGGTAACGGCCAGCATTATTGAGGTGCGTCCGCAAGTGGCCTGTACCCATGTGGGAAAACCACTCAATGACCAGACTTGGTGAAAGAACCTCGCTCAACCCGGGTCCTGTGCCGGCAGATCTATCAATCAGGATGCCGACGATGTCTTTGCTCGTGTGCTCCGATTTGCTGATCACCTGCACTTTCCATGGCTCACCTGACAGGTGAGCGGCGAATCGCTCCAACGTAGGTAAAACAACAGTCGCTCGAAGCTCGCCGTACTTCTTACTTGCCGCTGCGATTCGCTCTGCCTTAGCTGCCTCCTTTTCAGCGGCTTCCTTTGAGGCCGCCCTATCGGCCGCGAGTGCAGCGTCCATTCGACGCTTTAAATTCTCATCCATGACTTTCCCTTTGAGAATCGCGGTCAGAGCCAGCAGTAAACCATGATCGTCACCATGAAGGCTCCCCGGGGTAGATGTCTCCGGGCCGGTATGTCGCGGTTCTGGGCGCTGCTGGGCAGGCAGCTCGGCACAATCTCTTCGCATGACGGTGCCCGACCCTGACAGGGCGCTTGGTTGCTTACGATGGGAGGGCGACCGGCCGTCGCTACCCCCGCCTCCACCTCTGCTCGACCTCAGCACGGTGCTTCATACATGCCCACAGCCCCGGCTCACCGCGCATAAAGTCGCCTCCGAAGCCGAAGCCCGCGCCGGCCCCGCAAACGGCGCAGAAGTGCTCGAAGGGGTTCATCCGCGTGACGCCGACCCGCGCGGGGTCGGGCTGGTCGTAGGGTGTGCTGGAAACCGGCTTATAGGGGGGCTGGTAGGTGGGGTCCGACATGGTGCAGGTCTTACCTGCCCCAGCCCTTCACGCCCACCACGCTCGCCGCGCCCCTTTGGCCGCAGCCGCCCTGCTCCGTGACGCAGCGCAGCCGCTTGCCGAGCTCGTAGACGCAGAGCCTTGGCGAAATGCCCAGCCGCAGAACCTCATCCACCGGCAGATCCACGGCCCGGCCGCAGGAGCACCGCACCTCCAGCTTCATGCTGCGGAGGGTAACGAGGCGGGAAACCGGCGTGGGCCGCCCATCCAGGGCGTGGGATCGGCCGGCACCCATCCAGGCCCGCTACCCCACAGTCTCCGGTGGGTCGAAGATGCTGGGCCAGGGATCCGGCTCGGGGCGGCGATTGCGCGACAACCAAGCCTCCCGAGGACCGCACATCCAGTCGCCGTGGTCGCGCACCAGGTGGGCGACTATGGCGAGGACGCTCTGCCGGGGGTCCTCCGCGCGGCCGCCGGCGGCTAGGAAGGCCGCCTCTGCCGCCTCAACGCAGGGGAGGGGGTCCTTTCCTTCCCCGGCCGCCGCGCGCCAGGCGCGGCCAACGGTGCGCATCGTCTCCGCGGGCCAGGACTGGTCGGGGTCGAGCGTCACAGCCGCTTCTCCGTCCGGCGCCCGGCGCCAGTCATCTCCACCACGGCGCGGGCATGGGCGATCAGCACCTTCCGCTCGTCCGCGCCCACGCTGTCCCAGATGCGGGTCAGTTCCTCCCGATCTCGGTCAGCTCGGAGAGGTGGAGGAGGGGAGGGGCGAAGCGTCAGCATGACGAGAACATATTTAGAACATGCGGCGTCCACGTCCACCGATTCGCAGGATCCCGGGCCGGCTAATCGCCGGCCCGGAAAGGTTTGCCAAATCCGCTGTAAGCTATTGATTCCCGATCGCCCGAAACAGGCGGTTTGACACCTTACCTGTTTGATCTACGGAGATTTAAACGCTTCCTCAGGGTGCGCCACGGGGCTTCGCGCGGTCAGGCGGCTTCCTTTGCCGCCGCCTTGTTGACCTGGCCGTTCGCCATCTTGTTCAGCTGGGCGTCTGTCTGCTTCTCCTCGTCCAGCGTCGCCTTCAGAAGCTCCACGACCTCCGTCTTGCCGGTCGCCTTGGCCCAGGCGAGCATCGCGCCGTAGCGGGCGATCTCGTAGTGCTCGATGGCCTGGGCGCAGGCGATGATGCCGGCGTCGCGAACGGCGCTCGGCTCCTTCGCCTCCTCCAGCAGTTCCTCGAACTCGGCGTTCAGGCCGTTCATCGCCTCGCAGGTTACGCCCTGCGGGCGCTTGCCGATGGCCTGGAACACCTGCTTCAGGCGCTCGACCTGTCCGGCGGTCTGGTCCTTGTGCAGCATGAAGGCGTCACGCAACTCCGGCGTGTGGGCGGCCTTCGCCATCTTCGGCAGCGCTTTCTGCGCCTGCCGCTCCGCGTAATAGACGTCCTTCAACGTGGTGAGGAAAAGGTCGTCGAGGCTTTTAACGCCAGCCATGATTCGCTCCGTGCCTGATCTGTTGCCGAGCCGGGTGCCCGAGGGCGTCCGTCCATGGCGGGAACGCCGCGCTGCCGGGCGCGCTGCGCCCGGCGCGCGTGGAAGTCCGGGAAAGCTCGCCCGAGTCGCTCACGGCTCGCTTCACCCTTGTCCGGCAAGCCTTTGTCTCACCGTCGAGGCGTGGGTTCGGCAGGGGCCAGTCCGCGCACGGGCTCACGCAGGCGTGTTCCCGGGGGCGGGGTATGTCCGTCAGGGAGGCGGGGCGCGCATCCAGGTGCTGGTGACGTGGGCGCATGGCCTTCCGTCGCCCTCCGCGCGCATCCAGACCTCAGCGTAGAGGCTGCTCCGCCCGCGCCGGATGATCCGCACTTCCGCCTGCACGCCGCTGTTCCCGGCGGGGCGGAGAAAGGCGATCTGAAGGTTCGCCGTGCGGGTGGGGTCGCCGCCCTCGGTGGCCACCAGCTCCGGCACCCAGATTGCCACATCCGCCAGGGTCATCAGAGCGGGGCCGGAGGCATTGCCGCCTGGACGCAGCGAGAGCGGAGAGGGGGGAAGGCGGACCAGCGCCGAGGTGGCGTCTCCGCGCAGCACGGAGATGTTCAGCGCGCCGGCCAGAGGCACCCCCTCCCGCACCCGTGCCGTCAGTTCCTCCGGCGTCACTTCCCGCTCCCCTGTTGCATCGGCACCGTGGCGGATAGAAGCATCGCCTGATCCGGAAGGGGAGCCGCCGCGCCGTGAAGACCCGTGCCGCCGTTGCCTGGGAGGCGAACAAGCCCCTCACCATCGAGACCGTGGACCTTGAGGGCCCGAAGCCGGGCGAGGTGCTGCTGGAGATCATGGCGACGGGCGTCTGCCATACCGATGCCTACACGCTCTCCGGCCTGGATTCGGAGGGCAAGTTCCCCTGCATTCTCGGGCATGAGGGCGCGGGCATCGTGCGCGAGGTGGGCGCGGGGGTAACGAGCGTGAAGCCGGGCGACCACGTGATCCCGCTCTACACGCCGGAGTGCCGGAACTGTAAGACCTGTCTCTCCCAGCGCAGCAATCTCTGCACCGCCATCCGTTCCACCCAGGGGCAGGGCGTAATGCCGGATGGCACGTCGCGCTTCTCCTGCGACAGCCCGAACAAGCCGATGTGGCACTACATGGGCTGCAGCACCTTCTCCAACTTCACCGTGCTGCCGGAGATCGCGGTCGCGAAGGTCCGTGAGGACGCGCCCTTCGACAAGATCTGCTACATCGGCTGCGGCGTCACCACCGGCCTCGGCGCCGTGATCTACACGGCAAAGGTGCGGCCCGGATCGAACGTGGTGGTCTTCGGCCTTGGCGGCATCGGGCTGAACGTGATCCAGGGCGCGCGCATGGTGGGCGCCGACCGCATCATCGGCGTGGACCTGAACCCGGCCAAGGCCGAGATGGCCAGGAAGTTCGGCATGACCCATTTCGTGAACCCGGACGAGGTCGGGCGCGACAAGGTGGTGCAGGCGATCCAGGACCTGACCGATGGCGGCGCCGACTACTCCTTCGAGTGCGTTGGCAACGTGCACACCATGCGTCAGGCGCTGGAGTGCTGCCATCGCGGCTGGGGCGAGAGCATCATCATCGGCGTCGCACCTTCCGGTACCGAGATCTCCACGCGTCCCTTCCAGCTCGTCACCGGCCGCGTCTGGAAGGGCTCGGCCTTCGGCGGCGCCCGCGGGCGCACGGATGTGCCGAAGATCGTGGACTGGTACATGGAGGGGAAGATCGACATCGACAGCCTGATCACCCACACCATGCCGCTGGACCGGATCAACGACGCTTTCGACCTGATGCACGAGGGCAAGTCGATCCGCAGCGTCGTCACCTTCTGACCGGGGGCTGAGGCCATGGACCAGCGCCCCATCTCCGCCGTGTTCATGCGCGGCGGAACGAGCAAGGCGCTGATGCTCCATGCCCGGGACCTGCCGGAGGAGCAGACGGCCTGGGAACCGATCCTCACGGCCGCCCTCGGCAGCCCCGATCCCTATGGGCGCCAGCTGGACGGCATGGGCGGGGGTGTCTCCTCCCTCTCCAAGGCCTGCATCATCGGTCCGCCGAGCCGGTCCGATGCGGACCTGGACTACACGTTCGCCCAAGTCCAGATCCGCGAGGCGCGGGTGGAGTGGCGGCAGAACTGCGGCAACATGTCCTCCGCCGTCGGCCCCTTCGCGGTGGAGGAGGGACTGGTCCGGGTGCCGGACGGGGACGCGACCGTCCGCATCCACAACACGAACACGGCGAAGATCATCCACGCACATTTCGGCGTCTCCGGCGGGATGCCGCGCTACGCCGGCGACCTCGCCATCCCCGGCGTGTCCGGCACGGGGGCGCCGGTTCGCCTGGACTTCCTCGACCCCGGCGGGGCCAGCACCGGGCGGCTGCTCCCCACGGGCCAGCCGCTCGACGTCCTGACGCTGGAGGACGGCTCGCGCATCGAGGCGTCGCTGGTGGATGCGGCGAATGCCTGCGTCTTCGTCCGCTCCCGCGATATCGGGATGGATGGCACGGAACTGCCGGATGCGATCGAGGCGCGGGCCGATGTCATGGCCCGCCTGCAGGCGATCCGCGCCGCCGCGTCCGTCGCCATGGGCATCGCGCCGGACCTTGAAGCGGCCCGCAAGATCTCAGCCATTCCTTTCGTCGGCTTTCTCAGCCCCGCAGCGGCCTTCACGGATCTCACGGCGACCGGGATACGGGCGGAAGCCATGGACCTCGCAGCGCGGATCATCTCCAACGGCCAGCCGCACCGGGCTCTGCCGCTCACGATCTCGCTCTGCACCGCCGTCGCCGCCCGGATCGCCGGCACGGTCGCGGCGGAGTACCTGTCACCCGGCGCGGGGGAGGGCCCGATCCGGCTCGGCATGCCCTCCGGCATCCTCACGGTGGGCGCCGATGTCGGGCGCGACACCGGCGGTGCCTGGCACGCCCGCTCCGGCTCGTTCTATCGAACGGCGCGGCGGCTCTTCGACGGCAGGGTCTGGGTTCCTGCGAGCGCGTGGTCGCCGACGCCAGGTCGTTGAGCTGGATCAACAAGGCTTTCCGACCGACATGCGGCGGCCACCCGATCCGCTCCGGCACCGTCTTCCGGCGCCGACAGTGTCCTCCTAGCCGCCATTCCGAGCCCGTGCGGCCGCGAGCCGCCGGGCCAGTCGCGGGTCGTCCGGCAGCGGCGGCTTCGGCGCGAAATCCGCGAAGGCCTGCGCCATTTCTGTGAAGCTCCGGTCCATTCCACCGCCGCTGAGGGTCAGGTGCCCGAAGCCGAGCCCCCGATTGCCCCAGGCCTGGAAGCGCTGAAGTGGTCCCGGCCGGTAGGCGGCCGGGTCCTTCAGCCAGATCGTGACGAAGTCCGAGTTGATGTAGCGTCGGCGCTGCCAATGCTCCAACGCATTCCAGGGAATCGGCCGATCGGACCACCGGCTCCAGGTCACGCCGGCCGCATCGATCACCAGCAGCGGGCGCCGCTGCAGGGCAAGGATCAGGCTCAGCACCATCCAGACGACGATCGGTGCCGCGATCAGCGCGCTGATGATCCGCAGCACGAGTGGGGCCGCGGGGTGGACCACAAGCGCGGCAAGGATGAGGGAGACGAGCGGTGCCATGGCGGCGATTACCACCACCATGCTGCGCCGGTTCGGGTAGGCCACGAAGGCCGGGCGCTCCGGCTTCATCACGACGCCGGCCAGCTGTAGCGCAAGGCCAGGGGAAAGGCCGCGACGCAGAAGGCGGCCGAGATCGCGCACATCAGGATCACGGCCAGGTTCTTCATGCCCTCGTGCCGCCCCCGATCCTTCCCGGCCCAGCCCTCGGCCGCCCAGCGGAGAGGCCGTTTTAGCACCAGCCACAGAAGGTAGAGGGCGACCAGGATGAGGGCGGCAACCTCCTTCTGCAGCCAGTTGCCCCATCTCGGCGGTGCCAGCACGGCCATGCCGACGCCGCCGGCGATGCAGATCAGGATCACGTAGCCCATGCCGATCCCGCGCCAGTCGAGAAGATCGCGCTCCGTCATTCCTCCGGCATCGCGGGGGAATGCGGCCGAAATGGGAAAGCGCCGGTCACGAATTCGCGTGCCGAACTACTCCGGCAGACGTCCGGAAGGCAGGGCGGCGGCGTGATCGTAAACGCCGCCGGCGGTGGTGATCCAAACTGTGTCCCGATGGGCCGCCACATGGCCCAGCGCCCGGCGCAGCGCCCGCATTCGATAGGGCTGGCCGACGATGTAGGGGTGCAGCGCGATCCCCATGACCTGCGGCACCCCGACCCGCACCTGGCGCAGCCGCTCGTCGAAATCGTCCACGATCATTTCCGCAAACTGCGCGGCCCCGTCCTTGCGTGCGACAATCGAGGGGATGTCGTTCACCTCCTGCGGATAGGGCACGGCCAGGATCCGGCCCGCGCGCGTGGCGTGCCAGACAGGCTGGTCGTCGCTGCACCAGTTCAGCGTGTAGCGATAGCCGGCCTCCGCCAGCAGGTCCGGGGTAACGCGACTCTCCGCGATCCATGGGGAAAGCCAGCCGCGCGGCGCGGCGCCCTCGTGCCGTGCGATGGCCGCGGTGGATTCCGTGATCAGCGCCCGCTCCTCGGCCTCCGCCAGGACAGACTGCCGCTCGGAATTCGTGCGCCCATGCCCGGCGATCTCGTCGCCCCGGGCGCGGTGCGCGGCAACCAGTTCGGGGGCGTGGTCATACATCGCGCTGTTCAGCAGCACGGTGCAGGGCAGGGAGAGCTCGTCCAGCGCCTCGATCAGCCGCCAAGCGCCTACCCGGTTTCCGTAGTCACGCCAGGCGTGGTTCAGCACATCGGGCTGCAGCCCGCCTCCGCTGTTCGCCCCGGGCGCCAGCTCCGCACCCAGCCCCTCGCCGAAGGCGAAGTGTTCCAGGTTCACGCCGAGATAGACGGCCAGCCTCGCCCCGCCCGGCCAGGTCCATTGCGGCCGGCCGCGCCAGGGGTGATAGCCGTGCCGGCCATGGGTGGGGAGCATCGCGGGGCCTCGCCTGGGGAACCGGGCCGCGGGTGCAGCCGCCGTGCCGCCCGGTTCGCCATCCTGTGCGGCATTCGGCGGCGGCACGATCGTCCCGCATTTCGCCCGGTGGCACTTTGCCCTAGAAACGCGCCGCGATGCCCAGACGCGCCGGCAAAGATCCCCAACAGGCCCAGGCCCGTGCCCTCCTCGCCGCCGCGGCGAAGGAGGGGCGCGCGGCCCTGCTTCCGCCCATCCTGCTCGGCCTGGCTGCCGCCGCATGTGGGATCGCGCAGGCCTGGCTGGTGGCACGGCTCCTTACCGCGCTGCTCGGCTACGGAGAGGCGGGCTGGGATGTGCTGGGCGGTGCCGCGGCCCTGGCCTTGCTGCAAATCAGCCTGAACGTCACGCAGGAGGCGCTGGCCGCCCGTGCCGGCGAGGCGACCCGTGCCTCCCTGCGCCGGCGCCTCTTCTCCCGCCTGCTCGCCGAGCCTCCGGGAAGCCGCCCGGCGGGGGAGGGCGCCTCCCTGCTCGTGGATCGGGTTGAGGCGATGGACGGCTACTTCGCCCGCTGGATGCCGGCCGCCGCCCTCGCCATCGCCGCCCCGCTCCTCGTCGCCTTTGCCGCCGCCCTGGCCGATCCGCTGAGCGGCGTGATCCTGATGGCGGCCGGGCTGATGGTGCCGCTGGGCATGGCCCTTTCCGGCATCGGTGCCGCGGTGGCCAGCCGCAGGCAGTTCGATGCCCTGCAGCAGCTTTCCGGCCGCTTCCTGGACCGGATGCGCGGCCTGCCCACCCTCGTGCTGTTCCGCCGGCAGGAGGACGAGGCGCGCGCCCTCGACCGGGCGGCGGAGGAGTTGCGGGCCCGGACCATGAAGGTCCTGCGCCTCGCCTTCCTCTCCACCGGCGCGCTGGAACTGATCGCCGCGGCGGTGCTGGGCTGCCTGGCCTGGCGGCACGGCACCCTGGCAGCGGCCGGTCATCCCATGCCGCAGGCGGCGCTGTTCTGCCTGCTGCTGGTGCCCGCCTTCTTCTCGCCCTTCCGCTCCTTCTCCGTCGCTTATCACGAGCGCCTCTCCGCGCAGGGCGCGGCCGCGGCCCTGGCGCCGCTGGTCACGGCGGATGAAGGACCGGGCCTGCGCCTGGAGGAGGTACCGCCGAGCGTTACCCTGGTGGTGGACCATCTCTCGCACCGCCCCGATCCGTCCCGCCCCATGGCGCTGGAGGACATCTCCTTCCGCGTGTTGCCGAACGAGGCGCTCGTCCTCTCCGGACCCAGCGGGGCCGGCAAGTCCACGGTCCTGAAGCTTCTCATGGGCTTTGCCGCCCCGGAATCCGGCCGCATCGCGCTGAACGGGCGCGACGCGCTGGCCCTGGCTCCGGCCGAGCGGCGCCGGCTGATCGCCTACCTGCCGCAGCGTCCCGTGCTTCTGCGCGCCACGCTCCGCGAGAACATCCGCCTCGGCCGGCCGGAAGCGGATGACGCCGCAGTGGAAGCCGCAGCCCGGGCCGCCCAGGTCATGGGCTTCGTGGAGGCTCTGCCGGCCGGGCTGGACACGGTCGTGGGGGAGGGGGGGCATGGCCTCTCCGGCGGGCAGCGGCTGCGCGTGGCCCTCGCGCGCGCCTTCCTGCGGGATGCGCCGCTGATCCTACTGGACGAGCCCACCGCCGGTCTCGACCCGGCCACGGAAGCCGAGGTTCTCGATAGCCTCCGCCGCCTCTGCACTGGGCGCACCGCGATTATCGCCAGCCACTCCGCCGCGCTCCGCGCTCGCTTCCCGAAGGTGCTGGAACTGCGCGATGGCCGCGCGGTGCCGCCGCGCCGGGCGGCCGTGCCATGAGGGCGGCGCGCGACCTCCTTCGCATCCTCGGTCTCTGGCGATCGCGCGCAGGATGGCTCGTCTTCGGCGTCCTGGCCGCCTGCGCCTCCGCCCTTGCCGGGCTGGCGCTGCTGGCCCTTGCCGGTGCGGGCGTCTCGAGCGGGCTGGCGACCGGCACGCTCGCCGCCGGAATGGGATCGCTCCTCCTGCTGCGGCCCCTGATCCTCGTTCGTCCCCTGCTCCGCTGGGGCGAGCGGATGGCGACCCACGAAGCCACTTTCCGCGCCCTGGCCGACACGCGCAGCTGGTTCTTCCGTCGTCTCGCCGGCCGCCTCTCGGCCGGCCCCGGCCTCACCCGCTCCGGCGACCTCCTGGGACGGCTCGTGACGGATGTGGAGGCGCTGGACGGCCTCTATCTCCGCGCCCTCGTGCCGATGGCCGCAGCCGCCTCGGTGGTGCTGGCTGTCGCCGTGATCCTCGGGCGCCTCTCGCCGGGGCTGGCGGCGATCGTGGCCCTGCCGCTCGCCCTCGCCCTCCTGCTGCCCGTGCTCGTCGCACCCGTCGCGGCCCGCGCCGCCGCCGGCCTCGCGGCTTCCACCGGGGGGCTCCGCGCGGAGGCGACAGAGCCGTTGACGGCCATGGAGGACATCCTCGCCGCCAATGCCGAGGGCCGCGCCCTGGCCGGGGTGGAGGGTGCCGCGGCCGGGATGGACGCCGCCCGCCGGCGCGTGACCCGCGCCGGTTCGCTCGGCGCCGCCGCGGGAACGCTGCTGACGCAGGCGGCGCTGCTCGGCGCGCTGGCCTGGGGCCTCCTCGAGGGAGGCGCCAGCGCCGGGCCAGTGGTGGTCGCCCTGTTTCTTGTCCTCGCCGCGACCGATGCGCTGGGCGCCCTGCCGCGCGCCGGCGCTGCCCTTGCCCTCGCCGGTGCCGGGGCGCGCCGGCTGCTGGAGACGGCCGACGCGCCCGTGCCCGTGCCGGATCCGCCCGCCTCCGTCATCTCCGCCACCCCGGCCGGCCACGCGATCACCATCCGGGACCTGCGATTCACCTGGGCGCCGGACAGGGCCCCTGTCTTCGAGGGTCTCTCGCTCGACCTACCGGAAGGGGCGCGCATCGCCCTTCTCGGCCCCTCGGGCTCTGGCAAGTCCACCCTGGCCGCGCTGCTGCTGAAGCTGGCCGCGCCGCAGGTAGGCACGATCACCCTTGGCGGCGCCGATTACGCCACCCTTTCGGCCGACGCCGTCCGCACCCGCATCGCCTGCCTGACGCAGGAGGCGACGCTCTTCGACGACAGCATCGCCGCCAACCTTCGCCTCGCCGCGCCGGACGCACCGGAGGCGGACCTCTGGGCTGCGCTGGAGAAGGCGCGGGTGGCGGAGCTCGTTCGCGCCCTGCCGGAAGGGCTGGAGACGCGGTGCGGCGAGGCCGGAGCCCGCTTCTCCGGTGGTCAGGCGCGGCGGATCGCGCTCGCCCGGGCTCTGCTCTCCCCGGCCTCCGTCATCATCCTGGACGAGCCGACCGCCGGCCTGGACGCGGCCACCGAGCGCGCCTTCCTGGAGACGCTGGACACGGCGCTGGGCGGGCGCAGCGCCATCCTCATCACCCATCGCCTGATTGGGGTGGAGCGGCCGACGCGCATACTGCGCCTCGCAGGCCGACAGGCCCTTCCCGCCATGGCCTGAGAGGCTTCGTTGCGCGGCCGTGCCCTGCCGCGCCGGCCTCTGCCGCCCCATTTGAACGTCAGATCATGCCGCGCCCCGACTCACTTGCCGTAAACCGCCTGGAACGGATTGACCGACTCCTTCACGGCGCCGCCAAGGGGGAGCCCCGTCCACGCGAGGCTTCCCCCCATGCGGCGCACGCTGCTTTCGCTGGGCCTGAGCCTGGCCCTGCTCGCGGCCTGTGCCGCGGAGGACAACCTGGGGCAGCATCCGTCCTGGGTGGTCTTCTTCACGGAGGACGGAGCGGGAATGGATCCGGCCGCGCGCGCCGTGGTCTCGGAGGCGGCGTCGCTGGCCAACCGCAATCCGGCCGCGCCCGTGCTCGTCGCGGGCTTCGCCGACCCGGATGCCACCCGTGCCTACAACCGGGCCCTGTCGGAAATCCGGGCGCAGAACGTGGCGGCCGCGCTGGGCGAGGATGGGGTTGCGCCGGCCTGCATCACCGTCGCGCTGCGCGGCGGGGTGCCCTTTATCGCCTTCCCGGTCGAGAGCCGGCGCGTCGAGATCAAGGTCGGCCCCTGACCCCGGCCCGCGTGGGGGCGGCATGACCGCCGATCCTCGCAGGGTTCTGCACGACGTCTTCGGCTTCACGGATTTCCGGGGCCGGCAGGCGGAGATCGTCGAGCACGTCACCGGCGGCGGCTCCGGCCTTGTCCTCATGCCCACGGGTGGGGGAAAGTCGCTCTGCTACCAGGTGCCGGCCCTCTGCCGCCCGGGGCTGGGCGTCGTCGTCTCGCCCCTGATCGCGCTGATGGAGGATCAGGTCGCAGCCCTTCGCCAGCAGGGCGTGGCCGCCGCGGCGCTGCACTCCGGCCTGGATGAGGAGGAGCGCCGCCGCGTTTCCCTGGACCTGTCCAACGGCAAGCTGAAGCTCCTCTACGTCTCGCCGGAGCGTCTCGCGGTGGAGGGCACGGCGGAGCGGCTGGCCCGGGGCAACCTCGCGCTCTTCGCCGTGGACGAGGCGCACTGCATCTCCGCATGGGGCCACAACTTCCGCCCGGAATATCGCGGCCTGACGATGCTGGCCGAGCGCTTCCCGGAGGTTCCGCGCGTGGCGCTGACGGCAACGGCCGATGCGCGCACTGTGGACGACATCCGCGAGCGACTGTCCCTGACGGACGCCCCCGTCTTCCGCGGCAGCTTCGACCGGCCGAACATCCGCATCGAAGTAGCGCCGCGCGACAACGCCGCCGCCCAGATTGCCGCTTTCATGGACGAGGCCGGTGACGGCCGAGGCGCCGGCATCATCTACTGCCCCAGCCGCGCCGAAACGGAGCGCACCGCCGCCCGGCTGAAGAAGGACGGCTACGACGCGCTGCACTACCACGCCGGCATGGAAGCGGCCGACCGCCGCGCGGCGGAGCGCCGCTTCTCCTCCGGTGATCCGGTGGTGATGGCGGCCACCATCGCCTTCGGCATGGGTATCGACCGGCCAGACGTGCGCTGGGTGGCACATCTCGCCCTGCCCGGTGGGCCGGAGAGCTGGTACCAGGAGATCGGCCGCGCCGGGCGCGACGGCGCCGCGGCGCGCGCCATGCTGCTTTACGGCGCCGAGGATATCGCCGTGGCCCGGCGCCGCATCGCGGAGAGTCCCGCCGCCGACGGCCAGAAGCGTCTCGACCATGAGCGGCTGGACCGGCTGGTCGCCATCGTGGAGAGCGCCACGTGCCGCCGCCGCCTGCTGCTGCGCTGCTTCGGGGATGACCTGACAGAGGATTGCGGCAACTGCGATGCCTGCCTCAACCCGCCCCGGCTGGTGGACGCGACGGAGGCCGCGCGCAAGCTCCTCTCCGCCGTGCACAAGACCGGCGGACGCTTCGGGCTGGGCTATGTGGTGGACGTGCTGCGGGGCAAGCCGTTGGACCGGATCACCTCCCTCGGCCACGACAAGCTCTCGGTCTTCGGCATCGGACGGGACGTGGCGGAGGGTGCCTGGAAGAACATCGCCCGTCACCTGCTGGCCCACGGCGCCCTGGAACTGTCGAGCGACACCACCCTGCCGGTCTACCACGCGACCGAGGCCGCCCGCCCGATCCTGCGCGGGGAGGAGCCGGTGCTGCTGCAGGAACGCGCCCTGCGCGAGGCCGCTCGCGCCCCGCGCCGGGGCCGGGCCCGAGGCGCGCCCCACACCGTGTCCTTCACCGACGGGCCCGTGGAGACGGGCGTCTTCGACGCGCTTCGGGCCTGGCGGAAGGAGGAGGCCACGCGACAATCCGTTCCGGCCTACGTTATATTCCCCGACCGAACCCTGGCGGAAATTGCGGCCCAGCGGCCGCTGACCCTGGACGGACTGGCCGAGGTGCATGGCGTTGGCGCATCCAAGCTGGACCGCTACGGGCTGGACGTCCTGCGGGTGCTGCGCGACGCGGGGTAGGGGGACAGCCCTGGCTGTGACGAGCAGTTAACGCGAATGGCGATGAGAATTACTTGCATCCAGCCCCGCCTTTGGTAGAACCCTCTCGCTCGCAAGCGGCGAGGGGGAGCACTGCACGGCATGTATGTCTGCATCTGCAATGGCCTGACCGATAAGCACATCCAGACCGCCATCGCCTCAGGTGCCGCGCGCACCCATGACGTCTATTCGGCCTGTAATTGCAGGGCCCAGTGCGGCACCTGCACTATGAGCATCCTCTGCATGCTCCGGGAGAACCGGAACGGGAATGAGAATGCGGCTCAGGAGCCCGAGCCATTCGCGAATTAGTCGCAAAGGCTAATAAAAACAAACACTTGACCGGAAAAGCGCGAAGTTCCATCTCGGCTCCAGAAATTGGAGGCCCGAACGATGAGCGGCGACCCGAAGGTTATCGAATACCTAAACATCCAGCTCACCAATGAGCTGACGGCGATCAACCAGTACTTCCTGCATGCCCGCACCCTGAACCACTGGGGCGTGACCCGCCTGGGCAAGCACGAGTACGAGGAATCGATCGAGGAGATGCGCCACGCCGACTGGCTCATCAAGCGCATCCTCTTCCTCGACGGCCTGCCCAACGTGCAGCGCCTGAACCAGATTCTGATCGGCCAGTCCGTGAAGGAGGTGCTGGAGTGCGACTCCCGGCTTGAGCAGAAGGCCATCAACGACCTGAAGGAAGGCATCGCCCATTGCGAGGCCGTGCGGGACTACGTCTCCCGCGATCTGCTGCTGAAGATCCTGGCGGACGAGGAAAAGCACGAGGACTTCCTCCACGCCCAGTTCACCTTGATCGGCAAAATTGGCGAGGAGCGCTACACCCTCCTCAACTCTGACCCGGCGCCTGACCAGGAGCACTGATGGCCTCGGGGGGCTCTGCTCCCGCGGCCCGTTCCGGGGAATGGAAACATCGATCTCCTTTCCCCAGCTCCGCCTTCAGGCGGGCATGAGCTTCTGCCCTTCCACCCGCACCACCCGGTCATGGAAGGCCGCCACCGCGGGTCGATGGGCAATGGAGACAATGGCCGTCCCTGGCAGGCGTTCCCGGAGCAACGTGTAGAGTTGGCTTTCCGCCTCCGCGTCGAGGCTCGCCGTCGCCTCGTCCATGAAGAGCCAGGTGGGGCGGTGAAGAAGGGCGCGGGCAACGGCAAGGCGCTGCTGCTCGCCGCCGGAAAGCACCCGGTCCCAGTTCGCGGCCTCGTCCAGCTGCGGAACGAGGTGGCCGAGGCCGACTTCGGCTAGGGTGGCCCGCATCGCCGCGTCATCGAACTCCGTCGCGGCCGCCGGATAGGCGAGGCTTCGGCGTAGCGTTCCGATCGGCAGGTAGGGGCGCTGCGGTAGGAAGAGGGCCGGCTTCCCGGCCGGCAGGGCGATGCGCCCGGCCCCGAAGGGCCAGAGGCCGGCAAGGGCGCGGAACAGGGTGGACTTGCCGCTTCCGGACGGTCCGGTGACGAGCACCGCCTCGCCGGGTGCGACGGAGAGGGTGGCGTCTTTCAGCAGCTCGCGGCCGTTCGGCAGGTGCAGTTCCAGCGCGGTCGCCTCAAGACTGCTGCCGTTGGTGGCGTCCATGGCCGGGCCGCTTTGGACGGTTGCCTCCGCCTCCGCGATTGCGGCCTCGAAGCCGGTCAGGCGCTGCACCGTCGCCCGCCAGGAGGCGAGGTCCGTGTAGTTGCTGACGAACCAGGAGAGGGATTCCTGGACCGAGCCGAAGGCGGAGGAGGTCTGAATCAGCGCACCCAGGGGGATCTTGCCGGCGAAGAAGTTCGGCGCCGCCACGACCAGCGGGAAGATGCTCGCCACCTGGGAGAATCCGGCGGTGAAGAAGGAGACGTGCTTCGTCGCGCTCATGATGGCGCGCCAGTTGCCGATCACGGCGCCGAAGCGGTCATAAAGCCCGCGCCGCTCCTCCTCCTCGCCGCGATAGAGGGCGATGCCCTCCACGTTCTCCCGAACGCGGACCAGGGCGTAGCGGAAATCGGCCTCCACCTTCTCCTGAAGGAAGTTCAGCGGGATCAGCTTGCGCCCAATCAGGTGCGTGATCGCGGTGCCAATGGCCGAGTAGGCGAGCGCGACCCAGACCAGGTAACCCGGGATCTGCAGGCCGAAGACGGTGATGCCGTTCGACAGGTTCCAGAGCACGAGGATGAAGGAGAGCAGCGTGACCACGGCCCGCATCAGGCCGAGGCCGAGGGTGAGGTTGCTCTCCACGAAGAGCCGGGCGTCATCGGAGATGCGCTGGTCCGGGTTGTCCGTGCCGCCGTCCCGGATGGAGAGGCGGTAGTAGGCCTTGCGCCCCATCCAGCGGCGCAACAGGTCGTTCGTCAGCCAAGTGCGCCAGCGGATCTGCAGCGCCTGCTTCAGGTAGAGGGCATAGACGGCGACGAGGATGTAGAGCGCCGCGATGATGCTGAAGCCCGGCATGAAGGCGAAGTCGTCGGTTGGCGCGCCAAGGAGCAGGAGGTGGATGAAGCCGTTCCAGTCCTTCGTCTCGAGCGTGTTATAGAAGCCGCGCTGCCAGTAGGTGAGGATCACGTTCATCGCGACGAGCGCGAGGTTCAGGGCCACAACGACGGCCAGGAGCCCGCGCGCGGCCCAGCGATGCTCCCCGTTCCAGAAGGGGCGTGAGAGGGCCCAGGCGTCGCGGAGGGCGGCAAGTGTATGGCGCATGCGCGGGTGATCCGGCGGGAGTTCAAGCCGGTGAGTGTCCCCTACCGCCGTGCGCGGTCAATCCGCCGTCGGATTCGTTCCGGGCAGGCGCAGGCGGACGACGCCGTGCAGGGCTTCCGGCGCGACCGGCTTACCCTTTCGCAGCACCTCCAGCTGCCCTTCCTGCGCAAGCGCCATCGCCGCCTGCCGGATGGGGCCGAGCAGGGATTGCCAGCCTTCTTCGGCCAGGGCACGCGCGACGTCGCTTGGGGAAATGCTCCGCCCGGGCCCGCAAGCAGTGGTCTGGCGGAGGATCTCCGCCTTGATGGCGTCGCGGTCTGGCCGAGGTGTCATCGCGCAGGGTTAGGCCGGAACGCCGGGCAAAAGAAAGGGGCGGGACCTTTCGGTCCCGCCCCCTTCCAAGTCCCGTGACCGGGATCGTGCTGCTCAGCGCAGGACGATCTCGACGCGGCGGTTCTGCGGCTCGCGCACGCCGTCCGCGGTCGGCACCAGGGGGCGGCTCTCGCCGAAGGCCTGGATGGACATGGCGGAGCGGGGCACACCGCGGCGCGTCAGCTCGGCAGCGACGGCCTCGGCGCGGCGCATGGAGAGACGCTGGTTGTACTGCGGGGTGCCGGAGCGGTCGGCGTGGCCGGCCACCTCGATGCGGGTCGTGCCCGTGGAGGACACGGCCTGGGCGGCCTCGGCGATGATCTGGCGGGCGCGGTCCGTCAGGTCGGCGCGGTCGAAGTCGAAGAACACCAGGTAGGTGCGGGCCGGAGCTGGAGCAGCGGCCGGCATCGGCGCGGCGATCGGCGCGGGCGCCGGGCGCGGCTGGTTGAAAGCGTAGCGCAGGCCCAGCATCACGGAGTGATTCTCGGCCTCGTCAGCCTTGAAGCTGCCGCGGGCGATGGTGGCGCCGGCCGGGTTGGTGATGCGGCCCTCGAGGCGCGGCGAGAGCGTGCCCATGTAGCGGTACTCGAGGGTCGTGGTCAGGCCGGGGACCGCGGAGATCGGGAAGGCGAGACCCGCGATGCCCTGGTAGGCGAAGCGGCCATCCGTGTCGTCGATGCGGATGGTGCTGCCGCCGGCCTGGGCGCGGGTGGCGCGCACGCCGTCATACTCGGTCCAGATGTAGCCGGCGCCGGCGCCGATGTAGGGCTGCACAGGCAGGCCGGGGAAGGCGAAGTCGTAGAAGACGTTGCCCATCACGCCGTACTGGCGAATGTCGCCATCGATGCGGTTGAAGGCGCTGGTGCGGCCCGGGCCACCGAAGCCGCCGAACTTGTCGACGTTGTTCTCACGGTAGTTGCCCTCGACCTCGGCCCGGACGCCGTTGCCGAAGCCCCAGCCAAGCGAGAGAGCGCCGACCCAACCCGTGTTCTGGCGGGATTCGCCGTAGGAGGTGGTGGGCAGGCTGTTGAAGTAACCACGGTTGCCACCGCGACCCTCAAGGGTGCGGTCCATCAGCCAGTTCGCGCCACCACCGCCGGCGATGTAGAGGCCGGTGACGGGCGGGGCGCCGTTCTGGGCCATGGCGGACGCCGGAGCGGCGATAATGGTGGCGGCCAGAAGGGCCTTACGGAACGACATTAGTTCATCCTTCGTATGGTGGCGGGCCGCGTTCATTCAGGACGGCACATCCGAAATGCCAAATGCCCCCGGTGGTTTGGCGCCTCAACGCACAGCTTCGTCATACAAAGTCGCTGTTGCAGCGGCGCCACAGTTTTAATTCAGAATCAGAATGAATATGCCGGTAGGGAATAGGGGCGGGACCTTTCGGTCCCGCCCCCTTCCAAGTCCCGTGACCGGGATCGTGCTGCTCAGCGCAGGACGATCTCGACGCGGCGGTTCTGCGGCTCGCGCACGCCGTCCGCGGTCGGCACCAGGGGGCGGCTCTCGCCGAAGGCCTGGATGGACATGGCGGAGCGGGGCACACCGCGGCGCGTCAGCTCGGCAGCGACGGCCTCGGCGCGGCGCATGGAGAGACGCTGGTTGTACTGCGGGGTGCCGGAGCGGTCGGCGTGGCCGGCCACCTCGATGCGGGTCGTGCCCGTGGAGGACACGGCCTGGGCGGCCTCGGCGATGATCTGGCGGGCGCGGTCCGTCAGGTCGGCGCGGTCGAAGTCGAAGAACACCAGGTAGGTGCGGGCCGGAGCCGGAGCAGCGGCCGGCATCGGCGCGGCGATCGGCGCGGGCGCCGGGCGCGGCTGGTTGAAGGCGTAGCGCAGGCCAAGCAGAGCGCTGTGGTTAAAGTTCTCGAAGCTCACCGTGCTGCGCGTGGCAACGCCGGCGGCGTTGATCTGCGTTCCGCGAACCTCGGGCTTCGTGGTGCCGAAGAACCGGTACTCCGCCGTCAGGCTCAGCCCGGGGACGCCGAGCGGGAAGGCGACGCCGGCGATGCCCTGATAGGCGAACACGTCGTCGTCGTCATCCGCGGTGATGATCTGGGTGCGGCCAGGACGGAAGTCGCCACGCACGCCGTCGGCGTTCACGTGCGACCAGCCGATGCCGCCGCCGATATACGGCGTGAAGATCGGATTGGCCCAGCCGAACATCCGGAGGTCCATGTCGTAGATCACGTTCGCCATGGCGCCGGCCTGCCACAGCTTGCCGTCGTTGCGACGCGTGGAGAGGCCAGCGGCGGAGAAACCATGCAGGTCGTTCTGGCGGTAGAAGCCTTCGACCTCGGCGCGAAGGCCGTTGCCGAAGCCGAAGCCGATGGAGCCGAGGCCAACCCAGCCATTCTCCCAGTTCAGCTCGGTCTTGGTGCTGAGGCCAGCCGCGACGGCAGAGGCGCGGGCATTGCCGGCAAGCCGGTCCTCGGTGCCCTGCACGTAGTTGTAGCCGCCACCGCCGGCGATGTAGAGGCCGGTCACCGGCTGGGCCTTGGCCGCGAGCGGCAGCGCGAGCATGGTCGTCGCCAGGAGGGCGGAACGGAGCCGGGTCATCGTGGAGGTATTCCCTGGTAGGATGGTGACGCCGCCGGGGCGCCGCTTCATGCAGGGATGATGCACTGCGGCATGCTCCCGTTCAGCCCCCGCGCGGCAACATCAAACCGCTGTTGCAGGGATGCCACAGATTCTGTGCCGACCGTGGCAGAAACGCCCTCCGCAGGCTCTGAACCTCGTCTCCGTCCTGCCCCTGCCGGCCGCTCCAGCTTTGCCCGGCGACCGTAAGGACCCCGAATCGGGCCATGTCGGAAAGTGGCCAGCGCCCTCGGGCCGGACGGCTCCAAGGTGCCCGTCCGGCCTTGCCGCCGGGCATTTCAGGGCAAGGTGACGGGAAACTCGCTGCACCATCGTCCGGCACCGCCCCGCCGCGCTCACCCGCGCGTCTCCAGCGCCATGTCCAGGACCCGCACGCTGTGCAGGGCGGTGCGCCCGGTTAGCTCCGCGATCTGGTGCCGGCAGGAGGTCCCGTCCGCCACGATTAGCTCCTCCGCCGCCGCGGCCCGCACGGCCGGCGCGAGGGAAAGCTCGCCCATCGCCCTGGACACCTCCACCCGCCGTGAGTCGTAGCCGAAGGCTCCGGCCATCCCGCAGCAGGAGGAGGCAATCGGCTTCACCTCCAGCCCGGGCACGGAGCGCAAAGCCTTCACGGCGTCGGGGAAGGCGCCAAAGGATTTCTGGTGGCAGTGGCCATGGATGTGGGCGGCCGGGGCCACTGTGGTCAGCGGCAACTCCGCCTTTTCCCGGACGAGGAACTCCGACAGCAGCACTGCCCGCCCGGCGAGCCGGTCCGCCGGCTCGCCGGGAAGCAGCGAGCGGAACTCGTCGCGGAGGGTAAGAAGGCAGGAGGGCTCCAGCCCAACCACCGGCAGGTCAGAGGTGGAAAGCGCCTCCATCGTCCGTCGTGCCTCCGCCCGGGCCTGCTCCACCATGCCCGCCGCCAGCCAAGTGCGGCCGCAACACAGCGGGCGCTTGCCGTCGGCCGCGCGGGGCGCCACGGCGCGGTACCCGGCCGCCTCCAAAACCCGCCGCGCCGCGTGCAGGTTTTCCGGCTCGAAGTAGCGGTTGAAGGTATCGCCGAAGAGGATCACGTCGCCTCGCGGCGCCGGCGCGCCCGCTTCCCCGTCGCGATAGGGGCGGCTGGCAAAGCGGGGCAGGTTGCGGTCACGCGCGAAGCCCAGCGCACGCTCCCCGATCGCCCGAGCGCCCGGTACCCACTCCCTGGCATTGGCCAGCCAGGGCGCCCGCGAGGCCATCGGCGCCCAGTGCGGCAGCGAGGCGATGAGGCGATCCTTGGCGGAGACGCCGTGCTTACGGGCACGGGCGTGCTGCGCCTCGATCTTCATCTTCGCCATGTCCACGCCGGTCGGGCATTCCCGCCGGCAGGCCTTGCAGGAGACGCAGAGGGACATGGCCTCCGCCACCTCGTCCGATGCGAGGGCATCGGGGCCGAGCTGCCCGGTAAGGGCGAGCCGCAGCGTGTTGGCGCGCCCCCGCGTCAGGTCCCGCTCGTTCCGCGTGGCGCGGAAAGATGGGCACATGACATTCGCATCGAACTTCCGGCAGGTGCCGTTGTTGTTGCACATCTCCACGGCCCCGAGGAAACCGCCCTGCGGGCCCGGCCATGCCGACCAGTCAAGTACCGGCGCAACGGCCGGATCTGCTGCATAATTAGGGCCATATCGGAGGAGGCTGCGGTCATCCATCCGCGGCGGCCGAACGACCCGGCCGGGGTTCATCAACCCGGCTGGATCGAAGGCGTCCTTCACCGCCTCGAAGGCCCGGACGATCCGTGGACCGTACATCTCCTCGTGGAACTCGGAGCGGACGATGCCGTCCCCGTGCTCCCCGGAATGGCTGCCCTTGTATTCACGGACGAGGGCGAAGCACTCCTCGGCAATTTGTCGCATCCGCCGGACGTCGCCGCCATCCTTCATGTTCAGCACGGGGCGCACATGCAGGCAGCCAACGCTGGCATGGGCGTACCAGGTGCCCTTGGTGCCGTGGCGCTCGAAAACCTCGTTCAGCCGCTCCGTATAGTCCGCAAGATCCTCCAGCGGCACCGCCGTGTCCTCGATAAAGGAAACCGGCTTACCGTCCCCCTTCATGGACATCATGATGTTCAGCCCGGCCTCGCGCACCTCCGCCACCGCGGCCTGGAAGGCGGGGTCGATGCACTCCACCACCGCCCCGGGATAGCCGAGATCGGCCATCATCTCGTCGAGCCGCTTAAGATCCTGCGCGAGGATTGCGTCCTCATGACCATGAAATTCAACGATCAGCAGGCTGTCCGGCTCACCGATCACCATGCGGTCGATGGTCGGGCGGTAGATGTCGATGGAGCGGCCCAGGTCGATCATCGTCCGGTCCACCAGCTCCACCGCCTCGGGGTCGAGGGTGACAAGGTGGCGGGAGGCTGCCATGGCCGCGCGGAAGGTTGGGAACTGACAAATCCCGAGCGCCTTGCGCGGCTTGATCGGCCAGAGCTTCAGTTCCAGCCCTGCTGAGAAGGCGAGCGTCCCCTCGCTGCCGACGAGGATGCGCGCGAGATTTCCGCGCCCAGCAGCGCGCGCGTCGGGAGTTAGAGATTCAAGGGCGTAGCCACCGACCTTACGAAGGACCTTCGGGAAGCGTGCGGCAATTTCGGCGGCCTCCGCCGCCCCCAGGCTGCGCAGCCGGTTCACCAGCTCCGCCACATTGCCCGGGACGCCCTCGCCGAGGTTGTCCGGTAGGTCGCCGAAGGTGAAGCGTTCCCCGCCGGGAAGGATAGCGTCAATAGACGTCACGTTATCTGCCATCAGCCCATAGCGGATGGACTTGGATCCGCAGGAATTGTTGGCCGCCATCCCGCCGATGGTGCACCGGGCCCAGGTCGAGGGATCGACGGGAAAGAACAACCCGTCCTTCTTGAGGGCATCGTTCAGCGCGCCGAGGGCGATGCCCGGCTGCACCGTGGCGTGCAACGCCGCCCTGTCCACGGAAACAAGGTTCCGCAGGTGCCTGCTGCAGTCCAGCACGAGCGCCCGGTTCACGGTCTGGCCGCACTGGCTGGTCCCGCCCCCGCGTGGGAGAACGGGTACGCCCTCTTCCCGGCAGATCGCCATGGCGGCCGCCACGTCCTCGACCGTGCGGGGGACGAGAACGCCGACCGGTTCCACTTGATAGATGCTGGCATCCGTCGCGTAGCGCCCGCGGTCCCCGGCGCCGAACAGCACCTCCCCCTCGGTCTCCCGTTTCAGGCGGGCGGCGAGGCGGCTGTCGCCGGGGGTCAGGCGGGACCGGGTGATGGCATTCATGCGGGCGTCTCCTCCCGGCAAACTAGCCGGGCGGGACCGGCCCGTCGCATCCATAATGCTCATCAATGGAACGCGACGAACTCATTGGCGCCGCACGGGGCAGGGCGTTAGACCGGCGGTCAGAGCGGAGAGCGCCCATGGCCTATTTCACGAGCCGGACCGAGAACGGCCGACATTTTCTGCAGATCCCCGGCCCGAGCAACGTGCCGGACCGCGTGCTGCGGGCGCTCGACAACCCGACCATGGACCATCGCGGCCCGGATTTCGGTGTGCTGGGCAAGACCGTCCTGGAGAAGCTGAAGCCGGTCTTCGGCACCGAGCAGCCCGTGATCATCTACCCGGCCTCCGGCACCGGCGCCTGGGAAGCGGCTCTGGTGAACACTCTTTCGCCGGGAGATACCGTCCTGATGTGCGAGACGGGCTGGTTCGCCCATCTCTGGCAGGAGTTGGCTGAGAGGCTGGGCCTGAAGCCCCGGCTGCTGGAGACGGACTGGCGCCGCGCTGCCGACGTGCCGGCGATCGAGGCCGCGCTGCGCGCCGACAGGGCGCATGAGATCAAGGCGGTCTGCGTCGTCCACAACGAGACGAGCACCGGCTGCACCTCCCGTATCGATGAGGTGCGCCGGGCCATGGACGCGGCCGGCCACCCGGCGCTGCTGATGGTGGACACCATCTCCTCCCTCGGTTCGGTCGAGTTCCGGCACGACGACTGGGGCGTGGATGTCACCATTTCCGGCAGCCAGAAGGGGCTGATGCTGCCCCCCGGCATCTCCTTCAATGCCGTGTCGGCCAAGGCCCTGAAGGCGGCGGATACCGCTCGTCTGCCGCGCTCCTACTGGGATTGGAAGCCGATGCTGGCCTCCAACGCGACCGGCTACTTCCCCTATACCCCCGCCACCAACATGCTCTACGCGCTGGACGCGGCGCTCGACCTGCTGATGAACGAGGGGCTGGCGAATGTCTTCGCCCGGCATGAGCGCCATGCCGAGGCAACGCGCCGAGCCGTCCGCGCCTGGGGATTGGAGATCCAGTGCGAGGATCCCCGCCACTTCTCCCCCGTGCTCACCGCCGTGCGCGTGCCGGAGGGCCACTCGGCCAATGCCCTGCGCGGAGCCATCCTGGAGCGGTTCGACATGTCCCTCGGCAACGGCCTGGGGCGGCTGAACGATCGGGTCTTCCGCATCGGCCATCTCGGCGCGCTCAATGACCTCACGCTGCTCGGGGCGCTCGGCGGGGTGGAGATGGGGCTGCGCGTGGCTGGGGTCCCGCACAGCGCGGGCGGGGTGAAGGCTGCCATGGACCTCCTCTCCGGCAACGCCTGATAGACGCCGCGCCGCCCGGGACAACCTTTCCGCTAGCACGAGGTTGTCCCGAAAAGGGCTGAGGAGGAGCGGCATGCTCCTGGCAGGGTCGGGTTCGGCAGCGGGCGTTGCGAAGATGTCGCCCGTTCCGTTTATTGGCGGGGGTGCCTTGCGCGGCCCGGCAGCGGAGGACAGGGTAACGGGTCAGTGGGCCGGAACGATGGGAGTCGTCGGGACATCGATGGCCTTCAACCCAGCCTCTGGCCCCTGAAGCAGTGAGTTCCAGCTTGTTCTTGACCGGGTTCCAGAGAACGGCCTTGCTCGGCGCGAAGGGAATGGGCCGGCCATGACCGCGCGCGTCCTCGTGGTTGATGACATCGCGGCGAACCTCAAGCTCCTCGAGGCGCGCCTCAACGCGGAGTATTACGAGGTTTCGCTGGCCAGTTCCGGTGCGGAGGCCCTGCGCCTCGCCCAGTCCTGGGGCCCTGATGTCATTCTGCTCGACGTGATGATGCCCGGAATGGACGGCTACGAGGTCTGCCGACTTCTGAAGGCCTCCCCCGCGACCGCCCATATCCCCGTGGTGATGATCACCGCCCTGGTGGACCAGACGGAGCGGGTGAGGGGGCTTGAGGCCGGCGCGGACGACTTCCTCTCCAAGCCTGTGGACCATGCCACCCTCTTTGCCCGGCTGCGGGCCCTGCTTCGGACCAAGCAGGTGCTGGATGCCTTCCGCCTTCGCGCCGAGACCGCCCGGGACCTCGGCTTCGAACCGATGCCGGACCCTTCGCGCAGCGTCGCCGGCTCCCGTGCCCTCCTCGCGACGGAGGACAACTCGGAAGCGATGACGCTCTCCTCCATCCTGGCGCAGGATGGGGTGGTGGTGACGCGGGCGGCGGACGTGAACATCGCCTGGGACCGGCTGCTGCACGAGGATTTCGACCTCGCCGTGCTCAGCCTCTGGCTGGATGACGGGGAGGGGCTGCGCCTCGCCTCCCGCATGCGCGCCCAGTCCTCCATGCGGGAGGTGCCGGTGCTGCTGGTGGCGGATACCGACCAGCGAAATCAGGTGCTGCGGGGCTTTGACCTCGGCGCCAACGACCACGTCCTCCGCCCGGTGGACGCCAACGAACTGCGCGCCCGTGCCCGCAATCAGATCCGCCGGAAGCGCTACCAGGAACGGCTGCGTGCCGACCTGCAGCGCAGCCTGGAAATGGCCGTGACGGACAGCCTGACGGGGCTGCGGAACCGCCGTTACGTCGTGCGCCACCTTGAAGGCCTTCTGCGCGCCGGCGGCGCCACCCTGCTGCTGATCGACGTGGACCGCTTCAAATCGGTGAACGACACATACGGCCACGCGATTGGGGACGTGGTCCTGAAGGAGGTCGCGGAGCGGCTTCGCCTGCATGTCCGGGCCGTGGACGTGGTGGCCCGCTTTGGCGGTGAGGAATTCGTGGTGGCCATGGCTCCCCAGCCGGCCGACGACGCGACCATGGTAGCCGAGCGCCTCCGGACCGCGATCTGCGAAACTCCCGTTCCGGCCGGTGAGCGCGGTCTCGAGGTGAGCATCAGCATCGGCGTTGCTGTGGCCGTCCCGGACTGCAACGTGGATGAACTGGCCGCGGCCGCTGATGTGGCGCTCTACCGGGCCAAGGCGAATGGCCGTAACCGCGTCGAGGTTGCCGAAGCCGAGGACTGGCCACGGCGAGAGGGCTAAGCGCAGGGGGCCTTCGCCTCTGTCCTGGGAAGGAAAAGGACTAGCCCGCCCAAGTCACGCAAGGCGCCCTGACACTAGATGGCTCCAAGGCAGTCCCCCAGACGGGCTGGCTGTTCACGACGGCAACCGCCCTGGAACGGCAGAAGGGGCACCGGACCTGTGTCCGATGCCCCTTCTGGTCTTGATAATATTGGTCGGAGGAGAGCCTCAGCGGCTCCCCTCGACGCCCAGGCCGCCGACCGAGGTGTTGATGAAGCGCAGGTGCGAGCTGGTGGCCGGGGCCTCCGCCACTTCCTGCATGCCGCGACCGTTGCGGACCATGATGGGGCCGCGCTGAGCCGGGGCGCCGTCCGGGCGGTTGAAGATGAAGCCGTAGGTCGCATAGGTCCGGCCGTAGCTGCCGGAGTCGTGACCGACCTGGACCCGCACCGCCGTCCAGTCATTCGCGTCGGAGACGTCCACGACGGAGATGTTACGCGTGACGGTGCCCTTGCGGATGCCCGGGCCTTCCCAATTCGCGTGGTGGATCGTGATCTCCCGCGCGCTCACCTGCCGCTCCACCACGGCGACGTGGCCGGACCGCATGCCGCCGGAGGCGCGGAAGACGAGGACGGAGCCAGGCTCGGGGCGGTTGCCGCGGGCATAGGCGCCGGCGGCGTTGTTCCACCAAGTGCCGCCATTACCGCTGACATTCATGCCGGTGACCATGCGAGCGTAGGGCACGCAGGAGATATAACCGCCATACGAGGCGTATTCCCGAGGGGCCTCGCTGCGGCTGACCTGGCGGGACGCGGCCTTCGTCACGTTGCCGCGGGCGGAGCGGACCGCGACGGCGCGGCCGTTCTGGGCAGCAGGGGCGCTGCGGGCAGACACATGCTTGGCACCACCCCGCTGGGTGGAGGAGGCCTCGGCGGTCGAGCTCAGCTCCGGAGCGAGCATCATCCCGCAAACCGCGATAATTGCGGCAGCAGCGCTTCTTGCCTGCATGTGGACCCCCAAGATCAAACCGTATCCCCCGGGCCGATCTTCCGGCCCCGCCGTGATGGCGTCGTCACGGAGGTGTTACCCGGCGACGTGAAACCCGGACAACCGTCGTCGGTGTTTCCAGGCGCAATGCGGCGTGATTCGCCAATCCCAGGGTATTCAAGCAAACGCGATAGGGACGTCTTTCCTAGCTTTCGCGCTCTCTGCAACGGAAGACACAGTGTTGCGGCATTGGTGACACAGCTAAGCGGCGGAGGAACCGGGGATTCCCGGCCCTCCGCAAGCGGCCTCAGCGGCAGGCCGTGACCATGATTTCAACGAGATGGCGCGGGTCGGCCATGTTGGCCTCGACGCAGGCGCGCACGGGCGCGCCGCCCTGCGGCAGCCAGTTCACCCAAAGCTTGTTCAGGGCATCACGGTCGCGGATGTCCTTTAGCCAGACCTGGGCCTGGAGCAGGCGGGTCTTGTCCGTGCCATGCTCCTCCAGCGCCGCGTCAATCTTGGCGAGGATCTGCTGGGTCTGACCGGACACGTCCTGGGACAGGTCGTCGGCGGTGACGCCGGCGACGTAGACGAAGCCGTGATACTCCACCGTGTTGGACAGGACGGGGTTGGCGCCCTTGCGGATGATCGCGCTCATGAGGATTCCTCTCGGCCGGAATGGCTTGGCGCTTCTAGGGCGGGACTAGCCGTGGCGGAAGCGCCGGGCCAGGGCATGCCCTTTCCGGCGCGTCCTCAAGCCCTATCCGAGGACCGCTCCAGCGATGCGGAAATGCGCCCGATCCGCGATAGGCCCCAGCCGAACACCGCCAGTGCCAGCACGACGGCAGCGAAGGTGGGCAGGCGCAGGCCAAACGCCTCACCGGTCGTCCCGAGGGCCAGCGCACCGAGCGCCGGGCAGGCGCGGGAGATCAGGGCCCAGAGGGACATAATCCGCCCTCGCATGGCCGGGGAGGCCGCGGTCTGCGCCAATACCTGCACGGAGATGCCATGGGCTGAGGCGCTGGCACCGATGGCCGCGCCGCAGAGCAGCGCGAAGGGAAAATAGCCCGTGGCGACGAAGAGCCCCGTTGCGACGGCCTGGGCCAGGATGGCGAGGACCGCAATCCGCGTCGTGCCGCCCAGCCGCCCCCGGGAGGCGACGGTAAGCCCCGCCACGAGTGCCCCGACGGCAAAGGAGGCGGTCAGCATGGCCATCGATTCGGCGCCGCGCCCGAAGATCCGCTCGACATAGGGGGGCAGGATCTCCTGGACGCCGCGGAGCAGGATCGAAGAGAGGGCGGAGAAGGCGACGATCGGCCCCAGGCCCGGGTGGCGCGCTGCATAACGGAACCCCTCCAGCGTCTCGGCGAACAGGGAACTGGTGGCGGGATGGCCGCGCCGCTGCTCGGGGTCCACCCGCAGCCAGGGCATCGAAAGGGTGGCGAAGCCGTGGCCGACGGCGTTGCAGAGGATGGCGGGCGCAACGCCCCAGGCCGCGATGACGAAGCCCGCAATCCCCGGCCCGACAAATCGCGCCACGTTGAAGAGCAGGCTGTTGGCGGCCACCGCGGCCGGCAGGTCCTCTCGCCGGACCAGGGCGGGGATGAGTGTCTGGCGGGCGGGCTGGGAAAAGCATGCGGCGGTGCCGCTGACCATCTCCAGCGCGAAGAGCAGGCCGATGGAGATGTGGCCGGTGGCCGTCAGGGTCGCGACGGCCAAGGCCTCGACCGCAATCACGCTCTGAGAGGCCATGGTGAGGCGGACCCGGTCGAGCCGGTCCGCCAAGGCCCCCGCGACAGGGCTGACCAGTACGGCCGGGGCGAGGTCCGCGAAGGCGATCAGCCCCACCCAGGCCGCGCTGCGGGAGAGCTCCCAGGCCAGCCAGGCCACTCCGATCCGGTGCATCCACAGCCCGGTCCAGGCGCCAAGGCTGGCCCCGAAGAAGATCCGCGCGTTGCGGCTGGCAAGCGCCCGCCCGAGCGGGCCTGCGACGAGGCGGGCGATGGGGGTGGAAGGCAAGGGCGCCTCAGCGCCGGGTCGGGGTTCCCGGCGCAGGGGTCGGGGCCGGACGGGGCGTCGCGGTGGGCGAGTTCGCGCCCCGCACGCAGTCGGCCGCCATGCGGTCGCGGTCATAGACCTGGGCGAACTGGTCCGAGATGACCTGCGGCCCGAGATAGGAGGTGGTGCCGATGCGGGCGTTGTAGTCATCCTGCCGCATCAGCTGGCCCCGGTCGCGGAAGCGGACCACGCGCTCGGCATCCGCCATGCAGGCGGCCGCACGGTCGGAGCGGGCGGCGTCGCCCCCGGCATTGGGTACGCCGGCGCGCGACGCAACGGGCGCGGCCGGCGGCGCGGCGCAGGCCGTCAGGCCGAGCGGCGCGGCGAGCAGAAGAGCCAGAACCGGGCGCGTCGTCATGGACAGGGACTTCATGCGGTCAGCGCTCCGGCCGATTCCTGGGATAGTCGGGGTCGCGCGAGGCGGCCCCTAAGCCCCTCTTCATCGAAGCGGGCGGCGGCGTCCAGGGGGTGCGTGGCGGCGGCGCGCAGAAGCTCGGGGTGCAGGACCGTTCCTTCGCGTCCGATGTCGAAATGGCCGCGCAGCCAGTGGGCGCGGCCCATCACCTCAAGCAAGGCGAGGAGGCGCAGCAGCGTGGCAATGCCTTCCGCGTGGTCGAGCCCGACATGGCGGTCCAGCGCCTCCGCCCAGCAGCAGGCATCGCGGTCTTCCAGCAGCAGGTCCAGAGCCGGCGCGTCTCCCGTTCGTCCCCGGAACCGGAAGGCGCGCGGCGGCCCTTCCAGGGCGGCATTTGCGGCGTCCCGCGCCGCCTCCCAGGCGCGCAGCAGGGCACGGGGCGGGACGGCGGGGGTGGCCTCGGGGGCGAAGGGAATGGCGTAGGCGGTCGGCACAGAGGATAGGTGGGGTGCCCCGGCCCGAAGGTCAGGGGCTTGACGATTCACAGCCCCTTCAGCGTGTCCGCCGTGTCGAAATCCCGGAGGACGCCGTCGTCGGACATCTCCACGTTGAACAGCCGGTCCGCGTGCAGACCTGTCAGGTGACGCGCGCCGACATCCCCCGAGATGCCCAGGATGGCCTCAAAGAACTCACGCCCCCAGAGGACGGGATTGCCCTGCTTGCCCCGGAAGGTCGGCTGGATGATCGCTCGGCCCTCCTCCGGGTCGAAGGCGGCCAACAGTCGGTCCAGAACGGCCGCCGAGACGAGGGGCATGTCCCCCAGCATCACCAGGACGCCCTCGACATCCGGCGGCAGGGCGGCAATCCCCGCCTTGAGCGAAGCGGAAAGTCCCTCGGCATAGTCCTCCGCATGGGTCATGAGCACGGGGCGGCCGGACAGCGCCTCCTCGACCCGCTCGTGCTCGTGCCCGGTGACGACAAGGACGGGGCGGGCGCGACTGGCCAGTGCGTTCTCCACCACCCGCGCCACCATGGGCCGCCCCTCCCGGTCCGAAACCATCAGCTTGTTCAGCGGCGCCATGCGACGGGACCGCCCGGCTGCCAGCACGAGGGCCGCCACGCGGCGCGGGCGGCGGGGGGCGGCGACAGGCGCGGTGCGAGGGGCCTCGCCGCGGGGAAGAGGACGCGTCTCGATCTCCTTCAGAAGGCCGCCGACGCCCATTCGCATCAGTGCCTTCGGCGAGACCGGTACGCCGGCGAAGATCCGTTCCAGTACCCAGTCGAAGCCGTTCACCTTCGGGCTGCGCGCGCAGCCCGGCAGCACCATGGCCGGGGTCTCCCCGATCCGCCCGAGGCAGAGGAGGTTGCCGGGGTCCACCGGCATGCCGAAATGCTCGATGGTGCCGCCGGCACGGATGATCGCGGCCGGTGCCACGTCCCGCCGGTCCACCACGGCCGAGGCGCCCATCACCAGGAGCATCTCCGCCCCGGCCTTGCGGAGGCGGCCCAGAGCCTCGGCGATCGCCGCGGTCTCGTGGGCGCAGCGCTCCGGCGGCAGCATCGTGCCGGCGAGGGCCTCGATCCTGGTGCGGGTGGCCTCGATCCCGTTCTCGATGACCGCGTCCTTCATCCCCGGCAGCTCGGAGCTCACCAGCCCGACCTTCAGCGGCCGGAAGGGATGAAGGGAAAGGGCCGCGGCGCCGCGCAGCATGGCCTCGGCGACGTGCAGCGCGCCGCCCGGCACGGCGAAGGGGATCACCTTCACCGTCGCCAGCATGTCCTTCGGCTGGACCACCGTGAAGTCGGGCAGGGTGGCGAGTGTAAGGCTCTCGTCCAGCGCGTTCAGCCGGTCCACCAGCGCCGCGTCCACCCGCAAAAGGCCGGCGGTTTCCGCCAGAAGGTTCACGCGGCCCGTGGCCGCGCGGGTGCGGGCCACCAGGGGGCGGAGCATGGCATTGGCCATGCGGTCCGCGGCCTCGTCCTCCGGCACGTCGCCGGATTCCAGCCGCGCGGCGACCACCTCAGCGTGGCCGCCGGCACGCAGGGCCTCGACACCCTCCGCGTCCAGGACGGTGCCCTTCTTCAGCACGCGGTTGGGCAGGCGCAGCGTATGGGCGAGGACGGCGCCGCGCGCCTCCGCCAGCGGGGTGGGACCGAAAATCATCCGAGCTTCCCGCCAAGGAGTTTTCCGCGGCGGGCCGCAACGACCTGGGCGACGATGGAGAGGGCGATCTCCGGCGCCGTCACGGCACCGATATCCAGCCCGACCGGGGCGTTGATGCGGGCGATGGCCTCGGTGCCGTGCCCCGCCTCCTGCAGCCGCGCGACGCGCTTGGCATGGGTGCGGCGGCTGCCGAGGGCGCCGATGTAGAAAGCGCCGGACCGCAACGCCACGTCCAGCGCCGGGTCGTCCAGCTTCGGGTCGTGGGTCAGGGTCACGATCGCCGTGCGGCTATCCGGGCGCAGCGCCTCCAGCGCCTCGTCCGGCCATTCCGTGACCAGCTCGGCATCGGCGGCAAAGCGCTCCTCCGTCGCGAAGGCCCGGCGGGGATCGACGATGATCACGGAGAAGCCCGCCGCGGCGGCCATGGGGACCAGGGCCTGGGCGACGTGGACGGCCCCGACCACGATCATCCGCGGCGGCGGGGTCTGCGGCTGGACGAACCAGGTCTCCTCCCCGACCGTCACCGGCCCGGCCTTGTCCGCCAGCAGCGCCGCTTCGGCGGCCTCGGCCAGGGCAGGGGGCAGGGCCTCGTCGGGATGCAGGCACTGGGCGCCGTCCGGCATTCGCGTGAGCAGTGCCACCGGCCGCCGCGTTGCGCGGGCGGCCTGAAGGATTTCCAGGGTCTCGGGCGTCACGCCAGGGGTTCCACGAAGACTTTGAGCTTGCCGCCGCAGGCCAGCCCCACCTCCCAGGCGCGCTCATCCGTGATGCCGAAATCCAGCAGCTGCGGCGTGCCGGTCTTCATTACCTGCTGCGCCACGTCAGCCACCGCACCCTCGATGCAGCCGCCCGAGACAGAACCGGCCAGGCGGCCGCTTACCGTCACGGCAAGGCGTGACCCTGCCGGCCGGGGCGAGGAACCCCAGGTCTCCACCACAGTGGCCAGGGCCACGCTCTCTCCCTCCGCGCGCCAGGCGCGGGCGGTCTCCAGGATGTCCTCGGTGCCGCTCATGCAGGCCTCCCGTCGCGGCGCCCGTCACCCGAGAGAGTGGCGACCAGGGCGCGCAGGCTGTTGAGGTTATGCACCTGGCGATGCTCATGCACATGGGGGAGGAGGGCACGTATGCCCGCCGCGCGGGGCTGGAACCCGGCATAGCGCAGGAGAGGGTTCAGCCAGATCAGCCGCCGGCAGGAATGGCGCAGCCGTTCCGCGGCTTCTGAGAGCCCCTCTGCCCCGCCGCGGTCCAGTCCATCGGTGATCAGCAGCACGACCGCGCCCTGGCCCAGCACGCGCCGGGCCCAAAGGCGGTTGAAGCGGTCCAGCGCCTCCGCGATCCGGGTGCCGCCGGACCAGTCCGGCAGGATGTGCGACACGGCCTGGAACGCCACCTCCGGGTCGCGGTTCCGGAGCGCGCGGGTCACATTGGTCAGGCGCGTGCCGAAGACGAAGCTATGGACCCGGGCGCGGTCGTTCTCCACCGCGTGCATGAAATGCAGCAGGATCTGCGCGTAACGAGCCATGCTTCCCGAAACATCGCAGACAAGGACCAGCGGCGGCGGGCGGCTGACCCGGCGCCGCCGCTCGATCCGCGCGATCTCGCCGCCGAGCCGCATGGAGGCGCGGATGGTCGCGCGCAGGTCGGCGCGGGGGCCGGTCGGGTCCGGGCGGAAGCGGCGGGTGGGGCGTTCGGCGAGGGGCAGGACCAGGCGGCGGATCTGCCGTTTCGCCTCGGCCAGTTCCTCGGCCGACATGGCCTCAAAATCCAGCCGGTTCAGCCGCTCCTGGTCCGACGTGGTGAGAGCCGCATCCTCGCGCCGTTCCGGCGCCCCGGCCGGGTCCACAGGCGGCGCTGCGCCGGGCATGGCCTCCGCAGCGCGGCGGGCGGCCGGGGGCGCCGCTTCCGGTGGCTCGTCATGCGGGCCGGAGGCACGGATCGGGGTGTCGGGATTGCGCCAGAACAGGTCGAAGGCTGAGTCGAAGACCTCGAAGTGGTCCCGGCGGTGGATCATGGTCGCCCGCAGCGCCGCGCGGAAAGCGGCGCGGTCAGAGAGCGGGACATGGGACAGCGCCTCGGCGGCGGATAGGGACTCCGCAGGGCCGACCGGAAGTCCGGCGCGGCGGAGCACCCGCCCGAAGGCGAGGAGATTCGGGGCCAGCGCGCTCAGGACGCCGCCTCCCGCGCCTCCTCCACGCGGCGGGCCAACTCGGCCCCGCGCAGGCGCGCGATGTCGTCCTGGTACTTCAGCAACACGCCGAGGGTGGCTTCGGCCGCGGCCGGCTCCAGTTCCCGCCGGTCCAGCGCGGTCAGCGCTCGGGCCCAGTCCACCGTCTCCGCCACGCCCGGCGGCTTGAAGAAGGAATCGCCATCCCGCAGTCCCTGCACGAAGGCGACGACCTGGGCGGAGAGGGCGGCCGGCACCTCCGGCGCGCGGCGGGCGAGGATGGCCCTTTCCCGCGCGGCGTCCGGATAATCCACCCAGTGGTAGAGGCAACGACGGCGGATGGCGTCGTGCACCTCGCGCGTGCGGTTGGAGGTGATGACGACCACGGGCGGGGTCTCGGCACGGATGGTGCCGAGTTCGGGCACCGTGATCTGGAAGTCGGCCAGCACCTCCAGCAGGAAGGCCTCGAAAGGCTCATCCGCGCGGTCCAGCTCGTCGATCAGCAGCAGGGCGGGGCTGCCTTCCAGAGCCTGGAGCAGCGGGCGTGGCTCGAGGAAGCGGCGGTCGTAGAGGCCGCGCTCCAATGCTGCCCGGTCCGCCTCCTGCGCCGCCTCGGACAGGCGGATCGCCATCAGCTGGCGCGCGTGGTTCCACTCATAGGCGGCGGAGGCGAGGTCCATGCCGTCATGGCATTGCAACCGCACCAGCCGGCGCGGCAGCTGGGAGGCCAGCACCTTCGCGATCTCGGTCTTCCCCGTGCCGGGCTCGCCCTCCAGCAGAAGGGGGCGGCCCATCGCGAGTGCCAGGTGGACGGTTGTGGCGAGGGCCCGGTCGGCGACGTAGCCGCCAGCCTCCAGCAGCGCCTGCGTGGCGCCGACGTCCCTGGGCGGGAACTCAGCCAATGACGAAGAGCAGCCCGAGGATCACGAGGAAGACCGCGCCGCCAAGCCAAAGGTTGATCGGCAGCCCGAAGGGCTCCCGCGGGATCGCGTCCAGCATTGCGGCGAGGTTCCCCTTGGCGGCGCCGGGGCGAAGCGCGGCCATGGCGGTCTGGCGCGGCTCGATCGGCTGTCCGGTGCTGGCGACGGACGGCCCCGTGGTAGGCACCATGTCCGGTGCCGCGGCCGCGGCGGTCGCGGGACCGGCCGCAGAGGCGGGAACCGTCTCGGCCGCGGCCACCTGGGCGGCGAAGCGGTCGAAGAACTGGTCGGCCATCTGGCGGGCGGTGCTGTCCACCAGCCGCGCGCCGAGCTGCGCCATCTTGCCGCCGACCTGGGCCTTCACATTGTAGTTCAGCACCGTCGTGGAGGGGCCCTCAGACACCAGCCCCACATCGGCGCCGCCGCGGGCGAAGCCCATCGCGCCGCCCTGGCCTTCGCCGGTGATGGTGTAACCCTCGGGCGGATTGATGTTGGTCAGCGTGACCTTGCCGCCGAACTTGGCGGACATCGGCCCGATCCGGACCGCGACCTTGGCCGCGAAGCTGTCCGGACCCGTCCGCTCCACCGACTCGCATCCGGGGATGCTGGCCTGGAGCACGGCGGGGTCGTTCAACGCCTCCCAGACGCGCTCGCGCGGCGCCTCGATGCGGCGGCTCCCCGTCATGTCCATGCCCGTCGCTCCCCGTGCTGTTCTGTCCCGCGGCGCAAGCTAGGGGAGGGCAGGGGAGGTGGGAAGGGGGCCTACCGGACCGGTGCACCCGGCCGGGTCGCGCGGTCTGGCCGCCCGGGGAGGGCGGGTGTAGCCTGCCGGCGACTGAAGACGCCGGCCGTTCCGGCGCCCCGACGGGGCCGCGTTCGCCCCGTGCCACGCCCGGGAGGTTCCCAGATGCCATATGTGATCGGCGACGACCTGCCGGATATCCCGGCCGGCCAGCGCTTCCGCGCGCTGCTGGACCGGCCGGGGATCCTGCGAATGCCCGGCGCGCACACCGGCATGGCGGCGCTGCTGGCGAAGCGGGCGGGGTTCGAGGCGCTCTACGTCTCCGGCGCCGCCATGTCCGCCAATATGGGCCTCCCCGATCTCGGCATGATCACCGTGGAGGACGTGTGCTGGCACGTCCGCCAGGTGTCCCGTGCCTCCTCCCTGCCCGCCCTGGTGGACGGCGACACGGGCTATGGCGAGGCGCTGAACGTCATGAACATGGTCCGCTCCTTCGAGGACGCCGGGGCGGCCGCGGTGCAGCTCGAGGATCAGCTGCTGCCGAAGAAGTGCGGGCACCTGAACGACAAGAAGCTCGCCGACCCGCACGATTTCGCGGCCAAGATCGCCGCCGCCCGGCGTGCCCGGAAGCACCTCTACATCATCGCCCGCACGGATGCGGCCGCGAGCGAGGGCATGGATGGCGCGGTCGGCCGGGCCAAGCTCTTCATGGAGGCCGGGGCGGACGCGATCTTCCCCGAGGCCCTGAACACCGCTGAGATGTTCCGCGAGTTCGCCCGCCGCATGCCCGGCGTCAAGCTGCTGGCGAACATGACGGAGTTCGGCCGCACGCCCTTCTTCACGGACCAGGAGTTCGAGGCGATGGGCTATGCCATGGTGATCTGGCCCGTCTCGCACCTTCGCGTCGCCAACCGTGCGATGGAGGAACTCTACGCCGCTATCAACCGCGATGGCGGCACGCAGGGCATGGTGGATCGGATGCAGACCCGGGCGCAGCTCTATGACGCGATCGGCTATCATGAGTACGAGGCGCTGGATTCCACCCTCGTCAGAACCGTGATCCCCGAGGGGATGCCGCAGCGATGAACCGGCGTTCGCTCCTTGGCCTTGCCCTGGCCGGCGCCTTGGCCTCTGGCGGCGCGCTGGCCCAGGAGGGGCCGCAGCCGAAGCTGCCGACAGAGCCGCTGGTCATCGTGACGCATGATGGCAAGCGGCACGAGTTCCAGGTGGAAATGGCGCTGGCGCCGGACCAGCAGATGGTGGGGCTGATGTTCCGCCCTTCGGTAGCCCCGACGGAGGGCATGCTCTTCGACTGGGGCCAGCCCCGCGAGAGCACGATGTGGATGCGCAACACCATCACCTCGCTGGACATGCTGTTCATCACGGCCAACGGGACGGTGCTCCGGATCGCCGAGCGCACGGTGCCGCGAAGCCTTGCCACCATCAGCTCCAACGGCCCGGTGCGGGCGACGCTCGAACTGGCGGCCGGCACGGCGGAGCGCCTTGGCATTCGCGTGGGCGACAAGGTGGAGCAGCGAATCTTCGGGACTGCGCGTTAGCCTCCCAACCGGAGGTTGCACATGGCCGTCGATCCTACCACCGAGGGACTCTTTGTCCGGCGGCGCTTCGAAGCGCCGCCGGAGCGCGTGTTCCAGGGCTGGACGAATCCGGAACTGGCGGTGCAGTGGCTGTTCTCGGGGCTGGTTGGCGAGGGTGCCGAGCTGGCGATGGATGCCCGTCCCGGTGGGGTATTCCGGCTGCGCGGCGCCCGGCACGAGGGCTATGGCGAGTTCATCGAACTTGACCCTCCGCGCCGCGTGGTCCTCGCCTTCGGCATCCCCGCCCTGCGCCACGGCGTGGACCGCTTTGTGGTGGAGATCGCGCCCAACGCCGCGGGCAGCCTCCTCTCGCTTACGAAAGAGGGGCTGCCGCCCGATCTGACGGACGAGACGGAGGGGGACTGGGGGGTGATGCTCGACCGGCTGGCCGCGATCCTCTGATCCCGCCCCGCCGATCTAAGGCCCGAGCGGCAGCACCAGCGTCTGCCCGAAGCGGGGGACGATGAAGTCCGCCTCAGCCAGGCCGGCGGCCCCTCGCGCCTCGGCCAGGGCTCGGGCGGGCTCGTCGATTCCCTCCTGCGTGAGTTTGAACGTCCCGAAATGCATGGCCACGGCCGTGCGGGTCCGGGTCTCCTCACGGGCCCGCACCGCCTCCGCCGGGTTCATGTGGACGGCGCGCATGAACCACTTCGGCTCGTAGGCGCCGATCGGGATCAGGCCGACTGCGAAGGGTCCTGCCTCAGCTCCGATCTGCCGGAGATGCTCGCCATGCGCGGTGTCGCCGGCGAAGAGGATGGCGCCCTCGGTCACCTGGATGGCGAAGCCGCCCCAAAGCGAGCGGCCGCGATCCCCGATGGCGCGGGCGGAGAAGTGGCGCGCGGGCAGGTAGGTGATCCGGGCGCGGCCAACACTCGTCTCCCCCCACCAGTCCAACTCCTCCGCCTCCGGCAGTCGGTTGCGGGTGAGGATGCGAGAGTTGCCGAGGCCGGTGATGACCCGGGGCGGCTTCAGCGCTCGCAGCGTCGGCACGTCCAGGTGGTCGTAATGGTTGTGCGAGAGCAGCACCGCATCCAGCGGCGGCAGCGCCGTGAGCGCCAGCCCAGGCGCCCTGGCGCGCCGGGGCCCCGCGAAGGAGAAGGGGCTGCACCGCTCCGACCAGATCGGATCCGTGAGCAGGGTAGGGCCGCCATGGAGCCGGATAAGGAAGGTCGCGTGGCCGATGAAAGTGATCGCGGCATGGCCCGGCGGCGGCTCGGTGGGAGGAGCCTCGGGCGGGTCGTCCAGGTGGCGTGGCCAGGGCGTACCCCCGCCCTCTCGCATCATCCGCCACACCTCGCGGAGCGGGTTGCCCGCCACGCAGCCGTCCGGGTTCAGGAACCGCCCGTCCGGCCCGCGCCGGGCACCCTCCCGCATCAGGCGTCCACCTTCACGCCGAGTTCCCCGGCCATGTCGAGCGCGAACTGCCAGGCGACGCGGCCGGAGCGGGAACCACGGGTGATCGTCCATTCCTTGGCGCGGGCCAGCAGGGCATCCCGTTCGATCGGGAGGCCGAGCGCGGCGGCGTAGCCCTCAACCATGGCGAAGTAAGTGGACTGGTCGCAGTTGTGGAAGCCGATCCAGAGGCCGAAGCGGTCGGAGAGGGAGACCTTCTCCTCCACCGCCTCGCTGGCGTGGATGGCGCGCTGCTGCTCGTTCTCGATCATGTCCCGCGGCATCAGGTGCCGGCGGTTGGAGGTGGCATAGAAGATCACGTTCTGCGGCCGCCCGGCGATCCCGCCGTCCAGCACGGATTTCAGCGCCTTGTAGTCCGCGTCCTCCCGCTCGAAGGAGAGGTCGTCGCAAAAGACCAGCACGCGGCGCGGCCCCTCGCGCAGGATTTCCAGCAGCTCCGGCAGGGTGACGATGTCCTCCCGCGCGATCTCGATCAGGGCCAGGCTGCCCGGCCGCTCCGCATTGGCCTGCCCGTGGGCGGCCTTCACCAGGGACGACTTGCCCATGCCCCGCGCGCCCCAGAGCATGGCGTTGTTCGCCGGCAGCCCGCGGGCGAAGCGCAGCGTGTTCTCCAGCAGCAGCGCCTTCTGCGCCTCAACGCCCTGCAACAGCCCGATGTCTACGGCAGCCACCCGGCGCACGGGGGAGAGGCGCGGGCGCGGGCCGGGGTGCCAGATGAAGGCATCGGCCCCGTCCAGCCGCGGCGGGGCGAGCGGCGGAGGCGCCAAGCGTTCCAGCGCTTCGGCAATGCGTGTCAGAAGGGCGGTTTCCATCGTCGTTTCCCGGTGGCCGGCCCCGCCGCGCTTGACGCGGGGGGGTGGGCAGCTAGTTTCCGCCCCTCTTCGCACCCCAAGAAACTCGACGGAAGCCCAGCCCCATGTTCATCTCCCCGGCCTATGCGCAGGATGCGGGCGCCGGCGGCGCAGCCGGCATGCTCATGCAGTTCGCCCCGCTCATCCTCATCTTCGTCGTGTTCTATTTCATCCTCATCCGCCCCCAGCAGAAGAAGATGAAGGATCACCGCGACATGCTCGGCCAGCTGAAGCGCGGGGACCGCGTGGTGACCGGCGGCGGGCTGGTGGCCACCATTACGAAGGTGAAGGAGGGCTCGGACGAGATTGAGGCCGAGATCGCTCCGAACGTGCGGGTGACGATCGTACGCACCACGATCGGCAGCGTGATCCGCCCGACCGCCGCGAACGACGTGGCCGTTAAGGCCTGATTCCCGACCATCCGGACGCGCGAAGGGCGCCGCGGGTTTCCCCGCGGCGCCCTTCCTCGTTTCCGGGCCTTGGTGTCAGGCCGACTGGCCGGACTGCATGCCCTTGCCGAGCAGGGAGGCCACGAACTCCCAGTTCACCAGCTTGTCCAAGAAGTTGGACAGGTAATCCGGGCGGCGGTTGCGGAAATCCAGGTAGTAGGAGTGCTCCCACACGTCCACGCCGAGGAGGGGCGTGCCCTCGCCGGTGGAGATGGGGTTCGCGCCGTTCGGGGTCTTGGTGATCTTGAGCTTGCCGGAGGCATCCTCGACGAGCCAGGCCCAGCCGGAGCCGAACTGGCCCACGCCGGCGGCCTTGAAGTCGTCCTTGAACTTCTGCAGCCCACCGAGGTCGCTCTCGATCCGGGACTTCAGCGTGTCCGGGATCTTGTCGTCGCCGCCGTTGGGCGACATGCACTGCCAGAAGAGCAGGTGGTTCCAGTGCTGGCCGGCTTGGTTCAGCACGGGCAGGGAGTCAGCCCCGCCCTTGCCGGCCTCGGCCACGATTTGCTCCAGGGTCTTGCCGGAGAGGCCCTTGCTCTCGACCAGCCCGTTCAGCGCGGTGACATAGGCCTGGTGGTGCTTGCCGTGGTGCAGCTCCAGCGTCTCCTGCTGCATGCCGCGGGCGGCGAGGGCGTTCACGTCGTAGGGCAGGGGGGGCAGGCTGAAAGCCATAAGGCATCTCCTTGCGGGTGATTCGGGCCGCAATGTCGCGCCGATACCGGCCCTGGCCAAGGGCGCGGCCCCTCACTCCGGCGCGAGAGGTGCTGGACAGGGGGGCTGAGGCGAGCCAAGGGGCGCGGCATGGCCGAGCCGCCCGATCAACCATCCCTCGCCGAATTTGCCCGCCGGCATGACCCGGACCGCTTCCTCTGCGCGCTTTTCGCCCCCGCCGCCTCGCGGGAGGCAATCTTCACCCTGATCGCGTTCAACCATGAGCTGGCGCGGGCGCGGGAGGCGGCGCGGGAACCGATGATGGTCCTGATCCGCCTACAATGGTGGCGGGACGCGGTGGAGGAAGCCGTGGCGCGCAGGCCCGCCCGGCGGCATGAGGTCGCGGGACCCGTTTCCCGGGCGATCGCCAATGGGAGCCTCGACCCAGCCGCGCTGCTCGCGATGATCGACGCGCGGGAGGGTGACGAGACGGGGGAGGGGGCGCCGCCCCTGCCGGAAAGGCTGCGCGGCACGGCCGGGGCCTTGGCCGCGGAGACCGGCCGCCTGCTCGGTGCTCCGCCGGAGAGGATGGAGGGGTTGCGCCTGCTGGGCACGGCCTATGGCTTCGGCGGTACGCTCCGCAGCCTCTCGGCCTTGGCGGCGCAGGGGCGTGACCCCCTGCCGGAAGGGGCCGACCCGGTGGACGCGGGGCGGGTCCTGGCGCGGAAGGGCCTTTCCATCCTGGACGCCGGGCGGAAGGCGGCTGTGGGTCTGCCGAGAGGCGCCGTGGCTGCGGCCCTGCCGGCGGTCCTGGCCCAGCGCGACCTGCAGCGCGTGCTCTCACCGGGCTGGCAGCCCGGCGCTCCGCCTGCCCCGCGCGGCCTGGGCGACCGGCTCGCCGTGGCCTGGGCCGGCCTGCGCGGGCGGGTCTGAAGCGCCGCTGCTGGCGCTTTCCCCTCCAGAGGGTGCAAGCTTCCCTCGATAAAAGGGAGGAGAGGTTCCATGTTCTTCCAGCAACGCCGTGCGCCCACCCGGCTGGTGGCGGAGGCCGTGGATCCCACGCGCAGGCGCTTCCTGAAGCTCGGCTGTGCCTGCTGCATCATGGCGGCCGCTCCGCTGAGCCGGCTGGAGGCCCAGGCCGTTGGGTCTGCCGAGGTGCAGCGCCACCTTGCTGCGGCGCGAGAGGCGGCGGGGACTGACCTGACGCCCCTCCTGCGCCTGGCCGACGTAATCGTGCCCCCGACCGAGCGCCGGCCGAGCATGGAGGAGCTGATCCGCATGCCCGCTCCGCCGCCGGGCCGGGCTTTCGACAACCTCGTCTTCCTCGGCAGCGAGTGGGTGACGGCCTGGGCGGTCCCGACATCGGACGGGATCATCCTGATTGACGCCATGGACAATGACGAGCAGGCTGAGACGATTACGGATGCGGGCATGCGCCGCACCGGGCTGGACCCCACGGCGGTCAAGCTCCTCGTCGTCACCCACGGCCACGGCGACCATTACGGCGGTTGCGGCCATTTCCAGCGGCGCTACGGCATCCGCGTGGTGATGAGCGGCGAGGACTGGCGCATGGTGGAGACAAAGCTTGAGTTCGACCTGCCGGCCTGGGGCCGCCCGCCGAAGCGGGACATCGCGGTGGAGGATGGCGGCAAGGTCGCGCTGGGCGACACCGCGCTGGATGTGATCGCCACGCCCGGCCACACCATGGGCACCATCTCCCTTCTGATGGACCTGAAGGATGGCGGTGCCACGCATCGCGGCCTGCTCTGGGGCGGTACGGCCTTCAACTTCGGGCGGCAGCCCGACCGCATCCGGCGGCTGCAGGCCTATATCGACGGCACGGCCCGGACCCGCGAGATCGCGGCGCGGCAAGGGGTGGACGTGCTGCTCTCCAACCACACCGGTTGGGACGGGGCGGCGCAGAAGCTGGCGGCGAAGCGCCCGGGCGCGCCGAATCCCTTCGTTCTCGGGAAGGACACGGTCCAGCGCGCGCTGACGGTGATGCATGAGTGCGCGCGCGCCACGATGGGCGTCTGGAACGCCTGAACGGGAAGCGGCGCCCTGCCATAGGGCAGGGCGCCGCGATCAGGCCCGCTTGCGCTTCTTCGTCGGCGCCGGCTCCACTGCGTCGCGGCCTGCCAGCAGCGGGGCGAGGAAGCGGCCGGTATGGCTTTCCGGGCTGGCGGCCACATCCTCCGGCGTACCCTCGGCCACCACTCGCCCGCCGCCGTCTCCGCCCTCCGGCCCCATGTCCAGGATCCAGTCGGCGGTCTTGATGACCTCCAGGTTATGCTCGATCACCAGCACCGTGTTGCCCTGGTTCACCAGCGCGTGCAGCACCTCCAGCAGCTTCCGCACATCCTCGAAGTGCAGGCCGGTCGTCGGCTCGTCGAGGATGTAGAGGGTGCGTCCGGTGGCGCGGCGGGCCAGCTCCTTCGCGAGCTTGATGCGCTGGGCTTCGCCGCCCGAGAGGGTGGTCGCCTGCTGCCCCAGGTGGATGTAGCCGAGGCCCACTTCGGTCAGCACCTTCAGCTTGTCCCGGATGGCCGGCACGGCGGAGAAGAACTCCAGCCCCTCGTCAACCGTCATCTCCAGCACGTCCGCGATCGACTTGCCGCGGAACTTCACCTCCAGCGTCTCGCGGTTATAGCGCTTTCCCTTGCAGGTATCGCAGGTGACGTAAACGTCGGGCAGGAAGTGCATCTCGATCTTGATGAGCCCGTCGCCCTGGCACGCCTCGCAGCGGCCGCCCTTCACGTTGAAGGAGAAGCGGCCAGCCTTGTAGCCGCGGGCCCTGCTGTCCGGCAGTTCCGCGAACCAGTCCCGAATGGGCGCGAAGAGGCCGGTATAGGTCGCCGGGTTGGATCGCGGGGTGCGGCCGATCGGCGATTGGTCGATGTCGATGATCTTGTCCAGCAGCTCCAATCCCTCGATCCGCTCGTGCGGGGAGGGGACGGTGCCGGCACCCATCAGTCGGCGGGCCGCGGCCTTGTAGAGGGTCTCAATCACCAGGGTGGACTTGCCGCCGCCGGAGACACCGGTGACGCATGTGAAGGTCCCCAGCGGCATGCTGGCCGTCACGGACTTCAGGTTGTTGCCCGTGGCGCCCACGACCTTCAGCGCACGCTTCGGGTCGGGCACGCGGCGCTTTGTGGGCACGGGCACCGCGCGGCGGCCGGAAAGATAGGCGCCGGTGATGCTGTCGGGGTTGGCGATCACCTCCTCCGGCGTGCCCTGGGCGATGATGCGGCCGCCGCCCGCGCCGGCGGCGGGGCCGATATCCACCAGGTAGTCGGCGGCGCGGATCGCGTCCTCGTCGTGCTCCACCACCAGCACGGTGTTGCCGATGTCCCGCAGCCGGCGAAGCGTGACGAGAAGCCGCTCATTGTCCCGCTGGTGCAGGCCGATGGAGGGCTCGTCCAGCACGTAGAGCACGCCCGTCAGGCCGGAGCCGATCTGGGAGGCCAGCCGGATCCGCTGGCTCTCGCCGCCCGAGAGGCTGGCGGAGCCGCGGGCGAGCGACAGGTAGTCCAGCCCGACATCGACGAGGAACCGGAGCCGGTCGTTGATCTCCCGGAGGATGCGGCGGGCGATCTCCTGCCGCTGGGGGGAGAGCTGGTCGAAGACGCCCGCGAACCAATCCATCGACTTGCGGATGGAGAGCTCGGAGGCCTGGGCGATGTTCAGGTCCGCCACCCGGACGGCCAGCGCCTCCGGCTTCAACCGGGCGCCCTGGCAGACATGGCAGGGGCGCTCGGACTGGTAACGCTGCAGGTCCTCACGGACCCAGGGGTTGTCCGTCTCGCGGAGGCGGCGCTCAAGGTTCGGGATCACGCCCTCGAAGGCCTTCTTCACCTCGTAGGCGCGAAGGCCGTCCTTGTACTTCAGGGTTACCACGTCGGAAGTGCCGTGCAGGATGGCACTCCGAACCGCCTTGGGCAGGTCCGCCCATGCGGTGTTCGTGGACACCTTGAAGTGCCGCGCCAGGCTTTCCAGCGTCTGGTCGTAGTAGGGCGAGGAGGAGCCACCGGCCCAGGCGGCCACGGCGCCCTCGGCGATGCTCTTCACGTCGTCCGGTACCACCAGGGCGGGGTCGAAGAACTTCTCCATCCCCAACCCGTCGCATTCCGGGCAGGCGCCCTGGGGCGAGTTGAAGGAGAAGAGCCGGGGCTCGATCTCCTCGATGGTGAAGCCGCATTCCGGGCAGGCGAAGCGGGAGGAGAAGACGGTGCGCTTCCCGTCATCCGCGCCTTCCAGGTAGATCACGCCGTCGGAGAGACCAAGCGCCGTCTCAAAGCTGTCCGCCAGGCGCTGCTGTGCGCCCTCGCGCACCACCACGCGGTCCACAACGGCCTCGATGTCGTGCTTCAGCTTCTTGTTGAGGGCGGGCACCTCCTCAATCCGGTAGAGGGTGCCATTCACCTTCACCCGCTCGAAACCCCGGCGCTGAAGCTCGGCCAGTTCCTTCTTCCACTCGCCCTTCTTGCCCCTGGCGACCGGGGCCAGGACCAGAAGGCGCGTCCCCTCCGGCATGGCCAGGGTCCGGTCCACCATCTGGGAGACCGTCTGGGCCTCGATCGGCAGGCCGGTGGCCGGGGAGTAGGGAATGCCCACCCGCGCCCAGAGCAGGCGCATGTAGTCGGCGATCTCCGTGACCGTGCCGACGGTGGAACGCGGGTTGTGGGAGGTGGTCTTCTGCTCGATCGAAATGGCCGGGGACAGGCCCTCGATACTGTCCACGTCCGGCTTCTGCTGCAATTCCAGGAACTGCCGGGCATAGGCGGAAAGGCTCTCCACGTAGCGCCGCTGGCCCTCCGCGTAGATGGTATCGAAGGCGAGGGACGACTTGCCGGAGCCGGAAAGGCCGGTGATGACCGTCAGCGTCCCCTTGGGGATGTCGAGGTCGATGTTCTTGAGGTTGTGCTGCCGGGCGCCGCGGATGCGGATATGGCCGCCGCTGCCGATCTCGAGCCCGCCCCGGTTGGCAAGGCGTCCGGCGGTCTCGGGAAGGCTGTCAGGCACGGGCAATCCGACCCTTCTGTTCGCATTGTGTTCACCGGTGTTTGCCACCATATGATGGTGGCGGGAAGAGGTCGCCGGGGGGCGCCTCCTCCCTTCCCCCTGGGGGGTGGCCTTGCCGCCTCCCGGGGGGTAGCTTCCGCGACCCGCCTGGGTTTCCCGCAAAGGGATTCGCAGGGCGGGTCGAGGCGATTCGCGGCCCCGGCACGCGGCGCCAATCGGATTTGGTGATGGAAGGTTCCGGCCGGGTCTCCCCCGCCGGGCAGGGATGTGGGTGGCATGGCCGGCGTCAACAAGGTGATCATCCTCGGCACGCTGGGGCGCGACCCCGAGGTGCGGAACTTCCAGAACGGCGGCCGGGTGGTGAACCTGCGCCTGGCGACGAGCGAGCGGTACAAGGATCGCGAGGGGAACCAGCAGGAGCGGACCGAGTGGCACTCGGTGGCCATCTTCAACGAGAAGCTGGGCGAGATTGCCGAGCGCTATCTGAAGAAGGGCAACCAGGTCTACATCGAAGGCGCGCTGGAGACCCGGAAGTGGACCGACCAGCAGGGCCAGGAGAAGTACACGACGGAGATCGTGCTGCGGCAGTTCCGGGGCGAGCTGACCCTGATCGGCGGCCGCGGCCAGGGTGGCGGCGGTGAGGAGGGCGGCTCCTCCGGCGGTGGCTATGGCGGCGAGCGGGGCGGGTCCTCTGGTGGCGGCTACGGCGGCGGGCGCTCCTCCTCGGGCGGTGCCGCCAGCAAGCCGCGGAGCGGCGGTGGTGCCGGCGGTGGCGGCGGATGGGACGCACCGAAGGCGGACCTGGACGACGACATCCCGTTCTGATGGCGGCAGGTTTTTGGATGGCCGTACCGGCCGGATGGGAAGGCAATAAGTGAGCGAGACGGAAGGCGGACCGCCGGACGAGCGGCCCTTCGACGAGACGCAGCCCGTCACCCTCGAGGACGAGATGCGGCGCAGCTACCTCGATTACGCGATGAGCGTGATCGTGGCGCGCGCCCTTCCGGATGCGCGCGACGGGCTGAAGCCCGTACACCGCCGCATCCTCTTCGCGATGAACGAGAACGGGTTCACCGCGGACAAGCCCTACAAGAAGTCGGCCCGCGTGGTCGGCGACGTGATGGGTAAGTACCACCCGCATGGCGACAGCGCGATCTACGACGCCATGGTCCGCATGGCGCAGCCCTTCGCGATGCGCGTTCCCCTGATCGACGGCCAGGGCAATTTCGGCAGCATGGACGGCGATCCCGCCGCGGCCATGCGCTACACCGAGGCGCGGCTGGCGAAGTCCGCGACCGCGCTGCTGGCGGGCATCGACGAGGACACGGTCGATTTCCAGCCCAACTACGACGAGAGCGCGCAGGAGCCGCGCGTCCTCCCGGCCGCCTATCCGAACCTGCTGGTCAATGGCTCCAACGGCATCGCCGTGGGCATGGCGACGAACATCCCCACCCATAATCCGGGCGAGGTGATCGACGCGACGCTGGCGATGATCGCGAATCCCGACATCACGCTCGAGGAGCTGATGGGGATCATGCCGGGCCCGGACTTCCCGACGGGTGGGCTGATCCTGGGCCGCGCGGGCATCCGCTCGGCCTTCGAGACCGGCCGTGGCTCCATCCCCGTGCGCGCACGCTGCGAGATCGAGGAGATGCGCGGCGGGCGTTCCGCTATCATCGTTTCCGAGGTGCCGTACCAGGTGAACAAGGCGACGCTCATCGAGCGCATCGCCGAACTCGCCCGCGCGAAGCAGGTGGAGGGCATTTCCGACCTGCGGGACGAGAGCGACCGCGACGGCATGCGGATCGTGATCGAGGTCAAGAAGGACGCGACGGCGGAGGTGGTGCTGAACCAGCTCTACCGTTTCACGAACCTCCAGACCTCCTTCGCCGTGAACTTTCTGGCGCTGGACGACGGCACGCCCCGGCAGATGGGCCTGCGCGACGCGCTGCAGGTCTTCATCCGCTTCCGCGAGGAGGTGATTACCCGCCGAAGCCGCTTCCGGCTGAATAAGGCGCGGGACCGCGGCCATATCCTGATCGGCCTCGCGATCGCGGTCGCGAATATCGACGAGGTGATCCGCATCATCCGCGCCAGCGCGGATGCCGCGGAGGCACGCGCGGCCCTGATGGCGAAGCCCTGGCCGGCCGGCGATATCGGCGCCCTGCTAGCACTGGTGGATGATGCCGGGAACCTCGTGGTGGAGGACACCGTCCACCTCACCGAGGCGCAGGCGCGTGGCATCCTGGAGCTCACGCTCCGCCGCCTCACCGGGCTGGAGCAGGAGAAGATCCAGCAGGAGCTGGACGAGATCGCCGCCCAGATCCGCGAGCTGCTGGAAATCCTCTCCTCCCGCCCGCGGCGTCTGGAGCTGATGGCGCAGGAACTGGCTGAGGTGCGCGCCCAGATCGCCGTGCCGCGCATGACGCAGATCGTGGACGGGCTGGCCGACCAGGACGACGAGAGCCTGATCGAGCCGGGGCTGATGGTCGTCACCCTGACCCGCGACGGCTACGTGAAGCGCACGCCGCTCGAGACCTTCCGCGCCCAGAACCGGGGCGGTCGCGGCCGCAGCGCGGCGGGCACGCGGGAGGACGACGTCGTCATCCGCAGCTTCAATGCGCACACGCACCAGCATGTCCTGTTCTTCACCAGCCGCGGCATGGCCTTCCGTGAGAAGGTCTGGCGGCTGCCCGAAGCCGGGCCGACCGCGCGTGGCCGTTCGCTCCGGCAACTCCTTCAGCTGCAGGACGGCGAGACGGTCACGGCCGTGCTGCCGCTGCCGCAGGATGAGAGCCTGTGGGAGAATCTGCACCTCGTCTTCGCGACCGTCTCGGGCAATGTCCGGCGCAACAAGCTCTCGGACTTCCGCAACGTCCGGGCTGCCGGGCTCATTGCGATGAAGCTGGACGAGGGCGACAGCCTCGTGGGCGTGCAGACCTGCCGGGAGGGCGACGACATCCTCCTTTCCACGCGGCTCGGCCGCGCCATCCGCTTCACGGCGGAGGAGGGGGTGCTGCGCGTCTTCGCGGGGCGCGACTCCACCGGCGTGCGCGGCATCCGGCTGGTCGGGAAGGACGATGCGGTCATCGCGCTTTCCGTCCTGCGCAACGTGCCGGCCACGCCGGGCGAGCGGGCCGCCTACCTGAAGCTCTCCGCCGCAAGGCGGCGTGCCCAGGGCGAGGCCACGGCGGAGGAGGCCGCGGAGGCAAGCGCGGCGGCAGACGCCACGGCCGAGGAGGGCGCGGAGCCCGCCGAGGAGGTAGCGCTGACGGAGGAGCGGGCCGCGGAGCTGACGGAGGCGGAGGAGATCCTCCTCGTCGTCACCGACACCGGCTTCGGCAAGCGCAGCTCCGCCTACGAGTACCGCCGCTCCGGCCGGGGCGGGCAGGGGATCGCGAGCATTCCGCTGGGCCGTAACAAGGGCCACGCGGTCGTCGCGACCTTCCCGGTGCGCCCGGGTGACGACGTGATGCTCGTGACGGACAACGGGCGCCTGATCCGCATGCCTTCCGACCAGGTGCGCGTGATGGGCCGCCCGGCCGCCGGCGTCACGCTCTTCCGGCTGGACAAGGGGGAGGCCGTGACCTCCTGCTTCGTCGTGGTCGATGACGGGACGGCGCCGGATCCGGCGGTGCCGGATTCGACGTCGCCTGGGCCCGACGCCGGCGATGTCTGATCGCGTCGCCGTCTATCCCGGCACCTTCGACCCGGTCACGAACGGCCATCTGGACGTGATTGGGCGGGGCGCCCGGCTGGTGGACCGGCTGGTCATCGGGGTGGCCCGCAGCGCCGGCAAGGGCCCGGTCCTCTCACTGGAGGAGCGCGTGGAGTTGGTGCTGGCCGAGACGGCGGGCATCGCCCGCGCCACCGGGACGCGTATCGAGGCCGTGCCCTTCTCCGGCCTGCTGGTGGAGTTCGCCCGCGCCCAGGGCGCCACGGTCCTGCTGCGCGGCCTGCGGAACGTGACGGACTTCGATTACGAGGAGGGTATGGCCGGCATGAACCACCGGCTGGCGCCGGAGGTGGAGACGGTTTTCCTCCTGGCGGGGGAGGGGACCTCCTTTATTGCCTCCCGCCTGGTGCGAGAGATCGCGCAGTTGGGGGGAGACATTTCCTCCTTCGTGCCCCAATTGACCCGCGAGCGCATGCTCGCCCGCGTCCGCCCCGGCGCCTGACGGCGTACGGGGCCCGCCAAACACCCGGGAGTGACCACCGCCATGCGGCGTCGGACCCTTATTACCACCTCGATCGCGACTGCCACGGGAGCCATGATGAGCGACGCCACCACCAACGAGGCCGAGGCCCAGGCCAATGCCGAGAACACCCTGTACCTGGACCTGAAGGACGGGCGGGTGACGATCGAGCTGCGGCCCGACCTGGCTCCGAAGCACTGCGAGCGGATTAAGACCCTCGCGGCCCAGGGCTTCTACGACAACACGCCTTTCCATCGCGTGATCGAGGGCTTCATGGCCCAGGGCGGCGACCCGACCGGCACCGGCACCGGCGGCAGCCAGCTGCCCGACCTGCCCGCGGAGTTCACCCCGGCGGCGAAGGCCCGCTTCCTGCGCGGCACCTGCGGCATGGCCCGCACGCAGAGCCCGAACAGCGCGAACAGCCAGTTCTTCATCATGTTCGGGCCCTATCCGAGCCTGGACGGCCAGTACACGATCTGGGGCCGCGTGGTTTCCGGGATGGAGGCCGTGGACAAGATCAAGCGCGGCGCGGGTGGCAGCGGGATGGTGCAGAACCCCGACAAGATCATCAAGATGCGCCCGGCCGGGGTGGCCTGACCTTCCGTCTTGACGTTCGGTGCCCGGCCTTCCAAAGGTCGGGCACCCCACGCGGCGATCTCCGCGTATCGCGCCTGTAGCTCAGTCGGTAGAGCACGAGACTTTTAATCTTGGGGTCCTGGGTTCGAGCCCCAGCGGGCGCACCAAGCTTTTTCTGGCCAGCGGCCGACAACGGCGGGACTGCCCCTTTCCGCCGGGATGGTGGTCAGATCGGCTCTTCCTCGCTCTCCATCCTCGCCTTCATGCGGAGACCGGCCGGCGTCGTGCAGTAAGCCCGCATGGTCCGCGCGCCATCCGCCAGAATGTCGTCGTCGAAGCCGAAGGTCACTTCGCCGCCCTCAGCCCAACCGGCGGCAATCGCGGCCTCCAACCCGGCCAGGATCGGCTCGTCCGGGACGGGGCCCAGGCCCGGCCGGTAACTGAACCACAGCTCCCGCCATTCTCCTCTCGGCGGAAGCCAGTCCAGGACGCGCCGGTGCTGGGGCGTGAGGCGTGAGATGAACTCCGCCATCACTGGCGCCACTGGGTGAGGGAAGTCATCCTGTCTCCCTGGCAAGGCTTGACCGTTCTGCCCAGTTGCCCCTGTTCCTGAGGGTATCCTGGCGCGAAGGGATGGGCCAATCCTACAGGCTGACCAGCCGGTAGAAGACCTTCGCCGTCAGGACCAGCGTCGCCAAAAAGAGAAGGCCAACCACGGTGATGAAGGCCTGACGGTCGGAGCCGATGGCGTCGAGCAACGCGTCGATTACCCGGATCAGGCCATCGCCCAGGTCGTCAGTCAGGCGTTGGAGGTGCGGTCTCCAGGGCATGGGGTAGGATACGGGACGGAAGGCGCCTCGGAAAAGGGCCGGCTTGAGCGCCGCGGGCCGACCGCAAAGTCCGCCCAGGTCCGGCGTTCTTCCCCGAACACAGACAGGGAGTCGAAAGGTGGACGGGGAACAGGGCCGCAAGCACGCGGCCAAGCTGGACCTTCAACTCGGACAAGCCATTTCGGCCAGGGCCGAGGTGCAGATCTCGTCGGGCGGCCTGCTGGCAATCGGGGCGCTGGTGTCGAGCATCATTCTGTCGGTCGCTCCGCTTGTCTGGGCGGCTCGGAGGAGACCGTACTGAGGAGGTTGGCGTTCGGAAGGACTGACAAAGGCAGGTGTTCACCCCGGGTGACCCTGCCGGCCGCATCTCGCTTGCCGTCCAAGGCCCGTCGAGCGCAGCAAGGCGGGGATCCTCAACGCCCTGAGCTCCTCCTGTCCGAGGGATGGGAGCAGAGACCAGGACCTTCAACCCGCATCGACGTATCGACGCCGTCGATACTGGGAATCCACCGCATGCGTTGGAGTTTCCGCCGGACAGGGCGCATTTCCCGTTCATCATAGAGCGGCACCCCGCCGCCCCATCCACCCAGGACATGCCGCCATGATGAACTTCCGCACCCTCGCCCTCGCCGCCGCCCTGATCGGCTCCCTCGCCGCCCCGGCCTTCGCCGACCAGGACCGCGTGCCCGAGGGCGCCACTGCCTCCGGCCGTTGGACCGCTGGCGACAGCCGCACCCCGCTGGCCGGCAGCACTGCGGACCGCCTGGAGCAGTCCGGCGCCACCGGCGGCGGCGGCCAGCACTCGTAACCAGCCGCGCCACCGATAGCCCAGGTTCTTGTCCTGGGGTCTGGGCCTCGATGGCCCGAGAGGGGCTGCCAGGAACTCCTGGCAGCCCCTTTGCTCGTGTGAGGCGGCTTCAGATGGGTTCCCACAAACGCTTGGGCGGCCAGCGGCCTGCCGGAGTGGACGTTGATGGCCCCGACCACCGGCGATCTTGCCACTCCGCCGGTTACGGTTCCTTTGACATTTCGCCTCACCATGGCGCCATGCAGCTAAGGCCAGAGCAGACCGTCGCGCGCAGCCCGGTGGATGACGCCCGCCCGGCGACGTTCCTCGAGCGCGGGGTGATGGTGCCCTTCACGACGCCGATGCTCCTGGGCAGCCGCGTGCGGCCGAGCGGCCGGCGGGGGCTGGAGATTGCCGTCCCGAGTCCGGCGGGCGTCCGCGGATTCTACGTGCTTCCCCTCCGGGGCCTTCCGGACATCTGCACACCCACGCTCCACGACCGCTTGCTGGTGGATTTGGTCGAGCGGATCCCGGCCGTGACGCCCGACGCCATCATCGGCGCGACGCGGCAGGTGGCGCAGGAAGGCTTCGCGGGTCGGGAGGCCGCCGCCGCCGCATCTGCCGCAGCGAAGGCCCAGGCGAATCAGCGGCTGATCACGAATTACCGCTTACTGCTGCTTCTGATCCGGCAAACCGAAGTACAGGGCGAGCACGTCTTGCCTCCGGAACGGGACGTGCCCTTAAGCGTCCAGCGCCGCGCAGAGCGCGCCGTCGCCCGCCTGGCGCATGACGCCGGGCTCTCCCCTTCGGCCGTGGTCACGGCGATGGACGGGCTGACGGAGGCCTACCTGGCCGTGGGCTTCCGCGGCGACCCGACGCGGGCGCGCTACCAGGGCGAGCTCGTCGCGCTGGCCGACATGGCCGAGGAAGTGGCGCGCTGGGGCGAGTTGGCGGTGGACCCGCAGCAATCCGGCTGCGCCTCTCTGATCGCCCGGTCCGCCCGGCTGACGGTTGAAGCCGGGGAGATCCTGATGGAACGCGTCCTCGCCGCGACCGAGGACCTTCGGGCGCTGCTGCTGCGCTGGACCCGGGACTCGGAAGCCGTGCTGCGCGAGACGGCCCGCCTGGCCTGGCTGCTGGACGGCTGGTCCGTCATGGCCGGCCTCTGGCGGAGCGCCGACCGGATGGGGCGCGCGGCGACGGTCGGTGAGATGGCCGTGATGGTGCCGAGCATGCCGCGGGAGGTCACCCGGTGGACGGGCGAGGCGAGCGGGGAAGTGTCGGACGAGCCGCATAGCGTGACCCACAGCATGCGCAGCCGCTTCGTCGTCCGCATGACGGACTGGCGCACGGGACGGATGCTTGAATTGACGGAGCGGAACGAGGTCATCGTGAAGGAATGCCTGTGAACGCCGTCGCCCCGCTCGGAAACGGCACGGCCGAACTGCGCCTGCTGAGCGGCGCCCTGGCCGATGCCTCGCGGGAGCAGCTGGCGCGGGTGGTCTCGCTGATCGACGAACTGCCTGACCGCGCCGGGGCCGACAGCCTGTTGGAACGCGCGCGGCCGCGGCTGCGGGAGCTGAACCTGCCCCGCCCGCTCGGCTTCACGCGGCTGCTTTTCCTGCCCTTCGACATGCTGATCGTGCCGCCCTCGGCCTGGGCCCCCGGCGGCCCGGCGATCCCGCGCACGGCGCTTCGGGTGCTTTCCGCCGCTGTGGAGGGAAAGCTGGGACCGGAGGCGGCGCGCATCGACGCCGATTGCGCCGGCCTGACTGCCGAGCAGCCCGAGAAGATCCTCACCCTCGGCCGGATGCTCTGGCCCGCCGCGGCCCATGCGCTGCCCGGAAGCTCGCCCGAGGGGTGGGAGGCGGCGGGGCTGCCCGCGCGGGAGTACCCGGTCTTGCGGGAACGCTGCGCGGCGGGCTGGCGCCACGCGGTCGCGATCTGGCCCGCGCTGCAGGCCGCGGCGGAGGGGCCGCCGGAGGTGCTGGCCCGGCAGGCGCTGGAAGGTGCGGCTGCGGAGGGTGGCGCGGCGCTGGAGGTGGCTCTCCGGATGCTCATGGCGCGGGCTTCCCGCCCGGCGAGCCTCGCCACCCTTGCCATTCGCCTTTCCCCGTCCGGATCGGCGCAGGCAGCCCGGGCCGCACAGGGCGCGGTGGACGAGTACCTGCATCGCCGTGAGCTGGGGGTGGCGACCGCGGGTGACCGGTGCGGGCAGGCGCGTCGTGCCGCGGCCGACGCCCTGGCCGTCTGCGTCCTCGCCGAAGACTTTGAGGCATCCGGCCTGCTCGGCCTTCCGGCCCGGCGGGAACGGCTGCAGGCGATCCGCAGGGCAACCGCCGATACCTGCCGGGAGAGCTTCGCCGGACTGCTCTCCGAGGAGCTGCTGGGACCTCTTGCCGCGCTGGGGAGAACCGGAGCGGCCGAGGCGCACGCCATCCTGCCGTCGCTGGAGGAGGCTGCGCGCCTGCTCCGGCGGATCGAGGGCAGCGGGCGACGTCTGGGCGGGGCGGAAACTTATGATTTCGCGCTGAATGCGGCCGCTGCCGAGGTTGCCGATGGCGGTGCAGCCGCTGGGCTGGCCCATGTGGAGCGGCTGCGGCTCGTGGAGATGCTGGCCGGACCGGAAGCCGCGCTCCGGCTCGTCGGGTGGCCGTGACACCGCTCCTCCCCGGGGCGCGGCGGCGGAGCTCCTAGGGCCGAACGGTCCGATCGGGAAACCCGCCTCAGTTCCCGCCGAGGAGCCCGGCGAGTCCCCGCGCGGCGGTGAGGAGTGCCACCAGGGCCAAGGTGACAAGGGAGATGCGGCGATGCGCCCCGCCCAGTCGCCGGAAGAGAGCGGCACCGATGCGCGAACCGGCCAGCATCAAGGGCGTGCCGGCCAGGACGAGCAGGGCTTCGGCACGCCCGACCGCGCCGATGACGAGCAGGCTGCCACTGGAGAGCAGCGCGGAGAACAGGAAGAAGACGAGGAGCGAGGCCCGGACCTGGGCGGGCGGCATTGGCAGGGCCAGGTAATAGGCGACCGCCGGCGGGCCCGGCATGGCGGCCAGGCCGTTGAAGAGGCCGGAGAGGGCGCCGGCCGTCGCGGTGGTGCCGCGCCCGGGCATGCTGCGGAACCCCTGGCCGCCGCCAAGCGCCAGCACCGCAACCCCGCAAGCGCCCGCGAGCACCAGCCGCGCCACGTCCGCGGGCAACCAGGCGAGCATCAGCGTGCCGAGCGGGGAGGCGAGAACGGAACCGACGGCCAGCCAGCGCACCGAGGGCCAGTGGCACTGGCGCGCGGCATCCCGGAAATCCAGGAGCCCGCCCAGGAGTTGCAGCCCGGCAGCCAGCGCCACCGCCAGGATCGGCGGCAGGGCAAGGCTCATCAGCGGAACCGCGATGATGGCGAAGCCGAAGCCCGTGAACCCCCGGAAGACGGCGCAGAGCGCGACGATGAGGGTGACCGCCGCCAGGGCGCCAGTGGAGGGAAGGCCGGAGAGGGCGAGGTCGGGCATCGGCCCGGCGCTACGCCCATCCGGCGGGGTCGGGAAGGGGGCCTCTCCTCAAGCCCCCTTCCTGCGGTCACGCGCGCGGGGTAAGCCGCCGCCGTGCCGGCCCAACCCCTCCCTGCCGAAATCACGATCGTTGTCCCCTGCTACAACGAGGCGGCGAACGTCGCCCCGATGGTGGAGCGACTGGACGCGGCCCTGACCGGCGTGGCGTGGGAAGTCGTCTTCGTGGACGACGACAGCCCGGACGGCACGGCCGCGCGGGTGCGGGAGCTGGCGGCGGTCGACCCCAGGGTGCGCGGCATCCGGCGCATCGGGCGGCGCGGCCTCGCCTCCGCGGTGACGGAGGGGGTGCTATCCTCCTCCGCCCCTTATGTCGCGGTGATCGACGGCGACCTGCAGCACGACGAGACGATCCTGCCGGCCATGCTTGCGGCTGTGCGGGACGGCGGCGCCGATGTGGCGATCGGCAGCCGCCACGCGGAGGGCGGCGAGGCCGGCGAAGGCTTCTCCGCCGCGCGGGCGCGGGTGAGCGATGCCGGCACGCGCCTGGCGGCGATGCTGCTGCCCACGCCGGTCGGCGATCCGATGAGCGGCTTCTTCCTCCTGCCGCGGCCGCTGTTCGAGGCGATCGCTCCGCGGCTTTCTGCCCGCGGCTTCAAGATCCTGCTGGATATCCTGCTCTCGGCCGGGCGGGCGCTGCAGGTGGCTGAGGTGCCTTACCGGTTCCGGCCGCGGGTCGCCGGGGAGTCGAAGCTCGATGCCACCGTGCTGCTGGAATTCCTCGGCCTGCTGATGGACAAGGCTCTCGGGGGGCTGCTGCCCTGGCGCTTCATTTCCTTCGCGGCCGTCGGCGCGGTCGGGCTGGTGGTGCACTTGGCCGTTCTCTTCCTCGCTTCCCGCGTGCCGGGGCTGGAGTTCGAGGCGGCGCAGTGGACCGCCACCTTCGCCGCCATGACCGTGAACTTCCTGCTGAACAACCGAATCACCTACCGCGACCTGCGGCTGCGCGGGCCGCGTCTGGTTCGGGGGCTGGTGCTGTTCTACGCGGTCTGCGCCATCGGCGCCGTGGCGAATGTCGGCATCGCTGGACTGCTGGTTCATGAAAGGCTGGCGGGCTGGGGTGGGGCAGGGGCGGCGGGGGCGCTGCTGACCGTGGTGTGGAACTACGCGGTCTCCTCAACCCTGGTGTGGCGGGGTCGGTGAATCCCTGGCTGCTCGGCCTGTTGGCGCTGACGGCGCTGCGGCTGGCAGCGGCCGCGCTGCTGCCCCTGGCCCCGGACGAGGCCTACTACTGGGTCTGGGGCCGGGACCTGCAGCCGGGCTACCTGGACCACCCACCAATGGTCGCGCTTTGGACGGCGGCCGGGACGGCGCTGCTGGGCGACAATGCCCTGGGCATCCGGTTACTGGGTCCGGTCGGGCTGGCGCTGGCAACCCTGGCCGTGGCCGGGGCAGGGGACGCGCTGTTTCCCGAGCGGCGGCCAGGACGGTGGGCGGCGCTGCTGCTGAACGCCATGCCGCTGACGAATGCGGGCGCGGTGCTAATGACGCCGGACACGCCGCTCTTCGTTTTCTGGTGCCTCTCGCTCTGGGCGGTCGCACGGCTCCACGCTTCCGGCAACGGGCGCTGGTGGCTCGCGGTCGGCGCCTTTGCGGGATGCGCGCTGCTGTCCAAATACACGGCCGCGCTGCTCGGGGCCGGGCTACTCCTTTGGCTGCTGGCGGAGCCCTCGGCCCGGCGCTGGTGGCGGGACGGGCGGCTTTATCTTGGTGGTGCGATCGCCGCGCTGGCTTTCCTCCCGGTCGTGGCCTGGAACGCCGCCCATGGCTGGGCCTCCTTCGTGAAGCAGGGCGGGCGCGCCGGGGCGGGGACGGAGTTCGGGCCGCGATTTGTCCTGGAACTGGTGGGCGGACAGTTCGCCCTGGCCTCGCCGGTGCTCCTGATCCTCTGCGCGGCCGGGACCGGCCTGGCGGTGGCCGCCTGGGCACGGCGGGATGGCGGGGCGGGGCTTCTGGCCGCGCTGGTCCTGCCGGCCGCGCTGGTCTTTCTCTGGCAGGCGACGGGAAGCCGGGTGCAGGGCAACTGGCCGGCCGTGCTCTATCCCGCTGCCTGCATCGCCGCCGCCGCCTTCGCGGCACCGCGCCTTCAGTCGGTCGGGGCCTGGATCGGCGGCGGGATGACCCTCGCGATCCTCCTTCAGGCCGGCTTCTCTCCTATCGCCCTGCCGCGCTCAGCCGACCCGACCCTGGCCCGACTGGCAGGATGGCCCGGTCTCGCGCGGGACGTGGAGGTGGCGCGGGCTGCGGCCGGCGTCGGCTTTGTGGCGGCCGAGGAGTACGGGCTCGCAGCGGAACTGGCGCTGCACCTGCCGCCCGGCGTGCCCGTGGTGGCGATCAGCGGGCGCTGGGACCTGTTTACCCTGCCGGAGCCGCCGGTGGGCCGGACCGGGCTGATGCTGCGGAGCCTGCGGCGCGGGGAGGGAGCACCCCTCTGGCCGGGAGCGACGCCCATGGGCGAAGTGGTGCGCAGCCGGGACGGCACGGAGGCGGAGCGCTACCGGCTGTTCCGTGTGGAGACGCCGCCGGGGCGGGAACCGGCCGCGCTGCTGCCCCGGCCGCGCTGACCCGCGGCGCCGGGCGTCTATCCAGCCGGGCGCTGGGCCGGCACAATTCCTCCCCAGGGCCCCGCCGACTGGCAGAAGGGCCGCGCCGAAGAGGATCGTTCCATGCGTCGTCGCGCCGTGCTGAAAGCCGCCCTGTCGGCCCCCGTCCTGCCCATGCCTGCCCTGGCGCAGACCCCGGCCTGGGTCGCGGACCGGCCGATCTCCCTGGTGGTACCCTTCCTTGCCGGCGGATCGGCCGATATCGCCGCGCGGGTGCTGGCGGAGCGCATGGGGCCGCGGCTCGGCCCTGGGGCGCGGATCATCGTGGAGAACCGGGCAGGCGCTGGCGGTGCGGTCGGCGGAGAATGGGTCCGGCAGCGGCCGGCCGATGGCTTCACCCTCCTGCTGGGCACCGCGTCCTCCCACGGCACCAACCCGGCCGCGCTGCCCTCTCAGACGCCGTACGACCCCGTGGCGGATTTCACCCCGATCGCCGTGGTCGGCGGCGGGCCGCTGGTCGTGGTGGTGCCCGGCGGTTCGCCATGGCGGGACATGCGGGCGATGGTGGAGGCGGTCCGCGCCAAGCCCGGGGAGTATTCCTGGGCCACGTCCGGCGTCGGCGGCATCGGGCACCTGACAGGAGAATTCCTGAAGATCTCGGTGGGCGGGCTCCAAGCGGAACATGTGCCCTACCGGGGCGGCTCCGCCGTCATGGAGGCTTTGGCCAAGGGCGAGGTGGCCTACTCGCTGGAGGTGCTGGCCTCCACTGCGCCGCATCTGAGGGACGGGTACTCGCGCGGGCTGGCCGTAACGTCGAAAGCCCGGCACCCGATGTTCCCGGATATCCCGACCCTGGACGAGACCGTCGCGCCCGGCTTCGAGGTGACGACCTGGAACGTGCTGCTGGCTCCGCGTGGCCTGCCCGCCCCGATTTTAGCTGCCCTGAACGCGGCGGCGAACGGCGCGCTGGCGGAAGCGCCAGTACGGGAGCGGATGGCCGGCGCCGGGGTTGATCCGTCCCGCCCCACCACGCCCGCGGAGACGCGGGACTTCCTGGTTTCCGAACTGACGAAGTTCCGCAGCATCGTTCAGCAGGCGGGGCTGCGGCTGGCCGGCTAGGCGCGGGCTTGAATCGGGCGCGCGGGACCCGAGTTGAGAGGGACTGTCCTTGGAGGCCAGAATGCTGATCCGCATCCGCCGCGGTTGGGAACTGCCCGAGAGCGCCGCAACGCCCGAAGCCCTCGTCCTGGGCCGCCGGGCCGCGCTGGGCGCGGGCGCCGCTCTGGCCGGGGCCGCGCTGGCACCGGACAGCGCGCTGGCGCAGGGCCCGGCCATGCGCAACACCCGCTTCCAGCCCGGGCGCGGCGTGACGCCTGAGGCGGACTCGACGAACTACAACAACTACTACGAGTTCGGCACGTCCAAGAGCGTCAGCGCGGCCGCCCAGCGACTGAAGGTGAGCCCCTGGTCCATCCGCTTCGATGGTCTCGTCGGGAACCCGCGCGAGATCGGGCTGGAGGACCTGCTGAAGCAGGTGAACCTCGAGGAGCGCGTCTATCGCTTCCGCTGCGTGGAGGCCTGGGCGATGACGGTGCCCTGGACGGGCTTCCCCATGTCGGAGCTTGTGCGCCTGGCCGCGCCGAGGGCCGAGGCGAAATACGTGGTGTTCGAGACGGCCTCGCAGCGCGACACCATGCCCGGGCTGCGGCAAGGCTGGTATCCCTGGCCCTATTCTGACGGCTTCACGATGGAAGAAGCCCGCAACGAGTTGGCCTTCATTGCAACCGGCATGTACGGCAAGCCCCTGCCGCCGCAGAACGGCGCGCCGATCCGCGCCATCGTCCCCTGGAAGTTCGGGTTCAAGGCGCCGAAGTCGATCGTGCGTGTGACCTTCCAGGCAGAGCGGCCGGTTGGCTACTGGGAGAAGCTGCAGGCCAGCGAGTACGGCTTCTGGGCCAATGTGAATCCAGAGGTGGCCCACCCCCGCTGGAGTCAGGCGACCGAGCGTCTGCTGGGCAGCAACGAGCGCGTTCCGACGAAGCTCTTCAACGGCTACGCCGAGTTCGTGGGTGATCTCTACAAGAACCTGCAGAATGAGCGGCTCTACGCGTGACCGAGAACTAGGGCGGCGGCAGTTGCCGCCGCGCCTCGGCGATGACGCGTAGGGTCTCGTCCCAGAGGTCGAGGCCCTCCAGTTCTGCTGGAGCGAAAAAGCGCACCTCCGTCGCATCATCTCCCGGTACCGGCTCGCCGGCGGCCCAGCGGCCCGCATAGTCGATGATCGTGTAGTGGAAGCGGATGTTCCCGGCCTCGTCGCGCTGGACGATGTCCACGCAGGCGACGAGGGACAGAGGCCCTACCGCTATCCCTGTCTCCTCGCGGAGTTCGCGTCGGGCACAATCCTCAGCTGACTCGCCCAGATCCTGTGCGCCGCCGGGCACAGTCCACTCGCCCTGGCGCGGCGGGCGGGCGCGGCGGACCAGCAACACGTCCTCGCCACGGAAGGCGAGACAGCCGATCCCGACCCAGGGCCGGTCCGGGTATTCCCGGCCGCTCACCCCTCGCGCTTCTTCAGCGTGTCGAGGCTCGGGGCGAAGGCCGGGAGCTTCCAGGCGCCAACCTGATAGGCCCAGCCGCGCCAGCGGGCGTTGAGGCGCGCGGCCTCATCGTCCCCGGTCGCGGAGAGAAGGAGCCAGACATTCCCGTTCTCCTGCCGGAGCCGCGCCGTGACGGCGAGGTTGTCGGTTAGGGTGAAGCGTCCCTCTCCGGCAACATCGCCCGGCGCCTCGGCCTCGGGGCGGACGTCGATCAGGGTCAGGCCCTCCAGGGCACGTCCGACCTCGTCGAGGGAAACCTCGTCCGCGGCAGGGGCATTAGCCGGGGCAGTGAGGCGGAGGCGGCCATCCGGGCCTTCATCCCGCTCCAGCTCGACCATCTTCCCGTCCCGCGTGCCGGACACGCGGCGGATGCGCTCCTCCGGGATGTTCGCGATCTCCCGCTCGATCCAGAGGTTGGGGTCGGCATCCACGGGCAGCCGTCCCTCCGCCAGCCAGGACTGGTTCTCGCCGGGGCGGCGGACATAGGCGGTCTCGCCGCCCGGCCCCTCCGGCCCGCCGATGGTCCGCATCCTCCGCCGGCCGACGACGAGCTCCGCCAAGGGGGCGCCGGTGCCGTCCAGGACCCGGAGGAGCAGGGCGGCGGTATTCGGGCCCGGCTCGTCCAGGCCGAGGCGGGCGAGGGCTTCGGGGTCGGCCGTGCGGGGTTCCGCGAGGCGCAACTCGGTCAGGGCGACGAGGAGGGAGCGCACCCTGTCGGCGCGGGCGGGATAGGCGGCCTTCTGCGGCAGGGTCCAGACCTCGCCGCCGCCGCGCTGGACGATCAGGCTCTGCGGCCCTTGCCGCACCTCGATGCGCTGCGCGGCGGCGAGGCGGCCGGGCAGGGCGGGGAAGGCGAGGGGAGCCTCGGCCCGCGGGGGCGCCTCATCCGGCCCGGCAAGGAGAGCGGCGGCGCCCGCGGCCACCACCGCGGCGCCGCCGAGGACGAGAAGATGGCGTCGGTTCAGCGGCATGGCGCTACCCCCGCGCCTCCGCCCGGCGCCGGGCGCGGATGACGGCCAGGCCGATCGCGAGAAGCGTAATCAGCGCGGGCACGAGGGCGATGTTGAGGATCCGGAGCCAGGTCTCCAGCCCCTCGATCCCCTGGCGCAGCTCCCGCTGGACGCCACGCAGCTGCTGGCGGGTGTTCAGGATCTCCGTCCGGGCAGCGTCGATTTCCGCGCGCTGTTCCGGGGTGATCACGGTGGCGGCGCTGGCCGCGGCGCTGCCATTCGCGCCGGCTGGGCCCTGCCGCAACTCGCGAAGCCGGCGCTCCGTCGCCTGCAGGCGCTCCGTCAGGCCGCGCTCGGTCTGGCGGTAGCGGGCATCAGCCTCCGAGCGCATGGAATCCACGAGGGTGAAGGGGCGCAGGCTCTCGCCGCGCGACCGGAGCGAGATGAGGCTGTCGCCGCCGGCCAGGGTATCGGCGAGGTTCGTCACCAGCGCGCCGTTGTCGGCGGTGGGGGTGGCGACCTGCTGGCCGTAGAAGTCCTGCACCCGGACCCAGAAGCGGTCCTCCAGGATATCCGTGTCGTTCCCCACCACGAGGTTGGCGGGGCTACCAGTCTGCATGACATGGGCCGGAAGGCCGGGGGCGCGCTGCACGCCTTCCGGCAGGGCGGGCGGGCCCTCCGGGAAGGCGGTGCGGAGCATGCCGCGGACGCGGGCGAGGAGGATGTGGCGGCCCCCGTCCGGCTTGAACTCGGAGAGGATGCGGGCGGGGTCCGGTGCCTGGCGCACGCGGGCGGCATCCACCAGCTGTGACTGGGGGGAGGTGCTGACGAGCGGCGTTAGCTCCACGGTCGCCCCCGCGCGCTTCCGTACCTCGCCTGCGCTGGCGAAGGTGACTCCGTTCAGCTCCGCCGCGGCCACGTCCGAGCGGTCGAGGCTGTCGCCCTGGGCGGTGAACCAGGCGAGGTAATCCACGGAGCCGACGCGGTCCGTCGGCGCGGCGCGGACGCGCCAGGCGCCGCGCTGGTCCAGCACCACCTTGTCCGAGGGCGCCTCGATCCCCCAGGCGTTGAAGAGGCGGTCCAGGCTGGAGCTTGTCGGACCCACGGGGCGGCCGGATGGATCGGGGCGGGAGGCCTGGCTCTCGCTGTGCGGGTCCGTCAGCGCCAGCAGCTTGCCGCCGCGCATGACGAACTGGTCGATGGCGTAGAGGGCCGTGACGGGAAGGTCCTGGGCATGGGCGACCATCAGGACCTGCACGTCTGAGGGGATGGACTGGGCGTCGGGCCCGACCTCCTTCACCGTGAAGAACTGGCGGAGCTGGGTCATCACCTGGAAGGGCTGACCGGCGCCGGGAACGCGCATCATCATCGCGCGCGGATCGCCGTTCAGCGGCAGGGAGGAGATGACGCCCAGAACGGGACGCGCGGGGTTGGACAGCTCGTGCACGAGCCGCGTCAGGTCGTATTCGAGGAAGCGCTCGCGGTCCGGCTGGAAAAAGGGAATGGTCCGCTCGTCATCCAGCAGGTTCGAGCCGGCGAGGCCGAAATAGACCTGCTCGCCCTCGTTATCGAGCGGTGCGGCCTGAAGGCCGAGGCCGAGGGCGCGGTCCTCGGTCTCCGAGAAGGGCTCCGGGTCCAGCATCTCCAACCGGACCTTGCCCCCGGAGAGGGCGGCGTATTCTCGCAGCATCTCCCTGACCCGGTCGGCATAGGCGCCGAAGACCGGGACGGCGGCGCCGAGGCGCCGGGAGTAGAAGAGTCGAAGGGTGATGGGATCTCGGAGGTTCGCAAGTTCCCGCCGCGTGCCGTCCGACAGCGTATAGAGGCGCTGCTCCGTCAGGTCGATGCGGGCGCCGGAGAGGTAGCGGTCTGCCAGCACGTTCACGCCGATGGCGAGCACCGCGGCGGCGGCGAGCGCGCCGAGGGCGATGGCGGTGCTGCGGCCGCGCGGCCTGGGGGCGCCGACCGGGGTGGTGGAGAGGTCGCTCACGGGATCAGTCCGCCTTGCGCAGGTCGACGGCGATAGCGTTGGCGAAGAGCCACACGCCGATAAAGCTGGTGAAGAACAGGATGTCGCGGAAGGCGATCACGCCGCGCGAGAAGGCGGCGAGCCGGTCCGTGACGGAGAGGCCGCGCGCCGCTTCCGCCATCCAGGGCAGGTTGCGGGAGAGGAATTCCGTGACGATGGGCGAGCCGGCGGCCGCAAAAAGGAAGCAGGCCGCGACAGCGAGCACGAAGGCGATGACCTGGTTCTTCGTCAGCGCAGAAATGGCGGCGCCGATCGCGAGATAGGCGCCGGCCACCAGCAGGCATCCCAGGTAGCCCGCGGCGATCACGCCGTTGTCGGGATCCCCCAGCACGTTGACCGTGATGATCAGCGGGAAGGTCAGGGCGAGCGCGATGGCGCAGAAGGCCCAGGCCGCGAGGAACTTGCCCACCACCGCCTGCCACTGCGCGATCGGCAGCGTGAGCAGCAGCTCGATCGTGCCGAGCCGACGCTCCTCCGCCCAGAGGCGCATGGTGATGGCGGGCACGAGGAAGAGGAAGAGCCAGGGCACGAAGGCGAAGAAGGGCTGCAGATCCGCCGTGCCGCGGGCGAAGAAGTTGCCGAGGGTGAAGGTGAGGGTGCCGGACATGACGAGGAAGATGACGATGAAGACGTAGGCTACCGGCGTGGCGAAGTAGGATGCCAGTTCCCGGCGGGCGACGGTGAGGACGGCGCCCATCACGCGGTCTCCTGGGTGAGTTCGCGGAAGACGGCGTCGAGGTCCGGGCCCCGGGCGGCCAGGGCGGCGGGGGTGGCGTCCGCCACGATGCGGCCGCGGGCGATGACGATGGCACGGGTGCAGACCGCGCCCACCTCCTCCAGGATGTGGGTGGAGATGAGAATCGCCTTCTCCGGCGCCATGCGGGCGATGAGGTTGCGGACCTCGTGCTTCTGGTTGGGATCCAGCCCGTCCGTTGGCTCGTCCAGAACGAGCACGGGCGGGTCATGCAGCAGGGCCTGGGCGAGGCCGACGCGGCGCTTGAAGCCCTTCGAGAGCGTCTCGATCGGCTGGAGGCGGACTTCCTCCAACTGGGTCATCCGCATGGCATCGTGCACGCGATCCCCCGCCTCCGTCCCGCGATAGCCCCGGGCGCGGGCGGTGAAGAGGAGGAAGCCGGTGACGGTCATCTCCGGGTAGGTCGGCGCGCCTTCCGGCAGGTAACCGAGGTGGCGGCGGGCCTGGACGGGGCGTTCCGTCACGTCATCGCCCATGATGCGGGCCGTGCCGATGGTCGGCGTCACGAAGCCGGCAAGCATCTTCATCGTCGTGGACTTGCCGGCGCCGTTGGGGCCGAGGAAGCCCAACACCTCGCCGGGATGGACAGTGAAGGAGATGTCGTCCACCGCCGTGAAGGCGCCGAAGCGCTTGGTCAGGCGGTCGATCTCTATATAAGGCGCGTCCACGGTCACGTCCCCCCAGGGCTGGAACCCTGCGGGGGACCGGGACGCCCCCGCGGCGCTGGGGTTACGGCGGGGCGGGAAGGGGCGCAAGACCCCGCCGCGCGACGGAAGGTTACCCGGCCGCGAGAGGCTTGAGGCTGAGGTCGTGGCCGAACAGGGCCAGCAGCGCCCGGGTAGCCCGGCCGCGATCGGTGCGGGACAGGTCGGGGTCCTTTTCCAGCAGCAACTCCGCCTCCTGGTGCGCCACCCGCACCAGCCCGCCGTGGCGCTGCGGGTCCGCGATCCGGCGGCCGATCTGCCCGGCCTGCCGGGTGCCGAGGGCATCGCCGCCACCGCGCTGGTCAAGGTCGGCGTCGGCAATAAGGAAGCCGTCCTCCGTGTCCCGGATCACCGAAAGGCGCCGCTTCTCACCCTCCAGCAGTTCCGCGGAGGGAAGGAGGAGGCAGTAGGATTGCGCGCTGCCTCGCCCGACCCGGCCGCGCAGCTGATGAAGGGCGGAGAGGCCGAAGCGCTCCGCCTGCTCGATGATCATGATCGTGGCCTCGGGCACGTCCACGCCCACCTCCACCACCGTTGTGGCCACCAGAAGCTGTGCCGTCCCGGCCGCGAACTCCGACAGGGCGGCTTCCCGCACCTCCAGGCTCTGTGCGCCGTGGGCTAGGCGCACCTTGTCGCCGAACACCTCCTTCAGGCTGGCGAAGGTGGTCTCGGCGGCCACGTTGTCATGCGCCTCGCCCTCCTCGATCGCACGGACGACCCAGTAGGCGCGGTCGCCCTTGGCGAAGGCGCGGCGCAGGGCGGCCAGCACCTCCTCCCTCCGGTCGCGGGAGACGATGCGGGTGACGATAGGCTTCCGGCCGGCCGGGCGGCCTTCCAGGCGCGAGACGGCCATCTCGCCCCATTGGGTGAGGAGGAGGGTGCGTGGGATGGGGGTGGCCGTCATGACCAGCACATCCGTCTCGGTGCCCTTCTCCGTGAGCATGAGTCGCTGGGCGACGCCGAAGCGGTGCTGCTCATCCACCACCACCAGGGCAAGGTCGCGGAACTGCACGCCCTCCTGGAACAGGGCATGTGTTCCGACGACCAGCGGAAGGGAGCCGTCGGCCAAGCGACGCAGCACCCGGCTGCGCTCCTTCCCCTTCACGCTGCCGGCCAGCAGGGCGCATTCCACCCCGGCCGCGCCGGCCAAGCGCTGGAAGGTGCGGAGGTGCTGGCGGGCCAGAATTTCCGTGGGTGCCATGATGGCGGCTTGGGCACCTGCCTCCACGGCGCGGAGCATGGCCATCAGCGCCACCAGCGTTTTGCCGCTGCCCACGTCGCCCTGGAGGAGGCGCAGCATCCGGCGCGGGGCGGCAAGATCGGCGTCGATCTCCGCGAGGGCATGGGCCTGGGCGTCCGTCGGCTCGTGGCCGAAGGCGGCCAGGGCTCGCGCCCGGAGGGTGCCGTCGCCCAGGAGGGGGCGGCCCGGGCGTTCCAGCACGGCGCGGCGGACAAGGCCGATGGCGATCTGCCCGGCCAGGAGCTCGTCATAGGCCAGGCGGTCCGTGATCTCGGGCGGAGGGACAGCCACCGGGGCCTGAAGGAGCCGCAAGGCCTGGGAAAAGCCCGGCCAGCGGCGGCGGCGGAGATGGGCGGGATCCTGCCATTCCGGCATCTCCGGCAGGCGGGCCAGGGCGCCGCCCATGGCCTTTGCCACGTCGCGCGCACCCAATCCCTTCACCAGCGGCCAGACTGGCTGCACGACGGGAATGGTGTCCGGGGGAGAGACGAACTCCGGCGCGTCCATCTGCCACTTGGCCCCGTAGCGGCGGACGCGGCCGGATACCGTGCGGGCGGCCCCTTCGGGGAAGGCGCGGTGCAGCCAGGGGCCCACCCACTTGGCACGCAGGAAATAGACGAGGTCCAGGAGGGCGCGCTCGCTGCTCGCCTTCACGACCCAGGGCTGGGACGGGTTCCGGGGCGCGATCACCTCCTCCACCAGCAGGGGAACGGTGGCGATGTCGCCATCGGCGGCATCCGCCAGCCGGATCACGCGGGAGCGGTCCATGTACCGCTCGGGCAGGTGCAGCAGCAGGTCCAGCACCCGCGGCCCGGCGGCATCCGCCAGGTGGCGCGCGCGCCCGGCAGCCTCGGGCAGGCTCTCGATCGGGTCGAAAAGGGGGGCGAGGGGGTCTTGGGCTGGCATGATTCGCGCTGGCGGCTATATGGCACGCCACGAACGAATGCCGAACGGGGCCCCGCCGATGGATAACGAACCGGACGAACTCTCCCCGCGCCGGCGGCGTTTGCTGTTTCGCGCCCGTCATCGGGGTACGAAGGAGACGGATCTGCTGGTCGGCGGGTTCGTGGGCGACCGGATCGAATCCTTCTCCGAACAGGAGCTGGACGAGGTCGAGGAGCTGCTGGAGCTGCAGGACGCGGACCTCACGGACTGGCTGACCGGCCGCCGCCCCGTACCGGCCGAGCTGCAGTCGCCGATGATGCTGCGCCTGATGGAGGCGAGCGCCGCCCCCGGCGCCGGGCTGCCCGAGGGCATGCGGAACCAGGGAACGCAGGATATCTGAATGGCCGGGCTGGAGGTTTATGGCGCCCCCGAGGGATACGACGGGCTCCTCGTCGCCCGTCGCCGGGCGGAGGAGGCGGGCGGGGTCCTGCATGTGTGCCGGGACGATGCTCGGATGCAGCGCATGGCGGAGGCCCTGGCCTTCCTGGCGCCCGATGTGGAGGTCCTGACCTTCCCGGCCTGGGATAGCCTTCCCTATGACCGCGTCTCCCCCAATCCGGAGATCACGGCGGAGCGGGTGGCGACGCTGACTCGGCTGATGGAGGCCCCGTCCCGCCCGCGCATCCTGCTGACCACGGTGAACGCGCTGGTGCAGAAGGTGCCCCCCCGCGCGGTGTTCCAGGGCGCGACGATGCGGATCGCCAAGGCCGGGCGCTGCGACCCGGAGAAGCTGACCGTTTTCCTGGAGGCGAATGGCTACGGGCGTGCCGGCACGGTGATGGAACCGGGCGAGTACGCGGTGCGCGGAGGCATCATCGACCTCTACCCGGCCGGGGAGCCGGACCCGGTCCGCCTGGACCTGTTCGGGGACGAGGTGGAGAGCCTGCGGCGCTTCGATCCGGGTACCCAGCGAAGCGGCGAGGCCCTGGACGAGCTCTGGCTCCGCCCGATGGGCGAGGTCTTCCTCGACCCGGACTCCATTACGCGCTTCCGCACGGAGTACCGGGATCTTTTCGGCCCGGCGGCGGGGGACGATCCGCTCTACGTCAGCATCTCCGCCGGCCAGCGGCACCCGGGCATGGAGCACTGGGCCGGGTTGTTCCATGAGAGCATGGAGACGCTGATCGACTATCTCGGCCCGGCCTCCACCAGCCTGGACCACCAGGCCGAGGACGCGCTGGACGCTCGGCTGGAGACGATCGAGGACCACTACGAGGCCCGCCGCCTTCCGCCGCGCGAGGGGGAGAGCCCCTACCGGCCCGCGCCGCCGCGCCGCCTGTACCTGGACCGCAAGGGCTGGGACCGGATGCTCTCCGGCGGGCCGGTGCTGCGCTTCAACCCCTTCGGCAAGTCCGACGGCGCCGAGGGGATCGAGGCCGGGGGTCGCCAAGGCCGCCTTTTCATCGAGGTGCGGCAGGCCGGCGGCAATGTCTTCGAGGCCTTCCACGAGCATGCCCGCGCAATGGCCGGGCAGGGGCGCCGAGTGGTTCTGGCGGGGTGGACCCGCGGGTCGCGGGAGCGACTGGGCAACCTGATGCGGGAGCACCAGATCCCCAACCAGCTCGTCGAGCACTGGCCGGAGGTGCAGAAGCTGCCACCGGGGGTGACCGGACTGGCGGTATGGGGGCTGGAGCGCGGCTTCATCGGGACGCCGGGCGCCGACGGCGAGCCTGGCATCTCCGTGACCGGCGAGCAGGACCTGCTGGGCGACCGCATCGCTCGCCCGCCGCGCCGCCGCAAGCGCGCGGACCAGTTCATCGCGGATGCGACCGAGATCGAGGAGGGCGACCTCGTCGTCCATATCGATCACGGCATCGGCCGCTACGATGGGCTGCAAACGCTGGATGCCGGCGGTGCGCCGCATGACTGCCTGCGGCTGATCTACGACGGTGGCGACAAGCTCTTCCTGCCCGTCGAGAACATCGAGGTCCTGACCCGCTTCGGCAGCGATGCCGCCGGGGTGGCGCTCGACAAGCTGGGCGGCGTCTCCTGGCAGAACCGCAAGGCCAAGGCGAAGTCGCGCATCCAGGACATGGCGGCGCAGCTGATACGCACCGCCGCGGAGCGTCAGACGCGGGAGGGCGTGATGGCCACCCCGCCCGAGGGCGCCTGGGACGAGTTCTGCGCCCGCTTCCCCTTCGCGGAGACCGACGACCAGCTCCGCGCCATTTCCGACGTGCTGGAGGACCTTTCCGCCGGCAAGCCGATGGATCGCCTCATCTGCGGCGATGTCGGCTTCGGCAAGACCGAGGTGGCGCTGCGCGCGGCTTTCGTGGTCGCGATGACCGGCGCGCAGGTGGCCGTGGTGGTGCCCACCACGCTCCTCTCCCGCCAGCACTTCCGCAACTTCGCCCGCCGCTTCGAGGGGCTGCCGGTGAAGGTGGCCCAGCTCTCGCGGATGGTGACGCCGAAGGAACAGGCATTGGTGAAGGCGGGGCTGAAGGACGGCACCATCAATATCGTCGTCGGCACCCATGCGCTGCTGGCCAAGGGGGTGGAGTTCGCGGATCTCGGCCTGGTCATCGTGGACGAGGAGCAGCACTTCGGCGTGGCGCACAAGGAGCGCTTGAAGTCGCTCAAGGCCGATGTGCACGTGCTGACGCTGACCGCGACGCCCATTCCGCGCACGCTTCAGCTCGCCCTCTCAGGCGTACGGGAGATGAGCGTGATCGCGACTCCCCCGGTGGACCGGCTGGCGGTGCGAACCTTCATCATGCCCTGGGATTCCGTGGTGATCCGGGAGGCGATCCAGCGTGAGCGCTTCCGCGGCGGGCAGGTGTTCTGCGTCGTGCCCCGGCTGGAGGACCTGCCGAAGGTCGCCACGCGGCTGGCCGAGATCGTGCCGGACGTGCGGATCGCCCAGGCCCATGGCCGGCTCTCCGCCACCGATCTCGAGAAGGTCATGACGGAGTTCGGCGACGGCAAGTACGACATCCTCCTCTCCACCAACATCGTGGAGAGCGGGCTGGACATGCCGGCGGTGAACACGCTGCTGATCCACCGCGCCGACATGTTCGGCCTGGCCGGGCTGTACCAGCTGCGCGGGCGCGTCGGGCGCGGGAAGCTGCGGGGCTACGCCTATTTCACCTGGCCGCAGTCGCACCGCCTTTCGGCCGCGGCGCAGAAGCGGTTGGAGGTGATGCAGACGCTGGACAACCTCGGCGCCGGCTTCACCCTCGCCTCCCACGACCTCGACATCCGCGGCGCGGGCAACCTGCTGGGTGACGAGCAATCCGGGCATGTGCGGGAGGTCGGGATCGAGCTCTACCAGCAGATGCTGGAGGACGCGGTGCAGGACATCCGCAACCGCCAGCGCGGGAAGGGCCATAAGGGCGAGGCGCCGGATCGGGAGTGGACGCCGAACATCAACCTCGGCCTTCCCGTGCTGATCCCCGAGGACTACGTGCGCGACCTCCCCGTGCGGCTGGGCCTCTACCGCCGCATCAGCGGGCTTGCGAACGAGGCGGAGATCGAGGCCATGGCGGCGGAGATGGCCGACCGCTTCGGGCCGGTTCCGGAGGAGGTGGAGAACTTGCTGCAGGTGGTCTCCATCAAGCGCATGTGCCGTGAGGCCGGGGTGGAGAAGCTGGATGCCGGGCCAAAGGGCATCGTCCTTTCCTTCCGTCGCAACCAGTTCGTGAACCCCGGTGGGTTGGCGAACTGGGTGGTGTCGCAGAAAGGCGCGGTGAAGCTGCGTCCGGACCACAAGCTGGCCGTGGTGCGGGAGATGCAGCTGCCGCAGCGCGTGAAGGTGGCGCGGGAAATCCTGCAGGCGCTGCTTCGGGTCGCGGGGGAGGCGAAGGCGGCCTGATCCCGGGCTCGCCTTTCCCTCAGGCGATTTCCCGAATGAGCTTCGCGCGCAGGGCGCGGGCGAAGTCGGCGCGGCTGTCGGCGGTCATGACGAAGGCGCCATCCCCGGCGATCACCGTTTCCTCGTAGGTCCGGGTCAGGCCGGGGCGCCCGCCCTCGATCGCCAGGGCGTTCACGGTGATGCCCTGCGCTGCGGCGGCCCGCCGGGCCACCTCGACGGGGTTGATGCTCCGCATGTCCGGCGCATCGCCGGAGAGGTCGATCACGCGATGCCGCGCCGGCCAGGGTGCAGCGGCGATGAGGGAGGCCGCATGATCCACCGCATCGCCGATCGCATTCCAGGACTGGCGGGAGCGGGGGGCCTCGATCACGGCACGGGCGAGGGCCTGCGCGTCGCTGCTTCCGGTGACCCTATGCCAGTCCACCACCGTTGCGGCGCCGCCCGGCGCGCCCCACTCAACCAGGGCGACGCCGATGGAGCCACGGGGGCCTGCGGTGATCGCGGAGAGGACGGCGGGGTGGGTGAGGGCCTCGGCGCAGCCCTCGCGCTGCAGGCGGAACTCGTCCGCGTCGATGCTGCCGGATGCGTCGATGGCGAGAACGAGGAGAAGGTCCACCGCCCCGCCCTGCTCCGCCCCTTGCGCCGCCGCCTGGCCCGCCGCGAGAGCGGGCGGGAGGAGGAGGGCGGCACGGCGCTTCACGCGACTTCCGCCAGGGCCACGTCCAGCAGCCGCTGCAGCACCTCCGGCTCCTGCGCGCCCGCGATGGCGTGGCGGCCGGCGATGACGAAGCAGGGGACGCCGTTGATGCCCAGGCGATGGGCGCGGAGGTTCTCGGCCCCTACCGCGTCTACCTCGACCTCCCCGGCCAGGAAGCGTCGGGTTCCCGCGCGGTCCAGCCCGGCGAGCGCGGCGATCCCGGCCAGCGTCGCGTGGTCGGCAATGTCCGCGCCCTCCGCAAAATGCGCGAGAAACAGCCGGTCCACCACTTCCTCCGCGACGCCGCGGCGGGCGGCCAGCCGGACCAGGCGGTGGGCGTCCAGGGATGGCGGAGTGCGGTGGATCAGGTCGAAGCGGAAGGGCACGCCCTCAGCCCGGCCCATATCCGTCAGCGTCTGGTGCAGCCGGCGGGTCCGGTCCGCGCCCCCGGGGCGGCGGGCAAAGGGGTCGCGGCCCGCTGGCTGCTCCGGGTTGAGGAGGAAGGGGCGCCACATCAGGTCCACCACCAGTTCCGGCCGGGCGCGGAGGGCGCGGCGGAGGCGGCGTGTGCCGATGAAGCACCAGGGGCAGACGAGGTCGAAGACGACCTCGACCGGAAGCCGGGCGCGGGGCGGGGTGAGCGCGTTCACGTTGCGATCCTAGCGCGCCGGCCGGGGAGCGGGCCAGCCATCCGCGATGGTCACCGCGCGGTCGTGACGCCGACCTGCCGGCACATGTCCAGCAGGAGACAGGTGGAGCAGTGCGGCCGCTCCCCCGTGCAGACGAACTTGCCGAAGGGGACCAGGCGCTCGTTGATCTCGATCCAATAGGGACGGGGGAGCACCTTCTCCAGCGCCGCCATGCTGCGTTCCGGCGTGGTGGTGGCGATGATGCCCCAGCGGTTGGCGATGCGGTGGACATGGATGTCCACGGCGATGACCGGGTGGTCGAAGGCGACGCCGAGGGTGAGGGCGGCGATCTTCGGGCCGACGCCGCGGAAGGCGGTCAGGCCCTCCATCGTGTCCGGCACGGCACCACCCAGCTCGTCCTCGATGCGGCGGGAGAGGGCGAGGATGTCGCGGGCCTTGGGTTTGGGAAAGGTGGCGCCGTGGAGGAGCTCGACCAGGGTCTCCTCCTCCAGCGCGGCCATCTGCGTGGGGGTGCGGGCGACCTCGAACAGACGAAGGCAGACCTGCATGGTCGTCTCGTCCCTGGTGCGGGCTGAGATGAGGCTTGAGACGAGCTGCTCGAAGGGGGAGCCGTAGCCCCGGTCGCGCAGATCGAACATCGCGGCTTTGGGCCGGTCCGCGAGCATGGTGCGCAGCCGGCGGAAGGCCTCGTCGAAATCGAAGGGGGCCTTGTCCGGGCGATCCCTCGCCGGGGCAGGAACGGTTTTGGCCTGGGGAACGGCATGCGGCATGCCCGAAGAACGCGCGGTGCCGCGCCGGGCTGCTGTAGGATGGCGGACAGGGTGGGATTCGAACCCACGGTGGGGTTGCCCCCACGCCGGTTTTCAAGACCGGAGCAATCGACCGCTCTGCCACCTGTCCGGGCCGCCCCACCGGTTACACCGGGCGGTGCCGCAGGGGAACCGGGCCGGTGCAATGGCAGTCATATCGGCGGGCTGCACCGCCAGAAGCGCGACGGCGGCGGCTGCCGGAATGCCAACCACGGCAGCGTCATCGGCCAGGTGTCGCTCCGCCGTTGCCCCGGGCTGCAAGAAATGCCACCTAGCCGCGCATGAACCGCCCCGGCCGCCGGTCCGTCCTCGCCCTTCCCCTCCTCGCCCTCGCCGCACCGGCCCGGGCGCAGCAGATGAGCTGGGATAGCTTCCTCGACGGGCTACGCGCCGATGCGCGACGGGCCGGGATTTCAAGCGGCACGGTCCAGCGGGCGCTCGGCAACATCCAGCCGCTCGACCGGGTGATCGAGCTGGACCGGCGCCAGCCCGAGGGCACGATGACCTGGGATCGGTACCGGGAGCTGATCGTTTCCCAGACTCGGATCGACAACGGGCGCCGGGCCTTCGCCGAGAACCGCGCCCTGCTGCAGTCCCTTGAAGACCGGTTCCGCGTCCCGGCCCGGGTGATGGTCGCCATCTGGGGGATGGAGACGAGCTACGGCACGAATATGGGCAGCTTCAACGTGGTGAACGCCCTGGCGACCCTGGTGTGGGAGGGGCGGCGGGAGCGGACCATGCGGCCCCAGCTGATGGCCGCCCTGCGCATCATCGATGCCGGGAACATCGCGGCGGAGGGCATGCGCGGCTCCTGGTCCGGCGCCATGGGGCATCCGCAGTTCATGCCGCAGAGCTACGAGCAATATGCCGTGGACGCGGATGGCGACGGGCGGAAGGACATCTGGAACAGCAAGGCGGACGCGCTCGGCTCGATCGGCAACTACCTCTCCCGCTTCGGCTGGCGAATGGAGGAGCGCTGGGGGCGTGAGGTGACCTTGCCTGCCGGCTTCGATCCCTACGGCGCATCCCCCGACCGTTCACAGCCGCTGCGGGACTGGGCGAGACAGGGGCTGACCTATGCGGATGGCTCGGCCATCCCGCCCAGCGACATGACCGCGGCCGTGGTGGTGCCCGGCGCGAACAACGGCAGCCAGCAGGCCTTCCTGGTGTACCGGAACTGGAGCGTGATCCGGCGCTACAACAACAGCGTCTACTACGCGACGGCGGTGGGCATGCTCTCCGACCGGGTGGCGTGATCCGCTTCCGGCTTCCCCTCGCGCTGCTGGTCGTCGCCCCAGCCCTCCTCACGGGGTGCTGGAAGGCGGAGGTGCCGCCGCCCCCGGCCGCGGAGGCGCGCTACACGGTGGGCGAGCCCTATCGGCTGGGGAACCTGTGGTTCTACCCGCGCGAGGATTTCGGGCTGGTGGAGACGGGGCTGGCGAGCGTTGCGGGGGATGCCCGGGCCGGGAGGCGCACGGCCGACGGCGAGGTCTACGACCCCGCGGCCTTGAGCGCGGCGCACCGCACCCTCCAGCTTCCGGCGATCGTCACGGTGACGAACCTGGAGAACGGGCGCAGCCTGGCCGTGCGGGTGAACGACCGGGGGCCAGTGGATCCGGGCCGGGCGGTGGAACTCTCCCGCCGCGCCGCCGAGCTTCTGGGGATCGCCCCCGGGCGGCCCGCGCAGGTGCGGCTGGCGGTGGACGGGAATCTCTCCCGCGCCCTCTCCTCGGGGCTGCCGGCGCCGGAGGGGAGCCGGCCGACCATTGCGGCCGCACCGACGGCGGCGGTGGAGCGCGAGGCCCTGGCCCCGATTGCCGGCGCGCGGCAGGCGGACCGGGTGCGCGAGGGGCGCGGGCCGCTGGTGGAGGCCGCGGCGGGGACGGAGCGGGGATCGGCGCCGGTGGTGCTGGACGGGCGCGTGGAACAGGGGCCGGCCTCGCCGGGGGTGCTTTACGTGCAGGGCAGCAGCTTCACCAACCGGGCAGCGGCCGGGCGCCAGGCCGCAAGGATGGGCGGGGCGCGGGTGGAGCCTTTCGGGACGGCGCGGCAGCAGGAATGGCGTGTCAGGCTCGGTCCCTTCTCCACCCCCGCCGAGGCGGACCAGGCGCTGGAGGCGGCGTTGCGGGGCGGCGTGACCGAAGCAAGGATCGTGGTGGACTGAGCGGCGCGGGGTGCCTTTCGGGCGCCCTTGATAAAATGGATGAGGACTGGCCGCTTTTCCTTTAGGGAATCGGGGTCTAGCAGGGGGCGCCGCGCCGGTTCGGGCGCGCCGCGGAAACGGGGGGCATGGGGATGCCGAAGCGTCGGAACGTGATCGGGGCAGCGGCGCTGCTCGGTCTTCTGGGCAGCGAGGCGCGGGCGCAGGCGCGGAATGCGCCCGCGCGGGGATCGCGCGCGCCAGCGGGGCCGGTGGGCACGCCCGCCAGTACCCCGCTCGGGCCGGTGGATACGCTGGGCCGGCAGGTGCTGATCATCGATGCCGATACGGGTGCGACGCTGCTGGAGAAGGCGGCGGACGAGCGGATGACGCCGTCCTCCATGTCCAAGCTGATGACGGCCTACATCGTCTTTGACCTGCTGAAGCAGGGCCGCTTGAAGATGGACCAGGAACTCCCGGTCTCCGAGCGCGCCTGGCGCATGGGCGGCAGCAAGATGTTCGTGCAGCTGAACACCTCGGTGAAGGTGGACGACCTGCTGCACGGGGTCATCATCCAGTCCGGCAACGACGCCTGCGTTGTGCTGGCCGAGGGGATTTCCGGCAGCGAGACGCAGTTCGCGGAGCTGATGAACGACTACGCCAAGCGACTGGGGCTGAGTGGCAGCAACTTCCGCAATGCGACGGGCTGGCCTGACCCGGAGCACAAAATGACCTGCCGCGACCTGGCCTCGCTGGCCGCGCACATCATCAACGACTTCCCCGATTACTTTCCGATCTATAGCCAGCGCTCCTTCAAGTGGAACGACATCAACCAGGAGAACCGCAACCCGCTGCTCGGCCGCGTTGCCGGGGCGGACGGGATGAAGACGGGGCATACCGAGGAGGCCGGCTACGGCCTGGTAGGCACGGTGAAGCGCGGCGAGCGGCGGCTGATCCTAGTGATCAACGGCCTGCCCAGCATGGCGTCGCGCCGCGAGGAGGCGGAGCGGCTGATGGAGTGGGGGTTCCGCGAGTTTGAGAACGTCTCCCTCTTCCGCGCCTCCGACACGATCGAGGAGGCCCCGGTCTATCTCGGCGAGCAGCTGAAGGTGCCGCTGGTCGGTGGGCGCGACGTGCTGCTGACCCTGCCGCGGCAGTGGCGGCGCAACCTGCAGGTCAAGGTCCGCTACGACAGTCCCGTGCCCGCGCCCGTGGCGAAGGGGCAGGAGTTGGGGCGGCTGGAGGTCTCCGGCGCGGGCGTGCCGCCGATGACCGTGCCGCTGCTGGCCGGCGCGGATGTGGCGAAGCTGGGGCTGATCCCGCGCATCCCGGCAGTGGTCGGGCGGATGATCAGTGGCGCCTGAGGCGCCGCCTCTGCCGGGCCGGTTCATCACGTTGGAGGGTGGGGAAGGGGCGGGGAAGACCACCCTGTCCCGGTCGCTCGCCGCCGCGCTGGCCGAGGTCGGCCTCCCCGTGCTGCGGACCCGCGAGCCCGGCGGTGCGCCGGGGGCGGAGGCTGTGCGCGGTCTGATCCTCGGGCAGGGGCCATGGGATCCGGTGGCCGAGGCCATGCTGCACTTCGCAGCACGCAGGGAGCACGTGGCGCGAACGATCCGGCCCGCGCTCGAGGCGGGAATATGGGTGGTCTGCGACCGCTTCGCCGACAGCACGCTGGCCTATCAGGGCGCGGGGCAGGGGCTCTCGCACGAGGTGTGGGAGCGTCTCTGCGAGCTCGCGCTGGGTGCGCTGCGACCTGAGCTGACGCTCGTGCTGGACCTGCCTCCGGAGCGCGGCATGGACCGCGCAATGAGCCGGGGTGATGCGAATCGCTACGAGATGCAGGGCTCCGACTTCCACGCACGGGTCCGGGCGGGGTTCCTCGCCATCGCGGCCGAGGAGCCCGGGCGTTGCGCCGTCCTGGACGCCGCGGCTTCCGCCGATGCTGTCCTAGCGGCCGCGCTAGGGGCCACGCGCGAGCGGCTGGCGGCCCCTGTATGAGCTCCCCGCCCGAGCCCCGGTCGAACCCGGACCTGTTCGGGCACGACCATGCCGCGGCCGCGCTTCGGGAATCGGCGCTCTCCGGGCGGATGCATCATGGCTGGATGCTGACGGGGCCGCAGGGCGTGGGGAAGGCGACCCTGGCCTGGCGCTATGCCCGTTGGATGCTGGCTGGCATGCCGGAGGCCCCGATCCCGGGTGAGGCGCCACTCTTCGTACCGGCCGCGGCCCCTCTTTTCGCTCGTGTGGCAGCAGGAGCGCATGCTGACCTGCGCTCCCTTTCGCCGAACACGGGGGAGAAAGGGAAAAAGGTCCTTATTCGCGTGGAGGAGGTGCGGGAGCTGACGCGCTTCCTTGCCATGACGCCCGCCGAGGGAGGGTGGCGCGTGGTGGTCATCGAGGACATGGAGGCGATGAACGAGCAGGCGCAGAACGCGCTTCTCAAGACGCTGGAGGAACCACCGCCGCGCGCCGTGCTGGTGCTGACGGCCTCGGCGCCCGACCGTCTGCTGCCGACCATCCGCAGCCGAGTGCGGAGGCTGGACCTGTTCCCGCTGGAAGCCCCGGCGATGGACTCCGTGCTCTCCCGCTGGCTGCCTGACATGTCCGGCGATGACCGGAGTGCCCTGGCGCGGCTGGCGGCGGGAAGCCCGGGCCGGGCACTGCTTCTCGCCGAGGGGGAAGGATTGTCCATGGCGCGGGAGGTGGAAGGATTCCTCGCCCGCCTACCGCGGCCGGAGCCGAGGGAGTTGCACGCCCTTGCGGACCGGCTGACGTCGAAACGGGACGGGAGCGCCTTCCTGACCTTCTTCGCCCTGCTGCGGGACGCGATCGCGGGCGCGCTGCGCCGGGCGGCACGCGGGGAGAGCGCTGCGCCCTGGTTGGCCGGGCGCGGCCTTGCCGAGTGGGCGGGGCTGTGGGACATGCTCGGCCGGCTGGCCGACGAGACCGATACGCTCAACCTGGACCGCAGGCAGGCGGTGCTGACCGGTCTCTCGCGGCTCTCCGTTTAGCGGGGGCCGGATCGCGCCGGCGGGTATCAGGCGCGGGATCCGACGATGAGCGAGGCTTGGGCTGACAGCGGGAAGCGGTTCTTCCTGACGACGCCGATCTACTACCTGAACGGCCAGCCCCATATCGGCCACGCCTATACCTCCATCGCCGCCGACGTGCTGGCGCGGTGGAAGCGGCTGGCGGGGCACAAGGTTTTCTTCCTGACCGGCACGGACGAGCATGGGCAGAAGGTGGCGCAGGCCGCCGCGGCCGCCGGCGTGTCCCCGCAGGAATTCACGGACAACCTGGCCGCAGACTTCCGCGGGATGGCCGAGAAGATCGGCATCTCCTTCGACGACTTCATCCGCACGACGGAGGGGCGGCACAAGGCGGCCTGCCAGGCGCTGTGGCAGCGGCTGGCGGATGCCGGGCAGATCTACCTCGGCCATTACGAGGGCTGGTATGCCGTCCGCGACGAGGCCTTCTACGGTGAGGACGAGATCGAGGAACGCGACGGGAAGAAGGTGGCCATCGCCTCCGGCGCCCCCGTGGAGTGGACGCGCGAGCCCTCCTACTTCTTCCGACTCTCCGATTGGACGGACCGGTTGCTGGCCTTCTACGAGGCAAATCCCGACTTCATGGCGCCAGCGAGCACGCGGCGGGAAGTGACCTCCTTCGTCAAGGCGGGGCTGCAGGACCTTTCCATTTCCCGCACCTCCTTCACATGGGGTGTTCCGGTTCCCGGTGACCCGGCGCATGTGATGTATGTCTGGCTCGACGCGCTGACGAACTACATCACGGCCGCGGGGTACCCGGATACCTCATCCCCGAACTGGGATTTCTGGCCGGCGAACGTCCACATCGTCGGCAAGGAGATCACGCGCTTCCACTGCGTTTACTGGCCCGCTTTCCTTATGGCGGCTGGGCTGGAGCCGCCGCAACGGGTCTTCGCGAATGGGTGGCTGACGATCGAGGGGCAGAAGATGTCCAAGTCCCTCGGCAACGGGTTGGACCCGCTGGTGCTGGCCGAGGAGTTCGGGCTGGACCCGCTGCGCTATTACCTGCTGCGCGAGGTGCCATTCGGGAATGACGGCGACTTCTCCCGCCGTGCCGTGATCGGGCGGCTGAACAGCGAGCTGGCGAACGACCTGGGGAACCTGGCGAACCGCGTGCTCTCGCTGATCGCGAAGAACTGCGAGGGGCGGCTGCCCGCGTTGACGGAGCCGACCGAAGCGGACCGGGCTCTGCTGGGGCCCGTGGAGGCGCTGCCGGCGCTGGTGGACGACGCAATTTCCCGCCAAGCCTTCGGTGAGGCGCTCGAGCGGATCTGGACCGTGGTGCGGCTGGGCAATTCCTGGATCGACGGCCAGAAGCCCTGGGCCTTGCGGAAGACGGACGCGGACCGGATGGCGGCAGTGCTCCGGAGCCTGCACACGGCGCTGCGGACCCTGGCGACGGTGCTGCAGCCCTTCATGCCCGAGACGATGGCGGCGATGCTGGACCAGCTGGGAGTGGGGCAGGGGGCGCGGGCGCTCTCCGACCTGGCGACGCCGCTGGCCGACGGGACGGAACTGTCGGCACCGGTGCCGCTGTTCCGCAAGATCGAAGAGACGGCGTGAATGCTGGTCGATAGCCACTGCCACCTCGACTATTACGGCGAGGAGGAGATCGACGGCGTCGTCACTCGGGCCCTCGAGGCCGGGGTTGGGCGGATGGTGACGATCGGGACCAAGGTGGAGCAGGCTTCGGCAGTGAAGGCGCTGACGGAGCGGTTTCCGCAGGTCTGGGGCACGGTGGGGGTGCACCCGCTGAGCGCGGGCGAAGCGCCGATCCCGACGGTGGACGAGATTGTCGCCCTGGCGGACCATCCCCGGATTATCGGGATCGGGGAGTCGGGGCTGGACTATTTCTATGACAGCTCGCCGCATGATGTGCAGCGGGAGAGCTTTCGGCGGCATATCCGGGCCTGCCAGCGGACGGGCTTGCCGCTGGCGATCCATGCCCGGGATGCTGATGACGATATCGCAACGATATTGCAGGAGGAGCGTGAGGCGGGTGGGGCATTTTCGGCGCTGCTCCATTGTTTCTCCTCCACCAGAGCCCTGGCCGAGAGGGTGGTGGCCGATGGGGGATACGTCTCGCTCTCCGGCATTCTGACCTTCCCGAAAAGCCAGGAGCTTCGAGACATCGTGGCGGACCTGCCGGAAGACCGGCTACTGGTGGAGACGGACAGCCCATATCTCGCACCGGTGCCGAAGCGCGGGAAGCGCAACGAGCCGGCCTGGGTCGGCCACACGGCGGCCGTTCTGGCGAAGGTTCGGGGCTGGGACGTGGCCAAGACGATGGAGATCACCACCGGCAACTTCGAGCGGTTGTTTCAACGTTGTCGGTAGGGCGCTGTTTTTGTTGAAAGTCACAGTCCTCGGCTGCGGCGGCTCGGGCGGGGTGCCACTTCTGGGTGGGTCCGACGGCCGCGGTGCCTGGGGGGCTTGCGATCCCGCCGAGATCCGGAACCGGAGGACGCGCTCCAGCATCGTCGTGCAGGGGCCTGATGGTAAAACTCTTCTCGTTGATGCGGGGCCGGATCTTAGGGATCAGCTTCTTGCCTGCGGGATTAGCCGGGTCGATGCGGTACTGCTGACCCATCCGCACGCGGACCACGTGCTGGGACTTGATGAGCTCCGGATCATGAACCGGATTATGGGCCGTGCCCTGCCGCTCTATGCCACCGAGGAAACCTTGGTCGAGGTTATGCGGCGGTTCGACTACGCTTTCCGGGGGGTGACTCCCGGGTTTTTCCGGCCGGCGCTGGATCCGGTGCGGGTGCGGGCCGGTGACACGGTTGAGATCGCTGGCTTCCCGGTGCGGCTGTTCCGGCAAGATCACCGGGTCATGGATACGCTGGGGCTGCGGATCGGCGGGTTTGGCTACTCGACCGATGTGGTGGAAATGCCGGAGCCGGGGTTCGAGACTTTGGCCGGGGTTCGGGACTGGATCGTCGGCTGCTTCCAGCGCACGCCGCACCCCGTGCACGCGCACCTGGACAAGGCGGTGGACTGGTCCCGTCGGATCGGGGCATCGCGGACGATCCTGACCCATATGGGACCGGATCTGGACTGGGCGTGGATGCAGGCGAACCTGCCGGCCGGGATCGAGGCCGGGTATGACGGGATGGTGCTGGAGGCGGCGTGACATGGCTCCTGTATTTTACATAATCTACATTATGCACCCGATGGATCGGGTCTCGTGAGCGCGGCCGCTGAGGAGCTGGATCGTCTGCTCGCCATCATGGTGCGGCTGCGGGCGCCCGATGGATGCCCATGGGACCGTGTGCAGGATTTCGCGTCGATCGCGCCTTACACGGTGGAGGAAGGCTACGAGGTTGCGGAGGCCATCGGCCGGCGCGATCCGGCCGCGCTGAAGGACGAGTTGGGGGATCTCCTGTTCCAGGTCGTCTACCACTCTCAGATGGCGAATGAGGAAGGCGACTTTGGCTTTTCTGATGTTGCAAAATCCATCAAGGACAAAATGATACGGCGCCATCCTCATGTCTTCGGAGAGGAGGCCGCGCGGGACGCGGAAACCCAGATCGAGGCCTGGGAGGTCCAGAAAGCGGCCGAGCGGGCTGCTCGGGCGGAGACGGGAACGCTGGCCGGAGTGGCAGTGAACCTCCCTGCCCTCACCCGCGCTCTGAAGCTGACCCGCCGGGCGGCGCGGGTCGGGTTTGACTGGCCGGACGCTGGGGCCGTGCTGGACAAGCTGGAGGAAGAGGCCGGCGAGCTGCGGGCTGAACTGCCCGGGGCTGATCCGGCACGACTGGCGGATGAACTCGGCGACCTGCTGTTCGTGCTGGCGAACCTGGCGCGGAAGTTGGACCTGGACCCGGAGACCTGCCTGCGCGGCGCAAACGCGAAGTTCGAACGACGTTTCGGCGCAGTGGAGGCCGGGCTTGCGGCAGAGGGCCGTGGGCCGGCGGATGCTTCGCTGGAGGAGATGGAAGCGCTCTGGGCGGCGGCGACGCGGGCCGAGCGGGCTTAGTCGCCGAGCAGCGCCGCCCTCGCTTCATCCCAGCTCGCGCGGTCCGGGGTGCAGATCAGGCCGCCGGCGCGGTCGGTGGCCGGGATATAGAGCGTGCCGTCGAAATGGGCGGCGAAGCCACCGGATTCCCGGTGGATCAGCCACCCCGGCGCATGGTCCCAGGGCATGAGCCGGTTATAGAGCGAGAGGTGAATGTGGCCGGTCGCCAGCAGGCGGTACTCCTGCGCGGCGCAGCCGAGCTGCCAAGTCTTCGCGAGTCGGGGCAGCCGGGCGGCGACGTGGCTTTTCTGGGGTTCCCTAAGGTAGCCGTAGGAGACGCAGCCCGTCATGTGACTCACAGGCACGGGCGGCGCGACGTGGAGCGCGGGCCCGCGGCGGCCGTCCTCTCCGGCGATCCAGGCCCCCTCGCCTTCCGCTGCCATCAGCGTATCGGCGCCCACTGGATCGTGCACCCAGGCCGCGACCACGCGGCCCTCCACGAAGGCCGCGGCCATGCAGCCGAAGATCGCCATTCCCGCGGCGAAGTTCGCAGTGCCGTCCACCGGGTCCACGACGAAGGCGAGCGGCGCGTCGGCGAGGCGGGCTAACAGGGCGGGATCGGCGGCGCAGGCCTCCTCTCCTACTACGACGCAACCGGGGAACCGTTCCTGCAGGGCGGCGGTGATCATCCGCTCGGCGCCCTCATCCGCATCCGTCACCATGTCCAGCGGGCCGGACTTGGTGCGGATGTCGGCGGCAGCGAGGTGCCGGTAGCGGGGCAGGATCTCGGCAAGCGAGGCCGCGCGGAGGACAGCGTCCACCTCCGCCAGGGCAGCAGCGTCGAAGCGAGTCACGCGATGCCACCCTCCCCGGTTCCCTGGCTTCCCACGTGATCCATGCCGGCGAACCGATCCCGGTTGGCCGGGGAGAGGCGGACGGAGAGGTGGATGCCGTCCTCCGTGTCCTCCCGCTCCACGACCTCGCCGTGCTGGTAGAGCCAAGCGAGGCCGGCGCCGTCCTCCGGCGCCAGGGTGATCTGCTCCAGCACCATGCTCGCGGCCAGGCGCTCGTCCAGGAGGAGGCGAAGTGTCTCCAGCCCATCCCCCGTCAGCGCGGAGACGGCAACGGTGCCGGGAATCGGCGGCAGCGGCTCCTCCAGGAGGTCGGTCTTGTTCAGCACCTCGATGAGGCGTCCCTCCCACGTCTCATCCAGCGCGGCGTCAGGACCCGTCGCGAGATCGTTCAGCACCTCCAGCACGTCGGCGCGCTGCGCGGCGCTGTCGGGATGGGCCATGTCGCGGACATGGAGGATGATGTCGGCTGCCGCCACCTCCTCAAGCGTGGCGCGGAAGGCCTCGACAAGCTGCGTGGGAAGTTCGGAGATGAACCCGACCGTGTCGGAGAGGATGACGGTGCGGCCTGACGGCAGGCGAATGGCCCGCATGGTCGGGTCCAGCGTGGCGAAGAGCTGGTCCTGGGCATAGACCCCGGCGCCGGTCAGGGCATTGAACAGGGTGGACTTGCCGGCATTGGTGTAGCCGACCAGAGCGATTACGGGGTACGGCACCTTCGTGCGGGCCTTGCGGTGCAGGCCACGGGTGCGGCGCACCTGCTCCAGCTCCTTCTTCAGCTTCACGATCCGCTCGTCGATCAGCCGACGGTCGATCTCGATCTGCGACTCACCGGGGCCCCCGAGGAAGCCGAAGCCGCCGCGTTGCCGCTCAAGGTGGGTCCAGGAGCGGACGAGGCGGGTGCGCTGGTAAGATAGGTGGGCGAGCTCGACCTGCAGCGAGCCCTCCTTCGTGCGGGCGCGCTCTCCGAAGATTTCCAGGATCAGGCCGGTGCGGTCGATGACCTTGCAGCCCCAGGCGCGCTCGAGGTTCCGTTGCTGCACGGGCGTGAGGGCGGCGTCCACCACGGCCACCTGGACGCCCTGCGCGGCCATCGCGGCGCGGGCGGCCTCCACTTGGCCCTCGCCCAGCAGGGTGCTGGGCCGGCGGGCGCGAAGCGGGAAGATCGCGGTATGGACGATGGCGACGCCGATCGAGGCGGCGAGGCCGACCGCCTCCCCTAGCCTCGCATCGGCGGCGCGGGTACCGCCGCGTCCATCGGTGATCCCCCGCTCCACAAGGCTCGGGGGACGTTCCCAGGGGAGGATGACGGCGGCGGGGGTCGGCCCCGCGACCCGGTCAGTCGTGGCTTCCGACAGGGCTCGGCTCGCGCGGCGTAAGGGTCATCGTGGTCTCTCGAACGGGGGCGCCGCCCTGGGTTGGCGACGGGGCGGCGGGACCGGCTCCGGCGCCGGCAGAGGCGGCGTCGAACAGCATGATCGGGGCACCCGGCATCACGGTGCTGATCGCGTGCTTGTAGACGAGTTGGGTATGCCCGTCACGGCGCAGCAGCACGGAGAAGTTGTCGAACCAGGTGATGATGCCCTGCAGTTTCACGCCGTTCACCAGGAAGACGGTGACGGGGGTCTTGCTCTTGCGAACATGATTCAGGAACACGTCCTGCACGTTCTGGGACTTCTCGGCAGCCATTGGCTGATGTCCTTCTTCTTTAAGTCGCCCGGCCTCCTCGTTTCGGGCGGCCGTGGCGGAATGGGCGCGGCTTTTTTTCGCGGTCCGGCATTCAGCCGTCCCGCCCCGACCGGGCGCGCATCCTCGCCCTTGTCGGGACCGGCAGACTCACCCGTCTGCGTGCGCCTTGTCCAGCGCGGATAACGCATCCGTCATCTGCGCGGCGGTGAGGAAGTGCAACGCGGCGCTCGCATGGGCCGGGCCGCCGTCATGGGCCGCGTCGCCCAGCAGGACGGGGAGGCAGCCGGCGCGCCGGGCGGCATCCATGTCCAAGGCGTTGTCGCCGACATACCAGACCGCCGTATTCGGGGTCGTGCCGCAGGCCGCGCAGGCAACACGCATCGGGGTCGGGTCGGGCTTGTCGGCCGCGCAGTCGCCGGCGCCGACGAGGGCCCGGAACAGGGGGGACCAGCCGAGATGGGCGGCTTCGGCCCGGAGAAGGGATCCGCCCTTGTTGGAGAGGACGGCCATGGGGGCGATCCGCGCGGCCCGGCGCAGCGTCTCCTCGACGCCGGGCATGGGGCGCAGCACCTCAAGGTGGGTGGCGCGGACGGCGGCGTAGAAGATGTCGCGCGAGTGTTCCCAGCGGTCGCCGAAGATGGCGGGAAAGCTGTCGCGGAGGGACTTTCGGACCCGTTCCTTCACCTCGTCCAGCGTCCATTCCGGCAGGCCGGCGTCACGGAAGGCGGCGTTGAGGCCGGCGCGGATGGCGGGCCACCCGTCGGCCAGGGTGTTGTCCCAGTCCCAGACGATCGCCGAGGGCCGGATCATGCGGCATTCCGCGGGGCGCCCTTCGCGTGGCGGGCAAAGATGTCGAAGAGCTGGCGGGTGACAGGACCGGCGATGCCGTCGCCGACCGGCTTGCCGTCGATGGCAAGGACGGGCTTCACGAAGGAGCCGGCGGAGGTGATGAAGGCCTCGCGGGCCCGGAATAGCTCATCCAGCGTGACCGGACGCTCCTCCGCGCGAAGACCGGCCTCTGCCATTTCCGCCAGCAGCGCAGCGCGTGTGCAGCCCGGAAGGATCGTGTTGCTCAGGGGTGGGATGCGGACCACGCCGTCCTCGTCCACGGCCCAGAAGCTCGTCGCTGCGCCCTCCGTCACCACCCTCGTCGCGGGGTCGAAGAGGATCGCCTCCCCTGCCCCGGCCTCCTTAGCCGCCTGGCGCGCGAGGACGTTGGGCAGCAGGTTCACGCTCTTGATATCGCGGCGGGCCCAGCGATGGTCGGGGTGGGTGATGGCGGCGATATTCCAGCCCTCGATCGTTTCTGGATAGGCCGGGGCGCGGCGGGCGGTGACGACGAGGCTGACGGGAGGCGCGACCTTCGGGAAGGCGTGATCGCGGCGGGCGACTCCCCGACCGACCTGCATGTAGACGAGGCCGTCCCCGGTGATGCGGTTGCGGCGGACCACCTCGCGCAGCACCAGCCTCAGCGTGGCCAGCGGCATCGGCATGGCGATGCGGATCTCGCGCAAGGACCGTTCCAGGCGGGCGAGGTGCAGGTCCTCGTCGAGGAAGCGGCCGGCGTGGATCTGCACCACCTCGTAGATGCCGTCGCCGAACTGGTAGCCGCGGTCCTCGATGTTCACGCAGGCGTCGCGCTGCGCGACGTAGCGCCCGTTGACATAGGCGATGCGGGACACGGGAACCCCTTCCGAGCGGATGACGAGGGCCCGTCCCTACTCCGGGGATGGGACCCTGGCCAGGGGCCTCAGGCGTTCGCCCGGTCCTCGGCCTGCACGCCCAGGAACTTCAGTTTCCGGTGCAGGGCCGAGCGCTCCATCCCGACGAAGTTCGCAGTGCGGCTGATGTTGCCGCCGAAGCGAAGGAGCTGGGCCTCAAGGTACTGCCGCTCGAACAGCTCGCGCGCATCGCGCAGCGGCAAGGTCATGATTTCGCTGCTGCGGTCCAGCTTCAGCATGGCCGGGGCCGAGGAGCCGACCTCCGGGGGCAGCATCTCCGGCCGGATCGGGTCGGCGGGACCGCCCGGGGCCATGATAAGCAGCCAGTCCACGAGGTTGCGGAGCTGGCGGACGTTGCCCGGCCAATCATAGGCCTGCATCGCCGCCATCGCGTCCTCGCTGATCTCCCGCGGGGGCACGCCGGAGTTCTCGGCGGACTTGGCCATGAAATGGCGCGCCAGGGCCGGCACGTCCTCCCGCCGCTCCCGCAGCGAGGGCATGCGGATGGGAACGACGGCGAGGCGGTAGTACAGGTCCTCGCGGAACTTGCCGGCCGCGATCTCCGCGGAGAGATCGCGGTTGGTCGTGGCGGTGACGCGCACGTCCACCTTCACCCGGGTCGCGCCGCCGATACGTTCGAAACCCTGCTCCTGCAGCGCGCGGACGATCTTGCCCTGGGTCTCCAACGGCATGTCCGCCACCTCGTCCAGCAGCAGCGTCCCGCCATGGGCGCGCTCCAGCACGCCCTGGCGGCGGGGCTGGGTCACGGGGTCCGGTCCGCCCTCCACCCCGAACAGCTCCTCCTCGAAGCGGGCGGGGTTCAGGGTCGCGCAGTTCAGCGCCACGAAAGGCTCGTCGGCGCGGCGGGAGCGGGCGTGGATCATCCGCGCCGCGACCTCCTTGCCGGAGCCGGCCGGGCCGGTGATGAGCACGCGCGAGCCGGTGGGCGCCACCTTCTCGATCGCGCCGCGGATGCCCACGACGAGAGAGGAGGTGCCGACCAGCTCAGTCTCGGAGCCGCTGCGGAGCTTCAGCTCGCTGTTCTCGCGCTTCAGGCGCGCCGCCTCCAGCGCGCGGGCAACGATGAGCAGCAGCCGGTCCGACTTGAAGGGCTTCTCGATGAAGTCGTAGGCGCCCTGCTGGATGGCCTGCACCGCCGTCTCAATGGTGCCGTGGCCGGAGATCATCACCACCGGCACGCGCGGCTCCTCCCGGTGCAGCGCCTCCAGGATGCCCAGCCCGTCCAGCCGGGAGTTCTGCAGCCAGATATCGAGGATGACCATGCTCGGGCGCTTCTGCCGGAAGGCCGTCAGCGCCTGATCGCTGTTCGCCGCCTGACGCACCTCATAGCCCTCGTCGGCCAGCACGCCGTCGATCAGGGCGCGGATGTCCGGCTCGTCGTCCACGATCAGGATGTCATGCGCCATGGCGCAGCATCTCCGTTCCCTGTTCCTGCATACCCTGAGGCAATCCGTCCCGCTCCGCGGTTTCCTTGGGAGGCGCCTCGTCCAGGGGCAGGGTCAGGGTGGCCCGGGCTCCCCCATCTGTCCCATCCGCGAGCGCCAGCCCACCGCCATGGTCCTCCATGATCTTCTTCACGATGGCAAGCCCAAGGCCGGTGCCCTTGGCCTTGTGGGTCACATACGGTTCCGTGAGGCGGTCCCGCTCCCCGTCCCCGGGCAGGCCGATGCCGTTGTCCTCCACGGAGACGTGAAGCCAGCCGCGGGTGGCCACCATCTCCACCGTCACCCGCCCGCCCGCCTCACCCTCCGGACGCATGGCGACGGCGTCGGCGGCGTTCTGGAGGAGGTTGGTGAGCGCCTGGTTCATCAGCCGGCGGTCGCAGCGGACGGAGATCGCCTCCTCCGGCGCACGGAACTCATAGGTGATGGACGGGTGGGCGTCGCGCTGCAGGACCAGCGCCTCCCGCACCAGCTGGGCAGGGTTCTCCGGGCGGATCACCGGCTGGGGCATGCGGGCGAAGGCCGAGAACTCGTCCACCATGCGGCCGATGTCGCCGACCTGCCGCACGATGGTGTCCGTGCAGGCGCGGAAGGTATCGGGGTCGTCGGTAATCTGCTTGAGGTAGCGCCGCTTCAGCCGCTCCGCCGAGAGCTGGATGGGGGTTAGCGGGTTCTTAATCTCGTGGGCGATGCGCCGCGCCACGTCCGCCCAGGCCGCCATGCGCTGGGCGGAGAGAAGGGCGGTGATGTCGTCGAAGGTCAGCACGTAGCCGGAGAGCCCGCCGGCGTCGAACTCCGCGCCGATCCGGGCCAGCAGCGTGCGGCGGCCGGAGGGGCCCATGATCGGGATCTCCTCCGTCCGCGGCTTCTCCGGCATGGCGGCGGCACCGGCGAGGATGCCCCGGAACTCGGGCGCAACCTCCGAAAGCGGCTGGCCGATCGCGGCCTCCAGGTCCTGTCCGAGCAGCTCGCTCGCCGGCCGGTTCGGCAGGTTGATGCGGCCCGCGGCATCAAGGCCGATCACGCCTGCCGAAACGCCGGCAAGCACGCTCTCCGTGAAGCGCCGCCGGTCGTCCAGCTGCCGATAGGCCTCCAGCAGCTCGCTCCGCTGGGCGGCGAGCTGGTTCGTCATGCGGTTGAAGGCACGGGAGAGGGAGCCGACCTCGTCGTCCGGCCGCCCCTCCTCAACCCGGACGGAGAGGTCGCCTCCCCTCACCCGCTCCGCCGCGTTGATGAGGCGGGAGATGGGCCGGGCGATCTGGTTCGCCATGACAAGGCCGATCAGCACCGCCGCCAGCAGCACGAGCAGTGTGGCGATGGCGAAGATCATCACGAAGGTGATCTGCAGGCCGGAGCGGTTGCGGTCCAGCTGGTCATATTCCTGGAAGGCCAGCTCGGTGCGCTGCATGTGCTCGATGATCGAGGGATCGAGCGGGCGGCCGATGATGAGCATCAGTCCCGGCTCGATATCGAGGGCAACGAGGCCGCGCACGCGCCCTTCCTCCCCCTCCTGCTGGAGAACGGCGACGTCGCCCTGGCGGGCGATCTCCATCGCCCAGGCCGGGGGTGTATCAACGACCAGGGCATTGCCGAGCCCGGCATTGGCGATGACGCGGCCCAGCACCGGCTCAAAAACCGAGGCGTCGGTGAGGCCGCGCAGCGCGGTATGAGTGGCCAAGACCCGGCTGAAGGCCACCGTGTTGTCCGGCAGCAAGGGGGCGGCGCGGTTCAGGTCCGCGGCCATGGCCAGGGCGTCGGCGCGGATGGTGTTCCTGTTCTCGTCCAGATAGGCGCGGGACGCGACGAGGCTGGCCTCCAGCGTGTCGCGCACCTTGTCGGAAAACCAGGCCTGGATGCCGAGCTGGAAGAAGACGGTCGCGAAGACCGCTACAAGCAGGGCCGGCACCACGGCGACGCCACCGAGCAGGAGCACGAGCCGGACATGCAGGCGCGAGCCGGCACCACCCCGCCGCCGCTCCGCCCAGACGCGCACCAGGCGGCCGGCGAGGCTGGCCGCCAGCAGCAGCACGAAGGCGGCATTGACGAGCACGAGGCCGGCGGTCTGGCTCGGCGTGACCTCGCCGAAGGGGCTGCCTCCGGCCAGCACGGCGAAGGAGGCGATGCCGACGGCGAGCGCGCCCAGGGCGAGGGCGAGCGTCATCACCCGGCCGAGCAGGCGGTCCGCCAGGCGACGGGCGACGCCCTTCGGTCGGCGCGGGTCCCGTGTCACCGGCCGGGCCTCAGGAGAGGCCGCGCACCACCGGCAGCTCCAGCTCCCGGATCTTCTTGCGCAGGGTGTTGCGGTTAAGCCCGAGCATCGCCGCGGCCTTGATTTGGTTGCCGCGGGTATTGGCCAGGGCAAGGCGCAGCAGCGGCCGCTCCACCTCGGCCAGGACGCGCTCATACAGGTCGCGCACCGGCAGGCCGTCGCGGTGGGCGCTCATGAAGGTGGCGAGGTGGCGCTCCACGGCCTGCTCAAGCGTCTCGGGCGCGGCAGCGGCGGTGGGAGTTCCCGGGGCCGGCTCGGCCTCGGACAGCTCGGCCGCCACCGCGTCCTCACCGATCACCTCCTGCGGGTAGAGGGCGGCGAGGCGGCGCATCAGGTTTTCCAGCTCGCGCGCGTTGCCGGGCCAGGGATGGACCTTCAGGCGCTCCACTGCATCGTTGTCCAGCGACTTCGCCGGCAGCCCTGCCGCTTTCGCGCGGTCGAGGAAGTGGCGGGCCAGTAATGGGATGTCCTCGGCTCGTTCCCGCAGGGGCGGCAGGCGGATCGGGACGACGTTCAGACGGTAGAACAGGTCCTCTCGGAACACGCCGGCGCGGATGGCCTGCCGCAGGTCGCGGTGGGTGGCAGCCACGATCCGCACATTGGCCTTGATCGGCGCGCGGCCGCCGACGGTGGTGAACTCGCCTTCCTGCAGAACGCGCAGCAGGCGGGTTTGGGCCTCCGGCGGCATGTCGCCGATCTCGTCGAGGAACAGGGTGCCGCCTGCGGCCTGCTCGAAACGGCCGACGCCGCGGGCCATGGCGCCGGTGAAGGCGCCGCGCTCGTGCCCGAACAGCTCCGCCTCGATCAGATCGCGCGGGATGGCCGCCATGTTCACGGCGACGAAGCTGCCGGAGCGGCGGCGGGAGTAGTCATGCAGGGCGCGGGCGACGAGTTCCTTTCCGGTGCCGGACTCGCCCGTGATCATCACCGTCAGGTCGGTCGTCGTGAGCCGGGCGACGGTGCGGTAGATCTCCTGCATCGCGGCCGATCGGCCGACGAGCGGTAGCCGCTCCTCCTCCGTCCCCTCTTCCTCCTGCTCCGGCACAGCAGCCGGGGCGGCCAGGGCGCGCTGGACCAGCGAGATCAGGTCCTTCAAGTCGAAGGGCTTGGGCAGGTAGTCGAAGGCGCCGCGCTGGGCGGCCTTCAGCGCGGTCGCGAAGGTGGACTGCGCGCTCATCACCACCACGCGCAGCTCCGGGCGCACGCGGCGGATGCGGGGCACGAGGTCCAGCCCGTTCTCGTCCGGCATCACCACATCGGTGATGACGAGGTCGCCCTCCCCGTCCTCCACCCAGCGCCACAGCGTGGCGGCGGAGGAGGTGGCGCGCACGTTGTACCCGGCGCGGCCGAGGGCCTGGGCGAGGACGGTGCGGATGGCGCGGTCGTCATCCGCGATGAGGATGGTGCGTTCGGTCATTCTTCTTCTGTGGAAGAGAGAGGCATCAGGCCGGCTGCCGTGCCCGCGGGCGGCCCTGGGGCTGCGGGGCACTGGCGGGCGGCTTGGCGAGGGAGAGGCGGAAGACCGTGCGGCCGGGGCGGCTCTCGCACTCGATCAGCCCGCCATGGTCGGCTACCAGCTTCGCGACGAGGGCAAGGCCGAGCCCCTGCCCGCCGCGCTTGGTGGTGATGAAGGGGTCGAAGAGGCTGGCGCGCACCTCCTCGTCGATGCCAGGGCCGTTGTCGCGCACCGTTACCTCCAGCGGCAGGTGCACGCGCTCCCGCGAGCCGGGGATGGCGAGGCGCACGCCGTGCCGATAGGCGGTGGTCAGGACGATCTCGCCGTCGCGCGAATCCACCGCCTCGGCGGCGTTCTTCACGAGGTTCAGCAGGATCTGCACGAGCTGGTCGCGGTTGCCCCAGACGGCCGGCAGGGAGGGATCGTACTCCTGCTGGATGCGAAGGTGGGCGGCGAAGCCCGTGCCAGCGATCCGGCGGACATGGTCCAGCACCTCGTGGATGTTCACCGCATCCCGCTCCAGCGGGCTCTCGGAGAACATGTCCATGCGCTCCACCAGATCGCGGATCCGGTCCACCTCGTCCTGGATGAGGATGCAGAGCTCCCGGTCGCCGTCCGACGCCGCCTGCTCCAGCAACTGGGCGGCGCCGCGGATGCCGGAGAGGGGGTTTTTCACCTCATGCGCCAGCATGGCGGCCATCGCGCTGGCGCCCCGGGCGGCGCCGCGGAAGTTCATCTGGCGGTCCAGCTTCTGCGCGGTGGAGCTGTCCTGCAGGGTCAGAACCACCGCGCCCGGCATTTCCGGTAGGGGTGCGCCATGGGCCGCCACGCCCTCACGATGGATCCGGGGGGAATGAAGGACGAGGTCGTGGTCGGAAATAGGGGAGTCGGCGGCGCGGACCTGGCGGACCAGGGCGGGAAGGCGTGAATCCTCGGGCAGCAGGTCCGTCAGGTGCATCTGGGCAAGACTGGCCGATGAGAGGCCGAGGAAGAGCTCCGCCGCGGGATTCGCGAAGCGAAAGCGCTCCCTCTCGTCCAGCAGCACCACCGGCACGGGCAGGGCCGATAGGAGCTGGGCCGTGCCCGGCAGGTCGAGCGCGGCGACGGAGTTCAGGCTGTCGGGCATGCCGGACTTCCTCAGGCCGCCAGCGCGGCGTCTTGACCGGCCTCCCGGCCGGCATCCCGAAACATGTCCCGTACGCCCTCCACCCCGGCCTCGATCAGCGGGCGGTAGAAGGCTTCGATGGTGGCGAGCGCGGCCTCCACGGTGTCCGCGGCGTTGATGTGGACCCGGAACTCGGCGCTCCCGGGTAGGCCGCGCGAGTACCAGGCGATGTGTTTGCGGGCGAGGCGCAAGCCGGGATCCGTGCCGTGGTGGTGGAGCATGGCGGCGTAGTGCTCCATCAGCATGGCGTGCTGGGCCTCCAGGGACGGAGGCTCCGGCATGATGCCGGTGGCCAGGTATTCCGCGACCATGCCGGCCAGCCAGGGGCGCCCATATGCGCCACGGCCGATCATCACGCCGTCCGCGCCGGACTGGCGCAACGCCTCCTCCGCGTCCTGCGGGCCGAGGATGTCGCCGTTGACGATCACGGGGATAGAAACGGCGGCCTTCACCTTCGCCACGAAGGCCCAGTCCGCCGTGCCTGTATAGAGCATCTGGCGGGTGCGGCCGTGCACCGTGACCATCTTGATCCCGCATTCCTGCGCGATCCGGGCGAGGTTCGGGGCATTCAGGCTGCTGTGATCCCAGCCCATCCGCATCTTTAGCGTGACGGGAACGCGGACGGCCTTCACCGTCGCTTCCAGGATGCGGGCGGCCTTGATCTCGTCCCGCATCAGGGCGCTGCCGGCCTGCTGGCCGATCGCGACTTTCTTCACGGGGCAGCCGAAGTTGATGTCCACCAGGGCGGCGCCGTGGTCCACCGCAAGGCGTGCGGCTTCGGCCATCACCTCCGGCTCGCAGCCGGCCAGTTGAACGCTGGCGGGGCCGCCGAAGCCGTCCGTCTCCGCCATCTTCAGGGTCTGCCGGTTCTCCCGCACCATCGCCTGGCTGGCGATCATCTCGCTGACCACCATGGGCGTGCCATGGCGGCGGGAGAGCTGGCGGAAAGGCAGGTCGGTCACGCCCGACATGGGGGCGAGGATCACCGGGCGCTCGATCCGGACACTGTCCAGGACGATCGGGCGCAGCTGCGGGCTGCCACTGGGATGAGCAGCCTCTCCGATGCGTGATGTTGTCGACATGGGCATCTGCCTATCAACCGGGCAGGCGCGCGGTCAAGCACCATCGCATGGTGGCCCTGCTGCGATGCGGAAAATGCACCGCCAGCAATTTCCCCCCGCGCCCGGCCGCACTAGGTTCCGCCCCCGAGTAAGGGGAATCGCGGCATGCGGGTGGCGGCGTTGCTGATGGCAGCCGGGCGGGGTGAGCGCCTGGGCGCGGCGGATTCGAAGCAGTTCCTTCCTCTGCTGGGCCGGCCGGTGCTGCGCCGCGCTGCGGAGGTGCTGCTGCGCGACGGGGTGGTGGATGTGATCCAGCCCGTCTGCGCGGAAGCGGAACGCGGGCGGGTGGACTCGATCCTTGCGGGGCTACCGGCGCGGCCCGCCGTGGCCGGCGGCGCCACGCGGCAGGAAAGCGTCCGGGCCGGGCTGGAGGCGCTGGCCGCCGAAGGGCCAGAGCTGGTGTTGGTCCACGACGCCGCCCGCCCCGTGGTCCCGGCGGGCACGGTCGCCGCAGTGGTGGAGGCGCTGGCCGAGGCCGAGGGCGCCATCCCCGCCCAGCCCGTGGCGGATACGCTGAAGCTGGCGGAGGGTGGCGCGATTTCGCGCACCGTGCCGCGGGAAGGATTGCACCGGGCCCAGACGCCGCAGGGCTTTCGCTTTCCCCTGCTGCTCGCCCTGCACCGAGCGGCGCCGGCGGGCGCCACGGACGACGCATCGCTGCTGGAGGCGGCCGGCCACGCCGTGCGCCTCGTTCCCGGATCGGAGGACAACGTGAAGATCACCTATCCCGGCGACCTGGAACGGATGGAGGCGGCGATGCTGCCGCGCTTCCTGCCGCGCGTGGGCACCGGATTCGACGTCCACCGGTTGGTGGAGGGTCGCAAGCTCTTCCTCTGCGGCGTGGAGGTGCCGCATTCCCTGGGGCTGGACGGGCATTCCGACGCGGATGTGGGCCTGCACGCGCTCTGCGACGCCATCTACGGTGCGCTGGCGGAGGGCGACATCGGGCGGCACTTCCCGCCAAGCCAGATGCAGTGGAAGGACGCGGACAGCACCCAGTTCCTGATCCACGCCGCCAGCCGTATCGCGGCACGAGGCGGCGTGCTCGCGAATGCCGACATCACGCTGATCTGCGAGCGGCCGAAGATCACGCCGCACGCGCCGGCGATGATCGCCCGGGTTGCGGAGCTGATGGGCGTGCCGGCGGAGCGGGTGTCCGTGAAGGCGACGACGACCGAGCGGCTCGGCTTCCCAGGGCGTGAGGAGGGGATCGCGGCGCAGGCGGCCGTCAGCATCCTCGTGCCGGCCTAAGTTACTCCTCACCTTCTGCTCGGTGTGGTCGCCGGCCCGGCCTTCGGCGGTTGGGGTCGGATCCTCAGGCCGTCGCGGGCTTGGGCAGGCCCTCCAGCACCACCTGGCAGGCGCGCGCCACCTCCTCCCGAAGGGGACCGGGGCGCGGAGAGTCGACCAGGGTTGTGGACCAGTGCTCCGGCGGATTGCGGCCGGCGGCGCGATCCCATTCCAGGGCGCGTAGCACCCCCTCTGCCGCCAGGGGCAGGCGATCCGGCATGGGATACCCGTTCAGGGTGCCCCAGACGGCGGCCCAACAACGGGCGACGGTCCAGGGATTGTACCCGCCACCGCCGGTGACGATCAGGCGCGGCGTCTCCGCCATTACGGCGCGGACCACGGCCAGGTGGCTGTTGTTGGAGAGGGAAAGGCGGGCGAGCGGGTCCTCCTCCAGCGCGTCGGCACCACATTGGAGCATCACGGCCTGGGGGCGCAGGTGCCGGATGATCGGCAGGATGGCGGCATTGAGGACATGCGCCATCTCCGTGTCGTTGAAGCCCTGGGGGACGGGGATGTTGCGGGCATGGCCGCCCGCCCTGTCTTCTAGCCGGCCGGTGAAGGGCCAGCGGCCAGCCTCGTGCACGGAGAGCGTGAAAACCCGAGGATCTTCGTGGAAGGCCAGTTGCACCCCATCGCCGTGATGCGCGTCGATGTCGACATAGACGATACGGGTCAGGCCCAGGTCCAGCCACTCCAGCAGGCCAAGCACCGGGTCGTTGATGTAGCAGAAGCCTGAGGCGCGATCCGGCATGGCGTGGTGCGTGCCGGCGCCGGGGACATGGACGATGCCGCCGTTCAGGGTCAGGCGGGCCGCCAGGATGGCGCCCCCGGCGCCGGTGGCGGGCCGGCGGAGTACCTCCGGGTAGATCGGGTTGCCGTGAGCGCCGAGATGATGGCGCTCCCGCACCTCCGGCGGGACGGACCGCTCCGCCTCAGCCTTCTTAAGCGCCGCGACATAGCCCGGCGTATGAAAACGGGCGAGTTGGGCCGGCGTGGCGCGCGGGCTGTCCAGGTAGCGGCGCGGGTCCAACCAACCGAGTGCGCGGATCAAGTCCAGCGTGGCGGGGACGCGCTGGATCGCCAGCGGGTGCTTCGGGCCATAGGAGGAGCCGCGATAGACCTCCGATCCGATCAGGAGCGGCTTCCGGCCGCCGCTCACCCGCGCATCCCCGGCCGCGCATCGCCGTTATCCGCCGGCACGGGAACGGAGGAGAGGTTTCGATGGTCGATACGACGCTGATCCGGGCGCACATGCCGGTGGTGGACTGCCGCGGCCGCCCGGTGGGCACGGTGGACGACCTGGATGCTGGCCGGATCAAGCTGACCCGCAGCGGCAGCGCCGACGGGCAGCACCACTATATCCCGCTGGCCGACATCTCCTCCATCGACGACGACAAGGTTACGTCCCAGTTGTCCTTGGAGGAAATCGAGGCGCTGTTCCGCGGCGGGGAGCAGCGCGAGCACACGGAGGGCTGAGCCCTTCAGCGCAGCCTCTCCAGGATCGAGACGTAGTTCGCCACGGCGGCACCGCCCATGTTGAAGACGCCGCCGATGGTCGCGCCGGGGACCTGCATCCCCCCGGCCTCCCCCGCCAGCTGCATGGCGGAGAGGACGTGCATGGAGACGCCTGTGGCGCCGATCGGGTGGCCCTTGGACTTGAGGCCACCCGAGGCGTTCACCGGCAGCCGGCCGTTCTTGGCCACCATCCCCTCCAGCACGGCGCGGGCCCCCTGCCCTTCCGGCACCAGGCCCATGGCTTCGTAGTCGATCAGTTCGGCGATCGTGAAGCAGTCATGCACCTCGGCGAAGGAGAGGTCGGATACACCGATCCCGGCCACCTCGTAGGCGCGGCGCCAAGCCTCCCGTGCGCCCTCGAACCGGATGACGTCGCGGGCGGAGATGGGCATCAGGTCGTTCACCTGCACCGCCGCGCGGAACTGGATGGCCTTGCCCAGCGTGGCTGCCGTCTCCGCATCGGTCAGGACCAGCGCCGCCGCGCCATCGGACACGAGGCTGCAATCCGTGCGCTTAAGCGGGCCGGCAACGATGGGGTTGCGCTCGCTCTCCGTCCGGCAAAATTCGTAGCCGAGGTCTTTCCGCATCTGGGCGTAAGGGTTGTCCACGCCGTTCCGGTGGTTCTTGGCCGCGATTGCTGCCAGGGCATCGGACTGATCGCCGTGCCGCTGGAAATAGGCCTCCGCGATCCGGGCGAAGACACCCGCGAAGCCCGCGGGGATCTCGCCTTCTTCCTTCCGGTAGGCGCAGCCCAGGAGCACGTCCCCCACCTGGGCTCCGGGGATGGCCGTCATCTTCTCGACCCCGATGACCAGGGTGAAACGCCCGCGGCCGGCGGCGAGGAAGTCTTTCGCGCCGTGGATCGCGGCGGAACCGGTAGCGCAGGCATTCTCCAGCCGGGTAGCTGGCTTGAAACGCAATTCCGGCAGGGACTGCAGCACCAGCGACGAGGGGAAGTCCTGCTTCTGAAAGCCGCCGTTGAAGTGGCCGAGATAGACCGCATCCACGTCGCCGGGGGCGATGCCGGCGTCCTCGATGGCGGCCCGGGCCACGCGGCCGATCAGCGCTTCCGCGTCCGGCGCGTCCTCCAGCCGGCCGAAGGGCGTGTGCGCCCAGCCGACGATGCAGGCCCCATTCTCGTCCGTTCCGGCCATGCTGCCCGTCCTCCCTTTTCAGGGGAGAGGATAGGCACTCGGCACGGCCGGTTCCATCGCCGTCAGCCTTTGAAGAGGCTGAGCAGGCCCTGGGGCGACTGATTGGCGATGCCCAGGGCCTGGGTACCGAGCTGCTGCTTGATCTGCAGGGCCTGGAGTGCGGCACTCTCCTTCGCGAGGTCGGCGTCGATGAGGGAGCCGAGGCCGGTGTTCAAGGAGTCGAGCTTCTCCTTGTTGTAGCTCATCTGGTTCTCGAGATAGTTCGAGGCATTGCCGAAAGTGTTCAGCGCTGTGTTCACGGCCGTCATCGTCGTCGTGAAGTTGCCGCTAGAGGCCAGGGCAGATGCGGCGCCGGCCGCGTCCGTCGGCGCCGAGGCGACCACAAGGCTGCTCGCGCCCTCAACCGCCGTCAGCGTGTAGAGCGTTGCCCGCTCGTTGCGGGTCGTGGCGATGTCGCCGCCCCCGGCACCTGTGGAGGTGGTGAGCAGGGTGCGGCCGTTATAGGTGGCGTCCGTGATGAAGTTCTGCACCTGGGTGCGGATGGAATCGTACTGGGCCTGATACTGGGAGCGCTGGCTGTCCGAGAGCGTGCCATCGGCAAGCTTGACCAGCACGCCACGAAGCTCGGTCATGGACTCGGAGACCTTGTTCAGCCCCGCCAGGGTCGTGTCCAGGATGCCCTGGACGCTGCCCATTTGCTCATTGGCGGAGGTGAGGCCGGCGATGTCTGCCCGCACGGTCTGGGCCACGGCAAAGGCCGCGCCGTCGTCCTTTGCGTCGGAGACGCGGTAGCCGGTCGAGATCCGCTTCTGCGTTGCGTTCAGCGCGTCGTTGGTGCGGTTCATCGACTGCAGCGCGACCTGCGCACCGAGGTTCGTATTGACCGAGTTCATCGCCATCGGGGTCTTCCCTTCGCGTTGGCGGGTCGTCCGCCCTCGAGGGGAGAGTGACTCCGAGGCGTGAAGGAAGGGCTAACGGCGGGAGGAGTCGTTGCGGGTTCGGCGCGTCAGGACCAGGAATCAGAAGGCCCCGGCGCAGGGCCGGGGCCTTCCAGATATCGGCAGGGCTGCCGAGATCAGTCGCCCTTGTACTGCACGGCCTGGCGGCCACGCTGGCCGTCCCGCACGTCCAGAGCGACCTTCTGGCCCTGCTGCACATCCTGCACGCCCGCGCGCTGCAGGACAGAGGAGTGCAGGAACACGTCCTGGCCGCCGTCGTCCGGGGTCACGAAGCCGAAGCCGCGCACCTGGTCGAACCACTTCACCGTGCCGTTCACGGCGTAGGTCGGGCCACCCTCGTCGCGGCCGAAGTCGCGACGCGGCGGGCGGTCGCCACCGCCGCCGAACTCGCGGCGCGGGGCACCGAAGCCACCACCGCCGCCGCCGAAGCCGCCGCCACCGCCGCCACCGAACTCGCGGCGCGGGGCACCGAAGCCGCCGCCGCCACCGCCGAAGTCACGCCGCGGCGGACGATCGCCGAAGCCGCCACCGCCGCCGCCGAAGTCACGCCGCGGCGGACGATCGCCGAAGCCACCACCACCGCCGCCGAAATCACGACGCGGCGGACGATCCCCGAAGCCACCACCGCCACCGCCACCGCCAGCGCCGCCGCCCGGACCGGGCTTCAGCTCGACAATGCGGGTCACCAGGCGACGCCCCTGACGGTCCGTGCCAATCTCGCAAACGAGCTTGTCGCCCGTATCAGCCGACTGGATGCCGGCCTCGGCCATTGCCGATGCGTGGAAGAACACGTCCTGTCCGTCGGGCCCGAGCACGAAGCCGAAACCCTTGCGGCCGTTGTACCACTTCACCTCAGCCTCAACAGGCCCGGTGCCACCCTGGGATTCATTCTCGGGGAACACTGTATCTCACTATCCGCAAACAGATCGGCCCGACGGGATGCAGGACCGGTATCGTCATGCTGGCACGCGATAGCGCGGAATGCTAGCCGAATCGTTGGGGATCGTAAGGTTCCAACGCGATCGGCAGCGCTTCCCCGGCGGCCAGGGCCGCCGCAATCTCCCCGCTCCGGGCGCCGGCCACCAGCCCGACATGGCCGTGCCCGAAGGCCAGCACGATGTCCTGCGTGGCGGCAGACGGCCCAAGACAGGGAAGGCCGTCCGGCATGGAGGGACGGTGGCCCATCCAGAAGCGCACGCGATCCGGTGGCAGGTCTTCGGACAGGCCGGGGAAGGCGCGCAACAAATGGTCGCGCAGGATCTCCGCGCGCTTCCAGTTCGGCGCGGCCTCTAACCCGGCAATCTCCACCTGGCCCGAGGCGCGAAGGCCGGCACGGGTCATGGTGATGCCCATCTTTCCGTCGGATGGCATGACAGGGATCCGCGGCCCCACCCCTGCCCCCAGCACCACGGCGTGGTAGCCGCGCTCGCTCTCCAGCGGCACGCGGGAGCCGGCGGCAGCGGAAAGAGGGCGGGAACGGGCGCCGGCGCAGATCACGGCGCGGTCGGCTGCAATTTCGCCGTCCCCCGTCCGCACCGCCTTGAGCCGACCCTCCTCGATCCGGAAGCCGGTAGCGCCCGTGCGACGAAGGGAGGCGCCCTCCGCCACGGCCTGGCGTACCAGGGCCGCGACATAGGCGCCGGGGTCGGTGCAGTGGCCGGCCGCCTCGAACAGGGCACCGAAGCCGTAGCGCGCGGAGAGGTCGGGTTGGAGCTGGCGCATCTCCTCCGGGCCGATCTCCTGCCAGGAAAGGCCGAGCTGCCGGCGAATGCGGAAGCCCATGGCCTCGGCCTCGTACTCCGCCCGGGAGGGATAAACATACATCAGCCCGTCGCGCCGGATCAGGCCGCCCACCCCGGCGCGCTCCGCCAAGGCCCTGTGAAGGGCGGGAGCATCCGATAATAAGGTGTGCAGGGCGTGCGCGGTCCTCAACACCCGTGCCTCGGTCCAGCCGGAGCGAAGATAGGCCAGCAGCCAGGGAAGGACGCGCGGGAAGTAGCGCCAACGGATGGCCAGGGGGCCGAGCGGGTCCTTGAGGAAGCCCGGCACCTTTTTCCAGAGCCCCGGCCCGGCCGGGGGCAGGACGGACATGACGGAGAGCCAGCAGCCATTGCCGTAGGATGCCGCCTGTTCCCCGCCCGGCTCGCCGGGGTCCAGGAGCGTCACGCGGAAGCCCCGGTCCAGGGCGTGCAGGGCCGTGCAGGCCCCGACGATCCCGGCACCGATCACCACAAGATGCCTGCCCTCCCCTCCCCCGCCGGGGGTGGATTCAGCCGGCATCCAGCACGGCGCGCCGGGCCATGACGGTTACGAGATGGGCGCGGTACTCGGCGCTGCCGTGGATGTCGCCGTTCAAGCCGTCCGGGTCCTGGCGGATGCCGGCCACGGTCTCAGGAGACCAGTTGGCGGCGAGGGCCGCTTCCATCTCCGGCTGGCGGAAGACGCCGGGGCCGGCGCCGTTCACGGCCACGCGCACGCCCATCGGGCCGCGCGAGACGAAGACGCCGGTCATTACGTAACGGGAGGCCGGGTTCCGCATCTTCGCGTAACCGGCCTTCTCGGGAATCGGGAACTCGATCGAGACGAGCAGTTCGCCCGGTTCCAGCGCGGTGGAGAACATGCCCTGGAAAAACTCGTCCGCTCCGATCTGCCGGCCGCCGCTGGTAACCAAGGTGGCGCCCAGGCCAAGGGCGGCAGAAGGATAGTCCGCGGCCGGGTCGTTGTTGGCCAGCGATCCGCCCATCGTGCCGCGGTTCCGCACCTGCGTGTCACCGAGCATCCCGGCCATCCGGGCCAGGGCGGGGATGGCGGAGCCCACCACGGGGCTGGTCTGGATCTCGCGGTGGCGGGACATGGCGCCGATCACGAGCCGGTCACCCTCCCGCCGGATTCCGCGAAGCTCCGCGATGCCGGAGAGGTCCACCAGGGCGGCGGGGCGGTCCAGCCGGTGCTTCAGCGCGGGCAGGATGGTCTGGCCGCCGGAGATGGGGCGTGCCTCAGGGTCTGCGAGGATGCCGACGGCCTCAGCCAGGGTGGATGGCTTGTGATAGGCGAAGTCGTACATGGCGGATCAGACCTCGGCCGGGGCAAGGGCGGCGCTGCGGCCGTGCATCACCTCCTGCGCGGCGGCAATGGCGCGGACGATGTTATGGTAGCCCGTGCAGCGGCAGAGATTGCCCTCCAGCCCCTCGCGGATTTCGTGCTCACTTAGCCCGTCCGGGTGCTTCTTCACCAGGTCGATGGCGGACATCACCATGCCCGGGGTGCAGAAGCCGCACTGCAGGGCGTGGTACTCGCGGAAGGCCTCCTGCATCGGGTGCAGGGTGCCGTCCGGCGCCGCCAGCCCCTCGATCGTTGTCACGGAACTGCCATCGGCCTGCACGGCCAGGATGGTGCAGGACTTCACGCTCTCGCCATCTACATGCACCACGCAGGCACCGCACTGGCTAGTGTCGCAGCCGACATGCGTGCCCGTCAGGCGCAGCTTCTCGCGCAGCAGCTCCACCAGGAGCGTGCGCCCCTCCACATCCACGGTGTGGGGGGCGCCGTTCACCGTCAGGCTGACACTCGGCATCTTCGAATCCCCGCGAATTCCGACCGGGCCGTCGAGCGGCCGATCACCCTGCAGAACGTCGCGCGGCATCCCCGATGCGTCAAGGCGAAGGCCTCAGTGCAGGGGCGTGCCGTCCCGGATCAGGGGGTTCTGCTCCGGGGGGAGGTCGTTCAGGTGGCAAGCGGCCGTGTGGGCCGGCAGGGCCAATTTAAGAAGGGGCTCCTCCACCCGGCAGCGGTCGAAGACATAGGGGCAGCGGGTGTGGAAGCGGCAGCCTGAGGGCGGGTTGATCGGGCTGGGCACGTCGCCCTGCAGGACGATGCGCTTCCGGGCGGCGCCGGGCTGGGGCACGGGCACGGCCGAGAGAAGGGCCTGGGTATAGGGGTGGCGGGGCGCGGCGAAGAGGGAGCGGCGCGGCGCCACCTCCACGATCTTGCCGAGATACATGACGGCCACGCGGTGGGTCATGTGCTCCACGATGGCGAGATCGTGGCTGATGAAGAGCAGCGCGAGGCCGAGCTTCCGCTGCAGGTCCTGCAGCAGGTTGACGATCTGCGCCTTCACCGAGACGTCGAGCGCCGAGACGGCCTCGTCGCAGATGATCAGGTCGGGCTCGGCGGCCAGGGCGCGCGCGATGCCGATGCGCTGGCGCTGGCCGCCGGAGAACTCGTGCGGCCAGCGGGTGATGGCGTCGCGCGGCAGGCGGACGGTGTCCATCACCTCGTTCAGGCGGCGGTCGAGGTCGGCGCGGTCCTTGGCGAGCCCGAAGTTGCGGATGGGCTCGGCCAGGATGTCCCGCACGCGCATGCGCGGGTTCAGCGAGGAGAAGGGGTCCTGGAAGACGACCTGCACGCGGCGCCGCATGGGCTTGAGCGAGGAGTTCGGAAGGGTGTCGATCCGCGTCCCGTCCAGCACCACCTGGCCGGAGGTGATGTCGAAGAGGCGGAGCACGGCCTTGCCAACGGTGGACTTGCCGCAGCCGGATTCGCCGACCAGCGAGAGGGTCTCGCCCTTGGCGATCTCGAAGGAGACGCCGTCCACTGCGTAAACGTGGCCGGTGACGCCGCCGAGCAGCCCACCGCGGAGCGGGAAGTGCTTCTTGAGGTCGTCCACCTGCAGCAGCGGCCGCCCGGGGGTGGAGCCGTGGGAGACGGCGCTGTCGGTGGTGGGGGTGGTGGAGAGCGTGGCGCTCATGCGGCCATCAGCTCCTTCTCGGCATAGTGGCAGGCGGCGGTGTGGTTCGGTGCCTTGGCTTCCAGCGCCGGGTCGACCTTGCGGCAAAGGTCCGTCGCCTTGGGGCAGCGGCCGGCGAAGACGCAGTAGTCGATGCGCTGCTTCAGGCTGGGCACCAGGCCGGGGATCTCGGCCAGCCGCGTCTCCTCGCCCGTGAGGGAGGAGCCGAGCTTGGGCACGGCGCCGAGCAGGCCCTGGGTATAGGGGTGCTTGGGATTGGCGAAGAGTTCGCGCACCGGCGCCTCCTCCACCTTGCGCCCGGCATACATGACGATCACGCGCTCGGCGACCTCCGCCACCACGCCGAGGTCGTGGGTGATGAGGACGATGGCGGCGCCCACGCGATGCTTCAGGTCCCGCATAAGGTCCAGGATCTGCGCCTGGATGGTCACGTCGAGCGCCGTGGTCGGCTCGTCCGCGATCAGGAGCTTCGGGTTGCAGGCGAGCGCCATGGCGATCATCACGCGCTGGCGCATGCCGCCCGAGAGCTGGTGAGGGTACTCCTTTACGCGCCGCTCCGGGGCGGGAATGCCGACGAGCTTCAGCATCTCCACCGCCTTCGCCTCGGCCTGGGCCTTGCTGAGCCCCTGGTGCAGGCGGAGCGTCTCGCCGATCTGGCGCCCGACCGTGAGGACCGGGTTCAGCGAGGTCATCGGCTCCTGGAAGATCATGGAGATGTCGTTGCCGCGGATGCCGCGCATCTCCTTGTCCGACAGCTTCAGCAGATCGCGGCCCTGAAAGCGGATCGCGCCGGCGATCTTGCCCGGGGGTTCGGGCAGGAGGCGCAGGATGGACATGGATGTGACGGACTTGCCGCAGCCCGACTCCCCCACGATCGCCACCGTCTCGCCGGCGTTGACGTGAAAGGAGAGGCCGTCGACGGCGCGGTTGATGCCGTCCGGCGTGCGGAAGTGGGTCTGGAGGTTGTCGACCTCGAGAAGCGGAGCCTCGGGCATTCTTAGACCTTCTTCGCCATGCGCGGATCGAGCCAGTCGCGCAGCCCGTCGCCCAGGAGGTTCACGGCGAGCACGGTGAGGGAGAGGAAGATGGCGGGGAAGAAGACGATGTAGGGCTTCACCTGCCAGAGCGCGCGCCCCTCCGCCATGATGTTCCCCCAGGAGGGGATGATCGGCGGCGTGCCCGCGCCGATGAAGGAGAGGATGCTCTCGGCGATCATCGCCGAGGCGCAGATGTAGGTGGCCTGCACGATGATCGGGGCCAGGGTGTTGGGCAGGATGTGGCGGAGGACGATGCGGAAGGTGCCGGTGCCGGAGGCGACGGCGGCGTCCACATAGGGCTGCTCGCGCAGGGAGAGCACCACACCGCGCACGAGGCGCGACACGCGCGGGACCTCGGCGACGGTGATGGCGAGGATCACGTTGCCGACGCTGCCGCGGGTGAGAGCCATGAGCGCGATGGCCAGCAGGATGGCGGGGATGGACATCAACCCGTCCATGATCCGCATGATGATGGCGTCTGCCCAGCGGATGAAGCCGGAGAAGAGGCCGATCGCGAGGCCGATGACGGAGGAGAAGAAGGCCACCGCGAAGCCGACGATGAGGGAGACGCGGGCCCCGTAGACCACGCGGGAATAGACGTCTCGGCCCAGCATGTCCGTGCCGAACCAGTACATGGCCGAGGGTTCCCGCGTGCGGCGGGCGGGGGCGAGCGCGGTCGGGTCAACCGTCCAGAGCAGCGGCGCGAGGACGGCCATGGCGATGATCAGCAGCAGCAGCCCGCCGCCCACTGCCACCGTGGGGTTCCGGCGCAGGAACCCCAGGAAGCCGCGCCGCGCCTTCACGGGCGGCATGATGTCGGGCAGCGGCGCCGCAACCGCGACGTCTGCCGGTTGAAGCATGGTGGTGCTCAATACCGGATCCTCGGGTCGAAGAGGGTGTAGAGGAGGTCGATCAGCAGGTTCACCACGACGTAGGTGAAGGAGAACAGCAGGATCACGCCCTGGATCACCGGGTAGTCGCGACGGAGAATGGCGTCCACCGTCAGGCGGCCGAGGCCGGGGATGGCGAAGACGCTCTCCGTCACCACCGCGCCGCCGATCAGCAGGGCCACGCCGATGCCGATCACCGTGACGATCGGCACGGCCGCGTTCTTGAGCGCGTGCAGGAACAGGATGCCGTTCTGGCCCACGCCCTTGGCGCGCGCCGTGCGAATGTAGTCCTGCTGCAGCACCTCCAGCATTGTCGCGCGGGTGATGCGGGCGATGAGGGCGATGTAGACGCCGCCGAGCGCGATGGCCGGCAGGATGAGGTTCTGGAACCAGGGCCAGACGCCGCGGGCGAAGGGCGTGTAGCCCTGCACGGGCAGCCAATCCAGCTCCAGCGCGAAGACATAGGCCAGCAGGTAGCCCACGACGAAGACGGGCACGGAGAAGCCGAGCACGGCGAAGCCCATTACGGCGCGATCGATCCAGGTGCCCTGCTTCCAGGCCGCCACCACGCCCATCGGCACGGCGATGCCGACCGCCAGGATGAGGGTGATGACCATCAGCGAGAGGGTGGGCTCGATCCGCTGCGCGATCATCGTGCTGACCGGCAGGTTGGTGAAGATCGAGACGCCGAGGTCACCCTGGATGATGTGCCAGGCCCAGTCGCCGAAACGCACGAGGTAGGGGCGGTCAAGGCCGAGGCTCTGGCGGATGCGCTCCACGTCGGCCGGCGTCGCCTGGTCGCCGGCGATCACCGCCGCCGGATCCCCCGGCGAGATGTAGAGAAGGCTGAAGACGAACAGCGCCACGATCGCCATCACCGGGATGGTGGCAACAATCCGGCGGAGCGCATAAGCGAACATCGGAATCCCTTAGCTCTTGCTCACGCCCCAGAAGAAGGGCAACGGCCCCTTCACCACGCCGGAGACATTGCGGCGCCACGCAGTGTAGGAGGAGAAGAAGCCGGTGGGGCAGAAGACCACATCGTCGAAGGCGGCCTTGTTCAGCTCGGCCATGGCCGCCTTCTCCTGCTCCACCGTGCCGGCGGCGAACCAAGCATCGCGCTTGGCCTCCACCAGATCGCTCTTCGGCCAACCGAACCACGCGCCGTCGCCGTTGGTACGGATGGCGGTGTAGGCGGCCGGGTTGATGCAGTCCACGCCCGCGTGCCAGGAGAAGAAGATGTTCCACCCGCCTTGGTTGGCCGGGCTCTTCACCGCGCGGCGGCTGCCCACCGTGCCCCAGTCGGTCGCGACATAATCGATGTTGAAGCCGGCCTTGCGGAGCTGCTCGCTCGTCACGTCGCCCTGCGCCTTCGTGATGGGCTGGTCCTGCGCCACCAGCATCACCACCGGTTCGCCCTTGTAGCCGGTCTCCGCCAGCAGCTTCTTCACCGCGTCGTAGTTGCGCGGCCCCTTCATGATGTCGCCGCCCTCCTCCGAGTAGATCGGCGTGCCCGGGGTGAAGAAGCTCGGCAGGCGCTTCCAGAGCGCCTCGTCCTCGCCGGCCACGGCGCGCATCACGTCGGATTGGTCAACCGCCATCAGCGCGGCGCGGCGGGCGCGCACGTCGTTGAAGGGCGGCAGCAGGTGGTTCATCCGCAGCGTGCCGATGTTGCCGAAGGGATCGCCGATGTCACTGGCGATGTTCCGGTTGCGCTTGAGCAGCGGCATCAGGTCGCTGATGGGGTACTCCCACCAGTCCACCTCGCCGTTCTGCAGGGCGGCGGCGGCGGTCGCGGCGTCGGGCATCACCACCCATTCGACGCGGTCCACCATCACGCGCTTGCCGCCCGCGGTCCAGGAGGTCGGCTCACTGCGCGGCTGGTAGTCCGCGAACTTCTCGAACACCGCCTTCGCACCGGGAACCCATTCGTTGCGGACGAAGCGGTAGGGGCCGGAGCCGACATACTCCGTGATCTGCTGGAAGGGATCCGTCTTCGCGATTCGCTCCGGCATGATGAAGGAGCAGGGGCTGTTCACCTTGCCCAGCGCGTAGAGCATCTTGGGATAAGGTGCCTTGAGCGACCAGCGGAAGGTGCTGTCGTCGATCGCGACCAGCTCATTCTGCAGGGCCTTGATCATCTGGCCCATCGGGTCGCGGGCGGACCAGCGGGCAAGGCTGGCGACCACGTCCTTCGAGAGGACGGGGGTGCCGTCGTGGAACTTCAGGCCGGAGCGCAGCTTGAAGGTCCAGGTCAGCTTGTCCGAGGAAACCTCCTCGCTCTCCACCATCTGGCGCTGCGGCTGAAGCTTGTCGTCCAGGCCGTAAAGGGTGTCCCACACCATCGCGGCGGCGTTGCGGACAACGTATTGCGTCCCCCAGATCGGGTCGAAGTTCGCCAAGTTGGCCTGCGGCACAAAGCGCAGCGTGCGCGCGGCGGCGCCCTGCGACAGCGCCGGGGTGGAGAGCCCTGCGGGCAGCCCCACCGCAGCGATGCCGCTGCCGGCCTTCAGGAACGAACGACGATCCATATCAAAGCCCCCAAGCGGCCGGCCTTCGCCATGCCATGCATCCCTGTCAGCGCAGCCTGCCGTAAAAGCCCGGGCCGCGCCACATTTCCCACCCCTTTGGCGAGAGATCTGCCTCCTACCCTAGCACGACCCATGCCAGCACGGCTCCGATGCCGCGCTCAGCCGCGCTTGAGGTTCCAGAAGATCGCGAAGCCGGGCACGCGGTCCCGAAGGTCCCGCCGGATGCCGGTCAGCGACTTGTAGGCGCCGACGGGAACGTACGGCACTTCCTCCATCGCCACGCGCTGCATCTGCTCGGCGATGCGTTTTCCCTCCTCCGGCGAGGGCGCGACGAACCAGTCGTTCCGCAGGCGCTCCAGCTCGGGGATGTCTGGCCAGCCCGGCCACGCATTCGCCCCGTTCCCGCGCAGCGGGAAGTGGGCGGAGGGATCGACGAAGTCGAAGGACGAGAAGGAGGTGAAAGTCATGCTCCACCCGCCCTTGTCCAGCGGCTCCTTGCTCGTGCGGCGCTGCACGGTGGTGCCCCAGTCCGTCAGCACGATGTCCGCATTGAAGCCCAGGCGGCGCAGCAGATCGGCGCCCACCTGCGTCATAGCCGAAGGGGCAAGGATGTCGGTCGGACCAACCAAGCGCATGGGCTGGTTTGTATAGCCCGCCTCCTTCATCAGCGCCTTGGCGCGGTCCAGGCTGCGCGGGCCGTAGAGCGGCTCCATCCCCACGTCGCTCGCCAACGGCGTGCCGGGGGTGAAGACGCCAGAGCGTTCCCACAGCCCGGGATCCGTGCCGACGATGGCCTGCATGAAATCGCCCTGGTCCACCGCCGGCAGGAGGGCCTGCCGCATCCTCTTGTCCCGGAAGGGCTCGAAGAGGTGGTTGAAGCGCATGATGCCGATGAGCGGCAGCGGATCCACCGGCTCCACCGAGAGGGCGCGGTTGCGGCGGATGAGCTGCTGGATCTCCGGCGGCGGCTGCTCGAACCAGTCGATCTCGCCCGCCTGTAACGCGGCCGCGGCGGTGGAGGCGTCGGTGATGATCTGCCACTCCACCCGGTCGAAGTGCACCGTCTTCGGGCCGGCTGTCAGGCTTGGTGTGCCGACCGCAGTGGGGCTGTAATCCGGGTTGCGTTCGTAGACGACGAGGCTGCCGGAGTTGAACTCGTCCCGCTTGAAGCGGAAGGGGCCGCTGCCGATCGTCTCACGGATCTGCTGGAACGGATCCGTGCGCGCCACGCGCTCCGGCATGATGAAGGCCGGGCTGTTGCTGACCTGGGCGAGCGCGGAGAAAAGGAAGGGAAAGGGACGGTTCAGCCGGAACTGGATCCGCCGGTCATCGAGTGCGGAGAGCTCGTCCACGAATTCCGCCAGCTTCTGCGCTACGGGGGAGCGTTTCATCCAGCGGTTCAGGCTCGCCACGCAGTCGGCCGCCCGCACCGGTTCCCCGTCGTGGAACTTTGGGCCCTGACGCAGGGTGATGACCACCCGCTTGCCACCGTCCTCTACGACATGGCCTTCCGCGAGCTGAGGCTGCGGCCGGAAAGCCGCATCCATGCCGTAGAGATTGTCGTAGACCATGTACCCGTGGTTGCGGGTGATGTTCGCCGTGGTCCAGATCGGGTCCAGGCTGGTGAGGTTGGCCTGGGGGACCATCTTCAGCACGCGCGTCCCGGCGGGCTGCGCCAGGGCCGGCATGGCGGGCGCGAGGCCCGCCGCACCCGCGGCCCCCAGAAGGTGGCGGCGTCCGATCATCCATCCTGCTCCCTGTGCTGACGGGCATGTGAGCAGGATGAGGGCCGCCGGGGCAAGCCCAGCGGTTCAGGTCGTCTTCTGCAGGTTCCAGAACATCGGGAAGCCCTTCGGCACCGCGGAAATGGTGCGACGATAGGCGGTGGCCTGGAAATATTGCCCGAGCGGCAGATAGGGCACCTCGTCGAAGGCGACCTTCTGGATCTCCTCGGCGACCTTCTTCTGGCCATCCAGATCCGGTGCGTCGAACCAGGCGGCCCGCAGTTCCTCAAGCTTCGGCATGGTCGGCCAGCCGAACCAGGCGGACTGGCCATTGCCGCGGAGGGACTGGCTGACGCCGGGGTTGATCATGTCCAGCCCGGCCCAGAAGGTGAAGAACATGCTCCAGCCGCCCTTGTCCGGGGCCTCCTTGCTCGCCCGGCGCTGCACCACGCTGCCCCAGTCGGTGGAGACGAACTCCACGTTCATCCCGCACTTCGTCAGCATGTCGTGGCCGACCTGCGCCAGCGCGTTCAGCGAGACGAAGTCCGAGGCGGCGAGCAACACGACCTTCTCGCCCTTGTACCCTGCCGCCGCGAGGTCGCGCTTGACCTTCTCGTAGTCGCGCGGGCTGGTCAGCGCTTCCATCCCCGCATCGTTCGCGAGGGCGGTGCCCGGCGGGAAGTACCCATTCCCGTCCTTCCACAGCGAACGGTCCGTGCCGATGACCGCCGTCATGAAGTCGCCCTGCACCACGCCGCCGAGAAGGGCGCGGCGGATGGCCGGGTTGTTGAAGGGCGGGTGGAGAAAGTTGAAGCGGGCCACGGCGCAGAGACCGGTCGGGTCGGGGATCTCCATGACCACGTTGCGGTTGCGGCGGAGCGTGGGCTGCAAATCGGCAGTGGGCTGCTCCCACCAGTCCATCTCGCCATTCGTCAGCGCATTGGCTGCGGTGGAAGCGTCGGGGATGACGTGCCACTCCACCCGGTCCAGGTTCACGCGCTTCGGGCCGGCGGTCCAGCTCACGGTGCCGTCGGCGCGCGGCACGTAATCCGCGAAGCGCTCGTACACCACACGGGACCCGGGCACGCGCTCATCCGCCTTCCAGCGGAAAGGGCCGCTACCGATCAGTTCCTTGATGGGGGTCGCGGGGTCGGTCTGCGCGATACGCTCCGGCATCATGAAGCAGACCGGGGTGCTCGGCTTGCCGAGGGCGGAGAACAGCATGGGGAAGGGTTGTTTCAGGCGGAAGACGATATTCAGGTCGTCCGGCGCCTCCAGCGCGTCCGTGCGGGCCATCAGCACCTGGCCCAGCGCGTCGCGGGCGGCCCAGCGGCGGACGGAGGCGACGCAGTCCTTCGCCGTCACCGCGCCACCGTCGTGCCACTTCATGCCCGGGCGCAGGGTGATGGTGACGCGCTTGCCGTCCTCCTCAACCTTGTGGCCGGCCGCCATCTGGGGCTGCGGGTTGAAGTCCTCGTCGAAGCCGTAGAGCGTGTCCCACAGCATGTAGCCGTGGTGGCGGCTGACATAGGCGGTGGTGATGATCGGGTCGGTCACCGCTACGTCCGACTGAGGGATGAACTTCAGCACGCGGCTGCCGGCAGGCTGGGCCAGGGCCGGTCGGGCCAGGCCGCCGATCATAAGGCCAGAGGCTGCGGTGCCGGCGCCCGAAAGGGCGAAGCCGGCACCGCCGGCGAGGAAGCGACGACGATCCGTGGGCATTCGGCGGTCTGTCCTTGACGGAGGGGTCGGGGCGGAGGGGTTGGGGGCGGAAAGATCGGGCGAAGGCAAGCGCAGGCGGGCCCGGCGCGCAAGCCCCGCGAGGCGTGGCGGCCTTCACGCGGGGCCGGGCAGCCGCTAAGGGGCGCCGATGCCCCCTGCCCTTCCCTGGGACCGGTTCCTGCCGCCGGCGCGACGTGCCCTGGCTGCCCAGTTCCTCCGCTTCGGCGTTGTGGGGACGATCGGCTTCCTGGTGGACACGGGCGTTCTCTACGCGGCGCTGGCCTCCGGCGCCGATCTCTATGCCGGCCGGGCGCTCTCCTACGTGGTGGCGGCCACGGGGAACTGGGCCCTGAACCGATCCTGGACCTTCCGAGAGGCCGGGCGGCCGACCGGGCGTGGCGCGCTCGGGCGGCAATGGGCGCTGTTCCTGGCCGTGAATCTCGTGGGGTTCGCGGTGAACTACGGCACCTACGCCTTGATGGTGGCTAATCTGCCGGTGGCGGCCGCCCATCCCGTGCTGGCCGTGGCGGCGGGCTCCCTCGCGGGCATGGGGGGGAACTTCCTCCTCTCACGGCGCTTCGTCTTCAAGGCGTGACCTGGCCCGGGCTGGGCATGGTGCCAGCAGTGTTCCACGCCATAACCAAGCGGCGGCGGACGACTTCGCGTGGTACGCCCGATCCTTGCTGACCCCGAGGCCGCCCCTCCTCATGCTGCGTACTGCGATGGGCGAGGCCGAAACTGTGGGTAGCGGAGAGCTTATCCAGGCCGGAGCTCGGCACCGAAGCGACGGCGACTGGCGCGCGCCATTCATTCTGGTGTAGCCGGCGCCTCGGTCTCCCCTCTCGTCCCGCTGGAGGCCAGGTCCTAGGAGGTTTGCCTCAGCCCCCGCCTTCCAACCTTCGTAGCCTTGCAGAAGCCGACGGTGGTATGCGTTCCGGCGCTCGCTTGCAGCCTGGCCCTGGGTGCCGTCACCCCGAGGTCGGACCTGGGCCATGGCCAGGAGATGCCACCAGTTACACTTCATTCATCTCAAACGCGCAGAGTTGAAACTTTTACACCAAATAGTTGAAACGGATTTGTGATTTAACGGCACGGCTCACGTGCTAACCCACGCGCGGATTCCGGGGCCCGGGCCGCTGCGGCCCTGAGATGCCGCCGGGAGGAGAACTGCATGCTGCCACCACCGAGGCCCGATGCGCTGACCCGAGCCCTCGCCGCCTGCCGGTCCCAGTTTGGTGCGGTCGGGGTGTTCAGCCTCGTCGTGAACCTGCTGCAGCTCACCGTCTCGCTTTATATGATGCAGGTCTTCGACCGGGTGCTTGCCACCCGCAGCCTGGACACGTTGCTCTGGCTCACGGTGGTCGCAGTGGCCGCGATCGGCCTCATGGCCCTGCTCGAGGGCGTGCGGTCCATGACCATGCAGCGCCTAGCGCTCTGGCTGGAGGCGCGCACGGCGCCGGAGGGCTTCGCGCGCGCCCTGGAGGCCACGCTCCGCAACCGGCCCTACCGGATGGAGGTCCTGCGCGATCTCGGCACCTGCCGCGCCTGGCTCTCCGGGCCGGGGGCGCTGGCCGTCTACGACGTGCCCTGGGTGCCCGTGTACCTTTTCGTCATTTATCTGCTGAATCCGATCCTCTGCATCATCGCGACGGGTGGCGCGGTGGTCCTCTTCGGCCTCGCCCTGGCGACGGAGCTGTCCACCGCCGGCCCGCTGCGGAAGGCTAACCTTTCCGCCATGGCATCCCAGAAGCGGGCCGATGCCATCGCCCGCAATGCGGAAGCGGCGGACGCCATGGGCATGCTCCCGGCCCTTCTGCGGCTCTGGCAGGGCGGGCTCTCGGAGGCGCTGCCGCTGCAGCAGAAGGCGACGGACCGCTCTGCCTTTCTCTCCGGCTTCACCAAATTTGTGCGCCTTGCCGTGCAGATTGCCGTGCTCGGCGTCGGTGCCTACCTCACCCTGCACCAGCAGATGACCTCCGGCGCGGCCATCGCGGGGTCCATCATCATGGGCCGGGCGCTGGCGCCGGTTGAGCAGCTGATCGGCGGTTGGAAGGGGCTGGTGCAGGCGCGCCAGTCCTACCGCCGCCTCCGCTCCTTCCTTGCCATGCCGCGCCTGCGGCCGGAGGCGGAGCCGCTGCCCGCCCCCCGCGGCCAGCTGACGGCCGAGCGCCTGACCTGGGCGCCGCCCGGCGCGAATACGGCGGTGATCAAGGGCGTTACCTTTGCCCTGGAGCCGGGCGAGAGCCTCGGCATCATCGGTCCCTCCGGGTCCGGCAAAACGACCCTGCTGCGGCTGCTGGTAGGCACGCTGGCGCCCGTGAGCGGCGCGGCGCGGCTGGACGGCGCGGACCTCTCGGCCTGGCCGCGCGAGGACCTCGGCCGCCATATCGGCTACCTGCCGCAGGACGTGGAACTGTTCGAGGGCACGGTGTTCCGCAACATCTCCCGCCTCTTGCCGGATGCGGAGCCCAACGCCGTCTACCGAGCTGCCGGGCTGGCGGGCTGCCACGAGGCCATCCTGCGCCTGCCGCAGGGCTACGAGACCGAAGTTGTGGAGGGCGCGCTCTCCGGCGGGCAGCGGCAGATGGTGGGCCTGGCCCGAGCACTCTACGGCGACCCGCGGCTGGTCATCCTGGACGAGCCCGATTCGAGCCTGGACGGCGATGCCGAAGCCCGGTTGCTGGAGGGACTGGCGGGGCTGAAGGCGATCGGCGCCACCGTGGTGCTCGTCAGCCATCGCCCCTCGCTGATCCGCGGCGTGGACAAGGTGCTGGTAATGCGGGACGGCGCCGCCGAGCTCTTCGGCCCGCGTGCCGAGGTGCTGAACCGTCTTTCCGCCCGTGCAGTCGCCCCGGGCAAGCCGGCGGCGCCGGAGCGCCTTTCCGCGGGCGGCCCTGCCCCGGCCGGCACGCAGGTCGCCGGCCCGCCCGACGGCCCGAACCCCCGCCAGCCCGGAGTTGCCGCATGAGCATCGCGACCACCTCCCCTTCTCACCTGCCGGCACCGATGCCTGCTGCGACCGTGTCCCGCCCCTCCATCGTGCTGGACATGCCGCGGCCGCGCACCACGGGGCCGCTGCTGCTCGGCTTCGCCGCCCTGGCGACCTTCGTCGGCGCTTTCGCGGCCTTCTCCGTCCTCGTGCCGCTCAGCGAGGCGGCTATCGCCCCGGGGATCATCAAGGCCGAGGGTAACCGCCGCACCATCGCCCACCTGGAGGGCGGGATCGTGCGCGAAATCCTCGTCCATGACGGCGAGACGGTGAAGGCGGGGCAGCCCCTGCTTCGGCTGGACGACGTGCAGGCCATGGCGGGGCAGGACTCCCTCCAGGCGCAGCGCTGGGCCTTGCTGGCGCAGGACAGCCGCGTGGCCGCCGAGATCGCCGGCGCGAGCGACGTGGCCTTCCCGACCGAGCTTCTCGCCGCCAACGAGCCCCGGGCGCGGGAGGCGATGGCGGGCCAGCGGATCCTCTTTGCCTCGCGGCAGGCGAGCCTACGCAGCCAGTTGCAGGTGCTCGAGCAGCGGATACTGCAGTTCCAGTCCGCCATCGTCTCCGCCGAGGCCCAGATCTCGAGCCAGCGCCGGCAGCGCGAGCTGCTGCAACGTGAGGAGAACGACGTGCAGGTGCTGGTGCGCCAGGGCCTGGAGCGCTTCCCCCGCCTGCTCGGGCTGCAGCGCCAGATCGCCTCTGCCGACGGCACGATCGCGGACCTCGCCGCGCAGGTGGAGCGGGCCCGCGCCCAGGTTTCGGAGGCCCAGGCCCAGATCCGCCAGGCGATGACCCAGCGTATGCAGGAGACCACGACCGAGGCGCGGGACGTCCGCGGCAAGCTGAACGAGGCCGACGAGAAGCTGCGCGCGGCCCAGGACGTGTCCTCCCGCCGCGAGATCCTGGCGCCTGAGGACGGCACGGTGCTGAACGCCCGCTTCTTCAATCCCGGCGCGGTGGTGCGCCCGGGCGAGCCGGTGATGGATCTGGTTCCCGCGCGGGATCGGCTGATCGCCGAGGTGCGGGTCGCCCCCACCGACATCGACGTGGTCCACCCGGGCCTGCTGACCGAGGTCCGCTTGCCCGCCTTCAAGCAGAGGCTGGTGCCCTTCCTCAACGGCAGCGTCACGATGGTGGCCGGCGACGTGACGACCGAGGAGCGGACGGGCCAGGAGTACTACCGCGCCCGGGTCTCCATCGACCAGGACCAGCTGGCGCGGCTTGAGAATGTGGAGCTGCGCGCCGGCATGCCGGTGGAGGCGCAGATCCAGATCGGGGAGAGGTCCTTCCTGCGCTACATGATCCAGCCTCTTCTCGACAGCTTCCACCGCGCCTTCCGCGAGCAGTAGGACCGTTATGCCCGACCTCCCCACCCTGTTTGCCGATGGCGTGACTGAGGCGACGGTGCGCCACGGCGTGGCTCGCCTGACCCTGGCCGTGCAGGACGGCAAGGGGCAGCCGCTCCAGACCGGCATCCTGGTGGTGCCGTTGACGCAGCTTCCGGCCGTGGTCGGCGCAATGACCCGGCTGCTGCGGGAAGTGGAGGCCAAGAGCCGCGAGGCGACGGCCGCTCCGCAGCTTCCGGCGGCACCGGCCGTGGAGGCCGAGCCGGAGACCTTCCGCTTCCAGGGGTGAGGGCGGAGGGCTGGCCGTTTGCGCCCTGCCGTCGCAGGATGGGCCATGCCGCCGCGCCCGCTTCTCCTCTGCCTTCTCGTTCTCCTGGCCGGCCCGGCCGGCGCGCAACCCGCCTCGCGCTGGGCGGCGGTGGACGGGCCCACGCCCCGTCCGGCCCATAGCATCGGCGGTACTTCGCTCGGCTGCATCGCGGGCGCGGAGGCGCTGCCGCCGGAAGGTCCGGGCTGGCAGGTGGTGCGGCTCTCCCGCAACCGGAACTGGGGCCATCCCGCGCTGCTCGCTGCCCTGCGCCAGCTCGCCGGGCGGGCACGGGCGGCAGGGCTGCCCGATCTCTGGATCGGGGACATGGGCCAGCCCCGCGGCGGCCCGCTGCCCTTCGGGCATGCCAGCCACCAGATCGGGCTGGACGCCGACATCTGGCTGGACCTCTCGCCGAAGCCACTGGTCCCGGCACGCGCGCGGGAGAACATCCCGGAACGCTCCCTCGTGCTCCCCGACCAGTCGATGGCGGACCCGCAGCTCTTCACCGAGGCGCATGCGCGGCTGATCCGCATGGCGGCGGAGCTGCCCGGCGTGGACCGGATCTTCGTGAACCACGGGATCAAGCGCAGTCTTTGCGCCGCCCATGCCGGCGAGCCCTGGCTCCGGCTGGTGCGCCCCTGGCGTGGCCATGACAGCCACATGCACATTCGCCTGCGCTGCCAGCCCGGCAGCCCGGAGTGCCGGGACCAGGCGCCCGTCCCGCCCGGCGACGGCTGCGATGCGGGCCTGGACTGGTGGCTGACGCCGGAGGCCCGCCACCCCGTCCGGGTCGGGCCGCCCGGACCACCGCCCCGCATGCCCGCGGCCTGTGCCGCCGTGCTGAACGCGCCCTGAGCCGGCTGCCCCAGGTTCAATCGCCGGGGCGGAAGGCGTCCCTCACGCGCCGCAGACCCTCGGGCGCGACAAGCACCACATCGAAGCGCATCCCTGCCGCGCCGTGGCCGGGGTTGGTGGCCAACCAAGCCTCGGCGGCCGCGACGATCCGGGCCCGCTGACGGCGCGAGATGGCGGCGGCGGCTTCCGCCAGGCTTGGCCGCGCCTTCACCTCGACGAAGGCGAGCAGGCCCTCGCGCTCCGCGATCAGGTCGAGCTCGCCGGCGGGCGTCCGGACGCGGCGGGCCAGCACCGTCCAGCCTCGATCGGTGAGTGCCGTGGCAGCGCGGGATTCGGCATCTAGGCCCCTGCGCTCGGCGGCGCGGCGGGCTTCCTCCTTGGCTTGCGGGTCCATCCGGTCAGGATAGCGCGCCCCGCACCGGAGTCGGCCATGCGCCCCCTGATCGCCGTCCTCCTCGTCGCCCTCGCCATGCCGGCTCTGGCCCAGACCGCCCCGAAGCGGCAGATGGTGGCCGCCGCGCACCCGCTTGCGGCAGAGGCGGGGCTGGAGGTGCTCCGGCGCGGCGGCAGCGCGGTGGATGCGGCCGTGGCAGTGCAGGCCGTGCTCACGCTGGTGGAGCCGCAGTCGAGCGGCATCGGCGGCGGGGCGCTGTTGATGAACTGGGACGCGGCGGCGGGTGCGGTGACGGCCTTCGACGGACGGGAGACGGCACCCGCCGGCGCGCAGCCGGACCTCTTCCTCCGTCCGGACGGGACACCCCTGCCCTTTTACGACGCCGTGCTCTCCGGCCGCAGCGTCGGCGTGCCCGGCACGGTGGCAATGCTGGAGATGGCGCACCGGCGGCACGGGAAGCTGCCCTGGGATTCCCTATGGCAGCGGGCCATCGAACTGGCAGACGAGGGCTTCCCCGTCTCCGCTCGGCTTGCGGAGGCGGTGGCCGAGGATGCACCGCGCCTGGCCCGGAACCCCTCCGCCCGCGACTACTTCCTGCACGGCGGCAATCGCCCGCTTGTGGCGGGAGAAAAGCTCAGGAACCCCGAACTGGCGGATACCTTCCGCCAGATCGCGCGCCAGGGTGCAGCGGCGATGCTGCGCGGGCCGATCGCCGCCTCCATCGCCACCGCTGTTCGCGGCCATGGCGAGGGTGGGCTGATGACCGTGGACGACCTGGCCGCCTACGCGGCGAAGCAGCGGGAGCCGGTCTGCCTGACCTATCGTGCCTATAGGGTCTGCGGCTTCCCGCCGCCCTCCTCGGGTGGGGTGACCATCGGGCAGATCCTCGGCGTGCTGGAGCATTTCGACGTGCCGCGGCTTGACCCGCGCGGCACCGAGGCAGCGCATCTGCTGGCGGAGGCCGGGCGGCTCGCCTTTGCGGACAGGGCGCAGTACCTGGCCGACACGGATTTCGTACCGGCGCCGGTGCGCGGCCTGCTGGACCCGGCCTACCTCACCCTTCGCGCCCAGCTCGTCACGCCCAGCCGCGCCATTGCGGAGCCGCGCGCTGGCAATCCGCGCTGGCGAGAGACGACCCGCCACGCCCCCATGCCTGAGGCGCTGGAGAACGGCACCAGCCACGTCTCCATTGTGGACGCCGCCGGCAACGCGGTTTCCATGACCACCACGGTGGAGGACGCCTTCGGGGCACGGCTGATGGTGGGCGGCTTCGTGCTGAACAACGAGCTGACCGACTTCTCCTTCCGCCCGGACTTGGAGGGGCGGCCGGTCGCCAACCGGGTACAGGGCGGCAAGCGCCCGCGCTCCTCCATGTCGCCCAGTCTCGTTTTCGACCAGGACGGGAAGCTCTTCGCCGTCGTCGGCTCGCCCGGCGGGTCGCGCATCATCGGCTACGTTGCACAGGCGTTGGTGGGGATGCTGGACTGGGGTCTTCCGGCGCAGGAGGCCGTGTCCCTGCCGCATGTCGGCACGCTCGGCGGGGCGGTGGAGCTGGAGGCGGGCACCCCGGCGGCTGACGTGGCGCCCAACCTGCAGGCGCGCGGGCACCGGGTGGAGACGCGCGCGATGGTCTCGGGGCTGCAGGCCATCCGGGTGACGCCAGAGGGACTGCAGGGCGGGGCGGATCCGCGCCGGGAAGGCGTTGCGATCGGCGACTGAGGGGAACCCGGCCCTGGCCGGCGCGCTATGCGGGCAGGACAGGAAAGAAACCCATGCGCCGCACCGCCCTCGCCCTGCTCGCCGCGACCGCCCTCGCCGGCCCCGCCTCGGCGGCCGACGACACCGCCCAGGTCGGCTACGTGAACACCGCACTGACGAATCTCGGCCTGACGCGCAGCCACCGCATCGTGGTGGAGCGCTTCGAGGACCCGGATGTGCGGAACGTGTCCTGCTACATCAGCCAGGCCCGAACGGGCGGCATCTCAGGCATGGTCGGGGTGGCAGAGGACCCGGCGCGCTTCGCGATCTCCTGCGCCGCCACGGGCCCAGTTGAGGTCCAGCCGGGTGCGGCGCGCGGGGAGCGGGGCGAGGTGGTGCATGAGAGCTCCACCAGCTTCTTCTTCAAGGAGACCCGTGTTCACCGCTTCATCGACGAGGGGCGGAACGCCGTGGTCTATCTCGCCTGGTCCACGAAGCTGGTGGAGGGCTCGCCTTTCAGCGCCGTGGCGGTCGTGCCTATGACGCGCTGACGGCGCAACGCTCCCGGCGCGCCGGGCTGTGGAAAGCTGACGTCGGAGAGGGCATCCTGCCGGAGCAGGAGGCCCGCGATGTTCAGGCAATTGCCGGAAGAGCCGATGGTGATGATCCAATCGGCCGATCCCGAGCGGTACTTCGACATGCTGCGCATCGTCGCACGCCCCAACCGCGACTTCTGCCAGCGCCACGGCATCCGCTACGCCGCCGTGCAGGCAGTGCTGCGGGGCTTTCATCCCTGGCATGCCTGCTACAATCGGATCTTCTTCCTCAACGACCTGATCGACCTGGGCTACCGCGGCTGGTTCCTGCACCTGGACGCGGACGCCTTCGTTCACGACCCCGGCTTTGACATCGGCAGCTACCTAGCCGGGCATTCCAACCGGTCCATGATCCTTGTCACCGGGGGGAGCCCGGAGGCATGGGATGTGAATGACGGCGTGTTCTTCGCCAACCTCGCCCATCCCGACATGCCGAGGATTGCGCGGCTCTGGCGGGAGCGGCTGGACGCGATCACGCCGGACCAGCTGCGGGCCGCGGGGGACTGGGGGCAGCTCCCCTGCGATCAGACGCTGCTGCAGGCGCTGCTGCGAGACCACCCTGAGCTGACCGAGGGCCTGTTCGAGGAGGATCCGGAGCTGATCAACTCGCCGACGGCGAGCTTCCTGCACCAGATCCTGCGCGCCCATGAACAGGACTTCGATCACCGCGTGCGCCGACTTGCCGTGCATGTCGGGCGCTCCCTCCAGGCCAGCGGGGGGCAGGCGGAGCCCTTCGCTGTCCTGCTGCCCGCCCTGGCACTGGCGCTCGGGGTGCCTGTGCCGGACGAGGATGAGGCGGCCGCGGCGGCGGGAGGGCCGGAAGCGGTGCTGCCCTCGCTCGAACGGCTGGTGGCGGGCTTCCGGACCAAGCGCCGCGGCAACCCGGCCGAGCCGGCGGCCTCCGCCCTGCTGCTCCCCGCCCTGGCACGGGCCCTTGGCGTGGCGCCGCCCGATCCGGAGGTCCTGCGGAACGCGCCCTCCGAACGCGACGGGCTTGTCGCGTCACTGCGCGCCGTCGTGGAAGCCTACAAAGAGGTGCGACGCCGGGAACGGGCAGCTCGCGCCTCGGCCTGAAACCGCGACGGCCGGGAAGCGCCGCTACGCGGTCGCCCTATCCCCAAAGCCGTCCCTGCCCTCTTCCACGGCGTGGCAGGCCACACGGGTCTCCGGCGTGCCGCGTGCGGCGATCAGCGCCGGGCGCTCCGCCCGGCAGCGGTCGTTCGCCAGAGGGCAGCGCGGGTTGAAGGTGCAGCCGGAGGGCGGGCTGATCGGGCTGGGAACCTCGCCGCCCACGGGCTGGCGCTCCCGCCCGGCCATGTCCAGGTCCGGGATCGCTTCCATCAGGGCGCGCGTATAGGGGTGTCGCGGGGCGGTGAAGAGAGTCTCGGCTGGCGCGTCCTCCACGATCCGGCCGAGATACATCACGCCCACGCGGTCGCTGACCTGCCGGACCACCGCGAGGTTGTGGGAGATGAACAGGTAGGTCAGCCCCAGCTCGCGCTGCAGCCGCTTCATCAGGTTCAGGATCTGGGCCTGGACGGAGACGTCGAGCGCCGAGGTGGGCTCGTCGCAGACGAGGAATTCAGGATTGGAGGACAGGGCGCGCGCGATGGAGATGCGCTGCCGCTGGCCACCGGAGAACTCGTGCGGGAAGCGGTTCCCGTCAGCGGGCGAGAGGCCGACCTGGCGTAGCAGGGCACCGACCTTTTCCTTCAGCGCGGCGCCGCCATTGGCGATGCCGAAGGCGCGGATCGGCTCCCCGACGATGTCCGCCACCCGCCAGCGCGGGTTCAGGCTGGCATAGGGGTCCTGGAAGATCATCTGCATGCGCCGGCGCTGGCCGACGGACTTCCGCGCCGCCGCGAGGTCCTGCCCTTCAAAGAGGGCCTGGCCGTCGCTCGGCTCGTAGAGACCGACCGCGAGGCGTGCGACGGTGGACTTGCCGCAGCCGCTCTCCCCCACCAGGGACATGGTGGTGCCGCGCGGAACGGCGAAGGACACGCCGTCCACCGCCTTCAGCGTGCGCCGGCCCTCCCGCGCGATCAGGCGCTGGAGGGCGGGCTTGGAGACATCAAAGTGCCGGCTGAGGTCGCGCGCCTCGAAGATCGGCGTCTCAGACATGGGCACGTTCCCGGGGCGCGGTGCTGTCGAAGAGCCAGCAGGCGGCCCGCGTCTCGGTCGCGGGGATCAGTTCCGGGCGCTCCACCCTGCAGCGGTCGAAGACGTGCGGGCAGCGCGGGTTGTAGGCGCAGCCCTGGGGAATGGCGTTCAGGCGCGGCATGGCCCCGTCGATCTGCGCCAGCACGTCCACCTTGTGGGAGAGCGGTGGGATGGAGGCCATGAGGCCTGCGGAATAGGGATGGGCTGCGGCCTTCACCACGGAGCGCACCGGGCCGATCTCCGCGACGCGGCCGGCATACATCACGGCCACGCGGTCCGCCGTCTCCGCGATCACGCCCATGTCGTGGGTGATGAGCATGACGGAGGTGCCCTTCTCCCGCGTCAGGCGCTTCAGCAGGGCGATGACCTGGGCCTGGATTGAGACGTCCAGCGCCGTGGTAGGCTCGTCCGCGACCACCATCTCCGGCTCCGCGCAGAGGGCCAGGGCGATCACCACGCGCTGGCGCATGCCTCCCGAGAACTGGTGGGGATAGGCGTCCACGCGCTCCGCCGCGGCGGGGATGCCCACCGCCTCCAGCCAGCCGACGGCCCGACGGCGGGCCTCGGCGGCATCGATGGCAAGGTGGGTCTGCATCGTCTCCGCCAGCTGGCGGCCGACGGTGTAGAGCGGGTTCAGCGTGGTCAGCGGGTCCTGGAAGATGGCACCGATCCGCTTGCCCCGGATCTTCCGCATCTCCCGCGCGGGCAGGTTGTCGATCCGCTGGCCGCGCAGGCTGATGGAGCCGCCGGCGATCCGGCCAGGGGGCTCCAGCAGGCCGATGATGGCGGCGCCCGTCATGGACTTGCCGGCACCCGACTCCCCAACCACGCCCAGCACCTCGCCGGGGGCGATGTCGAGGGAGACCTTGTCCAGCGCGCGCAACGTGCCGCGCCGGGTGGGGAACTCGACGACGAGGTCCCGGACCTGAAGGAGGGGCTCGGTCATCGCAGCCTCGGGTTCAGCGCGTCGCGCAGCCAATCGCCCAGCAGGTTCACGGAAAGGACCATGGCCACCAGCGCCACGCCGGGGAAGACCGTGATCCACCATTCGCCGCTGAAGAGGAAGTCGTTGCCGATGCGGATCAGGGTGCCGAGCGAGGGCTGGGTGGGCGGTACGCCGACGCCGAGGAAGGAGAGCGTCGCCTCCGACACGATGGCGAGACCGAGGTTCAGCGTGGCGAGCACCAGCAGCGGTCCCAGCACGTTGGGCAGCACGTGGGTCAGCATGATCCGCGCGGGCGAGATACCGATGACGCGGGCCGCCAGCACGTATTCCTTGTTCCGCTCCACGAGGGCGGAGCCGCGCACGGTCCGGGCGAAGCGCGGCCAGTCCGAGATGCCGATGGCGACGATAACGACGTAGATGGCGATCTCGTCATGCACCTCCCGCGGCAGGACGGCACGGGCCACGCCATCCACGAGGAGGGCGATGAGGATATTGGGGAAGGTGAGCTGCACGTCGGCGATCCGCATCAGCACGGCATCCACGGCGCCGCCCGCATAGCCCGCCAGCAGCCCGACCAGCACGCCGAGGATCAGGGCGAAGGCCGTGGCCGAGACGCCGACGAGGAGCGAGACGCGGGCCCCATACATGATCGCGGAGAGCACGTCGCGTCCCTGGTCATCCGTGCCGATGAGGTGCGCCGCCGTCCCCTCCGGCATGAAGGCCGGTGGATTGAAGGCGTCCATCAGGTCGAGGCTGGCAAGGTCGAAGGGATTGTAGGGGGCCAGCCAGGGGGCGAAGACCGCGCCGACCACGATGACGAAGGCCACGATTGCCGAGAGGACGGCGGTAGGCGTGCGGCGGAAGGACCAGAAGAGGTCGCTTTCGAGGAAGCGGGACACGGCGCCCATGGCTCAGTGCCCCCGACCGGCGCGAAGCCGCGGGTCCACGGCGTAGTAGAGAAGGTCCACCACGAGGTTGATCGTCACGAAGACCGCCGAGATGAGGAGAAGGTAGGCCGCCATGACGGGGATGTCGGCCGAGGAGACGGACTGGATGAAGAGGAGGCCCATGCCCGGCCACTGGAACACCGTCTCCGTCACGATGGAGAAGGCAATGATGGAGCCGAGCTGGAGGCCGACGATGGTGATCACGGGAACCAGCGTGTTCCGCAGCGCGTGGCCGAAATTGATGGCCCGGTCCCGGATGCCGCGGGCCCTGGCGAACTTCACGTAATCCGAGCGCAGCACCTCCATCATCTCGGACCGCACGAGCCGCATGATGAGGGTCAGCTGGAACAGGCCAAGGGTGATGGAGGGTAGGACCAGTGCCTTCCAGCCGGAGGCCGTCAGGAAGCCCGTGCTCCACCAGCCCAGCTGGACCGTGTCGCCCCGCCCGAAGCTGGGAAGCCAGCCCAGCCAGACCGCGAAGACGAGGATGAGCAGGCTGCCGATCAGGAAGGTCGGCAAGGAAACCCCGACGAGGCTGAAGGTCAGGAAGAAGCGGCTGAGCGGGGAGCGCGGGTAGAGGCCGGTATAGACCCCCATCGGCATCCCGATCGCCAGCGCCAGGACGGAGGCGCAAAGGGCCAGTTCCAGCGTCGCCGGCGCCCGCTCCAGGATCAGGTCCGAAACGGGGCGGGAGAGGCGGTAGGACAGGCCGAACTCCCCGTGCAGCGCCCGGCCGACGAAGCGCAGGAACTGGACGGGCACGGGCTGGTCGAGCCCGAGCGCGGCGACCAGCGCGTCCCGCTGCGCCGGGGTGAATTCCTGGCCGAGCATGGTCGCGATGGGATCGCCCACGAAGGCGAAGAGGGCGAAGGCGATGAGGGCCACGGCCAGCATGACCGGGATCGCCTGGAGGATGCGTGACAGGATGAAGGCGGGCACGCCGTTCCGCCTAGCGGAGAGGCGCCGGGTCGTCCACCCGGCGCGGCGTAGCTTTGTCCATCATCCCCACTCCGGAACTTCGCCGGTGGAGACTAGCAAACCCTGCACCAGCTGGTCTGCCTGCCTCACATCACCATCGGTCCGCTGCGGCCGCCGCCTTCCTGCGTCCAGTCCTTGATGATGGTGAAGACAATGGCCAGCAGCACCGGCCCGAGGAATAGCCCGAGCAGGCCGAAGGCCACCGCCCCGCCGAGCGCCCCGAGCATGGTGAGCAGCAGTGGCAGGTCCGCCCCGCGGGAGATCAGCCAGGGCCGGATAAAGTTGTCCACGGAGGAGATCCCGAAGGCGCCGTAGAGGCCCATGAAGATGCCCCAGCCCGTGCTGCCGCTGGCCAGCAGCCAGATGGTGGCGGGGATCCAGACCACCGGCGCGCCGATCGGCAGGATGGAGATCAGCCCGGCCAGCACGCCCAGCAGCGCCGGCTGCGGCACGCCGGAGAGCCAGAGGCCGAAGGCCGTCATCGCCCCCTGCACCACCGCCGTGCCGAGCAGCCCGTAGATCACGCCCTGCGTTACCGCCCCGGTCAGCGCCACCAGCCGCCGCCCCCGGCCGCCGGCCACGCGCTCCGACATCCGGTCCAGCGCCTGGGCCATCCGCGGGCCGTCGCGGAAAAAGAAGAAGGAGAGGAGGATGGCGATCAGAAGCTCCGCCACCCCGGAGACGATGGAGAGGACCAGGCCGAAGGCGGTCTGCGCGACATTGCCGAGATAAGGGCGCAACACGTTCAGCAGGTTGCCCACGCCGAGGTCCACGGCGTCCAGCCGCTCCTTCAGGAACGCTCCCACCAGCGGCAGGCGGCCGATCCAGTCCACCAGCGCCGGCAGACCATCCGTGGTGAAGTTCTCCACGGCGTGGCGCAGGCCGTCGATCTCGGCGCGGTTCGTCGGCGCGGCGATGGCGAGCGGCAGGCCGATCACCAGCATCATCACGACGACCATCACCGCCGCCGCCCAGGAGGAGCCGAGCCCGACGCGGTCCGTGAGCAGCCGGTAGAGCGGCCAGGTGGTGAAGGCGAGGATCGCCGCCCAGAGCAGGGAGGACAGGAAAGGCCGCAGGACGAAGAAGCAGCCCGCCAGCAGCGCCGCCAGGGCGACGACGCCGATCAGGCGGATAAGGAACTGCTTGTCGTCGGTCATGGGGTCTCCCGCGGGTGCGCCGTGTATCTTCGCCTGCCTGCGCCCACCGGTCCAACGCCCGCGGGGTACGGATGCCGGCAGTCCACGCCCTGAAGGTGGCCGCGGCGGGTTCAGGGGGATGCCGAATCGATGTAGGGTGGGTGCGAATGGGCCTCCGGCAAGGAGAGGCGCCGCCAGGGACCGCCGCCATGCCCCACTTTGCCGCCAACATCCCGCTCCTGTGCACCGAAGCGCCGTTCCCCGGCCGCTTCGCCCCCGCGAGCGACTGGCACCAGCCCGGCACGGGCGAGGTGGACCTGGCCTACGTGTTCGATTGGATCGACACGATGGGCTACGGCGACTGGATCGGCTGCAAGTACCGGCCCGTCGAAACCACCGCGGAAGGGCTGGGCTGGTTCGCCCCGTACCGCGCCTGAACCGACCAGAGAAAAGGAAGTCATGCGCATGAAGATCGGTTTCATCGGCCTGGGCATCATGGGCCGTCCCATGGCGCTGAACCTGGCGAAGGCGGGGCACGAACTCCTCGTGCCGGAGCGGGCGAGCCTCACCGACGAGATCCGCGGGGCCGCGACCGTCCTCCCCTGCCCCGCCGAGGTGGCGGCGGCTGCAGAGGTGGTGATCTTGATCGTGCCGGACACGCCCGACGTGGAGGCGGTGCTCTTCGGCGAGGGTGGGGTGGCCGCGGCGCTGAAGCCGGGCACACTGGTGATCGACATGTCCTCCATCAGCCCGACGGCGACGGTGGACTTCGCGGCCCGGGTGAATGAGCGCGGCTGCGACTACCTGGACGCCCCGGTTTCCGGCGGCGAGGTCGGCGCCCGCAATGCGGCCCTGACGATCATGGTCGGCGGCCCGCAGGCGGCTTTCGACCGGGCGCTGCCGCTGTTCCAGGCCATGGGCAAGAACATCACCCTGGTGGGCGAGAAGAACGGCGCCGGGCAGGTCACGAAGGTGGCCAACCAGATCATTGTGGCCCTCAACATCGAGGCGGTGGCCGAGGCCCTGGTCTTCGCCTGCAAGGCCGGCGCCGATCCGGCCAGGGTTCGGGAGGCGCTGATGGGCGGATTCGCCTCGTCCCGCATCCTTGAGGTCCATGCGGAGCGAATGATCAAGCGCACCTTCGACCCGGGCTTCCGCATTGCATTGCACCAGAAAGACCTCAACCTCGCGTTGCAGTCGGCGCGGGAACTCGGAGTCGCGCTGCCGCACACTGCTTCGGCCCAGCAGCTCTTCTCCACGGTCTCGGCGGCGGGCGGCGGGCAACAGGACCATTCCGCTCTGGTTAAAGCGCTTGAAATCATGGCGTCACACGCGCTGGGATGAGAAGTTGCACCGGCCGGGCGATCAATATTGCACCATCTCCGGCCGGAGCGCATTTTGAACGATGAGTCCAACCGGATGAGATACGCTCTACCGGACCGAGCCAGGAGGGAAGCGCTACCGTGATCGAGGGACGAGCCATGCGCTTCGCCGACATCGGGCAGCAGTTGCGCGCCTATCGGCTGGAATCAGGCCTTCGCGCCGAGGAGATTGCGGCGCGACTCGGCGTCTCGCGCGCCGCCCTCTACCGGTACGAGAAGGGCGAGGTCATCAAGCTGGACACGATCCGGCGGCTGGCCGAGTTGCTCAAGATCTCGCCCCTCTCTCTGCTCGGGATCGGGGTCGAGTACTTCTCCCGGCCCCTCGCGCTACAGGAGCGACTCCGCCAAGTGGAGGAGGATGCGGAGCAGATCCTCCAGCTCGGAGGCGCCCTCTGCACTCTCGTCACGAGTGAGGGCTATGACGCTGCCCTCGCCGAGGCGATGGCGGAGGCCGCGGATGAGAGCGCGGAGCGGGTGGCCTTCCACGCCGCCGCGGAGCAGGCCCTCGGCCTGCTCTCGGCCCGCAAGCGGCTCTACCAGACGCGCCGCCCATCCATCATCGCCATGGTGACGGAACGCGCGCTTCGAGGCTTCCTGATGGACGGGGTCGCGCCGGCGCTCCGCCTTTCCGAGGCCGGTCGGCACCGGGCACGGATGGCTGCCCGGGCGGAGGTGGAGAACATCGCCGCCCTGATGGAGAGCGTGCCGATGGGGCTGCAGATCGGCCTGCTGACCGAATCCGAGCCGACCGGCAGCTTCATCGTCCTGCGCGCGCGGGAGAGGGCGCATCTCTGCGCCAACCCCTTCCTGCCGGACAGCCCGCCCATGGCCGCGCTCGGCGTGGGCACCATCACGGCGGCGGACGAGGCGGTGACGATCCACCAGCGGGTGGCGGAGAATGCCTGGCGCGAGGCGCGGAAGGGCGCTGAGGCCGCGGGACGCGTCCGGCTTCTCCTCGCGGAGACCCGGATGCACTGATCGCGGGGGGGCTGGTGCGCTGGGCCGCAAGGCTCAGAGTTCCAGCCAAGCCTCCAGGATCTCGTGGTCATCGGTCCGCCGAGTCGCGAAGCCGATGGCCTGCACGAAGCGCAGCATCCCAGCATTCTCCGCCAGCACCTGGCCGTGGATGCGGCGCAGCCCACGCGCGCGTGCCCAATCCACCAGCCGCCCCATCATATGCCTGGCCAGGCCGCCGCGCTTCCAGGCCGCGTCGATGAGCAGCGCGAATTCACCGCCCCCCTGCCCGTCCAGAACCAGCCGGGCCGTGCCGGCGATGGAGTCGCCGGCGACCGCGGCGAAGGCCATCTCCCGGTCGTAATCGATCTGCGTCAGGCGAACGAGCTGCGCCGGGGGTAGCTCCCGCAACGGGTTGAAGAAACGGTAGCGCACATCCTCGGCAGGCACGCGGCGCACGAAGGCGCCTACCGCCTCCGCGTCCTCCGGCCGGATAGGCCTGACCAGGACACTCCGCCCGTCCTTCGCTGTGAACGGCTGTGCCAGGGATGCGGGATAGGGCGGGATCGCCAGGAAGCCGGCCTCCCCCGGCGGGTGCAGGGTGATGCCTGCATCCAGCACCGCCATCCCGTCGGGCCAGGCGCGGAGAGGGTTGATGACCGCCCCCGCCACCTCCGGGAAATCCACCACCAGCTGGGACAGTCCGACCAGCGCCTCCGCCAGCCCTTCGCGAGAGACGGGCGGGTGGTCTCGCCACCCGTCGAGCAGGCGGGAGACCCGGGTGCGGCCGATCATCGCCAGGGCCAGGGCGCGGTTCACTGGCGGAAGGTCGTGCGACTCGTCAGCCTCAATGGAGGCGGCGGTGCCGCCGCGACCGAAGCCGATCCAGGGTCCGAACATCGGGTCGTCGCCCAGCCGCAGGCGCAGCTCCCTCCCCGGCGCCGCCTGCCGCTGCACCATCCATCCGCGCGGGCGCAGGCCGGGGTGGAAGGCGGCCAGCGCGGACTTCATCGCGGCCGCTGCGGCGCGCAGGGCGCCGGCGTCGCGCAAGTCGAGTGCGACGCCGCCGACCTCCGTCTTCGCGGGTAGCGAATCGCTCAGCACCTTCAGCACCACGGGCCAGCCGAGTTGGGTCGCCGCCTCCACGGCCGCCTCCAACGTGGGCACGGCGCGGTGCGGGATGGCTGGGAGCCCATAGGCGGCGAAGACGGCGAGCGATTCGGCCTCGTCCAGCCGCAACCGATCTTCTGTGCGCGCAAGGGCGAAGATCGCGGCGACACGGGCGCGGTCGGGCGTTACCTCCAGCACCTCGGCGGGCGGCAGTTCGGCGGCGGCGGCCCGGTTCCTTCGATGCTGGGCGAGATGGAGGGCGCCCTGAACGGCGGCCTCTGGCGTCGTGAAGACTGCGACGCCGCGCTCCGCCAAGGCCCGTCGCTGGGCGCCGGCGCTCGCCTGCCCGAGCCAGGCCGCCAGCACCGGCGCGGCGCGGCCGCCCTTCCCGGTGGCAGCCGCGGCGGCGGCCAGCGCCGCGGCGGCGATGTTCGGGTCCTCGTCCGGCGCGGGGGCGTGAATGGCCACCACGGAGTCCACCTCGGAGAGTGCCGAAAGCAGGGAAGCTGCCTCGGCCAGCCGGTGCCCCTGCCCGGCTGGAAGGGCCAGCGGGTTATCGCCGGACCAATTTTCCGGCAGAGCCAGGTCCAGCAGGGTTCGGGCCTCGGCCGGGATGACCGCGAGCCGCCCACCGCCGCGCAGCACCGCATCCGCGGCCATCTGCCCGGGGCCGAGCCCGTTGGACACCACGGCGATGCGGTCGCCCCGCGCGCCCTCCGCGCCGGGGCGTAGGGACGGCTTCACCCGCCCCAGCGTCTCGGCGGCGGAGAGAAGGTCCTCCAGCCCCTGCACCCGCAGCACCCCGGCGCGGCGCAGGGCGGCACCCATCACGGCATCCGCCACGTCGCGCCCGGCATGGCCGGGGCGCTGCGCTACCACCGGGCGGGTGCGAGCCGTCGCGCGAGCGGCGGAGATGAACATCCGGCGGTTCTTGATGCGGCGCAGGTCTAGCAGCACCGCCCCCGTGGCGGCGTCCCGCGCCAGCCAGTCCAGTCCGCCGGCGAAGCCGTAATCGGCGTTGGTGCCGATCCCCGCGATGAGGGAGAAGCCCACCGCCTCGCCCTCCGCCCAGTCGATCACGGCCCGCGCCAGGGCGGGGGACTGGCAAAGCAGAGCCAGACGCCCGGGCCGCGGGGCCATATGGGAGAGGGAGGCGTTCAGCCCCAGCGGCGGGACGCAGATCCCGAACGAGTGCTCTCCCATGGCGCGCACCCCCGTGCGGGCGCAGTGCGCGGCCAGCCCCGGGGCGGGGCCCGGCACCACGGCGGCGAAGCAGCCCCGGGCCGCCAGCGCGTCCATGGCCGGGCCGATTGCCTCGGGCGCGAGGGAGAGGACGGCGAGGTGTGGCGCCTCGGGGAGCGCGGCGAGGTCCGGCGCGTGTTCCAATCCCGGCCAGGCGGCGCCCACCGCGTGCAGCGCGCCCCGGAAGCCGCCGGCCGCGAGGTTCCGTGCCAGCACGGCGGAGGCGGGGATCGCCGGGTCCGCCAGCAGCGCCACCCGGCGCGGTGCGAAGAGATGCGTGTCCTGAAAGCCCGGCGCCAGGCTCCGGCCGGAGAAGGTGACCGGCAGCGCCACCGCGGGGGCGGCCTATCCGGCCATCAGGGCACGCTTCGCGGCCTCGGCGAGGAAGCCGCTGGCCACGGGCAGCACGCGGTCGTCGAAGTCGTAGTTCGGGTGGTGCAGCTCCCGCCCGCCATCGGTCGGGCCATTGCCAATCCAGACGAAGGCGCCGGGCACCTCGCCCAGGAATTCGGAGAAATCCTCGCCCGTCATGGCGGCCGGCAGGTCGCGGCGGACGGAGGTGACGGCGGAAGCCGCCTCGGCCGCTAGGTCGCGCTCGGCCCGATGATTGATGGTGGCGTTCACCCCTGAGAGAACCTCGGCTGTCGCCTTGACCTGGAAGGTCTCGGTCAGGCCGCGGGCGATCCGGTGCAGGCCCTCCTCGATCATCCGACCTGTCTCCGGACGCAGGAACCGCATGGAACCGCGGATGGTGACCTTCGCCGCGATCTGGTTCCAGGCCTCGCCGCCCTGGATGGTGGTCAGCGACACCACGGCCGAGTCGAGCGGGTCGAGGTTGCGGGAGACGATGGACTGACAGGCGACCACGGCGTGACCGGCGGCCACGATGGGATCGTGGGTCAGGTGCGGAAGCGCGGCGTGGCCGGCGTGCCCCTCGATGTCGATGAGGAAGCGGCGGCCGGCCGCCATCACCGGCCCCTCATGCACGGCGATCGTGCCCACGGGAAGGCCGGGCCAGTTGTGCCAGCCGAAGATGCGATCCATCGGGAACCGGCTGAACAGCCCGTCCTCGATCATGGCGCGGGCGCCGCCGCCGCCCTCCTCCGCGGGCTGGAAGACGAGGCGGACGGTGCCGGACCAGCTCTCGTCGCCCAGCAGCAGCGCCGCGGCGCCGAGGAGCGCGGTGGTGTGCCCGTCATGCCCGCAGGCATGCATCACGCCGGGCTTGGTGCTGCGGTAGGCCAGGCTCGTGCTCGCCTCCTGGATCGGCAGGGCGTCCATATCGGCGCGCAGCCCGACGCTGCGGTTGCCCCCGCCGCGCCGGATCGTGGCCACGAGACCGTGGCCGCCGATCCCCGTCTCGACCTCCGTGACACCGAGTTCACGCAGACGTTGGGCGACAAATTCCGCCGTGGGCCCTTCATCCCCCGTGACACCCGGGTTCGCGTGAAGGTGGCGGCGCCAGCGTGTAAGGGTCTCGGTGAGGTTCTGGTCCATAATCGAGGAGTTAGCCCTTCCCTTGCGTTCTCTCCACCCCGGTCTTGCGCTGATTCCCCTCCTGCTGGTCGGCCCGGCGCTCGCCCAATCGGCAGGAGGCCCCACGGAGGGAACGTCGAACGAGGCGCCGCGCCCGGCCGCCGCGCCGGAGCCGGATGATTCGGACGGCCCGGTCCGGTCCTATGCGGTGACCTTCACCCCGACCGGGGATTCGGCGCTGAATGCGGCGATGGAGGGTGTCTCCGTGCTGCGCCGGCTGCGGGAGAGCGTGCCGACGAGCGCGGAGGGACTGGTGGCGCGGGCGCTGCAGGATCAGGGCAACCTGCGCCTCGCCCTGCGCTCCCAGGGGTATTACGGCGGCACGGCGAAGATCACCCTGGCCGGGGAGCCGCCGGACGCTGCCGGGCTGGCCCTGCGCCTGGCCAACCGTGGGACGGAACCGGTGCCGGTGGTGGTCTCCGCCGATGCGGGGCCGCAATACACCATCTCCAGCGCCACGCTGCGGCCGGATGTGGCGGATACCGACATCTCCGGCGCCGGGCAGGTGGCGGGGCTGGGTCCGGGCGACCCTGCCAGGGCGGAGGCGGTGAACTCCACCCAGGAAACGGTGCTGACCCGGCTGCGCGAGGCGGGGCACCCCTTCGCCAGCGTGCCGCGCCGGCAGATCACCGTAGACCATGATTCCCACACCATGGAGGTGGTCTACTTCGTCCAGCCCGGGCCGCGCGCCCGCTTCGCCCAGCCGGCGGTGGAAGGCTCCGAGAACGTCGACCCAGAATTGCTCCGCCGCGCCTCCGGCGTCCTGGCGGGGGAGGTCTATGATCCGCGGGAGCTGGACCGGGTGCGACGCGACGTGCTGGCGCTGGGCGTCTTCGGCACGGTGCGAGCCCGCACGGGGGAACGGCTGGACCCGGATGGGCGGCTTCCCGTCACCTTCCTCGTCGCGGAGCGGCCATTCCGGGCGGTGGGCGTCACCGGCGCCTATGAGACGCGCTACGGCCCCACGGTGCGGGCCTATTGGGAGCACCGGAACCTCTTCGGCGCGGCGGAAAGGCTGCGGGTGGAGGCCGAGCTTTCCCGCCCTACGCAGCGAGGGGTGAGCGACTGGGGCTATCGGCTGGGCGCCAACCTGCGCCAACCCTACTTCGCCGGGCTGAACGCGACCGCCGTTTCGGATGTGACGATCCTGCGGGAGCGCCTGCTGGCCTATGACCGCGACGCGGTCACGGCGGGCTTCTCCCTGGAGCGGAAGATCGATCCTCGCCTCACCGTCTCTGCCGGTATCGCCGGCGAGGTGGGGCGCACCGTGGAGACGGACCAGACCCTGAAATACACGCTGATCTCCCTGCCGCTCGGGGCGCGCTTCGACGGCACGGACAACGTGCTGGACCCCTCGCGTGGGTACCGGGCGAACCTGCTGATCTCGCCCACGCTCTCCACCGGTGACACGCATGAGATCTTCGTGCGCGTGCGCGGTTCGGGCAGCGCGTATTTCGACCTGACCGGCGACAAGGGCAGCATCATCGCGCTGCGTGCGGGCTACGGCACGGTGGCCGGGGCGGAGGCAGGGACGATCCCGCCGCATCTGCGCTTCTACGCGGGTGGCGGCGGTTCCGTCCGTGGCTACGACTACCAGATCATCGGGCCGCGCCGGCCGGACCGCACCCCGCGCGGCGGGCTCTCCCTGCTGGAGGGCAGCGTGGAACTGCGCCAGCGCATCACCGGTCCCTATGGCATCGCCGTCTTCGCCGATGCGGGCAGCGTCGGGCAGGATGCCGTCTCGGGATTCGGCGACCTGGCCATCGGCGTCGGGGCCGGCGTCCGCTACGCCACGGCCATCGGGCCGATCCGGGCGGACATCGCCATGCCGCTGACGAAGGTTCCCGGCAATTCCGGCTTCGGCCTCTATGTCGGCATCGGGCAGGCCTTCTGATGCGCCGCCTGGGGAAGATCCTGCTCGCCGTAATCGGCGTGCTGCTGGTGCTGCCGGTCGTGCTGGTGCTGGCCGGGTGGCTGGCGCTGAACGTGAAGCCCGGACAGGACGCCATCGCGCGGCTGGCGATGGGCTTCGTGCCCGGCCTGACGATCGAGAACCTTCATGGCGGGCTGCCCGCCGCGCCACGCATCGGGCGCGTGGTGCTCTCCGACAGCCAGGGGCCGTACCTCGTCATCGAGGACATCGCGCTGGACCTGGACCTGCTGCGGCTGACCTCGCGGGAGTTCCGCGTGGCCAACCTCTCCGCGGGGAAGGTGACCTTCAGCCGGCTGCCCGTGCCGGACCCTAATGCCCCCCCTGCCCCGGCCTCCGAGCCCGGGCCGCTGCTGCCGCAGATCCCGCAGCTGCCGGTCCAGGTGGCCCTCGAGCGCCTGGCCCTTCCGCATGTTGAGCTTGGGGCAGCGGTGGCCGGCATCCCCGCCACCCTTTCGCTCGAGGCGGGCGGTAGGCTGGGAGCTGACGGCGTCTTCCTCGGCGCCAAAGGGCGGCGGCTGGACGCGCCGGGCGCGCTGGACCTCGATATGGCGCTGGCGCCTGGTGAGCGCGTGAAGATTAACCTGCGCTACGACGAGCCCCGCGGCGGACTGGTGGCCGGGCTGCTCGGCAAGCCCGAGCAGGCGACGCGGGTAGCCGTGGCGCTGGACGGCCCGGCCACCGGGGCGGGCTTCACTCTGTCGGCCGATATGGGCGAGACGGCGCGGGTGCAGGGCCGCGGCACGCTGAGCCTGCCGGCCGGCGGCGGCGTGGGGCTGGAAGCCGCCGGCGACGCGGCGCTGGGTGGCTTCCTGCCCGCACCGGTGGCCGCGCTGCGCTTCGACCTGCGCACCCTGCCCGCCGAGGGCGGCGCGACGCGGATCGAGCGCGCTCGGGTGGAGACGGGGGCTGCGACCGTGGAGTTGCGCGGCACCGTCGGGCCGAATCTCGACGTCGCCTTCGACGCACGGGTGAACGACGCCAACACCCTTGCCGGGCTGGTTCCGCCGACGGTCGGCTGGGGCGGCATCGAAGCGAAGGGTACGGTGACCGGCACGACCGCCGCGCCGGAACTGCGGCTTGACGCGACACTCCGCGATCCGCGCCTGCCGGAACCGGCACCGGGGCTACTCGGGCCGGCCCCGACGATCCTGCTGCGGGCGAACGAGCAGCGGGTGCACGAGCTGGCCGTGAACGGGCGCGCGGTGACGCTGCGGGCCGAGGGCGCTTTCGGAGAGACGCTGGACCTGACGCTGAACGCTGCCCTGGCAGCGCAGGACGTACCGAACGTCCCGGTGCGCGGCCAGCTGGAGGCCCGGGCGCGGGTGACGGGGCCGGTCGCCACCCCGGCAGTGGCGCTGGACGCTTCCTCCCCGTCCCTGGAGGCCTATGGCCGGCGCTTCGAAGGTTTGCGCCTTGAGGCGAACCTGCCGAACGCCACCGTTCCAGCGGGGGCGCTGAACCTTTCCGCCCGGCTGCAGGGATTGAACCTGACGGCCGAGGCCCGGGCGGCACAGGAGGGTGACCGGCTGCGCGTGGAGACGCTGCGCGCGGCGCTGGGCCCCGCGCGGCTGGAGGGCCGCGGCGAGTTCGACCTCTCACGGAAGCTGGGCACGGCCGATCTGCTGCTGGAAGCGGCCGACCTCGCGCCGCTGACGCCCGTGGCCGGCATGCCGCTCGGCGGGGCCGTACGGCTTTCTGCCAAGCTGGCCCCTCAGGGCGCGGAAGCGGCGGGGCGCCAGGGGATCGAGGCCGAGCTGCGGGCGACCAATCTGCGCGCCGCCGGTCAGGTGGTGAACGGCACGGTCCAGGCGAGCGGGACGGATGCGGCATTGGATGTCCGTGGCGACGTGCGCGCGCTGGACGGCCGGGCCACGCTGCGGGCCCGTCTCGCGCTGGACCAGCCGGACAAGCGCATTGAGCTCTCCGCGCTGGACGTGCAGCGGCAGGCGCTCGGCATCCGCCTCTCCGCGCCGGCCACGATCCTCATCGGCGCGAAGGGCGGCTTCTCCACGCCGGGGTTGGCGCTGCAGGGGCGGCCGGGTGGAGCGCTGCGGGTGGCCGGACGCTGGGGACCGGATCAGGCCGACCTGCGCGCCACCCTCTCGGCACTGCCGCTCTCGGTCGCAAACCTCTTCGTGCCGGACCCGCCGCTCTCCGGCACGCTCTCGGGTGAAGTGCGGCTTTCCGGCCCCGTTGCTAGGCCCGGCATCGATGGCGAGCTGCGCGGGACAGGACTTCGTTCCGGCGCACCCTGGGGGCGGAACCTGCCGGAAGGCGCGCTGACGGCCACCGCCCGGATGCGCGGGGAGCAGGTGGAGACGCGGGCAGAGTTCCGGCTGGGCCGCGCCCTTTCCCTGAACCTGGACGCGCGGGTTCCAAGCGACTTCAAGGGGCCGCTCTCCGCCACGCTGCGGGGGAACACAGACATCGCCGTGCTGGCCGCGCCCTTCCTCCTGGGCGGCGCCAACCGGGTGGCGGGCACCGTCAGCATCGACGCGCGCGCCGCCGGCACGGTGCAGGCGCCGCAGATCTCCGGGGGCGCCCGCATCGCCGGGGGCAGCTTCCGCAACCTGGAATACGGGCTGGCGCTGCGCGACATCGCCGGCAACCTGCGCGGCGACATGGACCGGATCGTGGTGGAGGGCATTACGGCCCGTGCCGGTACGGGAACGCTGACGGCGCGCGGCGAGGTGCGACCCTTCGCCGAGGGGCAGCCGATCGAGATGACCGTCGCCGGGCAGAACCTGGCACCCGTTTCCAGCGACCTGTTCCGCGGCGCCTTCGACGCGGATATGCGTCTGACCGGCATGCTGGCGCGCGGGATGCGGCTCGCGGGGACGATCACCACGCGGTCCTCGGTGATCGGCATCCCGGAGGGGTTGCCGGGAGGCGTCGCAGATATCGGAGAGGTGCGGGAGGTGGGGCGCGGGGCGCCTCCCCCGCCCCCTGGCACGGCCGCTTCCCGCCGTGGCGCCGCGCGGCAGGCAAGCGCTGCTGCCCCGCCGCCTGGTGCCGCGCCGCTGCAGCTGGATGTGACCCTGCGCGCGCCGGGCCAGGTCTATCTACGCGGGCGTGGGCTGGACGTGGAGCTGGGCGGCGACGTGCGGATCGGCGGCACGATCTCCAACATCGAGTCCCAGGGCGCGCTCCGGCTGCGGCGCGGCACGCTGACGGTGCTGGACCGGCGCCTGACCTTCCAGCGGGGCGTGCTGACCTTCCAGGGCGACATCGCCTCCCCAGAGATCGACCTGCTTGCCACCTCCCGAGCGTCGTCCACCACGATCAACGTCACGGTCACGGGGACGCCGCGGGCGCCGAAGATCGAGTTCACCTCCTCGCCGGAACTGCCGCAGGACGAGGTGCTGGCGCGGCTCATCTTCAATCGCTCGGCCGACAAACTATCGCCTTTTCAGATCGCACAGCTGGCGCGCGTGCTGTCCGGCGCCGTGGCGGGCGGGCAGGAAGACCCGGTGACGGGCTTTTTCGGCCGGGTCAGCCGCACCTTGGGGCTGGATCGCCTGGGCGTGGGCACCGGAGCGGACGGCACGCCGGGGATCGAGGCCGGCGGGTATCTTGGCCAGGGCATCTATCTGAACGTCGATCCCGGCACGAGCACCGGCTCGCCTCGCGTGGGAGTAGAGATTGAGCTGACGCCGCGGCTAAAGCTCGAGAGCGGCGCGGGCACCGATAGCCAGGGGGCCGGCCTAACTTACGAGTACGAATACTGAACGGCAGCGGGTATTCCGGCCCCGCCCCGGACGCGATAGACTCCCACCCGTTCCGGCATGCCGGCCGCGCCAGCCGCCGCCCACGTGCCGCGCGCGACGGCCCTGGCCCCGGAACGGCCTCTAGAATGACAGGGAGAGGAGGAGCCGCATGCGCGCCTTCGAAGGACAGTTCAGCGACAACAAGCCGATCCGGCGCAACAGCGACGAGAAGCGCCGGCTGCTGGCGGAGTTGGAGCAGACCCTTGCGGGAATGAAGCCTCACACCTCCCCGAGCCTGCGCGAGAGCATCAAGGGACGGATTGCAGAGTTGCGGGCCGACCTCAGCGCCAAGCGCTGACGCTGCCATGAGAGGCGGCCCCGTTCCCGGGAGGGAGCGGGGCCGTTTTCGTTTCAGCTCGCCAGTTCCGCCAGCAGCCGGGCATGGCTGCGGGCGCCGTGCATAAGGCAGGACCAATCGAACTTCTCGTTGGGGCTGTGCACTTGGTCGTCGTCTAGCCCGAAACCCATCAGCACGCTGTCCAGGCCGAGGATGCGGCGGAAGCTCTCCACCACGGGGATGGAGCCGCCAGAGCCGATCAGCACCGCTTCCCGCCCGTATTCCGCCGCGAGGGCCCGGCGGGCCGCCGAAACCTCCGCGCTGTCCTCGGGCACCACGACTGGAGGTGCCGAGGCGAAGCGCTGGACCTCTGCCCGCGCATCGGCGGGGATCCTGGTCTTTACGAAGGCCTCAAGCGAGTCGAGGACGGCCGTCGGGTCCTGGTCGCCAACCAAGCGGAAAGAGACCTTGGCATGGGCTTCGGCCGCGATGACCGTCTTAGACCCCTCACCGGTGTAGCCGCCCCAGATGCCGTTCACGTCGCAGGTCGGGCGGGCCCACTGCCGGACCAGCGGCTTCATTCCCTTCTCGCCGGCCGGCACGGACAGACCGATGTCGCCGAGGAAACGCGCCTCGTCGAAGCCGAGGGAGTCCCAGGCCGTATCGAGGTTGCCGCCGACCTCCGGCACGGCGTCGTAGAAGCCAGGGAGCTGGATGCGGCCGTTTGCATCCGTCAGCTCCGCAAGGATCCGGCAGAGCAGGTTGATGGGGTTCAGCGCCATCCCGCCATACAAACCGGAATGGAGGTCCCGCGAGGCAGCGAAGAGGTCAATCTGGGCGTAGGCCATGCCGCGCAACCGTGCGGAAATGGCAGGGGTGCGCGGATCCCACATGTTCGTGTCGGAGACGACCACCGCCCGCGCCTCACACAGTTCGGCGGCATGCTGTTCCAGGAAGGCGTCCAGGCTAGGGCTGCCGATCTCCTCCTCACCTTCCACCAGGACGCGGATGGCAGTGGGTGGGCCTCCGGCAACTTCGTGCCAAGCGCGCATCGCGGCGAGCCAAGTCATGACCTGTCCCTTGTCGTCCACCGCGCCGCGCGCAACGGTAACGGGGCCGTTCCGCCCCTCCTTCATGGTCGGTTCGAAGGGTGGCGAGGTCCACAGTTCAAAGGGCTCGGCCGGCTGCACGTCGTAATGGCCGTAGTACAGGAGCGGCTTGGCGCTGCCGCCGGGGCCAGGATGAAAGGCAACCACGGCAGGATGACCCTTCGTCTCCCGCAGCTCGGCGGAGAAGCCGATCGAGCTTAACTCCGCGACCAGCCACTCACCCGCGCTCCGGCAGTCGGCCGCGTGGGGCGGCTGGGCGGAGACACTGGGGATACGGAGAAAGTCGAAATACCGGGCGCGGATCTCGGCTTCCGCTGTGTCAATCCGGGCGAGGACGTTCTCCAGCACGCTCATGCCGTGTCCCCCGTATCGGCCGTCAGGCCCGCAGCCTGAATGCCGGCAACTGCCGCGAGCTCGTCCTTGTCCGATGCGTCACCGGACACACCGACTGCGCCCAGGATGCTACCGTCCGGGGCACGGACGAGCACACCGCCGGGGACAGGCACGGCTGAGCCGCCGGCCAGATCGGAAAAGGCGTTCATGAATCCCGGCATGGCCTGGGCACGCCGCGCCAGTTCCCGGCCGCCAAAGCCGAGGCCCATCGCGCCATAAGCCTTTCCATGTGCGATGGCCGGCCGCATCAGGCTGCAGCCATCCTCCTTCAGAACTGCCTTGAGTTGGCCGGTGGCGTCGAGGACGACAACGGTGAGCGGGGCAAGTTCCAGCCGGCGTCCCTCGGCGAGGGCCGTGGCTACGATCGTCTGGGCCTGTTGCAAGGTGATTCCGTGCTGGAATCCGGTGGGCTGATTGGGCATTAGCGCGGCACTCCCGAGACGGTTCGGAGGCCGTTCTATGCCGCGTGGCCATGCACGCAAGCCTTGAGGCTGTCGTCGCTCAGCAACGGAACACGAAAAACCCCAGTCACCGGGGGGGGCTGGGGTTTTCGGGAGATGTGATTTGGATGCGGGGACAGGATTTGAACCTGTGACCTTCAGGTTATGAGCCTGACGAGCTACCGGGCTGCTCCACCCCGCGGGGGTGTTGGTATCATATCTATCCGGTCTGGTGGCCTGGCGCTGACCGACTCTCCCGCGTCTTAAGACGCAGTACCATAGGCGCAGGGGCGTTTCACGGCCGAGTTCGGGATGGGATCGGGTGTGG
>NZ_JAGIZA010000040.1 GCF_017813365.1 Roseomonas indoligenes
GCCACCTCAAGAACTGGCGAAGGCTGGCGACCCGCTACGACCGCCTCGCGCGGAACTACCTCGCCAGCCTCGCTCTCGTCGCCACCGTCAGCGAGTGGACCTGAATGAGTCCCCTACCTAGGGCTGCTGCCCCGTAACGCCCGCGTCATCACGGTCTGGACCGTGTTGCGGCGGGTGCGGCCGAGGGGTTAGGGGGACGGCCCCGGCTCTGCCGGGCGGCGGGCCGCGACCCGCCGCGGAGGATCGGCGCACCAGATGCCGGCCTCCCGAGGAGGCATCCTGTCCCCCGACGCCGTCCCGCCGGCCCGCACGGCCTTTCCGGGACGGCCCCGTGCCCGCGACGACTGCCCGCTTCGCGAGGTGGGCGGCGCCCGTTGCCGGAGGCCGCATGAACCGCCCAGCCGCCCTCTCCCTCCTTCTCCTGCTGGCCGCCTGCGGCTACGCGGATTCCCATCTGGCGCACCAGGCGCAGCTGGACATGCAAGGCATGACCGCTGCGGACCTGCAGGCCTGCGCCGGCATCCCCGACAGAACGAAGCGGCTGGATCCACGCACCGAGCTGTTCAGCTACACGCTGAAGAATGACGCGACGGGCGGCGTCCAGGTGACCCTTCCCGTGATCGGGGGCGACATTACCCTTGGCGGCAGCGGCAATGCCTGCACGGCCACCTTCCGCCTGACGGATGATCGCGTCAGCGGGCTGTCCTACACCGGGAACAACGACCGCCCGGTGGGGAAGGACGGGGTCTGCGCCATGATCGTCCGGGGCTGCCTGCGGCGGCCGATGCCCAGCATGGCGGTGGGTGGAGAGGAGGCGGTCTCCGCCTTCCGCCAGCCTCCGGCGCCGCCGGAACCACCACCCCCGCCGGCGCCGGCTTCGGCTCCGTCGGTGGTCCGCATGGAGCCGGTCGGCCGCTGACCCGAAGGAAAATTAATTTCGTTCTCTACATTTGACGGCGGTTTGACGCTGGTCTGACGGATCCTTGCGCGCGTCGTGCTGATCTTATCCCCGGGTGGAAAAGCCGCGTCCCTCCAGCCAGGGAAGGCGCGCCAGCCCGGCAGGCCGATCTCAGCGCAGGAAGCACTCCATGACCGAGAAGAGCAACGCCATCGTCCGCCCTGCGCCGGCGGCCGTTTGCCTCTCCCTCGTTCCTGGAACCATGGCGCTGATGGCCGTGCCTCCGCTGGGCGAGATGACGTCGCCGATGGCCGGGGCCGCCATGGCGGTCATGGGGCTGGGCGCCGCCCTATCGGCGCTGCCCTCCATTCGTTCAGGAACGCCCATTTTCCGCGCCTTGTCGTCCGGTGATGGCCTGCACCCGCGCGGCGGTTGGTTGGTGCCGCGTCTCGTTCAGGGCCTGTGCCGCATCCGGCCGTTGCTCGCCCGGCACCGCGGCATGTTGGCGGGATAGGACCCTCAACCCATGGCAGAGGAGATGCACATGATCGACCTCGATCTCCCTACCGAGCAGGCATTGCTCGACCAGGTCATCCAGCGCCTTGCCAGCACCGCTCGAACGACGGGGCTGGAGGTCGCCGGCGGTGTCCTGGAAGCGCTGCGCGATGCACTGGCGCAGCAGCCGCCCAGCGGCGCCCAAAGGCACTGAGGACCCTACGGCCACTCCAGTCCGGGTAGCCGGCCCGGCGCTGATCCTTCCTCCCGAGGTGCCGCTTCGGGCGCTTCACGACGCCCGCGCGGCCCGGCTTGCCCGGGGCCGACAAAAATCCAGGGAGGTCCGAAACGTGGGACAGACCGTGCCGCATGGACACAAGGCGGCGGTGCCGGGCCAGGCCGGGCCGGGGCTGCTGCACCTGACCTGCGAGACGCTGGCGCTGGGTTGCCTCTTCGAGAGGCGCGGCGCGGCCTTCATCCGGGTTCCCGTCCACCGGCGCCAGCAGATGCTGGGCTGCGAATGGCACAGTCGCCGGATCGCCGGCCTGCTCCGCGCCGTCTCCTACACCTTCGAGGCGCTGGAGGACTGGACCGCCTTGGCCCAGGAGGCGCCGCGCCGGGTGGCGGCGCTGTACCGCGGCATCCTCGGCCGGCCGGAGATCCGCGATGAGGATCTGGTCTGGCGCTCCGACGTCTATGCCCGCCGGCCGGATGGCCATGAGCTGGTCTTCCCCGCCGGAAGCTATAATCCGCTGAACGCCTGGAACACCGTCCGCGGCGCGGTGCACCTGAACGGGGGCGCGATGGCGGGGTTCGAGGCGATGCCCCGGCCCGATCCGGGCGGGCGGCTACGCCTTTCCGAAGGGCCGCCGGAGCGCGGACTGCTGTTCCTCGGCGGGCGGGACGTGACGGCGGAGGTGCTGCGCCCTGCCCGCCGCGAGGGCCCGGCCGGCCCGCCGCGCCGGCTGGAGGCGGCGGTGCCGGAGGAGGCGGACTGGTCCCTCTGCGACCTGAGCCTACCAAATGGGGAGCGCTTCACCCCGCTGGGCCTTTTCCACGCCTTGCTGGGCGGCAACCCCGCCGGCGGGCCGGGCGAGGAGGGCGAGGCAAGTGGGCGGGGCCTGGGGCGGGGCCCGGGCGATCCCTGGGCCCTGGCGGGGATGGGTTCCGTGCCTCTCCTGCCGGGCCGGCTGGTAACGGAGGCGCTGCTGCGGCAGGCCGGCCTTCCACCGGTCCGCTCGTAAACCGGGCAGCCGGCGCGCTAACGCCTTTCGACGTGGTGGGCCGGCCGCGCTGGAAGGGGCCACTTCAGGATCGAGCCCCGTGCGGGCAGGATGGAAACCGAGACACCTGGGCGGCTGGTGGCGCGGCTGAAGCCGGTGATCCTGCAGACACGGAGGGCATGCGCCCCGTGCCCCGCCGCTCAGTGCGGCGCGAGGTCTGAATCGTCGTCCATCACCCGCTCGATGAAATCGGCCACCAGCCGCTTCAGCGCGCCGAGCGAGGGCAGGTCCATCACCATGGCGATGTAGCCGCGCAGGCTGCGGTCCCGCACGGCGAAGTTGATGTAGAGGAACAGCACCAGCCCTTCGCCGCCCGGCTCCATCCCCTCCAGCAGCAGCCGGCCATCGCCGCGCAGCACCTGCGGCAGCGACATGTCGAAGGAGCGGCGCAACATGTTCGCCATGGTGGCGAGGCAGTTGTTGAGGATGATGTTGCCGGTCTCGGCCAGCGCCTCACGCTCCATCTCCGCCTCCTCCTCCGGCGGTATGTCGTTGCCCACCACGGCGCGCAGCAGTTCCGCCCCGCTCGACTGGGGAAAGATCAGCATAGCGCGGCCGTTGAAGGCCCCGGTGAAGTCCTGCCGCACGGCGATGAGGTCGCGGCCCTCGCGCTCCTCGATCAGGGTCGTGGCGATGCGCTCCGCGATGATCTCGACGGAGGGGACGGATAGCAGCACCTCGCCCCCCACCATCTGGCGCAGGCTGGCGGCGGCGCGGCTGACGCCGATGTTCACCAGCTCCGTCAGGGCGTCACGCTCCAGCTCGCTCAGCGAAACCTCGGGCGGGAGCATCGCGGCGCTACCGCCCGGCGCGAAGGCGGAGCGCGGCGCCGGAGACGAAGCCACGCAGCGCCTCCTCGTTCACCGGCTTCGGCACGAAGGTCGCGCCCACCGCACGGGCGCGGGCCACCACCTCGTCCTGCACGTTCGCGGTGATGACGGCGACGGGCATGGTCGGGTGCAGCGCCCGGATCTCGCCGGCCAGGGTCAGGCCGTCCTTGCCGGGCATGTTGTAGTCCAGCAGGGCGAGGTCGATGTCGCCATGGGCGAGGCGGGCGAGCGCCTCCTCCGCATTGCCGGCCTCAGCGCGGGCCCAGTCCGGCTGGAGCGCGGCGATCGCCTTGCCGGCCACGATCCGGGCCAGCTTGCTGTCGTCGACGATCAGGACGGTGGTCGCCATGCGATGCTCCAAGGGGGGGCGGTCCTGCCGCGCGGGCTTCTTCATAGGGCGGGGAAGGGGCCAGCACCACCGCGGGGGATCATGGCCCGGGTTGCGGGGCCAGCAGGGGCAACAGCCAGCGGGCGTCGAAGGGGTCGGCCGGCGTGCCGCGGATCGGGGGCCGCAAGGCCAACAGCACCTGGAACACGGCGGCGTGCAGGGGGCCGCAGCCGTCCAGGTCCACGGCGCGCCTTTCCCCGGCCTGCAGCAGCGCGATGAGCGGTTCCGCGTCCTCCACCCGCGCCGGGCCTTCCAGGCGGATCACGTCGCCGTCGAGACGCACGCTCATGCCGCACCGGCCCGCGCGAGAAGGTCCGGCAGGTCGAGCACGAGCAGGGCGCTGCCGTCACCCAGCAGCGCCGTGCCCACCAGGCCGGGCAGGCCTCGCAGCAGGCCCTGCGGGGGGCGCAGCAGCACGTCCAGCCGGCCGCCGAAGCCCTCTACCTCCAGCGCGACCCCGTCCGTGCCGCCGCCGGTAACGAGGAGGCGGGCCGTGGCGCCGCGCGGGGCCGGCTCCAGCCCCAGCAGGGCGGCCAGCCGCAGCACCGGCAGGGTGCGGCCGCGCAGTACGAAGGCCTCCCCGGCGCCGAGCGGCTGGATGGCGGCCTTGGGCAGGCGTGCGGTCTCCGCAACGGTCTCCGCGGGGATGCCGTAGAGCTCGCCGCCCGCGCGCACGGTCAGCACGCCCATCACGGCGGCGCCGCCCGGCAGGAGGAGGCGGACCGAGGTGCCCTGGCCCGGTATGCTGGAGAGGGTGACGCGGCCGCCAAGGGCCTCCACCGCCGCGCGCACCGCATCCATGCCCACGCCGCGGCCGGAGATCGCGGTCACCGCGCCCGCGGTGGAGAAGCCCGGGCGGAAAACGAGATCGAGCGCCTCCCGGTCGTCCAGCGCGTCGATGGTGGCAGCGTCCGCCACGCCGCGCGCCTTCGCCACGGCGCGCAGCCGGGCCGGGTCCATGCCCGCCCCGTCGTCGGAGAGGGTGACGGCGACGCCGCCATCCTCCCGCGCGGCAGAGAGCGTGATGCGGCCGGTGCGCGGCTTGCCGGCGGCTTCCCGCGCCCCGGTCGGCTCGATCCCGTGGTCGACGGCGTTCCGCAGCAGGTGGAGCAGCGGGTCGAAGAGGCCGTCCACCACGGTGCGATCGGCCTCCACCGCTTCCCCGAGCACGGTGAAGGTCACCTCCTTGCCCAGGCCGCCCGCCGTTTCCCGCACCAGGCGCGGCAGGCGCGCGAAGGCGCGGCCGAGCGGCACGAGGCGCAGGCCCAGCGCCGTGCGGTGCATGCGCTCCGCCAGGCGGCCGATGCCGGCCTCGCTCTCGGCCAGGGCGCGGGCGAGGGCGGGGTTCTCCTCCCCCACGCGGGCGACGAGATGGGCGAGGCCGTTGCGCGCGACCACCAGCTCCCCCGCCAGGTCCACCAGGGCGTCCACCCGGGCGGCGTCCACGCGCAGGCCCCTCGGGGCCGGCAGGCCGGGGCCTGATGGCGCGGGCGCGGGGACCGGAACGGGCGCGAGCGCCACCTGGTCGGCAACGAGGCGGAGCCCCTTGCGGAGCTCGGCCTCCGGCGCGGCGAAAACCGCCTCGATGACGATGTTGCAGGTGAAAGGAGCCGGCCCATCCGCCGGCCAGGGCTCGCGCGGGGCGATATGGAGGGCGATGGGGCCGGGAAGGGCGCGGAGAGTCGCCACCGGATCGTCGCCGAGGAAGAAGCAGTCCGGCGAGGGGGCGTAGCGGAGGGCGGTGAGGGCCTGTCCCTCCGTCCGGGCCCGGGCGATGGCCGCCGCCTCCCGCTCGAGCAGGGCGGGGAGCCAGTCCTGGGAAGCGGCGGGCGGCGGGGCGGAGGGCGCCGCGACGCCCGACATGCGGGCGCGCAGCGCGCTCTCCAGCGCACGCCCCTCCGCCTCGGCCGCCTCGGGCAGGCGGCCATCGGCGGCGAAGCTCTCCAGCCAGGCCTCGCTCGCGCCCACCAGGGCGAGGAGCGTATCCATCGCCACACGGTCCGGCGCGGCGGCGCCGCGGCGGAGGGCTTCCAGCAGGTCTTCCCCGGCATGCAGCGCAGCGCCCATCGGGGCGAGCTCGAAGAGGGCGACAGAGCCCTTCAGGGTGTGCACGGCGCGGAAGGCGCCATCCAGCCGCGCGGGGTCGCCCGGGTTGCGCTCCAGCGCCAGCAGGTCGTCGGCGGCGGCCTGGACCAGCTCCCGCGATTCCACCAGGAACTGTTCGAGCAGCTCGTTCATGGCACCCGGCTCACGAGATCGCCCTCTGGTGGACCACGGCGTCGTCGAAGCGGCGCGTGGTGAAGCCGTCGGCGATCCGACCCATGGATTCGGTGTGGCCGAGCAGCAGGTAGCCGCCGGGGGCGAGGGCCGCATGCAGGTTGCGTGCGGCCAGGGCCCGCGAGGCCTCGTCGAAATAGATGAGGACGTTGCGGCAGAGGATCACGTCGAAGCGGCCCTGCGCCGCCATGCTCGCGGCATCCACCAGGTTCGCCGTGGTGAGGTGCACGGATTCGCGCAGGTCCGCGATGATCCTGTGCTCGCCGTTCTCCGCAGGCTCGAAGTAGCGGTGCAGCAGCGCGGGCGGCAGGCGTGAGAGCGCGCGGCTTCCGTAGCTCCCCTCCGCCGCGGCGGCGAGGGCGTCGGTGTCGATGTCGGAGCCGAGGATCTCGATGTTGTAGGCATCGACCATCGGCCAGTTCTCCAACAGCCAGATGGCGACGGAGTAGGGCTCCTCGCCCGTGGAACAGGGGATGGACCAGATCCGCACGCGGTCGCCCGGGCCGCGCCCGGCGACGATCTTCGGCAGGATGGCGCCGGACAGGGCGCGGAGCTGGTGCTCCTCCCGGTAGAAATAGGTCTCGTTGACGGTGAAGCTGTTCACCAGCCGCTCCGCCTCCGCCGGGCTCGCGCGCAGCGCGGCCATGTAGGCGGCGAAGGATGGGGTGCCGGCGCGCTCCATGCGCTGCGCCACCCGGCGCTCGATGTAGTAGCGCTTGCTCTCGCCGTAGAGCATGCCGGTGCGGCGGTAGACGAACTCGCAGAGGCGCCGCAACTCCTCCGGTGTCAGGACGGGATCGGCAGCGGGCGCGGTCATGCCAGCCAGTCCCGCAGCGCGCCGGCGATGCCGCCGAGCGGCAGCACGGCCGAGGCGCCGCCGGCCCGCACCAGCGCGCCGGGCATGCCCCAGACCACCGCCGTCTCCTCCGCCTCCGCCACCGTGCGGCCGCCGGCGGCGCGCAGCCGTGCCATGGAGGCGGCGCCGTCGTCGCCCATGCCCGTCATCAGCACGCCGACCAGCCGCGCGGCGGGCAGCAGGGCCATGGCGCTGTCCACCATCCGGTCGGCGCTGGGATGCCAGCGATGCTCCGGGGCGGAGGGCGCCGCCATCGCCAGCAGCTCCTCCGGGCGGCGGCCGAGGATGAGGTCCGCGTCCCCCCGCCCGATATAGACGTGGCCGGCCAGCAGCCGCACGGGTCTCGAGACCTCCTGCACCGTCAGGGCGCAGAGCTTGTCCAGCCGCCGGGCGAGCGCGCCGGTGAAGCCCGCGGGCATGTGCTGGGCGACGAGGACCGGCCAGGGGAAACTGGCCGGCAGGGGTTCCAGCAGGGCGTCCAGCGCCGGCGGCCCGCCGGTCGAGCAGCCGACGAGGACGATCCCCGGCGGATCGCCCGGCGGGGTATCCGGGACGAGTGAGGGCGCAGGTTCGGTATAACGGGCCGCGCGCGGCGCGGCGGGACGTCCAGCGCGGAGCCGGACGCGCTCCGTCAGGCGATGGCTGCTGCGCAGCCGCGCGCCCATGGCCGCGCGCAGCTTCTCCAGCAGCACCGGGGCCAACTCGTCGATGGAGAGGGAGGCGGCGCCGGCGGGCTTCGGCAGGAAGTCCACGGCACCGAGCCGCAGCGCCTCCAGCGTCGCCTGCGCCCCGGCCTCGGTGAGGGAGGAGAGCATCACCACCGGCACGGGATGCTCCAGCATGATGCGGTCGAGGCAGGCGAGCCCGTCCATGCGGGGCATCTGCACGTCCATCGTCACGACGTCCGGCGGGGCGGCGGCGATCGACTCCAGCGCCTCCTGCCCGTCGCGCGCGAAGGTCACGTCGAAGCCGCCGGCCCTGAGGACCCCGCCCAGCAGCCGCCGCATCAGCGCGGAATCATCGACGACGAGGACGCGGGTCACGGGTTGGTCGCGGCCCCCGCCCCATCCGCGGCGGCGGCCAGCAGGTCGCGCCCGGCGGCTTCCAGCAGGGCGAGGGGATCGATGAGGAGGACCATCCGGCCCTCCCGCCCAAGCCGCGCCACGCGGTCGAAAACGCCATCGGCGTCCGGGATCATCTCCGGGGCGGGAAGAAGTTCGGCGGTGGCGACGGGCATCACCTCCGATACCGCGTCCACAGCGAGGCCGGCGCGCAGGCCGTCCGCACCGATCACCACGATCTGGCCGACACCCTCATCGCCCGTGCCCCCGAAGCGGCGGTGCCCGTCGATCACCGGCAGGACGGCGCCGCTCAGCGTCATGGCCCCGGCGATGAAGCCGGGCGCGCGGGGGATGCGGGCCAGGCGCTCCGGCCGGCGCGCCACCTCCTGCACGGCGGCGACGGGCAGGCCGTAGCTCTCCCCGCCCAGGCGGAAGACGAGGAAGCGCTCGGCTGTCTCCGTCGCCGTGGCCGGACCCTCCTCCGGGCTGGCGCCGGCCAGCAGCCGGGCCGTTGTCGCCTCGTCGAAGAGGGCCTCCGGGGAGAGGACCGTGACGAGGCGGCCCTCCTCCGTGCGGGCGATCGCCGCCACCCGCGCCTCGCCCATCCCGCGGGAGAGGACGGCGGGCACCGGGGACAGGGCGGATCCTGGCAGGCGCAGCACGGCGCTCAGCCCATCGACAACCAGCCCCACCCGCAGCGGGCCGAGCCGGACCACCACAAGCCGCGCCCGCGCCGTGCCCGCGCCCGGCTTCAGCCCGAGCAGCGCGCGGGGAGAGACGAGCGGCAGCAGCCCGCCGCGGAAGGGAATGACGCCGAGCATGGCGTCCTCCGCCCCGGGCAGGGCGGTGACCTCAGCGGGCAGGCGCGCCACCTCGGCCACGCTCTCCAGCGGCAGGGCATGGTCCTGGCCGGAGAGGGTGAAGGCGAGGAGGGCGACGCGCCTGTCCGGGGCCTCCTCCAGGACCTCCGTCGGTGCGGCCCGGGGAGCAGCCCGCGCATGCGAGCGGGCCGCGCCGAAGTCGCGCGCCAGCAGGGCGGGCAGGTCGATCGGGCGCGCGCCATCATCGCTGCCGAAGCGGGAGACCTCCTCCACAAGCAGGCCGCAGGGCGCCTCCTCCCCCGCCACCACCACCCGGGCGGCGGGCGTGGGGGCGGCGTCCTCAAGCCCCAGCAGCCGGGCGAGGGAGAGCACCGGAAGCACGGCGCCGCGCAGGCCGGAGAGGCCGAGCATGGCCGGCGGCGCATGGGGCACGCGGGTGAGCGGGGTGGGGCGCAGCACCTCCCGCACCAGGGAGGCGGGCAGCGCCAGCGCTTCCCCGGCCACGCGGACGGTCAGGACCTCGCCCGCCGCCACGCGTTCAGCCCCCCGCCAGCCGCAGCTCGTCGGCGAGGCTCGCGATCTCCTCGATGGCCGCGGCCAGGTCCTCCGCGCCGCGGGCCTGCTGGCCGGCGGCGGTGGCGGCCTGGGCGGCGGCGGCGCTGGTCGCATCCGCCGCGGCGGCGATCTGCCGCGTGCCGGAGAGCACCTCCTGCACGGCCGCCAGCACGCGTTCCGTGCCCGCCAGGACCTCGTCGGAGCCCGCGCGCAGCCCGGCCAGGTCGGCGCCGGCGGCGGCCAGGCGTTCCTGCACGGCTCGGCCCTTGCCGGCTTCCCCGTCCGCCGCGGCGGCCACGGCCTCCAGCTCGGCGCGGACCCGCGTGGCGCCGTCGCGCAGGTCGCGCACCACGTCCTTCATGCGATCCGCGTTGGCGGCGGCGTCGCGCGCCAGGGCGCGGATGTCGGTGGAGACGGTGGCGAAGCCGCGCCCCGCTTCCCCGGCCCGCGCGGCCTCCACGGAGCCGCTGACGGCGAGCATGTTCGTCTGCACCGCGACGAGCGCGATGGAGTCCACGATCTTCTCCATCCGGCGGCCGGAGGTCTCGAGCCCGCCGATCGTCACCGCCAGCGCACGGGTCTCCTCGAGGGCCGCCGCCATGCTCCCACCCAGGGCGGCAAGGACGGCCCGGCCCTGCTCCAGCCGCGGGGCGATGTCGGCCAGGCGCGCGACGGAGGCGGCGGCGGCGGCGCGCGTGCCGCCTGCGGCGCGCTCGATCTGGGTCATGGACACGGCGGCCTGCTGCGTGGCCGCGGCCTGGATGGCGGCGCCGCGCCCGATCTGGTCCAGCGCCGTGTTGATCTCCCCGGCCGCGCCGGACAGCTCCTGCACCGTGGCGGAGAGTTCCTCGGCGGCGGAGGCGACCGCCTCGGCGGAGGCGGCGTTGCCGGCCTGCAGGCTTTCCGCGAGCGCTGCGAGGCTCTGGGCGGTGCGCTGGCTCTCGTCCAGCGCGGCGCCCTGCTGCTGCACGGCGCGCTGCGCCTCCGCGGTGGCGGCGGACTGCTCCTCGGCGGCGCTGGCCACGCCCTCCGCGCCGCGCTGCGCCTCCCGCGCCGCGCCCTCGGCCTCCACGCTGGCGATGAGCACGGCCTGCGCGCCCTCCGCGATGGCCCCCATCGCGGCGCGCACCTCCTCCAGCACGGCGACGGCGGAGCGGCCCTCCCGCGCCTGATCCTCGGCCGTGGCGGCGGCGGCGCGGATGCGGGCGGCGACGTCGCGCACCTTCGCGCCGATCGTCTCCACCAGCGCCTGCACCTCGCGCGCGCTCGCCTCGGACTGCTCCGCGAAGGCGCGCACCTCCTCGGCGACCACGGCGAAGCCCCGGCCGCCATCGCCCGCCCGCGCGGCCTCGATGGCGGCGTTGAGGGCGAGGAGGTTCGTCTGGTCGGCGATTTCGCCGACGGCCGCGGTGATCTCGCCGATGCGGGCCGCGCCCGCTTCCAGCGCCGCCACCACCTCGACCGAGCGGAGCTGGCGGGCGGCATTGTCCTCCACCGAGGCGGCGGTGGCCTCGATGCCGGCGCCGAGCTCGATCAGCGCCGCCTGCAGCGCGCCGGTGCTGCGCCTGGAGAACTCGGCCCGGTCGCGCGCCTGGGCGAAGACCGCGCCGAGGGAATCGATGTTGCCCTGGGATTGCTGCGCGGCGCCGGCCGCTTCCTCCGCCGCGGCGGAGATCTGCGCCAGGGCGCGGCCCAGCTCCTCGGCCGCCGCGGCGGCCTGGGTGATGCCGGCGGCCAGTTCCTCGCTCGCCGCGCCGATGCGCTCGGCCGCCTTCTCGCGCCGGGCGCGGCTTCGATCCAGGGCGCGGCGCTGGCTGGCGGGGAGGAGAGGGGGTTCCGGCGTGGGGGCGGGCTGGGAGGACAGCGTGGCGGTGAGGGCGGGCGCGCGCCCGGCCAGCTCGGTTGTCTTCACCAGCGCCATCTGTGCCTCAGCCCCCGATCCGTCCCGCCGGCGCGCCCCCAGGCCGGGGCAGTGCCGCCACGAAGGGACGGACGGGACTCGGGGCCGAGTCTACCGGCCCGCCGCGCGCGACGCTACTCGCCGCGCCGCGCGCGGGAAGGACGGTGGTGTCAGGCCTTCCCGACCCTTCCTGACGACGCCGTCGGAGGCCTTGATGATGGCCGAGGCCTCGTCGCCCACCTTCCGTTCCAGGGCGTCCACCGCCTCGTTGGTGACGGAGGCGGTGATCGTGGCGCCGACGACCTTGCCGGCGAGCAGGTTGCGGGCGGAAAGCTTCAACCCGGGTTCTCCAGGGAGGGGGTGTTGGCCGCGAAGGCGGCCGATTTCACCAGCGCCCAGAGGCGCTGGCCGGGCCGCAGCGCAAGGCGCGCCACGGCATCGTCGGTGACGCGCGCGAGGAGGACCGCGCCCCCCAGGCGAAGGCGCAACATCGCCTCGTGCGGCGCGGCGGGGCCGAGGGATTCCAGCGTGACGGGCAGGATGTTCTGCACGGAGAGGCCGCGCGGTTCCTCGGTCGCGACGGAGACGTCCCGTGCCCGGACGCGCACGCGCATCCGCGTGCCCGGCGGTTCCTCGCGCAGCGGGACGCGAAGCTCGCCGCCGGGAAAGCCGAGGCGTGTCAGGCCGCGCGCCGGATCATGCGCGAGGACGGTGCAGGGGAGGAGGGCGCCGGCGTCGCGCCGGGCGGCAAGCTGCGGCAGGTCCGCGCGGGTCGAGAGGGCCTCCACCGTGTCGGCGGCGAGGACGCGGCCGGCTTCCATCAGCACGAGGTTGTCGGCCAGGCGGTCCACCTCGTCCAGCGCGTGGGTGACGTAGAGGATCGGCGCGCGGAAGCGGTCCCGCACGCGGGCGAGGAAGGGCAGCACCTCCGCGCGGCGGGGCGCGTCCAGTGCGGCCAGCGGCTCATCCATCAGCAGCAGGCGCGGGCGGGAGAGGAGGGCGCGGCCAAGGGCGACGCGCTGCCTTTCCCCGCCCGAGAGCGCGGCGGGGCGGCGGGGGAGGAGGTGGGCGATGCCCAGAAGGTCCACCACCTCCGCGAAGCCGGGCCCTTCCGCGTCGCGCGGGGCGCGGCGCAGGCCGTAGCGCAGGTTCGTCTCGACCGAGAGGTGCGGGAAGAGGCGGGAATCCTGGAACACCACGCCGCAGCGGCGCCGCTCCGCGGGCATCATCACGCGCGCGGCGGTGTCCAGCAGAACCGCGCCGTCCAGCGCCACGCGGCCTTCCTCCGGGCGCAGCAGACCGGCGATGGCGGCGAGCAGGGTGGACTTCCCGCAGCCGGAAGGGCCGAAGACGGCGGTGACGCCGGGCGTGGGCGCGATGAAGGCCGTATCCAGCGCGAAGCCGGGGAAGCGGTGGCGCAGCGCGACCTCTAGCATGGGCAGGGCAGCATCAGCGCGGTGCGCGGCCGATGAGGATGGCGAGACGGCGGCCGGCGAGATCGGCCAGCAGCAGCCCAGCGATCGCGAGGGCGAAGGAGATGGCGGCAAGCCGCGCGGCCGTCGCCTCCCCGCCCGCGGTCTGGGTGGCGCTGTAGATCGCCAGGGGCAGGGTCTGGGTCTCGCCAGGGATGTTGGAGACGAAGGTGATAACGGCGCCGAACTCGCCCAGCCCGGCGGCGAAGGCGGTGATCGCGCCGGAGAGGATGCCGGGCGCGATCAGCGGCAGGGTAACGGTGACGAAGCGGTCGATCGGCCCTGCGCCGAGGCTGCGCGCCGCCGCCTCCAGCCCCGGGTCCACAGCATCGAGCGAGAGACGAACGGCGCGGACGATGAGCGGGAAGGACATGACGGCGGTGGCGAGGGCGGCGCCGGCGGTGGTGAAGACGAGGCGGATCCCGAACAGGTCGTTCAGCAGCGCCCCCACCGGGCCGCGCACGCCGAAGGTGACGAGGAGAAGCCAGCCCACCACCACCGGCGGCATCACCAGCGGCAGGTGGACCAGCGCGTCCAGCAGCGCGCGGCCGGGAAAGCGCCCGCGCGCGAGGAGCCAGGCCGCGAGAACCGCGGGCGGCAGGCCGAAGACCACCGAGCGGAGGGCGACGGAGAGGCTGAGCCGGACCGCGCCCCACTCCTCGGGCGTCAGCACCTACTGGGCGCGCAGCCCGAAGCCGAAGCGGCGATAGGTCTCGGCCGCCTCCGGCCCGGTCGCGAAGGCAAAGAAGGCGCGGGCCGCGGCGTTGTCGGTGGCGCGACGGGTAAGGGCGAAGGGGTAGGTGACCGGCTCGTGGCTCCCGGCGGGGAAAGTGCCGAGCACCTTCACCCCGCGGGAGATGGCGGCGTCGGTGGCGTAGACGATGCCCAGCGGGGCCTCGCCGCGCTCCACGAGCAGCAAGGCGGAGCGGACGCTGTCGGCGCGGGCGATGCGCGGGTTCAGCGCGTCCCACTGGCCCATCCAGGTCAGCGCGGCCTGGGCATACTTGCCCACGGGCACGTTGGAGGGATCGCCCGTGGCGATGCGGCCGTTCGCGCCGAGCATCGCGGCGATGTCGGTGTCGCGCCCGATGGTGACCGGGGCCTGGCGGCTATCGGCAGGGGCGACCAGAACCAGCGCGTTGGCGAGGGGCGAGACGCGCGTCTCGTTCACGATCAGGTTGCGCTGCTGGACGTAGTCCATCCAGGGCTCGTCGGCGCTGGCGAAGAGGTCGGCCGGGGCGCCCTGCTCCATCTGGCGGGCCAGGGCGGAGGAAGCGGCGAAGGAGAAGCGCGGGGCGGGGTTGCCCCTGGCGGCCCAGGCTTCGCCGAGAGCCCTCATGGCATCAGTCAGGCTGGCGGCGGCGAAGACGGTCACGGGCTCCTGCGCGCGGGCGGGCAGCCCCGTGACGGAGAGGGCGATGGTGGCGGCGATGGCGCAGAAAAGCTGACGACGCATGGGGTCGGCCCCGTCGTTGTTCCCGTTCGGCTATATCGACCGGTCCGGGGTGGCGCAAGGCGGGCTCCGTTGACAAGGCGCGGCGCTCCTCCGCTCATGCACCGGGCGGCCGTGAGCCGCGAGGGATGGGAACAGGGCGAATGGCGCAGGGACTCCGCAAGGGACTGACGAGCTACGGGGATGCGGGGTTCTCGCTGTTCCTGCGAAAGGCCTTCATCAAGGCGGCGGGCTATTCGGACGACGCGCTGGACCGGCCGATCGTCGGCATCACGGACACGGCGAGCGACTTCAACCCCTGCCACGGCAACGCGCCGCAGCTGATCGAGGCGGTGCGGCGGGGCGTGATGCTCTCCGGCGGGCTGCCCATGGCCTTCCCGACGATCTCGATCCACGAGAGCTTCTCGCACCCCACCTCCATGTATCTTCGCAACCTCATGTCCATGGACACGGAGGAGATGATCCGCGCCCAGCCCATGGACGCGGTGGTGCTGATCGGCGGCTGCGACAAGACGCTGCCAGCCCAGATCATGGGGGCGGCGAGCGCCGGCATCCCCGCGGTGGTGCTGCCCGTGGGGCCGATGGTGGTGGGGCACCACCGGGGCGAGGTGCTGGGCGCCTGCACGGACTGCCGGCGGCTCTGGGGCCAGCACCGGGCCGGGCGGATCGACGAGGCGGAGATCGAGGTCATCAGCGGGCGGCTGGCGCCCTCGGTCGGCACCTGCATGGTTATGGGCACGGCGAGCACCATGGCCTGCATGATCGAGGCGATGGGGCTCTCGCTGCCCTATTCCGCCGCCATCCCGGCGCCGCACGCGGAGCGGCTGCGCTGCGGCGAGGCGACGGGGCGCGTGGCGGTGGAGATGGCGCGGCGCCAGGGGCCAGCGCCCAAGACGCTCGTCACCCCCGCCTCCATCCGCAACGCCATGGTGGTTCTGCAGGCGATCGGCGGCTCCACCAACGGGCTCGTGCACCTGGCCGCGATCGCCGGGCGGGCGGGGCTGGAGGTGAACCTGGAGGAGTTCGACGCGATCGGGCGCGAGGTGCCCGTGCTGGTGGACCTCAAGCCCTCGGGCGACCACTACATGGAGCACCTGCACCATGCCGGCGCCGTGCCGCGGCTGCTGCAGGAGCTGGAGCCCTTCCTCGACCTCTCCGCGCCGACGGTGCTCGGCGGCACGCTGGCCGACTACCTGGCCCTGGCCGAGGAGGTGCCGGGGCAGACGGTGATCCGCCCGCGCAGCGCGCCCCTGAAGCAGACGGGCGGGATGGCGGTGCTGCGGGGCAACCTCTGCCCGGGCGGGGCGGTGATCAAGCACGCCGCCGCCACTCCGGCCCTGCTGAAGCACGAGGGGCGCGCGGTGGTCTTCACCAGCGTCGAGGACATGACGAACCGGATCGACGACCCGGACCTGGACGTGACGGCGGACGACGTGCTGGTGCTGCAGAACGCCGGGCCGAAGGGGGCGCCGGGGATGCCGGAGGCGGGCTACCTGCCGATCCCCCGCAAGCTCGCGGGAGCCGGGGTGAAGGACATGGTGCGGATCTCGGACGCGCGGATGTCCGGCACGGCCTTCGGGACCATCGTTCTGCACATCACGCCCGAGGCAGCGGTGGGCGGTCCGCTCGGGCTGGTGCGGGACGGGGACCGGATCGCGCTGGACGTGGAGCGGCGGAGCATCGAGCTGCTGGTGGACGCGGCCGAGCTGGAGCGGCGCGCGGCGGAGTTCCAGCCGCCCCGCCCGGCCCCCAAGCGCGGCTACGCCAAGCTCTTCCACGACACCGTCCTGCAGGCGGACAAGGGCGTCGACTTCGACTTCCTCGCCGGAGAGGATTGAGCGCGACAGGTCATCGCGGGCGGTTGAAGGGGGGCGGGGTGCGCGCCCCCCGCCACCTCGCCTAGTCTCCCGGCAACCGAAGAGTCGGAAGGGCTTGAACGATGACCGAGTACACGCCGCCGAAGGTCTGGACCTGGAATCCCGGGAATGGCGGCCGCTTCGCCAATATCAACCGCCCCACCTCCGGCGCGACGCATGAGAAGGAGCTGCCGGTGGGGAAGCACCCGCTGCAGCTCTACTCCCTCGCCACGCCGAACGGGCAGAAGGTGACGATCCTGCTGGAGGAGCTTCTGGCCCTCGGGCACTCCGGCGCGGAATACGATGCCTGGCTGATCAAAATCGGGGACGGCGACCAGTTCGGAAGCGGCTTCGTCGGGGTGAACCCGAATTCCAAGATCCCCGCCCTGATGGACCGCAGCGGGCCGGAGCCGGTGCGCGTGTTCGAATCCGGCGCGATCCTGATGTATCTGGCGGAGAAGTTCGGGGCCTTCCTGCCGAAGGAAGGCGCGGCGCGGGCCGAATGCCTGTCATGGCTGTTCTGGCAGATGGGCAGCGCGCCTTATCTCGGCGGCGGCTTCGGGCATTTCTACGCCTATGCCCCCGTGAAGATCGAGTACGCGATCGACCGCTTCACGATGGAGACGAAGCGGCTGCTGGACGTGCTGGACAAGCGCCTGGGCGAGAGCGAGTTCCTGGCCGGGCCGGACTACACCATCGCCGACATGGCGAACTTCCCCTGGTATGGCGGGTTGGTGAAGGGCTGGTCCTACGGGGCGGCGGAGTTCCTGGGCGTGCAGGAATACAAGAACGTGCTGCGCTGGGCGGACACAATCCTGGCGCGGCCGGCGGTGCGGCGCGGGCGAATGGTGAACCGCGTGACCGGCGAGCCGTCCGAGCAGCTGCATGAGCGGCACGATGCCTCCGACTTCGAGACACGGACACAGGACAAGCTGGCGGCGGGTTAGTTCGGGCGGCCCCGGCGGGCGCATGCAAATCCCGCGTGGCAGCCTGTTCCCGCCGGGGATCAATCCGGGGCCGAAGCCGTTGGACACAGCCCCGGCCCCGGTCTATCAGCCCGCCGCCCCCGGCCCCGGCCGTGATTCCGCCCCGGGCGTGAAGCTTGCATGGCCTCGCCCCGTTCCCCTCGCGCCCTGACGACGGTGAAGCCCGAACCATGCCCCTGCACGTCGCCCTGACGCACCGCACCAGCTACAAGTACGAGCGGCCGGTCTCGCTCGGCCCGCAGGTCATCCGCCTGCGGCCGGCGCCGCATGCGCGCACGCCGATCCTGTCCTATGCGCTGAAGATCGAGCCCGCCGGCCATTTCGTGAACTGGCAGCAGGACCCGCAGGGGAATTTCCAGGCCCGCGTGGTCTTCCCGGAGCGGGTGACGCATTTCGACGTCACGGTGGACCTGCTGGCCGACATGGCCACCATCAACCCCTTCGACTTCTTCCTGGAGCCGGAGGCCGAGACCTGGCCCTTCGCCTACGACCCCACCCTGGAGGCGGAGCTCTCGCCCTTCCGCCGGGTGGAGCCTGCCGGCCCGCTGCTCTCCGCCTTCCTGGCCGAGACGCCGCAGGTTGAGGGGCAGGCGACCGTGGGCATGCTGGTCGGGCTGAACCAGCGCCTGTTGGAAAAGGTGGCCTATGTCGTCCGCATGGAGCCGGGCGTCTGGACGGCGGAGGAGACGCTCGGCCAGTGCAAGGGGTCCTGCCGCGACAGCGCCTGGGTGCTGGTGCAGGCCCTGCGCCACCTGGGCTTCGCCGCGCGCTTCGTCTCCGGCTACCTGATCCAGCTCGTGCCCGACGTGAAGCCGCTGGAAGGCGCGCAGGGGCCGACGGAGGACTTCACCGACCTGCACGCCTGGGCGGAGGTGTACCTGCCTGGCGCCGGCTGGATCGGGCTGGACCCGACCTCCGGCCTGCTGACGGGGGAGGGGCACATCCCGCTGGCGGCGACGCCGGAGCCCTCCTCCGCCGCGCCGATCTCCGGGATGGTGGAGCCGGCGAAGACCGAGTTCGGCTTCGAGATGAGCGTGAAGCGCGTGCTGGAGACGCCGCGCGTCACCAAGCCCTACACGGAGGCGCAGTGGCAGGCGATCCTCGCCCAGGGGCGGGAGGTGGACCGCAAGCTGGCATCGGGCGGCATCAGGCTGACCATGGGCGGCGAGCCCACCTTCATCGCGGCGGACGGCATGGACGCGGCGGAGTGGAACACCGACGCCTTGGGTCCCACCAAGCGCGCCTATGCCGGGCGTCTGCTGCGTCGGTTGGCGGATCGCTGGGCACCGGGGGCCGCGCTGCAATACGCCGTGGGCAAGCACTATCCCGGCGAGCAGCTGCCGCGCTGGGCGCTGATGTGCCACTGGCGGAGGGACGGGGAGCCGGTGTGGCGCGATCCCGCCCTTCTGGCCTCCGACGACGACCGGGATAACGCCACGGCTGATGACGCGGCGCGCTTCGCCGCATCCCTCGCGGAGCGGCTGCAGGTGGACCCCGCGCTGGTGACGCCGGCCTATGAGGACATCCACTACTTCCTGTGGCGCGAGCATCGCCTGCCCGCCAACGTGGTGGTGGAGGACGCGAAGCTGCGCGACCCGCTGGAGCGCGCGCGGCTGGCCCGCGTCTACGGCCAGGGTCTCTCCGCCTCCGTGGGCAGCGTGCTGCCGATCCGCCGGGTGCTGCGCGACGGTGTGCGGCACTGGCAGTCCGGCCGCTGGTTCTTGCGAGGGGAGCACCTGTTCCTCGTGCCCGGCGACAGCGCCATCGGCTTCCGCCTGCCGCTGCAGAGCCTGCCCTGGATGTCCGAGACGGACGCGGCCAACAACTTCGAGACGGAGGCGGACCCCTTCGCGCCGCGCTCGCCTCTGCCGCCTCATCCCGCCCTGGCACACCCCTACGGCAACCAGCCCGCGCCCGGGCTGCACCATGCGCCGCCGGACGGCGTGGCGGGTTCGCCCCTGCCGCCCTACCAGGCCTACCAGCGCGTGCCCGGCGCCGGCGCCGGCAGCAGCTACGCCGGCGGGGCGGAGGGCTTCCGGCCCGTGCCGCAGACTCCGCCGGAGGTGGGCCAGAGCGACCCAGACGTGGTCCGCACGGCCATGACCGTGGAGGCACGTGGCGGGATCATCCACGTCTTCTTCCCGCCGCTCTACGAGGCGGTGGACTGGCTGGACCTGGCCGCCGCGGTGGAGGCGACGGCCGCGGAGACCGGGCGCAAGGTGGTCCTGGAGGGCTACCTGCCCTCGCGCGACCCGGGGCTGCTGAGCTTCTCCGTCACCCCCGATCCCGGCGTGATCGAGGTGAACGTGCACCCCTATGCGTCCTGGGCCGAGGGCGTGCAGCGCACGGAGGAACTGTATGAGGAGGCCCGGCAGGTCGGGCTGGCCTCGGAAAAGTTCATGCTGGATGGCCGCCATGTCGGCACGGGGGGCGGCAACCACGTGGTGATGGGCGGCGCGACGCCGGCCGAGAGCCCCTTCCTGCGCCGGCCGGACCTGCTGAAGTCCCTGCTGGGCTTCTGGCACAACCACCCCAGCCTTTCCTACATGTTCGCCGGCCTCTTCATCGGCCCGACCAGCCAGCACCCGCGCGTGGACGAGGCGCGGATGGACAGCGTGGCGGAGCTGGAGGTCGCCTTCTCCCGGATCCAGCCCGGGGTGGAGACGCCGCCCTGGCTGGTGGACCGGCTGTTCCGCAACCTGCTGGTGGACATGACGGGGAATACCCACCGCACGGAGTTCTGCGTCGACAAGCTCTACGCGCCGGAGAGCAGTTCCGGCCGCCTCGGCCTCCTCGAGTGGCGGGCGGCGGAGATGCCGCCGCACGCGCGCATGTCGGCGGCGCAGGTGCTGCTGCTGCGCTCCGCCATCGCGGGTTTCTGGGATACGCCCTATGACCGGCGCCTGGTGCGCTGGGGCACGCGGCTGCACGACGAATTCATGCTGCCCCACTACGTCGCGCAGGACTTCCACGACGCGCTGGACGAGCTGGCGATGCTGGGCTGCCCGCTGGACAAGGCTTGGTTCGCCCCGCACCTGGAGTTCCGCTTCCCGCTGATCGGAGAGACCTCCATCCGCGGCACGGGCCTTGAGGTCCGCCACGCGCTCGAGCCCTGGCACGTGCTGGGCGAGGAGCCCGCGGCCGGCGGCACGGTGCGCTACGTGGACAGTTCGACGGAGCGCGTGCAGGCGAAGGTGACGGGCTGGGTGGAGGAGCGCTACGTCCTTTCCTGCAACGGCCGCGCCGTGCCGCTGACGCCGACCGAGCGCCAGGGCGAGTACGTGGCGGGCGTTCGCTTCAAGGCGTGGAACCCGCCCTCCTCCCTGCACCCCACCGTGCGCGCGCAGTCGCCGCTGGTGTTCGACCTGTATGACCGGTGGACCGGACGCAGCCTGGGCGGGATGACGCACCACGTCTCCCACCCCGGCGGGCGCAACTACGAGACCTTGCCGGTGAACGCGAACGAGGCGGAGGCGCGGCGGCGCATCCGGTTCCAGCCGTTCGGGCACACGCCGGGCCCGATGGAGGAGCCGCCGATGGTGGTTTCGCGCGAGACGCCGCGGAGCCTGGATCTGCGGCGGGGCGGAGCCTGATCCTCGACTGCTGGCCCGTCCCGGGGTGGGGAAGAATGAATTCAGCCCCTCCCCGAACCCCTTGCCATTCTCTTCTTTGATCGGATTGGGAATGCCCGGCGGGCGGTGCGCCTCCGCTCTCGGAGCTGCCGGGTCAGGACGGTGCTGCGGCAGCCCGATGCAGGTTCAGGAGGCTTAGAGCATTTCCAGCTTACTCGGACGCGTATCCTGAGTTGGCGAGGTAGTTTCTGCACTCGGCTTGGGTGAAGGTGTCGAGCAGGCGCCCGATGGTGGTCCAGAGGGCTTCGCGGGTACGGG
>NZ_JAGIZA010000041.1 GCF_017813365.1 Roseomonas indoligenes
GATGGGTAGCGCTTCGTCTTGCGGGCGACTTCGGCCATCCGGCGGCGCGTCTCTCGGGTCCACATCCCGAGCTTGAATCATCTCGCCCACGTCGCGCCAAGCCATTCTCAAACGGTCACTAAGGCTGCCCGGTCGGGGGGGCGGTACTGTCGGTGTCGTGGCTGGCATTTAGGAAGCGGTCCTTGATGTCGTTCCGACGTGAGTGCGATGAGCAGAACGTGCGAAGGTGCCATTCGGCTCGTGGGTAGTCACCTCCCGGTACCGACCGATGTCACGCCGTCTTCCACGACACACGCTCGTCCTCCCTGTCGAACCACCGCCCGTATCCTTGTTTCCGCTCGCCCAGCTCTCGCTTTCGCGCGCTCCCTCGCACCATCTTGTCCAGCAGCTGCCCGACCAGCCCCGGGCGTATCCGCCTGGGTCGAGCGGGATCGGGATCTCGGCTTGCGGGGATGCCAAAGCCCAACATGATGCGCACGGTCTTCCGCTGCTCCTTGATCAGCTAAGAGGGCACGCCCTGGCTCACTCGGCCCTCCCCTGAATGAGGTGCTGGTAGACGCGGGACGCCTCGACCGGGTCGTCGGGCAGCCGGGACACCAGAGCTTCGATCCGGCGGGCAACGCGCTGCCGCGCCCCATCCGGGTCCGTTATTTCGGCCTGGACGGTCACGTCGTGCTTCTCCCGCCAGCCGGCTCTCGCCTTCATCCAGAAGATCGCGGCCGCGACTAACCCGCCCTCGGTCGCCATGCGGTAGAGGCTCTGGCCGACCTTGGCCGTGGCCTCGATGGAGCCGCTGTCGAGTTCCCAGCGGAAGTGCTTGCGGAGCGTCTTGGGGTCGATCCGCAGCAGCGTCGCGATGTCGTCGTGGGGTACCCCGTAGCCGGACATCGCTCGCACCGTCCGGCGCTGGTCGTCCGTCGCCTCGAAGACGTGGCCCTGGGGCACCTCAGGCGCCCTTAGGCGCCAGGGCAGTCCGCTCGGCCCGGACCTGGGCAAAGGTCGCCCCATCCCCCTCCAGCCGTGCCTTCTGCCCCGTGAAGGCGTGCCAGCGCAGCACGGCCACATCGACATAGGCGGGGGACAGCTCGACGGCGTGGCAGGCCCGTCCTCCCATCTCCGCGGCGATCAGGGTGGTGCCGGATCCCGAGAAGGGCTCGTACACGGCCTGACCCGGGGAGGAGTTGTTCTCGATCGGCCGGCGCATGGACTCGACCGGCTTCTGGGTGCCGTGGGCGGTGTCGGTGTCCTGGTCGCGGGACGGGATGGACCAGAGGGTGGTCTGCTTGCGGTCGCCGGACCAGTGGCCCTTGGTGCTGGCCCGCACGGCGTACCAGGCGGGCTCGTGCTGCCAGTGGTAGTGGCCGCGGCCCAGCACCAGCCGCTCCTTGGCCCAGATGATCTGAGCGCGGATCTCGAACCCACAGGAGATCAGGCTCTCGGCCACCGTCCCGGCGTGCAGTGCCCCATGCCAGACATAGGCCACGTCGCCGGGGAATAGCGCCCAGGCCTCGCGCCAGTCGGCCCGGTGGTCATTCAGCACCTTGCCCGTGCGCTGGGTCTTGCTGCCCTCCAGCGCCTCGTTGCGCCAGGAGGGATCGTAATCGACGCCGTAAGGCGGGTCGGTGACCATGAGGTGCGGCCGGACTCCGCCGAGTGCCGCCTCGACCACCCCAGGGGCGGTGCAGTCCCCGCAGACGAGGCGGTAATGGCCGAGAAGCCAGATGTCGCCGAGTGCGGAGACGGGCACTTCGGGCGGGGAGGGGACCTCGTCCGGGTCGGTCAGCCCTGAGATCGGCTCGGCCAGGAACCCCGCGATCTCGTCGGAGTCGAATCCCGTCAGCTCCAAGTCGAAGCCGTCCGCCCCGAGCTCGGCCAGCTCCACCCGTAGCAGATCCTCGTCCCACCCGGCCGACAGCGCCAGGCGGTTGTCGGCGAGGACGTAGGCTCGGCGTTGCGCTGGCGTCAGGTGGGACAGCTCCAGCGTCGGCACCTCGGTCATGCCGAGCTGGCGGGCGGCGAGCAGACGACCATGCCCGGCGATAACGCCCCGCTCGCCGTCGACCAGGACGGGGTTGGTCCAGCCGAATTCGCGGATGGACGCCGCGATTTGGGCGACCTGGGCCGGGGAATGCGTGCGAGCGTTCCGGGCATAGGGGATCAGCTCGGCGACGGGGAGCGGCTTGTAGGGGGGAAAATTGGGCTGAAAGGGGTGGCTCATTGGTGCTTCACCTCCATAGGGCCTTCCAGCAGCGGGTCGCCGGGGTACCAGGCGTAGACGATCCTGGCGGGCTCGATCGGCTTGCCCTCGGGACCGCTGATCTCGTGCACCTGTTTCTCGCGCCAGCCTGCGCGGGCCTTGAGCCAGAAGATGGAGGCGGCGACGATCCCCGGCGTGGTGGCCTGCTGGTAGAGGCACTGCGCGACCCGGGTGTTCGCCTCATGCACGGCGGTGTCAAGTTCGTATCGATAGGCCCGACGCAGCGTGGGCTCGGAGCAGTGAACGACCTTGGCGATGGCGTCCTGCGGGATACCGTAGGCGGCCATGGTCTTGACCACCCGGCGCTGCTCCTCGGTGGGCGTGTAGCGTGGCATCGCCATCAGGGCTGTCCCTTGTAGGGCGGGAGCATGGCGCTGGTTGTCGCGGGCATGGCGCGCCTCCTCGGGAGCACGCGGCAGGATACCAAGCAGGCCTATGCGAATGCGATACGACAGCTTTTCGCGGCGGTTCCTTTGTCTGCGATCCTTCCTCAGCACCGGACCTAACTGGCGCGAATGGCTCTCCCGGCGTTCACGCGCTACGCCCCCACGCAGCCGCCGCTCGCTCCTCCTAGTGGGTGTGCGGTTAGGGCCGGCTTGTAGGCACCCGCCCGTGCCTCGCCGGCCCGTTTACTCTGATGCTGATTTCAGTTCCCGACGAGAGACGCGCCGTCCCGCCCCTCGCTGCTCCGGCGAGAGCCCCTGGTGGGTTTGGTGGGTTTTGGTGGGTTCATCCCGATCACCCCCACGAAACTGTCCATGCACATGCGTGCATGCCGGAGAAGGTGATCCAACTGACAGTTCGCGCGGGGTACCGGGGTCAAACCCACCGAAACCCACCAAACCCACCAGCATCTCGGGTGTCATGCCCCTCACCCGCAGACGTGCTGGGCCGCCTCGCTGCCCTGAAGGCTACGCCCACCCTGCAGCTGAAGCAGCAGTGGCGCGAGCTGTTCGGCAAGGAGCCGCCCCCGTTCAATCGGACCTATCTTCAGAGCCGCCTGGCCTATCGCGTCCAGGAACTCGCTTACGGGGGGCTGAAGCCTGAGACCCGGGCCCGCCTGGAGGCGCTGGGCGAGCAACTGGACGGCGGTAACGTGGTCCTGCGCCGGATCCGGGCGGACAGCCGCCCGCTGGCCGGCACGCGCCTGATCCGGGAGTGGCAGGGCGTGGAGCACACCGTCACGGTTCTGCGGGATGGCTTCGAGTACGAGGGGCGACCGTACCAATCCCTCTCGGCAGTGGCGCGGCACATTACCGGCACACGGTGGAATGGCTGGGTGTTCTTTGGCCTGAAGAGCCAGGGGAGGGGCGTATGAGCCGTCGCCAGGATCGCTCCTCGGAGGCGGTGCCCGCGTACTCGCCACCCCGCCGGCTCCGTTGCGCCGTCTACACCCGCAAGAGCACGGATGAGGGGCTCGACCGCGAGTTCAACACCCTCGATGCCCAGCGAGACGCCTGCGAGGCCTACGTGGCCAGCCAGCGGGCAGAGGGATGGACCCTTGTGCGGGACCACTACGATGACGGCGGCTTCTCGGGCGGGAGCCTGGAACGCCCGTCCCTGCAGCGCCTGCTCCGCGACATTGAGCGCGGTGAGGTCGATGTGGTGGTAGTCTACAAGATTGATCGCCTGAGCCGGTCCCTGATGGACTTCTCTCGCCTGGTAGAGACCTTCGAGGCGCACGGGGTTACCTTCGTCTCAGTGACCCAGTCATTTAACACCACGACCAGCATGGGGCGCCTTACCCTCAACATCCTCCTCAGCTTCGCGCAGTTCGAGCGCGAGGTGATCGGCGAGCGGATCCGGGACAAGTTCGCGGCCTCGCGGGCGCGCGGCATGTGGATGGGAGGCAAGGTCCCGCTCGGGTACGATGTCCGGGAGCGGAAGCTGGTGGTCAACGCCGCCGAGGCAGAGACGGTCCGGCGGGTGTTCGAGCTGTTCCTGAAATCCCGGTCCGGCACTGAGACCGCCCACCAGCTCCAGGCCGAGGAGCGCACCAGCAAGACGGGGCGGCTTCTGAACAAGGGCGACGTCTACAAGCTGCTGGCGAACCGCACCTACGTCGGTGAGGCGGTGCACAAGGGGAAGGTCTACCGCGGGGAGCACGAGCCTGTTGTCGACCGGGCGGTCTGGGACCAGGTGCATGCCGTGCTGGCCCAGCACCCCAAGCTCCGGGGCAATGCTAATCGGAACCAGACGCCGGCGCTGCTGAAGGGGCTGCTCTATGGTGCGGACGGTCGGGCCATGTCGCCCACCCACACGCGGCGGAGGGGGCGGCTGTACCGGTACTACGTCAGCCAGAGCGCGCTGAAGGGGACAAAGGGGCCGGAGGACAGCCCTGACCTCGTCCGGCGCATCTCAGCCGCGGAGATCGAGGGCGCCGTCATCACCCAGGTCCGCGCCCTCCTGCGCCAGCCCGAGATCGTCGTGGGCACCTGGGCAGCGGCGCGCGTCAGTGCCCCCGACCTGACCGAGGGAGAGACGAGGGACGCCTTGCACCAGCTGGAGCCGCTCTGGGACGAGCTCTTCCCGGCCGAGCAGGCGCGGATCATCGGGCTCCTGGTCGAGAGGGTGACGGTGTCGAGCACGGGGGCTGACATCCGGCTCCGGGTCGAGGGGCTGGCCAGTCTTGTGCGGGATCTCGGGGCTAGCGGCACACCGGTGCTGGAGGCGGCGGAATGAGCGCCACGCACCCTGCAAGCCTCACGGTCCAGGTGCCGCTACGCATTCGGCGCCGCCCGGGGCGGAAGACGGTGGTCACGCCGGAGGGGGTGAGTCCGGCGTCACCTACCTCGGCGATCCCGACCCGCGCTGATCCTGCCCTGGTGAAAGCATTGGCCCGGGCCTTTCGGTACCAGCGCATGCTTGATGAGGGGCAGTACGCGTCCATCACAGAGATGGCGGAGGCTGAGCGCCTGGACCGAGGGTATATGGGGCGGCTGCTGCAGCTGACGCTGCTGGCGCCTGACATCGTCGAGGCATTGCTGGACGGACAGCCATCCGAGCCACTGCATCTCCCATCGCTGATAGCCTCACTTCCAGCAAGTTGGGCGCAGCAACGATCAGCACTGGCCTGACGGTCGCGATGGACGGGCGGAACCTCTTGCGAGAGGCCGCGCCCATCGGGCCGTGCCGAGTGCGTGCACCTCTCGCTTCAAACCGCGAAGTCTTCTTTCGTCTTGCCGTGGTGCATGGCGTCAGTCAGCCAGCGCGGCATGCGGCCGCGACCGGTCCAGGTCTCGCCCTCAGGACCACGGTACTTGGCGGCAACAGCCTTGCCAGCATCGCTGCGAGGCTTACGGACATTCGTGTGCGGGCCAGGCTGCTTGAGGAGATCGCCCAGGTCGAGGCCAAGCTGCGCAGCTTTCTCGCGCATTTCCTCGATCAGCTGAGCCTTAGCACCCTGCTTCTTGCCTTCCAACACTGCCTTTGCATCTTCAATCAGCTGTTGGAGTCCGGGAACGCTCAGGTTGTCCAAGTTGATCTCGTTCTTCGCCACGCTGCGTTCCTCAATCTATCTAAACTAACTCTGTAGCCCCAATCTGATTATCTGTCACGACGGTTGTGCAGAGGGGCAGGGACTGTTCCATTCCTGCCGATCGGAACGAAGGGGAATTCTCCGCATTCCACACAAGAGGTGGTTGGAACGCTCATGTCGTTTGAACGCTTGGTTCAGTGGTTCAGTGAGTGCACAGCTGTGTTGGCAGCCTGCCTTTGTGAGGTGGAGCGGCATGGGAGGGTTCGCGTCACCATGCCGGTCCGAGCCGCTACACCCTTGTGGGAGTGACGAGCAGCCCTCACGCGGCAGAAAGCACAGTGAGAGTTAAGCCGGACCTACTGCGGAGGCGGGCTAATCGGTGAAAGGGACGTACGACCGGTAAGGGGCTATAAACTAGAGACCGGCTACCCGTACCGGACGAGCAAGCCCAAAACGGTGGAAGTTCCTTATGCGTGCACGACTTCCCCTGTGCGATGTCCAGATTATCGTGGAGCGCCGAGGACACAGCTCCCGGGTCTGGTGGTGGCGTCTCACGAAGGACGTCCCTGGCGCCAAACTGAGGCCTCTTGAGGAAGGGCGAGAGGGCTACCGCAGCGCGCAGTGCTAGTATGATGCTGCGACCACATCGCTCCGGGCCATTCAACAAGTGGCACACTGAACGCTTGCGGTGCTGGCCTGGGTAAGCCCAACCCGGGCTAGGATGGCCAGCGATAGGTTAGCGAAGTGCACGGGCCAGAGAACGGATCGAGCGAGTTGGGCGGACTGTCGAGCGCTCGCGTTATCCTCTCTTTCGGTGTGGCGGCTGAACTTTCGCCGTCCAGCTTCAGGGCGATTGTCAGGTAATGCTCGGCCAAATCCAGCAGGATATTCTGACTGGTTTGGTTCGGGGCAGCGGCGGCAAAGTTCAGGCAAGCGTCCGCGAGCGCTTGGAGGTGCTGGAGTTCTGATGCCACGTGCTGCCTTCCCACTGCCCGTCATCACGGCCCGAAAGTCATGGGCAGAATGGGCGGAGGGTGCCGGCCAGCTCGTCCGATTGTGGAACGAGCCGGAGAGGGATGCCCTCCGGGTGCTTAATAGGGCGTTAAGAGGGAGATCTGCCGAACACCCATTCAATCGGCGGAGATCCCGGCACTCCGGATCACTTGCGTCCACTTGCCAATCTCAGCACGTAAATAAGTGGTCGTGTCCTGCGGGCCCAAGGTGAGGGGCTCCAGGCCAAGCTCGGCGAAACGGCCACTGATCTGAGGCAGAGCATCCCGCGTCGCGGCGTTCAGCCGGTCAATGATCGGCCGAGGCGTTGCGGCAGGAACGAACAGAGCCGTCCAAACCCCCATCTCGAAGCCGGGCACGGTCTCGGCTACCGCCGGAATGATCGGTAGCTCCGCCAAGCGCCGCGTCGAGGTCACGCCGAGCGGTGTGAGCCGGCCCTCGCGTGCGTGCGGCAGGGAGGACGGCAGAGTATCGAACATGAGGTCAACCTGCCCTGCGAGTACGGCCGATGCCGCAGGCGCCGTGCTGCGAGACGGCACGTGCAGCAGGTCCACGCCGGCGAGAGACTTGAAAAGCTCTCCCGCGAGATGGCTCGATGTACCGTTGCCGCCCGAGCCGTAACTCAGCACGCCCGGCTCCGCTTTGGCGCGCTCGATGAGGCCTGCCACGTCCCGGATGCCCTTGGACGGATGGGCGACGAGGAGATTGGGGCTGGTCGCGACACCAGAGACGGGCGCAAAGTCGGCCATGGGATCGTAGGTCAGGTTCCGGTAGAGGCCCACGTTCATCGCGTGGGTACTGATCGTCCCCATTAGCACCGTGTAGCCGTCCGGGGCACTCCGTGCCGCGGCCTCTGTGCCGATGATACCGGCTGCACCGGCCCGGTTATCCACCGTGACCGGCTGCCCGAGAGCGACGGAGAGCCGCTCGGCCAGGAGCCTGGCCGCGATGTCGGTGAAGCCACCAGGCGCGAAGGCCACGATCATCCGAATGGGGCGTGTCGGCCAGGCCTGTGCATCAGCTGGCCGAGGACGGGCGCTGGATCCCAGGGCGCCAGCAACGGCCACAAGGACATGTCGTCGGGTCAGCATGGCCGTATCCCTCCTGATGTCGTCTCCACGACACGGAAACAGGACGGCACGAACCCTTAGGCGGAGCAAGAGGGTTGAGCCGCTGGCTTCGAGAGGAGGAACTGGCCAGCCTCATCCGGGATCTGGGGTGGGTAGGGCGCAGGTGTTGGAGGCGGCCGAATGAGCGTTACCCGCCCGGTCAGCATCAGGGTCCAGGTGCCCCTCCGCATCTGGCGGCGGCCAGTGCGGAAGACTTTTGTGACGCCGGAAGGGGTGGGGGCGAACGTGCGCGCCCCCGCCGTCTCGACCCGCACTGATCCGGCGCTGGACAAAGCCTTACCCCGTGCTTTCCGGTACCGGCGCATGCTCGACAAAGAGCGCTACTCCTCCATGGCCGAGATTGCTGAAGCTGAGCGTCTAGACCGGGGAAACCTTGGAAGCTTGCTTCGCCTGACACTGCTAGCGCCGGAGATTGTTCAGGCCTTGTTAGATGGGAAACAGCCCGACCGGATCAGCTTGCCATTGCCGATGGACCCGCTCTCGATGAACTGGAAGGAGCAGCAACTGGCACTGTTTGGGTGAGCTTCACTACGTTCGTCCCCGGGAGAGTTGCTCTGCCGCGGCCTTGCTGCCCTCCGGGCTTGGTGGTCTAGTCCCGCCTCGCGCGCCGTCCTTGACGTCAGCGACGTCTTAGAAGCTGGGCCTGATCGCATGACCGTGCACCCCATCATCGACACGCATTTTCATCTCTACATGACAGACATGCCGCGCGTCGCGGGAGCTTGGCATCAGCCACCATTCGATGCGACGCCCGAGGGCTTCCTGGCCATTATGGATGCGTACGGCGTTACCTTCGGTGTGATCGCAGCAGCCAGCATGTACGGGGAGTATAACGACTACACGATCCGAGCGACGCGACGGCATAAGCGTCTCCGCGGCACGGTCATCCTGCCACCTGAGGCGGACTTTTATCGAATGGAGAGGATGAAGGAGGACGGTATCGTCGGCATCCGTATCTTCTACCGCCACGTGGCCAGCCCGCCTGACTTGAAGTCGCCGGAGTACCGGCGGCTGCTGCGCCGCGTCCGCGATCTGAATTGGCACGTGCACGTCCTAGCAGAGAGCCATGATTTGCCCGCAGTGATCGAAGGCGCCGAGGAAGCTGGCGTTAAGCTCGTTATCGACCACTTCGGCCGGCCTGACCCAGCCCAGGGTATCAACTCACCGGGCTTCAAGGCCATGCTGGCGGCGGTAGAGCGCGGCAATACCTGGGTGAAGATCTCGGCCGGCTATCGAATGCCATCGGCCGAGGAGGCTCGGGAATATGCGGCCGCGCTGCTGCGCGTCGCGGGCGGCGAGCGCCTGGTTTGGGGAAGCGACTGGCCCTTCGCCGCCTTTGAGGACCGCGTGACCTACGCGGACGCGATCGCGACCTTGGAGGACTGGGTGCCAGACGAACGGGTCCGCCAGCAGATCGCCGGCGAGACCCCGCTGCGCCTCTATTTCAGCGATTGATCTCCTGCCTGGAACCGGGCGAGGGGAAGTCATAGAGGTCCCGCGCCTGATCGGAGAGGATGCGGTTCCGCACGATCTCGTCCGGGCACCAATCGAGCAGCAGATCCAGCAGGTCGCCGTCATTCGGCATGGCGCGGCCGACCATGTTGACGTGCGGCCAGTCCGAGCCCCAGACCAGCCGCTCGGGAGCATGGGCGACAAGCGCCTGCGCGATCGGTGTGACGGAGGGATACGGGAAATCTTCCTTCGTGCAGCGCATCGGGCCCGAGATGCGGACCCAGACACGGCCCGTGTCGAGCATCCGGAGCAGCGTCCTGAAAGCCGGCTGGTCCGTTCCGCCCGCGGCGGGGATGGCAGCGAAGTGGTCCAGGACGATGCGGCCGGGCAGGGCGAGGAGCCGCTCGGCGAAGCTCTCCAGCTCGCCCTGGCCCGGATAGAACTGGATGACCCAGCCTAACTCGGCGGCCATGGTGGCCACGCGCTCGGACATCTGTGGGAGGTGTGTGCCGTGTCGCGGGCTGACGAAGCGCGTGCCGCGCACACCCAACCCGTGCAGCCGCTGCATCTCCGCTTCGGCAGTGTCGCCCGGGAGAAGAGCGACGCCGCGGAAACGGTCAGGGAAGCGCATGAGCGTGTCGCAGAGATGCCGCGTATCCATACCGTAACCGCCACCGCTGACGATGACGGCATGGTCCAGGCCGAGGATGTCCTGCACCCGGATGGAGTCCTCTGGGAGCATGTCCTCGGAGATATACTTGCTGCCGGGATCGAAAGGGTACTCGCTGGCCGGGCCGAAGAGGTGGACCTGGCAGTCCACCGATCCCGGGGGGCACCGCAGCTGAGGCTTCTTGGGGATCCGGTCGGGCGGGGGTGTCAGCGGCGGGCTCATCGCATCACTCCGGGCGAATGTTCGCGTCACGGATGACCTCGCGCCATTGCGGGATCTCCTGCGCAATCCTGGCGGCAAAGGCACCGGGCGTGCTGCCCACCGGCTCGACGCCTTGCTGCACCAGCGCACGCTCGACGGCGGAGGACTTCACGGCCTCCTGTGCGGCCTTTGCGAAGCGTTCGACGGTGTCAGTAGGTGTGCCGGATGGTGCCAGATAGCCCATCCAGAGGATCCCCTCGAAGCCAGGCAAGCCCAGTTCGGCGATGGTCGGCACGTCGGGCTTGGCGGGGGAGCGTTGCGGGCTGGCGATGGCGAGCACGCGGATGGCGCCAGCCTCAATCTGCGACGCCGATGTGGCATAGGAGTCCAGCTTCAGCTGCACGCGGCCCGCGACCAGGTCAGTGAAGGCAGGAGCCGCGCCCCGGTAGGGAACATGAAGCACCTCCAGGCCGAGGCGGTGCAGGAGCAACTCCATCGTCACATGCGGGTGCGACCCGATGCCGGCAGAGGAGTAGGTCAGTTCGCGCGGATGGGCGCGCGCATAGGTGACGAATTCCTGGAACGTCCTGAAGGGTGCATCCTTATGGCAGACCAGGATCTCGGGAATCTGGGCGCAGAGGGAGATTGGCGCGAAATCCTTCTGCGGGTCGAAGCCGGCATTCGGCATCAGCCCTGGGTTGATGGTGTGGTTCGGCGCGGTGAAAAGCAGGGTGTAGCCATCGGCCGGGGAGCGCGCGACGCGTTGTGTGCCGACATTGCCGCCGGCACCGGGCTGGTTGTCGATGACGATGGGCTGACCGAGCATCTCGGAGACAGCGGCCGTGATGGGCCGGGCGGTCACGTCCACCGTGCCGCCCGGCGGAAAGGGAATGATAAGCCGGATCGGTCTGTCGGGATAACCGGCAGCGAGCGCGGGGCGGGCGAGAGCCAGGCCCGCGCCTCCCAGCAAGGTCCTACGGGTAATGGTGGGCTGCCTCATGGCGACTTTCCTCCCGGTGCGACGATCACTGCCGCTGGACTTTCGCCTTCTCGATCACGCTTGCCCAGGTCGCGACGTCCTCCTTGAGGCGCGCGCCCATCTGATCTGGAGAGCTAGGCGCGGGCTCGATGCCCAATCCCAGAAGTCGGGCCTTTACCTCCTGCGAATTCAGGATCTCGGTGATGTGGCGGTTCAACAACTCGATTGCAGGCCTGGGCGTACGGGCCGGCGCGAAAAGGGCGTTCCAGCCCACCACGGCGTAGTCGGGCAGCCCGCTTTCATGCAGTGTAGGGACGTCCGGAAGCAAGGCGGAGCGCCGCGCGCCCGTACTGCCTATGGCGCGGAGCTGCCCGCCTTCAAGCAGGCTGCGAGACGCTGCGTAAGACTCGAAGCCGATCTGCACGTCGTCGCGCTGCACTGCCGTCAGCACGTCGGCGGTGCTGCGATAGGGCACCACAGTCGCGTCCATGCCGGCCGCCACGCGCAGCCACTCACCGGAAAGATTCTGGGTGCTGCCCGGGCTGATCGTGCCAATGGCGAGCCCATCTCGCTTGGCCGCGAGGACGTCGGCGATGCTCCTGAAGCGGGAGTTGGCTGAGACCAAGAGGAGCAGGTCGAAGATGGCCAGGCAGGATACCGGCCTGAAATCCGTGATGGGATCGTAGGGGAGGGTGCGGAACAGCGTCTTGTTGATCGCGTTGCCGGTGCTAAGAATGGTTAAGGTGTAGCCGTCCGGCGGGGCTGAGGATGCGGCCATCGCTGCGGGCGTACCGGCGCCACCGGGGCGGTTGTCGATGACCACCTGCTGGCCCAGGCGTTTCGACAGCGCTTCGCCGACCACGCGGACGGTGATATCGGCGAGCCCGCCGGCCGCAAACCCCACAACGATGCGAAGTGGCTTGGAGGGGAAGTCGGCGGTGTCTTGCGCCCAGCTATGACTACTTGCGAGGGCTACGCCGGCTGCGGAGAGAATGGATCTCCGTCGCCATGTATGATTCAGGGATGGCTGCTCCCAGGTTGGGGCCGAGATCCCGTGCGCTTCGGCGTTCTGGTGCATCGGGCTTCCTCCGCCCCCGTGTCCGCTGCCGTCCGGGGCTTTACACCCTCCATAGGCTTCCACTGTATGCTCAGTCCTATTACATTTGGAACTCAAGGTATCATCAACGCGCATATCGAGGGTGAGTACACACCAGCGCATGCTGGACGAGGGACGCTACGCCTCCATCATCGAGATGGCCGAGGCTGAGCGCCTGGACCGAGGGTACATGGGGCGGCTACTGCGGCTAACGTTGTTGGCGCCGGAGATCGTGGAGGCACTGCTAGATGGACGCAGCCGAGCGCCTCTTCATCTTCCCAAGCTCCTCAAGACGCTTCCTGTCAATTGGCGGCAGCAGGACAAATCAGCCCATCCCCGTGTCTAGTAGCGCCAATCGGTGCCGAGCAGACGGCCTTCAGCGGCGGGCTCGTCCGGACCTGGCAGGCCGATCGCAGCCGATCTGCATCAGACTTCCTGCCGAGAAAGTGGCCGGCGCGTCGCCGACCCGTGAGGCGGCCGGGATGACGAGTGTCCCCTCAAGGGTTGCCCCATGCCCGGCGAGTGCCTCGCAACGTGCGCCCTCCACCGTTGAGATCCGGAAGGCGCCATCCATGGCCCGCGCGATAACGACAACGCAGCGCTGGGTTGGGTCCGCCGATCTCATACCCTCCTCGTAACGCCAACCAGAACTGACGCGCCTCGCAAGGCCAGCGACACCGAAGTGACTCCCGTTCGGCGCCCAGGAAGACAGGGCGAAGTTGAGAGCGCCGTCGGTTCCCTGCCTGGCCAGGAGCATGTCATACGAGTTGCCGCTGCCAAAAACGCAGTACTTACCATCCGCGATGGCACCCGGTGTCCCAGCCTGCCCTTGCGAAGGATCCTCCAGGCGCCCTTCGCTTGCAGAAAGCTCGGCGATGCGCCGCTCATAGGCGCTGCGAACACAGGACGGCGCTGCACAGCGATTTCGCTCCGTCATCCATTCCCGTTGCGCAGTTCGGATTTGTGGAGAGTTGCCCGCCGATGTCGCCGTCCTGTACGCGGCCGCAAGCTGCTCATCGAGGGCGGAGAGGGCCGGATCGCCGCAAATCATTCGCTCCACCGAGCTGCGCGCCTGAGAGCAATCGAAGCTGGCGGCCTGCGCTACCGGTCCGGCGAGCAGGACGACAAAAACGAGGAGATGCTGCAAGCAGAGGCGTTTCATTCCCGCTCCTGAACCGGACGGCCACGAAGAAAACTACAATGAAAGGTTCGGTATTGTAAACGAACGGCGTGTAACCAGTGCAGGGGATGTCAGAGGGGGTACCATCCAGCAAGCCGCAAAAGATCCTACGTCAGCCAGAAATCGTCGTGTGCTCCTGGGCGCGGCGCGGGCCGCTCACCTGGACCTGACCGAGTGTGAGACCCGGGACGCCTTGCGCCAATTGGAGCCGCTCTGGAACGGTCTCTTTCTGGTCGAGCAGGCGCGGATCGCGCTCATGAATGCCGACGGTCCACAGATCGGACATCCGCCTTCACGGCGGAAGGGATCGCGGTGGTCCGGGTAGGACCGCCGGCCGATGCCTCTAGTCGACGACGTCCGCCGTGACGTCTAGCGGGGCCGCAACTACGTCACCGGCAACGGGCACAATCTTGACGACGGCGCTGGTAGCCCGGAACGGCAGCGCCACAACGCCGCACCCGCCCAAGCCGACTGCGACGGTGGCGAGGAGCGCGAGACGTTCTAAACGGCTGGAAAGCATCATAGCGGGTCTCCTCTACTTCCAGGTTGAGACAACGCACCAGACCACCGGCGGCCAGTGTGTGCAGGAGTGGATCACGCTCGAAGTGATCCGAGCTGCCGGAGAATCGAGTGAGGCGCGCATTCGGCGTCGGCCGAGGCGGAAGACGGTTGTGACGCCGGAGGGGACAAGTCCGGCCACGCCAAGCCCTTACCGAGATGGCCGAGGCTGAGCGCCTGGACCGAGGGTACATGGGGCGGCTGCTGCGGCTAACGTTGTTGGCGCCGGAGATCGTGGACGCGGTGCTGGATGGGCGTGATCCTGCGCCGGACGTACCGCAGGCCATGGAGCCATGGCTCGCAGCATGGGATCACCAGAGAACACTGCTCGGCTAATCAGCTGGCGTGGCTACCGCAGCTCAGCGCCCACTCTGGCCGTCCGGATGCTTCTGGACGGTTCCAGGAAGCGGACGCTGGTTGCTAAATCCTTCTCGATCGAGGGTGGTGGACAGAGCTGCTGCTATAAGGGTCTGCCGGTCAGCCACGCCCATTCAAGCCGGTGGTCCGGCATGTTTCGCGCTCCTCACAGATCCTGCCTAACCTGCCTTTCCCAGGGACCAATCAGGTGACTAATGGCTTGGAGCAACTCATGACGGACAAGCGGCTTCCAGAGGCGCTGGCGATCCCGGAAGGTCGGGTGATCCCCGATGCGATCCACCCCAGTTGCGAACAGGAAGGGGACCCTGTGGTCGTGCAGCCAGAGGGCTAACGGGTAGACGAGTTCACCTTCCCGCAGATTGACGTCCAGCACCGCCGCGTCCGGAGTGCCTCCGGCCGTAATCGCCTCCATGGCATCTGCGACGCTGGCCACGGGGCCAGCCACGTCAGCGCCTGCCGACAGCAGCCAGTCCTCGATTTCCGTGGCAATCCAGTAGTTGTTCTCGACGACCAGCACGCGCCGACCGGCGAGTGCAACAGCAGCCAGCATCGCACTGGTTCCGGATTGGTACATACGCGCTGTTTAGACGGGAAAGTGGGCTGCTGCCTTCTCCCACGTTAACCCTAGGTAGGGAACCCAAACAACTCTCTACGTTCGTTGGCGTTTTTGTCTCCTGATCGGGTTTGGCTGATCAGGAGGTGGACATGGCGCGTTTGTTCTGGCTGTCTGATGAGGCCTGGGCGGC
>NZ_JAGIZA010000042.1 GCF_017813365.1 Roseomonas indoligenes
CGTCGAGACCGGCAACGACAGCTGGCGGTTCAAGAACCGCGTCTGACTACCCCCTCAGCACGCCTCGCCAGAGGGGTCCCTATTGCGCGCCGATCCGGGGTCCCGATTCCGTGCCGATTGACACCCTTGGCATGCCCGATACCGTCGCGCGCACCTGATCAGGACATCAAAGACCTAACCGCGTCCCCAACGCCGATTTCCGCAACAGAGCCCTTTTGGCCCGTCAGCACGCCCCTAGTTGAGGGAAGGGGCCGCCAGGCGTCCCTGACAGCCCCTCTCGGGCCAGATCAGGCCCAGGCCCCAGGACAAGCGCCTGGGCCGTCGCTGACGCGGCTGGTTACGAGCTCTGGCCCGCGCCGCCCGTGGCGCCGCTCCGGCTCAGGAGGTTCTGCTCGGCGTCGGAGAGGCTGCCGGCGAGCGGGGTGCGGCTGTCGGCCTGGACCCAACGGCCGGAAGCGGTGGCGCCCTCGGGGACGCGATCCTGGTCGGCAAAGGCCGGGGCGGCGATCGAGCCGATCAGGGCCGCGGCGAGGGCGAGGGGGCGAAGGTTCATCATGGCTGCATATCCTGGGTGGATGAGGCGGCGGGGTGCCGCTCTCTGTTGACCAGGAGGTGCGCCCTGGCGGAGTGGAACTCCAACGCAGGTGGTGGATGCCACTTATCCACGGAATGGATGCGTAAGCCCCCCCCAGTTGCTTTCCGCGAGCAGCCCCTCCCCAGAGAATGTTTTTGCCCAGCACCTACCGCTGCTCCAATCTTCTCCAGAAGAACTTTTCTCTGGGTGGGTTGGGATCGCGCTTTTCCGTGTGTCTCCCCTGCATTTTCGGCGTGCACTTTGATAATTCAAAGGGGCCTTGTTGCGTAATTCCGGCGCGGTTTAGAGCTGATCCTTCGTTCGGGCTGGTTTAGGCGCGAGCGACGGTGTCAGACATGCCGAGGGCGTTGAAGGTGTTGAGGATGGCGCAGCGGATCTGGACCTCGGCGACCTGACGGGCGGGGTCGCGGGCCGCAAGGCGCTCGCCGAGGCGCTTGAGGCGTGACATCGCCGTCTCTGCCAGGCTGCGTCGTTGATAGCCGCTCCACCTCTTCCAGAGACGGCGTCCAAGGCGCTTGATGGCGCGCAGGGTCTCATTGCGCTCGCCGGCACCTGGCGTTCGAGCCTTCCATGGCCGACCGTTGCGCCTGGGCGGCACGACCAGGTCTGCCGCATGGGCGGCAGAGGCCCCGTAGACACCGCGGGTGTCATAGGCACCGTCGCGGCTGATGACCCCAATCTGCTCCCCTTGTGGCACCTGCGTCAGCAGGCCCGGTACAATCTCGCCCTCGCCGTGCCGGTGGTCGGTCATCTCGACCGCCCGCACCTCATGGCTCTCGGCGTCAATGATCATGTGGACCTTGCGCCAGATCCGGCGCTTGTCGGCCCCGTGCTTTCTCATCTTCCACTCGCCCTCGCCCAGCACCTTCAACCCCGTACTGTCGAGGACCAGGTGCAGCGGCCCACCTCGGGGGCGGTAGGGGATGGTGACCACCAAGCCCTTCTGCCGACGCTAGAGAGTGCTGTAGTGCGGCACCCGCCAGTCCAGGCCAGCCAGGCGGATCAGGCCCCCCGCCATGCCCTGGGCGGCCCGCAGTGGCAGCTGGTAGAGGACCTTCAGCGTCAGCACCGTCTGGATTGCCGCATCCGTGAAGACCTGCGGCCGGCCCCGCCTGCCCGTCCCTTCCCGGCATGCCAGGACAGATCGGGCGAGATCCAGACCGTCAGGTCGCCGCGGGCGACCAGGGCCCGATTGTACTCACGCCAGTTCCGCATCCGATAATGCCTCCGCGGCCGGCCAGAACCCCTGTCTTTCTCGCCCATTGCACCTCACCGTTGCTGAGTTACACAACAACGCCCTTCCGCTGGGAGCTCGACAGCGGCTCCATCAAGGCGACGGCCAAGGTGGGCCAGAGCCTCTACCGCATGGAGACCGAGAGCGGGCCGGTGGCGGCCGCGATCTTCTGGATGAAGGCGAGGGCCGGCTGGCGGGAGAAGCACGACGTGACCGTCCAGGCCGAGATGGCCGACCCGGATAGGGCGCGCCAGCGCGTTGCCCGCTGGATCGAGGCTCTGGTGTCGCGGCTGCCCGACGACCCGGTCGAAGCGTCCCGCGTCTACCAGCACCTCATCCAGGGGAAGGCTGGGTGAACCAGGCGAGCCCCTGTCCTACCTAGCGCTGAGATACAACAGGACCCGCAGCTTCCTTCACAGCAATCGCCCTTCTCCGGGCTTTTCGGCGCCACAACATCTCGCTAGTGCTGCGGCTCGGCCTCGCCAAGCGCGGGCAAGAAGGGCCGCGATGGGTGGAAAATAGCCGTGTCTGCATTCCCCCGCCTGGGCAGCATGCCCACGGGCGCCACTGGCGGCGTCATCATGATGCTGCTCGGCGTACTGCTCTTCGCCGTTAACGATACACTCGGCAAATGGCTGGTAGGCTCCTACACGGTCGGGCAGCTCCTGCTGGTGCGCAGCGCCGCCGGGCTTTGTGCCATGGCCCCCTCGATCAGGAGGGCAGGTCCCCACGCTTTCTCTCGGGCGCCGCGCCCCGCATTGCAGTTGCTGCGCATCGCGTTCTCCACGCTGGAGTCCTCGCTATTCTTCTGGGCCCTCACGGAGCTGCCCCTGGCGGAGGTCATGACCTACTACATGGCCGGCCCGATCTACGTGACCGCTCTCTCTCCCTTTCTTCTGGGCGAGCGAGTTGGGTGGCGCCGCTGGACGGCCGTGGCGGTGGGCTTTAGCGGTGTCGTCCTGGCACTGCACCCCTCACCCGCCTCCCTCTCCTTCGGTGCGGTCTGCGCTCTGGTGGGCAGCTTCAGCTACGCCTGCTTCCTGATAGCCACTCGTAAGTTGGCGGGTGTGCCGGGGACAGTGCTGATGACGGCGCAACTCCTGGCCGCGCTGCTCTTTGGCACCGTGCTGGTCTTGGCCCAGGGCTGGACGCCGCCCGGGGCCATGGACCTCGTGCTCATGCTCTTTCTCGGGATCGGCTCGCTCGGCGGCAATCTCTGCGTTAACCAGGCGCTGCGGATCGCGCCGGCTTCCGTGGTGGTCCCCTACCAATACACGCTGATCCTCTGGGGCATGCTGTTTGGTTATCTCTTCTTCGGCGAAGTGATTGGGCTGCTGACAATGGCCGGAGCCGTAATCATCATTGGCGCCGGGCTCTTCATTTTTCTGCGCGAGCAGCAGCTGCGCCGGGAGACCCGTTGACCGTCCCTCGGATCAAGGTCCCAGCAGACTGCGAAGACTGGCGAGGGCAGTACCGAGCATGCCCTGTTCAACACCGACCAACGACCGTTGATCGGTGGTGAACACCCCCTCAATTGGCCGTTGCCAACACGGTACGTTCACCTGGCGAAGTAGCCTCTTCCACTATGCTCGACCGCCGCATCCTGAGCGTAGGCTGCAGCCCGGATGAAGAACTGCATCGCGATCTCCCGGGTCTCGTGAAGAACACTCTGGGCTAGACGCGTAGCACCGAAGTTTCTGCCTACGCTTTCCTTCAAGCACCATATTCAAGCGTGCCTTAGGACCTGACTACGGCGCACAAGTACGTTCACGGCCTCGCTGAGCGGCACCGACACGCCGGCATCCAAAGCGGAACGGAGTGCTATCTCCATGTCCTTGATGGACCAAGGCATCTCCCCCGCTCGATCCCAATGTTGCAGCGCCCAGTTGTTCGCGCTGCTAGTCACTAGGGCTCGGCGCAACGAGGCGGGATCTAAATCCCAAGCTGCCGCGAGGCGTAGCCCCTCCTCATTGGCCATGGCACAGGCCCAGAGGATCATGTTGTTGACCGTCTTAGCGATCTGCGCCGCCCCAAGCCGAGTACCGACAATCTCCACATCGGCAACGTAGGGCTTCATCAGCGCGACTGCATCGCGGCAATCGGCGTCCGGGCCCGACAGGAAGGCGAGAAGCGTACCGGCGATCGCACCCATTTCCGCGCGGCACACGGGGGCATCCACAACCCGGATGCCAGAAGCCAGGGCCACAGTTCCCATCCGAGCGATGAACTCCGGCGCTACGGTGCTGATGACCAGCACCAGCGTACCCGGCCGGCAGTGGGCGACGATGCCGCCCTCGCCGGTCATGATCTCCTCCACTTGGCGCTCGGAGCCGACCATGATGACGACCGCTTCGGCCTGGGGGTATACCCCCGAAGGATCGGTGACGACCTGGCCGCCCTTTGCCACGAAGAGCGACCGCCGCTCCGCCGAGGGATCGAAGCCAACCACGGCATGGCCCGCATCGCGGGCGTGGCATGCCATCGGCAAGCCCATGCGGCCCAGGCCTGAGTAGAGGATCATGCGCGCTGGCTCCCTGCTGGCCAGATAGTGGCCTTTGAACATCCAGCCCCCGATGTTATCGAAGCGAGCAAGGCCCTATCAGCCGCCGCGCCGAAATTGACCATTGCACCGGGGGAAAAAGAGTGGACCTGCTGAAGAGCGTGCAGGTCTTCGCCAAAGTGGCCGAGACGGGCAGCTTCTCGCGCGCGGCCACGCGGCTCTCCATTTCCAACGCAGCGGCCACCCGTCACGTGGCCATGTTGGAAAAGCGATTCGCGGTTCGCCTATTCGAGCGGACTACGCGCCGCCTGCGCCTGACAGAAGCCGGGCATGTCTGCCTGGAGCATTGCATTCGCGCGCTGGCGGAGCTGGAACTCGCCGAGATGTCGGCGAGCCATGGTGCCGTTACGCCGGAGGGCACGCTTCGCGTCAGCTCCACCTCCCTGTTCTGGATGGTGTGCATCGCGCCACGACTGCCGGCCTTCCTCCGGCGATACCCAAGCCTGACGTTGCAGGTCAACCTGACCGAGCGGCAGCCCGATCTGGTCGACGAAGGGTACGACGCCTCCGTGCAGTTCCTGGAGCCGATCGGGCAAACGCTGGTGGCACGGCGGCTGCGCCGCATCGATCGCGTGGTCTGCGCCTCGCCGGACTACATCGCCCGCCGGGGAAGGCCGGCCAGCATTCCCGAAGTGGAAGGGCATGACTGTCTCGTCTACGCGCAATCCGCCGAGGCGGTGGAGTGGCAGTTCGACACGGAGAATGGCCGGGTGGCTGCCGTGCCCTTCGGGCAGCTTCGCTCGACCGACGCGCAGACTTTGCGCTTGGCGGCGCTGGCCGGATTGGGCCTTGTACGCAGCCCGCGCTTCCTGATCGAGGAGGACATCCGAGACGGGCGTCTCATCCCGCTTCTGGAGCATGCTCGTTCGGTCGACCCGGACCTGTACGTCGTCTTTCCCAGCCGCAAGTTCATGCCGGCCAAGCTGCGCGTCTTCGTCGACTTCCTGAGCACTGAGTTCGGCGAGCAGAGCGGCTAGGGGGATCACCTCAGCCCGCCTGCTTGTGCCGCAGCCCCTCTCGCTCCAGGCGTGGCAGCACCTCCTGCACGAAGAAGGGGATCTCCTTCAGATAGTCGAGGAAGGCAATCGAGGTGCCTGCCAGGCCATGGCCGCTCATCGCCGCCATCTCGGCCACGATGTCGTCGGGCGTTCCAACGAGTGGGAGGGCACCGGGATAGGCGCCGGCAAAGCGCTTCCCCGTCGTGACGTTGAACCGTGAATCGAACGGGCGGACGACCGTGCTGGCGCCGCTCCCAGCACTGGTCCCCCGCATGCGGCGGTAGTAGTCCTGCCCCTCCGTATCGGCCATTTCCTCGGCGAAGTAGTGGAAGAATTCCTCGGCCTCCCGCCGCGTCGGGCGGCATACGACATGCGACATGCCGAAGACGGAGATGCTGCGATTCCGATTGGCCATGTAGCTGTCGACATCAGTGATAATACCGGGAATCTGATCAACCTGCGTCAGATTCGTGAACAGGACATCGGCAGCCTGTGCGGCGAAGTCCCGTCCCTTCGGCGAGAAGCCCGCCGACATGACGGCCGGCCATGGCCGCTGCACCGACAAAGGATCAGTCTCAAGCCGCCGGAGCTTGAAGAAGCGCCCGTCCCAATCGAATTCCGGCCCGCCTGATAGGAGCTTCGACCAGATCTGGAACCACTCCAGGCCATGATCGTAGCGCGCTTCTTGGTCGATGGTGACGCCGTGGAGATCGAACTCCTCCTGGTTCCATCCGCAGACGATGTTCAGGCCCGCGCGGCCGTGAGTAATGTGGTCGATCGTCGCCATCGCCTTGGCCGCGAACGCTGGGGTGACGAGCGGGACGTGCACCGTGCAGAAGATGGCAATGCGCTGCGTGAGCGCGCCAAGGGCCGCACCATGGGTCAATGTCTCGAAGGACCGCCCATAGATCTTTGCCTTGCCCTGGTAAGCGCGCCATTTGGCCACAGGCAAAATGAATTCGAGCCCTGCTTGGTCGGCGATGCGCGCCATTGCGACGATGTCGTCCCAATCCGCCTTCCAGCGCTCCGGCGCGAGGCTCATGGTCAGGCCGCCGTCACAATTGGCGCTGAAGATGCCCAGCTTGAAGCGGTTCGGGCCGAAGAGAGGGTTCCGTTGACGGTCGATCTCCATGGTCTTCTCCCCGTGATGAGACGCACCGCATCCAACGCAGCTCGTAGACCCAGAAAAAGGAGGGCCGGCGAAAAATGCCTTTACGAATAGGGGAAGAATGCAGCGGCCGCTTCCAAGCATCGTATTATTGCTGCTTCTGGAAAGATCAGTTGTCGGGGGCGATCATAATTCCTTGGCACTCGCCGAGATAAGGTACGTAGGCTGTCGCGCGATTCGTCACGGCCCAGAAGTTTGAAACAGGAGGAAGCGCAGTTGCAACGGATGCTCCCGCCCGTGTCCCGTCGCTCCCTGGCCGGCGCCGCAATAGTAGGCCTACTGCCGCCGGCTACGGCTTTTGCGCAGAATTATCCATCCCGGCCCATCCGGCTGATCGTTCCCTGGCCGGCCGGGGGGATCGCCGATGCATCGGGGCGCATCATCGCACAGCACCTGGGCGAGCGCCTTTCTGTGCAGGTTTTCGTCGACAACCGCGGTGGCGCAAATGGGCGTATCGGCGCGGAACTAGCCGCGAAGGCAGTGCCAGATGGGCAGACGCTCTTCATGGCCTCCGCCGAAACTCATTCCATCAACCCAGCGATTTATCGCACGCTTCCCTACAGCCCGACGCGTGACTTCGTGGCCATTGCCCCGTTCGTTCTAAACCCTTTTGCCCTTGTTGCGCGCATGGATTTCCCGGCAGATTCGGTGCGGGAAGTGATGGCACTGGCGAAGGCGAGCCCTTGGAAGTTCACCTATGCATCCTGGGGTATCGGCAGCACCTCTCAGATCGGCATGGAGATGATCAGCGCGCCGTCCGGTGCGCAAATGGTGCACGTACCCTTCCCCGGTGAGGCGCCGGGAGTGGTTGCCCTCATGGCGGGACAGGTCGATCTCATGGTGCTGCCCGCTGCACGCGCAAACACCTTTCGGCGTGAAGGCAAGGTAAAGGTCTTCGCTGTGACTCTGCAGGAGCGACACCCATTGCTGCCCGATGTGCCCGGCATGCGTGAGGAGGGGTTCCCGTCTGTGAATGTGGCAAACTGGTTTGGCATCACGGCGCCAACGAAGACGCCGTCTCCGTACGTTGATCGACTGGCGGCTGAGGTGAATGCGATCGTGCAGGTTCCCGAGATCCGGGCGCAGTTCCAATCTCTGGGTGTCGATGCCCATGCGCCGATGACCCAGCAAGCGTTTCAGGATTTCCTGGCCTCTGATGCAGACCGCTGGGCTGATGTCGTCCGGCGGGCAAACATTAGCCTAGATTGAAAGGAACACCGCGCCGAACACTGGGCAATCATCTTGTACGTCTACAAGCCCTACCCCGAGGCATCGCTCAGTTCCTCTCCGGCGGACCCCTCGCCAGCCGGACATCGGTAGCGATGCCCTCCGCCCGCTGCGCTCCCACACTACCCACTTCCAGCGCGAGTCTATGTGCAGTGCGTGTTACCTCTTTCTGTCGAGCCAAGGCCGCAGCCGCGGCACAGGGCAGCGAGCTTGGTCTCTACTCCTATTTCCGCCTAGTATAGCCGGGTCGCTTGAACGGCCGTAAGCGCCGCCCAGGTCCGTTCCGCGATCAGGTCCCGCCACGCTTTCAATGCTGTCAGCTCTCAGAGCTTCCGCGGCGGGTCAGCGGCCCCAGCGCTGGCGGGCAGCCCAGGCTTCTCGCTCCCGCTCCTCCTGCCACTCCTCTCGACGCCACTCCCGGCGAGCTCGCCGCGCCTCGCGTTCGCGCCGGCGGAACTCTTGCTCCCGCCAGCGCTCGTACTCCTCGCGGCGGCGCCGCTCCTCGTACCAAGGCTGGGCGGCAGCTGGCGCCACTGCGGCTAGCAGGGCAAAGGGCGAGGCAAGCAGCGCGCGACGGGTGGACATGGACTTCCCTCCGGTTAGTGGCCCCCTCGGGCCGAGGCACCCACGCTCCAGCGGGCTCGCCTGCTGCTCGCAACGTCCCAGGTCGCGGCGGTTGACCCCAAACGCCCCACGACCCGTGCCACTGTCGTATGGGTCCACACGGCCCCACCGCGCAGCTTCGGTACTCCCCGCCCCATCAGAACCCGAGCCATCCCGGCGTTGGTGGTACTTCCCTTCCGGCCGTTAACGTGCCGGTTGGCTGCAGAGACATCAGACATAGAATTCTGACTGCCAAGCGGGCGTAGTGGGCGGACGCCAGGCCGGCACAGGGCAACCCGCGTCAACGCAGCGTCAGGGCGACCACTGCCGCCTTCTCCGATGGAAGGGCAAGGGCCAGCTCGGCATGCTCCGTCACCCGGAAGGAGGCGCGACGCGCCGGTTCGCCGAAGCGTTCCGGAGAGAGGCCCGAGAGCGCGCCGAGGACCTTCTGCAAGCGGAGAGGGACCTGCACGATCCCGGCGCCCTCGCGCGCCAACGGCTGGAAGAAGTCCTCCAGCAGGTCGTCCGTGGAAAGGCCCGGCACGCGGATGAGAGGGTATTCGGGTTCAGCCTCGGGCACCGTCAGATCGGGTATCCATTGGGAGAGCACGCGCAGCCCGGCACCGATCACAGCAATGGCGGTGCCGTAATCCGCGGCGGTCGGCGGGAGGGACTTGGACCCGATTTCGGCCAGCACCGAGAGGCCGAAGCGTGGGTCCTGTTCCCAGCTCCGGTCGTGCCCCAGCAGGAAGGCATCGCGCACGGCGTCCATGCGAGCCGTGTCCGCCCCTGTATCCACCCACGCCAGCGGGGCGGCCGGGTGCACGAAGGTGCCTGGCAGGACCGCCACGTCCAGCGGAGCGTCCCGCCCCTGCATCGCGCGCGACAGCGCCATCATGTCGATATGCTGGACGTAGCCGATCTCCTTCGGGAAAACCGGGCGGGGCTGGCGGTGGCCGGGGTCCGGCGGGATACCGCCCAGATAGGGCCGGTCCCGCCGGGCACGCAGGGCCTTGGAGGCTGCCTCCTCCACCAGTCGGATCGTCTCGCCGACCCGGCCGAAAGCGGTGAGTTGCTGCATCCATCGCAGCAGGGTGATGACGATCAGGACGATCACCACCACCGTCGCGCCGAGGAGCACCAGTCGCCCGCCCGGCCCATAGCTGCGGGTGGAAAGGGCGATGATGCCCACGATCGAGAACATGAAGGCGCCGAGGAAGGTAGCGAGCGCATTATGGGCCCGGCGATCCTCGCTCCAGAGAGTGGTCGCACGAGGAGTGATGCCGGAGGAGGCGTAGCCGAGCGCGTTCACCAGCACGGTCAGCGAGAAAGTTGTCACAGTCAGCATGGAGGAGGCGAGGATCCCCAGCACATTGCCGACCGCGTCCGCGCCAACCTGCAGGGCGAAGTTGTCCGGCACGTTGAACTGGAAGCGCCAGGCGAGGAGAGCCGTGAGCACTCCGGCGGCGCAGTAGACCGTGGCCCGCACCCAGGCCTGCCGCAGGGTGCGGGTCACGATCAGGCGCCATCTCGGCATCTCGTCCATCCTGTTCACGGCCTCTCCTCTCCGCCGTGCCAATCCGTGCCCGCCATGGAGCGTCCTAACTAACGCAGGAGGCGAGCCGGTGGCGGCGACACGACAGGGACGGGCCGTTGTTTCAGGGCTGCGGTTCGACCCGCGCCTGCCGCGCGGCGACGGGCTGGATGAGATTGCCCATGTCTCCGCGCCCGCTCGTGCGGCGGATGACGGAGAGCTGGCCTCGCGCCTCTAGAATCGCGAACCGGACCTCGCCGAGGTCCTCAACGCCCTGCCGGCGCAGGAGGGCATAGAGGTCGGCGTGCGTCAGCCCGCACTGCGCGAGGTCGCGCTCCAGCACCCGGGCGTCCAGGACGAGGAGCCTCGGCGCCGGGTCGAGGAGGTGGCCGACCGAGGGAGAGGCGTGTAGCCTGGTAACACACCAGTGGCCGGCGAGCACGGCCGCGAGCGTCGCAACACCCGTGAGATAGCTCGCATCGTGCGCGTTCGGGATCCGGCCGACGATCGCGCCCACCGCAACGGCGGCGACGAAGTCGAAGGGCGACAGATCGGCAAGGGTACGGCGCGAGCCGAAGCGCAGCCCGACGACGGCGCTGAGATAGAGCAGCAGTGCCTTGAGGGCGATCCAGCCCACCTCCCCCGCTCCGCCCAGCAGGTGTTCCATCGCGATCCCTCCGTGCCACCTGCCGACGCCGGGCGAGAGCCTGGATCAACCTCGGTGGGTTGGCCACCCTGCCGAGATCACTGTTCTGGGCTCCGGACGGGCAGGGTTTCCGCAATAGCTGGCCTTCCCGTGCGGGAGATAAGTCCGGGAGGAGCTCTCGAATGGGTTTGAACGTGCTCTGCTTCGGTGACACGAAGCGGATATGCAGACACCGCCGCATCATTGCTTCTCTGAGCCCGCATCCGACATGGAGCTGGGCTCTCGCCGGGGAACCGCAGGCTTTGACGCATGGTCCGATCGAGCTCTGCCCTCTCTGTATGATCAGGCCGAGCTCTACGATGCGATCGTGCAGCCGGGACCCTGCGAGGCATTCTACCGTGAGGAGGCGCAGCGGCAGGGCGGGCCGGTGCTCGAGCTGGCATGCGGAACCGGGCGCCTGACACTGCCGATCGCGGCGGATGGGCATGAGGTAATCGGGCTCGATGCATCCCACGCTATGCTGGCGGCTGCTGCGCGCAAGGCAGGGGAGCGGCGGCTCTCCGCAAACTTCGTCCTCGGTGACATCCGTGACTTCGACCTCGGCCGGCGCTTCGGAATGGTGATCATCTCCTGCAACTCGCTCGCCCACCTGACGGAGGCGGAGGATCTGCGTGCCTGCCTAGCGGCGGTTCGGCGGCACTTGGCTCCCGGAGGACTGTTCGCCTTTGACGTGGTCAGCCCAGATCTCAGCACGCTCGGCCCGGCCGGGAGCGAAGCGCGGCGGCTGGATCTTGGCCCGAACCCGTCCTCGGCGATCATGGCGAAGGAAATCTCTGCCTACGACCCCATCACGCAGGTGCGGACCGCCCAGTGGCAGGTCCGCCAATCCGGGGGCGCGGTGCAGGTGCTGGCCCCGCTGGTCCTCCGCCAGTTCTTCCCGCAGGAGGTGCCCTGGTTGCTCGAAGTCTGCGGCTTCTTGCTCGCCGAGCGCTACGGCGACTTCGCGCGGAACCCACTGGACCGGGGGAGCCTGAACCAGGTCTGCCTGGCTCGCATGGCCTGACTTCACCGGACCTTCCCAACCGAGAGAGCGAGAGCACAGCGGGGGTGACCGCGCTCCGCTGGACGAGGAGCTTTCTGTCGGCATGTTCAAGGCGGCAACGGCGGCCTCCCCCCGCCCCACCCAGCACCGCCCCACGTGCCCGTGCCGCCGCCAGCGCCGCCCGGGTCCGCTCGACACCCATCTCGGTCGGCTGGCGGCCATCATCGGTCAGGGGCCGATCGGCCGGGATCGCGCAACGAAGTCGAGGAAGGTCCGGAATGCCGACGACATCTGGCGCCGGCACGGGTAGTACAGGAACCAGCTCGGCAACATCGGGCACCAATCCTCCAGCACCGGCACGAGCCCGCCCGACGTGATCGCAGCCCGCGTATACTCCTCCGGCAGCCGCGCCAGCCCCACGCCGTCCAGCGCGCCGCGTAGCGCTACGTGCGGGTCGTTCACAGTCAGCGGCCCCTCCGGCGTGATGGTTACCTCCCGACCATCCCTCGTGAACTCCCACGGAAAGATGCTGCCGCCGGGAAAGCGGTGCCGCACGCAGTCATGCCGCAGCAGGTCCTCGGGCTGCCCGGGCGTCCCGCGCCGCATCAGGTAGTCCGGCGCCCCGAGCACGAGGTAGCGCACCGGCCCGCCCAGCGGGACAGCGACCATGTCCCGCGCCAGATCCTCGCCGAAGCGCACGCCCGCATCGAACCCGTGCTCCACGATGTCCACCCGCGCGGCATCGCTGATCAGCTCCAACGACACGTCCGGGTTGGCCGCCATGAACGGCCGCGCGAGAGGCGCCAGCCGGAACTCCAGCGCGGGGATCGGCGCATTGATGCGGACCGTCCCGGTGGGCCGGTCGCGGAAGTCATTGACCATGTCCATCGCCGCCGCGATATCGTCCAGCGCTGGCTGCAGCCGCTGCAGCAGCATCCGCCCGGCCTCGGTCGGCGAGACGCTGCGCGTCGTGCGGTGCAGCAGCCGCACCCCCATACGCTCCTCCAGGTTCCTCATTGTGAGGCTGAGCGCCGAGACGGAGACACCGCGCTCCTCCGCCGCTCTGCGGAAGCTCCGCGCCTTGGCGATCGCCGCAAAGGCCTCCAGCTCCGCCAGGTTCCGCGGCCGCATTGTTGAGCCATCCTTCACAAGCCAGGAAGAGAAATCCAGCTTATCGAACAATCCGCCCCGGGCCAAAACGCACCCCACTCCTCAGCAACAGGACTGGAGCCAGCCATGGACATCACCGGCAACACCATCCTCGTCACGGGCGGCGGCACGGGCATCGGCCGCGGCCTCGCCGAGGCCCTCCACGCCACGGGCAACACCGTCATCATCGCCGGACGCCGCCTCGCGCCGCTGGAGGCCGTCGCCTCCGCTCACCCCGGCATGCACCTTGCCACCCTCGACATCGACGACGCCTCCGGGATCCCGGACTTCGCCGCGCGGGTGGCGGCGGAGCACCCCCGCCTGAACATCCTCGTCAACAACGCCGGCATCATGCGCGTCGAGGACGTGCTCACCGGCCCGGACGCCCTGGCCATCGCCGAGGCCACGATCACGACCAACCTGCTGGGCCCGATCCGCCTGACCTCCGCCCTGCTGCCGCACCTCCTGGCGCAGCCGAAGGCCGCGGTGGTGAATGTCTCCTCCGGCCTTGCCTTCGTGCCGCGCGCGGACACACCGACCTACTCGGCCACGAAGGCCGCGATCCACTCCTACAGCATCTCCCTCCGCCACCAGCTCCGGAACAGCGCCGTGCAGGTGATCGAGTTGGCACCGCCCCTGGTCGCGACTGACCTCACGCCCGGCCAGCGCGATAACCCCCGTGCGCTAGCGCTGGAGGACTTTATTCGCGAGAGCATGGCCCTCCTCGCCGCCGATCCGAACGCCGCCGAGATCCTGGTGGAGCGCGTGAAGACACAGCGAACCGCCGAGGCGACCGGGCGTTTTGGGGCCGTGTTCGACATGATCAACCCGCACTAAGGCCGGGGCGGCGCCATCCCCGCGGAAGGCACTCGGCGTGGACCGCCGCCCAATGGCAGCTCTCCTCCTCATCGCGTCGGGAAGCTGCCATGCCGCCCTGCTCGGCCGTGGAGACCCGGTACAGCGCGACAGCGTAGCGGGGCCGGGTGGAGGCGCGGGAAGAACGAGAGCCGGCCATCAGCCCTGCTCCCCGCTGATCCGGTAGACGCTGTGGCTGCCCTTGGCACCCTGTGCTCCGGGGCCGACCTGGCGCACGCGCTCCAGGACCTCAACGGCGTGCCCCTTCTTCTTCAATCTGGCCAGGAAGCCCCGGACCGTGTGCTGTGCCCAGCCCGTCGCATCCATGATCCCGGTGAGGGTGGCGCCCATTTCCCTGCGCAGGCGGGTGAGGACGGTCTGGTTCTTGGTGCCCTCGCGCGGACGGCGTGGAACAGAGGGGTCGCGAGCGGGGCGGTTTGCGCCAGCACGGGTCAGGGCGGCCCGGAATGCCTCGATGGACACCGGCACGGCTGACCGCTCCAGGCCCGCGTCCCAGGCCACCAGCAGGGCCGTGGCGGTAGTCCGGAGGGTGGCGCGAGGTTATGACGCCGCGGGAGGCTCGACGGGAGCCTCTCGCCCCCCTGGGGCGGAACTGCTGGCCGGCGGCCCTCCTCGGCCCTCCTGCGCGTCCGTAGCCGCCTCAGCGGCGTGCGGCGCCCCCACTGCCGCCAGCCCGGCCGCGGTAATCCGGAGCACGGTACCTTCCGCGCCAGGCACCTCCTCCAGCAGCCGGCCTTCAGCATGCTCTGGAACACCGCGTTGCGGGCGGCGGTTGGCAGAATCGGGGGCGCCTCGGCCAGCCGCTCCGGGTGCTGGGTGGCCGACGCTAGGATCTGCGCCTGTGTGGGGGAAAGCGGCTTGGTCATCGTCAGGTCCCTGGATCGGACCCGACCAACCGGGTCCTACGACCCAGAGCCCTGACCAGAGTGGGTCAGGGTGGCGAGGGAGGATGCTGGTACCTTCCGCGCCACTGACGC
>NZ_JAGIZA010000043.1 GCF_017813365.1 Roseomonas indoligenes
GAATGTCGCGCGCGGGTTCTCCAACCTGGGCGGCTGGGACAAGAGCGGCGGGGACTACGGGGCGCTCGGGCTGGCGACCCTGGCCGGGTTAGCTGACCTGGGCATCCCCGGCGCGGCGGAAGCCCGGGAGAAGCTGCTGGCGCTGAACCCGCCGTTCACCGATGCGGCGGCGAGGGCGCGGGATCCGCTGTTGAATGTGGTGGCGGCAGCGGGCTCGTCTCGGTAGGGTCAGCCGCCCCACCTTTCGATCGGGCGCAGATCAGGCGGCAGGCGGGCCAGGGGGCTCCGGCTGCCGCCTTTTGTGCTCAGCCCGGTAGGCCGCGGATCTTGGTAAAGATGGCGCCCTCAACCACCTGAACGGGCGGTCAAGCCTCTACGGCGACTTGCAGGTGGACGCCGCGCGCGATGCCATCACCCTCGTGGCGCTGGCCGCGCTGGTCCAGAAGCGCGGGAAGGCGGATGCCAGCCGCGTGCTGGCGGCGATGGTTACCGCCCAGCAGTCGGTGCGCTACCTAGAAATTACCGAGGCTAACCACGGCCAGGAGGGGTTCGCCTGGCGGTGGTAGCTGAACCGGGTGGTGGCCGCGGTCTGATGTGGCCGCGTGCTCGCCAGTTTGACTCTCGCCTAATATTAATTCCTGCGTCAGATGTCGTTGTCGAGGTCCAAATCGAGGTCGACAACGGAAGTCTCCACGAAAGCTCCCAATGATGTCCGGAGATCATTGTAAACTTCGTCCGCCGCGTCACCCGTGCCGAGAGTAAGGACAAAAACTGCTTGCATCGGCGGGACTTCGCTTAGTGAGGTATATGGGTAGAGGTAAAGGTCGCGGACAAATGTGCGAGCGTAGATTTTCAGATTATTGCCATCGAAAGACACGCTTCTAAAGCTTTTTGCGTGGTGTCTAACTGGACTCCATTTGTGGTCGACGGCTCGCGCTTGTTCTTCGGTTAGTCGCCCAGTCTCGATCGATCCTAGCAGGTTGTGGTTCTTCCCACTTCGCTCGCACGACAGGGCGGTTTCTATCCGTGCACTGAAGTAGTTGGGGCCGGCATAATCCGTCAGGAGTGGGTGCGGATTGAGCACGGCCGTAAGCTTGCCGGCCCCGCGGAGCTTTCCGTTTCGGGTCAATCCCGGGGGGACCGGAAGTTCCCAGTAATAGGCTGCTCCGGGCCTAAGTGAGGCAGTCCATTGCAGCGTTACATAACCCTCTTGGCATTCCCACGGGAGTATAGATGATGGCGAGCCAAATCCAGTACTCGGATCATAATTGTCGCCATCCGCCCCATGAAGGAGAAGCGCCTTTACTAAGTCTGGCGACGGATCGCGTAGTCGCATGTTGGTGTGCGCCGCAAGAGGAGAAGTGAGCGCAGTGGAGAAGCTCGACCCTCTAGTCATCAACCCGCCCAGAACGCGCACGTGCGAGAAGTGAGACAACTCAGGTTTCAGCATACTTGAAGGTCCGGGTCCTGCCAGACTCACCGGACAGGCTTCGCCAGGCATTCCCTCTGGAGAGTGCATGCGGCCGCCGACAGTTATGGCGGCTTCGCAATCTGCGGGCGGCTGCAACAAGCTGCCGGGGCGGTTGCCGATCGAGATAATTGGCAGGACGTTGTGCTTGCGAGCGAGGAGTGCAATCTGATGACCTAGATAGCTCACCATTTCCGGATCACAGGCACCGGCTTCATTGAAAGAGAAGTTCCAGACTTTTGTGTCTGAATAGGTTCCAATTACGGCGTCCAAGTAGGCGACAAACGCCTCGGGATCCAGGTGAACCTCTGACCCTCTCTTGGGTACCGCTTGCACCGTGCCTACTCGGCAGTACAGTTCGGGAAGCTGGAGCTTGTTGTTCCAATCGTGTCCTTGGACCACAAGTGAAGTCACTTGGTTTCCGTGCTTCACGTCGGCAACAGCGTCACTGACAAAGGCTGGTGCACGCCATGCCTCTGCATGCCTGTAGGACGACGCGCTCAGTCCTCCATCGACGACCCCGACGACCGGCATCGCTGCCAGTCCCTTCGGAAAAGGCCGATCAGGCTCACGACCTTGACCTGAAGTGGTCGTACTGATGGCGCGAACTGGATCAAGGCGAACGACTGCGCCCGACGCAACTAGATTGGCGAGCGCTTGGCGCGTAGGCACTGCGAGGATGGTGTTAGCGCGTCGAGTCTGACGGTACGTCCGCATGGCAGAGCTCAGGCGATCTACGTCCGTCACTTGGCGGATGGCCCTGCGTAGCGCGACCGGTGCGGCTGCAAGGTCAACGTCGAGATCAGCCAACATCGGCGGTAGAGGAATGAAAGTGCGCCCCCGCAAATCGGCTATGCATTCGAGAAGGTCTTCACTGGCTCCCTGATTGTTGAGGGGCATGAACCAAGCATGGAACGCTCGACCGCCTGGTACTGCGGGTGCCGCTTCCCAAGCACTGTCATGGTCTAGTAGGCCGAGCACGTCGGTCGGCTCAAAGTACCGGATAGATTGTACGCGTGAAATATCAACTTGATCAGTAATGCGCTCGGAATTCTCGACGGCCGAAGTAAGGACGCGGAGACGCTTGATTTCTACCTCGATCATGTAGCCCGAGCGGTAAGGTGCTATTAGAGCTGCACCCCTTTCAGAAGAAAAAAGGTCTTTTGGAGTCCAACTTGGAGCAAAAGAATCATCGAACATGGTCGCGTAGAGGACGGCTCGCCCGCGGAACTGCGGGTGCTCTGACGCCGAGCTTTCTAGGCTGCTAAGCTGCCTCGCCAAGCGCTTTCGCTGCAGCGGGAGCCGCTCCTTCCGGATGCTTGACGCACTCTTTCCGCCGCCCGTGACTGCCTTCGGCCGCGGCTCTTTGGTGAACCGCAAGACAGGGTTGAGGAGAGGTTGCGATGTCTCACTCGGCATTTCCATCCTCCTTGAGGTAACGATGAGCCATCTGACGGCTCACACCCATAATCCTGCCGATCTCTGAAACCTTGATGTTGGCTTTCTTATGCAAAGCAACTGCGATCTTTTGTCGTTCGGGCGCGGAGAGGTCGCGCCTGTCCGGTAGGCTTGGGTTTCCGGCACGAGACGCTAGCGCAGACAGTAGTAATTGAGGGAATGGAAGAGCATCGCCATCCAGAATTTCGCGCCTGCGTGCTGCGAGGGAGATGTTTTCAACGTCTGCGCCGCTCAGGCCTTCAGAGATGCGAGCCAACACAGCCACATCTTTTTCGCGAGCGTCATCGTTGGCGTAGAGAAAGTGCCTCCACATTGCTGAACGCACGGACAAATCTGGGAGCGGCAGCTCGGCCTTATAGGGAAATCGCCGCCAAATTGCCGGATCAAGAAGATGGGGATGGTTTGTTGCGCCAATCACGACCACGCTGTCGGGCAGCGAATCTAGTCCTTGTAGAACCGTGTTTACAACACGCTTCAGTTCTCCAAGCTCGTGCTTGTCGTCACGAACTTTTGCTATCGCGTCCATTTCGTCGAGAAATAAGACGCCTTCGCGAGAAGCCATGAATTCGAATACGCCTCGAACATTCTTCGCGGTTTCTCCAAGCCGAGAAGAAATCATGGAGTCCAGACGCACAACATAGATTGGCCTCTCAAGTAGAGCTGCGACATAAGACGCTAGAAGGGATTTGCCAGTTCCAGGTGCTCCATGCAAAAGCATGCCTAGACGCGCTGAAACTCCTTTTTCGGCCAGAAGCGCGATATTTTTTGCGTCCTCAATGAAGCGAGAAGTAGTGCGCCCAACCTCCTCGGTGAGGAAAGCTGGTGTAGCTGGCCATTGGCCTTCCTCTACCAGCGGAAGGCGTGACGTTGCGTCGCGGGGCAGAGCTTCTGCAAAGCCGGATGCTTGTAGAGGCACACCTCTCTTGCGGAGGACCGCCTGAATTGCCCGAGCCCCTTCGTCATCTCTGGCCTCGGCGGACATGCGCGCCAGCACGCCTCCGACACGCCGAACGCGCGTGTAATCGGCAGACATGGCCGACTCTAGCAGCTCTACAATGGTACTCGTGTCAACTTCCATAGACCAAGACTTGGTCAAATTCGGCGAGGTGTCAACTCGGAAAGTCGATGTGTAAACACGTTCCGCTTTGATGTCCAATGTCGGACGATAATTCGTACGGGTTGCTGCTAACCGTGCTTGGGCGCTCACCGTGTCATCGGAAGTCCTGGCTTGGCGGAACCTTCACCGGTCTGCGCGACCCCGGCTCAGGTTGCCGCATCTCATCGGCGCGGCTGAGCAGCCGATCCCAGCCCGCCTCTGCCCCGTCCACCTGGCCCAGCCGATCCAGCAGGTCGGAGCGGTCCTCGAGGCGACGGGCAATCACGTGGATGATCGGGATCTCGGCATGGTCGTCCACGCGCTCTACCCGCCCCTCCGTCACCAGCAGCCGCGCGCCAAGCAGCGCCTGGCGGTCGCGGACGCCGATGGCCTTGTAGACCACCACATTCGCCTCCCCGTGCTCGTCCTCAACGGTGACGAAGATCACGCCCTTCGCCGTGCCGGGCTGCTGGCGCAACAGGGTGATCCCGGGTAGGCGCACGGTCTGTCCCTGACGGGCGTCGTGAAGGAAGCGCGTGTCGTGCAACCCGAGCCGGGTGAGGGCAGGGCGCAGCAGGGCGAGCGGGTGCTGGCGCAGGGTGAGCCCGGTGGCGCGGTAGTCCGCAGTGACGGCGTCGCCGATCGTCTCTGGGGCGAGGGCCGGCGCGGGCTCCTCGAAGTGCGGTCCCTCGGCCGCGGCGAAGAGCGGTAAGTCGTGCGGTGCCTTGACGTCAACCGCCGCGGCGTCCCAGTGCGCCCGCCGGCGCGAGGGCGCGAGCCCGGCGAAGCTGTCCGCCTCCACCAGAGCATCCAGCGCTTTCCGGCTTAGCTGCGCCCGCATCGCGGCCTCCTCCACGGAGGCGAAGGGCCGCCCGTTGCCGGCGTCGCGCACCTTGATGAGGCGCTGACCCTCGTCCTGGGAGAGCCCGGCCGTGACCCGCATCCCCAGGCGGATCGCCAGCCCGTCGACGCTGTCCCGGTGCGGCCCCATCGTGCTGTCCCAGTGTGAGAGGTTCACGTCCACAGGCCGCACCTGAACCCCGTGCCGCTGCACGTCTCGGACGATCTGGGCTGGCGAGTAGAAGCCCATCGGTTGGCTGTTCAGCAACGCGCAGGCGAAGACGCCGGGGTGGTGCCGCCGGATCCAGGAGGAGGCATAGACGAGGTGGGCGAAGGAGGCGGCATGGCTCTCCGGGAAGCCATAGCTGCCGAAGCCCTCGATCTGCTTGAAGCAGCGCTCGGCGAAGTCGCGGGGGTAGCCGCGGCGGACCATGCCCTCCACCAGCCGGTCGCGGTAGATGCCCACCCCCTGGGTATACTTGAAGGTCGCCATGGCGCGCCGCAGGTCGTCCGCCTCCTCCGGCGTGAAGTTGGCCGCGACGATGGCCACCCTCATCGCCTGCTCCTGGAAAAGCGGCACGCCGAGGGTCTTCTCCAGCACGCGACGGAGTTCGTCCGGGTCGCCGTGCTCGGCGGAGGGCCCGGCGTACTCCGGCTCCTCCAGCCCCCAGCGCCGGCGGATGTAGGGGTGGACCATGTCGCCCTGGATGGGGCCGGGCCGCACAATCGCGACCTGCACGACCAGGTCGTAGAAGGTCTTCGGCTTGAGGCGGGGCAGCATGTTCATCTGCGCCCGGCTCTCCACCTGGAAGACGCCGAGGCTGTCGGCGCGCCGGAGCATCTCGTAGGTGTCCGGGCAGTCCTTCGGCAGGCTGGCCAGGTCCAGGTCCCGGCGCTTATGCTGGCGCAGCAGCCCGAAGGCGCGCCGGATGCAGGACAGCATCCCGAGCGCCAGCACGTCGACCTTCAGGATGCCGAGGGCGTCGATGTCGTCCTTGTCCCACTCCAGGGTGCTGCGGTCCTGCATGGCGGCGTTCGTCACCACCGCCAGTTCCGTCAGCAGGCCGCGGGTGATGACGAAGCCGCCGACGTGGGTGGCGATGTGACGGGGGAAGTCCTGGATCTCCTCCGCGAACTGAACGGCCAGCGCCAGACGGGGATCCGAGACGTCCAGACCCTCCGCCTCGGCGACCTCGCCCACGCCGCCCTCGCGCCCCGGACCCCAGACGCCCTTGGCGAGCTTGCCGGTGACGTCCTCGGACAGCCCGAAGGCCTTGCCCACCTCGCGGATGGCGGAGCGGGCGCGGTAGCGGATGACGTTGGCGCAGATGGCTGCGCGGTCCCGGCCATAGCGCTGGTAGATGTGCTGGATCACCTCCTCGCGGCGCTCGTGCTCGAAGTCGATGTCGATGTCGGGCGGCTCGCCGCGGGAGGCGGAGACGAAGCGCTCGAAGAGGAGGTCGTGCTTGCTGGGGTCCACCGCCGTAACGCCTAGGACGTAGCAGACGGCGGAGTTGGCAGCTGACCCCCGGCCCTGGCAGAGGATGCCCTCGCCGCGAGCGAAGCGGACGATCTCGTGCACCGTGAGGAAATAGGGCGCGTAGCCCAGGCTCTCGATCAGCTGCAGCTCGTGGCGAAGGCGGCCGGCCACGTCCTCGGACACGCCCTCGGGCCAGCGCTCCTCCACGGCCGCCCAGACCCGGGCTTCCAGGGTCTGCTGGGGTGTGCGGCCCTCCTCCAGGATCTCGTCCGGGTACTCGTAGCGGAGCTGGTCCAGGGAGAAGCCCTGGGTCGCCTCCAGCACCTCCAGCGTCGCCGCGACCGCCCCTGGGTGCTCTTCGAAGTACCGCGCCACCTCGGCGGCCGGCTTCAGGCAGCGCTCCGCGTTCGGCTCGGCCGTGAAGCCAAGCCGGTCCACTGTCACCCCGAGGCGGATGCATGACAGCACGTCGGCCAGGCGCCTCCGGGCCGGGTGATGGTAGCGGACATGGTTGGTGGCGAGCAGTCGCGCCCCGACCTGCCCGGCCAGGCCGGCTAGTCGCCGGATCCAGGCTCGGTCGGCTCCCGCGAAGGTGTGCCAGGCCGCTAGGTGAAGCGGCAGCGCCAGACGGTCCCGCAGGTCACGCATGTCCGCCGCCAGCCGCTCGCCGAAGTCCGCGCCGGGCAGCTCTGGCGGCAGCGCTGCCATCACCAGCCCTTCGGCATGGGCCAGGAGGTCGGCGCGGCGCAGCTCGCAGCTGCCCTTCTCGGAGGCGAGGCGCCCGCGGGAGAGGAGGGAGGTGAGACGGCCGTAGGAGACGCGGTTGGTGGGCCAGGCGAGGTAGCGGGCGCCGTCCAGCAGCTCCAGGCGGGCACCCACCGCATAGGGCAAGCCCAGCTTCTTCGCCGCGACGTGGCCACGCACGACGCCGGCGAGGCTGTTGCTGTCGCAGATGCCGATGCCGGCCAGCCCGAGCTCGGCCGCCGTCGCCACCAGCTCGGCCGGGTGCGACGCGCCGTCCAGGAAGGAGAAGTTAGACCGGGCACCCAGCTCCGCGTAGGCGGGCGGGGCGGACACGCTCAGCCGGTGCTGTGGGGGCGGGCGCCGCGGCCGCGCATGAGAACGAAGCCGGCCTGCCGCAGGTGCTCGGTCAGGCGCTCGGCGGCGAGGCTGGCGGCAAGGTCGCCACCGCCACGCCGAGCCTTGCCGCGCGCGTCGAAGCGAAGGGCGTGCGCCAGAGCAACCGCGATTTCCTCGTCCGTTGCCGGGACCAGCGGCTCTCCATCTGCCTGCTCCGAGGGGGTCATGCCAGTGCAGGCTCTTCCAGAGCACGTCCGAACGCTGCGCTGATCTGGCGCAGGCAGACCACGGCGTTCTCGGCCTTCCGGCGCTCCGCCTTCTGGCCGCTCTCCACCTCGTCTACCGCCTCAGCCGCTTGCTCCGTCGCTTCGGCGAAGCCGTCGCGCAGCTCTTCCAGCCAGGTGAGCACCTGCTCCGGGTCGGCATCGCTATCGCGGCGCAGCCCGGCGACGATGTTCTCCACCTCCAGCACACAGCGGGCCGGGGAGGGCTCCTTCTGCATGAGGCGGGTGATGCGAGTGGCGACCTCCTGCTGGACGGAGGGGCGGGCGGGGGCCTTGGCCATGGGTGATCCTTCACTGATCGGCGAATCGCCTGCCGAGCAGCCTAGCGAGAGTTCGCTATTTGTTCACCCTCAATCGGTGGCGGCTGGGGTACGCTACGGAGAGCCAGAGACCCACGCGAGGGATGGAGCACGCTTAGCGTCGGGACCTGGAGGGCATGTCGAATGGGGCTGAGAAATCGCCTGGAAAAATGACCGGGCAACAAGCCGGGCAATGCCGTTCAGGAGAGCGCCAAATGGCAAGCAAAAACAGAGCGGTAGCCAGTCAGAAATACTGCCATCCCCTCCGCCATTCTCCATTGTCTCTATAATCCCGTGTGTTCGCACCAGCCCTTATAATTGGGGCTGTTCTGGCGCGTTTGGTGTGCGCCGGCTACCGATCCCGCCGTGCCTCCTGGCCGGCCGGGAATCGCGCAGCTCATCGTCTCCGTCGTCTCGCCCCTACCACTGACATCCCTGCTGGTGACGCTGATCTTGATCCAGATCACGCCCGAGAACAGGCCGATTTCGGCGTCTGGAGGGCGTGATCGAAGTATGCGCCCGGCGAAAGCCGCGGGATCAGCGCTGGATAACTAGCTAGAGTTGGTCAGGCGGTACCTCGCTGATCCAGGTGGAGCACGGCCCTGAGGTCCAGGATCAGCATCTCGATGCAACCCACCCCAAAGGCAATGCTGGACCTGATCATAGACCGTATCCGAGGGCAGAAGATCGTTGGGATTGCCCGCCTGGCTACGTCGTAGCGCGCCAGATACCGCAAACCATTTAGCACGACGCGTAATGGATGCTCGGTATGGTCAAGAGTGTTGATCTTAAATAATCGAAATTTGCGATAATTTTGGTATCGTGCAAATCAGAGAGGGACAGCTCGGCGCGCGGGAAGGGCCTGCAATCGGCCAGCGTCGATGGAACACCAAGCCATGGCCGGCCTCTCCGCTGCCCGCGACATCGCCGATCCCCCGACCGGCCGCGATGCCTTCCGCATGGACGTCCAAGCGGCAGGCGGCCTCTCGGACCAGCCCACCGGCGGTGCCGGGAACGACAACCTTGCCGGCGGGAGCGGCAACGACTCGCTGGATGGCGCCGCCGGCAACGACACGCTGCTGGGCGGCGGCGGGAACGATACCCTTGCCGGTGGGTTCGGTGATGACGTCCTGACCGGCGGCGCGGGCGCGGATGTCCTGCAGGGTGGCGGGGGCAGCCCGACGGTATACAGCTTCGATACAAAGTACTACCTGCTGCTCCCTACCCCGGTGAGTTTCACAGAAGCCCAGTCCATCGCGGCGGCCACGACGCTCGGTGGGGTGGCAGGGCATCTGGTGACCATCTTCTCGCAGGCGGAGAACGACTTCGTCTCAAACACTGTGGCCGGCGGCAGCCTCTTCTGGCTGGGCGCGAGCGACGCCGCGACGGAAGGCGAGTGGCACTGGCTGAACGGCACCACCCCGGCGCAGCAGTTCTGGAGCGGCGACATATCGGGCGCTCCTGTGAACGGCCTCTACTCCGCCTGGTCTCCCGGTGAGCCGAACAACGACAGTTCTGGTCCGGGCGAGGATTACGGCGCCGGCAACTGGGACAGCGCCGGGGGCTGGGTCGATCTGCCCGACGACGCCTATCATCCTTATGTCGTGGTGGAATGGGACGCAGAGGCCGTCAACTCGTCCACGGCGGGCAGCGGCACGGTGATCATCTCGTCGTCGGTCCCGGACGGGAACGACACGGTCACTTATCAGGACAGTGCGGCTGGGGTGACGGTCAACCTCGCCACAGGCCTCGCCAGCGGCGGCGACGCGGTGGGAGACCGGCTGGTCTCGATCGAGAACGTGACCGGCTCCGGCTGGAGCGACGTTCTCACCGGCAACGCCGGGGCCAACTTGCTGCACGGCCTGGACGGCAGCGATATCCTCTCGGGCGGTGCCGGTGACGACACGCTGGACGGCGGCGCCGGGGCGGACAGCATGACCGGCGGGGCTGGGGACGACACCTACTACGTCGACGATGCGGGAGACCGCGTGACCGAGGCCAATGGCGGCGGCCTGGACACGGTGTTCAGCTCTGTCACCTTCTCGCTCTCCGGCGCCTATGTCGAGAACCTCGTCCTGACTGGCGAGGACGCGATCGGCGCGACGGGCAACAGCCTGGACAATCAGCTCACCGGGAACTTCGCGGCGAACACGCTCTCGGGCGCCGGCGGCAACGACACGCTCTACGGCGATGACGGCAACGATACCCTCCTGGGCGGTGCCGGTGACGACACGCTGGACGGCGGCGCCGGGGCGGACAGCATGACCGGCGGGGCTGGGGACGACACCTACTACGTCGACGATGCGGGAGACCGCGTGGTCGAGGCCGACGGTGGCGGGCTGGACACGGTATTCAGCTCTGTCACCTTCTCGCTCTCCGGCAGCTATGTCGAGAACCTCGTCCTGACCTCGTGGGACGCGATCAATGCGACGGGCAACAGCCTGGACAACCAGCTCACCGGGAGCTTCGGGGCGAACATCCTCTCGGGCGCTGGCGGCGACGACACGCTCTACGGCGATTTCGGCGACGACACGCTCCTGGGCGGTGCCGGTGACGACACGCTGGACGGCGGCGCCGGGGCGGACAGCATGACCGGCGGGGCTGGGGACGACACCTACTACGTCGACGATGCGGGAGACCGCGTGATCGAGGCCAATGGCGGCGGCCTGGACACGGTGTTCAGCTCTGTCACCTTCTCGCTCTCCGGCACCTATGTCGAGAACCTCGTCCTGACTGGCGAGGACGCGATCGGCGCGACGGGCAACAGCCTGGACAACCAGCTCACTGGGAACGACGAGGCGAATCTTCTCTCCGGCGCGGGCGGCGACGACACGCTGGTCGGCGGCCTGGGTGCCGACACGCTGGTCGGCGGCCTCGGGGCGGACCACTACCGCTACTTCTCCGCCGTGGAGGGTGGCGACACCGTCCGTGGCTTCGTGTCCGGGGTCGACAAGATCGACATCTCTGCCGCGGGCTTTGGAGGCGGGCTGACCCAAGGAGGCCTGGCTAGCAGCTGGTTCGTCGCCAGCACCACGGGCGCAAGCACCGAGGCCCACGCCCAGCTCGTCTACGAAACGGACACCGGGCGCCTCAGCTGGGACGCGGACGGGACCGGCGCTGGGGCGGCAACCCTGATCGCCACCCTATCAGGCCACCCGAGCCTCACGAACTCGGACTTCAACATCATAGCATGACGCCAGGCCGCCCGGCTGCCGCAGGAGTGCACCGGGCGGTCGGAACGCCGGCCGCTGCCCCCCAGTTCCATGGGCGTGCAGGGGCCGCGCGTTCCGATCAGGAATGCCGCCCCCGCCTCTGAGCGTCCTGCCACTACCAAAGCAGGCCGCGATTGACCTCGTACCGCCGCGCGACATCGGTCAGTGCGGCGCCCCGTCGATCTCGGCGACGATCCGGAGCTTGTCCTCGATGCGCCAGCGTCGGCGCCGCTCCACCCCGCTGATGATCTCCATCCCACTCTCCACCTGCTCTTACCGACACTCTTACGAACATCCGTAAGATCAGCGGGCGTGTAGGTCAGGAAATGCGGTACCAGCCGGATGGGTACTGGTCGAACGGCGAAGGGTAGCAAGACGCTACATGCTGCCGAGTAGCCCGGCGATTAGCCGATCAGCGAATCGGCAGAGGAACAAAGCTACGGTCGCTCCGGGCAGCGGAGAGACTGAGTGCGGCGGCTCGGTCAGCCGTGAGAACAACCACGGTGTGGCTCGTGGCGGTCTCAACCTCGGCCGCCACCATCCGCATGCCCGTGAATGGATCAAGCATCGACGTCAGGCGCGCTATCCGGCCATAGCCCGCGGGTATATTGTTCATGGAATTTAACCCAGGGTTGACTGCGCTCTGCCTCTAGTCGGCGGTCCTTACGCCACCCTTACGGCTTAATTATCCGCGCCCGGCCGATCAGCCCGGCACCCAATGGCAATCTGGAGAACATCCATGAGCGATACCGCTCCTGGCGATGCGGGCGCATCCCGCCCGCTGCCGCACGCCCGCCCTTCGCCGAGCTCATCGTCGGGCTCCTCTCCATCATCCTCGCCGCCGGTGGCGTGCTGATGATGGTGCTGGTGGACATGCCGGCCGAGCGCGCCGTCATCGTCGCCGGCCTCGTCAGCACCTTCGTTGGCTTAGGCGCCCCCACCGCGGACTATCTGTATGCGGCCGGTGATGGCCGCCTTGTGAGGTGGTGGAGAGGTGTGGACTTCTGCGGGAGTGATGCCGGCCAGTTGGTGAACGACTGGTCGTGCGACGATCGCAGGACGGATCGCAACGGGAT
>NZ_JAGIZA010000044.1 GCF_017813365.1 Roseomonas indoligenes
AACAGCCCGGACCAGGCGCTTGCGCAGGTCCTGCGACAGAGGTGCCGTCATCTCCAGCCTCGCTGCTCAACAACAGCGTCGAATCAGAACCCGCGAGTCTGTGCAAGCCGGAAATGCTCTAGCGAATTGCGGATCTCCGCCAATGCCTTCTTCGGCGACCGCTACGGCGTGACACTGATCGAATAGCGGATCCTGTCGTTCCTGGCCGCCTCGGGGCCCTCCAGCGCTTACACGATCTGGACCGAGGGGGAGCTGGACAAGGCCGCGGTCAGCCGGGCCCTCCGCGGGCTCGAAAAACGCGAGCTCGTCACGATCCTCTCCGTCACGGCGTCCCGCCGGCCCAGCCTCGTCATCGACCTGGCCCCGGCCGGAAAGAGGCTCCACGACGGGATGCTCGACGAGATCATGGCTCGCCACGAGCGCCTGCTCGACGGCCTTTCCCCCGAAACCGTCAAGACGCTCTTTGAGCTGCTGCGGCGCATTCGGGAGAAAATCCCGGGGATGAGCGGCGGCCCATCCCTCCCGCCTGACTGATGCGGGCCCGGCGAAGGCAGACCGCGGATGGCGTCGGCGGTGTCGGCGGGCGCGACCGTCCGGCGCGACGTCATCGGCATGATCCAGTGACGTCTGGACCTGGCGCGCCATGCCGCGCACCCAAAAGCGGTCGTCCAGCTTCCAGCAGGACTGCCGCGCCTGGCTAATCTGCAGAACCACCGTCCCGGCCCGCCAGACGTGCCCACGCAGACGCTGCCCTCATCCACCCTCGTGAGGGCGAGGTTCTCGCCAAAAGCGCCCGTCCCGGCGACCACTGCCGACGCCACCTCGCTGTCAGAGAACTCGCTTCGCCAGACCCCATAGTGGTCGAATGAATAGGTATGAACGGCCTTCTTCGCCCCCCGTGGTGCCGCGGATCGCCCTGCTCAGCTTGCTCTACGCATCCCGTGGCAGCACGTCCCAGATCCGCAGCAGTTCGATCCGCCCGACCGTACCGGCTTGGCGCCCAGGATGAACTAAGGTGACGTGGAGGGCACTTTCCACACCTCTGCTCCCGACAGATCCGCAACGGTAAAGACCGCGGTCCGCGGAGGATCCTGAGCGGCCAATTCACGTGCCTGCTTCAGCCCTGCAGCCTTCGCTTGATCGAGGGTGGCGAAGTCACTGACCTTCGTCCCATCCTGCTTCAGCGTGAAATCGCCGCCGGCCGCAATACTCATGAACGCCCCTCCTGCTGATCAATCAGCGACGACCAGTCTTCCAGGCCGCCACCATGACGTCTGTCACGTCCTGGGCATAGCAGAGCGGGGCTGACCTGCCATTGCGGCTGTACGCGCTCCTACCGCAGTAGGAGGAGCCGTTACGGGCCGACTTGTAGGGGCAGGCTCAAGGCCGTCATGCTGGTTTGTAGGCCGCCATGCTCTGTTGGATGATGGCTTGGCGGATCTAGGCGTCCGCTTGTGTGGGTTCTCTGGCCCAGGCGGGAAACACCAGAAGCAGGATCGAGAGGGGTAAGGCCCAGCGCATTCCGCTTCCCGGATTCGTTCGGGGAAGCGGGACGTAGCTTGCAAACGGCGACTAGGGGCCGCCGACCTCCGTCAGAGCGCGAACTCCTCCTTCGTCTTTCCCTCAGCCTCCAGCTCTGCCAGCCACCGAGGCTTGCGCCCTCGCCCGGTCCACTCAGCGCCGTTCGGGCCGCGGTACTTGGCCACCACCGTCTTGCCAGCATCGCTGCGAGGACGGCGAACGTTCGTGTGCGGGCGAGGCCGGCCCAGTAAATCGTTCAGGCTGAGCCCAAGAGCGGCCGCCTTGACCTTTATCTCTTCCACCAGCTCGGTCCGGGCGCCTTCCCTCTTTGTGGCCAGGACGGCCTCTGCCTCCTTGATGAGTTCGATGAGCTCGGCAGCGCTCAGGGCATTCAGGTCGATTGCTGATTTGGCCATTTGTTATTTCCCAATCGAAAGGCTGACAGATCATTTATATCTTTTGGGACCACGCCCATAGCCACATTATCCACCAGCCCGCTGATTTTGTTTCGGCGAAAGTTTAGTTAAGCTCTCCACCTTCAAGGGAAATCAGGTCCATATGGCTATTCTCGGTGCTCTCCTTGGTCATGCTGGGCCGATCGACCCAGGGCAGGCCCAGCAGGAGTACGCACGTCTGCTTGCCACAGGTGAGCCTGTGTTAGCCGCCTATAAGCTTGTCCGTGACCTGATCCTGCTGACGGATCGCCGCCTGATCCTCATCGATAAGCAGGGGATCACCGGCCGCAAGACCGAGTACATGACGATTCCCTATCGGAGCATGATCCGCTTTTCAGTCGAGAGCGCCGGACATTTCGACCTGGATGCCGAGCTGAAGATCTGGGTAAGTGGTTCTGCGGAGCAGATCGAACGGACTTTCAACCACAAGGTCGACGTCTACGAGTTGCAGTCCATCATCGCGGAGCACCTGCCGCGTTAGGTCCCTTTTTCCTGCCGGGCGTCAAGTTGCGGCCCTCCAAACGCAGAAAGCCCCATGACCTCGGGCTGAGGTCATGGGACTCTGTGGGCCTCTCGCGGTGGAGAGCCGGCGGGTCTGCACTGGCAGGTGCCCCACTCCAGCACCCTCTCGCGGCGTGAGAAGAGGGTCACGGTCTATCATTCTCAATCGCGCCCGGGCGGGTCGCTCCACCTCGTCATCGGCAGCACGGGGTTGAAGGCGCTCGGAGAGGGCGACTGGAAGGCGAAGAAGCACGGGGCCGACAAGCGGCGGGCCTGGCGCAAGGTCCAACTGGTGCTCGACGCGTATAGCCATGAGGTGTGGGCCGTGGAGATGACCGACCACCGCCATGGGGACGGCGAGATCCTTCCAAGGCTGCTGGCACAATTGCCGAAAGAGGAGCGGATCGGCGTGATCAGCGGTGACGGCGCTTATCACACCCGCAAGGTCTACGAGCCCTCTGCGGCTCGCCTAGCCGACCCCGCGTCGTGCTGCAGCGGCGGAACGGCAAGCCAGGAGAAAAGCGAACCACCGGGGCGACCGAGAGGAACGAGACGCTGCGCGTCATCAGGCACCTCGGACGGCTGCTGTAAATGCTGGGAGAGCGGCGATCACCGGCGCAGCCTCGATGAGACCGCGATGCCCCGCCTTGAGCGCCGGGGCGAGCGCCTTTGGCCCTTGATCCGGCCCGTCGGGCGCTGAGGTGCAGATCCGCTGCGCCATCCTGAACACCTTCAACGCCCTCGGTATGCCAGACACCGTTGCTCGCGTCCGATCAGCGCATAAGACCGAACCACATCCGCGCGCTGATTTCCACAACAGCGCCGTTTTTGTTGGGACCGTCGGGAAAGTTCTCAGCAGGACGCAACATCACGGTCCTGAATTGTCCAGATCTTGCAGGGGTATAAACGCCTGAATTCCGCATCCCGGAACGACGAATGATTCGGCGCAGTCCTACAGTGCGTCGCCGCTAGCATACAGGCCGATGTCTTCCGCAACTCCGCTGAAAGTAGAGGCGTCGCGAATGATGAAAGCCGCAGGCCGCCAATGCCCGTCCGGGCATCATCCGCCCCGATCTCGGGGAGAGGGACCGCATCTGCTGGCCGACCGAGGATATTGAAACATGTACGACAGGTCCGATCCGCGCGCATCTCTCGCGCCGGCGGCAACGAGCCCCGCCGTCCTGGCAGGCCATTATGCGCCGCCCAGCTACGTCAGGTTTTATGAGACGCCGCCCCAAGAGGATGGCCCCGAAGGCCGGAGCTGGTACGCGCGCGGCCAGAACTTCGTCGTCATCCACACCGAGGCCCGGGATGGGGCACGCTTCGAGCGTAGGGGCCAGAAGGACGAGTATGTTCTCATCCTCCCGGATGCTGCGGCCTCCGCGGTGGTCACTGCAGGCGGAGAGCGGCAGGACTGCGCGGGCAACGCGGTCGTCTTCGTTCCGCCGGGCGATAGCAGCATCGAGACTTCCAGCGGTAGCCGTATTGTGCGCCTTTTCACCACGGCGTCTGAGGACCTCGTCGCGCGCTGCCCGAATAATGACGCTTACGCCACACCGAACCCGCTGATCCCACCGCTGCAGCCCTGGCCGGCACCGAAGGACGGCTACCGCATCCGGCGCTACGGGCTGGACGTACATGTTGAGCCTGGGCGCTTCGGGCGGATCTTCCGCGGCTCCACCTTCATGGTGAACTACCTAGACCCGCGGATGGAGCCGCGCGACATCACGAAGCTCTCCCCGCACCATCACGACGACTTCGAGCAGTGCTCCCTCGCGCTGGACGGCGAGTTCATCCACGACCTGCGCTGGCCATGGACGCCGAACATGAACCACTGGCGGGAGGACGAGCATGCCTTCTGCGGCTCCCCCTCCGTCGCGGTAATTCCGCCGCCCTCTATCCACACCACCCGGGCCCAGCTTCACGGGCTGAACCAGCTCGTGGACATCTTCTGCCCGCCCCGCATGGACTTCTCGAAGAAGCCCGGCTGGGTCCTGAACGCCGATGACTACCCCATGCCCGAAGGGGCCTGAGAGGCACAATCCGATGAGCGAAACCATCGAAGGCAACCTGGCCCGCGACACGGAGGCTGCCGAGTTGCTGGTCGGCGCCGTGGACCTGCACTGCCACAGCGGCCCCGCCGCCATGCCGCGCATCCTGGACCACCACGAGGCGATGCTGGACTGCGCCGCAGCGGGCTTCCGCGCGCTGCTCTACAAGGACCACTTCTACCTCGGCACCCCCCACGCCATGGTGCTGGAGAAGCTCTTTCCAGAATTGCGCGTGAAGCTCTTCTCCGGGATCGCGCTGAACAACGCCTCGGGCGGCATCAACCCGCACGCCGTGAACCATGCGGCTATGATCGGTGCGAAGATTGTGTGGATGCCGACCCTCTCGGCCGCAAACCACATCGAGCAAGCGTCCGGCCAGGGCAAAACCTTCCCGAAGACGGCCAAAAAAATGCTGGACCCTATCCCCCTCCGTGCCACCGACGCGAACGGGGACCTGCTGGACAGCACGAAGCAGGTCCTCGACATCATCGCGGAAGCCGACATCATCCTCGCCGGCGGCCACCTGGACGCGGCGGAGATGATCAAGGTCTTCGAGGAGGCCAAGCGCCGCGGGGTAAACCGCCTTCTCGTGAACCACCCCACCTACCTTATCGGTTGCACGGACAACGATATTCGGGAGTTGGTCTCCATCGGCGCCCATATCGAACACTCCATCTGCATGTGGGTGGAGGGCAAGGCGAAGAAGTTCTCGCCGGAGGAGTTGGTCCACCTGATCGAGGTGGCCGGGGTGGACCGCACCATCCTCTCCTCCGACCTCGGCCTCACGGGCTCGCCCCGGCCGGTGCAGGGCTTCCGCCAAGTGGTCCGGCTGCTGCTGGACCAGCAGGTTCCGAAGGAGGACATCCGCAAGCTCGTCTCCCTCAACGCGGCGCGGCTCGTCGGCCTGGACGAGGCGGCTTAGGGATGTCCGAAGGCTTCAAAGAGAAGATGCGCCAGGGCGAACGACTGCTCGGCTTCTTCATCGGCACGCCCTCCGCCGCCACGGTCGAGATGGCCGGGCATTGCGGCTACGACTTCGTCATCATCGACACGGAGCACGGCCCGGCGGGCATCGAAACGATCGAGGACATGTTGCGCGCCGCAACCCTGCACGGCATGGCCGGGCTGGTCCGCGTGCCCGACGGCTCGGTGGCGAGCATCCAGCGCGTGCTCGATGCCGGGGCGGACGGCATCCTCGTGCCGCATGTCTCCAACGCCGCCATCGCGCAGGAGGTGGTGGAGCGGGCGCTCTACGCGCCCGAGGGCAAGCGGGGCGTGGCGCTCTCCCGCTCCTCCGCCTACGGCACGGGCGACAGCAAGGCGTACTACGCCACACGGAACCGGCACACGATCGTCATCGTGATGGTGGAGGACGCAGAGGCTCTGCCGGTGGTGGACGAGATCGTCTCGGTGCCCGGGATCGACGCCGTCTTCATCGGCCCCGGCGATCTCGGCGCCTCCCTCGGCCATGCGGGCGACATCAAGCACCCTGCCGTGCAGGAGGCCGTGACCCTCATCGCGGAGGCCGCGAAGCGCGCTGGGGTGGCGCGGGCCACGGTGGGCCGCACGGCGGAGGATGTGCGCCGGCTGGAGGCGGCGGGCACCGGTATGGTCTGCTTCAACACCACGGCGATGCTCGTGGGCGCGATGCAGGGGCTGAAGGCCGACCTCGCGCGCTAGGCACCTCGCTGAAGGCGCTCCATGGAGGCGGTGATCTCCCGGCTCGCCTCCTTCAGCGCCGGCACCAGCTCCTCGGTCAGCGCGCGGTGGTTCACGGCGGAGCGGAAATAGCTCAGGCCGAGCGTGCCGGCCACCGCACCCCCAAAGGCGATCGGCACCGCTACCGTGTCGGAGGAGCGCGGCTCCACCTTCGGGTCCCGCAGCGCGTAGCCCTGCTGCCGCATGGAGGCGACGATGCCCCGGATCACGCGCTCCAGGTTCGGCGGGCAGTCCTCCGGGTCGGGGGAGGCGAGGAGCATCCGCAGCAGGATCCGTCGCTCCGTATCCGGGCACCAGGCGAGGTAGGCGCGGCCGAGGGCGCGGGTGACGAGGCTGAGATGCGACCCGACGGAACTGTGGAAGGGCGAGACCGCGCTGTCCGCGATGGTGCTGACGCTGATCGCCATTCGCGCCCCGTCCAGCACGGCGATGGCGGCGGGCCAGCGCAGCCGCCGGGTCAGGTCCGCCGCCCAGGGCCGCCCGGCCTCCGCCACCAGCGGCCCGCCGTGGTATCCGGCGCTGAGCGAGAGCACGTCCGAGGTGACGTGGTAGCCGAGCCCCCGGCTGGCTTTCGTGACCAGCCCCGCGGCAATCAGTGTGCCGAGCAGCCGCATGATCGTCGGCTTCGGCAGCCCGGTCGCGCGGTACAGTTCCTCCACCGTGGTGGTGCGCTGGCGGTTCAGCTCCCTCAGCAGCGCGACGGCACGGAGGACGGACTGGACGGGAGGTTCGCTCAGGTCAGGGGCTCCGGCACCGCCTCCGCCATACCGGAGACCGTCAGCACCAGCTTGCCGATCTGGGCGTTCGCGTCGAGTACGGATTGCGCCGTCCTAGCCCCTTCCAGCGGGTAGACGCCGCAGATGTGGCTGCGGATGCGGCCGTCCTCGATCAGAGGCCAGACCTGCTCCACCAGCTCCCGCGCAATGCGGCCCTTGTAGGCGGGCGGGCGGCTCCGCAGGGTCGATCCGGTGAGCGTCAGGCGGCGGATATACACGTCGCGGGTGCTGATCTCCGCCCGCGGCGCCCGGTGGCTGGCGATGAGGACGAGGCGCCCATCGACCGCAAGGAGCCCCATCTCGATCGGCGTGTAGTCGCCCCCCTGCCCGTCCAGAATCACGTCCACCCCGCGGCCGTCGGTCAGGGCGCGCACCCTCTCCGGCCAATCCTCTTCGCGGTAGTCCACCGTCTCCCCAGCACCGTAGTCCCGGCACACCGCGCGCTTCTCCTCGGAGCTGCTCGTCGCGATCACCCGCGCCCCGCGCAGGCATCGCGCCATCTGGATCGCGGCCAATCCGACGCCGCTGGTCCCGCCCTGCACCAGCAACGTCTCCCCTTCCGCCAGCCGCCCGAGCCAGAACACGTTGTTCCAGGCCGTGAAGAACACCTCGGGCAGGGTCGCGGCCTGGGCGAAGGAGAGGCCGCGCGGCACCGGCATGCACTGCGGCGCCGGCACGGCACAGAACTCCGCATATCCGCCACCGGCGACGAGGGCGCAGACGGCATTTCCCGGCCTCGGCCAAGCCACGTCCGGCGCCGCGCTCTCCACCACCCCGGCGACGTCAAGGCCTGGGATGTCCGTGACGCCGGGCGGCGGGGGATAGAGCCCCTTGCGCTGCTGCACGTCCGGGCGGTTCACCCCGGCAGCGGCCACGCGCACCAACACCTCCCCCGGGCCGAGCGTCGGCATCGGCCTGTCCACCAGCGCCAGCACCTCCGGCCCGCCCTGGCCCCTGATCTCGATCGCCCGCATGGCGCCCCTCCCCCGGTGCCACCACGTCACATGACGATGTTCGCGTTCCGCACCACCGGCCCCCACTTGCGCAACTCCGCAGCGATGAAGTCCTTCATCTCCGCCGGGGTGCCGCCGACGGCCTGCATGCTCAGCCTGGCCAGCGCGTCCCGGCCTTTCTCACTCCCGAGGAAGGTGTTCGTGGCGGCGTTCAGCCGGTCCACGATCTCGGCTGGCGTCCCCGTTGGCGCGGCCAGCGCGTACCAGGCCGAGGCCTCGAAGCCCGGGAACCCGGCTTCCTGCACGGTCGGCACATCCGCTAGGTCGGTCGAGCGCTGGGCCGTGGTCACGGCGAGGGCGCGCACCTGTCCCTCCTTCGCCAGCGGCACGTAGGAGGGCAGGAAGTCCATGGCGAGATGGATCTGCCCGCCCAGGATGTCTTTCACCACGTCGGCCGTGCCGCGATAAGGGACGCTCGTCAGGCTGATCCCCAGCTCCTTCTCCAGCAGCAGTGCCGTGATGTGGCCGAGCGTCCCATTCCCCGGCACGCCGACGGTGAGCTTGCCGGGCTTCGCCTTCGCATAGGCCACCATCTCCCGGATGTCCTTCACCGGAAGCGCGGGGCTGGCCGCCACGACGAGCGGCGACTTCGCGATCAGCACGACCGGCGCGAAGGCCCGCTCGGGATCGAACGGCAGGTTTGCGTAGATGAGCTTATTGTTCGCCAGCGGCCCGGGCGTGCCGAACAGGATCGTGTAGCCGTCCGGCGCGGCGCGCGCGACGGCGGCACCACCGATGTTGCCACCCGCGCCGCTGCGGTTGTCCACCACGACCTGCTGGCCCAGCGTCTCGCCGAGATACTGCGCCAGCGCCCGCGCGAGCAGGTCCGTCCCACCGCCCGCCGAGAAGGGCATGATCAACGTGACCGGCCGCGAGGGCCAGGACTGGGCCCGCGCGGCCGGCGCGGGCAGGAGCCCGGCCGCGCCGATGCCGAGCGCGGTCCTGCGAGTGACGCGCGTGTCCATGCCTTCCTCCCCTGCCGCGCCGGAGCCGCGCCGCACGATGGAGGCACCCTAGACGAGCCGCCGGGCGGCGCCCCGCCAATCTCCGTGCTTTCCGGGATGCGGAATTCCGGCAATCACGGATAGACGCGCCCCGCGGTTCCACTAGCGTCGCCGCCGCAACACGGGGGCAGAGCCGCGATGAGCGACGAGGCAGGGAAAGCGGCGCCGGTACGCAGCCCGGGTGTCCCCGCGCTCTCGGTCCCGAAGGTCGCTCTCGTGACCGGCGCGAGCGGCGGCATCGGCCGGGCGACGGCGGCCCGTCTCGCCGCGATGGGATCCGTGGTGGTCGTCGGCTACAACAGCCGCCGCGACCAGGCGGAAGAGGTGGCAGCCGCACTGGGCGGCGCCGGCCACATGGCGCTGCGCGTCGCGGTCGACGAGCCCCCCTCCATCGCGGAGGCCGTGGCTGCGGTGGAGCGGCATCACGGGCGTCTCGACGCGCTGGTGAACTCCGGCGGCGCGACGACGCCCGTGCCCGCCGGCGACCTGGACGCGCTGACGGACGAGATCTTCGACCGGACGGTCGCCGTGAACCTGCGCGGTCCCTTCGCCGTGATCCGCGCCTTCCGGCCCCTTCTGGAGCGCGAGGAGGGCGCGGCGATCGTGAACATCTCCTCCATCGCGGCCCGCACCGGCCTCGGCAGCAGCCTGGCCTATCTAGCGGCGAAGGCGGGCGTGGACGCGCTCACGCTCGCGCTCGCGAAGGTGCTGGCGCCGAAAGTGCGGGTCTTCTCCGTCTCGCCGGCGGGGGTGGATACGGGCTTCGTTCCTGGCCGCACGCGGGAGCAGCTGAAGAGGACCGCTGAGCGCCTCCCCCTCGCCCACGTGACCACCCCCGACGACGTCGCGCGGGCCGTGATCGCCTGCATCGTCAACCTGACCAGCTCCACGGGCATCGTGCTGCCCGTGGACGAGGGCAGGCATCTTTAGGATCAGGAACGCCATGGACACGCTGAAATTCTACATCGGCGGAGCCTGGGTGGACCCGGCCTCGCCATCGGCGCTGGACGTCGAGAACCCCGCGACGGAGGAGATCTTCGCCAGGGTCAGCCTCGGCTCCGCCGCGGACGTAGACCGGGCCGTCGTCGCCGCGCGCCGGGCCTTCGAAACCTACTCCCTCACGGACGTCGAGGAGCGCCTGGGCTACCTCAACCGCATCGTCGCCGGCCTCCGCGCGCGGCTGCCGGAGCTGGCCCGGACGATGACACTGGAGATGGGCGCCCCTATCACCTTCGCGACGGAGCGCCAGGCGACCGTGGCCCTCTTCCACTTTGAGGAGGCGGTGCGGGTGCTCGCGGCGTACCGCTTCGAGGAGCGAATGGGCGAGGGAGTCATCCGGCGCGAGCCCATCGGCGTCTGCGGCCTCATCACGCCCTGGAACTGGCCGCTGAACCAGGTGGCCTCGAAGGTCGCGCCCGCCCTGGCCACGGGCTGCACCGTCGTGCTGAAACCGAGCGAGATCGCGCCGCTCAGCGCGATGCTCTTCGCCGAGGTCGTGCACGAGGCCGGCCTGCCGCCCGGCGTGTTCAACCTCGTGAACGGTGATGGCCCGACGGTGGGTGAGGCGATTGCCGCCCATCCCGGGATCGATATGGTGTCTTTCACCGGCTCCACCGCCGCCGGCGTGCGTGTGGCAAAGCTGGCCGCGGACACGGTGAAGCGGGTGGCGCAGGAACTCGGCGGCAAGTCGGCCAACATCATCCTGGACGATACCGACCTGCGCGCGGCCGTGATCCAGGGCGTCCATGCCTGCTACACCAATGGCGGCCAGAACTGCCAGTCGCCCACGCGGATGCTGGTGCCCCGCGCCGCGCGCGAAGCGGCTTTCGAGGCGGCGCGCGAGGCGGTAGGCACCATTCGCCTTGGCGATCCTCTGGACGCCGCGACCACCATGGGCCCGTTGGTGAGCCGGGTGCAGTCTAGAAAGGTGCAAGACCTTATCCGCGCGGGGGTGGAGGAGGGCGCGACGCTTGTGGCCGGCGGGCCGGGGCGGCCGGCGGAGCTGAACCGCGGCCACTACGCCCTGCCGACGGTGTTCGGCGACGTGGAGCCGCAGATGCGGATCGCGCGCGAGGAGATCTTCGGCCCCGTGCTCTCCATCATCAGCTACGACACGGAGGAGGAGGCAATCGGGATCGCCAACGACACGCCCTTCGGGTTGGCGGGGTTTGTGCAGTCCGGCAACCCCGATCGCGCGCGCCGAGTGGCCAACCGTCTCCGGGCAGGGCGCGTCTACATTAACGGTGCCACCTTCGACCGCAGCCTGCCCTTTGGCGGCTACAAGCAGTCCGGCAATGGGCGGGAGTTCGGGGCCTTCGGCTTTGGGGAGTACCTCGAAGTCAAGGCGGTCCTGGGAAACTAGCACTACCTGGGCACTTTAGAGTGGATGGTCGGCAGGAACCGACGTCTGCAGTGTGGGCATCGGACGGGTTCGGCGAGGTGGGCGAAGAGCCGATGGAAGATGGCCTGACGTAGAGCTGG
>NZ_JAGIZA010000045.1 GCF_017813365.1 Roseomonas indoligenes
CACCGAACTGCTGCCCTGGAACCTCCAGGGCCTGCCGCTCCGGCTGGATCAGCGCAACGCCGCCTGATCAGCCCCGGGATGCCTGTCCAGCAGTAATCCCGCGGTGTTTGTCAGGCGCATACGTCTATGCGGCGATGGCGTAGAAGAAGCGGGACCTCCTCTCGGAGCGCACCCGGGCGGCGCTGGGAGCCGCACGTGCGCGTGGGGCGGTGCTGGGCGGGGATAGGGGGTGGCCGCCCGGAGCGCCACCCTGTGCGGCTGGTGCCGCCCGAGTGCGCCAGGAGAGAGCGACCCGGACGGCGCATCGGCTCACCCTGGAATTGGAGGCGCTACGGAACGATGGCGTCATGACCCACGCCGGGAAGGCGCGGGCGCTGATGGAGCGGGGAGTGCTGACGTCGCGCGACGGGGCGGTGCGGACCCACACGACGGTGGCGAGGGTCGTTGGGGCGGCTGGGAGTTCAGGTGGCAGTGTGGCTGCGCTTGGCTGAGAGGGGCTGTTAGAGTTGGGTCACTCCAACCTACTCTCGACGCCTGGCGGAACCGTCACGATCCCATCGCAAACAATTTGAGTGCAAGAAGCTGCCCGGCCGAGGGAGATCGGCTGGACAGCCTCCGCACTCTAAGTCTCAGACACGATAGCAGTTGAGGCTAGGCCCCGCTTGGCTTTGCAGCATGCGGGGCCAAGGTCTCAGGCGACCGTCGTGTTGGCAGACTTCTTGGCCCCATGGCGCCGCACGAAGCCGAGGCCCAGCAGACCGGCGCCGAGCAGGGCCATGGAGGCGGGCTCGGGGACCGGCGTGATGGTGCTCGTCGACGAGAAGGTGCCGGAGAACTGGCCGAACTGGTTCGCGGTGAAAGCGTAGAGGCCCGGCGTCGGGTCAAAGCCTTCGAGGCGCGCGATGCCGGAGAAGACGATGTTCGTGATGAAGAGGGCGCCGACAGCCGTGCGCTCCGCACTCACCAGCCCCGTGGCGCTGAAGGACGCACTCCGGTTCAGCGCGCCGAGATCGGAATTGATGCCCGAGAACGCCGTGTAGGGGACGAATGGCGAGAAGGAGCTGTAGGTGAAGTCGTTGAGGTTCGCGCCCTGGCCGTTCACGAAGCCGGCCGTCGAGTAAGAACCCGTGGCGACGTTCAGGGAGCTGTTGCTGAGCGGGGAAATGTTAGAATCCACGATGGTGCAGGCGCCTGCCGTGCAATTCGCAACGCCCGTGAAGCTGAGCGAGCTATCGGCCGAAATAGGCGCGGCATTCGCCGACACAACTGCCCCTAAGAACGCGAACGCACCGATCGCCAAAGTCGTCATCTTACGCGTCATAGTAATTTCCTCGCCCGGGAACAGCAAAATGCTGTCTCGCGACGCTACGCAATGCTGAGGCCATTCTGAATTCTATATGAGCTTCAACGGTTTATTGTTCTGGAACCGAGATTTTCCGGCGTGAGTGTAAGGTTTGCGTGCGCGTCTCTTGGGCCTGACCCTACACCGGTAACTGGCCCGGGCATCAATCGGGGCGGCTTGCACCCGGGCCAGTTGAGGCCGACGCGGCGCTTGGCATAAAGCCCAGCCGAATGGAGATGAGCTGGGCATGCGACATCACCAGGGTCGCGAGGTCCGCGACGCGGTTCAGGGTCACACGACGGGTGTGGCCGCTGACGCTGATGGCAGCGAAGACCTTCCCGGTCGAGTTGCGGATCGGCGCAGCCACGCAGCGGAGCTCCGGCTCGTGCTCGCACTCATCCACCGCAAAACCCCGTGCTCGGATACGGGCCAGCTCTTCGCGTAGAGATGCCGGGGCGGTGATCGTCTCCGACGTGAAGCGGTGCAGGCCGAGGCGGATAATGCGGTCTATGACGGCCTCATCCTGGAAGGCGAGCGTGGCCTTGCCAACCCCTGTGCTGTGGCACGGGGTGGCTTCCATCGTGGTGACCGTGTTGTGCGGGCGGCCGGACCCGTGCTCCGAACGCTCCACGAACACCATTTGGGAGCCGTCGAAGACACAGAGGTGTACCACCTCGCCGCTCATCTTCGAGAGCGTGTCCACGAAGGGGCGCGCCTCCCGGTATAGGGGAAGATTGGTAAGGGCGGTGTTGCCAAGCTCGAACAGCTTGATGCCTAATCGGTAGCGCTCCCGGCTGGCCTCCTGCTCCAGAAAGCCGAGGACGCGAAGGCTATCGACGATGCGGTGGACGGTGGTGCGCGGCATACCCGTTCGCCGGGCCATCTCAACAACCGTCAACTCGCGGTCCTGCGTCGAGAAGCACTCCAGGACGTCAAGCATCTTGAGGAGTGATTTGACGCTCTGGCGGCCCCCGGCCTCCTGGGGCGGTGCCATGGCGGCCATGTCGTCGGGCATCAGCAACGGGTATGCTGCGGCGGGCGGCGGCGCAAGTGAATTCGCCGCCCGCCGCACCCGGGCGTTACTCCGCGGCTGCGCGGACGGAGCTGTTCACGATCTCGAGCAAGTGGCGCAGCGCGGGTTCGATGGCGGCGCGCTGCTTCTCGCTGGCGGCCGGCATCGGGGCGCGGGGAAGTCCTACCGGGCAGCCCTGCATCTCCAGCACGGCCTTTACGCAGGCCGGCAGGTTGTCACCGACGATCGTGTTCCAGAAGCGGAGCATGCGGTCGTGCAGCTGCATGGAATAGGCGTGGTCACCGCGCTGGACCGCATCCCACAGGGCAACGCAGGCAGTCGGCACGGCCGTCGGGTTCGCGGCGATGGTGCCGGGCGATCCCAGGGCAAATGAGGGGTAGAGAAGTGCGTCCACGGCGGTAAAGACGAGCTTGCCATCGGGCACGTCGAGCAGCAGGTCCGCCATCAGTTTCAGATCGCCCTGGCTCTGCTTCACGCCAATCACGCCGGGCAGCTGGCGCATGATGTGCAACAGCTGCGCGGGAGTCAGGTAGTTCCAGGGAATGACATTATAAATGATGACGGGCTGCTTCACGGACTCCGTCAGCGTCTTAAAGTGGCTAAAGGTAGCCTCTTCGCTCGGCTTGAAGAGGTAGTGCACGGGCGTGATTTGCAGCGCGTCGATTGGCAGGTTCTCGACATCGCGGGCACGTAAGATCGCCTCACGGGTGCTGTTCGCGATGATGCCGGCGATCAGGGGGACCCGGCCGGCCACTTCCTCCGCAGCAATTTCCATAAGCAGCTTGAACTCCTCACGGGTCAGGGTGTGGCCTTCCCCCGTGCTGCCGCCGACGCAGATGCCGTGCACGCCCTTGCCGAGGAACCAGCGGATCTGGTTGCGGTAGGCGGTTTCGTCGATCTCACCCTCGGCATTGAAGGGCGTAGTCATGGGCGGAATGATGCCGTGGATCCTGGAAGCCATAAGTCTCCTCCTCATCGCCGGTAATGTCCGGATGGCGGACAAGATGGATCGGGTTGCCTTGGAAGGTCAACGAGGCATTTTGGCTTTGCCGAAAAAGGTGCTGACTTCCACCCGGGCGCGCTCACCAGGCGCTTGACAGACCAGGATCGAATTGCGCAGCTTATGTCCGTAATGCGGACAGATCTGGAACTGGTCCGCGAGGGAAGGGGAGGAGCTGGCCCGCCGCGCCGATCCGGCGCGGAAGCTGGCCCGCAGGGAAACGGGATGATCGCAGAACTCGGTGCCGTGCCGCCGGTGGCGGAAGCCACGCCACCCGCCGCGGGCGCTATCGCCTCTATCCTGCCCGCACTCCGCACCATGCTCGGCGAGCGCCTCTCGACCGGTAACTCCGTTCGCGAGCAGCACGGGCGAGGAGAGGGAGTCCCCGACCTCTTCCCGCCCGATGCGGTTACCTTCCCTGAGAGCAACGAGGAAGTGGCAGCCATCGCGCGCCTCTGCAGTGCGCATCGCGTTCCGATCGTACCCTTCGGGGCGGGCACCTCGCTGGAAGGGCATGTCACCGCCCTTCGCGGCGGGCTCTCCGTGGACCTCTCCCGCATGGACCGTGTGCTGGATGTCTCGCCGGAGGCGCTGGACTGTCGCGTGCAGGCGGGTATGACGCGGCTACGGCTGAACGCCGAGCTCCGCTCCCACGGCCTGTTCTTCCCGATCGACCCCGGCGCCGACGCCTCCATCGGCGGCATGGCCGCTACCCGTGCCTCCGGCACCGCCGCCGTCCGCTACGGCACGATGCGGGAGAACGTGCTGGGCCTAACGGTCGTGACGCCGGACGGCCGCATCGTCCGCATCGGCAGCCGGGCCCGGAAATCCTCGACGGGGCTGGACTTGACGCGGCTCTATGTCGGCTCCGAGGGAACCCTAGGCCTCATCACCGAGGTGCAGCTGCGCCTGCACGGTCTGCCGGAGGCGGTCTCGGCCGCAGTATGCCAGTTCCCGGACGTACGATTGGCCCTCGACGCCACGATCTCCATCCTGCAGGCCGGCATTCCTATGGCGCGGATCGAGTTCGTGAACGCGTTACAGATGCGCATGTGCATCCGCTACTCAAAGCTGGAGGGACTGGCGGAGCAGCCCACGCTGTTCTTGGAGTTCCAGGGCAGCCCCGCTGCGGTCGCGGAGCAGGTGGAGCTGGTGCAGGCGCTCTGCGAGGAGGCGGGGGGAAACGGCTTTCTCTGGGCCAACCGGCCGGAGGAGCGCTCGCGCCTTTGGAAGGCGCGCCACGACACTTACTACGCCAACCTCCACTACCTGCCCGGCAGAAGCCAGATGGGAACGGACGCCTGCGTGCCGATCTCCGCGCTCGCCGAATGCATCCTGGAGACGGAGGCGGACGTGGCCGCCACCGGGCTGCTAGCGCCGCTGGTCGGGCATGTCGGCGATGGCAACTTCCACCTCGGCATCCTCTTCGACCCTACCAGCCCGGAGGAGCGCGCCCGCGCCGACGGCCTCGCCCGCCGCACGGGCGAGCGCGCCATCCGCCTGGGGGGCACCTGCTCCGGCGAGCACGGGATCGGCATGCACAAGCTCGACCTCGCGGCGGAGGAGCACGGCGAGGCGCTGTCGCTCATGTGGGCGGTGAAGAACGCGCTCGACCCGCTCGGCATCATGAACCCGGGCAAGCTGCTGAAGCCGCTGAATTGAACAGACGGAGAGAACGGACGGCATGCGGAAGCTTCTGAACGACCCGCGCGGCGTGGTGCGCGAAATGTTGGAGGGACAGGTGGACCTGAACCCCGGCCAGGCCCTGCTGCGGGACGAGGACGTCGTGGTGCGCGCCAGCCTCCCGGAGCCCGGTGCACGCGGCGTCGCCGTGCTCTCCGGCGGCGGCAGCGGGCACGAGCCGGCCCATGCGGGCTATGTCGGCGCGGGGATGCTGCACGCGGCCGTGGCGGGCGACGTCTTTACCTCGCCGAGCGTGGACGCGGTGCTGGCCGCCATCCGCGCCGCGGCGGGGCCGGCCGGCGCCGTGCTGGTGGTGAAGAACTACACGGGCGACCGCCTGAACTTCGGCCTGGCCGCGGAGCTGGCGCGCGCCGAGGGCATCCCGGCCGAGGTCGTGGTGGTGGCGGACGACGTGGCACTGCGCGACACGGTGGAACCGGCGCGACGGCGCGGCATCGACGGCACGGTACTGGTGCACAAGGTCGCCGGCGCGGCCGCCGCAACCGGATTGCCGCTGGAGGCCGTCGTGGCGGAGGCGCGCGCGGCGGCGACGGCGATCGGCACCATGGGTGTCGCGCTCGGCGCCTGCACCGTGCCCGCCGCCGGGCGGCCCGGCTTCTCGCTCGAGGAGGGCGAGGCGGAGCTCGGTCTCGGCATCCACGGGGAGCAGGGCGTGCGCCGCGTCGCCCTGCGCTCGGCCGATGCGCTGGTGGAGGCGATCCTCGACACGGTCCTGGCCGATGCCTCACTGGGCGCGGGCGAGCGCGTGGCGCTGCTGGTGAACGGGCTGGGCGGCACGCCGCCGATGGAACTGGCCGTGGTCGCCCGCCAGGCGCTCGCCCTGCTGCGCGCGCGCGGGTTGGTGGTGGAGCGTGCCTGGTTCGGCAACCTCCTCACCGCGCTGGAGATGCCCGGCGCCTCGCTGACCGTCATGCGGCTGGACGACGCGCTGCTGGAACGCCTGGATGCGCCGACCGATGCCCCCGCCTGGCCCGGCAGCGGCCGGATCGCGGCGGCCCGGAACCTCGTGGGCACGGCCGCCGCGCCCGTGGTCGAGACTGAACGCCCGGCCACCCCGGGCGGCGAAGCGGTGCGCCGGGCCGTCCTGGCGGCCGCCACCGCGCTGGAGGCCGCCGAGGAGCGGCTGACGGCGCTGGACAGCGCCGCGGGCGATGGCGACCTGGGTATCAGCATGTCGCGCGGCGCGGCCGCCCTGCGGATCCTGCCGGACACGGCCTGGGCCGAGGCGCCGTCAGCGCTCCTGCGCATGGGGGAGGCGCTTCGCCGCGCCATCGCCGGCAGCTCCGGCCCCTTCTATGCCACGGCGCTGCTGCGCGCCGCGCGCGGCCTGCCGGATGCGCCCGGGGCCGGTGACTGGTCTCGCGCCCTGACTGCCGCCGTGGAAGCCATCGCGGAGATGGGCGGCGCCAGGCCGGGCGACCGGACCATGCTGGACGCGCTCCACCCCGCCGCCGAGACCTTCGCGAAGGCGCTGGATGCCGGGCGCGCGCCCGCCGCGGCCTGGGGGGAGGCCGTGCGCGCGGCCCGGGCCGGTGCCGAGGCCACCGCCGTCATGCGCCCGCGCCTCGGCCGGGCCAGCTACCTCGGCGATCGTGCCCTGGGCACGCCCGATGCCGGCGCCGCCGCCGCCGTGATCTGGCTGGATGCCCTCACGCCGCAGTTTGCCGAATGACGCAAGAGAATGAGGAAACATCCATGACGTCCCGCATCCCCGGCCGGCTGGCGCGGCGCGCGCTCGGCCTCGCCGCCGCCGGCCTCGTCGCCGCCACCGGCCTCGCGCAGGCCCAGCCGCAGGGCCAGTCCCCGCCCGCCTCCTACCCCAACCGCCCCATCCGCATCGTCGTGCCCTTCGCCGCGGGCGGCGGCGTGGACACCGTCTCGCGCCCGCTCGCCCAGGCGCTGAGCGGCATCCTCGGCCAGCCCGTGGTGATCGACAACCGGCCGGGCGCCGCGGGGAACATCGGCATGGAGCACGTCGCGGAATCCCCGCCGGACGGCTACACCATCCTGCACTCCAACTCCGGCGTCCTCGTCACCAACCCCATCCTCTACAGCAACACGCGCGCCCGGCCCTCGCGGGACCTGCTCCCGGTCGGGCAGGTCACCACGGACCCTCTGCTCTACATCATCCCAGCCAGCCTACCGGTGAAGGACCTGCGGGAGTTCGTGGCCTATGCCAGGGCGCGGCCGGGGCAGGTGAGCTTCGCCTCCGGCGGCGCCGGCGGCGTCACGCATCTGGTGGGCGAGCTCTTCGCCATCCGCGCTGGGCTGCAGCTTATCCACGTGCCGTATCGCGGCGCCGCGCCCGCACTGACGGACCTCATCGCCGGCCGCGTCCAGCTGATGTTCGACACGCTCGGCCTCGTGCAGTCGCACCAGGGCGCGAATAGCATCCGGTTGCTCGCCGTCGCCACGCCGGAACGCCTCGCGGCCCTGCCCGACATTCCGACTGCCGCCGAAGCGGGGGTGCCTGGGGCCGAAGTGAACAGCTGGCAGGCGCTGATGGCCCCAGCGCGGACCGATCCCGCCATCGTCGCGAAGCTGACGGCGGCGCTGAAGCAGGCCCTCGCCTCGCCGGAGCTGCTGCGGCTCTACGCCGAGCGCGGCTTCCTACCGACCTTCAATCCGCCTGAGGTAGTGCGGGACAATATCGAGAGCGAGACGGCGACCTGGACCGAGGTGATCCGCCAGGCCGAGATCAAGCTGGAATAGCTCGCCCGACTTCCCGCCCGCCGCGCCGGGGCCATCCGGCGACAAGAACAAGAACCAAGGGAGGATGAGAGAGATGATAGTCTTCACCCGTCGCACCGTGCTCACCGCGACGCTCGCCACCGCCGCACCCGCCACCCTGGCGCGGCCGGCGCTCGCCCAGGGCTTTTCCGGCCGCCCGGTTACCCTGGTGGTGCCCTGGGCGCCCGGCGGCGGCACGGACGTGGTGGCGCGCGCCGTGGCGCCCATCCTGTCCGAACGCCTGGGCACCACGGTCACGGTCTACAACCGCCCCGGCGGCAATGGCGTGGTCGGGCACATGGCGGTCCGCAGCGCCCCTCCCGACGGCACCACGGTCGGGCTGATCGTGCCGAACCTGCTGACCGCGCCGCTCTTCGCGCCCTCGCCGCTGACCTGGCAGGACCTGCAGCCAATCGCGCTGCTCAACGTCGATCCCGGCGCGATCACCGTAGCCCGCAACGCGCCGTGGAAGGACCTGGTAGCGCTGGCCGCCGATGCCCGCGCGAGGCCGGAGGCGGTGCGCGTGGCCAATAGCGGCGCCGGCGGCACCTGGCACCTGGTCGCGCTGGAATTCGAGCGCATCGCCGGTGCAAAGCTCACCCATGTCGTCTATGCCGGTGCCGCGCCGGGGCTGCAGGACCTCGCGGCGGGCAACATCGAGGCCACGGCCTTCAGCGCCGTCGAGGCGCGCGGTCAGATCGAGGGCGGCGTAGCCCGCATCCTGGCGGTAACGGCGAAGGACCGGCTTCCGGCCTTCCCGGACGCGCCGACCGCGATCGAGCAGGGCTTTGACATCGACGTCGTTACCTGGCGCGGCCTCGCCGCCCCGCCCGGCACGCCGGAGCCGGTGCTGGCCCGCTGGCGCGACGCCGTGCGCGCGGCCGCCACCGATCCGCGCTTCATCAGCTTCATGGCGCAGCAGAGCTTCGGCATCCGCTACCTCGACACGGCCGAGTTCACGGCGCTGATCCGTGACGAGGACGCGCGTTACCGCCGCTACTTTCAGGGAAAGGGCGCGATGCACCGGAGGGTGCCCGAACGTCATGCACGGCTGCCGGCGATGCTCGTACCGGTCGGACCAATCGGCACTTGAAGCCTTGTGCCACCGGGGGGCGGGGGAGGGCCGGAAATCAAAAATGGAGGAAAGTATGACATTCTACCGCCGCGGGCTGCTGACGCTCAGCGCTGCCGCCGCAGGTGCCACCATCCCGTCGATTGCCCGGGCTCAAAGCTTCCCGAACAGGACGGTTACCATCGTTGTGCCCTTCGCCCCAGGCGGCAACACCGATCTCGTCGGGCGGATCGTCGCCACGTCGCTCGGCAAGGCACTCGGGCAGACCGTCGTCGTCGACAACCGTCCGGGCGCGGGGGGCGCGGTGGGCGCAGGGCAGGTCGCGCGCAGCGCGCCGGACGGGCACACGCTGCTCCTCGCGGGCGGAGGCGTTATCGTTACAGTACCGGAGATGGCGAGCACGCCCTACACCCGCGCTGACTTCGCGCCGCTCAGCTTGGTAAACCGCAGTTCCATGGTACTTCTTGCTCGCAGCAACGACGCGCGCCTCCGCAACTTCGCCGACCTTGCCGCCTATTCCCGGTCGGGAGAGGGGAAGCTCAATGCCGGCCATTCCGGGCCGGGCACGCCGAACCACCTCGCTCTTCTCCAACTCGAGAACCTCCTCGGCACCAAGTTTACCGTCGTCAGCTATCGTGGCTCCGGCCCCGCCCTTAGCGACCTGCTCGGAGGTCAGATCGACGTACACTTTGACCAAGTCACGAGTTCCCTTCAGCATATTCGCTCAGGTGCTCTAAAGGCGCTAGCCGTGCTTGGTCCGACGACTGACCCTGCTTTGCCAGAGGTGAAGACGGTATCGCAGCTCGGATTCGGCGAGATCGATGGCACCACCTATATCGGCCTCCTCGTCTCCTCCCGCACGCCGCCGGATCTGCGCGACCGCTTGGCGGGAGCGATTCGAGAGGCCGTAGCGGACCCGCAAATGGTCAAGAGCGCTCGCGACCTCGGCAGCGAAGCCTATTCGTGCACCCCCGAGGAGTTTGGCCGCATCCTGGAAGCGGAGTACGCTATTTCCAGCCGAGCTGCACGAGATGGGCGGCTTAAGGCGGATTAGGGCTGGAGCATGAGAAGTCCGTTGTGGCATGAGCAGCTCGTAGAGCGGAATGGTGAGCTTCTCGCGACAATAGCGTTCGGGACCAACGCTGCGGTGATCTGCGGTGGGGACGGATGAGCGGGCGGAATGTCCGTAACTGGTAGGCTGGCTGCGGAGCGCGTTGCAGGGACGGGTGCTCAGGTGTCGTTTGCTCGGCTCTCGGCGCCGTCTTGGGGCTGTTCACCACCCATCAACGGTCGTTGGTCGGTGTTGAACAGGGGAGTGGAGGCCGGACGCCGTAGGGATTTGGCAATGTCGGACCCGGCTACTCTCAGGTCGTCAAGTTTTTTCCTGCTGTGCTGCAATCTCGTCGAGCACGGCCTCCGGGGCGATGTCTTTCTGTACTTCTTGCAGCTCAGGATCGGCACTTGCCCTAATATCCATGCGCTCCGCGATCGCTACGACCAGCTCGGAGAGCTTCGTCAGTTCGTGCTCTGCCAGAAGGCTGATCTGCAGATCGAGGTCGGCTCGCTTATCGGCTGCTGCGGCCATGCGGTTCTGACTTATTAATACGAAGGTGGAAAGGAAGATGGCCTCGACAGAGGCTTCCATCGCCAAGATGACGAACGACTCATCGAACTTTGGGATGAACGAGATAAGACCGAGATTGGTCAGGATCCAGGCGCCGTAGACCGCGAGGTGAATGTAGACGAAGGTCATGCTGCCGGTGAAACGAGTGATCGTCTCAGCAATCCGCTCCTGTGGGGTCGCGGCGGCGACCTCTGCGCGGCGGCGATCCTCTAGAGCCTGGATGTTGCGTTTAAGGGAGGCGCTAAGTGACTGTTTGAGAACTCAGCGGTGGGTGATCCTGCGGAGGAGGAGGGCGCCCATGGCGACGTGGATCATGGCCTCGGAGACGTCGAGGCGGCGCTCGTAGTCGCGGACCAAACGGCGC
>NZ_JAGIZA010000046.1 GCF_017813365.1 Roseomonas indoligenes
GGCGCCGTTTGGTCCGCGACTACGAGCGCCGCCTCGACGTCTCCGAGGCCATGATCCACGTCGCCATGGGCGCCCTCCTCCTCCGCAGGATCACCCACCGCTGAGTTCTCAAACAGTCACTAACCGCTTTAATGGCGATGTTCAGCATCGGCGCTCAGGCTCAGGACGCCCAGAGAGAGGCGCCGGCCGTCACCGGCTTCTCCAACGTCGAGGCCTATGTTGGGTATATCAGGCTCGCCGCTCAGGCCCGGGTCTGCGGCTTCCGGACGGCCGAATGGGAGAAAACGCAGCAGGCCAAGGTGACTGCGCTTATCGTCCGAGCGGTCAGCCGCGCACCTGCAGGCGCAGTTCCGACCGATGGCAGGTCGCTGGCCGCGGGCGCTGTCATGGCTGCCGCCCAGGAAGCGAAGGATCTCCCTCCGACCAGATGCGAAAGCCTGAAACAGGCGGTCGATGAGTTCGATGCCGCCGTCCCCCAGGATCCTTCGACGCAGCACTGACAGGCCCAATTTATCTTCAGGGCGCCGGTAAAGCCATGACCTCCGCCCTTGCCGACCAGGACCGCGCTTCCGAGGGCGCCACCGGGAACGTCTAGTACCAGCCCGGTTGCGAGCCACGATTTATGGTGTGGTTTTGCGCTTCTGCAACCCCGAACAATTACAGCAGTTACAATACGACAGCTGCGGTGGGTACGGAGGCGTGCCCATTAAGCCTGTTCCCCATGGGGTCACTCCCCTGCACAAGCACGGCCGCATCCCTCACTGCGAAAAGGCTACCGCATGTGCGACGTTGTCGTCCTGGAAGACAACGATCTGCTGCGGGAGCTGCTGGTTGAGGTTCTAGAGACAGAGGGCTTCGAGGTAGCAGCCTTCGCAACCCCGCATGAGGCCCTTGGCCGGATGGAGGCTGTTCCGCCCTGCCGAATGCTGGCGACGGACCTTGATCTGGGCGTTCCAGGACTGGACGGGTTCAAGGTCGCGGAGCGGGTGCGAGCCGCCCACACGAACCTGCCAATCCTCTATGTGAGTGGCCGTCCAGCTCTCATGAATGGCCGTCGTCTCGGCGCCTTTGAGGACTTTATCGCCAAGCCATTCCAGGCGGAAGCTTTCCTGAAAAAGCTACACGCGCTTGGAATTGCTCCGAACAGGCGAGCCGGGACCTAAGTAAGGTCCGTGAAGAGCCGGTAAGCTCAGTGGTAGATGCGACCGGCTCTGACCGCTGCTCCAGGCCGACAGCCGCACCCCGCTCGCCGGCAGCGTTACCGTCAGCCTGGAGCAGTCCGGCGCTACGGGCAGTGGCGGCCAGCACTCGTAACTAGCCGCGTCAGCGACGGCCCAGGCGCTTGTCCTGGGGGCTGGGCCTAATCTGGCCCGAGAGGGGCCGACTTTTCCTCAGCGCGCCCAGTGACCCGGGATCCATTCCCCTGTTTCGGCGTGCCAGTGGCCGCGCACGAAATGCGGGCCGGCATAAATCGGCGCGTAAGGTGGCGGAGGTGCCCAGCGTGGTGCGGGGGCGGCGTAGTACCAGCGAACCGGCCGGGGAGGAGGCGGGGGCAGATACCCCGACGGCAGGATCTGCACCCGCGGGGGCGGAGGCGGCGCATAGGGGTAGAAGGGCTGCGCCTTCGCGCTGGCAGTGGCTCCGAGGCCCAGAGTTGCCACAAGGGCGAGAACGCGAGCAATGCGGACGGTGTTCATGGTGGTTGGTGTCCTTCCCGGACCATCACCCGGGCAGGGAGATCAAAGCACGACGCGGCTGACAAAATGCTGACGCCGCGATCAAGAAGAACGCGGGCTGCCGGGGGCGCCTGGCAAGCCTCCTCGTTGCCTGGTAGCCGCCCAGAGCGAGGCAGGTGGGTGGGCCGGCGCGCTTGGAAATCGGGGGCACGCCGGCCCTGTTCTACCGCGGCGAGGGGATCGCACGGCAGGAACGCCGTTCGTCAGACCAGCGCGATCTTCTCGACATCGGAGAAGCGCAGGCTTTCGCCGCCGATGTTGATCACGCCCTGGAAATTGGCGGGCTGGCCGCTGGCGTTGGTGAAGGTCACCTCCTGCTGCCCCTGGGCGTTGCTGCCCACGTGCATCTGAAGGTTGGTGTTGCCCTCCAGCGTCAGCGAGGACTGCAGCTGATGCAGGCTCACATTGTCCAGCTGCAGCGTGTCGTTGCCGGTGCCGCCCTGGAACTGGTCGTTGCCATCGCCCGGCGCCCAGATGAAGCTGTCGTTGCCAGCACCGCCGAAGGCCAGGTCCTGAGCGCCGTCGCCCACGCCGCCATCCAGGGCGTCATTGCCTTCCCCGCCCTGGAGCTGGTCCTGGCCCGCGCCGCCGTTCAGGGTATCCTGGCCGTCACCGCCGAAGAGCAGGTCGTTGCCGGCCCCACCGCTGATCGCGTCATTTCCGGCCTCGCCAAAGACTTGGTCGTTCCCAGCGCCGCCGTTGGCGGTGTCGTTGCCGGATCCGGTAAAGATGACGTCGGCAGCACCGGTGCCGAAGACGGCGTCGTTCCCCGCCCCGGTTTGCTGGAAGGCACCTCCCACAACCTTGTCGAGGGCATCCGGGGAGAGGGGCTTGGGAGGCATCTGGATAGTCCTGGTTGGGGTTGGTTCCGCAACCATACCGGCCTGTCAGGATTGTTGACGAGGTGAGCTGTGCCGATTTCTACCATCGGCGCTGCCTATGGCGAGTGCCTGAGGCCGCCGCACCATCCGTTGTCGTCAAGCCTTATCCACCACCACCTACACCGTAGGCGCCAACCGTGCCTCGCTGGCGCTATCCTGGCCCAGGTCCTGCCCCAGCACCTCTACCACCGCAAGGCCGTCCTCCTTAACGGCCACCAAGGCGACGTTGAGGGCCTGGACAGCAGCAGGGCTACTTTCCAGACGGATCTGGCCAGCCCCGGTTGATGAGGCCGGCCACCACCTTGGCCTTCATCTCAATCTCGAACTGCAGTTCCTGCCAGTAGGTTTGACGCCCTCCGTCATGATCCCCGGCGGCCATGCCGGCAAAATCCGCGCACAAGGCTGCCCGCTCATCCAGGACGCGCAGCGCCGTTGCCAGGGCCGCATCCACCATGTTCGTCGTCCGCACGTCCATGTCGGCCGCCGAGAACTCGTGCCCAACGGAGCACTGGAACCAAGACCCGTTCTCGCCCTCACCGTTCCGCATCGCCCCGCCGCAGATGGGGCAGGTGTAAGCGAAGGGGGGAGCTATCCGCACTCGGTCTGTCAGGAGATGTCCTCTATGAAGCTGGAAACTATAGCCGGTGGCTTACGGCGACCGTCAACCTGGCCGGCACGGCCGTCTAACCAGCCAACATCCTGGCTACCACGATCAGTGCATGACGGCACTTCGGATCGTTGATCGCGCAGAACAGGTGAAGCAACTCGGCGAACTCGTCGCCAGCGCTGGCCTTGGGCGTCAGTGCCAGCGGTGTCGGAGCGTTCTGGGTGGATCCGGCCGCGATCAGCACGTCCGGCCCGACGTCCAGTGCGTTCGCGATCGCTATCAGCCGGCTGGCCGCGATCCGGGTGGTTCCCGTCTCGTAGCGATGCATCTGCGCCCCGGTGACGCCCACCGCGCGCGCCAGTTCCTTCTGGCTTCGACCCTGCGTACGGCGAAGTTCCCGGACTTCCTGGCCGACATCGACGTCGGACGACGTGGGTGAGCGCTGGTTGCTTCCTGGCAGGGCTTGCTGCAGCACCTCTGGGGTCTGGGGCAGACTGGCCACGCGGTTGTCCTGCGCAGCAATCCGGGTCTGCAACACAGCCTCGGAAGGAGCCGCTAGGTCCACATCGCGCTCTGACGATGCTCCAGCAGAGGGACCGGAATTAGCAACCATCGATGTTTTCCCCGCCCAGCATCCTGGATGTTTTTCGGAGGCCAACTACGGAAATCCTGTTGTAGTTCAGCTGCTCTACAGAATTCCACCCACCTCAGATGCAAACTATGTTGGGATCGTTGGGAAACTTAAATAAGAATTATATCCTATTTCGGATAAGTACCGCCGTCCGGCGCAGTCTTGCAGCTCCGCATCTTCCGGATCGGAACAATTTACTCAGCAACTGGTAGCCTCGTGGTCACCACAGGGGCCGCAGGGACCAAGGCCGTATGAGGCTGGGAGACGTGCGTACGTACGAGCTTGGGTCGTCGCCATGGTCAACTTGCAGCCAGGTCCCTGCTTCGCGGCACTCACTTCGTATGGTGAGCGCGGCTTGCTTCACTGCACAGCAAACAGCTGGTGCGTGCGCCTCAACGCCGGCGGGTCAGGTGAAGGTAAGTCGGGTCGAACTCGGCCACCTCGTAGGCACGGGCGCGATCGGGGAAAGTGACGGATCCCTTCTCGAAGGTGACAAGGCCTGCCTCACGCAGGCTGTTGAGCGTGCGGTTCGCATGAACGACGGACACGCCCATAACGTCCGAGAGCTCCTCCTGGGTAAGGGGGAGCGGGAAGGTGTCGCCCTGAGCAAGGCCCGCCACCTCGTAGCGGCAGAGCAGCTCGCAAAACAGGTTCAGCAGTTGCAGATCGGCTTGGCGCCGACCCTTGTTCACGAGCCAGTTCCGCAGGATGGCCTCATCGACGAGCGTCGCCCACCACAGGGCGCGGGTGATGGAGGGGCTGGTCTCGATCAGGCTGAGAACGGCGGCACGGGGGATCTCCACAATGTCGCAGTTCGAGAGAGTGCCCAGGCTGTGGTCCATCCGGTCGAGGATCGCGACGTGGAGGTCGCAGAAGTCGCCGGGTATCAGCAGGGCCACGATCTGTCTGCTTCCGTCGGGCAGGCTTTGATAGCGGCAGGCGAGCCCCTTCATGATGAGCCGCACTGGCCCTGGTCGGTCGCCCTCGTGGATGAGAGCAGTTCGTGGACCGACGGTGCGCTGTCTGCTCGTCAGCCGTGTCAGAGTTGCCAAGTCATCATCGCTGAAATCAACGGCTTGGCTCAGTTTTCTGATCAGCGGAGTGATCATACTCCCGTCCTGTTCTCGTCCCTCAGGAAGGAAGCCTATCAAGCAGGTTTCATTTCCGAAACCTGCGCCCAAGAAGATGCCCACGGCAGGTCAGGCGGAAACCGCCGGTCCGGCCTAGGTGAGCCACCGCGCAATCAGGGACAGGGTCGCGGTGAAAATCGGTTTCCCCGCCTCATCCCGGACATTGCAGATGAAGTCGCGCCGGTCGCCGTCGGGCATTTTGTCGCGGGCCATGTCGGGCAGGGTATCGAGGGCTAACCGGCGGGCCTCGTCCCGGTCTGCAAAGTCATAACCGACGTGGTCCGTGATCTTGAAGTCGCCGTCGCTGGTATCGAGGTAGAAGCGGGGCACAACGGCCCTCCAGGAATTCGTGAAACCCATCGAGTGCCAGGAGGCCCCGAAAAGGGCAACCACATGGTTAGTATCGACTGAAGCCCAGTGTCGTTCGGGATCGTGGTTGATCAGCCGTCGGGCCTCATTGTCTCCTTCGATCCGGGCCTCGACGATAGCAGCGCTTCCATCGTGGAGAGGAATTCGAAGGCCAGCCGCATGTCCTCCTGCCCGGCATACTGCGCGAAGTCGGAGAGGGCGGCCCTCATCGGGTCAGGAGCGGGCATGTTGCCGTGCCGTACCGGCAGCCAGGGATAGACCGGGAGGGCCAGTAGCTCCCGCGAGCTTACCAGCAAGGCGCAGGAGGTCTGGAGAAGCTCCCGGTGCTCGCGACGATCCAGGCGGTGGAAGCTGGTCATGGAATGCAGCCTATCCATATCAGCGCCCCCGACGCTTCACCCATAGCACTTTGGGTCACCGCTGCGTGCTGTAAGGTAGAACGGACGATAGATCCTAGCGCCGCCCGCCATGTACCCCCTGCCGTGGCGGGCGGTTTGCGTTCAGGCGCGCGGTGAAGCCGCCGCCATCCTCGTGTTGAGGATCAGATCCAGGTAGTCGCTGTAGAGCGGCATCCCGGTCGCCAAGAACTCCGCGATGCGCTGGATGACGGACCAGTCCTGCTCCGCGATCTCAAGCGCCCGTGCCTTGGCATGGTTCTCCAGCCGCACCCCGAAGCGCCGCTCCAGCTCGTGGACCCAGTAGGCATCGCAGCCCTCGCCGTAGGGCTCGCAGTATCCAGCGTCCGGGTTGGTGCTGGCCGGGAGGAAGCCGCGTCCCTTGGCCTCCAGCACCGCAGCGCGTCCGCCTGCCGAGTAGATGGCGTGCTGCTGCGCCTCCCGGAGGCTGCGGGGAGGGTCGACGGCGAAGAGGCATTGCGCCTGAAGGGGCGGGCCCATGTGGACGCTAACCCAGCTGGGCGGCACCCCGAACAGCCGCCAGCCCACCACCGTATGCCCCGCCTCATGCACGCACACGTCCAGTCGCATCAGTTCACGCCACCCCGCGCCCGCGTACCGGCGCTGTGAGCCGCCACGCTACCCGCCGCTCGTCAGCCTGATCCGCAACGAGCCCCTGCGCCTCGCCCTGCTCGATGCGGCCCAACGCCAGGCCGAGCAGTCGGCAGGCCTCCGCGATGCGGCGCCCACCCTCGGCCGCCTCGCCCTCCAGCAGCACTTCCACCACCAGCTTCGCGCGCCGGCCCTCGACCGGCAGCGCCGTGCTCGCCGTGACGTAGTGGTCGGAGAGCATCCGCAGCAGCTTCACTACCTCCGGGTCCGGCAGCTCCACCTGGTAGACGCCGCCGCTCCACTTCAGCACACGTCCCGGGTGGTACCGGCCCTGGTCGAGGATCGAGACTTCCACCTTCCGGTCCGTCGTGGTCGGCAGGGCGAGAAAGGACAGGCGCAGTTCAGGAGGCATGCGGCTCCGGCACCACCCGCGGCATCCGACCCGTCACCTCCGCCACCGCGCGGGCGTTCGACAGCACCAGGCGCTGGCCTTCACGGTCGAGCCCCTCCCAGAGCCGCACCAACTCGTCCCGCGCAGCGTCAGCCCGCAAAGGCGACGGTGGCGAGGGCCGAAGTTGGAGACGGATGCGCGGGGGCGAATCGGACATGGCCGGAGGAGGGTAGGTCAAACGTGAACAGGAAGGGAACACGGGTGGGAGAGCGTCGCCTGGGTCAGTGCGGCTATGGCGGCTCTGGCTCTCTCCGCGCTCCGGCCGTTAGCCTCCCGCGCATGTGCAATCTCTACACCGCCAGGACCAATCAGCGCGCCATCCAGGACGCGACCCGCTACACGAGGGATCTGGCCGGCAACCTGGAGCCGCTGCCGGGCATCTACCCCGACTACGCGGCGCCGATCGTCCGCACGGCCGCGGACGGCGTGCGCGAGCTGGCGATGGCGCGATGGGGCATGCCGAGCCCAGCTTTCGCCCTCCAGGAGAAGAAGAGCGACCCCGGCGTGACCAACGTCCGGAACACCGCCTCCCCGCACTGGCGCCGCTGGCTCTCGCCCGAGCATCGCTGCCTCGTGCCGCTCACCGCCTTCAGCGAGCCGGACAAGGTGAAGGGGAAGTCGGTCCCGGCCTGGTTCGCCCTGGGCGAGGGTGACGACCGGCCGCTCGCCTTCTTCGCCGGGATCTGGGTGCCGGAGTGGAAATCCGTGCGGAAGGTGAAGGAGGGTGAGGTGACGGCCGACCTCTACGCCTTCCTCACCACCGAGCCGAACGCCGAGGTGGCGCCGATCCACCCCAAGGCCATGCCGGTGATCCTGACGGAGCCGGAGGAGCTGGAGGCCTGGATGACGGCACCCTGGAGCGTGGCGAAGGAGCTACAGCGGCCGCTGCCGGACGGAATGCTACGCGTGG
>NZ_JAGIZA010000047.1 GCF_017813365.1 Roseomonas indoligenes
CCCGTTGCGATCCGTCCTGCGATCGTCGCACGACCAGTCGTTCACCAACTGGCCGGCATCACTCCCGCAGAAGTCCACACCTCTCCACCACCTCACAAGGCGGCCATCACCGGCCGCATACGCATAGACCCGCATCATCAAGTCATCGGCGCCCAGCATGTCGGCCGCCCGGATCGAGATCCCCTCTGCCCAGAGCGGTGAGAGGGTGTGGGCACGCCGGGTGATCCGATCGAGGCGGGCGGCCACCAGCACTGCCCCGAGCTGGCGGCAGCGGGTAGGCGCTGCCTGGAACCCGGGGCGCCGACCGTCCGTGCCGGAGGCAACGTCCTGGTGCTCGATGACGAGTTTTTGGCCCGCGCGCTCCTCGTGCACGAGCCCACTTGTTCATGACACGTAGAGACGGGGGAGCGCCGCCAACCAAACATGGCGGAAGCACGCCCCTTAGTCCCGTGCGGTTAGCCGATAGTGCCGCTTCGGGTGAAATCGGCCACCAAGTGCAGCGAAGCGCGCAGCCCGAGCAGCATGCCTGCTTCGTCAACTCGGAAACGCGGTGAGTGGTTCACTGGGACGCTGGCTGGGTCTACCCCGGGCGGGGCAATTCCCACCCAGAAGTACAACCCCGGCACGTCCTGCGCAAAATAGGCGAAGTCGTCGCCAGCCATCGATCGCGGTGACATCCGGAGCCCATCACCGCCAGCCACGCGCGCAAGTGAGGGCAGCATCCGTTCGGTTAGCTCGGGATTGTTGACCGTCACGGGATAGCCGTTTCGCTCCCAGTGCACCGTCGCGCTCCCGTCCATGCCTTTGGCGATGGTCTCCGCGATTTCGGTCACACGGCGCTGCATGTAGGCGCGCCGCGCCTCGTCATAGGTCCGCAGCGTACCGTTCATCTCTGCGCGGTCTGGGATGATGTTGTTGCGCGCGCCCCCATGGAACTGCCCGATGGTCAAGACGGAGGGCTGGTCCACATTCACCTGCCGGCTCTGGATCGTCTGGAGGGCAGTGATAATCTGTGCTCCGATGACGATTGGGTCCACGCCGGTCCAGGGGCGCGCGCCATGGGTTTGGCGGCCGTTCACGACGATCCGGAACTCGTCCGCGCTGGCATGGGCCGGGCCTGGGCAGTAGCCGAGGGTCCCAACGGGCAGTCCGCTCACCATGTGCAGGCCGAACACCACATCAGGCTTCGGGTCCGAATATGCTCCCTCAGCCAGCATGCGCTTCGCGCCGCCAATCTCACCGGCCGGCAGGTTCTCCTCCGCAGGCTGGAACAGAAGCTTAACCGTACCCTTCAGCTCCGAGCGATGAGCGGCCAGTACTTCTGCGACAGCCATGAGGATAGCAGTGTGGCAGTCATGCCCGCAGGCATGCATCACCGGCACCTCGACCCCGCCCCACTGGGCACGGGCGGTAGACGCAAAAGGCAGGTCCACCTCCTCGGCCACCGGAAGTGCGTCCATGTCGGCCCGTAGTGCTACCACGGGACCATCGCCGGCGCCGCCACGCAGGGTTGCTACGACACCGGTCACCGCCACTTGCTCCCGCACCTCGTAGCCGAGACTGCGTAGATGCGAGGCCACCAAGCCGGCAGTGCGCGTCTCCTGGTTGCCGAGCTCCGGGTTTTGGTGAATGTCACGGCGCCACCCGATCATACGCGCTTCGAGCGCTTGAGCGGCTGCATCAAGCTTCAGGTGTAAGGGTCTGCCAGCACCTGGCGTGACCGCTAGCGCGCTGTGGAAGGCCGGCAGGGCGCAGCAGGCACAGGCAGCGGCCAGAAAGCCGCGGCGTGAAGTGCCAGTCGGTGTGTCAGGCGGGGTCACGAGTTCCGCGGAGAGTGTCCTCATATGGCTGCGCTTGAAAAAGGCCATGATCCGCGTGTCCTGCTGCAGGGAGAAGCCTACACTTGGCTTCAACCCCACAGCAACATTCCCAAGTTTCTGCTCGCTGCTGACGGTTTACGGATACAACTCACCTTTCAGCTCGACACCCCCGCATAGCCTCTGTGATGGGGCAGCCCGAAGTAAGTCGGCCTTTCGCAATCCCAGTCAGTGCATAACTCTTGCCACCGTCGTGTGAGTCCAAACCGCGCCGCCTCTAGGCGTTGGCACCCCGCACTCGGTCAGCGCCCGCGCCATCCCGGCGTGGGTCGTGACGCCGTTCGCCCGTAACGCTTCCAGTTCCAAGGCGAGCCGGTATGCCGTCCGGGTCGCCTCCTCCCGGCGCACCTCTGAGGCGGCGGCAGTACAGGGCGGCAACGGCGGCCGCCACCCCCGATCCCCGCCCAACACCGCTCCCCTAGCCTGAGCTGCGGCCAGCGCCGCTCGGGCGCGTTCCGAGATCAGCTCCCGCCCCTTCTGCGCCATCGTCGCGTAGACCCGCATCATCAGGTCATCCGCTCCCGGCATGTCAGCGGCCCGGATGGAAAGTCCTTCCTCCAGCAGCTGCGAGAGGGTGTGTGCCCGGCGGGTAATCCGATCGAGACGCGCGGCCACCAGCACCGCCCCGAGTTGGCGGCACCGGGTCAGGGCCGCCTGGAACCCGGGCCGCCTGTCGTCCTTGCCGGACGCGATGTCCTGGTGCTCGGCGACCAACGCCCAGCCCTCGCGCTCGACGAAGGCCCGGACGCTCGCCTGCTGTGCCTCAAGGCCCAGGCCCGAGTGCCCCTGCTCAGCGGTCGAGACCCGGTACAGCGCGACGGCATAGCGGGGCTGGGTGGAGCCGCGGGAGATGCGGGAGACGGCCATCAACCCTGCCCTCCCTCGGCAGCGACCGGCGCGATCCGGTACACGCTGTAGCTGCCCTTCGCACCTTGGGCGCCCGGCCCGACCTGGCGGACCCGCTCCAGCACCTCGACCGCGTGGCCCTTCTTCTTTAGCCCAGCCAGGAAGCCCCGAACCGTGTGCTGCGCCCAGCCGGTCGCGTCCATGATCCCGGCGATGGTGGCGCCGTCCTCCCGGCGCAGGAGGGTGCGGACGGCGTGGTGCTTGGTGCCCTCGCGCGGACGGCGTGGAACAGAGGGGTCGCGAGGTGGACGGGTTGCGGCTGCACGGCTCAGGGCGGCCCGGAGCGCCTCAATGGAAGCCGGCAGGGCAGAGCGCTCCATGCCCGCGTCCCAGGCCACGAGCAGGGCGATAGCGGCATCCCGAAGCGAGACCCAGGGAGGTGGCAGGGAAGCGGGTGCGACAGACGGCTCCTGGTCTCCCTGGGCAGCGGTGATGCCCGGCTGCCCCTCTCCGCCCTCCTGTGTGCTCACGTCGGCCTCTCTGGCCGGCTCCGCCGTGCACGGCGCGCCCACCGCCTCCAGCCCGGCCGCGGTGATCCGCAACACCGTCGTGCCGTCATCGGGCTCGGGCATCTCCTCCAGCAACCCGGCCCGTCGCATGCTCTGGACCACCGCGTTGCGAGCGGCGGCGGGCAGGTGTGGAGGCGCCTCGGCCAGCCGCTTCGGGTGCTGGGTGGCCGACGCTAGGATCTGCGCCTGTGTGGGGGAAACCGGCTTGGTCATCGTCAGGTCCCTGGATCGGACCCGACCAACCGGGTCCTACGACCCAGAGCCCTGACCAGAGTGGGTCAGGGTGGCGAGGGAGGATGCTGGTACCTTCCGCGCCACTGACGCTTCGCTCTGATCGGGAGGGAAGCCAAGCATGGCCCAGACGAATTGAGCGCTTTCCCGGCCGCATCGCGGCAAGTGCGCCGAACTGAGCCGGGCCCGCAACGCCCCGCGAAGCCGGCGCGGAGCCGAGAGTTCTAGAAGGGCAACAGGCACAGCCTTTGAGTTAGGCCAGGATGGCGCCTCAGGGCCTGCGGCGGGAGGACGTATGGTGAGCGGAGTGCAGATCGGAACAGCCGGATGGAGCCTCCCCAAGCAGCACGCCGGATGCTCAAGCGATTTCAGGAAAGGCGCCAGCCATCGTTCCAGCTCCGTCCGCCAACCCGCGCCCGACACCATGACCGCCGCCGATCATCTCAGATCAGAGCGCCTCACAACCAGCCCAGTTCCAACAGTCTGCCTGGGTTAGCGGCAGTGAGGCGACCTCGCCCTCCATGGCTCGGACAATTCTATGCGCCACTGCAGTATCACGCATGGGGAGCTGCTCCATTCGCACCGTCTCTCGCCAGCGATCCTGCCATTGAGCAAGGCGGGCGTTGACCTCGCCTGGTGGCGACAGGTGCCGGATCAGTTCTAGTCCGACGGCATGCAGCAGAGCTCTGGAGAGCTCCCGCTCGTTGAAGCAGGCCACCAAGTCATCGAGAAGCTTACCGAGATCATCCAGGTCTACCTTGACCTGGTCACAGCTCGGCTGCCTGCGTGTCGCTTCGATGTGGCGCGCCAATTGCGCCCCTCCCTTCTTTATTTAGGAGGTTCCCAGGTTCTCCGGCGATGGCAGCAAGCGTCAACTGTACTGACGCGACCAGGAAGACGGCCACATCAGCTTTGTGTCGACAAAAACACGATCCGTGACGCCGGCCGGGGCTGCCGGATGCGTCGGCAGCATGAGGAAATGAGCCACCAAGCTCAGGCGCGTTGCGCAGGCCTGCTCATGAACACAGGCTGAACACAGAGCACTACCAGCTTCAACGACCACTTCGACGAGTCGAAGAGAAAACGAATCCCGAATTTTGGGATTCAGTGGCCGCTTCAGCAACCACCTCCGGCAGCAGGTGTCCTGAAGTGCATCAACAGAGCCATTCGAATGCCGAACAGCCCTGCTTCCACCTCTGATTGAAATTCAGCCTCTAAGGTGTTCTCAGAGCTCAAGTTTCCACCTCAGATTTGTAACAAATAAGCCATGCTAAACTCGACTTTGTGTTTGATTTGACTGTTTGCTTTCTAAGGTCGATCGGCGTATCAGTCCTCGCCTCAAATATGAGACGAACGCCCAGATCCGTGCCACCTTCGGCCGGGTTGGGGAGGAGCAACAATCATGACCGCCCATTCCGCCCAGCGCGTGGATACGTTTGCGGAAAACGTTGTACAGCTGCCTGCCTCCCCCGGGACTGGGATCCTGGCGAGGATCGCTGAGCAGCAGGCCCATGCCGGCAGGTTGTCCCAGCACCTGGAGCACCAGAGAGCGCGTGATCCGATGGGCATTGCTCAGCGCTCGCCCACATTGTCGGACGCTGCTGTGGGGCGCGAAATCCGTGAACTCCGCCGCGCGCAGGGGCGGACGCAGAAGGAGCTGGCGAGAGTTGTGGGCGTGACGGGAGCCCAGCTGCATCGCTACGAAATGGGCACCACGCGGATCGCGGCCAGCCGGCTGATCGCGATCGCGAATGCACTCGACATCCGTCCCGACGTACTGATCGCTGCCGGATCCAGCCAAGATGATGCGCCCGAACCTGCGCCGACCTTCCAGCCCGGCCCGGGGGACGACATCGTCGAGCTGATCCAGGCCTTCAGCACCATCACTGATCCGAAGCGCCGCGCTGCCCTGATCGCCGTGGCGAAGATGATGGCGTCCCGGCATTAAGAGCCTGCCCGGCCGCATCGCCGCAAGTGCGCCGAACCGAGCCGGAGCTGCTGTGGGAGGACGTATAGTGAGCGGGGTGCAAATCGGAACTGCCGGGTGGAGCATCCCCAAGCAGCACGCCGGCGAGTTCGACGCGGACGGCTCCCACCTGGAGCGCTATGCGCGCCGCCTGCCCGCGGTCGAGATCAACTCCTCCTTCTACCGTCCGCACCGGCCGGCGACCTATGAGCGCTGGGCCGCAAGCACGCCGGAGAGCTTCCGCTTCTCGGCAAAGGTGCCGCGCACGATCACCCATGACTGCCGCCTCAAG
>NZ_JAGIZA010000048.1:1647-4885 GCF_017813365.1 Roseomonas indoligenes
GTTTCTCGTGTTCTTTTACAAGTAAAGATGGAAGGTAAGTTGAGCGGCCTGGATGGTTTGCTGGCTGATGATCTGCTTTTGGGCGGAGGGTTAGCGGGTGTGCTGTCAGGGTTGCTGAACGAGAGAGAGTTGCATGGTGTCTGCTGATCCGATTGGACATGCGGGCCTGGTGCGCGGGGTTGATCCTTGCGTGTTGGTTCTGCGTGCGGGCGGTGGATGAGATTGAGTGAAAGAAGGGCGTTCGGTGGATGCCTTGGCGCCAAGAGGCGATGAAGGACGTGGCACGCTGCGAAAAGCCGCGGGGAGATGCGAGCGATCGTTGATCCGCGGATGTCCGAATGGGGAAACCCCTCCTTTATGGAGATCGCCCGCTGAATACATAGGCGGGCGAGGCGAACCCGGGGAACTGAAACATCTCAGTACCTGGAGGAAAAGACATCAACAGAGATTCCGCGAGTAGTGGCGAGCGAAAGCGGAGTAGGCCAGTGGCCTGACAGTGTTAAGCCGAAGGATCTGGAAAGGTCTGCCGCAGTGGGTGATAGCCCCGTAGGCGTATGGCGCTGTGAGGTCCTTGAGTAAGGCGGGGCACGTGAAACCCTGTCTGAACATCGGGGGACCACCCTCGAAGCCTAAATACTCCTTGGCGACCGATAGTGCACAAGTACCGTGAGGGAAAGGTGAAAAGCACCCCGACGAGGGGAGTGAAAGAGACCTGAAACCGAGCGCCTACAAGCAGTCGGAGCCCTCATTGTGGGGTGACGGCGTACCTTTTGTATAATGGGTCCGCGAGTTCGTGTTGGCAGCAAGCTTAAGCCGTGAGGTGTAGGCGCAGCGAAAGCGAGTCTGACAAGGGCGCTTGAGTTGCCGGCATGAGACCCGAAACCGAGTGATCTAGCCATGGCCAGGCTGAAGGTGGGGTAACACCCACTGGAGGGCCGAACCCACGCCTGTTGAAAAAGTCGGGGATGAGCTGTGGCTAGGGGTGAAAGGCCAATCAAACTCGGAAATAGCTGGTTCTCCGCGAAATCTATTGAGGTAGATCGTCATGTGTTTACCGCCGGAGGTAGAGCACCGGAAGGGCTAGGGGGGCCCAAAGCCCTACCAAACCCTACCGAACTCCGAATGCCGGTGAGTATAGCGTGGCAGACAGACAGTGGGTGCTAAGGTCCATTGTCGAGAGGGAAACAGCCCAGACCACCAGCTAAGGCCCCTAATTCGTGGCTAAGTGGGAAAGCATGTGGGACGGCCAAAACAACCAGGAGGTTGGCTTAGAAGCAGCCATCCTTTAAAGAAAGCGTAATAGCTCACTGGTCTATTAGCTGTTCTGCGGCGAAAATGTAACGGGGCTCAAGCCACGAGCCGAAGCTGTGGGTGTGCAGCAATGCACGCGGTAGCGGAGCGTTCCGTAGGCCTGTGAAGGGAGACCGGTGACGGCTCCTGGAGGTATCGGAAGTGCGAATGCGGACATGAGTAGCGACAAAGAGGGTGAGAACCCCTCTCGCCGAAAGTCCAAGGGTTCCTGCGCAAGGCCAATCCGCGCAGGGTGAGCCGGCCCCTAAGGCGAGGGCGACAGCCGTAGCCGATGGAAACAGGGTGAATATTCCCTGGCCCCCCAGATGTGACGACCTTGAAGTTCTGTTCCCCCTTATCGGATTGGGGGGGCGGTTGGAGAGGTCCGGGAAATAGCACTGGGATTATGGACCGTACCCGAAACCGACACAGGTGGACTGGTTGAGTATACCAAGGCGCTTGAGAGAACCATGCTGAAGGAACTAGGCAAATTGCTCGCGTAACTTCGGGATAAGCGAGACCCTTCGCCGCGCAAGCGGAGGAGGGTGGCACAGACCAGGGGGTGGCGACTGTTTAGTAAAAACACAGGGCTCTGCGAAGTCGAGAGACGACGTATAGGGTCTGACGCCTGCCCGGTGCCGGAAGGTTAAAAGGAGAGGTGAGAGCCTTGAATTGAAGCCCCGGTAAACGGCGGCCGTAACTATAACGGTCCTAAGGTAGCGAAATTCCTTGTCGGGTAAGTTCCGACCTGCACGAATGGCGTAACGACCTCCCCACTGTCTCCAGCATGGGCTCAGCGAAATTGAATTCCCCGTGAAGATGCGGGGTACCCGTGGTCAGACGGAAAGACCCTATGAACCTTTACTGCAGCTTGGCAGTGGCGCCAGGAAGGGGCTGTGTAGGATAGGTGGGAGCCATTGAAGCCGGGGCGCTAGCTCTGGTGGAGGCAACCTTGAAATACCACCCTGCGCCTTTCTGGCGTCTAACCGAAACCCGTTAGCCGGGTTCGGGACCCTGCCTGGTGGGCAGTTTGACTGGGGCGGTCGCCTCCCAAAGTGTAACGGAGGCGCGCGATGGTGGGCTCAGGCCGGTCGGACATCGGCTGTTGAGTGCAAAGGCACAAGCCCGCCTGACTGCGAGCGCGACAGCGCGAGCAGAGACGAAAGTCGGCCTTAGTGATCCGGTGGTCCCGCGTGGAAGGGCCATCGCTCAACGGATAAAAGGTACTCTAGGGATAACAGGCTGATCTCCCCCAAGAGTCCACATCGACGGGGAGGTTTGGCACCTCGATGTCGGCTCATCGCATCCCGGGGCTGGAGCAGGTCCCAAGGGTTCGGCTGTTCGCCGATTAAAGCGGTACGTGAGCTGGGTTTAGAACGTCGTGAGACAGTTCGGTCCCTATCTGCCATGGGTGTTGGAGACTTGAGAGGATCTGTCCCTAGTACGAGAGGACCGGGATGGACGCACCTCTGGTGCACCGGTTGTGGCGCCAGCCGCATCGCCGGGTAGCCAAGTGCGGAACGGATAACCGCTGAAGGCATCTAAGCGGGAAACCAGCCTCAAAACCAGGTCTCCCCAAGGGCCGTGATAGACCATCACGTTGATAGGCCGCAGGTGGAAGTCGGGTAACCGACGCAGCCGAGCGGTCCTAATCGCCCGATCGAACTCTATCCATCCTACCGCTGAGGCCCAAAAAACCTCGCCGCACGCAGCACCAACACGCAACACCCTCTCAAAACAGAACCGAAAGCCAAGCCTTTCGCCCAACCTTCCATCCCACATCATGTCCATCCGGCCCGGTGGCCTGGTGCCTATAGCGAGGCTGCCACACCCGATCCCATCCCGAACTCGGCCGTGAAACGCCCCTGCGCCTATGGTACTGCGTCTTAAGACGCGGGAGAGTCGGTCAGCGCCAGGCCACCAGACCGGATAGATATGATACCAACAC
>NZ_JAGIZA010000049.1 GCF_017813365.1 Roseomonas indoligenes
CCCGTACCCGCGAAGCCCTCTGGACCACCATCGGGCGCCTGCTCGACACCTTCACCCAAGCCGAGTGCAGAAACTACCTCGCCAACTCAGGATACGCGTCCGAGTAAGCTGGAAATGCTCTAGCGCCCGCTTCCCCACCGGCTCGCGTCGCGATGTTATCGAGGGCGAGCTTCTGGGCGATGTCGGCGGCTCCAGCGGCCTTCAACTGATCAAGGATCTGGGCGTCGTAGGACTTCGTTTCCTTGAGATTGGCGAGAGAGGCCTTCACGTAGTCCTGTACAGAACTGAACTGCTCCGAGGAGGAGTACATGTCGTTTGCGGCGGTTAGCAGCGTGTCGGCCGTCCCTGTGATCCGGGACAAGGCGTCAGCGTCTCCCGAGTTCGCGAGGGAGATATCCCGCTCAAATAGGAGCGAGGCGGACTGGTAGGCCTGCTCCGGGCTGCGCCCGGCAGAGGCGGTGGTGTTCAGGTGATCGAGGTACGCGCGGATGTCCTTCCCGGTAGCAAGGATCTTCTGCTGTTCGGCCTTCACCAGGGCGGAGCGCTCAGCCGCCTGGGTAACCATCAGCTGGGCGAGATCCACGCCCTCCTGGCGGGCCATCTGGATACGCTCGGCGGCATGCTGACGCTCAAGGCGGGCCAGCTGGTTCCCCAGGTCGTCGGCCGTGCCCATGGCGGTCTGGTAGCGGTCCACCAGGGCGCCGTTGGTGCTGTCCGTGGCGATCTTCTGATCTTCGGCAAGGCGCTTCAGGGAGGTGGCCATGTTGTCGTTCGCGGCACGAACGGTGTCCGCAACCGTGGTGGACGATACCCCCAGATCCTCAAGGCTGCGCTTCAGGGTGACAATGTTAGCCGTCAGCTGAAGGCGGGCCTGTTCATAAGCTGCCGTGTCGCCCAGGCCAGACAGGGACATGCGTTCGAGGTTGATGCTATCCAGCGTCGCGGCGCGGCTGCTGTTTCGGTCCTCCTGCGCGCGGGTCGCAGTGAGTTCCACCGTCTTGCGCTCAAGTTCCTTCATCGTGTCGAAGGTGTCCTTGAAGATCTTCAACTCAGCCTCGCCGAACCCGGCCTGTTCGATCTGCTCGATACCGGCCTTCCGGTCCTTGTCGCGCTGGAGGTCGAACTGCTTAAGGGCGACCCCTCGCGCATCGTCCCCACGATAACCGGAAATGGCGTTACGCATGCCGTTGATGTTGTCGTTGAAGGCGTCGTGCCGTTCGTCGTCCAGCTTCTTCAGCGCATCCGTCATCTTGTCCATGATCGGATCGAAGGCGAGACCCAGGGACGCGGCCTTATCGATCAGCGGTTGCCACTGGTCGTTCACGCTCTTTACCGACTGGGCATAGGCAGTCGTCTGGTCCTCAGCATCCTTCATCAGCGTCTTGTAAGTGTTCTGATACCAATCGAGGTTGGCGAGAGCGGTCTCAGGGTTCCCCGCGCCAGAGGCGTTGATGACCTTCCGCACGTTGTCGTCTGGGGTCTGGGTCGCGGCCATCTGAAGGAGGCGAGTGGTCGCGTCGTTCATGACGGTCTTCGACATCTCTTCATCCAGCTTGCCAGCGTACGAGAGACGCCCTCCGTCGAGGCCATCCACCTTCACCCCGTCGCGGTTACCCACGGAGACTGTGTAGGCGGCGGCAACGTCCTGGGTTAGCCCGGCGAGAGGGCCAATCTTGGACGCCATGCTATCGATAGACCGCGCAATGGCCGACGCACTGTCCCGGTTCTCCTGAGACATGCGCTTGCCGCTGAGCCCGCCCACCGTGAGATTATTATCAAGGGTGGACATGGTCGCCGTTCCCGTCATGTCAGAAGGCTTCTGACCGGGGAGAATGGACCCCAAGATCATCAGAACGGCGGCAGCGATCCAGCCGTAAACCGGGACGGCCATTCCAGCCATCGCCGCAGCGGACATGCCGGTAACAGCGGCGCCGCCAGCTGCCATCGAAGCGCCACCAACGCCGCCCTTCTGGATGCCGCTGTAGATGCCATAGGCACCACCCGCGATGCCAGCAACGCCCGCAGCGGCGCCGCCGACTGTCATGCCGCTCACGCCCGCAGCGGAGCCACCAGAAGCGGCAACCTCGGCAGCGGTGGCAGGACCGAAGCCAACACCCGCGCCCGTGGCAGAATAGGCACTGGCATTGGCGGCAAGGGCCGCATTCGTTCCGGCGAGCTGGGTCGCGCCAGAGGTGCCCCAGAGAGAGGCGTTAAGGGCGCTATCGGCCCAGGAGCTACCCGTGTTCCAGACATGCCCGGCGGACATGTAGTTGCCGGGGTTCATACCGCCGAACTTATCGTACAGGCTGTAGGCCTGCTGAGCCTGCTGGGCGTAGCCGATGACAGTGCCGTTCTGGTTCTGCACGGGGACATAGGTGCCAGCGGACCCGCCGCCCGACTGCCCACCGATGACCATGCCAGCACCCGCCGCGAGGGCTCCCGCGCCGGAAGCTCCGCCACCCATAACTGTCATGATGCCGCCCAGCGTGCCGCGAGAGCCGCCAAACAGGGAGTTCATGAGGGGATTGATGATGGCGAGGCGAAGGGCAGCCTGCACGGTCTCGGAGAGGACGCCCTTGGCGATGCTGCCAAAGTTCAGGGCGCTGGTCTTGCCGGTCGTGAAGGCCTCCGTGATCGCGGAGCCGATGCGGTCGAATGCCTGTTCCCCCACGCTCGCCAGCTCGTCCATGGAGGCCTTCAACTGACCATTACGGGCGGTTAGGTCAGCGATGCGCCGGATGTTGTTCTGCGACGCCATAGAGGCGGAGCTGTTCGGGTCCCCGCCCGCGTTGATGACCCGCTGACGCTCGCGGAGGATGTCCAGCTCGGTCTTGCGAGCTTCGGCGCTGAGACCGATTAGCTTGGTCTCCTGCTCCAGCAACTCGATAGAATCACGCTGCTGAGCGATGAGGTTCGCCGTTCCGAGATCCGCCTCAGCGGCCCTCCTGTCCTTCTGCGAGTCAACAAGCCGGTCAACCGCATCGCGGTACTTGTCGGTCCCCGCCTCCGCGAATTTCAGGGCATCGGTCTCGGCCTGTCGGCGGGTGAGACGGTCGTTAATGGCCTGCGTCCCGCCCTGGGCGACGCTGGCGGCATCGCGGTCAGCATCGGCAGCACGCTTCGTGGTCTCGATCTGGTCACGGAGGGCGGTATCAAGCCCGGCCTGCGCCTGACGGCGGGCCTCCAGGCCTGCCATGATCTGCTCAGCAGCGGATTTACCCTGCCCGCGCGCCTGCTCAGCGGCCTGCTGCTCGGTCGTCAGCAGCTGGCGCGCAGCGCCCTCCTGCTGAAGGTTCGCCTGCGCGGCGAGGACACCCCGGCGGCGCAGCTCCTCAAGGGGATCGTTCAGCCCCACCAGCTGGGCGCGGAGCTTTTCGGCTTCCTCGCGATACCGCTTCACGGCGTCGCTATCGAGACCGGGGCGGCCTGCGGCGTCCTCCAGGGTGCGGATCTGGGAGTTAAGGCGGGCCTGGGTGTCGCTGCGCCCGTCCGTGCCCCGCGTCATCTCCTCAGCGCGGCCGATGGAGATGACATCGGCAGAACGGCGGGTGTTCAGCCCGCCAAGGTCGCCAGGACCGGCAGCGGCACGCATGTAGTCGAACGTCTTGGGGCCAAGCGTGGCGCGGCCCGAGAGGTAGCGATCGATCCGCCCTTCACCGGCGAAGTAGGCCCCACCGGCAAGGCCGGGGTCCTGCCCGTACTTTTTGAAGAGATCCGCCAGGAGGGACACGCCGCCCCTGATGTTGTCCGCGACATCGTTCGCGTTCACGCCAAGACGCCGCGCCGTGTCAGGCATCAGCTGCATGGCGCCGATGGCACGCTCCCCGGAATCCGTCACCGGACCCAGGCGCACGGAGCCGTCGCTATTGTGGTGCTGCCCGCCGCTCTCACGCTTGATGATACGCTCAACAAAAGCGGTGAAGGCGTCGCTATCCAGGCCGTTGAGGGTGGCGGCCTGCGAGGCGGTCGCCCTGGCGTAGGCGATGTTATCGAGGGGGTTCCGGCCCGGCGTGGCGGTGGCAGAGGTGCCGGTGATGGCGTCGCGCGCAGCGGCGCCAGCTTCAACGGGGCTTCCGGCGATCAGCTTGCCGACCCACCCGAGACCTTCAATCCCGGTGCGGACCTTCTCCAGCTTATCGATGAGATCCGCGAAGAACCCCAGGAGGCCAGAGGCGCCGCTGAGTGACCGTTTGAGAATGGCTTGGCGCGACGTGGGCGAGATGATTCAAGCTCGGGATGTGGACCCGAGAGACGCGCCGCCGGATGGCCGAAGTCGCCCGCAAGACGAAGCGCTACCCATCCGA
>NZ_JAGIZA010000005.1 GCF_017813365.1 Roseomonas indoligenes
CGGCCGGCAGGTCGCCGTCCGCGAAGACGTGGCCGAAGCTGACCACCGCGCCGGCCGCGTGCCCGCCGGGGCGGCCCTCAATCGTGAGGGAGCAGATGGCGCCGCCGGGCGTGGACTGCGGCGCGGGGTCTGGCGTTGGAGCCGGCGCGGGAGCCTGCTCGATCGGAGCCGGGGTGGCGGGCTGGACCATGCCGGCCAGCAGCGCCTCGATCCGGTCCATGCGGCTGCCGAGCGCCTCGACGCCCGCAGCGGTGTCCTCGGCCAGCTTGCGGCTGGTCGGCTTGTAGGTGGTCATGGGGGTGTCCTCATGGGTCGGAGCCGCGCCAGCCAATTGGCCAGCCCGTTCCGTCCGCTGTTGATGATGCGGGCACAGGTCGTCACGATGTCGCGGGGAGCGGGCCCGAGCAGCGCATGCGTGTTGCGCCCGTGCCGCCCGAGATCGCAGGCTGTGCCACGGCGGCCTTCGGCTTTCCCAAGTTGGGCCGCTGCCGAGAGGGCCTCACTTACGATTTGCTCCTTGGAGAATTGTCAGCTGCAGCACAGGCCTGGACCGGCACGAGAGTGCCGGTCCCCCTCGGCCAAAAAGCGCCCTTCCAGGGGTGGAAAATCTCCCTGCCAGCCCGACCTTTTTTACTTTGGGGAGAGCGAGCAGGATGTCACTAATCCCGCTCCATGCCGTGGAGCATGTTCATTCCAGCTTCGCTGGTCAGCCGTTTGATCTGAAGCGGCTTCGGGTGGAAGGTGGCTGGATCTATATCAAGGCTCAGCCGGTAGGAGAGACCATGTGCTTCGTGCCGGATCCGCCTGGAGGCCCTGCAGTGGCAGAGCTCAAACCGGCCCACTGAAAGAAGGCGCGGCAGTGCATCACGCCACTCTGTTCAGCTGCCAGCCCCAGGCGAAGTCCTCCTGCGTGGGGTTGGCCTCCGTGATCTCGACGTAGCGGACCGACTGCTGGGCGGTGACCATCGCCACCAGCACCCGGCTGGCATCCGCCTTCCCGCGCTTCTGGATCAGCGAGGCCAGCGCCGCCCGGGTCATGGCACCGCAGGCCCCGTCCACCACTAGGTCGCCGTAGAGGCTGGCCCGCCCATTCAGGTGGTTGAGCGCGCGCTGCAGGAAACGGCCGGCGATGGCAGTGCCCATGTTCACGCCGATGTCGATCAGCTTGGCGCCGAGATCCGGCAGCACGTCATCGATCAGGTCGAAGCCGGGCTGGCGGATGTAGAACAGGGCGTAGATGTCCACCGCCGTTTGCCGCGGCATGGCGATCATTGGCCCCATGTAGCCCGCAGCACGGGCACGGGCGACGGTGATGCCCCAGATCGTCTCCCCACCCTTGTCGGAGGGGTGGTTCGAGTACCGGCCCTCGCGGCCGATCACCCCGTCCGTCAGGGCTGCGGTGCGGGCGGGGGTCATGCCGCCACCTTCCCGGCTGGCACCAGCCCCGCCAGCAACTCACCGTATTGTCCCTGCACCATGTCCCGCAGGTCCATGGGCGGGATCTTCAGAGCATCCAGCGTGCCGCCGAGACGCGCCACCATGTAGGCCGCCCCGCGCGTCACCAGCGCCTGCAGCTCGGGGTCGGTGAGCGGCGCCGAGGTGTTGCCCGCGGCCACGCGCAGGCTATGCATGAAGCCGGCCGCGCGCGTCAGCCCGCGGTCTACCCGCCACACGCGGAGCGCGTGCAGCACCTCGGGCCAAGCGGCCCGGGCCAGCAGAACCAGCGGCGTCACCCAGAGCGCGGGCACGCCGAGTGCCGCCAGGACTTGCGTCCAGTCGTCCATTTCACTCTCCAAAAAAGAAAAATGCCCGGTTAGCCGCCCGGGCGCGGATGCATGTTGCGGCAAACCTGGAATGCAGGTTTGTTCCGCAACAAAATCGTTGGACCTCTAACCATCTCTGAAGGGCGGCGGAGAACCTCCCTTCCTTTGATTTGTGCACCGAAAGGACCAGAATGGCGTCGTCTACTTGCCCGACCGCGGATGACGCCCGCGACAATCTGGACCAATTGCTGGACGAGCTGATCGCGACCTTCAACTGGAAGGAATTGCCCAGAGCCTTGCTGAGCGACGCCGGTGTGGTGCTCATCCGGCGCCTGGCAGACGCAGGTGAGGCTGAAGAGCGGGTTGCATTGTGGCGGAAGCGTTGGTGCGAGACGGTGCGACTGGAAGCCGTGCCACTGCGCAAACCCAATCCGAGCTGACCGGCCGGCCAGGAGGCACGACGGGATCGGCAGCCGGCGCGGGTGCGTCGGACATGGGGTACTCCAGATTTTCAGAGGTGCCCGGCTAACCGGCCGGGCGCGGATCTCCGGAAGCTGCGACACGCTCCATGGTGCATTGCAGCAACCATGATCTCAGAGGAGACTTATGGCCCCGTTGATCCTTGGAGCCTGTGCATGTCCCAGTTTGGCGGCCGGACGGCCGAAACCATGCTCGCTGAGTTGGTCCACCACATGGCCGAGATGGTGAAGGCGCAGAAGGAGACGAATGCTCTCCTCCATCAGCTCCTCCAGCGACCGACCAGCAGGTAGACCCGCACAGGGCTATTCGATGTCCTTGAACACCGGCACCTCAGGTAGAGGCGCTGGGTCGTTGGCACGGATGAGCCGCTCGGCCGCGACATGGCGGATCGCCACGGCGGCCAGTGTCAGGACGCTGATAAAGGCGTGGGCGTGCGCAAGCCGGCGGCGGGCATGCGCCAACGCCATCTCCAGCTCCTCGTCGTCCTCCTTGTTAAGGGTGTCCCGCCACTCGGCGCTTCCTGAGCCAGGCCGGCAAGCACTTATGGAGTGGGCTCTTAGGGACAATGAAATTACCCCTGCCCCGTTCTGGATGCGCAGGAGGCCGTTCGCCAGGAAGTTGACACGATATTCGCGCAGTTCCGCCGGTTTCATCGGGTGGAATGTTAGGCATGGAACCGCCTGAAGATCGTCCGCCTCGGATTGTGCATTTCGCGGTGACGCCCGGGCTCCCCGACGGCATCCAGGAACTTGTCATCCAGATCGAAACAGCTGCTGGCCGGCTCACGCTTGTCGCTTTCTACGACGGCGTAGAAACCTCCGTCTTTATTCAGAACCCGATCAAAGGTGATTGACCTGGGAAATACGACCCTGAACGCACGAGCCCAAGATGGGCAACCTTACCAGCTTGTAAGGGTTTGACCATCAAGCGGCGCACTTGCGAGATCCCAGATAGAAATGGGTGGCGCGCCTACACCCTTTAGGCCGGTTCGATGGCTCGCGATCGAGTGACAGACACGAACGAACTCCTGAGTATGGAGGCAATCCTTGATGACTTGGTCACTCGCTTCAATAACCGGGACCTGCCTAGGGTTCTGCTCCGTGACGTCGGGCTGGCACTGATCAGGCATCTCGCACACCCAAGCGTGGCCGAGGTGCACAGTTCGAGATGGGAGGAACGCTGGAGAGAAGCTATTCGGCTCGAAGCGGAACCGATGCAGAAATCTGACTAAGTAATCCCGCACGGCTTTAACTCCACGCAAGATATTCCGAAAAGCAACAGGCTGTTCGGGGCTGACATTTGATCCTGGGTTCGGGCTCATGATCGATGTTCCCGCAAGCTACGGTCGTACCGCACGCCTGACCTCGCTGCTCGATCCATGTGACGGTGTGCAGAAGGTGGCGGCCGAAGTCACAACCTCGGCCAGGTCAACAGTCGTCATCGTTATGGCCGACCGAGCGGCCGCACTTGGCCTCACCTCCGCATGGAAAGTCCGGAGCTTGCTCCCTCTTCCAATTGGCTGTCCGGCCATACGCGGGTTGCGGCCCTGTAAGGAAGGTGAAAGGAGCCGCGGCTAAATGCGCTGCCCCATCATCCCAGGGCGTCGCTGATGAGTGACCTTCCCACCGGCTTTGCCCGGATCAGACAGATCTCTGAGACGCGGGCGCCCCACGACAAGGTCCGACAGGTCGCGGTCGGGTACGAGACCTCGACCGGCTCTGGCATCGTCTTCCTCCCCGTCACCCGAGCGGTGGAAAAGGGCCTGTACGTGGCGCTTCAGCGGAAGGAGCTTGTTACGCTTCCAATCAGTTAACCCGTCGTTCCCGGGGTTACTCGACGTCCTTGAACACCGGCACCTCGGGCAGCGGCCGGCGGTCGCCCAGCACGATCAGCCGCTCGGCCGCGACATGACGAATGTCCACCGCAGCCAGCACGACCTCGCTGATGAAGGTGCGGGCGTGGGCGAGCTGCCGCCGCAGCCGCCAGTTCTCCGCCTCCAGCTCCTCCTCGTCCTCCCTGTTGATGGTGTCCCGCCGAGAGCGGAGAGCACCGAAGGCGGTGAGCAGGCCGGCCAGGCCGGCGAAGAACATGGAGCCGATCGCGATGATCTGCTCCGGGGTGAGGCTAGGCATAACGGCGCCACAGCCTCCACGAGAGGATGCCCGCGATCGTGGTGAGCGCGAGCAGCAGGGTGATGATGGGCGAGAACGGGTCCAGGCTCATCGCGCCGACCGAGAGCGTGACGTGGAACAGGATGACGTAGCCCGCCGTCTGCACGAGCGCGCGCTGCCGCAGGCTCCCCGCCCGTAGAGCCCCGATCTGCCAGGGGAAGAGGAGGAACCCCACCCACGGCCACAGCCACCCACCGAGGGCGTTGAGGATGGCCAGGCCCGGCCGCTCGGTCAGCGCATCGGGTGAGAGCAGGTTCGCCACTGACCAGCTCAGCCAGGTGATGGCGAAGGTGGCCTCCAGCCACTGCGGGTAGCGGAACGGGTCGCGGAACCAGCCGGAGGTGGTCTCGGCAGCGGCCTCGGCCGCCACTCGCGCGGCGGCGCCCAGAGCGGCATCGCTCGCGCCCGTGTTGCCCAGGGGGCGAAGGTTGGGGCTGCTGGGCATCAGAAGCCGCTCACGCCGCGGGCGCCGATGGCAGCGCGGGAGAAGGCCGCCAGGGTGTCGGTCATGGCCGTGGTGAACGAGGCCGGGAAGATGAAGACCGCGGCCTCCTCGCAGCTGCCCAGGCGCGTGCCGCCGTAGTCCGACCCGAGCAGGATGCGGCGGGTGAGGTTCAGCAGCGAAGTCTTGCCCACGAGGGAGACGGCGGCCGAGGTGTTCGCCGTCTTGTCCCAGGTGCGGACCTCCACCCCTGGGGTGCGGGAGGCGATCAGCAAGCGCCAGGTCGTCAGGTCGGGCACGTCCGGCGTCGGCCAGCCGTTGCTGGCGGGCGTCGGCGGCGTGGTGTTCCCGGTCACGCTGTAGGAGAGCATCCCCGCGCTCGCATGCGGGGCGGCCTGGCCGGAAGGGACGCCGTTGGTCCCGAACATCAGGCCGAAAGCGGAGGCGATGTTCTGGGTGGGATCCGAGCCGAAGGTGCCGGCGAATACCGGCCGGTTGGAGGTGGGGGTCACGTCCGAAGACTTGGCCCGGCCCACCACGGCGATGGTGATGGCGTCCAGCTCTGCCAGCAGCGTGTTGATGGCTGCGACCTGGTTGCCGGTGAGGGTGGCGTAGTTCTGCGCGAAGGTCGGCGTCCCCACGACGGCACCCGGTGCCGCCTTCAGCGAGGCCCGGTTCAGGCAGGACTTCTCGGCGTCGCCGCCGAGGTAGAAGACCCCCACGGGGGCGGGAAGGCTGTCCGGCAGGGCTACCCGCGGGGCACCGCTGAAATCGATGCCGGCGCTGGTGCCGGCGAGGTTGATGGCCATCTCTGTTCTCCGGGGATCAGGCAGCGGTGGCCTGCTGGCGGAACGTCACCAGCTGGTTTGCCCTGCGGTACGGCTTGCCCACCTCGTCCGGCAGGTTCTCGGCCGGGTCCATGCCGGCCACGTAGCGGTACGAGGCGAGGGTCAGCCCGTCGTCGCTGTCCTCGATGAAGGTCAGCCCACCAGCCGCAGCCGCCGAACCCGCAGTAACCCAGGGCGCCTCGTTCGGCGTGCGGTTCACCGTGAGGCGTACGGTCGCGGCGCCGACGATCTCCACAGCGGAGATGGTCAGGCCACCAAGGCTGTCGCTGACCGCGAAGCCCCTGTTCGGGTAGTTTGCGGGATTGACACGTGTCCAGCTGTCGAACGGGCGCGCCCAGCGGATCGGGGCACGCCGCGGCGAAAGGCCGATCAGGATCTCGCGGCCGCGCCAGGCGATGGAGACCGGGCGCAGCGGCTCCCAGCCGCGCCCAAGGTTCAGCACCTCGTGCAGCACCTCGGCATCCTTCTCGCCGCCGGTGCCGTGGCCATTTGCCGCGGGGTGCTCGTCGGTGCCGGACTGCTGGTAGTTCCCGAAAGGCTGACTGACGACGACATAGGGCGAGCGCTCTGCCGCCAGCATCTGCCCCTGAGACACGCCGTTCTGGAAGGTGTCCTGCTGGTAGCCGCCCGAGGTCTGGTGCAACACGAAGAGAGGTGGATAGGCGTTGTCCGTGAGTGGCATCTGGTAGGTGATCCAGTTCGCCACGCGCTGGAGAACACCGGCGCAGTACGCTTCCGCCGTGTTGGCCAGCCCTGCCCCGGCGACGTTCGCCTGCCCCTGATCCTGCAGGACCGCTGGCACGACGAGGGGCTTGCCCTGCGCACTCGCGGCAGCCCGGGCGGCGGCATAGATCTGGCTGTTGTAGGTCCAAAGGTTCTGCTCGTCGCCCGGCCGGGGCGGCGCCCCGTAGGCAAGCTGCTCCAGCGAGACACCAGGGAAGCCGAGTGCCTGAGAGGCGAGCACCCGCTCCGTGCTGGTGAGCGGCACGCCACGCATGGCGCAGTCGAGGCGGCGCAGGGCATGGATCGCGCCCACCTGGTAGAACTCGGACGCTGGCGTGGATACGAGATCGTGGAAGGCGGCGTCGGTCGCCGGCACTGCCGTTGGGCCGCCAAGGGTGAAGCGGGGGCTCGTGCCCACCATTAGGCAGCCGGGGGTAACCGTCCGGGTAATGCCCGGCCCGGAGCCCCCGCCATTGGCGAAGCTCTGCCCGTCGCCGGGAATGAAGTTCACCGCGCCGTTGAGGATTGGCTGGGTCCGCGCCTTGGGAGCTGCGCGCAGCGTCTCGGCCCGACCCAGGGCTGTGGCGTCAAAAGCGGCAATCTCGCCGAAGGTGAAGGTGGTGCTGCTCCCACCACCGGACCCGCCGGAGCTGCCGCCTAGGGAAATCGGGATGATGTTCCCAAACTCGTCCGAGAGGCCGATCTGGTAATCCGTCGCGGCGTTCTGAGAGAGCGTGACACCGCCGATGCGCGCCCGGCCGCTGGGCAGCAGCTCGACGGCGCCGCCGCTGCCAAACCGCCCCACAGTCACGGTGCCGTCCGCGGCCTGCTGGATCAGGGCGCCGGCCATGTAAAACAGCTTCCCATCGCCGGATAGCTCCAGGCCGACGTTGCCGTTCACGTCCTTCACGACGAGGCTGGCAGGGTCGTTGTTCGACCGTGAGACCATCGCCAGCAGGTCGGCCAACGTGAGGCCCTGGTAGGTCCAGGCCCCCGATAGGTACTGGTAGAGCCCGCGGTCGGTCCCTGTGCCGTAGACGTTACCCAGGGCGCCTGCTGCCGGCGTTGGGGTGCTCGCCTGAAGCGCGGTGAGGGTCAGCGCCATCCGGGCGGCGTTGACCACCGCGGCGGCCGTGTTGTTGGCGGCGTCCTGGGCGGCGGCGACATAGGGCTGCGCGAGGCCAGCGACGACAGGCGGCGCCTGGACGGCAAGTTCACCCTCGACCGCGGGCGGCACCTGCGCCCCGACCTGACCGGCCACAGCGGCCGGCAGCCCCGCGGCGGTATCCGCCACCTCCTGCCGGGATAGCTCCACGGCTTGAGCGTCGTTGTCCACCTGCTCAACCAGCGGCGCGACGGCCTGCCGGTTGTCCTCCCAGAACTCCTCCACCGGTATGAAGCGGGGCTGCGTCACCCCGTCCTCATCGTCCTGCCCGATCAGAAGGCCCTCGGTGCCCGTGCGCGGGGCGGCCGCTTGCACGTCCTTGAACAGGGTCACGTCGAAGGGCCGGTTGCCCGGAGCCGCGAGGACACCCTCGGAGCCGCCCAGCGTCGGCGACGCCACGTTCGGCCCGCTCGCCCGCAGCCAGGCCACCGTCTCCGCCGGGCGCGGCTCCTCGCACTCGACGTGCATGGTCCAGTCGCCGGACGGCCCCACGAAGATCTCGGCGCTGTACCGCCCCGTGGCGGCATGGCCGATCTCGTCCTCGTCCAGGGTGATGGCCGCGCCGTCCGGCCGGTACTGGCGCACACGCAGGCCGGACACGTCCACGGGCTGCCCCGTGGCCGTGTTCCGCGCCTCAATGGTGAGCAGCAGGGTGGTGCCGGTGGAGCAGCTGAAGGGCAGCCCCGTGTAGGCCGCACCGAAGAACGCGCGCAGCGTCACATGCACCGGGAGGGCTCCCGACATGCCTTGCACTCCAAGTTGTGGGGTGGGCTAGAGGATCTTGATCGAGGCCACGCGCTTGGTCAGCGCTGCGAGCGATACCTGCAGATCGAGGATGGCCTTACCCTGATCCTGGATGGTCTTGGCCTGCGCCTGGATGGTCGCCACGGCCAGCGGCATCATCTTCGATAGGTCCATGGCCCACATGCGAAATTCCGGGCCGCCCTGGCCGTCCACGTCACTGTCGCCGGGCGTCACCGCTTCCGGGAAGACGGCGTAGACCTCCTGGGCGAAGAAGCCGGTGGCCTTCTCGCCGTTGCTCTTCCAGCGGAACCGACGGGGGCGCAGTTGGAGGAGCAGCGCAGGATCCACGTCACCGTCCTCATCCTTCAGCCGCCGGTCGGAGGTGGTGTTGTAGGAGGTCGCCGTGGCCGTGGTGGTGATGGTGCCGACGAGCCCGCCGTAGCTGGTGAACAGCGCCGCGTTGCCGCCAGCGGTGAGGGCCACATTGACGTTGAGTGGCGCGGTCGTGCTGGAGGAGAGGAAGGCCGAGCCCTGCGAGGTCAGCGTGGCGCCCTTCTGGTCACCAAGCCCCTGCGACCCCGGCACATCCTGGACGGTGTTCACCCGGAGAGTGCCTGGCACTGCCAGGCTGCCGTCCGTCTCGAAGATCGGCGTGCGGTCCGCGTGAACCGTCAGGTAGATAAAGCGCGTACCCGCCGGCCAGTTCACGGCCGAGGTGCCGTTTGAACCGCCCTTGATCTGCGCGCGGGTGATCGTGGCCGGACTTCCCGCGGTGTAGATGCCCTCCGCTTCCTCGTACATCGTCGGCGCCGTAAGGCTGTCCACCACCTCGATCATGACGCGCGAGCCGGATGCGATGCCTGCTTCCGCCAAGGTGCGGAAGGTGGCCGCGGCCGCGCTGCCCGAGAGCTGGTAGGTCCCGGTCCCGGTCGTCGTCGTCGTCAGCAGGACGCGGTTGCCGGTCCGCAGCGCGATACCCATTCAGAGGTCCTCCTGGAAGGTGATGTGTGCCGTGAACAGGCGGTGGCTGGGCTGCGCGGGCGGCGGCGGGGTCGCGAACTTGCCGAACATCGCGTGCCGGAAGTCGCTATTCAGAGGCGAGATGAAGGCCTGTCGGGTGGTGCCGAGAGCGAGGCCGGCATCATCCAGTGCGAAGGCCTCGTCCTCCGTGAGATAGGCGAGGTCAAAATCCAGGGTGCGATAGGTCGCGCCCCTTTGGGCATTAGACACTCCGGACACCGGCGCGCGCTCGATGGTTCCCGCATCACCAACCCCACGCTGCCATCCGAAGGCAATGCCCTTTGCCGGCACGAGCGCGTCGCCCGCCCAGATGCGGCCCAGCTGTAAGTAAGGGTCGCCGGCCACCCCGCTGAAGGAGAACTGCACGTAGCGGGCGGTCAGAGCCGCCGGCAGAAGGAGGCCCACCACACCCCGGCGAAGGTCGAGCGACAGGGAGCCACGGTTCAGCACCTCGCTGCTGCCGATGCCCACATTGCTGAGGCGCACGCGCCAGGCCGCGCCCGTGCCGGGCAGGACCCCGTCCCGCGGCGCGCCGATCCCGAAGAGGCGCAGCGGAACCTGCGTGCCGAGGTCGAGGCCCACTGAGTGGGTCACCGCCCCGCCCGTGTTGCTGCGCCACACCTCGCCGATGGTCGGCGTCAGCAGCGACTGGACGCCCAGCCCCGAGGCCTCCGAGGACGCGGACAAGCTCACGCCCGCGGCCTCGGCCGCGTTGCGCCACGCGATCACCGCCATGCCTACCCCCAGAGATCCAACGTGAGGCGGTCGCCGCGGGCCGAGATGCCCCGCAGGATCAGCGTCCGCCCACCGCGCAGTGCCGCAATGCCCGGCCAGGTCAGCCGCACGGGCTGGCCCGGCTCCATCACCGACCAGAAGCGCCAGGCCTGATCCGGGCGGATCGCCACCCGCCAGGACCGCCGCGCCGTGCCGTGCAGGTCCATGAGCCGCACCGCGAAGGCCTGCGCGTCCGTCACGTCATCGAAGGCGCTGGCCACCACCGGCCCGTCCTGTGCGCCCGGATAGGCGCTCTGGACCACCGGCCGGTACTCGGTCGCCGTCTGCGAAGCCTGCCCGTAGATCGCGCGGTCCGCGTCGCTCACGCTTCCGGCCAGGGCCTCGCCGTCCTGCGTCACCCCGAGCGTGCGGTAGCCCACCTGGGCCCGCCACCACGGCGCCTGTGCGGCGTCCACCTCCTCGGGCGGCCCCGCCAGCATGAAGGGCTCCAGCAGGATGGAGGGGCCGACGATCTCCGGTGGCAGCAGCTGCGAGCCACGGAACCGGCCCAGGGTGTCCGCGCCCCACCAGCCACCCACGCCGGCGGCCAGGGTCTCCAGGGCGGCGGCGACCGTCTGCCCCGTGGCATCGAGCCGAACCTCGCCCACCGGCCAGTCGTAGAAGGAGACGGCCTGGGCCCGGTCGGGCGTCACCCCGCCCCGGGTCCGCAGCAGGTCCTCCGCGATCGCGGCGGCCGTGCCGAGGTAGACCCCGGCAGGCGTCGCGCCGCGGAAGTCCACCGTGAGGGACGAGGTGGTGCTGCCGAGCCGGAGCCAGCCGGCCGCGTTGCAGGTCACATAGGTGCCGGCGGCCACCACCGCAGCGGCGAGCGCCGCAAGGGTCGGCAGATCGCCGGCATAACCGTAGGCGCCGCCGCGCCCGCGCACCGCCAGCACCCCGCTGATCGGCCCGTCGTGCAGGTGCGCCGCCAACAAGCTCGGCACGATGATCGAGGGCTGGGCGTTGCGGTGGATGCCGTAGCGGAGGGGCTTGGCCTGCCCGGCCATCTCCGCCGTGCCCTCCCACATGCCGGTGCCGGCGTAGGTGGAAGACGCCGGCATGGTCAGGTCTGCCGCCGCGCCGCCCAGGGGTAGGCGAAGGCGGGCGGTGCCCTGGGCCAGGCGATCGACCCTGAAGGCGCCGACGGTCGAGAACTCTAACCGGGCTGCCCGTCGGCCGGCACGGTACGGGCCGCGCAGCACCGTCAGGCGGCGGCCCGCAAGGCGCCAGTCCGTCGTCAGGCTGTCCAGCGCGCCGTCGCCGTTGGCCAGCAGGATCTCGCCCGCATTCACCTCCGCCCGGCGGACCTCCGTCGGATAGATCGGGATCGCCCGCTCGATCGTGGGCGGCTCCAACAGCCGCGCCGGCCAGAGCTGGTTCGGGGCGTCCGGGTCGGTCGGCTCCCCGATCCACCCCCGGTCGCTGTAGCGCAGCATCGGCAGGACCGGCTCGGCGGTCACTGGCAGGGCGAAGGCTCCGACCGGCAGGCCGGCGGTTATGGCGAAGGGGACCGGCGTGGGCGGCCCCGCGGCGGGGCGCTCCACGGCGATGGCCCAGATCGGGTCTACCGCGCCGGCGCCAACCAGCACGGTGCCGGGCACGGGATCTGGGATGGCGGGCTGCCACAGCGCCCCGATCGGGGCCGCCGCGACCGGTGCGAGGCCGAGCGTCATGCCGCGCGCAGCCGGGTGGTGACCAGCTCGTCACGGAGCCGCGTGACCTCGCCGCGCAGCGCTGCCACCTCATCCGTCAGCGGGTTCAGCGCCGAGACCACCCGGTCCAGCGACCCACCGAAGGCCGGCAGGTCGAGGGATGCACCCAGGCCACGGAGCTGCCCGGTCACAGACTGGCGGAAGAACGCGCCCTGCGCTCCGTCACCGAGGAGGGCCGATCCCGCGGACAGCAGGGTATCAGCCGCGCCCGTCACCCGCCCGATGTCGACGCCACCGATCCCCGCCGCCCGCGCCTTGGAGAGCTCGTCCGCGAACCCCTGCTGGGCGGAGAGGAAGGCGTTCTGAGGCGAGGCCCCGGAGACGCTGAGGCCGTTGATGTAGTCCACCAGCGTGCCCTGGACCGAGCTGACCCGCGACAGTGCGCTCTGCTGCTTGCCGAGGCTGTCCAGCTCGTTCTGCCGCTTCGTGGCAGCCTCCTGGGCCGCCGCCGCGTCCTTCTCCGCCTGGGTCTTCGCGCGCATCGCGTCGATGTTGAGCTGCGTCACCTGGTTGAAGATGCGAGAGCTCTCCGCGATCTCCCCGAAGCTGGCGTTCGTGTCCTCCAGCGCGCGCTGCATGGTCCGCCATTCGCCGAAGCGCTGGACGGCGTAGCCCGCAATTTCGGCCTCCGGGTCCTTGGTGGCCTGAAGGTATGAGAGCCGGAGGTTGTCGTTGATCGCGCCCTTCGACGCCTCGCGGTCCTCGAACGCCCGAGTGGTCTGGCGCTCCAGCGCGAGCCGTTGCATGTCCTGCACGGCGTTGTACCCGGCCTCGGCCTTCGCGGTCTCGGTGCTGCCGTAGCCGAGATCCTTGATCTGCTGCTGCAGGGTGGTCAGTCCGGAGGCGCGCTGCAGGTCGAACTGCTTGAGGGAGACGCTGGTCATGTCGTCGCCGCGCAGGCCAGCGGCGGTCACGTCGAAGCCCTGCAGGATGTTGGCGTAGCTCGCGCTGCGGGCCTTCTCCAGCGCGGCGAGCTGCTCGTCCTTGGCCGAGGTGATCGGCTTCAGCGAAAGCCCGTACTTGGTCGCCTTGTCGATCGCGTCGGCATAGGACTGGTTCAGCGCGTCGATGGACTGCTCGTAGGCCGTGACCTTGACCGGGTCCAGTGCCTTGTCGAAGACGTTATACACGTCCTTGGTCCACTGCAGCGCGTCCAGCAGGCCCTTGCTCTCGCTGCCCGTACCCAGAGTGTTGATGACGGTCGAGAGGTTGCCGGTGAACTGGTCCTTGTTCTGAGCAATGGTGTAGCGGGTCGCCTGCTCCACGAGCTTGGCAATCCCGTCGTCGTCGCGGTCGTAGCGGTACTCGGTGCTGCCATCCCCGAGCTTGATGCCGTCGCGGTCGCCCACGGACACCACCAAGGAGCCACGAGCGTTGAAGCCGAAGGTCTGACCGATCTTGTCGGCCACCCCCTGAAGCTGCAGGCCGATCTGATCCGCGGCCTTGCGATTTTCCTCGCTGTAGCGCGCGCCAGTGAGGCCGCCGAACTCGGCGGAGTTGTCCGACAAGTCGAGTGAGGCCGTGCCCGTCCGGTCGGAGGGCTTCTGGGCGGGAAGGAGCATGGCCACGACGGCCGCGATCGCCGCGACGTAGGGAGCCACCGCCGCGACGGAGCCCAGGGCAGCCGTCGCGCCAGCACTGAGCCCAAGCGTACCAGCACTGCCTGCAGCAAGGCTCGCCGCTCCACCCACGATGCCAGCGGTGCCGCTGACAACGTTTGCCGCGCCCTTGAGGCCGCCCTGTTGGATGCCGGAGTAAATGCCAAATGCGCCGCCAGCGACACCCAGGGCGCCGAGGCCGGCCTGACCGATGGTGAGCGTGTTCGCATTGCCAGTGAAGGCCGCCGTGGGGTCAGCCGCGCTGAAAGGACCGAAGGCTGGCGCCTGCTGGGTGAAAACGGGGGTGTCGAGGAAGCCCGCGACGTTCGTCTGAAGGACACCATCCACGCGGGACAGCATGCCACCCTGAAACGAGTACCCCGGCTCCAAGATGCTCGGTCCGCCGTTGCCGAACAGGCTCCCGCCGAGCTTCGACAGGCTGCCAGCCTGCTCGAGATAGCCCGTCTTACTGGCGGCGCCGCCGGTGGCCTGCGCGATGGAACCAATAGAATTCCCCGAGGAGCCGGCAATGGAGAACAGCCCGCCCGACGACGATCCGCCGCCGAAGACGCCCTGCACAGCCCCGATGATCGGCATGATGATGGGACGGGCAGCCGCTTCGAACACGAGCTTCGCCAGGGTGGCGAGCGCCGTCTTTTCCAGGCTCTTCCAGGTCTGCTCCCAGCTGGACTTCTGATTGGTCATCAGGTCCGCGAAGGTGTTTCCTGCATAGTCAGAGATGCGCTCGTAGGTGCGCTCGGCGTCGCGCTCCTGCTTCTCGTTGGCCTGCTTCCACTCCCGCGCGGAGTTCTCGCTGGCCCTCTTGTCGGCCGCCTGGCGCTGGTCGATCCCTGACTTCAGCCGCTCCGCCAGCCGATCATCGAAGGTGCCAATGGAATAGAGGCCCGTGCGGGGGTTAAGCGTCGCGTCGCTGTAGAGTTCCGCCTGGACCCGGCGCGCCGCCTCCAACTCCCTGTTGGCCTCGCGCTGCGCGGCCGTCATGCGCGTGGAGCTGTCGGTCAGCTTCTTCAGCGCATCGTTGCGGTCATCCTCCGCGAGGCGGGTCAGGCGGGTGGCCTCGGCCTGCTCGATCTCGCCCCGCGCCAGCGCGCTGTTGATGACGTTTACCCGCGCCGCGTACTGCTCGCGGGCCTGGGCCGCCTTGTCGAGGCCGCGGATGTCATCGACGCTTCCTGGCGACACACGGGGCGCGTCGGGGCCGAACTGCTCCGTTCCCACCACGCCGGCGCGGTCCAGCCGGCCGAGCGCGTCACGCAGCTGACCAGCCTCGCGGTCCGCCGCCTGCATCTCGCTCCGGAGGGTCCGCACCGTGACGATCGCGCGCGCCTCGCGGTCCCGGTCGGCGTCGCTCTCGGCGCGGTAATAGGGGCCGTTGGGGCGGTTGATGTCGCCGAGGTACTGCTCTTCGTCAGCGAGGCGCCGCGCCAGCTCCTGCCGGCCTGCCGAGATTTCCTCAAGGCGGTTCTGGGATCGCAGGCGCAACTCGCCGCGCTGGATGTTCGCCAGGTTCGCCGCGCGCTCGGCCGCGGTCAGGAACAGGTCGTTGACCTGCTGGAGCGTTTGAGCGGTCACCTTGGCGCTCGCCGACATGGCGTCCAGGGCGGTCTGGCCGCGCTGCCGCGCCTCGTCGGCCGCGTCACCGGTTCCCAGGAACTTCGCCGCGAGCGTGCCCACCATCAGTACGGCGCCGGCGATGGCACCTGTCGGGCCGAAGGCGCCGAGCAGCTGCGCACCCTGCACGCCGAACGCGTTCAGCGCATCGCCACCCATCGAGATCTGGGTGGCGAGGTCCTGGATCTGGAAGGAGGCCTGCCCGAGGCCGCTCCGAAGCTTGTCCATCCGGTTCACGGCGTTGTCGTTCGCCGCCGCAACCGCTGCGGCAGGGGCAACGACGGACTGCATCTGGTCGGCTAGGCGCTGGTAGCCGGCCGCAGCGAGGGCGGTAGCCCTTTCCTCGCGGCTCAGGCCCTGAACGGCGCGCTCGGCCGCAAGCTCACGTGCCCGCGCGCCCTGGGCGAGGATGGTGGCGAGACGCTCCTGGGAGACACCCTCCCGGCGGGCGGCCTCCTCGGCCTGGGTCATGCGCTCCGTGACCCGCGCAGTGGCCCGCTCGATGTTCTGCATCGCCCGGTCCATGGGCGAAAGCGACCGGGCCAGGTCATCAAAGGTGCGGTTGGTACGGGTGATGCGCTGGTCGGCCTGCTCAATGGCGACGCCGGCCCCCTGGGCAGCCGCCTCGATCTGGGCCAGCCCTTGGGCAGCCTGGGTCGCGACCACCTCGGGCGCGTAGGTCAGGCTGGCCAAGGCCGTCATGCTCTACCCTCCATATGAGAAGGGCGCCCCGGATGGGACGCCCCTCTGCCCCCGGCGGCCAATGGGCCATTCTCCCTCCTAGCCAGGGGAAGGAGCGTCATGCGCCGGATCGCAATCGCCTGTGTTCTTCTTGCAAGCGCCCGCACAGGCGCTGCTCGGGTTAGCGAAGCGCCCACTTCACCAGATCGGCCCGGTCAGCGCTGGGTTGACCAGCATGGAGACCGTTACGCCCTCCAGCCGGGCGAGAGTGACGCTGATCGAGACGCTCGGGTCTTGCGTGAGTTCAGGGCCGCCAACGGGGGGCCTGCGCTCGCAAGCGGAACCTCCACTCTCCCCACACCCGCCCAGGCCCGTGAGAACTCGCTCCTGGAAGATGCTCTCTCCGGCCGCCCCGACTACACCGCTGCCCTTCGCCGAGCCGCAGAGGCGAACATCAGCGAGGAGAGCCCGGTGGTGCGGCAGACCCGCGCGGCACGCGAGGCCCGCATTGACGCCGAGGTGGCCCGCCTGTCCGACGCCGTCGAGAAGCGCCGCCGGGAGCGCCTGGCATCGGACGCGGCCTCTGCCCAAGCGTCACAAACGATCGCCGCCCGGGCCGCCGCACGCGCCGCCTGCGATGCCCAGGCGTCCGGGGTCGGGGCTGGCACCTACACCCCTTACTCGCCCCGCGCCGGGATCCTCGGATCTGCGCTGGCCGGCGCGATGACGTCCAGCGCCGCGGAGGAGCAGGCGCGGCAGGGATGCTACCGGGCCTACGGGCTCTAATCGCCCTTCTTCGCCGGCCCGCTAGTTAATACCGACGGTAGATATTGTGATTGCCGACATCTTCGAGTTGCCAAAACTCACCGCGAGCGTCGGTTCGCTTCGACATTAAGATGCGGTGCCCAGAGGCGCATCGGATGGAGTACATCCCGCTGTCGCCTTTCAGCTTCTCCAAATTCAGCCCGGGTAAATCAGGGTTGCCTTGGAATTTATCTACTGTTTCGTAGACCGCTTCTCGGATCCTGCGGTCTTCTTTGGACGTTGCCCTAAGGAAGCCATCCGTCCACTTGCACCGTGTCACGCACGCATTGCGTTCACAGCCCGCCGCAAGTCGGAGACTGAACCCTCACCGGAAACATCAGTTCCAGGTCTCAATTCTGCCCTGAGCGCCATAACGTTCCAGCGGGCATCGCGAAGATCCTCGGCCCAACCAACGAGCAAGTTATGAGCCTCACGACCAGCGCCGAGAAATGCCGGGTTAGTTCCCTTTGGCCACCGAGGAAGATGGAAGCGCAGATATTTCAGTTCTCGCGCGACTTTCTCCTCGGCCTCAAGCATCGCACTGATGGTTTGATCAAGTAGAATTAGATCCTCGGCGGAATTCTCAATGCCATCGTTTTGCCCATCAAGGATATAATCTCGAGGCGTCTCCACAAAGGGTTTGAGAGCCAATCTCTGGCCCTGCACGTACTTCCGGATACGATCAAGATTTTCCAAAGCGCCAAGCACATCAACTTGCATCCGCGAGTTTCCGGCGCGGGATGCCTCGAAGCGAGTGACGGCTGGTGGTGGGGTCAGGATCACCGCGTCCAAGGCGGGCATTGGATGCTCCGGGCGGCTGATGCCGCGTCATGGTCACGAGAGCCCCTATATGCGCCAGCTTCGCCGCTCCTTCCAGCCCTATGCCCGACCGACCCTGATCGCCGGGTAGTCGATGCGGCGCCCAGTGAAGCGCCCGCGCTGCTGCGCCCAGGGGATCCGGATCGTGTTCTCCCGGGTCACGTTGAGCGTCGGGAAGGCCCGGCGCACCGCGGCAGCGGCCTCGGCAAAGAAGCCGGCGGGCACCCGGACCTTGATCGGCCGGGCGCCCTCTACCTGCACATCCAGCAGCCGAGAGTAGGGCTCGGCCGAGAAGACCCAGCCCACATCCGCATCCGCGCTCACCGCGTCGGGCCGGAAGGCGTCCGCCGCGATGGGCCGTCCCTCCCCTCCCCGGCCCACCGCCACCAGGAACGACTTGGCGTAGGTGCCAGTGAGCCGCGGGGCGCGACGCTGGAGCTCTTCCAGGGCCATCGTCAGGGCCGGGCCGAGGACAAGGCCCTGGTAGTAGATGACGCCGCCGGGCTGGATCAGCTCTTCCCGCTCGCCCTCGCGCCCGTTAACGAAGGTGTTGAAGGTCGCGGGGAACTGCCCGGCGCCGATCTTCTCGTCCCGGTCCGAGCGGGCGAAGACGGCCGTCTTGACCGCCACGTCCGCCCAGATCGCGTCGGCCGAAAAGGCCAGGCTGATGTTCCGCCGGAACTGCGCGCCGCTCATGTCGGCTCCTTCGGCTGGTTCGCCGCGGCCGCTGACCGCTCCCGGTCCAGCCGCCGCCACTCCCGGTCCAAAGCCCGGATCACCTCGTGTAGGGTCTGCCGGGCATCCTGGTCGCAGCCCAGGCGGTCTGCGTAGTCATCCACCGTGGCGAAGGAGAGCGGCAGGGGGAGAAGCGGGCCCATCCCGCCGCCGGCATAGGCCCGGCTGCCCTGGAGATCGGCCCAGGCTCGCCAGAGCCAGCTGTTGCCCTCCTCCAACTCCGGCGCTTCCGGCGGCGGCTCCACGTCTTCGTCACCGACCTCCTGTGCGCGCCGGAAGAGGGCGATCAGGCTTCCGTACTCGTCCTCGTATTGGACGAGCTGGAGGAGTTTCCCTCCGCGTCCTCTCCATCCGCCTCGCGGCGGGCCGTGGCCATGTCCACCGCGGCGAAGGCCAAGTCGAGCATAGGCTCGCCCTCCGCCGTGGCGGCCAAGCCGCGGACCTGCTCGAACGTTGCCGGCTGACCGTCCGAGCCCTCGAAGCCGCGCACATCGCGCACCAGCTCTTCGAAGAGGATTTTGGCCTGCTCCTGGGCCTTGATCGCGGGCGGCACCTTGTCCCAGCTGCCGTGCTGGCGGCGGAGGCGGCTCATCATCGTGTCGCGGCGCAGTTTGTAGGCGGCGGTGATGCCGAGGACGCGGAAGGCCGCATGGTCGCCCAGCCCTCCGGGATGACGACAGCGCTGTTGTCGCGCAGCACCGCGGCGGGCGGGACCTGCGCCAGCGCGCCCACCACGGGGGCGGTATCCGGCCGGATCTCGACCGGGCGGGCGATCACCGGCGCCTCGCCCTGGAAGCGCTGCGGCGCCTCCGGCACGTCGAGGTCCGCGTCCGGCGTGGTGGCGAAGCCCTGGTCCATCAGGGCCCGCGCCATCTCGGGCTCGAAGCCCGCGACCTCGCCGGTGTTGTAGAGGGTGCCGACGCGGGTCGGCTGGGTGAACTTCACGGCCGTGAGGGACACGGGCTTCGCTCCTCGGATCGGGATGGCGGAAGGAAGGGCGGGGGCGCCGATCAGGCGCCCCACTTCACCCCGGTCAGCACCGCGATGGCCTGGTCGTAGCGGACCCCCGTGTCGTGGTGCTCGATGACGCGGATCAGCGTCTCGTCGTTCTGGAAGGCGGAGCGGGTCACGCCGTCCGTGTCCACGTAGGAGGCCACGTCGGAGGCCGCGATCGTCAGCCGGTCCTCGTCGCCGATGACCATCTGCGCCCAGTCGGCAAAGTAGATCTCGCTCTCGTTCGAGCCGGCGCCGAGGTTCGTCGGCACTGAGTTCGTGGCGCGGAAGGGGTACGGCCCGATCCGGCCCTGCGAGATCTCCGGAAAGGCCTTGTTGCCGTTCCCGTCGAGCAGCGTCTCCAGGAAGATCGCCGTCCGCCAGGAGATGATGTAGCCGGCCCGGGACATCGGGATGTTGGCCGTCAGCAGCTTCAGGCGCAGCGCGGCCAGGTCGTTGGTCACGTTCTGCAGGTTGATGGTGGCATTCGCCGCGAAGACGTTGGCCGCAGCCGCGAGATAGCGGGCACCCGTCGGGGCCGTGGCGGAGCCGACGCCGCGGAGGAACTGCTGGTCCTCCGTGATTGCCACGCTCTCGCGCAGGTCCTCGCGCACCATCTCGTCCACCTGCCGCGAGGGGCGGCGCAGCAGCTCGTTCATGATGGGCACGATCGCGGCCAGCTTCTTGGCCGAGAGGGTCATCTGCCCCACGCGCACGTCCGTGGTCGGGATGGCCTGGCGCTCGCCCACATAGGCGGCGGCGCTACCGGCCGTCTTCTTCCGCGTGGTCAGGTTCCCGCCGGGCAGCGGGATCTCGCGGGCACCCATGGCACGCACGGCCACCGTGGGGCGGAGCAGGTCGATGAAGTCGGAGGCGTAGCGCGTGTCCACCAGGAAGCCGCCCTTGGTGGTGGTGGACTGCTCCATGTTGCCGACGACCTGGCCGAAGTCGGAGCCCCAGCGCTCCTCGGCGATGCTGGCGGCGGCCCGCTGGTCCATATCGCCCAGGATCAGCGCCTGGGTGATGCGGGAGAAGGCGATGCCCGGCTGCAATGGCTCGGCGGCGGCCGCCGGCACCGTGGCGCCGGTCGGGGTGATACGCGTCCCGCCCGGCAGGCCGGGGAGCGGCTTCGCGGCGGCGGCGCGGCGGCGCTCGGCATCGGTCTCACGGCCAATGGCTGCGACGAGGCGGTCATCCTCGGCCTGGGCTGCGGCATAGGCCGCCTTCTCCTCGGCGGTCAGGTCCCGCTCGCCATCGGCATGCGCCGTGGCCAGCAAGGCCTCCATCTGGTCCAGGTTCGCGGCCTGGGCTGCCCGGAGGGCGGTGATGCGGTCCATTTCAGGTGCTCCTCGCGCGGCGCTGCCGCATGTCGTGGTCGCGCTCGGCCAGCGCGCGGCTGCCGCCGCTCGGCGGGGATCGCCGGGCAAGACGGGATAGGGTGGCCTCCAGGGTGTCGAGGCGATCGGCCATGCCGGCCTCGACTGCGTCTGCACCGGCCTTTACGCCGCCCTGGCCCCAGGCCTTGGAGCGGACGGTGGCAGTGCTGACCTTGCGTCCGCGAGCGACGGCGCCGATGAACTCGGCTTCGATCGCGTCGAGGGCGGGGACCATTGCGGCCCTGCCCTCCTCGCTGGACAGGTCCGGGCGCTTGTTCGGCGCGCCGGAGCTGACGACCTCGTGCGTCCGGCGGCCGGAGGTGTCCGGTCCTTCCTGGCGCGAGGTGGAGAAGATGACGCCGATCGACCCGACCAGGGCGGAGGGGTCCATGACGATTTCGCCCGCCTGGCTGGCGAGCCAGTACCCGGCTGAGCAGGCCATGCCAGCGACGTAGGCCGTGACCGGCTTCGGCGACGCGGCTATCAGCCCGCCCATCTCGCCAACACCCGTGGTCACGCCACCGGGGGTGTCCATCACCAGCAGGATGCGATCCACCGCCGCGCTGGCCTGGATGGTGCGCAGGTCGGCCGCCAGCAGATCCAGGCTCGTGCCGCCGCTGGACAGACCCATGGAGGAGGCCCGCGGGAAGATAGGCCCGAAGACCGGCAGGGCCGCCAAGCCGTCGCGGATCATGCCGCCACGGGTGCCTTCCATGCGCGAACCCATGCACGAACATGACCCAGGTGCTCTTGCCGTGGTTCGGAATGCCCGTGACGACGATCAGCCTACCCTCGCTGGGCAGGGACAGGATCGCGTCGGTCGCCCCGGCTCCGGTGGAGAGCAGCGGCGGGCGGCCCTGGTTGCGCAGGGCGATGAGGTCGCCCGGCTGGATGCGGTGCACGCCCTCGATTGGGTAGGGCTGCGCCGCCTCAATGCACTCCTGCACCTTGCCGGCCCCGTGGAGGCGCAGCACGTCGCCGGCGTCTTTGCAGCCATCCGGCCAGGTCACGTACCAGCAGCGGTGCCGGCCCAGCCGGCGCGCCATTTCTTCCCGCAGCGCCTTGCCGGGCTCGTCCATGTCGCCGGCCAGGATGTGCTTGGGGATCCGGTCCAGGCGCTCCGCGTGAGTGCCGAGGGCGAGGTAGCGCTTCTGCTCCAGGCGCTTGGGGTCGTTCTCCGCCAGCACCTTTCCGGTCGCGCCGTCCTTCAGCGTGACAACCTGGGGGTAGCCTGCCTCGTGCACCGCCATCACGTCCGGCTCGCCCTCGACCCAGATCAGCACGTCGTCAGCCGTCACCGCGTCGATGTTGAACAGGGTCGGCATCGGCGCCCTGTCCTGCATCAACTCCTTCTCGGCCGAGCGGTACTTCCGGTTCACCAGCCGCCCCTCGAACAGGTAGGGGAAGACGATCGCGGGCTTGTCCTGCCAGACGTCGCCGGACTGCCGGAAGCCCTTTGTCGTCTCGTAGACGCCGAAGAGGTCCACGGTCTCCCGTCCGATGCCGCGGGCCTGGAACCATGCGTACAGGCCCTCTGGCCGCCGCTGCTGGTCCTCCCGGTGGGGCGTGGGCTGGAGCACCTCGCGCGGCGGCTCTACCTCGCGCCGCCAAGCCCGGTCGCCATCGCGGCGGGGCAGATGCGCGCCATCCGTCCAGCCGCACTGGCCGCGGTGGCAGATCCAGACCGCGCCCTCGCCGTCGGGGTCGATGGTGACGGCCAGGCACTCCTCCCGGCTCTTGCCGCCCTCGCAGTGCGGGCACCGCATGCGCTCCGTGTGGCCGGCGGAGTAGCGCTTCAGGCGGATGCCGTGCTCGCCCAGGAGCTCGGGCAGGTTGTCGGGGGTGCTCATGCCGCCGCGTAGCTCCTGCGGGTCACGGGGTGAGGGGCGGAGCGGTTGAACTGGGCCTCGTCCCAGGCGAGGCGTTCAGGCGTCTGCAGCGTGGGCTTCGGCAGCTGCCGCACCGCGCTCGGGGGCCGGTCCCAGTACCGCTCGTCCAGGGCGCGGGCTGGCTTCGGCGGCGACGCCTGCCCACCGCGGTCGTCGTACTTGCCCTCCAGGACTTGCACGACGCTGCCGGCCTTCACCGCCCAGTCCAGGTTCGCCCGCCAGTCGCGCCCTCCGCCTCCGGTGAGGAACGTCGAGGCGACGATCCGCCGCAGGTAGGCCTCCCACTGCGCCGGGTCTCCCGCGAAGTCCTCCCGCAATCGCGCCGCGATGGCACGGCGACGCCCGTCGGTGACCTTCCGGACCGTGCCCAGGGCCGGGCCGCAGATGGTGTTCCAGGCCTCGACCGCGGACGTGACGGGGGTGGGCTCCGTGGCGGCCGTTTCCGGGGGTGGCGGTGCGGCTTCGAACCCCTCCGAGGGCGCGGGCGCGTCGCCGCCAGGCGACGAGAGCGAAGCTCTCTTTTTCTTTCTCCCTCCTCCCTCCTCCCTCTGCGAGCAGATTTCCCCACCGGTGGGGAACTGGTGGGGAACTCCGCCCACCTGATCGCCGCCGGGTTCCTCCTCATCCCCGCCTTCATCGTCGCCGAGTTCGGAACCGGTGGTGTTCCGGCCCACGTATGAGAGGAGTTCGGTGGGGATCGGGTGCGTGATCTTCGGCTTCTTGGGGCGCTGGTAGCGCTGGAAATTCCGAACCGCGCCGTACTCACGGCCCTCGCTGGTGAAGCGCCGGATGAAGTTACGACGCTCCAGTTCCGCCAGCAGGGGCTCCACCGGCACTGCGGCCGCCGGGAGAATGCGGGCCTTGAGGGTCAGCGCGCGAGCCTGAAACACGCCCTGGTCGTCCGCCTCGGTCCACAGGCCGAGAAGCAGCGGGATGGCGAGCGGCGCCTCCACGGTCAGCTCCATGAAGGCCTCGTCCGTGAAGATGCCGGGGTGGATGCTGCGGATCCGCGCCATGTCAGGCCTGCTCCACCTGGGCCGGCACGGGCGCCAGCGGGGCCTGCAGGTGCCCCAGGGCGCGCGAGGCGGCCCGGATGAGGTCCTGAAGCTCGCGGGCGATCTCCCCTCGCTCCTGCGCGTTCACCTGGCCGTCGTCGGCCATCGCCTCGGCGAAGGCCGAGAAGACGTGCCCGCTCTCGGCGCCCACCTTCGCCAGCAGCGCGGCCAGTTCACCCTCGGCGATCGGCTCGACGGCGACGATGGTGTAGCCGGCGCGGTTGGCCAGCTCCTGCGTGATCAGCGGCTCGCCGGCGATCCGCTCCAGCCGCCAAATCACGTCCACGGGCACGAAGGCGTCGTCCACGTTGAGGCTCTGGTAATTGCTGAGCTGCGCGCGCCGCACGCGGGTGCAGGCGGCCGCGGCGTCGAGGCCGCCCACCCTCTCCACCAGGGCGCGCACGAGCGTCTTGAAGGCCAGGTCGGGACTGCTCGGGCTCATGGCTGGATCGCTTCCAGGTGACGGGGTTGAGGGAGGCGCGCGATGGTCCGCCCGTCAGGCAGGGAGACGGGCGTGGTCGGTGCGGATGCGGCAGGGCGAAAGGAGGGATCGGAGCGCCGGCTGCGGATCGTGCGCGGCCCTCGGATGGACGAGGCGATGGTCGTGGCCCTCGGCATGGCGACCGTGATCGCGCTCCGCATCGTCGTCCTCGTGTTGGACGAGGCGGGTGACCTCGACGCGCAGGAGGTGGCCGACCTGCTGGTGATGGAGACGCCGATCCACGACGACGTCGCGGTGCAGACCTTCGCCCGGCTGATGGTGTCCGACCTCGTCAAGCAGATCCGCGGCGGGCCTGCCGGCGTGGTGGGCTGAGCGGTGGCGGCTCCTCCCCCGTGCCTCGTCAGCCTGGACGGCCGGCTCGCGAAGATCGGCGACGCGCTGATGGACGCGGCGGAGGTGGAGGCGCTGGCCCGCGCGCTGCTCGGGGCGCGGGCGGCGATGCTGCCGCGGCGCTTCCCGGTGCTGTTCGACGGGGTGCCGATCTTGTTGGGGGACGGGTTCTCGCACACGGTGGACGCGGAGGGGCGGCGGCTGGCCTGCGTGCACCTGCCGGGGGCGGGGTGGGTCGGGGCGGAGGTGCGAGAGTGAGAGGCGCGCACCAGGGCGCCAGGAGCCGGACCGTTGCCGATCTGCCCCTCCGCCTTCACCATACGGCCGACCGGAAATCTGAGGAGAGACGAGTTGCCTTCCCTGGAAGATCGTGTGGCCAAGCTCGAAGCGGCGATGCACGACCGAGCGGGCGAGACCTTGGCCTTGCAAACCCTTTGCGCAGCGCTGCTCACGGAACTGGCCTTGACACGCCCCGACCCACCGACCGCGCTTGCAACGATTTCAGAGACGCTGTCCGGGACGCTGTCAGGCGCGATGCAGGATGGAAAACTCCGATCTCCGGTGAGTGTGGCCGTCACGAGCGAGGTGACCAAGGCGCTCGACATGGCCGATGCAATGCTCAGGAAGCGTCTGCGGGGCGACTGAACGGCGATTGGCCGCCAAGCTCTCCGAGCCGCCAGGGCGCTGAGGGTCCGGAGTGTAGGCGCCCGCATCAGGTGGGCGCCTGGTCGGTGATGAGGGCCGGCGCCGACCGACGAGCCCAGGCCACCCGCGGCGTCGGACTTGGCAGGTCGAAGAAGTCGGCGGGGGTCAGCCGCACCGGATCGTGCAATGCCGCCCCTGCCGCGATGATCTCTGGGATGCGCCAGGAAGGCACTCGACCCTTGGACACCCAACCCCAAACGGTCGACTGTCGAAGGCCGAGTTGGCGTGCCAAGGCGTTCTGCCCACCGAAGCGAGAGACAACCGACTGCACCGCGCGTTGATGACCGCTCATGGCGGTTATTAATGCCGCGACATGCGGTTAGAGGTCAACCACGAAACTCGGTATCACTGCACCATGAAGTCAGTCGGCCGCCCTGCGCGTAAACCTCTCTCCGAACGACCAGCGTGGTCGCAGAGATTGCAAGCTGCACGGCTCAACAAGGGCCTGAGCCAAGCCGAGTTGGCATCTCAAACAGGATTGGCGCAGTCCACTATCGCCGACTACGAAGTTGGGCGGACCGAACCATCCCGTAGGGTTTTAGAAGTCATCGCCAAAGCTCTTGGCGTTGACGCTCTCGAACTCGTTTACGGCCCCTTCGATAACAGCAAGCCGAGGGAAGAGCTTTACGACCAGATCCGCTCGACCACTCCCAGCTTTGCCTACCAGGATAACTCCGACAATGATGTCGCGTACATCAAGATGAGCCATGCCCTCGCGGCAGCCTGGAAGCGGCACTTCCCTCTTTCGGTTCCCACCGGAAGCAGCCTAGCCGGCACTCAACGCTTAGTCTGGCGGATTGTCATGCAACTGCCAGACACTTTGCCGATGGATCAGCGCATCGATACTGCCTTAGCCATGTTCGAGAGCTCCTTAGGTGCTGCCGCCGATTACGCAGCGCAGAGGAAGGGTGGGAAAAACGATCAGAACGATAATAGCGGTTGAAGTTACCGGCTCGTGCGGTTAACTTGCCTCCACCAACCCGGAGGCCCGCATGGAAGCCGCGTCCGACCAGCTCACCCCCGCCCCGCTGTCCCTCGTCTTCGAGGGCGCCGAGGTCCGGGTCGTCACCATCGGGGAAGAGCCTCACTTCGTCGGCCGGGACGTGGCCGAGCGCCTGGGCTACGCCGACCCGACCAGCGCGCTGAAGCAGCACTGCAAGGGGGTGGCGAAACACCACCCCCTTCAGACGACCGGCGGGATGCAGAACCTCCGCGTCCTCTCCGAGCCCGACGTCCTCCGCCTTATCATGGGCAGCACCCTCCCTGCGGCGGAGCGCTTCGAGCGCTGGGTGTTCGAGGAGGTGCTGCCCTCCATCCGCCGCACCGGCACTTACACTGCGCCCGCCGCCTCCCGCATGCTCCGCGCCCCGGCGCTCGCCACCACGTTCAAGGCCTATCTCTCCATCGGCCGCGCGATCGGGCTGGACACGAACCAAGCCGCCCTTGCCGCCGCGCGCGCTACCCGCAACGAGGTCGGGCAGGACCCGCTGGCGGCGTTGGGCGTCACTCACCTGCTGGCGCCCCAGCAGGACGCGCTGCTGACGCCCACCGACATCGGCAAGCGCCTGGGCGGGCGGTCCGCGATACAGGCGAACAAGGCGCTGCTCGCGGGCGGTTTCCAGGCCAAGGCCGGCGACGGCGCCTGGGAACCGACGGAGCGCGGCCGCCCCTTCGCCGTGTTCTCCGACACCGGCAAGCGCCACGGCGACGGCACGCCCGTCCGCCAGCTCCGCTGGTCCGCCGGCATCGTGGCCGCGCTGGAGGCCTCGGCATGAGCGCGAACCCGAACAACGTGCCGTTCCACGCGAGCGAGATTGTGGACACCGACGACGGTAGTCAGCTGGACCGCATCCGCGTCACCGGCGGCTGGCTCTACCGCGCCATCGAGTGGAACCCGGATCACCCTGGCGCCACAACCTTCGGCGTCGCCCTCTGCTTCGTGCCTGACCCGCCGGGTCGCACCTGAGATCCCGCGCCCGGCGGGTGTTCTCCTTCGATCGGATGAGAACGACCCGGGCAAAGCGGCCGAGCTGAGAGCTACCACCCTCTCAACCCGGCCTGACCACCAGCACCCCCCTAACCACCACGCAATGAAGGCCGAGGAGCCAGATACCAATGGCTACGACGACAAATACCCGCCCGAGGGCGGAACGGGGAAGTGTGTCCGGCGCGCAGGGCTTCCGGCCTGCCCGGATGCCCAAGCAGACCGCCGCCGCGGAGCAACGCTCCGGGGACGAGATCGCGGCGATCAACGCTGAGGGCGAGATGATCGTCCTGCTCCAGCAAGCGCGCGCGATGATGCGCGCCCCGGAGCCGTGCGACCCTTTCCCGACCCTGGCCAGCCTCCTGTCGCCCAAGCCCTGGGAAGCACCGCTGCACGCCGCGGCCGGCATCCCCGCCACCTCACAGGCGGGCATCCGAGCGAAGGCCGAGACGGTGGCTGACTGGCTCGCGGGTCAGGACAGGCGCACCGGTCCCGGCTTCTCCTGTGACCGGGAGACCGCTGTCGCCTGGAGCCTCATGCGCGACATCCTCGGCGCCGACGAGCTGGCGCCCGTGCCGCCGCCACGTCGGGCCTGGACGGAGACGGACGAGCTGGCGGCAGCGGCCAGCATGCCGCCGCCCGTCGTGCTACCGGCGGTCCCCGACATCCCGTGGATGTGGAGCAACGCCGCCCACGCGATCGCGCACCTGCCGGTTCAGGGCTACCGGCTGTCGACCGCCGGCATCCTGGAAGCGCAGCGGGCGCAGGAGGCCCACAACGACATTCGCGCCCACAATCTGCTGATGGCAGCCTCCGCTGCGGTTCACGAGCAGATGCGCGAGCTGGACGTGCAGTACGCCATCAACACGGATGTTCGACCGAAGGAAGCCCCTCTGGTCCCGGGCACGCCGGAGTATCGCGAGCATCAGGCCATGCAAGTGCGCACGATGCGCGCCATCGTGCGCGGCAACCTGCGCGAGCTCCGCCGGGTGCAGAAGGAGCACGGGCTCCCGCTGCCGCCTGACGACGGTTCAGTCATGGTCCAGGTGGATGAGCCGGGGTTCGCCTCGTGAGCCGCGCCACTACCCGGCAGGTCGGAGCGTCCAGCTTCCGGCCGAGCCCCGCCGCGCGGGAGACCGCTGCTCGTCCCTCCTTCGTCATGGTGGGCGGCGAGAAGATCACGAAGCCGAGTGAGGTGGAGTTCATCTTGTTATACCGGAGCCTCCCCGAAGGACACCGGCCGGCGGCGCTCCGCTACGTCGAGAATATTGCCGGCGGCATGCCGCTCCGGGAGGCTAGCGTCACCTACTGGATGGAAGCCGGCGGCACCCGCGAGGATGCCGAGCGCGTGGCCGATGCTCTGGTGCTGCAGCATGGGAGGGCCGTGGCATGAGCCACCTCCCGAACTCGGCCGAGCTGACGAACGTCGAGAAGATCGACCAGATCATCAGCATGCTGGATGCTCTTGGCGAGGGCTATCGCATCCCGCTGCTTCGGGCCGCGCGGAACAAGGAGCTCGGCCTGCTGCTCGCGACCTATGGCGAGCCGATCCGGTCCCGCTACCTGAAGCTGCCAGGTCCGACGGTGATCGTCCTGCACGGCGATCACCCGGAGGACAACGGCCCTGCGAGCTGGCCTCAGGCGCGCAAGCTGGTCGACTGGGCGGTCTCCGCAGTGATCCACGCCACCGGCGGGCAGGCAGAGCACTACGCCCTGGTCGCGACGATGGCGCCGCTGCACGGGCGCATCCTCCTGATCGAGACGGGGTTCCACCACCACCCGGCTTGGCTGGAGCTGATCTCTAAGCGCCGGCCGAGGCTGCCGGTGCTGAACATCGTTCCGCCGCCGGGCCACCAGCATCCCGCGCCCTCCAGCCCGCAGGAGGTGCACTGATGGCGGGTCACCTCACCTGGGCGCTCAGCCTCGCCCTGCTCGTCGGCGCGCCCTACCGGGCCGCCGAACTCTTCCTGACCGCACGGCACGAGGCCCGGCTGCTGGACACCGCGGACCGCATCATCGCGGAGCTCGACGCGCTGGATGCACCCTTTGCCGACCTGGAACCGGAGGAGGAAGATGATGCGCTGGTGGAGGTGAGCGTTCAGCCGCTCACCCTTTGCCCAGACGTGGCTCGCCCGATCCGCCGGACGACGGGAGGGCGCACGTGAACCACATGCCTCCAGCCGAAAGCCTGGCGACACTTCACCCACTCGACGCTTCGCGCATGGCGAGGGCATGCCGAAATGAGGCTTATCGGCTGCGCCAGCGCATCAGCACTGGGAAGGTACCTCTCCGGCATGTGCCGGCCACAAAGGACCGGATCGCGTCCCTGGTGACAGGGGAGCATCTCCTGCATCGGCACTGCGAGTTCGCCGGCGCGCCGCCTGACCACTTCGTCAGCATCGGTGAGGCTGTCGAGCGTGTGGTCGCGTCCTTGCCCAGGGAGGTCGAGCCATGACCTTCCAGGGCACCCCGCCTGGTTTTCACGCCGAGGACATGAGCCGGCGCACGGTGGCGCTGCGCCCCACTCTGGACCTCACTCCGCTGCAGATCGAGTGCATCCGCCAGATGCGCCGGAAGAAGATGGAGGCGCCGGAGATCGCTGCCACGCTGGAGCTCGACCTGGACAAGGTTGAGCGGGCGATGCTGGCGATGCGGACGCCGAAGCCCGACCGCCGGCGCCGGAGCCTAAACGTGACCCTGGAGGCCGCAGCTTTTGTGGATAGCGAGAAGCGCCCCGGCGAGGCGGGCTGGAAGGCCGTGGACCGGCTCGTGGACGAACTGCTGACGCGACGGCGCGCGGCGGGAGGGCGGGCATGAGCTGGCCTGGATGCGTGGCCGACGGCGGAACGGGGGCGAGAGCCACCGCCCTACCGGCGCTGGCGGATTTGCTAGAGGAGTTGGATGCGTTCGACGTTGTCGAAGCGCAGCGTCTCGCCGCCGATGGAGACCTGGCCGCTAAAGGTCTGCGCTTGTCCCTGCGCGTTGGTGAAGCTGACGTTGCCGCCGCTCACCTGCATCTGCAGCCCAGGCGTGTGAACCTGGAGACCTTGCTGAACTTGCGACAGGCTCATGCCCTGGATCAGCACAATATCTCGGCCCTGTCCGCCGTCGAAGTAGTCGTTGCCGCTGCCCGGGCTCCAGGCGAAGACATCGTTCCCAGCACCGCCCAGCGCGCCATCCGCGGCGTTGTCGCCGGCGCCGCCGATGATGTCGTTTCCGTCGCCGCCCTCCATGAGATCGGAACCGGCTCCGCCGTTAAGGACGTCGTCACCAGCCTCTCCGATAAGGACGTCGTCGCCGGCGCCACCCATCAGAACGTCGTTGCCGGCGCCACCCTCTGCATAGTCGCCACCGCCGCCAGCATCCACGAAATCATTGCCATCGCCGGCGACGATGTAGTTGGCTTCGGAGCCTGTCCGGATGTCGGCGCCTCCCACAACCTTGTCGAGGTCGTCCAGGGGGAGAGGCTTGGGCGGCATGAGGGGGCTCCGGGGCGTGGTTGGTTCCAGGACCATACCGGCCTGTCAGGATCTTTGACGAGGCTGGGCATGCCGAATTCTCTGATCGACGGCGTCTATCGCTGGGCTGCTCTCGACGCTTGGCTGCGGGCCATGGGGATCGTGGGGGAGGTGCTCCATGGCTGACACAGCCGCAGATATTCTGATCCGGATCGCTGAGGTGGAGCGGCAGGTGTCCCTCACCCGTTCCGCCATCTATCGCCGGATGCGCGTGGGCACCTTTCCGCTGGCCGTGGACCTGGGCGGCGGGCAGGTCCGCTGGTGGCAGTCCGAAATCATTGCCTGGAAGCGTGAGCGGCCCCGCACCCAGCTGATGCCGCCCCCGCAAGGGCGGGCCGTGGCGGCTGAGAGATAGCTTGGATGCCGGGAACGCCCTCAGTCCCCGGCATCCCGTTCAGTAGCAAATCCGCCCAATCCTGCGCCAACTCGCGGCGCCGCGGCATGTAGGCCGCGCGGTTGTAGGCCGCCTCCACCTTGTTGCCGTGACGATGGGCCAGCATTAGGTCGATCACTTCCCGATCGTGCCGGTTGGGGTGCCGCTCGTTCATGATGGTGGAGAAGGCAGAGCGCCAGCCGTGCGGAACATGCTTCCCGCCCTGCCCGCTCTTCGCCAGCAGCTTGCCGATTGTGTCCTTGGACATGCCCTCGGCAGGCTTCCATGCATGGCGGAACACCTTGCCCCGCCGGCCGTTGACCCGCGCCACCGCTGCCAGGATTTCCACGGCCTGCCTTGATAGGGGCACTAGATGCTCGTGACGGTCGTCCTGCTCCCCCTTCATCCTCTCCTTCGGGATGCGCCAGAACGGCTCGGGCCCATCCAGCCCCTCCAGCTCCGCCCAGTCCATGCGCGTCATCTCGTTGTGCCGCACGGCGGTCAGGGCAAGGAACCGGTGGGCCAAAAAGGTCACGGCCTGCGCACCCTGCGCCTCGACAGCGCGGAGCACTCCCTGCGCTTCTGCAAGGGAAGTTGCCGCCGGCTGCCGCCCGTTGGGCTTCTTCCGCAAGGCCTTGGCAACCACTGCGGCCGGGTCGTTCTCCCCTACCCCAGCCGCGATGGCGAAGACGAAGATGGCCGAGATCCGCTGGCGAACGCGGTGCGCAATGGATACTGCCCCACGCGCCTCAACCTTCCGCAGAAGCTCCAACACCATGGGAGGGGTGATCCGGTTGATCGGCAGCTTCCCGATAGCCGGGAAGACATCGTTCTCCAGCGATGCCAGGGCATAGGTGCGGTGGAGCGGCACCCAGTGCGCCGCCTCCCGCTCGTACCAGGCGCGGCCAAACTCCTCGAAGGTGGCTGCCGCCGCATGCGTCTCGACGGCGCGCGCCACCCTCTTCTCCACGCCAGGGTCCTTGCCGTCGGCCAGCATGCGTCGGGCAGCGTCCCGGGCATCGCGTGCGGCGCGCAATCCGACTGCCGGGTAGCGGCCCAGCGCCAGCATCTTCTCCTTCCGCCCCGTCGGCGTCGGCACCTCGTAGCGGTAGCGCCAGAGCTTGGACCCGTTCGGCTCCACCTGCAGGTGCAGCCCTTGCCCGTCTGCCAGGCGGTAGGCCTTGGGCCGCTTTTCGGCGGCCCGCACTTCCTTGTCCGTCAGCCCTCCCACCCTGCCCTCCCGATACCCGGCAATCTACCCGGTTCGCCGCGCGCACTACCCGGTCCCGGTGAACCTCGATGGCACAGCCGAAGCCAAGGAAGTCAGGAAAATAGGGCTCGAATGGGCTCAGGTGAAGCTAGGTGGAACAGCCATCCGCAAAACAACCCGGCTTGCGGATGGGTAGTTCCATCGTTCAGGCCTCTGCTTTCTTTTCGCGAACGAAGGCGATGTGGCGGCGCAGCTCGTAGATCTTCTCGGCGTAGCTATCGGGCAGCTTGAGCTTCTCCGCTTCCTTGTCCAGCGCCTCGAGCTTCGCCGCCGTCTGCATGGAAAGCCCCTTGTCACTTCCCTCCTCCACCTTCCGCACCTTCTCGTAGATCGCCCAGATCTGCCGATCCATCTGCCAGGAGTAGATGGAGGGTGCGATGCGGAGCAGCGGCAGCAGCAAGGTCACTAGCGGGATGATCAGAACCCAGAGCCGGTCCACGGTCACGGCGAGCCAGAAGGGCAGGTAGCTCTGCAGGAAGCTCGGCCCGCGCTCGTAGTAGCGCTGTGCATCTTCTTGAAGCGGCACCTCGTGGTTCAGGCCGGCGGGAAAGCGTCCCTCCGCCGAGAAGAGGGTGCGGGCCTTATGGATATCCTTCAGGACCGTCATCATCAGGGCGGCAACCTGCGGGTTAAGGTCGTCCCGCGCGAGCAGCGACGCCGCGGGCGCCATCATCACGATGTCCCCTCGCGGCAGGTCCTCCTGCAGGCTCAGTCCGGCATTCGGCAGGCGCGCGGGGTTCAGGTAGGGCAGGTTCGCAGCATAGGCGTCGGCGCGGCTGGCGAAGTTCAGCAGGGTCACGCCGGGCGTCCGCATCAGCCTGTTGATCGCGTCGTTCGGCCTGGCCGAGACGAAGACGGCCGCCTGCACCTGCCCGGAGGCGAGCGCCTCTGCCGCCTCGTTCCCCGCCAGCGGATCGGCCTGGATCGCGTCCGCACCCAGACCATTCGCGGCCAGCAGCGCAAGGGCGAGGATGCGCGTGCCGCTGCCCTCAGGCCCGATGGCCACGCGCTGGCCGCGCAGCGCCTGCACGGGGCTGCCGCCGCCCTGCTGGGCGCGGATGAAGAACCAGGCCGGCTCGAAGAAAACCTGTCCGAGGGAGACGAGGCGATCCGCACCGACCGCCGGCGCGACGCCGCCCTGGACGAGCGCGAGGTCCACCTTTCCCTCCCGGAGCAGCCGGACGTTGTCGGCCGAGCCCTGGGTCGCCACCCGCTCCACCTTGAACTTCTCGGCCTCGAGCCGCCGCGCATAGGCGTCGACGGTCTCTGTGTAGACGCTCTGCGGGTTGGCGGAGACGGCGAAGCGGACCGTGCTCGGAGGGGCGGGCGAGACGAAGCGCCACGCCACGGCCAGACCTGCCAGGGTGATGACGATGACCAGCCCCCAGCTGCGGAGGAAGGCTTTGACGGATTCCCACATGCCTGCCGCAACGACGCTCCCCCACGGGGGTTGCTGCCGCGCGACGGTGCCCGGAAACCCTGTGCCGGGAAGCCACGTTGCGTTGCCGATCCGCCACGGCGGCCAACCCGGCCGGACAGCGGGATCGGATTTCAGGAGACAGACATGTCCCGCAAGTTCGCGCTTCTCGCCGCCGTCTGCGCCTTCGGGGCGGTTCTCGGCGCCGCCCCCGGCGCCTTCGCCCAGGCCCAGAGCGACATGATCCCTCCGGGCGCCCCGCTGCCGGGCGGCTCCACCCGCGCGCCGGCGATGTCGGATGGCGCCCTGTCCCCGGCCGGCCGCACGGCGGTGGGCGGCTCCGCTTCCTCCTCCATGGCGCGCCCGATGCACCGCGGTTCCCGCCAGGCCATGCGCCCGATGCGCCGTGACCGTTCTGCCTCCCGCGCCCAGGGCTCGGATGCGGCCTACATGGGCGGCGGCGCCGTCTATGAGCGCGGCGCCGACGGCTCCCTGCGCCCGGCGATGTGAGCGGGCGGGGCGCCGCGGCGATCCGCGGCGCCCCACCTTTTTCAGCGGCTCAGCAAGTAGTCCGGCAGCCAGGTTACGCTCGCCGGCCAAACGGTGATGATGGCGACCGTCACCACGAGCATCAGGAAGAAGGGCAGCGATGCCCTTGCGACCGCCGTCTGCTCCTTCCCCGTCATGGTCTGCATGACGAAGAGGTTGAAGCCCACGGGCGGCGTGATCTCCGCGATCTCCACCAGCAGCACGATGAAGATGCCGAACCACACCAGGTCGAACCCGGCCTGCTGGATCATCGGGATGACGATGGAGGTGGTGAGGACGATCATCGATGTTCCGTCGAGCGCGGTGCCCAGCAGCACGTAAACCACGGTCAGCATGGCGATGATGCCGTAGGGCCCTAATCCCATGGAGGCGACGGCGGCCGCCAGAGCTGCGGGAATCCCCGTCAGGGCCATCGCCTTCGTCAGGTAGGCGGCGCCGGCCAGGATGAACATGATCATGCAGGAAAGGCGGGTGGCGCCCGTTAGGCTGTCCCGGAAGCTTTCCCAGGTCAGGCAGCGCGTGACGGCGGCCAACAGCAGGCTGCCCAGAACGCCGAAGGCCGCCGCTTCCGTGGCCGTCGCCCAGCCGACGAACATCGTGCCGATCACGCCGACGATGAGGATCGCGCAGGGAATGAGCTGCGCGGACTGCCGCATCTTCTCCATGAACGATAGGCGCGGCTCCATCGGCGGCTGCTTCTTCGGGTTCAGCAGGGCCCAGACCGCGATGTAAAGGCTGAACAGAACCATCACGATCAGCCCGGGGATGCAGCCCGCGATGAAGACCCGGACAATCGAGACCTCCGCCGCCACCGCATAGACCACCATGATGATGGAGGGTGGGATCATGATGCCCAGCGTGCCGGAGGTAGCGAGGCTGCCGATCGCGATGTCCTCGTCGTAGCCGCGCCGCTTCAGTTCCGGCAGCGCGATCTTGGAGACGGTGGCGCAAGTGGCGGCGGAGGACCCGGAGACGGAGCCGAAGATGCCGCAGGCCAGGATGTTCACGTGCAGCAAGCGCCCGGGGATGCGCCGCACCCAGGGCGCCAACCCGTTGAACAGCTCCTCCGAAAGCTTCGTGCGGAACAGGATCTCGCCCATCCACACGAACATCGGCAGCGCCGCCAGCGTCCAGGACCCCGTCGCTTCCCAGAAGGAGGTGGCGAGGTAGGTGCCGGGCTGCGGGTGCACGAAGGTCATCGCGACGAAGCCGACGAAGGCCAGACTCATCCCGATCCAGAGGCCGCCGGCCAGGAACAGGCCCAGCAGCAGAAGAAGCAGGCCGGCGAGTTCGATCAGACCCATGTCGCTACACCTCGGCCGAGAAATCGCCGCGCGCGGCCCGGTCTTCCGCCGCGATCACGTAGTTGGGGCGCCCACCGCGCAGCACCGTCGCCAGCTCGTCCAGCACGGCGATCAGCAGGATCCCGGCGCCGGCCGGCATGGCAATCTTCGGGATCCAGAGCGGCACCGCCAGTGCCCCCTGGGCGACATCCTCGATCTCCAGGGAGAAGAGGACATCGTCCAGCGTCCAGTAAAAGGCGTAGGCACAGCCGATGGCGGCGAAAGCGAGCGCCACGATCTCGAAGATGCGGCGCGGGCCGGGGGAGAGCTTCTCGATCAGCAGCCCCACCCGGATCAGCTCCCCGCGCCGGAAGGTCAGCGCTAGGGCAAAGAAGGTGGTGGCCACGCAGAGATAGGCGCTGATGTCGTCCGCGCCGGGGAACTGCATGTTCAGGAAGCGCAGTCCCACCTGCGCCATCATCACGGCGAAAATCCCGAACAGCGACAGCGCGGCAAAGCCGGCGCTGGCCGCGTAGAGCGCGTCCAGCGCCCGCCTCAGCATGTCCCGATCCTCAGGCGCGGTAGGCTTCGATCAGCTTCTTGCCATCCTCGCCGGTCCGGGCCACCCACTCGTCCGTGATGGTGCGGCTGATGGCGGCAAGCTGCTGCTTCAGCGTGTCGCTCGGCTGCAGCACCTGCATGCCGCGAGCGCCCAGCGTGTCCGTCGTCTCCTTCTCCGCATCCCGGGACATCTGCAGCCCTCGCGTCTGCGCCGTGGCCGCCGCTTCCTTGATGGCGGCCTGCTGTGCGGCGGGAAGCGCCTCGAAGGCGCGGCGGTTCACGAAGACGGCGTTGTTCGTGTAGCTGAAGCCGACGGGGGTATAGACCTTGCAGTAGTCCCAGGCCTGGGTATCCACGCCAGTCGCCGCACTCGTCACCATGCCCTGGATGACGCCGGTCGCGAAGGCCTGCGGAACCTCGGTCGCCTGTACCAGGGTGGGGTTCGCGCCCATCAGCACGGCGAAGCGGTTGGTCATCGCGTTGAAGGTACGGAATCGCGTGCCCTTGAACACGTCCAGCGAGGTCACCGGCGCGTTGCTGTAGAAGCCGCCAGGCGGCCAGGGCACGGTGTAGAGCACCATCATGCCCTGGCGCTGGAAGCGCGCCTCCAGGTAGGGCCGGGCCAGGCGCTGCAGCTTCTGCACGTCCTCATAGTTCGGCGCCAGCACGGGAATGCCGTCCACCTCGAAGAAGGCGTCCTCGTTGCCATAGGCGGAGGTGAGGATCTCACCCATCTGCACCTGGCCGCGCTGCACGCCCGCCTTGATCTGCGCCATCGGCAGGAGGGAGGCGTTTGTGTGCAGCTGCACCTGCACCGCGTTGTTCGTGGCCTTCGCCACATCCTCCACGAAGGCCTTCACGTTCTTCGTGTGGAAGTTCGTGTCCTGGTACGGTGTGGCGAACTGCCAGCGGGCCTGAGCCTTGGCGCCGCCAGCCGTGCCGAGGGCAGCGGCGCTGGCCGTGCCGGCCGCGAGGAGGTTCCGTCGGGTGAACATGGGCCTGCTCCGCCTGTTGGACGTTCGATTCCGGCGCGCATCTCGGCACCGGGCGAAGCGGGACGCAAGGGAGCCCGCACTCCACATCCGCCCCCGCGGGCCCGGAACTGCCGCCTAAGACGGCAGGCGGAGGAGGGCGCGCGCGGATTCTGCCACCCGATCGGGCGCCAGCGCCGAGAGGGGTTCCTGCCGCAGGAAGGTGGCGGCGGGGCCGCGCGGCGCGCAGCGAGCCGGGTCGCTCTCCTCCCCGAACAGGGCGAGGGTGGGGCAGCCGGCTGCCGCGGCCAGGTGGGTGGGACCTGTGTCATTCCCAACCGCGACCGCCGCCCGGCGCGCGATCGCCGCCAGTTCGAAGAGGCTGGTGCGCCCGGTCAGGTCCAGCGTTCCCGGCGCCTCGGCCCGGATGGCTTCGGCCAGTGGCCGTTCGCCGGCGCCGCCCGCCACCACGGCGGGAAGGCCGAGCCGCGTGGCGAGTTCCGGGAAGTGCGGCCAACGCTTGCCCGGCCGGGACGGGCTGGCGCCCGGGATCAGCAGGGCGAAGCGCGGCGGCAGGGCGGCGGAGGAGAGTTCCGCATCGAGCCAGCCCAGCTCCGGCAGGGGGAAGGTGGAGATCCCTGCCATCTCCAGCTGCTCGTGCTGCCGATCCACCGTGTGCATCGCGTTGCGGTGCGGGTTGGCATGCGGGTGGCTCGCCCCCCGCGCCACCCCCGACCACTCCGCGCCGAGCCCCACGAACCAGCGATAGCGTGAGGAGCGCGGCGAGGTCTGGAGGTCGTAGACACGCTCGAAGCGCCCGGCCCGCAGCCTCCGGAACAGGGAGAACTGCGTCCGAAAATCCGTGTAGCGCGGCCGTCCTTCCGGCCACACCTCGTCGAACCAGGGGCTGCGCCGGGCCAGGTCCGCGAAGGGAGGCGTGGTCAGAAGGGTGATGCGGGCGCCGGGATGGTGCGCTCGGATGGCGGCGAATGGCCCGAAGGCCTGCACGAAGTCACCGAGCGCCCCGAGCTTGATGACGAGCACCCGGTCGCTCATGCCAGTTCCCGGTAAACGGCCAGGGTCGCTTCCTGCATGGCCCGCGTGGTGTAGCGCGAGAGCACGGCGGCCCGGGCCGACTCCCCGACCGCGTCCCGCGCGTCCCGCGGCATCGTCAGCACCCGCGCGATAGCGGCGGCCAGGGCGGCCGGATCGCCGGGCGGGACGCGCCAGCCCGTCACCCCCTCCTCCACCGTCTCGCGCGGTGCGCCGAGATCGGAGGCGATAACGGGTCGGCGCATGGCCTGGGCCTCAATCACCGTCCGGCCGAAGGCTTCGGCGTCCGTGCTGGCATGGACCACGATATCGGCCAGGGCCAGGGCGGCCGGCATGTCCGCCACCGGCCCGGGAAGGCGCACCGTCGCGCCGCTCTCCGCCGCCAGCGCCTCCAGTTCCGCCCGGTAGGCTTCCCGCCCCTGGGCGTCGCCGGCCAGCACCACGAGGGGGCGCGGCTCCTCCAGCATCCTCACGGCGCGCAGCAGGACACTCTGGCCCTTCCAGCGCGTCAGCCGCGCAGGCAGCAGGATAAGCGGGCGATCGTTCGGCACTCCCCACGCGCGGCGCAGCGCGTCGATGCGGGACGGCTCGATCGCCACAGGATCGAAATACGCGGGGTCCACGCCGCGCGGGATCACGCGCAGCCGGTCAGGCCCGACCCCGTGCCGCGCACGGACGAGGTCGGCGATGTGGTCGCTGATCGCGATCACCCGATCCCCCCGCGCCATGACGGAGTTGTAGAGGCGCTTGCCCGGAAAGCCCTCGTTGTAGCTGCCGTGATACGTCGCGACGAAGCGCGCCCCCGTCGCCCGCGCCGCCATCAGCGCGGACCAGGCGGGGAAACGGCTGCGCGCGTGAACGATCCCTATGCCCTCCGCCCGGATGAGGCGCGAGAGGGTAACGGCGCCGGCGAGGAGCGCCGCAGGGTTCTTCCGATCCAGCGGAAGGGTGACGTGCCGCGCGCCCGCCGCCTCCAGCTCCGCCACCATCGGCCCGCCGGCCGAGGCGACGACCGCACGCCCACCGGCCTCAGCGATCGCGCGGGCAATTTCTACGGTGCCCCGCTCCACCCCGCCCTGGCCCAGGGCGGGAAGCACCTGCAGGATGGCGGGCGGAGGGGCTGGCATGGCCACCGCCCCTTACCGCGCGACGGCGGCTCCGTCACGCGGTGGCGGGTTGTCCACCACCGGCCGCTAGGGCTAGGCCAGCGGCATGAACGAGACCCGCGGCAACCTCACCCGCCCCGACGGCACTCTCCTCGCCTGGGCAGCCCTGCCCGGGACGGGACCGGCGGTGGTCTTCCTCGGAGGCTTCCGCTCGGACATGGAGGGCTCCAAGGCAGTTCACCTGCGGGACCATTGCGCCGAGCGGGGCCGTGCCTTCCTGCGGCTGGACTATTCCGGTCACGGCATCAGCGGCGGCGCCTTCGAGGACGGCACCATTGGCATCTGGGCGGAGGACGCCGCTCAGGTGATCGAGGCGCGGGCGCCGGGACCCCTGGTCCTGGTCGGCTCCTCGATGGGGGGATGGATCGCGCTGCTCCTGGCCCAGCGCTGGGGGGCGGGACGCGTGAAGGGCCTGGTCGGCATCGCGGCGGCGCCGGACTTCACCGAGGCACTGATGCCCGGCGAGTTCACGGAAGCGGATCGCGAGGCGCTGGCGAGCGACGGGGTGCTGCGGCGCCCCTCCCAGTACGGCGAGGCTATCCCGATCACCCGCCGCCTGCTCGAGGACGGCCGCAACCACCTGCTCCTGCCCGGCCCCATCGCTTACGAAGGCCCGGTGCGGCTGCTGCAGGGCATGGCGGACCCGGACGTGCCCTGGCGCCACGCGCTGCGGATCGTGGAGGCGCTTCCAGGTCCAGACACGGTGCTGACACTGGTCAAGGACGGCGACCACCGCCTGTCCCGCCCGCAGGACCTAGCCCTTCTCTCGCGGGAGTTGGAGGCCCTGCCGGCCTGATCAGCGGCGCAGGTGCCGGATGATGGCGCCGAACCCGACCGCGGCCGCCAGCGCCCCCAGCCAGAAAACGTCGCGCTGGCGGCTGGTGAAAACCTCCCATGTCGTCGTCCGGGGCTGGCGATCGTCGAAGCGCCCATGCGCGCCGTAGGGGCCGGGCACCGGCTCGAACAGGTTTGCCGGCGCGTCCGCCGCCTGGGGCTCCTCCGTCAGCTGTCCGCTGTAGCCGGTGCGGGCGAGGTAGCGGTCCACCAGCCCCGGCGCGATCCGGTCCACCGCGATGGTGACGATCGTGGGCAGGCCGAGCCAGACCTGCCGGCGGCGATGCGTGGCCGCGTAGACGATGGCGGCGGCGGCAACCTCAGGCTGGTAGATGGGCGCAACGGGCTGCGCCTTCCGCCCCATCTTGTTCAGCGACCAGTCGAACTGCGGGGTATTGCAGGCCGGCAGGTCCACGGTGGTGACATGGACCTTGCTGCCGTCGTGGATCAATTCGGACCGCAGGGAATCCGTGAAGCCGCGCGTCGCGAACTTGGCGCCGCAATAGGCGGCCTGCAGCGGGATCGCGCGATAGGCGAGCGCGGAGCCGACATTGACGATGGTGCCGCGGTCGCGTGGGCGCATCCGCTTCAGCGCCGCCATCATCCCGTGCACCTGGCCGAGATAGGTGACCTGGGTGGCGCGCAGCACCTCCTCCGGCGTGAGTTCGGAGACCGGCGCAAAGACCGTCGCCATGGCGACGTTCACCCAGACGTCGATCGGGCCCATCTCATGCTCCGCCTGCTCCGCCGCCGCTTCCACGGCCGCGGCATCGGCCACGTCGGTCGGCACCGGCAGGACGCGCACACCCAGCGACCGCAACTCCTCCGCCGCACTCCCAAGCCGGCCGGGATCCCGGGAGAGCAGGGCCAGGTCATAGCCCTGGCGCGCGAAGGCCGTCGCGGTGGCCCGCCCGATGCCGGCCCCTGCCCCAGTAACGACGACGACCTTGCCCATGGGCTCCACCTCCACCTGAGCGAGCGCAACGCGCCGCGCCGGGCCAGGTTCGGGCCGCGCTAATCTCCCCGCAGCAGCGCTGCCAGCGCCGGCGAGAGACCGGTGGATTCCCGGCCGCGCACCGGGGCCAGCGGCCCCTGGCGGGCGCGGGCGGGCCCGATCGCCGCCAGGGCCTCGGCCATCCGCACGCCGCAGGCCATTCCGTCCAGCAGCGGCACGGGGGAGGCGTCCCGCAGCGCCCGTTCCATCCCCGCCAGAGCCGCGCCGCCGAGCACGACGGCATCCGCCCCGCCCGCGACCAGCCGCGCCACGCCCTCACCCACCGCGCGGACCGCGCCTTCGGCGTCCACCATCGCCCGTTGCGGCGTGAAATCCACGCCGACCAGGCCGGCGCAGCGCGAGGTCAGGCCGTGGTTGTCGATGAGGCGGCGGTAGGACTCCGTCCCTCCGAAGGTCACCAGCCCGAAGCGGTTGCCGAGCATGCAGGCGGCGAAGCAGGCCGCCTCCGTCATGCCCACCACCGGGCAGGGCATCAGCTGCCGCGCCGCCTCCAGTGCCGTGTCCAGCGAGACGGCGAGCACCACGGCATCCACTTTCCCCGCATGCTCCGCGAGCAGGTCCAGGATGCCGTGCGCCGCGATCGCGTTCTCCAGCCCGGAGGAGATCACGGCCGGCCCGAAGCGCGGCGTGCCCGGCACGATCTCAACGCCCGGCGAGGCGGCGGCGCGCGCGGCCTCCGCGCAGCGCGCGGTGATGGCTTCGGTGGTGTTCGCGTTGGCGACGAGGATTCGCATGGAGGCTAGCGGAGCCCGGCGAAGCCCGGGCTGTCCAGGCGGGAGGGTTCCTCCCTGGCGGCCGCCATGGCCGCACCGGGCAGCCGGTCCACCCAGACGAGGAAGGGGTTGAAGGCCAGGATGTCCCCGCCGCGCAGGCTGAGGGTCAGCGGCTCGCCCAGCGCCTCGGCAATGGCGGCGGGCACCCGGTCCTCGGGCAGGGCGGCATCGTCCCAGCGCGCGGCGAAGACGCCACCCTCATAGGAGAAGACGGGCAGGGCCGGCTCCCCACGCGCCTCGTAAAGGGCCGCCAGTCCGGGACGGTCCGCCCGAAGCAAGGCGTTGTGGATGCAGGCCGCCGAGCGCAGGCGCGCGACGGCGGGCTCGGCCACGCGCAGCAGCAGCGCGTCGCAGGCTTCCGTGTGGCGGTTGCCCATGGCGGGCGCAGGCGAGACGGCCTGCCCGAGCCGGGAAGCCAGGGCGCGCAGCGGCGCCTCCGCGTCGCCCGAGGGAGGAAGGCCGCGCAGGAGGGCGAAGCCGCGGCCGTGGTCCAGCCGGCTCCGCAGCTCCTGGGCCAGGGCGTCCAGAAGCGGGGTGGCGCCGCCGGGCGCAGCGAGTTCGGCGGCGTGATCCGCGCCCAGCGGGATCATCTGCTCGTTCGGGGCCAGTTCCGCCGCGGACCAGAGGATGGGGCCGGCCAGCGGCACCAGGCGCCGCGGGGCGATGTTCAGGGGATCACTCATCCCCGCCAGGGTAGCGCCCCGGACGGCCGGCGCAAAAACATGGCGCAACTCTTCACCCCCGCGCGGCGGCGGCGCAGGCTGTCCCCCCCCGCCCAGGAAAGGACCGCTCGCCATGGATGCCCTGCCCTCCCACCCCGGCCTGGACCTGCCCTTCGATGCGGAGGCCATCCTCGGCCGGCTGCGTCCATGGGTGGAGTGCGAGAGCCCGACCTTCGACGCCGCCGCCGTGAACCGCATGATGGACCTGGCCGCGCGGGACCTGGCGATGATGGGGGCCCGGATCGACCGCATCCCCGGCCGCATGGGATTCGGCGGCTGCGTGCGCGCCCGTTTCCCGCACGCCGATGGCGATGCCCCCGGCATTCTCGTCCTCGCCCACCTGGACACGGTGCATCCGCTGGGCACGCTGGAGGTCCTGCCCTTCCGGCGGCAGGACGGGCGCTGCTACGGCCCGGGCATCTGCGACATGAAAGGCGGCACGCTGCTGGCGCTGGAGGCGATCCGGGAGCTCGCACGCGCCGGTATCGCCACCTCCCGCCCCGTCACGGTGCTGCTGACGCCGGACGAGGAGGTGGGCACCCCTTCCACCCGCGACGTGATCGAGGCCGAGGCGGCGCGCCACGCCGTGGTGCTGGTGCCGGAGCCCGGGAGGCCGACCGATGAGGCGAGCCCCATGGGCGGCGTGGTCACCGGCCGCTACGCCATCGCCCGCTTCAACCTGCGGACCACCGGCCGCCCCAGCCATGCCGGCGCGCGCCTGTCCGACGGTAGGTCCGCCATCCGGGAGATGTGCCGGCAGATCCTGGCGATCGAGGCCATGACGACGGAGGCCGCCACCTATTCCGTCGGCGTGATCCAGGGCGGGCAGTGGGTGAACTGCGTGGCCACCCATTGCGACGCCGAGGCGCTGAGCATGGCCAAGCGCCAGGCGGACCTGGACGAGGCGGTGGAGCGGATGCTCGCGCTGAAGGCGAGCGCGTCGGACGTGCTGGTGGAGGTGCACCGCGGCGTCACCCGCCCGGTCTGGGAGCCCGACGAAGGGGCGATAAAGCTTTACGAGGGCGCCCGGGCTCTCGCCGCCCGGCTCGGCCACCCCCTTCCGCATGAGAGCGCCGGGGGCGGCTCGGACGGCAATTTCACCGGCGCGCTGGGAATCCCAACGCTGGACGGGTTGGGCGTGCTCGGCGCTGGGTACCACACCCTCGGCGAATACATTCGCGAGGACAGTCTCGTGCCGAGGGCGAAGCTGCTCGCTGGTCTCCTCGCGAGCGTCTGACGGAACGGGCGGGGCAGGTGGGTGTTAGGGCGGGCATGACCAGCCGTTCGGTCCGCCTCCTCGCTCTTCCCGGCACCTTCGCCGGCCTGCTCCTCACCGCCACGTCGGATGCCCGGGCCCAATCCATCTTCGAGACCAGCCGTGCCCCCGCCGGCGGCGCGACCGGCGCCGAGTCGCGCGGCGACTGGACCATGGGCCAGGCGCCGACCTCCGATTTCGATCGCCAGGGCATGCCGGTCGGCCGCGACGGGCGCCCGCTGACCCGCGCCGAGATCATCCGGCGCCGCTCGGCCGCCGCAATGGCGGAGGAGCGTCGCGAGGCGGCGAGGACGCGCGCGGGCCGATCCTGAAACGGCGCATCAGGAAAAACGGGAACGGTCCTTGCGCGAGACGTTCCGTCGCGCAATCAATCCGCCGTCTCATGCAGAGAGGCATGTCCATGAAGAAGCGTTTCGCCCTTGCCATCCTCGCCCTCGGCGGAATGGCCGCCGCGGGTTCTGCCATGGCTCAGGGGGCTACGGGGTCGATCTCGCGTCCCGGCTGGTCCCGCGGGCAGGCGCCGAGTTCCGACTTCAACGCCCAGGGGACGCCGCTCTCGCGCAACGAGGCGGTCCGCCAGCGCGCCGCCGCTGCCCGGGGCCAGGCGGCACCGGCCCAACCGCGCCGCCGCACCCGCCGCTAGGCGGCCCGTCCCAAGAATGGGAATTCGGCGGTAGCCTCCCAGGGGCCTCCGCGGTAGTGCCAGAGCAGCAGCCCCTCGCCGCGCGCCTCCCAAGGCTCGAATCCCGCGGCCATTTGCGCCTGGAGTGCTCGCGCAGCCTCGGGCGCCACCTTGTTCTGCACGGTGACGTGCGGGCGGAAGCCGCCCGCGTCCTGCGGCGTCAGCCATTCCCGCCAGTGCGAGGCCAGGAAGCGCCGCAGGGCGACCAGCGCCGGTCCCTCGACCTCCAGCGCCACGCCGCGGCCCAGAGAGCGCGTGCCTGTGATCCGTAGCGGGATCGGCGGGGTCCCGGCGCAGGCGACGCGCAGGTTCTCCTCGATCTCCGCCCGCCCTGCACCGGGAAGAGCGTGAAACAGGGTGAGATGCGCGGGGATATGGTTCCGCTCCGGCGGAAAATGGGCACGGCGCAGCCTGTCCAGGCGCGCGAAGGACAGGTCGTCGAAGCGCAGTGTCAGGATGAGCGGCGCCGCGTCCATCAGCGCACCGGCAGGGCGAGCAGCGCGTCGAGCCCGGCCGGGTCGGCCAGCAGCGCGGCCTTCTCGGCCCGGGTCAGTGCCGCCAGCGCCTCCTCGGCGGAACCGGCGGCGGCCACGCGCGCCCGGCCCATGACAAGGCTGGCATCCAGCGCATTCGGCCGTGCCGGCCCGGGGGGAGGCAGCATGGCGCGGTGGGCGGAAAGCAGGGCGGGATCGGCGCGAAGCCGTGCCAGCGCCTCGCCCTCCGGCGCCAGCGCCTCCCATTCCGCACGAAGAGCGAGGGTACGGCTCAGGATCGACGGGGGGTCACGCTCCTCCGGGATCAGCAGCAGGCCGGCGCGGCGCAGCCCCTGTCCCGCTCCCCGCTTCGCGGTCCAGGCCGCGAGCGGGATCGCGAGGGCGAGCCCAACCACCACGGGCGACATCCAGGCCGCGAGATAGGGCGAGACGAGGAAGGCCGCGACGCCGAAGGCGAGCCCGAAAGCCGTGTGCCGCCAGTAGAGACGCGCCACCTGCCCCATTGGCAGGCTGCCATCGTCCCGCGTCTGCGCGGACCAGCCGGAATCCCGCCCGCGCAGGATGGAGAACACGTCCACGGACTGCGTGAGCATCGTCACCGGGGCCAGCAGGCCCGCCAGCACCGTCTCGACGACCATGCTGACCAGGGCGCGCAAGCCGCCGCCATGGCCGCGCCGCCACGGGCCGTTCAGCAGCATCGCGCCCCAGGCCAGGAGCTTCGGCACTAGCAGCAGCCCCATCGTGCCAATGAAGACCCACTTCGCGCGGACCGGATCGACAACCGGCCAGTTCGGGAACAGCGCGGGTCCCTGGGGAAAGTACACGGGCAGGACGAAGCGTGCCTGCAGCGCCAGCAGCACGCCGGCGAGGAGAAAGAGAAGCCAGAGCGGTGCCGTGATGTAGGACCCGATCCCGACCAGCAGGTGGGAACGGGAAACGGGATGCAGCCCGCGCGTCGGCAGCACCGCCATGTGCTGCAGGTTCCCCTGGCACCAGCGCCGATCGCGGATCGCGAGATCGGAGAGCGCCGGCGGGCTTTCCTCGTAGCTGCCCTGGAGGGCCGGGATGAAATGGATGGCCCATCCCTGGCGCCGCATCAGCGCGGCCTCCACGAAGTCGTGACTCATGATCGTGCCGCCGAAGGGCTTGCGGCCGGGCAGGTGGGGCAACCCCGCCGCCTCGGCGAACGCCGCCGTGCGGATCATGGCGTTGTGGCCCCAGTAATTCCCCTCCGCCCCGTGCCAGAAGGCGATGCCGTGCGCGATCACCGGCCCATAGAGCCGCCCGGCGAACTGCTGCATCCGCGCGAAGAGGGAGCGGCCGTTCACGATCACGGGCAGGCTCTGGATCAGCCCCACGCCGGGATGCGCCTCCATGGCGGCGGCAAGGCGGATCAGCGCCTCGGCCGACATCACGCTGTCCGCGTCCAGGATCAGGAATTGCGGATAGGCGCCGCCGAAGCGCCGCACCCAGTCCGCGATATTGCCGGCCTTTCGGTCAGTGTTCTTCGCGCGGCGCCGGTAGAAGATCCGCGCCCGCTCCCCCGCCCGGGCGCGGAGCGCCAGGAACGCGTCCTCCTCGCGCGCCCAGGCATCGGGATCGGTGGTGTCGCTGAGGATGAAGATGTCGAACGCATCCGCCGCGCCCGCCTCGCGCAGCGCCGCCTCCATGGCCTCAAGGCCGGCCAGCACGCGGCGCGGGTCCTCGTTGTAGACGGGCATGAGGAGTGCGGTGCGGCCGGTAAGGGCGGGAAGCGGCGCTTCGGGGTCGATGCCCAGCCCCCTGCCCCCGCCGAGTGCCGTGCTCACCGCGCCGCAAAGGCTGGAGACGAAGGAAAGGGCAATCCAGGCGAAGAGCGGCACGAAAAGCACCAGCACCACCACGCCGGGCGTGAGGGGGGTTGTGACGTCCAGCACCAGCGCCATCTCGCGCGTGCCGAAGATCGTCAGCAGGATCGCCGCGCCGAAGACGAACAGCCTGCGCCACGCCATGCCACGCGGCGCGGTGTCCGGCCGGCGCGCGCGGGGCGGTCGCGCGCGCAGGTCCTGGACGGGCATGTCCAGCGGCACCTCCGGCGGCAGGGCGGCGAGGCGGCCGGGAAGCATCCCGGGGGCCGTGGCGGGGCGGGTCAGGGTGTCCAGCGGAACAGCCATGTCTCAGTCAGCGGGCCGGCATTGTTCTTGAGCAGGGCGCGCAGCTCGACGAGCTTTTCCCCGCCGGGGACCAGTTCGAACGAAAGGCGCCAGCCCTCCGTCTCTGGGTTGCGCTGCAGCACGGCGTTCTCGATCCGCCCGGTGCTGGCGGTCACGTCCAGCACCGGCATCTCGCCTGCCGGCAAGGCCGCCAGCCGTCCGCCGGCCGCCTCCAGGACAAAGAGGCGTGTGCCCTGCACCGATGGCTTCGCACCCTGGCGCCCGCCGGTGAACTGCGCGGGCGGCGGGGTGTTGGGCGCGCCGAAGGCCGCACCGCCGGTCCAGTGCAGGCGGTAGACGTAACTATATTCCTGGCCGGGCTTCAGCGGCACCTTGGGGCGCCAGAAGGCGGCGATGTTGTCGTGGATCTCCTCCCGCGTCGGGATTTCCACCAGATGCACCGCGCCTTCGCCCCAGTCGCCGATCGGCTCCACCCAGGCCCCGGGCCGGCGCTCGTAATGCGCTTCCAGGTCGAGGTAGTCGCGGAAGCTGCGGGCGCGCTGCATCAGGCCGAAGGCGCGCGGATTGACGTCACCGAAGACGCTGATTTGCAGCTCACGCGGGTTCGCCAGCGGCCGCCAGATCGCCTCGCCGCGGCCGGTCGAGAGCATCAGCCCGTCGGAGTCGTGCACGGCCGGGCGGTAGTCGTCCGCCCCAACATGGTCGAGCGCGGAGTGCAGGAACATGCTCGTCAGCGGCGCCACGCCGACGGTCGGCATCTCGACCCTCGGATAGAGGCGGGATTCGACGTCGAACACCGTCTCCTCGCCCGGGCGGATGGTGAAGCGGAAGGCGCCGGTCGTGCTCGGGCTGTCCAGCAGCGCGTGGACCACGGTGGAATTCACCCCAGCGCGCGGCCGCTCCAGCCAGAAGGCGCGGAAGAGCGGGAACTCCTCCCCGGACCGCTCCGCCGTTGCGATCGCCAGGCCGCGAGCCGAGAGGCCGTAGACATGACCCTTGCCGATGGCACGGAAGTAGGAGGCGCCGACAAAGGCGGCCACCTCGTCGTAGTGGTCCTGCCGGTTCATCGGGTTGGTGAGCCGGAAGCCCGCGAAGCCGAGATCGGGCGCCTGGATGGGCGGGGCGCCGCCGAGTTCCGACAAGGTGAAGGCGGTCGGGTCGTAGGGGATCGGCGTCGCCCGGCCGTCGGCCACCTCGAAGAGGCCGACCTTCGCCTTGAACAGGAAGCCCCGGTGGAAGGGCTGCATCTGGAAGGGCAATCCTTCCGCCCGCCACATGGCCCGTTGCGGAGCGAAGCGGATGGTTCGGTAGGCGTCGTAGCTCAGATCCGCGAAGGGGGCGGGCAGCCGCTCATCCGGCGCGGCATAGGGCTTGGCGGCCAACTCGCGCGCCATGGTGCGGACGGTGGTGTCGTCGAAGGGGCGCACGGGGTCGTCCGCGGCCTCCGCGCGCTCGTAGAGCGTGCCGGGAATGCGGGGCATGAGCCCGGCCATGGCCAGTCCGGCGATCAGGGCGCGGCGGTGCAAGAGGATCTCCTAAAGGGGGCGCCTTAACGAAGGTTGGGCGTCGGGCCTAGAACGGGGTGGGCGGGGATGGTTTCCTCTCGCACTGCAATGTGGCAGGGCCGTGGCCGGACGGTCACGGCCCCGCCGGGCCGCCACGGGCAGGGAAGGGGTTGCACGGGCGCGCATGGACATCCTCCTCCAGGCCCTACCCCTGCTGGTGCTGCTTGCCCTCCTGGGTTCCGGGCGGGTGGCGCCGGTGCCGGCCTGCCTGGCCGCCCTCGCCGCCTCCCTGCCCGCCGTCTCGGCCGCGCTGCCGCCGGGCCTACCACTGCCCCGTTTTCTCGGCACGGAGAGCCTGCGCGCCCTTTTCCTCGGCCTGCTGCCGGTGGCCACCCTCTCGGGCGGCCTGCTCTTCAGCCTCGCGGCCGCCCCCCGCGCGACGGAGGCCGTCCCCCCGTCCCCCCGCCGGGCTTATCTGATGATCCTCGCCGGCTCCTTCGTGGAGAGCGTGACGGGGTTCGGCGTCGGCGCCGTCTTCACCGTTGGCGCGCTCCGGGCCATGGGGATCGCCGCCGCCCCGGCGGGCGGGATGGCCGTGCTCTCCCTCTGGCTCGCGCCCTGGGGCGGGCTGGGTCCGGGGCTGGCGCTCGGCGCGGCCCTGGCACACCGGCCGTCGCACGAGGTCTCCTTCGTGACTGCCATGCCGCACGCCGCCTGGATGCTCGCCGCGCCGCCCGTGCTCTGGGCGCTGCTGGCCCGGGCCGGGCTGCCGGTGCCGCGGGCGGAGCGGTTGGTGCAGTTCGGGATGCAGGCCGCCGTCGCCGCCCTCGTCGTGCTCCTCGGCCGGTTCATGCCCGCCGAGACGGTGGGCTTTCTCTCCTCCGGGATCGTCCTGCTGCCCGCGCTCTGGCGCTTCGCCCCGCCGCGAGACGCGGTGTCGCGGGACCACGCGCTGGCGGCGATCGGGCCCTGGGCGCTGCTGACCTTCGTGCTCCTCCTCGCCCGCGCCTGGCAGTCCGCGCCGGGCTGGCGGCCCTATGCCGACCTCCCGGCCTTTGGGCTGACCCATGTGGCGGTGGTGCTCTGGTGCGTCTCCCTCGGCTTCCTGGCGCTGCGCCAGGACGGTCCCTCCCGTTTTGGAGAGGCGATGCGCCGGATGCGCCGCCCCGCGGCCGCCATGCTGCTCTATGTCCTGCTCGGGCGCTGGCTGGCGGGCTCCGGCGCGGCGACGGGACTGGCGCACGGGATCGCTGCCGGGCTCGGCCCCCTGGCGCCCTTCGCGATCCCGCCGCTGGGCTTCATCGGCGGGCTGCTGACGGGCAGCGGCGTCGGCGCCGCCTCCTCCATGATGAGCGTGCAGGCGGATCTCGGACTCGCCGCCGGGCTGCCGCCCTGGCTGGCGCCGGGCATCCACAACTTCGCCTCCGGCGTCGGCGCCGCCTACTCCTTCGCAATGACGGCCATGGTCTGCGGGCTCCTGGCGGACGGCACGCGCCCGCCGGCGATCTGGCGCGGCGTCTGGCCGCTGATCGTTATCGCCCTTCTCGTCGGCTGGGCGGCCGTGGCGATCCTGCGCGCGCTGGCGTAAGCCGGGTGGCATGAGCGCCCGCGCCGCCCGCAAGCACCTCTCCGCCGATCCCGTGCTCGGCCCCGTTATCGCCCAGGTCGGGGCCATGGGGCTGAAGCCGGTAAAGGACCGCGAGCCCTATGAGGCGCTGGTGCGCGCCATCGCCCATCAGCAGGTGCATGGCCGCGCGGCGGAGGCGATGCTGAACCGCCTGATCGCGCACACGCCGGAACACCCCTTTCCCCCGCCGGAGCGCGTGCTGGCCCTGCCGGACGGCGCGCTGCGGGCCTGCGGCTTCTCGGGCGCCAAGCAGGCGGCCATCCTGGACATCGCCCACAAGTCCGCCGCCGGGTGGGTGCCCACCCGCCGCGCCGCCGCGCGCCTCTCCGACGAGGCGCTGATCGAGCGGCTGGTGGCGCTGCGCGGCGTGGGCCGCTGGACGGTGGAAATGCTGCTGATGTTCACCCTCGGCCGCCCGGACATCCTGCCCGTGGATGATTTCGGCGTGCGGGAGGGATACCGCGTCGCGGCCGGGCTGGAACTGCAGCCGAAGCCGAAGGAGCTGGCCGCGATCGGCGCGCGCTGGGCACCGTTCCGGTCCGCGGCCGCATGGTATCTCTGGCGCGCGGCGGACCTGAACAAGACGAACAGCTTCAAGGCGCCGAGCGCGATCTGAGCGCGGCCGTCAGACCGGCGCGAAGCCCTCCACCACGGCCGCGAAGGCGTCCGGCTGGTCCGCATGAAGCCAGTGGCTGGCGCCCTTCAAGGTCAGGAAGCGCGCATGGGGGAACAGCGCGCGGAAGGTGGGCCGGTTCTCCGTCCGGATGTAGCGGGAGTGCTCGCCGGCGACGACCAGGGTCGGCCCGTCAAAGGTCGCGTTGTCCGGTGCTTCCCACCCCATGATCGCCGGTAGGGTGGCCGAGATCTCCTCCAGCCCGATCCTCCAGCCGGAAGCATCGGGCTTGCGGTTCGTCAGGATGAAGGCGCGAACCCCCGCATCCGGCTCCGCGGAGGCCAGCGCGGCGTCCACCTCGGCCCGGGGCATGCCCGGCGGCACGCCGCGCATCGCCTCCACCAGCGGCACCCAGCGGGAGGGATAGGAGACAGGTGCGATGTCCGCGACCAGCAAGCGGGCCACCAGCTCCGGCCGTGTCAGGGCCAGCATCATCGCGGCCTTGCCGCCCATGGAGTGGCCCATCACCGCCGCGCGCGGAATTCCCATCGCGGCCAGCGTCTTCGCCACCGCATCGGCCATGAGGCGGTAGTCCATCGCCGCTGCGTGCGGGCTGGCCCCGTGATTGGGCATGTCGAGCGCGACCACCCGCCGCCCGCCCGCCGCCAAACGCCGCTGCAGCACCCCGAAGTTGCGGGCCTGGCCGAAGAGCCCGTGCAGCAGTACCAGCACCGGCCCCTCGCCGGCCTCGACCGCGTTCAGGATCATGCCTTCTCCCCTACCCGCGCACCGCCAGCACCCATCACCCGCGCACCGCCAGCACCCGTCACCCGCGCACCGCCAGCACGACGCTCGCGAAGACCAGCGCGCCGCCCGCCAGGATGTCCCACCCCACCGGCTCCCCCAGCCATAGCGCCCCCAGCGTCACGCCGAGGACGGGCACCAGCATGAACCCGACGGAGGCCACGGTGGAGGGCAGGCGCCGGCCGGCCTCGATCACGCTCCAGGTGCCCAGCGGCGCGGCGACCAGGCCGATGAAGGCGGCATGCGGCAGGGCGCCCCGCCCGATCCCGCCATCCGGTTCCCGGAAGGCCGCCAGCGCGAGCAGGAGCAGCGTCGCCAGACCGAAGAAGAAGGGCAGCAGCTCCAGCATCGGCCGCTGCGGCGGGAAGCGGCGCGTGATCACGATGGCGATGCTCCAGAGCACGGAGGCGCCGACGAGCAGCCCGTTCCCCGCGAGGACCGCCGGATCCGACCAGTCCACAGCCCAGGGCCCCACGAGGACCAGCGCCCCGGCCAGCCCCAGCCCCGCCGCCGCCCAGCGCAGCGGGGACACGCGCTCCCCCAGCACGAGCACCGAGAGCGGGACGAGGGAGTAGATCGTCACGTTGGAGAGCACGGCGATGCGCCCGGCCGGCAGCACGCCGAGCGCGATATGCGTCAGCGCGAAGAAGCCGCCGATCTGGAGCAGACCGAGCGCCAGGACGGATGGCAGGTCCCGCCGCCCTGGCAGGTGCAGCCGACCGAGGCACAGCAGAATTAAGGTTGAGGCGAGCGCGGCCAGTCCCGCCCGGCTGGCGCCAAACCAGACGGGCGTGGCGTCCCGCAGCGCGTCCTTCGCGATGGGCCAGACGCCGCCGAAGAGGACAACGGCGACGGCCAGCAGCCAAAGATCGCGCGGGTTCAAGATCCGGGCCTAGGCCACCGTCAGCACGATCTTGCCGATATGCGCGCTGCTCTCCATCAGCCGATGCGCCGCCGCCGCCTCGCGCAGCGGGAAGGTGGCATGGATGCGGGGCCCGCAGCGCCCGGCCGAGAGCACGGGCCAGACCTTCTTCTCCAGCTCCCGTGCAATCACGCCCTTCTCCGCCGCCGTGCGCGGACGCATCGTGCTGCCGGTGACGACGAGGCGCTTGAGCATGATCGGGCGGATATCGGCCTTCTCCACCTCGTAGCCGCCCATCAGCGCAATGATCACCAGCCGCCCATCCTGCCCCAGCACGCGCAGGTTCCGCTGGAAATAGTCCGCCCCGATCATGTCCAGGATTACGTCGGCGCCCTTCCCGTCCGTCGCGCGCTTCATCTCCGCCGCGAAGTCCTGCGTCCTGTAGTCGAAGGCCTCCTCAGCCCCGAACTCCAGGCAGGCCGCGACCTTCTCCGGGCTGCCGGCGGTGGCGAAGGGGCGCGCACCGAACTCCCGCGCCAGCTGCAGGGCGGTGGAGCCGATGCCGGAGGTGCCGCCATGCACCAGCATCACCTCCCCCGACGAGAGCCGCCCATGGCCGAACAGGTTGGCCCAGACGGTGAAGAAGGTCTCCGGCAGGGCCGCGGCGCGCACGGCGTCGTAGCCCTCCGGCCAGGGCAGGCACTGGGTGGCGGGGGCAACGGCGAACTCGGCGTAGCCGCCGCCATTCGCCAGGGCGCAGACGCGATCGCCGATCCGGAAGCGGTCCACCCCTTCCCCAACCGCCGCCACCTCGCCGGCCACCTCCAGCCCGACGACCGGGCTCGCCCCCTTCGGCGGCGGGTAGAGGCCCTTGCGCTGCTGCACGTCCGGCCGGTTCACGCCCGCGGCCATCACCCGGATCAGCACCTCGCCCGGGGCGGGGCGGGGCACGGGGCCGGTGGTGGCCACCAGAACCTCCGGCTCGCCCCCGGCGCCGTGGTCGATGAAGGTCATGCTCTCGGGCAGGTCGTGCATCGGGCTCTCCGGGCGGGGGGGGGCGGCGGAAGGTCGTCGCGGGGGCGCGGGCCGTCAAGCGCAAGGCGGGGAAGCGCGAGGCGGGGCACCGATGCGTGACAGGATCAACCGCCCACCGGCCTTGCGCGGGGCGGTTCGAGGGGCGACCATCGGATCACTCCACGGAATGCGAGGTAATGAGGGACCATGCGTCCGGCCGCGCCGCGCCGCAGCCTCCTGGCCGCGCTTGCCCTGCCGTTGGCAGCCGGGGCGGCCCGTGCCCAGGCGCCCGCGCCGCCGGCGCCGCAGCCGGCCGCGCCGGCCGTCTCCCCGGCCGGGGCGGAGTGGCGCATCGGGGCGGTCTATCCCCTCTCCGGCGTACCCGGCCTGCTGGGGGATGAATCCTTCCGCGGGCTCGAGATGGCGGTCGAGGAGCGCAACGCCGCCGGCGGGCTGATCGGCCGGCCCGTCCGCCTCCTCCGCGCCGACGCCATCGATCAGGCCGCCGCCGTGGCGGAGGCGCGGCGGCTGATGGGGGCGGAGAAGGCCTCGGTCCTGATCGGCAGCAGCGATTCCGCCGTTTCCCTCGCCGCCAGCCAGGCCAGCGATGCGGCGGGCATCCCCTATTTCGAGCTCGGCGCGGTGGCGGAGGGCATCACGGATCGCGGCTTCCGCAATCTCTGGCGCACCTGCCCGCGGGCGGCGGATTTCGCCGCGGTCGCGGCGGAGGCGGTCTCCTCCGTCCTGCCGACCCTGCTGGGGCGCCCGCGGGAGTCGCTGCGGGTGGGGCTGCTGCACGAGGAAAGCGCCTATGGAAGCTCCGTCGCGGAGTTGCAGGCCCTGCGGCTGGCCGAGGCCGGCATTCCCGTAGCGGAGCGCGTGCCCTACCCCGCCCGCCCCGCCGACCTGGCCCCCGCCGTGCAGCGGCTGCGCGAGGCCTTCGTGGACGTGCTGCTGCACGCGGCCGGCCAGAACGACGTGATCCTGCTGTTCCGCAACCTGCGGGAAGCGGGGTGGCGGCCGCGCATGATCATCGGCTCCGGCGGCGGTTACAGCCTGGCCGACACGGCCCGCGCCATCGGCCCCGCCTTCGATGGGGTAATGAACATCGGCTTCACCGGCTTTGCCATCGCGGACCGCGCCGCACCGGGGAATGCCGCCTTCGCGGAAGCCTATAAGCGCCGCTACGGGGCCGATCCCCGCTCCGGCCATTCCCTGGCGAACTTCTTCGGCGCCCGGATCGCCCTCGACACCATCGCCCGGGCGGGCGGGGCGGAGAAGGACAGGCTGCGGGCGGCGATGCTTGCCACCGACGTACCGGACGGCACCACCCCCGCCGGCTGGGGCGCCGCCTTCGACGAGCGCGGGCAGAACACGCGTGCCCGCCCCTGGCTTATGCAGTGGCAGGACGGGCGGCTCGTCACCATTCACCCGGAAGCGGCGGCGGTGGCCCTGCCCCGCAACCGACTGGGAACCGACTAGAGGAGAGCGGTCCATGAGGAACGACGAATTCGTCTGGCGCGCCGTGGATGAGAGGAAGGAGGACTACGCGGCCTTCTCCGATCGGGTCTGGGACATGCCGGAGATCGCCTATACCGAAACGCGCTCGGTGGCCGAGCACATCGAGATGCTGGAGAAGGAGGGCGCGCGGATCACGCGCGATCTCGCCGGAATCCCCACCGCCGTGATGGGCGAGTGGGGCGAGGGCGGGCCGGTGATCGCCATCCTCGGCGAGTACGACGCCCTGCCCAATCTCTCCCAGGAGGCCGGCATCGCCGAGCACAAGGAGGTGGTGGCGAACGGCCCCGGTCATGGCTGCGGGCACAACCTGCTCGGCGCCGCCTCCCTCCTCGCGGCCGCCGCGGTGAAGGACTGGTTGAAGGAAAACAACATCCCGGGCCGCGTCCGCTACTATGGCTGCCCCGCCGAGGAAGGCGGCGCCGCCAAGGGCTTCATGGCGCGCGACGGCGTATTCGACGACGTGGACATCGCCATTTCCTGGCACCCCGCCTCCTTCTCCGGCGTGAACGACCCCGTCTCCCTCGCCAACACGCGCATCGACTTCACCTTCCACGGCAAGTCCGCCCATGCCGCCGCCGCGCCGGAACTGGGCCGCTCCGCGCTGGATGCGGTGGAGCTGATGAACGTGGGCGTGAACTACATGCGCGAGCACATGCCCGACCACGCGCGCATCCACTACGCGATGCTGGATGGCGGCGGCATCGCGCCGAACGTCGTGCAGGCCCGCGCCAAGGTCCGCTACCTCATCCGCGCGCGGGACCTGCCGGAGCTGAACATGCTCGTGGCGCGCGTGCGGAAGATCGCCGATGGCGCCGCGCTGATGACGGAGACGCGCGTGGAGACGAGCGTGGTCTCCGCCGTCTCCAACCTCCTCGGTAACACGCCGCTGGAGAAGGCGATGTACGACAACTTCCAGCGCCTCGGCCCGCCGCAGTTCGACGACACGGACCGTCAGTACGCCGCGGAGATCCAGGCGACGCTGACGGAGCAGGACATCCTCAACGCCCATCGCCGGCACGGGCTGAAGGTGGAGCCGGGCAAGGTGCTCTGCGACATCGTCGTGCCCCTGGAAAGCAAGGGCGATGGCGGCGGCGTGGGCTCCACCGATGTGGGCGACGTCTCCTGGGCCGTGCCCACGGTGCAGGCCCGCGGCGCCACCTGCGCGATCGGGACGCCCTTCCACTCCTGGCAGCTCACCGCTCAGGGGAAGTCGCCGCACGCGCACAAGGGCATGGTGCATGTGGCGAAGGTGATGGCGGGCACTGCGGTCGACGCCATCCGCGATCCCGCGCTGGTCGAGAAGGCCAAGGCGGAGTTCAAGGAGCGGACGGGCGGGAAGCCCTATGAGAGCCCGCTGCCGAAGGATCTGGCCCCGCCGATCAGGGCCATGGGCCAGGGCGTGTGAAGCAAAGCGGGGCGGGAGGCATCGCCTCCCGCCCCGACTTGTCTCAGTCCGCCTTGATGCCGGCGGCGCGGATGATCGGCTCCCACTTCGCGATCTCGTCGTCCAGCCACTTCTTCGCCGTCGCGGGCGTGGTGTCGGACCTGGTGGTGAGGGTGAGGTCGGAGAGGCGCTGCTTCACGCTGTCCATCGCCATCACCTTGTTCACCGCCTCGTTGATCGCATTCACGATCGGCTGCGGAGTGCCGGAGGGCGCCATCACCATGTGCCAGGTATAGGCCTCGTAGCCCGGCACCCCCGCCTCCTGCACGGTGGGCAGGTCCGGCAGCTGCGGCAGGCGCTGGGTGGAGGTCACGGCCAGCCCCTTCACCTCGCCACGCGTCACGAAGGGCAGCGCGTTGTTGGCGATGCTGATCATCATCGCGATGGTGCCGCTCAGCAGGTCCGGCATGGCCGCGGACTCGCCGCGATAGGGCACGTGGTTGACCTTCAGCCCGCCCGCCTGGCGCAGGAAGAGCTCGGTCGCCAGGTGCAGCGCCGCGCCATTGCCGGTGGAGCCATAGTCGTACTTGCCGGGATTCGCCTTGAAGAGCGCGATCAGCTCCTGCAGCGAGTTTACCGGCAGTTCCTTGTTCACCATCACGATCATCGGGATCACGCCCGTCAGCGCGACGGGGGTGAAGTCCGCGATCGGATCGAAGGGCAGCTTGGGGAAGATGGCGCGCAGGGTGGAGTGCGCGATGGTGGTGTAGAGCAGCGCCTGCCCGTCCTTCGGCGCCTTCGCCACCACGTCGGACCCGACCACGACGCCCGCGCCCGTGCGGTTCTCCACGATCACGCGCTGCGGCAGGGTCTTGGACAACTCGTCGGCCAGCAGTCGCGCGGGGATGTCGGTGGGGCCGCCGGCGGCGAAGGGCACGATCAGGCGCACGGGGTTGTTCGGCCAGCCCGCACCCTGGGCATGGACGGCAGGCGCGGCGAGAGGCGCGGCGGCCAGGCCGGCGGCCCCGGCGATGAGGTGGCGGCGCAGAATCATGCGGGACGTCTTTCCTGAACTGGATGCAATGGATCCGCCACCAGAAGGGGAGACGGACCTCCCCTGTCAACCGCAACCCGGGAAACGAGCGCCTGATACAGATCCTGGTCGGTCGATCCTTCCGTGCTGAACACCAGCACGCGTGAATCCTTCTGCAGCCCGAGCATCTCGCGAGCCGTGCCATCTCTCCCCGCGAGCGCGAGTGCGGCCAGCCCAGCCGCCCCGCTTTCCCCGGCCACAACCGGCTCCCCGCGCCAGGCCAGGTGCCGCATGGCAGCGATGCAGGCCTCGTCCGGAATGGCCATGAAGGCGAAGGCGGCCCGTTCCAGCTCCTGCCAGGCCAGCAGACTCGGCTCGCCGCAGGCTAGCCCGGCCATGATCGTGTCCAGCTCACCCGCGACCGTCGTGGGCGCCCCGGCCTCGGCACTGGCGAGCAGGCAGGCGGCCCGCTCCGGCTCCACCACGACCAGCCGCGCGCCCGTGCGCCGGGCCCGGAGCGCGACCGAGACCGCCGCTGCCACGCCCCCTACCCCGCCCTGGACGAGGACATGGGTCGGCGGCGCGGGTATCGCGTCCAGCGCCTCCTCCGCCATCAGGCGGTATCCCTGCATCACCTCCCGCGGCACCTCGGTATAGCCGGGCCAGGATGTGTCGGAGACGATATGCCAGCCGCTGTCCCGCGCGGCGGCCTCGGCGGCGCGCACGCTGTCGTCGTAGTTGCCCGGCACCTCCCGCACCTGCGCGCCGAATGCCTCCATCGCGGCACGGCGGTTGGAGGTGACGCCGGGATGGACGAAAATCACGCAGCGCGCACCAAAGCGCCGGGCACCCCAGGCCACGCTGCGGCCGTGGTTGCCGTCCGTCGCGCAGGTCACGGTGATTCCCGCCGTCGCCGTGGCGAAACGCCCGGATTCAAGGTCGGCGGCGCTGGCGGCGTTCGCCACGCCGGTCCTCGCCAGTACCCGTGCCAGCACGCCCGCCACGGCATAGGCCCCGCCCAACGCCTTGAAGGAGCCGAGCCCGAAGCGTTCGGCTTCATCCTTCAGCCAGACGCAATCCAGCCCGAGCGCCTCCGCTACCTCCGGTAGCGCGCGCAACGGGGTGGGCGCATAGCCCGGCCAGGCGGTGATCGCCGCCCTTGCCCGCCGCCACCCGCCTTCCGGCAGCACGACGACGCCCGGCACGCCGTGGCGGGGATTGGCGAAGAGGCGAAAGGGATGCAGGGCCTCAGCTCCAGCAGATCAGCAGCTCGATGAGCAGCAGCATGTAGCCGAGCGCCATCACGACGAGGCCAAGGAAGACGAGAACGATGCCGATCCCGTACTGCAGCGTCTGCAGCCCGTAGTGCAGAAGCAGGCGCCCGAAGGCCACCGTCTCGCGCCCGCCCGCGCAGCTGCGCCGCGGCGGTGCGGGTTGCTCCTGCGCCAGGGGGGCGCCGCCCGCCGCGCAGGCCGGGCCGGGCGAAGGGCCCAGCGCGGCCAGGGCCAGAAGCGGCAGGGCCAGCGCGCGGCGCCGGATGCGGGCAATGGGAATGCGACTACAGCCCCGCCCGGTCCAGGCGCAGGATGGCGCGGGCCAGGGCCTGGGCGCGCGGCACCATGCTCGCCACCTCCAGGTACTCCTCAGGGGAATGCGCCTTGCCGCCCACCGGGCCCACCGCACAGAGCGTGGGAGCGCCCATCGCCGCGGTGAAGCCGCTGTCGGCGCAGCCGCCGGAGAAGTCGCCGGTGATGGACAGCCCGGCTTCCGAGGCCGCCTCCCGGTACATCTCGAAGACCCGCGCGGCCGCGGGTGTCTGGGTCAGGGGCAGGAACTCGCCGCGGATCGTCATCTCGGCCCGCGTGCCCGGCACGAAGGACTTCGCCACGATCTCGTGGATGCGGCCCATGATCTCCTCGCGGTCGCCCGGCTCCACGTAGCGCAGGTCGATCTGCATCTGCGCGTGCGGCGCCACCGTGTTCACGCTCTGCCCGCCGCTGATCAGGCCGACATTCAGCGTGATGCCGCGCGGCAGGTCCGTCAGCGCGTGGATGGCGCGCACCTTCTCCGCCAGCTCGCCGATGGCGCTGATCCCCGCCTCGAAGTTGCCGCCGGAATGGGCGGCGCGGCCCTCGATCTCCACGGCCATGAAGACGCCGCCCTTGCGGCCCGTCACCACCCCGCCATTGGCGCGGCCCGGCTCGGAGTTGAACACCACGCGGGCGCGGCGGGCCTCCGCCTCAATCACCGGGCGGCCTTCCGGCGACCCGATCTCCTCGTCGCCGGTGAAGAGCGCGACCATGGGACCCGGCGCGCCGCCCACGGCCTTGAAGGCGGCCATGACGAACATGTTCATCACCAGCCCTGCCTTCATGTCGGCCACGCCCGGGCCGGTGGCGATGCCGTTCTCCACCCGGAAGGGGCGGCGCTCCGGCTCGCCCTTGGGGAAAACGGTGTCGCGGTGCCCCATCAGCACGATGTTGCGGCGGGCATTGCCCTCGTTCGCCTCGGCGCCCTCCGCGTCCAGCGTGGCGCGGATGCAGTCGCCGAAGCGGGCCTGCGGCATCGTCTCCACGGGGATGCCGTGGGCGGAGAAGAAGGCGCGGACCTGCTCGCCGACCGCGTCCACGCCGGCCTTGTCGTAGGAGCCGCCATCGGTGTTCACCATGGCCTCCAACGCCGCCAGCATCTCGTCCTGGCGGCCAGCCAGCCAGTCCAGCAAGCGGGATTCGGTGGTGGCGCTCATCGTCTCAACTCCATGCCAGAGGGCCGGGATGAACCCGGCGGGTGGGGATGTGCAAGGCTCACGCGGCGAGCGGATCCGTCTCCGGCATCTCCAGCGCCCGCTCCAACGCCCGCGCGCCGCGCAGGCACAGGTCGTCCCGGCCCTGCCCGGCCACGACCTGCACGGCCCGCGGCATGCCGTGCTCGTCCAGGCCGGTGGTCACGGTAATGGCGGGCTGGCGGGTCAGGTTCTGGGCGAAGGTCCAGGGCGCCCAATCCCGCCACAGCGCCTCGGTGGGCCGGATGGTCGGCTGGTCGGCGGCAAAGGCCGCGGTCGGGGTCGCGGCCGTCAGCACCAGGTCGTATTTCAGGTGGAACATCGCCATGCGGTGCGCTGCCTCCACACGCATCGCGTCGGCGACCAGGAACTCGGTGGCGGGCAGCCCGGACTCGCGTCGCGCCACCTCCTCAAGCCCGGAGTCCAGGTCGCCACGCTGGGCCTCGGGCACGGAGGCAACGAGCTTCGCCAGCGCCACGCCCCAGACGCGGCCGAAGACCTGGCGCGTGTCGGGCAGGCCGGGATCCGCCTCCTCCACCAGCGCGCCCTCCGCCCGCAGCGTCTCCGCCGCGCGCTGCAGCGCCGCCTCGCCATCCGCGTCCAGCAGCGGCTCGAAGCCCCAACGGCGGACCAGCGCGATCCGCATGCCGCGCACCCCGTCCTCGATCCCCGCGCGCCATTCCCGCGCATCGTCGGGCAGGCAGAGCGGGTCCCGCGCGTCGGCGCGGCCGATCGCATTCAGCATCAGCGCGGCATCCCGCACCGTCCGCGTCATGGGTCCCGCGCAGGAGACGGAGGAGAAGGCGCCGTGCGGCCATTGCGGCACGCGCCCGTAGCTGGGCTTAAAGCCGACCACACCGCAGAAGGCGGCGGGGATCCGGATGGAGCCGCCCGCATCCGTGCCGACATGCAGCGCCCCGAACCCCGCCGAGGCCGCCGCCCCCGCGCCCGAGGAGGAGCCGCCGGTGGTGCGCCGGTTGTTCCAGGGATTGCGGGTGATGCCGTGCAGCGGGCAGTCGCCCGGCGTCTTCCAGCCGAATTCCGTGGTCGTGGTCTTGCCAAGGATCACGGCGCCAGCCGACTTCAGCCCCAGCACAACCGGCGCATCCTCCGCCTGCGGGCGGGGATCGGTGGTGCGGCTGCCCCGGCGTGTGGGGAAGCCCGCCAGGTTCAGCACGTCCTTCACCGTGGCGGGCACGCCGTCCAGCGGCCCGATCGGACGGCCCGCGGCCCATCGCGCCTCGCTCTCCCCGGCCTGGCGCAGCGCGTTCGGGTTCATGGCGGCGAAGGCGTTGATGGCGGGGTTGTAGCGGGCGACCCGCTCCATCACCGCCTTCAGCGCCTCCACGGGGCTGAGGGCCCGGCGGGCATAGAGGGCAATAAGGGTTTCCGCGTCCATCAACGCGGGGTCGGTGGCGGTCATGCGGGGCCTGGAACCTGTGCTGGCGGCGGTATGGACCCGCCCGCCGCCCGGCGGAACCCCTGGGCAGGGCCGGCGAACCGTTCCCCTGGGCGCCTCAGTGCCCGGAGGCCAGCCGGTCCCGCGTCTCCGCGACGAGAGAGCGGCTCATCTCCTCCAGCGCCGCCAGCGCGGCGATGCGCGGCAGGGCGGCCTGTGCCTCTTCCTCGGAAAGGAGCAGGGCGACCAGCCCCGTGGCGCGGCACAGCCCCGCCATCAGGGAATCCCGCGGCTCCGGCATCTCGCCGGCCAGGATCACCGCCCGCAGCCTTTCCCGCGCACCCGCCGAGGCGGCCCGGTCCGCCTTCGGGTAGCGCCGGTCCGGCAGCACGAGCAGGCGCCGGGCCATCACCTCCCGCAGCACCCCCCGCGCCACCAGCCGGTCCAGCAGGGCGTGGCGCAGGGCCGGGGCTCCGGGGGCGAGTTGGCCCATCCACCAGCGGCTGTCCTGCGGCTCCGGCGCGGCGGCGATCCGCTCCAGCACCGGGTCCAGCAGCGCGTCGCCGCAGGGGGTCGGGTCGGCGACGAAGAGGCGGTCCGGATCGCTGTCCAGGCGCCCGCGGAGGGCCAGTTCCATCAGCACCGCGCCTGACAGGGCGAGCGAGAGAGCGGCCGCCGGAAGGTCCAGCGGCCGGCCCGTCACGTCGTCAAGGCTGAGGAGGAGCACCTCCTCCGGCATCGTCAGCATCGCGCCCTTCGTTCCGGCGGGGTCGGCCGGTCGGGTCAGGACACGGTAATGCCCGCCCCTTTCGCCACCGCGCTCCAGCTCGCCGCGTAGCGCGCGATCATGGCGGCGTAGTCCGCGCCGACCAAGGGCTTCTCCGGAGGGTAGGAGGCGAGGTCGGCCATCTTTGCGCGGATCTCCGCCTGCGCCACCGCGGCGAGCACCGCTTCCTGCACCGCCGCCGCCACCGGGGCGGGCAGGCCCTTCGGCCCCGAGACGCCGATCCACGCCGTGCAGGTCAGGGCGGGCAGGCCGAGCTCCGCGAAGGTCGGCACGTCCGGGGTGGCCGGCACCCGCGCCGCGGACGAGACGGCCAGGGCCGTCACGGTCCCGTCCCGGATCATCACCACATTCGTCGTCAGCGGGTCGAAGACGCTCTCGATATGGCCGGCGAAGAGGTCCTGCATGGCCGGGGCGCTGCCGCGATAGGGCACGTGGTCCAGCCTCGGCACGCTCGCCTCCCGCATCAGGACCTCACCCAGCAGATGGGTGATGGAACCGATGCCGGAGGAGCCGTAGCGCGCCCCGTTTTTGCGGGCCTTGCCCAGGAACGCATCGAGGGTGGGGGTAGCCGAACCCTTGTTCACCAGCAGCACGTTCGCCGTCTCGCAGAGCATGGCGACATGGGTGAAGTCGGCCACGGGGTCGTAGGGCAGGCTGGGATAGACGCCGGCCGCGATGCCGTGCGGCGAGGCGTGGCTGATCACGAGCGTATGGCCGTCCGGCGCCGCCTTGGCGGCCGCGTCGGCGCCGATTGTGCCGCCGGCGCCCGGCCGGTTCTCGACCACCACCGTTGCGCCGAGATTGCTGCCGATGGCCGGCGCCACCAGCCGCGCCACCACATCCGCCAGCCCGCCCGGCGGGAAGGTGGCGATCAGGCGGATGGGCTGGCGGGGCTTCCAGGCGGTTTGGCCTATCGCGGGCAGGGCCAGCCCGGCCGCACCGGCGGCCAGGAGAGAGCGGCGATGGATCATGCGCGGTCCTTCGTCACGGTCGGGCGTCCCGGGACGGGACCCCGCGTCACGTTACGGACTTGCAATCCCCATGCCGCGCACCCGCCAGTTCAGGCCCGTGCCGCCAGGGCGGCGGACCAGGGCGACAGGACGTCGGTGATCCCCGTCGCCGCGCCGTTCGCGTCACGCGCGATGAAGTTGGGGCAGGCGAAGTTCACGGGCAGGACGGCGTGCTCCACCACCTCCAGCTCGCCGTCCTGCGCCAGCCCGCCCAGCACCTCGTCGCCCAGGCGCCGGTCCGCCGTGACGGAATCTGGGCCCGAGACGTCGATGCGCGGCGTGTGGGCCGCTTCCTCAGGCCCCATGCCGAAGTCCAGCTGGAAGGCGAGCATCTGCATCACGCTCGCCAGGATGCGGCGCCCGCCGGAGGCGCCGCCGGCCAGGATCGGGTTGGTGTCGTCCCCGGCGCGCGTGACCGTCACCGGGCTCATATTGCACAACGGTCGGGCGCCCGGACGGATGGCGTTCGCGCTGCCGGGCTGCGGGTCGAACCACATCATCCCGTTGTTCATCAGCACGCCCGTCCGCGGCAGCACGACGCGGCTGCCCATGGAGGAGAGCAGGGTGGTCGTGACGGTGACCATCATTCCGTCCCCGTCGCAGACCGTCAGGTGGGTGGTGCAGGTCTCCGCTGTCTCCTTCGCCCCCTCCCCCGCGCCCAGCCCGGCAAGCCGATCCGCGTAGCCGCCGCGCATGGCGCGCGCGAAGCCGCGGTACCAGGCCGCGTCGAGCCCCGCGGGGGTGGGCATGCCCGCCATTTCCTTCGCCACTGCCGCCATGGTGGGAGCGGCGGTCAGCCCGCCCGCGGTGTGGATCGTGTGGGTGCCGCGCCAGTCGATCGGCATCGCGTCCCGCACCACGGCCCGGCAGCCCGCGAGGTCCGCCGCGCCGACCGCGCTGCCCATGGCCTGGAAGTCGGCGACGAGATCGGCCGCCAGCCCGCCCTCATAGAAATCGCGCAGGCCGTGGTCGCGCAGCCGAGTCAGGGTCTCCGCCAGGGCGCCCTGCTGCAGGAACCCGGGCTTGCCCTGGTAGGGCGGGTTGGGCGGCAGCCCGTCCGGCAGATAGATCCGCGCGCTCTCCTTATAGAGCCGCAGCACCTTGGCGGAGGCCGAGACCTTCAGCGTGGTGAACCAGTCCTGCGCCAGCCCGCGCCGGGCCAGGGCGATGGCCGGGCCGAGAAGGGCATCCAGCCCGATCCGTCCCGAGCCGAACTCCGTCCGCAGCAGGTCGTAGCCGGCGACGGAGGAGGGGATGACGAAGGAGAGCGGGCCGTGGATGTTCACGTCTCCCACCACCTCCGGCCAGGCGAAGAGGTCCTGCTTCCACTTGCCGGTCAGCGGGTAGGCAGAGGGGTCCACCCCGGCCGGTGCCACGGGCCCGAAATCCACGACCTTCGGCGCGGCGCCGGGCTTGTGGACGATGGCGAAGCCGATCCCGCCGAGGCCGCTGTTCCAGGGCTCGGCGGTCGCCAGGGCGAAGGCCGCGGCCACAGCCGCATCCGCCGCGTTGCCACCCGCCTCCAGCACCGCCACCCCGACCTCGGCAGCCGCGCGGGACTGGGAGGCGACGATCCCGCGCCGGCCGGAGGCACCGGGCTTCGTCAGGTTCCAGTGCTGGCTGGTGTGCGGCGGGGGGACGTAGGCGGAAAGCTCGGGCATCGGACACCTGGAGGAAGGGCGCGGGAGCGTCGCGCCGGAACGGCGCGGCGGCAAGACCGCCCCGAAAGGCCGTGCCGGCATGACCGACCGGTTTGCCCGCCGTCCGGCACCAGACTATTGCGGAGGGCTGCAAGAGGAGGGACACGGCATGGCTGGAACGGGTCAGGGCATGGAGGTCTCCCCCGTCCTCCGTCGCTTCATCGAGGACGAGGCCCTGCCGGGCACGGGCGTCGAGGCCGGCGCCTTCTGGGCCGCCATGGAGGCCACGCTGCGCGGTCTCGGTGCCGGCAATACCGCCCTTCTGGCGGAGCGCGACGCGCTGCAGGCGAAGATCGATGCCTGGCACCGCGCCAATCCCGCCCGCCCGATGGACCGCGCCGCCTACGAGGCCTTCCTGCGCGAGATTGGCTACCTGCTGGACCCGCCCGCCCCCTTCGCCGTGGAGACGGCGGATGTGGACGACGAGATCACCCGCATGGCCGGCCCGCAGCTCGTCGTGCCCGTGAACAATGCCCGCTACGCGCTGAACGCAGCCAATGCGCGCTGGGGCAGCCTCTACGACGCGCTCTACGGCACGGATGCGATCCCGCAGGACGGCCCGAAGGTCCGGGGCTACGACCCGGCCCGCGGCGCGGCCGTGATCGCCCGGGCCCGCGCCGTGCTGGACGCCGCGGCGCCGCTGGAATCCGGCAGCCACGCCGATGTCTCGGCCTACCGCGTGGAGGCCGGGCGGCTGAGCGCGGTGACGGGGGGCGGCCGCACCGTGGGGCTGAAGGACCCCGCCGGGTTCCGTGGCTACAACGGCAGCGAGAGCGAGCCCAGCGCCGTCCTGCTGGTCCGGAACGGCCTGCACCTGGAGATCGTGATCGACCGCGGCCACCCGATCGGGCGCATGGACAAGGCCGGCGTCGCCGACCTGCTGCTGGAGGCCGCGCTCTCCACCATCATGGACGCCGAGGACTCCGTCGCCGCCGTCGATGCGGAGGATAAGGTGGGCGTCTATCGCAACTGGCTAGGCCTGATGCGCGGCGACCTCTCCGCGAGCTTCGAGAAGGCCGGCGAGACGCTGGTGCGCCGCCTGAACCCCGACCGTTCCTACAAGGCCGCGGACGGGAGCGAGTTCACCCTGCACGGCCGCTCCCTCATGCTGGTGCGCAACGTCGGCCACCACATGATGACGGATGCGGTGACGCTGGACGGAGCGGAGACGCCGGAGACGGTGCTCGACGCCTATGTCACGAGCCTGATCGCCCTGCACGACCTGCGCGGCAAGCGGCTGAACAGCCGCGCGGGCAGCGTCTACATCGTGAAGCCGAAGATGCACGGGCCGGCCGAGGTGGCCTGGGCCGTGTCGCTCTTCGGCGAGGTGGAGGCGGCGCTCGGCCTGCCCGCGAACACGCTGAAGATGGGCATCATGGACGAGGAGAGGCGCACCACCCTCAACCTCGCCCGCTGCATCGAGGCGGCGAAGTCCCGCGTGTTCTTCATCAACACCGGCTTCCTCGACCGCACCGGCGACGAGATCCACACCTCGATGGAGGCCGGCCCCGTCGTCCGCAAGAACGACATGCGGAAGGCCGCCTGGATCGGCGCCTATGAGGACAACAACGTCGATGTCGGCCTGGCCTGCGGGCTGCGCGGGCATGCCCAGATCGGCAAGGGCATGTGGGCCGCGCCGGACGCGATGGCGGCGATGCTGGAGCAGAAGGTGGGCCATCCGAAATCCGGTGCCAGCACGGCCTGGGTCCCCTCCCCCACCGCCGCCGTGCTGCACGCGCTGCACTACCACACGGTGGACGTGGGGGCGCGGCAGGCCGAGCTGGCCTCCGGCGGCGCGCGCGCGAAGCTGGCAGACCTGCTGACGGTCCCGCTGGCGGAGAATACCAACTTCGCCGACCAGGACATCCAGGCGGAGCTGGACAACAACGCCCAGGGCATCCTCGGCTACGTGGTGCGCTGGATCGACCAGGGCGTCGGCTGCTCCAAGGTGCCGGACATCCACGATGTTGGCTTGATGGAAGACCGCGCGACGCTTCGCATCTCCGCCCAGCACATCGCCAACTGGCTGCGCCACGGCATCGTGACGCGGGAGCGGGTGAAGGAGACGCTGCGCCGCATGGCGGGCGTGGTGGACAAGCAGAACGCCGGCGATCCGCACTACACGCCAATGGCGCCGGGCTTCAACGGCGTGGCTTTCAGGGCGGCTTGCGACCTTGTTTTCGAGGGTGCGGCGCAGCCCAACGGCTATACCGAGTTCGTGCTGCACCGCCGTCGGCGCGAGGCTAAGGCCGGGTAGACCCCGCTCCATCTCCCGCAGCCTCGTCTGGAAACAGGCCTCGGACCCTTATGGTCCGGGGTCATTTGTCGTCGGCGAGGGGGATGCTCAGCCCTGGCACTGCGGAGTGGGAGGGACCGCTTCGCCCGAGCACACCAGCATGGCGGGGAAACTGGCGGTTTTGCGCAGATTCCGTCATCCACGGACGGATTCTTGCTCGCCTTATGCGTGTGTTTCGGTACTTATTAAGTGCACGAGGTTGTGTTTTTGCCTAATCTTCACGATTGATATTACCTGCGGTTGCAAAAGAGACGTGGCAGCCGGCCAGACCTCCCAGCCGGTACGCTGCTCTCCAGCAACCTCGGGAGACGCTGATGAACAGATTGCAGCATGCGCTTCTAACCGCCGCTGCCACCTTCCTCCCCGTCGCAGCCGAGGCGCAGCCCGTGTCCGGCCTCTACATTGCCGGCGGTGGCGGCGTAAACTGGACGCAACGGTCCGATCTCGAACCCACCAACGGCGCCGCCCGGGCCCAGTTCGGTAGCGGGTCGATTGGCTTCGAGACCGGCTACGGCTTCGTGGGCAGCCTCGGCTATGGCTTCGGCAACGGGCTGCGGGCAGAGATCGAGGGCAACTACCGCAACAACGATGTCGACAGCGGCCGGATGGGCTTCATCGCCCCGCCGAGGCGGACCTCCGGCCACGTGCTCCAGTACGGTGTAATGGCGAATGTCTTCTACGACTTCGCGGTCCCGAACTGGCCCGTGCAGCCCTATGTCGGCCTCGGAGCCGGCTATGGCTGGGTGAATTACCAGAACGTCCGCGTGCAGAGCGCGAGCGGGCCGCGGCTGGATATCTTCGGCACCAGCGGCGACTTCGCCTACCAAGCCATCGGTGGCGTGAGCTTCCCGATCCGCGCCGTACCGGGGCTGGCCCTGACGGCGGAGTACCGCTTCTATGGCACGCTGGACCAGGAGGTGCCGTCCAACTACGTCCCTGCCGCCAACACCGTCGTGCGGCGCCGCACGGATGTGGAGAACCTCAACCACTCCATCATGGTCGGCCTTCGCTACGCTTTCAACCAGCCGCGCCCGGCGCCCGCGCCGATCGCCGCGCCGATGCCGGCCGCTGCTCCGGCTCCGGCCCGCACCTACCTGGTGTTCTTCGACTTCGACCGCGCCGACCTGACGGACCGCGCCCGCCAGATCATCGCCGAGGCCGCCCAGGCCGTGTCCTCCACGGGCACGACCCGCATCGAGGTAGCCGGCCACGCCGACCGCTCCGGCACCCCGCAGTACAACCAGCGTCTCTCCATGCGCCGCGCCGAGGCCGTCGCTGCCGAGCTGACGCGCCGCGGTGTGCCCCGCTCCGCCATGTCCATCCAGGCCTTCGGCGAGAGCCGCCCCCTGGTGCCGACCGCGGACGGCGTGCGCGAGCCGCAGAACCGCCGCGTCGAGATCGTCCTGCGCTGAGCAGCACGATCCCGGTCACGGGACTTGGAAAGGGGCGGGACCGAAAGGTCCCGCCCCATCATTTGTTAACAGACTGTACTGATGCACGAATGACACAGTGCCAGAGGAGTTGATTCCGAGGGCGCGGAACCTGACGGAGGTGAATGCCGGCGGTTGCGATCTCGCTGCACCTGCTTCCTCGAGATCCTGGCGCTACCGCCGGCATCAAGGAAACATCGCCATGTCACTCCGCAAGGCCCTCCTGGCCGCGACAGTCCTCAGCCTCCCCGTCGCCGCGCAGGCGCAGCCCGTCTCCGGCCTCTATATCGGCGTCGGCGCAGGCGCGAACTGGCTCCAGGAGTCCAACATCGCCGCTACCGGTCCCCTCGCGGAGGAGCTTCGCCTTCGCGGGGTCAACCCGCGCGGCAAGGTCGGCTTCGAGACGGGCTGGGTCGTCGTCGGCAGCCTCGGCTGGGGCTTCGGCAACGGCCTCCGCGCTGAGGTCGAGGGCAATTACCGCGAGAACGACGTGAACAAGATCCGCGGCTTCAACGGCATCACGACCAGCCGCGTCCAGGGCACCTCCCGCAGCTACGGCGTGATGGGCAACGTCTTCTACGATCTCGACCTCGCCCAGTGGGGAGTGCCGAGCTATGTCCAGCCCTATCTCGGCGCCGGTGTCGGCTATGTCTGGCGCGAGTTCGACGATGTCGGCCTGACCTTCCCGGGAGCCGGTGGTGCCCGGATCCGCGACAGCGGCACCGATGGCCGCTTCGCCTATCAGGGTATCGCGGGCCTCGCCTTCCCGCTCACCCGCCTCGGCGTGCCCGGCCTGACGCTGACGGCCGAGTACCGCTTCCTCGGCACGCTGGAGCACAGCATCGACACGACGAGCAGCGGCGGCAGCTTCACCGTCGGGCGCGGCGGCACCCGGTCCGAGAACTACAACCACTCCGCCATGCTCGGCCTTCGCTACGCTTTCAACCAGCCGCGCCCGGCGCCCGCGCCGATCGCCGCGCCGATGCCGGCCGCTGCTCCGGCTCCGGCCCGCACCTACCTGGTGTTCTTCGACTTCGACCGCGCCGACCTGACGGACCGCGCCCGCCAGATCATCGCCGAGGCCGCCCAGGCCGTGTCCTCCACGGGCACGACCCGCATCGAGGTAGCCGGCCACGCCGACCGCTCCGGCACCCCGCAGTACAACCAGCGTCTCTCCATGCGCCGCGCCGAGGCCGTCGCTGCCGAGCTGACGCGCCGCGGTGTGCCCCGCTCCGCCATGTCCATCCAGGCCTTCGGCGAGAGCCGCCCCCTGGTGCCGACCGCGGACGGCGTGCGCGAGCCGCAGAACCGCCGCGTCGAGATCGTCCTGCGCTGAGCAGCACGATCCCGGTCACGGAACTTGGAAGGGGGCGGGACCGAAAGGTCCCGCCCCTTTCTCATCTCGCCAGGCCGTCAGGCCCGGAGCGAGTCCCGTTCCTTCAAGGCCTCAATCTCCGCCCGCAGTGCGGCAACCTGCTCCGCCACGGACTCCAGGGCGCCGGGCGTGATCCCATACCCCGTCGTCCCCTCCTCGCAGGGACGGCCGGGCGGGCGGGCGGGGATCCCCACCACCGTCACCCCGTCCGGCACGGGATCGACGCAGACAGCATTCGCCCCGACCCGTGCGTTCCGGCCGATGCGGATGGGGCCCAGCACCTGCGCGCCGGCGCCGATCACCACGCCGCTCTCCAGGGTCGGGTGCCGCTTGCCCGGCCGCAGGGTCAGGCCGCCCAGCGTTACGCCGTGGTAGATCAGCACATCGTCGCCGATCTCCGCAGTCTCACCAATCACCACGCCCATGCCATGGTCGATGAAGAGCCGCCGGCCGATTGCGGCGCCGGGATGGATCTCGATCCCCGTCAGAAATCGCGAGAAGTGGGAGACGAGGCGGGCCGGCGCCCGGAAGCCGGTGCGCCAGAGCCGGTTCGCCAGCCGATGCCACAGCACGGCGTGGAGCCCGGCATAGCAGAGGATGGATTCCGCGACGGTCGGTCGCGCCGGATCGCGCGCCCGGATGGCACGCGCAATCTCCAGCGCCTCCCCGATCACGCCAGCCAGCCCGGTACTGGCAGTCCTCGCTCTCGCAGGAAGTCCGGGTTGAACAGCTTGGACTGATAGCGCGCCCCGCCGTCGCAAAGCACGGTCACGACCGTATGGCCGGGGCCAAGATCCTTCGCGACCTGGATCGCCGCCGCCACGTTCAGCCCCGCCGATCCGCCAACGCTCAGCCCTTCTTCCACGAGGAGGGAGAAGCACTGCTGCAGCGCCTCCGCGTCGGAGATCCGCACGGCGTCGTCGATCGGCGCACCCTCCAGCACGGCGGGCACCTTGCTGGCCTGGCCGATCCCTTCCGTGATGGAATTACCCTCGGCCGAGACGGTGCCGGTCTTCACCCAGGAATACAGGCCGGAGCCGTGCGGGTCCGCCAGCACGATCTTCACGCCGGGATTCCGCGCCTTCAACGCCCGCGCCGTGCCGTGCAGCGTGCCGCCCGTGCCGCAGGCGCAGGTGAAGGCATCCACCTTCCCGCTCGTCTGGTCCCAGATCTCCACGCCGGTCGTCGCCTCATGGGCGGTGGCGTTGGCGGAGTTGCCGAACTGGTTTGCCCAGACCGCGCCCAGCTCCTCCGCGAGGCGGCGGGAATAGTTCACGTAGTGGCCCGGGTCCGCCAGCGGCTTGGGATCCACCAGCCGCAGGTCGGCCCCGATCATCCGCAGGAAATCCAGCTTCTCCTGGCTCTGCGTGCGCGGCACGACGATGACGGATTTCCAGCCCCGCGCATTGGCGGCCAGCGCCAGCCCGATGCCGGTGTTCCCCGCCGTCCCCTCCACCACCGTGCCGGGTTGGAAGGGCGTGAGAAGGCCGCGGGTCACGGCCTCTCCCAGGATCCCGATGGCAGCGCGGTCCTTCACGCTGCCGCCGGGGTTCATGAACTCGGCCTTGCCCAGGATCTCGCACCCTGTTTCCTCGGAGGCACGGCGCAGCCGGATGAGCGGCGTGTTCCCGACCGCGTCCCAGAAGTCAGTGGCGATGTTGGGCATGAGGGGTTCAGGTCCACTCCAGGTGATCGACCCAGCGCAGGTAGGGCTTCTCGGCCGTCCAGCCCTGGGGGAAGTGCTTCTTCGCGTCCTCGTCCGACAGGCTGGCGGCGACGATGACCTTGTCGCCCTTCTGCCAGTTCACGGGGGTGGCGACCTTGTGCTTGTCCGTCAGCTGCAGGCTGTCGATCACGCGCAGGATCTCGTCGAAGTTCCGCCCGGCGCTCGGCGGATAGATCAGCATGAGGCGGATCTTCTTCTTCGGGTCGATGACGAAGACCGTCCGCACCGTCACCGTCGCATCCGCCTCCGGATGGATCATGCCGTAGAGGGTGGCAACGTGCCGGTCGTGGTCGGAGATCATCGGGAAGTTCACCGCAGTGCCCTGCGTCTCCTCGATATCCGCGTTCCAGCCTTCATGCCGGTCCAGCGTATCGACGGACAGGCCAATCACCTTCACACCGCGCTTGTCGAATTCCGGCTTCAGCTTGGCGGTATAGCCCAGCTCCGTCGTGCAGACCGGCGTGTAGTCCTTGGGGTGGCTGAACAGCACGCCCCAGGAATCGCCGAGCCATTCATGGAAGCGAATGCGGCCCTGGGTGGTATCGGCCTCGAAATCCGGGGCGGTTTGCCCGAGCTGAAGAGTCATGCGGCTATCCTCCGTGGAATTCGTTATTCAACGACGCTAACACGGCCCGAAAGGGGCGTCCAAGACGGCCCTACCGCATGTCGGCGCCCCGGCCGGGCCTTCCAAGATGCCTGGATCAACCGTAACGCGAGAGGCCGAGATCGGAGACGTCGATCTCGGGCGTGCGGCCTGAGACGATATCCGCCAGTGCCCGTCCGGAACCGCAGGCCATGGTCCAGCCCAGCGTGCCGTGGCCGGTATTGGTGAACAGGTTGGGCAGGCGGGTCTTGCCAATGACCGGCGTGCCGTCCGGCGTCATCGGCCGCAGCCCCGTCCAGAACCGGGCCGCCCCGATATCCCCGCCATCGGGAAAAAGATCACGGACGGAGTGCTCCAGCGTCTCCCGCCGCGGGCGGCGCAGGCTCGTGGAGAAACCCGCAATCTCCGCCGTGCCGCCCACGCGGATGCGGTCGCCGAGGCGGGTGATGGCGATCTTGTAGGTCTCGTCCATCACGGTGGAGACGGGCGCGGCCGCCTCCTCCGTCACGGGCAGGGTCAGCGAATAGCCCTTGATGGGATAGACGGGCAGGCGCAGCCCCAGCGGGCGCAGCACCGCCGGGGTATGGCTGCCGAGGGCGGCGACATAGGCGTCCGCAGTGAAATCGCCGTGGTCCGTTTCCACCGCCGCCACGCGCCCGCCTTCGCAGTGGATCGAGGCGATGCTGACACCCAGGCGGAAGTCCACGCCCTTGCCGCGCGCAAGTTCGGCCAGGCGCTGGGTGAAGAGAAAGGCATCGCCCGTCTCGTCCTGGGGCAGGCGCAGACCACCGACGAACTTCTCCTGCACCCGCGCCAGGGCCGGTTCCGCCGCGACGCAGCCGGCCGGATCCAGAAGTTCCCAGGGCACCCCGTACCCATCCAGCACAGCGGTGTCGTCGCCCACATGGTCCATCTGCTTCTGCGTGCGGAAGACCTGGACGGTGCCGCGCGCGCGGTGGTCGAACTCGATCCCCGTCTCCGCGCGAAGATCGGCCAGCGCCACGCGGCTGTACTCGGCCACGCGCACCATCCGGCCCTTGTTGCGGCGATAGGCGCTTTCCGTGCAGTTCGCGGCCATGCTGGCGAGCCAGGAAAGCATGTTCCAGTCCGGGCGTGGCCAGAGGACAAAGGGGCGGTGGTGCATCAGCAGCCACTTCACCGCCTTCATCGGCACGCCCGGTCCTGCCCAGGGCGAGGAGTAGCCGTAGGAGAGCTGCCCCGCATTGGCGAAGCTCGTCTCCTTCCCCGCGCCGTCCTGGCGGTCGATCACGGTCACCTCGTGCCCGGCCCTGGCGAGATACCAGGCGGTGGTCACGCCGATGACGCCGCTGCCGAGGACGAGAACCTTCACGGGCGACTCCTGCATGATGCCGGGCCTGACGATGCGGCCTTCGCGCCCCGGGGCAAAGGGCCCGCAGCTCAGCCTTTCGGAGCGGGTACCGGGGCCGGCTTGCCTCCCTGCCCGCCCTCCTCGCCCGGGCGCGCGACGGTGACCTGCCGGCCATCGCCGGTGAAGTTCATCACCGTCACCATGCCGTTCCCATCCGTCGCCCGGCAGGTCGCGCGGTGCCAAGTCCGGCCATCGGCCGTCATGCTGATCTGGCAGGTGCCCCGCACCGTCTTCGCGGCCGTGCGGCCATCCACGCTGGTGTGCATCCGGTTCAGCTCCAGCGTGTACTCCTCCCGCACGGGCTGGGTGTCGCTGTTGCCCTGGAAGCCGATCGTGCTGGTGGGCGTGGACTGCACCGAGATCAGCACGGCCCCGTCCCGGTGATGCACGTAGATCAGCCCGCTGCTACAGGGCTGCGCCTGGCCGCCGGTTGAAAGCTCGCAGCGCCCCGGTGCGCCGATGACGAGCCGCGGCAGTTCCGCCACCGGACCGGGCCGCGTCCCCGGCGCAACGCCCGGCGCTGGCACCGCGTGGGAGGTGCCGGGAGGTGTGGGTTGCGCTAGGGCAGCCAGAGGGAGCACGAGGCCGGCGAGCAGGACGGGGAGGGTCGAGCGCATCCTCTTTCCTTCTTTCGTTCTGGTACGGAGAGAAGGGCGTTTCACGGGACCGATGTAACCGCCCGGCGGCTCACGCCCCCGTGCGCTCGATAACAAAGGCTTGTGGGACAGGGCGGTTCAGCCCGGCCCTTCTGCAGCCCGCCACAACTTCCGGCTGCTTGGCGGAGCCCCTTTTTTCGCCGGATGAATTCTGGCTCCAGGCAGTGCCCGCAGGAGCGAATCACGCACCGCTGACCGACAGCAGCGCGCCAAAACGAGTGACGCGGGTTGTCCGAGAGGATGAGGGAAATCCGGCAGGCGGCGGGTAATGGTAGCGGGAACCGGACTTGAACCGGTGACCCCAGCATTATGAGTGCTGTGCTCTAACCAGCTGAGCTACCCCGCCAAAGCGCCGCCTGCCGGGTGGCCGCGAATTAGGCTGCCGGCGCTTCCGCGTCAACAGTTGCGGCGCGGCTGGCGCGGATGAAGCCGCCGCCGAGGACGCGGTCGCCTTCGTACAGCACGCATCCCTGGCCAGGGGCGGAGATGACGGGGACGTCCGGGGTTACCACCAGACGCGCCGAGGCTGCATCCCAGCGCGCCGTCACGGGCTGCGGCACCTCGCGGGCGCGGAACTTCGCCTCCGCGCGGAAAGGCGCCTGCGGCGGATCAATGAGCCAGTTCACCTCGCCAACCGGCACCTCGGCCACGGGAATCGCGCGGGCCGGGGCCACCACCACGCGGCGCCGCGCCGGGTCCAGCGACGCCACGCGCATCCCGGAATCGCGGGAGAGGCCGAGCCCCCGCCCCTGCCCCACAGTGTAGCGCGCCACGCCCTGGTGCCGGCCGAGGACGCGGCCCGATTCGTCCACGATCTCCCCTTCCTCCGCCGCATCTGGGCGGAGCTTCGCGACGAGGTCGTGGTAGTGGCCCTGGGGGACGAAGCAGATGTCCTGGCTGTCCGGCTTCTCCGCCACCGCTAGGCCCAACCGCACGGCTTCCCGCCGCACCGCCGCCTTGTCCGGCATGTCGCCCAGCGGAAAGCGGGCGAAGGCCAGCTGCGCCCGCGTGGTGGCAAAGAGGAAGTAGGACTGGTCCCGCGCCGGATCGGCCGCCCGGCGCAGCTCCGGGCCGCCCGGTCTGTCCGTACGGCGGGCATAGTGGCCGGTGGCCAGCGCCTCGCAGCCGAGCTCCCGGGCCAGGGCCACGAGGTCCTGGAACTTCACGGTCTGGTTGCAGCGCACGCAGGGGATCGGCGTCTCGCCGCGCGCGTAGCTGTCGGCAAAATCGGCGATGACCGCGTCGCGGAAGCGACTCTCCCGGTCCAGTACGTAATGGGCGATGCCCAGGCGGTCCGCCACGTCGCGCGCGTCGTGGATGTCCTGGCCGGCGCAGCAGGCACCCTTTTTCTGCACGGCGGCGCCGTGGTCATAGAGCTGCAGGGTGGCGCCGATCACCTCGTGCCCCTGCTCCGCGAGCAGCCCGGCGACGACGCTGCTGTCCACGCCGCCGGACATGGCGACCATGATCCTCACGGCGCGGGCGCCTCGGCCGCGTTCAGCCCCATCTGCCAGAAATCGGCCTCCAGCCGGGACGCCTCGGCGAAGACGCGGGTCAGGGCGGCAATCCGAGCGGCGCCGCCATGCGTCTCGCCCAGCGCGTCCAGCCGCGCCGCCGCGCCGCGCGCCACCGCCTGATATTCGGCGCCGGCGTATTGCACGATCCAGTTCTCGTAGGGATTGCCCTCGCGCACCCGGCCGGGATGGGCCTCGATCCGTTGCGCCACCTCGCCGTAGCCGACCGTGCAGGGCGCCAGGGCGACTTCCAGGTCCAGGATGTCGCCGCGGAAGCCCTGGTCCATCACCCAGCGCGTGTAGCCCACCGTTTCCGGCGCCTCCGCCTCGGCCAGCACGGCGGCTTCGTCCAGCCCCCAGTCCCGGCAATAGACGAGGTGCAGCTTCGTCTCGTCCAGGATGGCCTGCACCACGCGGCCCTTCTCGCGCATCGCCTCCAAGCTCTCGGCCTTCACCACGGCCAGGGCCTGGGCGCGCGCGAACTGCACGAGGAACAGGTAGTCCTGCACGAGGTAGCGCCGGAATGCCGCCAGCGGCAGCGTGCCCTCGGCCAACCCCTGCACGAAGGGATGCCAGAGATAGGCGTCCCACTCCCGCGCCGCCCCTTGCCGCAGAGCGCGGAACAGCCCGCCCTCGCGGCCATAGGGCGCGTTCACGGCTCTCAGCCCGCGTTGCGGCTGCCGGCGGGCAGCTTCACCACCAGCCCGTCCAGCTTGTCCGTCATGATGAGCTGGCAGCCCAGCCGGCTCGTCTCCTGCAGGTCGAAGGCGAGGTCGAGCATGTCCTCCTCGTCCTCGGTGGGGCTCTCAAGCCGCTCGAACCAGCTCTCATCGACGATCACGTGGCAGGTGGAGCAGGCGAGGCTGCCCTCGCAGGCGCCCTCGATGTCCACGCCGTGCTTGTGGGCGATCTCCAGCACCGAAAGACCCAGCGGCGCATCCACCTCGCGGCGCGTGCCGTTCCGCTCGACGAAGGTCATCTTCGGCATCGATCTCTCCTACTCGGCCGCCTGGCGGCGCAGCCCCTGCCAGGCGCGTGCCAGCTCAGCCGCCGCCCGGTCCACTTCGGCCGGCGAGGTAAAGCGGCCGATGCCAATCCGCAAGGTGGAACGCGCCTCGGGCTCCGGCAGACCCAGCGCCTTCAGCACGTAGGACGGCTCGATGCTCGCCGAGGAACAGGCGCTGCCGGTGGAAACGCAGACGCCCGGCGCAGCCCGCATGACGTCCTGCGCATCCACCCCGCCGGGCAGGGTCAGGTTGAGATTCCCCGCCACCCGGCTCTCCCGGCTGCCGTTCACCCGCAGCCCGGGGATGCCCGCCTCCAGCGCCGCCAGGAACCGCTCCCGCTGGCCGGCGATGCGCCCCTCGTCCAGCGCCATCTCCAACCGCGCGATCCGCGCCGCCTCCCCAAATCCGACGATCAGGGGGGCCGGCAGGGTGCCGGAGCGCAGCCCCCGCTCCTGCCCGCCACCAGAAAGCAATGGCGCAAGCCGCACCCGAGGCCGCCGGCGTACATACAGGGCGCCGATCCCCTTCGGCCCGTAGATCTTGTGGGACGATAGGGAGAGGAGGTCGATCTCCGTCCCCGCTACGTCGATCGGCACGCGCCCGGCCGCCTGCGCCGCGTCCGTGTGGAACAGCGCGCCCGCCGCCTTCGCCGTGGCGGCGAGGCCGGCGATGTCCTGCACCACCCCGATCTCGTTGTTCACGGCCATGACGCTGACCAGCAGCGTCGGCACCTCCAGCGCCGAGCGCAGCGCCTCAGGTTCCAGCAGGCCGTCTGGGCGTACGAGCAGGACCACCGGCTCGAAACCCTCCGCCGCCAGGTCGCGAACGCTCTCCAGCACGCATTTGTGCTCGGTGGCGACGGTAATCACGCGCCGCCGCTCGCCACCCTGCCCCGCCGCGAAGCGGGCCGCGCCCTTGATCGCCAGGTTGTTCGATTCGGTCGCCCCGGAGGTGAAGATCACCTCCCGCGCCTCTGCCCCGATCAGCGCCGCCACATGGGCCCGCGCCTCCTCCACCGCCGCCTCGGCCTCCCGGCCCATGGCGTGCTCGATGCTGGCGGGGTTGGCGAAGTTTGCCTCCCACCAGGGCCGCATGGCCGCCAGCACCCGCGGATCGACGGGGGTGGTGGCCTGGTTGTCCAGGTAGGCGGGGCGGTTCGCGGCATCCCTCATGCCGTGAAGATGGGACATCCCAGGCCTGGGCGGGAGGTGCGCCGGCGCACATCCGGCCCGCGCGGGCTTCAGCCCTGCCCCGCGCTCCCCCGGTCCTCGGCGCGCAAGCGGGCCCGCATGGCTGCATGAGCCGCAAGGAAATGCTCCGCCGCGTCGTCCGGGGTGTTCCAGGGCAGGGAGACGCGGATGGCCGAGCCCGCCAACTCCCCGAGCCCCATGGCCGCCAGGACCGGGCTGCGCGCCACCTTGCCGGAGGAGCAAGCGGCCCCGGCGGAGACCCGCATCCCGGCCAGGTCCAGCGCGATCACCTGGGTCTCGGCACTCGCGCCGGGCAGGGCCACGCAGCTGGTGTTTGGCAGGCGCGACGCCCCGGCGCCGGCCACGGGAAGGCCCAGGCCGGCCTCAATCGCGTCGCGGATCGGGCCTAGCCGCGCCGAGGCCGCAGGATCCGCCGCCTCCGCCGCGGCGCCGAGCCCAGCGATGGCCGGCAGCGCCTCCGTGCCGCCGCGTCTCCCCCTCTCCTGCCCGCCCCCGGCCACCAGGGGCGCAAGTTCCAGACCGGGGCGCAGGATTAGCGCGCCCGCACCTTTCGGCCCGCCGAGCTTGTGGCCGGAGATCGCCATCGTCTCCGCCCCAAGCGCCACGGCGTCCAGCGGGATGCGTCCGGCAGCCTGCACCGCATCGAGGTGCAGCAGTGCGCCGTGCCGCCGGCAGAGCGCCGCGGCCTCCGTCACCGGGTGGATCACCCCGGTTTCGTTGTTCGCCACCATCAGGAGGACCAGGGCGGGATCCCCGTTCGCCAGGGCCGAACCCAGCGCCTCCAGGTCCAGAGTCCCGTCCGCCAGCACGGGCAGGAGCGCCGCGCCCTCTGCCGCGCGCAGCACCGCCGGGTGTTCCGTAGCACCGACGAGGACCCGCCGTCCGCGCCGGAGGGAAGCAACCGCCAGCGCGCTCGCCTCCGTCCCGCCGGAGGTGAAGACCACGTCCCGCGGCGATGCCCCGAACCGGGCCGCCACCCTCGCCCGCGCCGTCTCCAGTACCCGTCGCGCCGCCCGCCCGTCCGCGTGGACGGAGGAGGGATTGCCCGGCAGCTCCATGGCCGCGATCGCGGCATCTCGCGCCTCCGGCCGCAGCGGCTCGGTGGCGTTGGCGTCGAGGTAGAGGCTCACCCGCCCTCCTCCTCCCCCCCGAGTGCCGAGGGCACGGGCACGGCACGGCCGAGGGTGCGGCCGTCCACCACGTCCTGCAGGGAAATGGCGGAAAGGAACAGACGCACCTGCTCCCCCAGCTCCCGCCAGAGGTCGCGCTGCTCGGTCGGCACGCCCGGCGATTCCGTGGCCTCCGGCGGGCCTGCAATGGTGTCCTCCACGGCGTCCACCACCTCCGCGACGGTGATCTCCGCCGCCGGGCGCGCCAGCCGGTATCCCCCTCCGGGCCCGCGGGCCGACCGAACCAGCCCGGCCCGCCGCAGCCGGCCGAACAACTGCTCCAGATAGGCCGGGGAGAGCATCTGCGACTGTGCCACCTCAGCCAGGGTCATGGGCGCACCGCTTCCCTCCACCCCGCGCCGGGCCATTTCCGTCAGCGCCATTACGGCGTAGCGGCCGCGGGTGGAGAGCCGCATCTCAGCGGCGCCCCGCCATGCGGCGCCGGCGCCCGGCCGGGGGACCACCCCGGGGGCCAGGACTGCCGCCAAGGGCAGCCATGCGCGCTGAAACGTGAGGCCATGCCATGATTTGGTTATGATTCTCGCGGAGCGCTGCCTATATTGGACCGGTCCCGCAGACCGGAAGGCCGCGCGGGTCACATGGCGTCCCCGGAGCCCGGTTGGAGGTCGCGGCTGATGCGAAGCTTCCCTTCGCACAGGTGTTGCCTGTCGCCTAGCGCGTCCCGGTCCGGTTTCCGTTCGGCGGAACGGGTCCCGTCCGAGCCTCCCCGGCATCTTCCCCGGGGCCCGGACGGAACCCGTTCCGCCGGGGCGGGGTGCCAGCGTCGATGAAACAGGCGGGGCGGTCCCTTTACGGCGGTGCCGGCAGGGTCCCGGCCCGCCCCAGAAAAACGCCCTACGGGGCGGAAGGTGATGATGCCCGAGGTGATGTTCGCAGGCCCCGACGGCCGGCTCGAGGGTCGCTACCACCACTCCAAGCAGCCGAATGCCCCCACTGCCCTCGTCCTGCACCCGCATCCGCTCCACGGCGGCACGATGAACAACCGGGTGGTGCACGCGCTGTATGAGCGGTACCGCGCCATGGGCTTCTCCACGCTGCGGTTCAACTTTCGCGGCGTCGGCAAGTCCCAGGGCCGCTACGATGGCGGGATCGGCGAGATCTCCGACGCCACCGCCGCGCTCGACTTCCTCCAGGCCGTGAATCCGCAGGCGTCCATGCTCTGGGTCGCCGGCTACTCCTTCGGCGCGTATGTCGGCATGCAGGTGCTGATGCGCCGGCCGGAGATGGGCGGCTTCGTCTCTATCGCCGCACCCGCCAGCCACTACGATTTCGGGTTCCTGGCCCCCTGCCCCTGCTCAGGCCTCATCCTCCACGGAGAAGCGGACGAGCTGGTGCCGGAACCCTCGGTCCGGAAGCTGGTGGATAAGCTGAACACCCAGAAGGGCATCAAGATCGACTACCGCACCATGCCCGGCGCCGGCCATGTCTTCACGCCGGAGCAGACGGAGAAGGTGGCGGACGCCACGCAGGACCATGTGATGGGGGTTCTGAACCGCGCCCGCATGTCCATGGCGGCGGACTGATCCAGCTCGCTTCCCGCTAAGTGAGGGGCGGCGTCCTTCCGGTCGCCGCCCCTTTTCTGTCTGCCCGCCCCTCCTGTCAGGCGTAGGCCGGCACCCGGCGCCCGCCCGTGAGCGGATGCGGCGCCCCGGTGGTGCCGGGGAAAGTCAGCGGCAGTCCCCGTGCGACGCGGGCGGCCAGCACGCCGAAGGCCTGCGCCTCCAGCGCGTCCCCGTCCCAGCCCGCCACCTCCACCGGGCGCACCGGAGCCTCCAGCATGGAGGCGAGCGCCTTCATCAGCGCCGGGTTCCGGCGGCCGCCGCCCGCCACCAGCCACTGCACCGGCGGGTCGGGGAAGTGCCGGGCCGCTGCGCCTACGCAGACCGCGCAGAAAGCCGCCAGCGTCGCCGCCCCATCGGCGGGCGAGAGCGCCCCAGCCCCTGCCTCGCGCAGCGCCGCGTCGAAATCCAGCCGGTCCAGGGACTTGGGAGGTGGGGTATCGAGATAGGGATGCGCCATCAGCCGCCCGAGCACCGCCCCGTCCGGCGAGCCGGCGAGGGCTAGATGCCCGTCCCGGTCGTAATCGGCGCCGAGCGAGCGCCGCGCCCAGTCATCCAGTGGGCCATTGGCGGGGCCGGTATCGAAGGCGACCAGTTCGCCATCCGGCCCGATCCAGGTGACGTTGCCCACCCCGCCGAGATTCAGGATTGCCACCGGCTTCGGCAGGGATTCCGCCAGCACGCGGTGGAACACCGGGACCAGCGGCGCCCCCTGGCCGCCGGCGGCCACGTCGGCGGAGCGGAAGTCATGCACCACCTCCACCCCCGTCAGCCGGGCCAGCAGGGCGGCGTCGCCAATCTGCCAGGTATGGCCGGACTGTCCTGGCCCCTTGGCCGGGCGGTGCAGCACGGTCTGGCCATGGAAGCCGATGAGGTCTGCTGGGCGGTTCAGCTTCGCCACCGCCTGTGCGTGGATCTCCGTCAAGCGCCGCGCGGCTTCCAGAACGGCGGGCTCGGCCAGCCGCCCCTCGTCATGCAGGGCGGGGGCCGCATCCAGCAGCGCCCGCAGTTCCCGCCGCAGGCTTGAGGGGTAGGGAATGGTCACGGAGGGGCCGAGGCGGTCGATCCTCTCTCCGTCCGTCTCGACATAGGCGGCGTCCACCCCGTCCAGCGAGGTTCCGCTCATAAGCCCGATGGTTCGCAGCATCCGGCACTTGTGCTACGGCCGGCGCGCTTTGCAAGGGCCTTGAGTGACAACGCCATGAACGAGTTCCTTCATCTCGCCCGCGAGCGGGGCTACATTCACCAGGTGACGGACGAGGCGGCGCTGACCGCCCGCATGGCTCAGGGCGTTCTTCCGGCCTATGTCGGCTTCGACTGCACGGCGGATAGCCTGCATGTCGGCCACCTCCTGCCCATCATGCTGTTGCGCCTGCTGCAACGCTGCGGCCACAAACCCGTGGCCCTGCTGGGCGGCGGCACCACGAAGATCGGAGACCCCTCCGGCCGCGACGAGGGCCGCCAGCTCCTCACGGACGAGCAGATCGAGGTGAACAAGACCGGCATCCGCCGGACCTTCGACAGCTTTCTCCGCTTCGGGGAGGGCGCGGGCGATGCCGTGATGCTCGACAATGCCGCCTGGCTGGACGGGCTGCAGTACATCCCCTTCCTGCGCGACGTGGGCCGCCACTTCAGCGTGAACCGCATGCTGACCATGGACAGCGTGCGGCTGCGGCTGGAGCGGGACCAGCCGCTCTCCTTCCTCGAATTCAATTACATGCTCTTCCAATCCTACGACTTCCTTGAGCTGCGCCGCCGGCACGGCGTCGCGCTGCAGATGGGCGGCAGCGACCAGTGGGGGAACATCATCATGGGCGTTGAGCTGAACCGCCGCATCGACGGCGCGGAGGTCTTCGGCGCCACCACCCCGCTGCTGACTACGGCCTCCGGCGCGAAGATGGGCAAGACCGCCTCCGGCGCGGTGTGGCTGAACCCCGACCGCCTGTCCCCCTACGACTACTGGCAGTTCTGGCGGAACACGGAGGACGCCGATGTCGGCCGCTTCCTCCGCCTGTTCACGGAAATGCCCGTCGCGGAGACGGACCGGCTCGCGGCCCTGCAAGGTGCGGAGATCAACGACGCGAAGAAGATCCTCGCCACCGAGGCGACGGCGCTTCTTCACGGCCGCCGGGCGGCCGAGGCCGCGGCCGAGACGGCCCGCGCGACCTTCGAGGCGGGCCAGGCCGCCGAGACGCTGCCGAGCATCACTTCCGGCCTCCCCGCTTCTCTGCTGGACCTGGCCGTGGCGGCGGGACTTGCCTCCAGCAAGGGCGAGGCCCGGCGTCTCGTCGGCCAGTCCGGGCTGCGGCTGAACGACGAGGTGGTGACGGACCTCGCGCGGGAGGTGACGGAGTCCGACCTGCGCGACGGGGCGGCGAAGCTCTCCGCCGGGCGCAAGCGGCACGTCCTCGTCCGGCTGGGCTGAGCCGTCCTACTCCGTTTCCGCCGGCGGCTCCTCCGGTGCCTGCGCGCGGGGCGTGGGAACCGGCGGCACCCAGGGCCGGTCGCCACGATGTGCCCGGTCCGAGAGGACGGTCGCCGCATCCCGCCCCAGCCAGACGGCATGGGCGCCGTCCCGCCACACGGAGAACCGGTCCACCCGCGGCGTCTCGCGGCAGCGGCCGCGAACGGGTTCCAGCGAGACCATCACCGCCGCCTTGCCGCAGCCCGTATCGGCATTGACGGCCGGGGGCGGCGGGGCCGGGCCCCGGCGTGGCCGAGGCTCCCGCGGCGGCTGGCGGAGGAGAATGGCGGCGGCGCCGTCCAACCGCGGCCGCAGCAGGCAGGACAGGGCCGTGCAGGCGGCGCCGGGCACGTCGCCCTCTCGCGGCAGGGGGCTGGCCTCGTCCTCGCCCCAACTGCGGAGCCAGGATTCGCGGGTCAGGCGGTTGGCGCCGGAGGCGCGCTCCACCAGCACCCCGCCCGGCGTTGCCAGGGCCAGCATCCGGCCATCCGCCGCCACGAGAAGATCGGGCGGGGTGGTCGCTAACCCGGAGAGCAGCCCCGCCGCCATCACTGGCAACCCCGCCCATCGCCAGGGCAGGCGCCAGAGCAGGATCCAGCAGAGGCCCAGGGTGAAGAGCCCTAACCCCCAGGCCGGGATGGGCGGCGCGGTCAGCGCCGCACCGGGCCAGGCGGAGACGATCCGGCCGGTGAGGAGCGTGCCCTCCACCCCCCAGCCCATCACCGTCATGGCGGGCCCTTCCAGCCCGAAGGGCATCAGGAGAAGGGCAAGCAGCCCCGCCGGCATCACGACGAAGGAGGTCAGCGGCACCGCCACGGCATTCGCCGCCACGCCATAGAGTTGCAGCCGCCCGAAATGGTGCAGCCCGAACGGGGTGGTGGCCGCGCCGGCGACGATGGAGGTGGCGGCCAGCCCCAAAACGGCGACCGCCAGCTTTCCCTGCCACCCCCGGCTCTTCAGCGCCTGCATCGGCCCGCGCATCGCCGCCGCGGCACCGATAAGGGCGAGCACGGCGGCGAAGGACATCTGGAAGGACGGCCCGACGACCGCCGCCGGGTTCAGCAGGATCACGACCCCCGCCGCAAGGGCCAGGGCGCGCAGGGAGAGGGCGCGGCGCCCCGTTAGGATCGCCAGCGTGGCGAGGGCCGCCATGGCGAATGAGCGCAGCATTGGCACGCCGGAGCCGGTGAGCAGCGTATAGGCCGCGCCGAGCGCCAGCCCGGCCAGCGCCGCCCCGCCCTTCGAATCGATCCGCAGCGCCAGCCATGGGATCGCGGCGATGGCGAGCCGGGAGAGGGTGAAGCCGATCCCGATCACGACCGCCACATGCAGTCCGGAGACGGAAAGAAGATGCGCCAGCCCCGAATCGCGCAGCGCGGCGATGGCCGAGGCCGGGATGCCGGACTGCGATCCCGTAAGGAGCGCTGCGGCCACCGCTCCCGTGGCGCCGGGCAGGGCTGAGGTGATCCGGGCCTCGATGGCGGCGCGCAATCCGGCAAAGAACGGCGGGTCGCGCCGTTCCACGATGTCCGCCACGTTCAGCGCGAAGCCGGAGCCGCCGAGGCCGGAGAACCAGGCGTTGCGCTGCGTGTCGAAGGCGCCGGGATAGGTGGGCGGCATGGGCGGGCGCACCAGGGCGCGCAGCGAGACGGTGTCGCCGGGCTGGACGGGCGTCGGATCATTCGCGCGCAAGCGGACGCGAAGCTGGCGGTCCAGGGGCGGACCGTCGTTGATGCGCGGCGCATCCAGTGTCACGCGCCGCCCCTCCGGCAACAGGTCCAGGTTCACCACCCGGCCGGTGACGGTCGCGGCGGTGCGCGGCAGGTCCGGCATGGGCGCTGCCAGTCGGGCATGAAGGAGCGCCGCGGCGAATCCCAGCGCAGTGCAGCCAACGAGGGCCAGAGCCGCCGCGGCCAGGGGCCGGCGGCCACGCAGGATCAGCGACGCGGCCAGGTACGGCAGGGGAAGCGCCAACCAGGCGGGACCCGGTTCGGCAAGCCGGCCAAAATAGGCCAGCACACCGATCCCCATTGCGACCGGTAGCCAGAGCGGCCAGCGGTCCCATTCCGCGGCCACCCAACCCCAGGCCCGCTCGGCAAGCGGGACAGCGGGGGCGGCGATCGGAGCTGGACCGGCATGGGCGGACATGAAGGCGGGCATGCTAGCCCAGCTGATCGCGAATGCGTGAGGGGGTGATCAGGCCGGATGCGCGGTGTTAATGGGGCGGGATGACCGTCCGCACGCGCTTCGCCCCCTCCCCCACCGGGTACCTGCATATTGGCGGGGCCCGGACCGCGCTCTTCAACTACCTCTTCGCCCGCCACCATGGCGGCCAGTATCTGCTGCGGATCGAGGATACGGACCGTGCCCGCTCCACCCCGGAAGCCGTGCGGCAGATCCTGGAAAGCCTGGACTGGCTGGGCCTGAACCCGGACGAGGAGCCGGTGATGCAGACCTCCCGCGAGGCGCGGCACGCGGAGGTGGCGCGGCAACTGCTCGCAGAGGGCAAGGCCTACCAGGCCTACGACACGGCCGAGGAGCTGGTGGCGATGCGCGAGCGCGCCCAGGCCGAAGGCCGCCCGCCCCGCTACGACGGCAGCTGGCGGGATCGCGACCCCTCCGAGGCGCCTGCGGGGGTGAAGCCGGTGATCCGCATCAAGGCCCCGCGGGAGGGTGAGACGGTGGTGAACGACCTCGTGCAGGGCGAGGTGCGCGTTCAGAACTCCGAGCTGGACGACATGATCATCCTCCGCTCCGATGGGACGCCAACCTACCTGCACGCCGTCGTGGTGGACGACCACGACATGGCCATCACGCACGTGATCCGCGGCGACGACCACCTGACCAACACCTTCCGCCAGATCATGGTCTATGACGCCATGGGGTGGGAGCGGCCGGCCTTCGCCCATATCCCGCTGATCCACGGTGCGGACGGCGCGAAGCTTTCCAAGCGCCACGGCGCGGTGGGCGCACTGGAGTTCCGGGACCAGGGCTTCCTGCCGGAAGCCGTCTGCAACTACCTGCTGCGCCTGGGCTGGGGCCATGGCGACGAGGAGTTCGTGCCGCGGGATCGTGCGATCGAACTCTTCGACCTGAAGGATGTCGGCCGCGCCGCTTCCCGCATGGACTACGCCAAGCTGTCCCACCTGAACGGACAGTACATCCGCGCCGCCGCGCCGGATGCGCTGCTGCCGCCGGTGCTGGCACGCCTGGGCGAGGTGAGCGGGGAGCAGCGCGCCCGGGTGGCCGCCCTGATCCCGGACCTGCAGCCGCGCGCGCGCACCCTGGCGGAGATGGCGGACGGTGCCCGCTTCGCCCTGGCCGAGCGACCGCTGAAATACGAGCCGAAGGCCGCCGAGGCGCTGGACCACCCGGATGTGCGTGCCCGCTTGGCGCGGCTTTCGGCGGCCCTGTCCGGCATGGATTGGACGAGGGCCGGGCTGGACGCCGCCCTGCGCGCATTCGCTGAGGCGGAGGGCGTGAAGCTCGGCCAAGTGGCCCAGCCGCTGCGCGCGGCCTTGACGGCCAGCCTGCAGTCTCCGCCGATCGACGCCGTGCTGGCCGCGCTTGGCAAGGATGAAAGCCTCGCCCGGATCGGTGATGCGGCAGAAGGCGTCTCGCTTGTCGGGGGCTGAAGCCCCCGTGCGCTCCCGCCGCCCCCGATCGGCGGGGCGCGGCTGATCCTGGCATCCGCATTGCAGGAAGATTCAGACATGACCCACCTCTCCCGCCGCCTTCTCCTCGCCGCGCCGGCGGCACTCGCCCTGCCCAGCCTTGCCCGCGCCCAGACGCGGCAGGCGCGCTTCGCCATGACCTGGATCCCGAACGTCCAGTATGCCGGGCTCTGGATCGCGCTCGACCGCGGCTGGCTGAAGGGGGAGGAGTTCGGCTGGGTGCAGGGCGGGCCGAATGCGCCGGCCTCCGCCGTGACGGTGGCGGGTGGTGGCGCGGAGATGGGCGAGATCCAGCTCCTGCCCTTCCTCGACGCCATGTCGCGCGGCAACGACTTCGTGCTGCTGGCGGCGGTGTTCCAGCGGTCCCCTCTGGGCATCCTCTCCTTGCCGGGCAAGCCGATCCGCACGGCGGCCGACCTGCCGGGCAAGAAGATGCTCGTGCAGGGGCCGAACGAGCGCACGGCGCTGGACGCGGTGGTGAAGCTGAACAACCTGCCGAGCGCCCCGGAATTCGTCCCCGCCGGCTTCTCGCCGGAGCCGCTGCTGGCGCGCGCCGGGGATGGCTACACGGCCTTCGAGACGAACCAGGTCATCACCCTGGAGAAGATGGGGATGGCGCGGGACAAGGACTTCCACTTCGTCTCCTTCGACGCGCTGAAGTTCCGCTCCTACGCCAGCATGGTCTTCACCACCCGGCGCTACCTTGAGGCGGAGCGCGCGACGGTCGTGAAGTTCCTCTCCGGCGTCACCCGCGGCTGGACAGAGAACAAGGACCCGGCGGTGGGCGCGCGGCTGGCGGTGCGGACCTATGGCCGTGACCTCGGCCTCGACCTGGACCAGCAGACCCGCCAGAATACCGTGCAGAACTCCTTCCTGCAGTCGCCGGAGAATCCGTCCCAGCCGCTGCTCTCGCTGGATCGCGCGGTGCTGGAAGGGCCGATGCTGGAGGCGGTTCGCGCCACCGGCCGCACCAACATTCCGCCGGTGGAGCGCTTCTGCGACCTCACGGTGATGGAGGAGGTCCACCGCGGCCTCCGCCAGGGCTGAGCGGCGTGGAGAACGCCCCGCCCCGCGCGGTGGACCTGCTGGTCGAGGGCTGCGACGTCGTCGCCTTCGACCGCGCGGACACCACCTTGCGCGATGCCGCCATCGCGATCGAGGGCGGCGCCATCGCCTGGATCGGCCCGGCCGCTGAGGCCCGCACCCGCTTCGCACCGCGCGAGCGGCTGGACGGGCGCGACCGCATCGCCATGCCCGGGCTGGTGGACGCCCATATGCACACCGGCCAGCAACTGCTGCGCGGCAAGATCTTCGAGCTGTCGCGCCGCACGGGCATCCGCAACCCGATCTGGAAGAACTACTACATCCCCTTCGAGGGGATGCTGGACGAGGAGGAGGTGCGGCTCTCGGCCCTGCTCTGCTACGCGGACCTGCTGAGCAACGGCACCACCTGCTTCGCCGAGGCCGGCGGCCCGCGCCCGGACATCATGGGCGAGGCGGCGCTGGAGGCAGGCATCCGTGGCGTGATCGCCCTCTCCACCGTTGACATGGGCAACGGCATCCCGCCGAGCATGATGCTCTCCACTGACGAGGCGCTGCGCCGCAACGTGGATCTGGTGGAGCGCTGGAAGCAGAAGGGCCAGGGACTGGTGACGGCCGCGCTCTCCCTGCGCCAGATTATGGTCTGCACCACCGACCTGATCCGCATGATGGCGGAGGAGGCGCGGCGGCTGGGTGCCATGCTGCACACCCATCTGTGCGAGGGATCCTACGAGATCGACTTCGCGCTGGAGCGCTTCGGCAAGCGGCCGGCGGAGTACCTGGACAGCCTCGGCTGCATCGGGCCGTTCCTGCACGCCGCGCACGCCATCATGCTCTCCCAGCACGAAATGGACCTGCTGGTGGACAACGACGTTTCCGTCGCCCACTGCGCCTTCAACAACTACGCCATCGGCCATCCCCGTGTGCTGGAGATGCTGCATAAGGGGGTGCGGCTGGGCCTCGGCACGGACGGCGCAGCCGCGCTGGGCACGATGGACATGTTCCAGGTGGCCCGCTGCGGCCGCATCGCGCAGCAATGCATCACCGGCACCTCCTGGCACGAGCGTTTCGCGGTGAGCGGGGAGATGATGCTGCGCGCCACCTGCGCCGGCGGTGGCCGCGCGATGGGGCTGGACATCGGCACGCTGGAGGTCGGCAGGCGCGCCGACATCATCCTGCTGCGCGCGGACGACCCGGACCACCAGCCGCTCTACGATCCCATGTTCGCCGCGGCCAACACGGCCGTGGGGCGCGACGTGCGGACGGCCATCGTGGACGGGCGCGTGGTGATGAAGGAGCGCGAGTTCACCGCCCTGGACACGGAACGCGTGGCCGCGCTGCTGCGGGAACGCCACCCCGGCCTGATGCACCGCTTCGAGACCGAGGTCGCATGAGCAGCTCAATGGCTGGCTCCGGGGGCGCCGCCATCGCGCTGCACGACGTCACCCGACGCTTCCCGTTGAAGGGCGTGCCGGACGGCGTGCTGGCGCTGGACCGCGTGACGCTGGACGTGCGCCCGGGCGAGTTCGTCGCGCTGCTCGGTCCCTCCGGCTGCGGCAAGTCCACGCTGCTGCGCATGACGGCCGGGCTGGACGCGCCGAGCACGGGCACGGTGCGCGTGGGCGGGAACGAGCCCGCCGCCGTGGCCGGGCGCCAGGGTTTCGGCGTGGCCTTCCAGGACCACGCGCTGCTGCCCTGGCTGACGGTGCGGGACAACATCGCCCTGCCCTTCCGCGTGGCGGGCAAACCGGTGAACGCGGCCCGCATCGCCGCCTTGATCGCGCTGGTGAAGCTGACGGGGTTCGAGGGGGCCTTCCCCCGGAACCTCTCCGGCGGGATGCGCCAGCGCGTGAACATCGCCCGCGCCCTGGTGCTGGAGCCCGAGGTGCTGCTGCTGGACGAACCCTTCGGTGCGCTGGACGCCGTGACGCGCCGGCACATGAACCTGGAACTCCAGCGCATCTGGACGGAGACGCGCACCACCACCCTGCTGGTGACGCATGCGGTGGAGGAGGCCCTGTTCCTGGCCGACCGCATCGTGGTCATGACCGGCCGGCCCGGCCGCGTGGCGCAGGACCTGGCCGTGCCCTTCGCCCGCCCCCGCCCCGTTGAGGTGATGCGCGAGGAGGAGTTCCACCGCATGCAGGACTCCCTCGTCCTCGCGCTCGAGCCCGAGGCGCACGACTGATGCGGCTGGCGCGCGATTTACGGATCCTGGGCCTTCTGGGCACGCTGCTGCTCTGCCTGGCCTGGGAGGCGATCGGCGCCACCGGCCTCGGCGGCTTCACTTGGCCGCCGCTGTCCCGCGTGATCGCGATGCTGGCGGATCCGGATCGCTGGGACCTCTTCGGCCGGGCCGCCGGGTCCACCCTCGCCTCAGCCGTGGAAGGCTATGTCTTTGGTGCCCTGGCCGGGATCGCGCTGGCGATGCTCACCCATTTCCTGCCCCGCCTCGCCCCGGGCGCGGACCGGCTGGCGGCGGGGATGCACGCCATCCCCACGGTGGCGCTGGCCCCGGTCTTCCTCATCCTCCTGCCCGCGGGCAGCACGGCGCCGACGCTGGCCGGGATAGGCGTCGCCTTTCTCGTCTACGTCGCCGCCGCCTCCGGGCTGCGTGCCTCCAGTGCGGCGCACCGGGACCTGTTCCAGGTGCTGGGGTCCCGCCCCTCCGCGCGGCTCCTGCGGCTGGACCTGCCGGCGGGCCTGCCCTCCATCGCCACGGGCCTGCGGCTGGCCGTGCCGGCCGCCCTGATCGGCGCGGTGATCGGGGAATGGTTCGGGGCGCCGCGCGGGTTGGGCGTGCTGATCGTCAACGGCATGCAGAACTTCCAGATTGTCCTGCTCTGGAGCGCCGTCCTGCTGGTCGCCCTCATCTCCCTCACCGCCTATCTCATCGCCGGCGCCATCGAGCGCGCGGTCCATGCGAGGTTCCGCTGATGGACCGGTTTTTAAGGCCGCTGGTCCGGGATTGGTGGGGCATCCTCCTGCTGCTGCTCGCGTGGCAGGCCTGGGTGGTGCTCTCCGGGCTGAACGCCATCGTCATGCCGCGCCCGCTGGACGTGGTGGCGGATATCGCGACGAACCTGCCGGTCTATTTGCCCGCCCTCGGCGTCAGCCTTGCCGCTGCGGCCGCCGGCCTCGTCGGCGGCTTCGCCCTCGGGCTCGGGCTGGGCATCGTGACCTGGGCCTCCACCGTCGCGGCGGGGATGCTCACGCCGGTGACGGTGCTCTTCTCATCCGTCCCGGTCGTCACCCTCATCCCCATCCTCGCCCGCCTCTTCGGCTACGGGCCGGGCACGGTGGTGGCGATCACCGTCATCATCTCCTTCTTCCCCGCCTTCGTCTTCTCCTCAGCGGGGTTGCGCGCTCTGCCGCCGGGCAGTGCGGACCTGCTCCGCGTGCTCGGCGCCTCCCGTTGGAAGACGCTGTCGCTCCTCGCCTTGCCGGCCGCGGTGCCCAACCTGGCCGTCGCGCTCAGGATCGGGGCGGCGCACGCGCTGCTGGCGGCGATGGTGGCGGAGTACCTGATGGGCAGTTCCGGCCTCGGCGCCATGTTCGCCGCCGCCAAGTCGGAACTGAACACCGAGCGGGCGCTTGGGGCCAGCCTCATCGTTGCCGCCATTTCGCTCGCGCTCTACCTGCTCTCGCTGCGCGTGGAGCGCTGGGCGCGGGCGCGATACGGCTAGGCCGGCGGGTCAGCCCTTCGGCAGGATCCGGCAAGCGGCGGCCGCGGCGCGGGATAGGGTGATCAGCCGCCGGGCCGCCACGGCGCCGGAGGCGGCCTCCCCCACCACGTGCCCGACCAGCGGGTTGGAGACGATGGCGCGCACTGCCGTGTCCGTGGCCACTTCCGTCGCCGCGACGGTCGCTGCATCGAAGGCGGTGCGGCGCAGCAGGGAGGCGGTGGCGGCGATCCCCGGCCGCATCCCGTGCAGCGCGGCCACCTGCCGCACCAGCCGCAGCCCGCGCCAGCCGATCACGAGCGCATCCAGCGCGGGGGCGGGGCTGATGGCCGTGGCGGCGAAGCCCTGCACCGCCGCCAATCGGCCGAGGGCGCGAGACTCCTCCTCCAGCGCCGCCAGGGGGCCTGTCTCCAGCAGGGCGCGCAGGGCCGGCAGGTCCGGCGCCTCCCGGAGGGCGGGAATGAAGGGCTCGGCGACAGGGATGGGGGCGGCCCATTCCAGGCAACGAACCTTCGCCGCCTGAAGGTCGCCGCGCGCGAAGGCTGCCCGGGCCGCATCCACCGTGCGCAGGCGAAACAGGGCGCCGAACTCCCGCGCCACGGCCCAGAGGATCGCCCCGAAGCCGGCGACCGCGACGGCAAGGGTCAGCCAACCCAGCGGCGCCGAGCGCGCGAACTGCTCCGCCACGTAATTGGCGGCCGCGAGGGCCGCGAAACCAAGGATCAGGGTGGCGACGCCGAACCCCAGAAGGGACAGGGTGGAAAGGCCGGCGGAGGGGATGGTGGCGGGCAGCGTGCCCTCCTCCCAGCCGTGGTCCAGCCGCGTGGCGGCGCCGGCCTCCTCCTCGAGGAGGATACGGGGCGGGCGGGGGGCGGTCTGGCTCATGGCCGGGCATATGGCCCGGAAGCGATCCGTTTACAGCGCGTCGCCCAGCAGCGCCTGCAGCAGAGGATCGAGCCCGAGATGCGGCACCCCGCCGCGCCCCTGCGCCTCCAGCCCCGGCGGGCGGAAGACCGGCATCTCGAAATAGGCGGCGTTCCAGAAGCTTTCCGGCGGCAGGCGGGCGGGAACCAGGCCGGGATCCACCGTGGCCCAACGCCCGCCCTCCAGCAGGATGCCGCGCACGGCGGGGGAAGGGCGGCCCTCATGGGTTGCCGTCGCCTCCTGCGTGCAACGGATGGCTGCGACGGGATGGACGGTAACCGCAGCACCCCCGATCTCCGCGCGGCGCCGCGGCGCGTCGACGAGATCGGAGAGGAGGGAGGCGAGGCTGTCGCGGCTCACCTCCGGCACGTGGTCCGCCTTCGTGGCCGCGAAGGCAACCCGCGCGATGCCGCCGCCCGTCAGCAGGTCTAGCCAGCCGCGGCCATAGCGCAGGGTGGCGGAAATCGCGGCCAATGCCTCCGCGGTGTCCTCGAAAGCCTCCCGCCCGGCATGGAGGGCGCCCAGCACGTCCACCAGCACCACCTGCCGGTCGAAACGGCGGAAGACCGGGTCGAGAAAGCGGTCGCGCTGGTCGCGCAGATAGGCCCCGTGGCGGCGCGCCATCAGCTCGCCCAGGGGCGAGGCGCGCATGGCCTCGGGCATCGGAAAGAACCAGAGAAGCGGCGCGTCGCCGCCCGGGCCTGGATTGAGGAAGCGGCCGGGCTGGAGAAAGCGCAGCCCCAACTCGTCACGGGCCGTGAGCAGGAAGCGGCGATAGAGGGCATGCCCCCGACGCGCCAGGGAGTCCTCGGCCGGCGCGGTGGCGGGCAGGGCGTTGACGAAGGCCAGGAACTCGGCGGCCGATGAGGCGCGCACGCCGCGGCGCAGCCGGGCCAGGGTCTCGTCCGACCACTCGGCGAAGCCCTGGCCGAACATCGGAAGGTCCAGCAGCCACTCCCCGGGATAGTCCAGCAGGTCCAGCGTCACCTCGCGGTCCGGCAGCACCTGCCCGTAGAAGCCGCTTCGCCGCAGCGTAAGTGCAAGGGAAAGGGTGGAGAGGTCCTCCGTCCGCGCCGGCCAGTGCGGCGGGTCGGCGGCCAGGGCGGCCAGATGCGCCTCCGCGTCGAAGCGCGGCGTCGCCTCCACCCCGGGCGGGATTGTGCGGACGGCGCGCAGGCGTCCATCGGCGGCGGCCAGCCCGGGCAGGGTGCGCCGCCCCTGCCCCGCCGCCACGAGATTGGCGACGAGGGAGGTGAGGAACACCGTCTTGCCCGCACGGGACAGGCCGGTAACTGCCAGACGCACCCTCTCCCGCCCCGCGAGCGCCAGCGCCGCCTCCCCGCTCCGGGAGACGACGTCGGCGACGAGGCGGAGCGGGTCGGGCGGCACGCGTCCGGCCTCAGCTGCGCTGAATCAGCTCGATCTTGTAGCCGTCCGGGTCTTCGACGAAGGCGATGATCGTCGTGCCGTGCTTCAGCGGCCCGGCCTCACGCACCACCTTGCCGCCCTGGGCCTTGATGCGCTCGCAGGCGGCGTAGACATCCGGCATGGCGATGGCGAGATGGCCGAAAGCGGTGCCGATCTCGTACTTCTCGACGCCGTAGTTGTAGGTCAGCTCGATCTCGCCGAAGCCTTCCTTGTTTCCCTCGCCATAGCCGAGGAAGGCCAGGGTGTACTGGCCGGCGGGCACGTCGTTCCGGCGCAATTCCCGCATGCCGAACATCTTGGTGTAAAACTCGATGCTCCGCTCCAGGTCACCGACCCGGATCATGGTGTGGAGGAACTTGCCTGTCGGCTGGGTCGGGGTTGCGTCGCTCATGTGGCGGCTCCTGCTGGTTCCGGCCCCACATGGTCATCGGGCCGGATGGCGAGAAGGAACAATCCGGCGGAATCCGCCTTCGAAACCATCTCGTCGCGATCCATCAGCAACGCGCCATTCGCCTCGAAGGCGATCCCCGCCAGCCCGGCAGCGATGGCACCCTCCACCGTGCGCGGGCCGAGTGCAGGCAGGTCCACTTCCCGGTCCTGGCCGGGCTTCACCAGCTTCACCAGCACGCCGCCCGGTCCCTCGCGCCGCAGGCCGCCGGCGCGGGCGAGCATGGCGTCCGTGCCCTCGATTGCCTCGACGGCGAGGACGAGGCCCTGCTGGACCACGGCGCCCTGCCCCACATCGGTCGCCCCGATCGCGCGCACCACCTCGATCCCGCGACGAATATCGGCGAGAGCGCCCGCATCGGGCGCGGTGCGGGTCAACAGCCCCGGGGGAGACTGGGCTTCCTGCAGGAAGCGCGTCGGGCCCATAGGCTCGAACCCCTCCTCCCGCATCACCTGGCGCAGGGCAGAGAGAAGGGAGTCGTCGCCGCTGAAGGCCTTCATGCCGATGCGGGCGAGGTACTTCGCCGCCTTCGCGTCCGGCCGGAGGGAGAAGATGGAGGGACGCTTCACATTGCCCACGAGGATGAGCTGTCGCGCGCCGGCAGCCTTCAGCCAGTCGAAGGCGGCGCCCGCCGCCCCCAGGCGGAAGGTCATCGTCTTCTCGCCCACCCAATCGGCAGGGTTCGCGAAGCCGTCCAGTTGCACGACCACGAAGGGCCGCCCCGTGGCGCGGCAGGCCGCTGCGACGCGGAGCGGCATGTCGCCGCCCCCCGCTATGATGGCGACGGGCTCCTGCGACACAGGCGTCAGGCCGCCTCGGTCTCGGCCGATTCGTCGAGCTGCCGGCCGGCCCGCATGAGGCCGCGGCGGCTAGACGCTTCGATGAAGGCGAGCACCTCCGCCACCTGCGGCTGGGTGCCCTGGTCCTGAAGCACCAGCGCCATACGCGCATCGAAGGTGCCGCGCCCCAGGAAGAGGCTGCGATAGGCAAGGCGCAGCGCGTTAATGGCCTCGCGGTTAAATCCGCGGCGCTTGAGACCGATGAGATTCAGCCCGATCAGTCGGGCGCGGTTGCCCATGCAGGAGCCGAAGGGGATCACGTCCCGCTCCACCCCGCTCATGCCGCCGATCACCGCCTGCCGGCCGATGCGGACAGACTGGTGGATCGCCGTGCCGCCGCCGACGAAGACATTGTCCCCGATTTGGACATGGCCGCCGAGCATGACGTTGTTCGCCAGGATCACCTTGTCCGCGAGCTGGCAGTCGTGGCCGACATGGGCCACGCACATGATAAGGCAGTCCGCGCCGATCCGCGTCACGCCCTCGCCGCCCACGCTGCCGCGGTGGACGGTCGCGTGCTCGCGGATGATGGTGCGAGGGCCGACCTCCACCCGGGTCGGCTCGCCATGGTACTTCAGGTCCTGTGGAGGCAGGCCGACCGAGGCGAAGGGCAGGATCTGCACGCCCTCCGCCAGGGTGGTGATGCCGTCCACCACCGCGTGCGCCGCGATCTGCACGCCCTCGCCCAGCACCACATCGGCACCGACGGTGGCATAGGGGCCGATCGTCACGCTCTCCGCGATGGTCGCCCCGGGGGTGACGATCGCGGTGGGATGAATCTGCGGCACGGTCAGCTGTCCAGGATCATGGCGGCATAAGTGGCCTCGGCGACGACCGCGCCATCCACCTTCGCCTCGGCCGAGAACTTCCAGACGTTCCCGCGCTGGCGCAGCTTTGTCACATGCACGCGCATCTGATCGCCGGGCACCACGGGCTTCCTGAACTTCGCGCCCTCGACGGACATGAAGTAGACCAGCTTGCCCTGCGCCTCCGGCCCCAGGGTCTCAACCACCAGCACGCCCGCGGTCTGGGCCATGCTCTCGATGATCATCACGCCGGGAAACACGGGGTGGCGGGGGAAGTGGCCCTGGAAGACGTGCTCGTTGATCGTGACGTTCTTGATTCCCGTGCAGCTCTGGCCGCGGACGAGATCCACCACGCGGTCGACCAGCAGGAAGGGGAAGCGATGCGGGATCGCCTGCATGATCCGCCCGACGTCGAGGGTGGTGAGGGTCTCGCCCCCCGCGCTCTCCGGCGCCTTGTCTTCGCTGTCCGCCATCTTCAATCGCCCGTCTTCTTCTCCGCCGTGGCCGCCGCCTTCGACTGGCCCAGCTTCCGCAGGACGTTGAAGCCGCGCATCGCGTCGCGCACCGGCAGGGCCGGGCTGCCCACAACGTCCATACCGGCGGGAACATCCGCCATCACGCCCGCCTGCGCCCCGATCCGCGCCTTCGCGCCGATCGTCAGGTGCCCGACCATCCCCGCCTGTGCCGCCACGACGACATAGTCCTCCAGGGTGGTCGAGCCGGAGATGCCGGCCTGCGCCACGATGATGCAGCCTTGCCCCGTCCGGACGTTGTGCCCCAGCATCACCAAGTTATCCAGCCGCGTTCCCGGCCCGATCACCGTATCATTGCCCGAACCGCGGTCGATGCAGGCATTCGCCCCCACCTCCACCCCGTCCCCGAGGATCACCCGGCCGAGCTGAGGCACCGTGACGTGCCCACCCCGGGGCGTGGTGGCAAACCCGAAGCCCTCGCTCCCGATTCGGCAGCCCGGATTCAGCGTCACCCGGTCGCCCGCCAGGCAGTGGGTGACAGTAACATGGGAGAAGATGCGGCAATCCGCCCCGAAAACGCAGTTCCGGCCGATATGAGCGTGGGGCCCGATAATGCAGCGGGGGCCAATCACGGCCCCGTCCTCGATTACGGCATAGGCGCCGATCTCGCAGCCCTCGCCGATCGTCGCTCCCTCACCCACCACGGCGGTCGGGTGCCGCTTTCCGCTGGCGGTAGCGGGCGGGTGCAGCAACGCAGCGATGCGGGCGAAGGCCAGCACCGGCGTGGGCGAGACGAGGGCAATGCAGCCTTCTGGCACCGCGCGGGCGTTCTCCGCGGCCAGCACGACGGCGCCGGCCCGGGTCTCCCGCAAGCTGTCGAGCCAGCGGCGCGCGTCGAGGAAGGAGACATCCTCCGGCCCCGCGGCGCCGAGAGTGGCCACGCTCGTGAAGAGGCGGTCCCCCGCCCCCTCCGGCACCTCCACCTCGGCCACCTCGGCCAGCCGCCAGAGCGGCAGCGGGCCGGCTACGGCGTGGAAGCGCGGATCCGCCGCCACGCCCTTAGCGGCGCTGCTGCTGCGCCGGGGGCTGCTGCGCCGGACGCGCCGAGGCCGGCTGCCCGGCTCCCTGGGCCGTGGCCGGAGCGGCGGCCGGGGCCTGGCCCTCGGGCGGCAGGGTCACGTTGCGCAGAACGCGGTTCACCTGCTGGCTGATCTCGTCCGTGAGGTCGAACGGAGCATCGTTGAAGATGACCAGCGGGCGGGGCAGCACGAGGTTCACGTTGCGACTGGCCGCCACCTGACGGATCACCACGGCCAGGGCCTGCTCGATCTCCTGCAGCGCGGCCTGGGCCACCTGCTCGATCGCGCGGGAACGGTCGCGGAAGACGCGCTGGCTGTCCGTGATGCGCTCCTGCAGCTCGCGCTCCTTCGTACGGAGCTGCTCGGGGTTCATCGTGGCGCGCTGGTTAGCCAGTGCCTGCTGCTCCTCGCGCCAGCGGGTCTGCTCCCGCTGCAGGTCATCGTTCAGCTTCTGGCGCCGCTTCTCGATTTCCTCACGCACCGTATTGAAGGCGGTGGAGTTCCGCTGGATCTCCGGCACGTCGACGATGCCGACCACGGCCGCCGGCGGCGGCTGGCCCGGGGGAAGCGGCGCCGGGTTGGGCTGGGCGCGCTGCTGGGCCTGCTGCGGGGGCCGCTGCTGCGGCGGGCGCTGCGGCTGCTGCTGCTGCGCCGGGCGGGCCTGCCCGCCACCGCCGCCACCCTGGGGCGGAATGAAGAAGCCCGGGTCGCTCTGCGCCAGTGCGCTGCCGGCAGGGATCAGGAGCGCCGCAAGGGCGGCGAGCGCGGGGCGCGCGGACATCATGCGAACTCCAGTCCTCTCGTTCTCAGAACCGCGTGCCGAAGCCGAAGCGGAACACCTGAGTCTTGTCATAGGATTCCTTCACCACGGCCTGAGCGAAGTCGAGGTTGATCAGGCCGAAGGGGCTCCGCCAGGAGACGCCGACGCCCGCGCCGACACGCGGCGTGGAGGTGTCGGCAATGTTGCTCCCGCTGCTGCTCCCGCTCAGCCCACCGACGTCGACGAAGGCGCGGCCGGTGATGCCGATCTCGTCCGGGATCGGCAACGGGAACCGGAACTCGGTGGTCTGGGTATAGAGCAGACGGCCGCCGAGGCTGTCCCGCGTGTTCAGGTCCCGCGGGCCGGCGCCGGCCACCTCGAAGCCGCGCAGGTTCTCGCCGCCGAGGAAGAAGCGGTCGACGATGCGCTCGTCCTTGCCGCCGAAGGGCTCCAGGTAGCCGACGGAGCCCTGGATCGCGAGCACGTAGTTGGGGTCGCCGAGCCAGCGCTCGAAGGGGATGTAGTAGGACCCGTCCACGCGGCCGCGCACGTAGCTCACATCGCCGCCGAGGCCGGCCACGTCGGTGCCGAGACGCAGCAGGTAGCCGCTATGCGGGTCCAGCCGGCTGTCGCGGCGGTCGTAGGTGAGGGTCTGGCCGATCTGCGAGAGCAGCGTCTCGCCCGCCTGCTCCTTGATGTAGATCGAGGAGTTGGTGTCCACGTTGTAGATGTTGCGGTGGGACAGCGTATAGGCCCAGGACTGGCGCAGGTACTCGTTGAACTCGTAGCCGGCACGCAGCGAGAAGCCGTAGCGGCGCTCCTCATAACCCGAATAGGTCGTCAGGTTGCGGTTGATGTAGAAGATGTCGGCGCCCACGGCCAGGTTGCGGTCCTGGAAGGACGGGTCGGTCACCGAGAGGTCGAGCTGGCTGCGCTTCTGCGCGATCACGCCGTTGATGCGGCTGTCAATGCCGGTGCCGAGCAGGTTGCGCTCGCGCAGGCCGATATCCGCCAGCGCGCCGGCATCCGTGGAGTAGCCGCCGCCGAGCGAGACCTCGCCCGTCGCCCGCTCCGAGACGCTGGTGCCGAGCACGACGCGGTCCGGCGCGGAACCGGGCGTGGTGGAGATGGTGGCGTCGTTGAAGTAGCCGAGGTCGCGGATGCGCTGGCGGGAGCGGCGGACCAGGGCCGCGTTGAAGGCGTCGCCCTCCGCAAGGCGGAACTCGCGGCGGATCACCCGGTCCTGCGTGCGGACGTTGCCGGTGATGTCGATCCGCTCGACGTAGAGGCGGTTGCCCTCCTTCACCTCGAAGGTGATGTCCACGGTGCCCGCATCCGTGTTGCGGACGATGCGCGGGGTCACCTCGACGAAGGGGGCGCCGAGCGCGTTGGCGCGGTCGGACATGGTCTCGGAGATGCGCTCGATCGAGTCCCCGTCGTACCAATCGCCGGACGACACATCGACGGTCGGGCGCAGCTGGTCCGCGGTGACGTTGCGGAGGGAGGAGGTCGTCTCGACCTTGCCCAGCCGGTAACGGCGCCCCTCGTTGATCGTATAGGTCACGAAGAAGCCGGAGCGGTCGGGCGCCAGCTCGGCCGCGGCGCCGGTAACGTTCACGTCGGCGTAGCCCTGGCGCAGGTAGAAGCGACGCAGCAGCTCGCGGTCGAAGTTCAGCCGCTCGGGGTCGTAGGTGTCGCTGGAGGAGAAGGGCCGGTACCAGGCCCCCTCGCGCGAGGCGACAATTTCCTTCAGCCGGCTGTCGGAGACACTGCGGTTGCCGACAAAGTTGATGCGGCTGATCAGCGCCACATCCGCCTCGTTGATCTCGTAGACGATGTCCACGCGGTTCTGGTCGAGCTGGATGATCTTCGGCTCGACCGTCGCGGAAAGGCGGCCGCGACGGGCATAGGCTTCTAGAATCCGCGCACGGTCGGCCTGCGCGGCCTGGGTGGTGAAGACGGCGCGGGAGCGGAGCTGCGTCGCGTCGCGCAGGTTGTCGTCCGAGAGCTTGCTGTTCCCCTCGAAGGCAACGCGGTTGACGATGGGGTTCTCCTCCACCGTCACCAGGATGCGGTCGCCCTGCCGCGCCACGCGCACGTCCTTGAACAGGCCCGTGGCGTAGAGGGTACGGAGCGAGCGGTCGAGCCGGTCGCCCTCGAAGGCGTCGCCAGGCTGCAGCAGCATGTAGGAGCGGATCGTATCCGCCTCGATCCGCTGGTTGCCCTGGATGTCGATGCCCTGGACCGTGCCGGAGGCGGCGCGCACCGCCCTGGCAGGAGGACGCTGCGGCGCCTGGGCGGCGCGGCGGGTCTGCGCCTCGGCCTCAGCAATGGAGAGGACCGGCACAAGGCAGGTGGCGGCCAGGAGGAGGGCCCGGGAGAAAGGCGAGGCGTGCAAGGCGTGATCCTGTGCCGGCGGTTCCGGTTCGCGGGGCCGCAACCTAGCGGAGGGGGCCACCTGTTGCCACCCCCGCGAAGGTTTCAGTCACATCTCCCGGAAAATGTGGCCTTTCGGTCCGGGAGGCTGGGAACCCTTCAGCTGAACAGCCCGTGGACCCAGCGGAACAGGCCGAAGCTGGAGAGGTCGTTCCAGGTGGCGAAGACGAACAGGGTGGCCAGCACGGCGAGCCCGGCCCGGAAACCGTACTCGACGGCGCGCGGCGGGAGGGGACGGCCACGAATGGCCTCCAGCGCGTAGAAGACGAGGTGCCCGCCATCCAGCACGGGGATGGGAAAGAGGTTGATGAGGGCCAGGTTCACCGAGAGAATCGCCATGAAGGAGATGAGGCTGGCGAGCCCGAGAGTCGCCACCTGGCCGGAGAGCTGCGCGATCCGAAGCGGCCCGCCGATCTCCTCCGTGCCGCGCTGGCCGGAGATCATCTGCCAGATCCCGCCCAAGGTCTGCGCCGTGACCTCGCCGGTGTAGGCGATGCCGCCCCAGATCGCGGAGAAGGGATCCGTCTTCTCGTAGGAGGGCACGCCGCCGCCGACTCCGAGCATCCCGACGGGCGCGGCCCCTTCCGCGGTGCCGGGGCGCGGGGCGGGAGTGGCGCTCAGGCTGCGCTCCTCGCCCTCGCGCAGCACGCGGATGGTCACGCGCTGGTTGGCGCGTGGCTGGATGTAGGCCTGGACCTGCTCGAAGCGGGTCACGGGCTGCTCGTCCAGCGCCACGATCCGGTCGCCGGGCAGGATCCCCGCCGCCTGCGCCGCTCCGCCCTCTACCACGGAGGCGACGGTGGTGTTCCCCACCGGGCGCCCCACCGCAATGAACAGGGCGGAGAAGAGCACCGCAGCCAGGATGAAATTGGCGATGGGCCCGGCCGCCACGACGATGGCGCGGTCCAGCACGGGCTTGTCGTGGTAGCGCGGGCCACGCGGGTCATGCGCCGGGGCGACATCGCCCGAATCGGTCACGTCCCCGGCGCCGTCCTGCCCATAGAGCTTGACGTAGCCGCCCAGCGGCAGCCAGCCGATCTGCCATTCCGTGCCGCGCCGGTCCGTCCAGGCCGCGATGGAGCGGCCGAAGCCGATGGAGAATCGCTCCACATAGATCCCCCGCCAGCGGGCGGCGGCGTAGTGGCCGAGCTCGTGGAAGAAAACGAGCACGCCCAGCACCACCACGAAGGCGAGCACGGTGCGGAAGGGGTCGGGGAGGAATTCCACGGTCGGTCCTAAGAAGGGCGGGCCTGAGAGGGGCGGTTCAGGCGGCGAGGCCGAGCCGGCCGGCGATCCGGCCGGCCTCGGCCCGCACCTCGGCATCGAGGGCGAGCACGGCTTCGAGCGTGGGCAGGGCGGGCGCCCCCAGCCGCTCCATCGTCGCCTCGACCACCCGGGCGATGTCCAGGAAGCCGAGACGCCGGGAGAGGAACCGTTCCACCGCCACCTCGTTCGCCGCGTTCAGGATGGTGGGGACCCCTGCCCCCGCCAGCAAGGCCTCCCGCGCCAGTCGAAGGGCGGGGAAGCGCAACTCGTCCGGGGCGGAGAACTCCAGCCGGCCCAACGCGGCAAGGTCGAGGCGCGGCACGTCGGCCCGCATTCGATTGGGCCAGGCCAGGGCATGGGCGATCGGGGTCCGCATGTCCGGGGAACCCAGATGGGCCAGCAGCGAGCCGTCCGCGTATTGCACCATCCCGTGCACACTGGATTGCGGGTGGACCAGCACCTCAATTCGCGCGGGATCGACCGGGAAGAGGCGGGCGGCCTCGATCACCTCCAGCCCCTTGTTGAACATGGTGGCGCTGTCGATGCTGATTTTGGCGCCCATGGACCAGACCGGGTGCTTCAGGGCGCGCTCGGGCGTCGCCGCCCGCATCTCCGCCTCGCTCGCCGTGCGGAAGGGGCCGCCAGAGGCAGTGATGATGATCTTCTCGATCATCGCGGGGTCGCGGGCATCGAGCGCCTGGAAGACCGCGTTGTGCTCCGAGTCGACGGGCAGCAGCGTGACGCTTGCATCCCGCACGGCGGCCAGCACGATCTCGCCGGCGCAGACCAGCGCCTCCTTGTTCGCCAGGGCCAGCGTGCCGCCGCGGCGGATAGCTGCCAGGGTCGGGCCAAGACCGGCCGCGCCGACGATGGCGGCCATGGTCCAGTCGGCGGGGCGGGACGCCGCCTCCAGCACCGCTTCCTCGCCTGCCGCAGACTCGATTCCGCTGCCGGAGAGCGCCTCCCGCAGCGCGGGCAGGCCGGCGGGATCGGCGAGCACGGCCACGCGGGCGCGGTGCTTCCTGGCGCAGGCGGCCAGGGCGGCGGCGTCGCGGCCGGCGACCAGCGCCTCCACGGCGAACTCGCCCTCCGCCGCCTCGTCCAGCAGGGCCAGGGTGCTGCGCCCGACCGATCCGGTGGCGCCGAGGATGGTGACTGTCTTGGTCATGTTACCGCCAGAGGGCGCCACCGTAGCCCAGGACAATGGCGAGGAGCATGGCGGCAGGCGCTGCGGCGAGCAGCCCGTCCAGCCGGTCCAGCAAGCCCCCGTGGCCGGGGATGAGGCTGGAGGTGTCCTTCACCTTGAACTGGCGCTTGATGGCGGATTCGAAGAGATCGCCGGCCTGGGTGGCAACGGCGAGGACAGCGGCCACGGCCGCCGCGCGCCAAGCGCTGCCCGGCGCGAGGAAGGGCGCCGCCGCCGCGCCGATCGCCATCGCGAGCAACAGCCCGCCAGCCGCACCGGTCCAGGTCTTGCCGGGGGAGACCTGCGGCCAGAGCTTCGGCCCGCCGAAGGCGCGGCCGGCCACATAGCCGCCGATGTCGCTGGCCCAGACGGTGAGCAGGAGGAAAAGAAGGTTCGCCCGCCCCGCCTCGTTCTCGTGCCGCAACTCGATGAGGCAGAGGAAAGCCACGCCGATATAGAGCACGCCCAAGGCCAGCCGCAGCGCCGGCTGGTGCGGCCGGTCCCGCCCGCGCAGCCGTTCCGCCCAGGCCCAGGTGAGCAGGAAGCCGCCCACCAGCACGATCGCGGCGGCCAGCGGATGCTCCGCGACGGAGAGGGCGCCCGCGACGAAGACGGCCGCGGGCACCCCGGCCCCCGGCAGGCGCGCGGTCCGCAGCCCGCAGAGATGCACCCATTCCCAGGTCAGGATCGCCGCCGCTACGGCCAGGAGCAGGGTATAGGCATTGGCGCCGAGCCAGACGCAGAGCAGCGCCGCCGGCCCCAGCACAAGGGCGGAGAGGACTCGCTTGCGGAGGTCGCGCCAGTCCTTTCCGGGCCTCGTGCCCGGCTGCGGGCCGGGACCTGGTGCCGGGTCAGCCATTCCGCGCGCCGAAGCGGCGATCGCGGCGATGAAACTCGGTGATTGCCTCTCGCAGGTGCTCGGCGCCGTAATCCGGCCAGAGCACGGGCTGGAAGACCAGTTCCGCATAGGCGGCCTGCCAGAGCAGGAAGTTGGAGATCCGCTTCTCCCCGGAGGTGCGGATGATCAGGTCCGGGTCCGGCATCTCGGCCGTCTCCAGCTCGCCCGCCAAGGCGGCCTCGTCGATGGCCTCCGGGGCGATCTCCCCGGCCGCGGCGCGCAGGGCGAGGCGGCGAGCCGCCGCCGTGATTTCCGCCCGCCCGCCATAGGACAGGGCGACGTTGAGGTTCAGCCGGGTATTCCCCGCCGTCTCGGCCTCGGCGCGCCGGATCTCGGCCAGCATCCCCGGGCCGAAGGCCGTGCGGTCACCGATGACGCGCAGCCGCACCCCGTTCTCTACGAGTTGCCGGACCTCGTGGCGGAGGTAGTGGCGCATCAGCCCCGTCAGGTCCCGCACCTCGTCGGCAGGGCGCCGCCAGTTCTCGCTGCTGAAGGCGAAGAGGGTGAGCCAGGACACGCCCTGCCCCGCCGCCGCCTCCACGACGCGTCGGGTCGCCTCCGCCCCGGCCTTGTGGCCGAGGGCGCGCGGTACCCCACGGGCCGCGGCCCAGCGCCCGTTGCCATCCATGATGATCCCGACATGGACGGGGGCGGGCGGGGTGTTACCCCCGGCTGTCAGGACGGGCTGTGTCGCGGCGCTCATGGAGGTGGACGGCTCAGACGGCCTTGATGTCCTTTTCCTTGTCGGCCAAGGCCACGTCTACTTTCTTCACGTACTCGTCCGTCAGCTTCTGCACGTCGTCGGACCACCGCTTTGCGTCATCCTTGGAGATCTCGGACTTGGTCTCCCAGCCCTTGATCGTCTCCATGCCGTCGCGGCGCACGCCGCGGACGGCGACCTTCGTCGCCTCGGAGTACCGCGCGGCCTGCTTGGCAAGATCGTTCCGGCGCTCCTGGGTCAGCGGCGGCAGGGGCACGCGGATCACCTGCCCCTCGGCCTGCGGGTTCAGGCCGAGATTCGCATCGCGGATCGCGACTTCCACCTGCTTGGTGATGGAGCGGTCGAAGACCTGCACGGAGAGGAGCCCGGGACCGGCCACGGAGATGCCGGCCACCTGGTTCAGCGGCTGGTTCGTGCCGTAGGCCTCCACCCGGATCGGTTCCAGCAGCGCCGGGCTGGCGCGGCCGGTGCGAAGGCCGGAGAATTCCTTCTTCAGCGTCTCCATCGCGCCGTCCATGCGGCGGACCAGGTCTTTCCGGAGGTCGGGGAAGTTCGGCGGGGCGGCCATGGCGTGTCCCTCAGCTCTCGTGAACCGTCGTGAACTTGCCCTCGCCCTTCATGACGGCGGTGAAGGCACCGGGTTCGTGGATATTGAAGACAATGATCGGCAGCTTGTTCTCACGGGCCAGGGAGATGGCGGCGGCGTCCATCACGGCCAGGTCGCGGGACAGCATGTCCAAATAGGTCAGCGCGTCATAGCGCTCCGCATCCGGGTTCTTGCGGGGGTCGGAGGTGTAGACGCCGTCCACCTGCGTGCCCTTCAGCAGGGCGTCGCATCCCATTTCCGCGGCGCGGAGGGCGGCCGCCGTGTCGGTGGTGAAGAACGGGTTGCCCGTGCCGGCGGCGAAGATCACCGCCCGGCCCTTCTCCATGTGCCGCACGGCGCGGCGGCGGATGAAGGGCTCGCAGAGGCTGGCCATAGGAATAGCGGACTGGACGCGCGTCGGCACCCCCGCCTTCTCCAGCGCGTTCTGCATCGCCAAGGCGTTGATAACGGTGGCGAGCATGCCCATGCCGTCGGCCTGGGCACGGTCCATCCCGGCCGCGGCGCCGGAGACCCCGCGGAAGATGTTGCCCCCGCCGATCACGAGCCCGACCTGGATTCCCAACCGGGCGACGGCCGCGATGTCCTCGGCGATCGCGCTCACCGTGCCGCTGTCCAGCCCATACTGGCCGGAGCCCATCAGGGCCTCCCCGGAAACCTTCAGCAGGACGCGCTTGTAGCGAGGGGAGGTCATTCTTCTCTGCGGTCCCGGGCGGCTGACGAAATTAGAAGGCGCCGCCGGCCGCGGCAAGCACCGGCCGGCAAGCGATCGCCGGGCGCAGCAGCGCCCGGCGACAAGGTCCCGGCAAGCATCCGGGCGCGTTGGGTCGCCGGCAGGTCAGCCGGCAGTGCCGGCGGCGGCAGCCACCTCCGCGGCGAAGTCGGAGACCTCCTTCTCGATGCCCTCGCCGAGCTGGAAGCGGGCGAAGCCCACCAGCGTGGCGCCGGACTTCTGGACCACGGCCTTCACGCGGCTCTCACCGTCATGCACCCAGACCTGCTCCAACAGCACCACTTCCTCGTAGTACTTGCGGATCCGGCCCTCGACCATCTTCTCGATGACCGCGGGGGGCTTGCCGGAGGCCTGGGCCTGCTCAGTCAGCACGGCGCGCTCGCGCTCCAGGGCGGAGTTGTCCACGGCGGAGACGTCCAGCGCCTCCGGGCGGGTCGCGGCCACGTGCATGCCGATCTGGCGGCCGAGCGTCAGCACGGTGTCGTCGCCGTTCGGGCCCTCAAGGGCCGCCAGCACGCCGATCTTGCCCAGGCCCGGCTTCACGGCCGAGTGGACATAGGTGGCGACGGCGCCGGAGGAGACCGACAGCACCTTGGCGCGGCGGATCGACATGTTCTCGCCGATGGTGGCGATCAGGCGGGTGACCTCGTCGGCAACCGTATGGCCGGCACCGGGATAGGGGGCGGCCTTGATGGCCTCCACGTCCTGGCCGACCTCGAGGGCGACCTTCGCGACCGCCTCGACCAGGCCCTGGAAGGCCTCGTTGCGGGCCACGAAGTCGGTCTCGGCATTCACCTCGACCATCGCGGCCTTCGTGCCGGCGGCGACGACGCCGACCAGACCCTCGGCGGCCACGCGGCCGGACTTCTTGGCGGCGGCGGACAGGCCCTTCTTGCGCAGCCAGTCGATCGCGGCCTCCGCGTCGCCGTTGCTCTCCACCAGGGCCTTCTTGACGTCCATCATGCCCGCGCCGGTCTTCTCGCGCAGGTCGCGAACCATGGCTGCCGTGATCTCGGCCATCTCTCGTCTTCCCGTCTGTGGGGCGGCTGACCCGGGGCGGCCCCGGGCGAATCGTGCCGCCGCTGTATGCGACACGCCGGGGCAGCGAGGCCACCCCGGCGCGTTCATGTCATTGCGAGCCCGGCGGGAATCCCCGCCCGGCCCGCGGGCGATCAGCCGGCGTTGTTGCCGTCGTCGCGGTTGTTCTGGACCATCTGCTCCAGGCTCTCGCGATCCACGCCCGAGGTCGGGGAGGACTGCACCGCGCCCTCGAGCACCGGCACGTCGGCCACCTCGGCGCCGCCGAGGGTCTCCGGGACGGCGCCGGCACCCGGCAGGCCGCTGTCGTCCGGCATCACGTCGGTCGGCAGGTCGGCCTGGGCGCCGACATCCATGCCGGAGGCGGAGAGCTCGGCGGAGATGCCGTCGAACACGGCTGCGGCCATCATGTCGCAGTACAGGTTAATGGCGCGGATGGCGTCGTCGTTGCCCGGGATCGGGAAGGCCACGCCGCTCGGGTCAGCGTTGGAGTCGCAGACGGCAATAACGGGAATGCCGAGCTTGTTGGCCTCCTCGATCGCCAGCTTCTCCTTGATCGTGTCGATCACGAAGATGACGTCGGGCAGGCCGCCCATCTCGCGGATGCCGCCGAGCGCGCGGTCGAGCTTCTCCTTCTCACGGGTCAGCATCAGGATCTCCTTCTTGGTGAGACCCGTGGTGTTGCCGGCGAGCTGCTCGTCCATCTGCTTCAGGCGCTTGATGGAGCCGGTGATCGTCTTCCAGTTGGTGAGCATGCCGCCCAGCCAGCGGTGGTTGACGTAGTACTGACCGCAGCGGGTCGCCGCCTCGGCCACGTAGTCCGCTGCCGCCTTCTTCGTGCCCACGAAGAGCACGCGGCCGCCGCCGGCCACCACGTCGCGCACGGTGCGCAGGGCGCGGTCCATCAGCGGCACGGTCTGCTGCAGGTCCAGGATGTGGACCTGGTTGCGCACGCCGAAGATGTAGGGGGCCATCTTCGGGTTCCACCGGCGGGTGTGGTGGCCGAAGTGAACGCCGGCCTCGAGCAGGCCGCGCAGGGTAACCTCAGGCATCGCCATCGGGCGTGTCCTTCCTTCCGATCAGATCCGGTTGGGCCTCCGCGGCGCTACGCCCTCGGGATTTTCCTATGGAAAACCGGGGGACCGGACCCTTGCCGCTTGTCTCGGAAGGGCGCGCCGCGTGCGGATTTGCCGGGCGCAGGAAGATCCCGCGCCCGGCGGGCCGCATATGGCACGCAGGGCGCGGGCGGACAAGACCTCCCAGAGGGGCCTCAGGAGGCCAGGGCCGCCTCCAGCCGCGCCAGCGCGGCCTTCTCCGGCGCGGAGATCCCACCCAGCAGCCCGAGCAGGCCACCCTTGGCCTCCGCGAGGTGCAGCGCCCGGTCCATCACCCGCTTCCGCAGCGCCCCACGCGCCTCTGTGCCCAGGGCATGGACGTAGTCGCTCCAGGCGGCGAACAGCGCGGGCGGCGGCGGTTCGGCGAGCCAACGGGCGAGGAGGGCCTGGCCGTCGCTGCCGGTATCGAGTCCCACGGCATGGGCCGCGTCCAGCACCGCCCGGCGTTCCCGGTCGCCCATCATCCCGTCCGCCCAGGCCACGACGACCAGCGGCACGATGGAGAGGGCCGCAACCGTGCCGCTGCCGATGCCCTGGGCCTCCAGCCGGTCCAGCAGCGCCGTCTCCTTCAGCCCGGAAACCTCGGCCAGCCGGTCCCGCTCCGGCTTGGCCGGGTCCTTGGCGTGAAGGCGGCGGATCAGTTCGTCGCTCTGCTGGGCGAAGAAGGCCTCCTCCAGCGCGCGGCGTCGGTCGTCCAGGAAATCCTTGCTCATGGCCCTCTCCCTCGTGGCTGACACCTCCTGGAGGTGCCCTTAACAAACGAGAGGTTGGGTCAGCGGCTCCCGGCTGCCAATGGGTAGGCCCGCGAAGGGTGCGGTGGCAGGGTGCGGCACGACGCGCCGATAGGACAACGACGATGACCGACCCTTCCGAGGCCACCCTCTCCGCCCTGGATCTCCGCTACGGCGCCCCCGGCCTGCCCGCGGGGCCGAGCAGCCCGGTGATCGAGGCGATGCTGTCCCATCGCTCCTACCGGAACTTTCTCGACCGGCCGCTGGATCCGGGCGCGCTGGAGACCATCGTGGCGGCCGCTTCCTCTGCTCCCTCCTCCTCCAACATGCAGACCTGGAGCGTGGTGGCCGTGCAGGACCCCGCCCGTAAGGACCGGCTGGCGACGCTGTCGGGGAACCAGGGCTTCATCCGGCATGCCCCGCTCTTCCTGTGCTGGATCGCGGACCTTTCCCGGCTGGAACGCCTGGGGGAAGCGCACCAGCAGCGCCTGGCGGGGCTGGATTACCTGGAAAGCTTCATGGTGGCGCTGGTGGACGCCGCGCTGGCTTCCCAGAACGCCCTGGTGGCGGCGCAGTCCATCGGGCTGGGCGGCGTCTATGTCGGCGGGCTGCGGAACAAGCCGATCGAGGTCGCGGCGGAGCTGAACCTGCCGCCCAAGGCCTTCGGCGCCTTCGGCTTGGCCATCGGCTGGCCCGATCCCGAGGCCCGGGCGGAGGTGAAGCCCCGTCTGCCGCAGTCCCTGGTCCTTCACCGCGAGACCTACGCCACGGCGGGCGAGGAAACCGCCGTGGCGGGCTACGACCAGGTCCTGGCCGAGTTCTCCGAGGCGAACGGCATGGGCCGCTCGGACTGGACGGGCCGGATGCTGAAGCGCGTCGCCGGCCCCGAGTCCCTCAGCGGGCGCCACACCATGACGGAGACGCTGCGCGCGATGGGCTTTCCGCTGAAGTAGGGCCGGTCAGGCCGCCAGATCCACCGCCTCGATCCCCGGCAATACCTTCAGCGCCTGGGCAAGCCGGGGGGAGACGTTCCACCGCCCGGGCAGGGCCAGTTCCACCTCCTGCCCCGGCCCGGTGCGGGGGATGAGGACGACCTCGCCCCTCCCCCGCCCCTCGCGCTCGAGAATGCCGCGCAGGGTCTCCAGCACCTCCATCGAGGCGAACTCGATTCGCAGGCTGGCCGGAAGGGACTGCGCGGCGGCTTCCAGCGGCTCGCAGTCCAGCGCGGTCAGCCGCACCGCCTCGCCGTCCACCTTCACCTCGGCCGTGAAGAGAACGGCGTTCCCCTCCGTCAGCATGTCCCGGCATTTGCCGAGGACCTCGGAGAAGCAGGTCACCTCCGTGCTGCCGGAGAAGTCGGAGATGCGGATCCAGGCCATGCGGCTGCCGGTCTTCGTCGTGCGCTCCTTCGTGCCGATCACCGTGCCGGCCAGCTTCAGGCGCCCGGCGCCGGCCTGGGCGCGCTCCGTCATGCGGGCGATGGGGCAGACGCGCAGCTTGGCGAGGGCGTCCTTATAGGCGTCAAGCGGGTGGCCGGAGAGGTGGAAGCCGATCGCCTCCGCCTCGCGCTCCAGCCGCTCCAGCTGCGGCCAATCCGGCATGTCGCGCAGGCGCAGGGGCGGCATGTCGGCGGAGGCGCCGGGCGCGCCGAACAGGCCGATCTGGGCGCTGGAGCGGTCCTCGGCCGCCGCCTGTGCGCGGCGGATGATCGCCTCCGCGCCCTCCGTCACCTTCGCCCGGTTCGGGTCCAGGCATTCGAAGGCACCGGCACGGGCCAGGTTCTCCACCTGCATCTTGTTCAACAGCTTCGGGTCTATGCGGTCCGCGAAGTCCGTGAGGGACTTGAAGGGCCCGCCCTCCTTCCGCGCCCGCACGAGGTCCTGCATGGCACCGAGGCCGACGCGCTTCACTGCCGCCAGGGCGAAGCGGATGTCCTTCACCACGGCGCCATCCTCCGTGGTTCGAGGCTCCACCGCGAACTCCGCGTCGCTGCGGTTCACGTCCGGCGGCAGCACCTTGATGTTGAGCCGCGACGCCTCCTGGAGGTGGGAGGCGAGCTTGTCCGTGTTGGTCATGTCCAACGACATGATGGCTGCCAGGAACTCGTGCGGGTGGTTCGCCTTCAGCCAGGCGGTCTGGTAGGAGACGAGCGCGTAGGCGGCGGCGTGCGACTTGTTGAAGCCGTATTCCGCGAAGCGCTCCATCAGGTCGAAGATCTCGCCCGCCTTGTCCTCGGGGATGCCGTTCTTCACGGCGCCGTCGGTGAAGATCTTGCGCTGCGCCTCCATCTCCGAACGGATCTTCTTGCCCATGGCGCGACGCAGCAGGTCGGCGCCGCCGAGCGAGTAGCCCGCCAGCTCCTGGCTGATCTGCATCACCTGCTCCTGGTAGACCAGGATGCCGTAGGTCTCCTCCACCAGGCTGCGCATGGCCGGGTGCACCGGCTCCCAGGCCTGGCCGTGCTTGCGGGCGCAGTAGGCGGGGATGTTCGCCATCGGGCCCGGGCGGTAGAGCGACACCGCCGCGATCAGATCCTCGAACCGGTCCGGCCGCATCATGCGGAGGACGTCCCGCATGCCCTGGCTTTCGAACTGGAACACGCCGGCCGCGTCGCCCTTGGCGAGCATCTCGTAGGACCTGGCATCGTCCAGCGGGATGGTGGTGATGTCGATCTCCACCCCCTGCTCCTTCAGGATGTCCAGCGCGCGCTGGATTACCGTGAGAGTCTTCAGGCCGAGGAAGTCGAACTTCACCAGCGACGCGCTCTCCACGTATTTCATGGAGTACTGCGTCACGAGCATCTCGGAGCGCGGATCGCGGTAGAGCGGCACGATCTCGATCAGCGGCTTGCGCCCGATCACCACGCCGGCGGCGTGGGTGGAGGCGTTGCGGTACAGCCCTTCCAGCTGCAGCGCCGTCTCCATCAGCCGGTCCACGTTCTCGTCCGTCTCGCGCATCTCCCGCAGGCGCGGCTCGCCGTCGAGCGCCTCCTGCAGCGTGGGCGGCTTGGCGGCGTTGAAGGGGATCAGCTCCGCGATCTTGTTCACCTGGCCGAAGGGCATGCCCATCACGCGGCCGACGTCGCGCACCACCGCCTTCGCCTGCAGCCGGCCGAAGGTGATGATCTGCCCTACCCGGTCCGGCCCGTATTCCTGCCGGACGTAGTCGATCACCTCCTCGCGCCGGTCCTGGCAGAAGTCGATGTCGAAGTCCGGCATCGACACGCGCTCGGGGTTCAGGAAGCGCTCGAAGAGCAGCCCGAAGCGCATGGGGTCGAGGTCGGTGATGGTCAGCGCCCAGGCCGCCACCGATCCGGCGCCCGATCCGCGGCCCGGGCCGACGGGAATATCGTGCGCCTTCGCCCATTGGATGAAGTCGGCCACGATCAGGAAGTAGCCGGAGAAGCCCATCTTATCGATGATGCCGAGCTCGAACTCCAGGCGCTCGCGATAGGCGGGGCGGGCCTCGTCGGGGGTGGCCTGGGCGTCCAGGCGCTTCTCCAGGCCCTTGCGGGCCATGTCCTGCACGATGTCGGACTCGGTCAGCCCCTCCTGCACCTTCCGGCTGACGGGAAGCTCCGGCTTCTTCGTCTCCGCCATCACCGAGCATTTCCGAGCGATGGCCAGCGTGTTGTCGCAGGCTTCCGGCAGGTCCTTGAACAGCGCCCGCATGGCGGCGGGCGGCTTGAACCAGTGCTCGGCCGTCAGGCGGCGGCGGTCGGGCTCCGCCAGCGTCCGGCTCTCGGCGATGCAGAGCAGGGCATCGTGCGCCTCGTGCCCCGACGCATCCTTGAAGTACACGTCATTGGCCGCGACGATCGGCAGGGCGGCAGCATCGGCGATGGCCAGCAGCCCCGGCTCCACCGCCCGGTCCCGCTCCGTGCCGTGGCGGGTCAGCTCCACCGCCAGGTTGTCGCCATAGGCCTCGCGCAGCGCGGCCAGCAACGCCTCGGCCTGAGCTCGCCGACCTTCGGCCAGGAGGCGGCCCAGCGGACCCAGCGTGCCGCCGGTCAGCAGGAAGATGCCGGAGGCGTGGGACTGGAGTTGGTCCAGGGAGATGGCGGGCTTGCCCGAGGGGTCCTCCCCCAGCCAGCCGAGGGAGGAGAGGCGCTGCAGGTTCTCCAGCCCCGGCCTGTCCATCGCCAGGGCCACCACCGGGTCGGGCGGAAGGCGCGCCGCCTCCGGCCGCTCCGGCTCCTTCTGCCGGGCGAGCCAGAGCTGGCAGCCGACGATGGGCTGCACACCTTCCTTCATGGCGTACTGGCTGAATTCCAGCGCGCCGAACATCACGGCCGTGTCCGTTAGCGCCAGGGCGGGCATCCCCGCCTTCTTCGCCAGGCCGGGGAGCTTGTCGGCCTTGATGGCACCCTCCGCCAGGGAGTAGGCGGAATGGACATGGAGATGGACGAAGCTGCCGGTCATCGGGGGAATATAGGCCCTCGGTCGCCCCGCCGCAGCAGATTCCAGGATTGCGCGAGGGGGGCCACCAGGATGCCGGAAACCGTCAGCCCGCCGCGCGTCGAGGACGCGCTGAAGCCCGCGCGCCCGCCCCTGCACAAGGTAATTCTGCTGAACGATGACTATACGCCGCGCAACTTCGTCGTGCGCGTGCTGAAGGCCGAGTTCCGCATGGACGAGGGTTCGGCGCTGCGGGTGATGATGACGGCGCACGGGCGCGGATCCTGCGTCGTCGCCGTCTTCACCCGGGAGATCGCGGAGGAGAAGGCGACCCGGGCGACCGAGATGGCGGTGAAGGAGGGCTATCCGCTGCGCTTCACGACCGAGCCGGAGGAGTAGCGGGCGCGTCCGCCCCGGCCCCATGGCAAGCCCAGACCGGTTGTGGCAGGGATGGCCGGGTGGCGGAAACGGGGCATGGCGCGGATGATCCTGGACTTCGTGACCGTCGGCTTTCACCGCGACGCCGGCCTCCTGCGCCTCCAAGCCCGGTCCATCGCGCGCTATCTCGACCCGGCGATCTGCGGCCGGTTTCTCGTGATCAACAACGATCCGGACCAGGACTCCTTCGCCCGCCGCTTCGAGGCGGAGATCCTTCCAGAATACGGCCCCTTCCGCGACAAGGTCTCGATGCTGCCCGCGGAGGCGCTGTTCTCCGACGGTGAAAGCTTCTGGCGGGGCACCGGCTGGCGCCGCCAGCAGGTGCTGAAGCTGGCGGTGGCGCGGCATATCGAGACGCCTGCCTACATCGTCCTCGACTGCAAGAACCACTTCATCCGGCCCACGGGGCTCGACGCCTTCGCGACGGAGGACGGCCGCCTCATCACCGCGCCCCGGCGGCTGCTGCCCCGCCAGACGGCGGAGCTGGTCTGGTTCGGTCTCTCCGAGGAGCGCTGGCCGGAAACGATCTTCAACATCATCACCCCCTTCCCGCTCTGGCGCGAAGAAGTGCTCGCGCTGGAGCAGGCCATGCGGACCCGTGGCGAGGCCGGGGTCGGCCGGGTGCTGCTGGACAAGTCGGTCGGCCTCACGGAGTTCCGCCTCTACTCCGCCTTCATGCTGGCCTGCGGCCGGAACTGGGAGGCGCTGCACAGCATGCAGGAACCGAACTTCGTCACCTTCTTCGGCGCCCGCGACAGCATCGAGGGCTTCCTGCGCTCCGTTGACCGGCCGAAAATCCGGGTGATGGGCGTGCACCGGCGCGCCGCATGGGCCGATCAGCCGGCGCGGGAAGCCATCGTAGAGCGCTGGCTGCGGGCCGAGCTGGTGGGGGATGCGGAGGAGGGAATGAGCTTCATCACCCCCCTCCCCGGCGAGCGCAGGCCGGGCTGAGGCCCTCCGGCGGGATCAGGCCGGAACGACCATCCCGTCCCGCAGCGTGACGGTGCGGTCCATTCGCGCTGCCAATTCCGGATTATGGGTGGCTATCAGGGCGGCGAGGCCCCTGCCCCGCGCCGCCGCCAGCAGTTCGGCGAAGACGCGGTCTGCCGTACCGGCATCCAGGTTGCCGGTGGGCTCGTCCGCCAGCAGAACCTTCGGCGCGTTGGCAAGGGCGCGGGCCATGGCGACCCGCTGCTGCTCGCCGCCGGAAAGCCGGCTCGGGCGGTGGTCGCCGCGGTTCTCCAGGCCGAAGGAGGCCAGCAGCTCCCGCGCCCGCGCCTCCGCCTCCCGGCGCGGCTTGCCGGCGGCGAGCTGGGGCAGCACCACATTCTCCTCCGCCGTGAACTCCGGCAGCAGGTGGTGGAACTGGTAGACGAAGCCGATCGTCTCCCGCCGCAGGGCGGTGCGGGCATCGTCGCCCAGGCCGCCGGAGTCCCGCCCTTCCACCAGCACGGCGCCGGCATCAGGCTTTTCGAGCAGCCCGGCCACGTGCAGCAGCGTGCTCTTTCCGGTGCCGGACGGCGCGACGAGCGCCACGATTTCCCCGGCATGCAGTTCCAGCGCCGCGCCGCGCAGTACCGGAAGCTCGCCGGCCTCGGTGCGGTAGCGGCGCTCCACGCCCCTCAGGGCCAGTACGGGATCAGCCATTGCGGAGACCCTCCACCGGGTCCAGCCGCGCGGCGCGCCAGGCCGGGTAGATCGTTGCCAGCAGCGACAGGCCCATGCCCATGCCCACGACCTGCGCCACCTCCATCGGCTCCACCACCGCCGGCAGGCGCGTGAGGAAGTAGACCTCGGCGTTGAACAGCTCCGTGCCCGTCAGGGACTGCAGGGCCTGACGGATGTTCTCGATGTTCAGGCAGAAGACGAGGCCGATGCCGAAGCCGATCAGCGTGCCCGCCACGCCGATGGAGGCGCCGGCCAGCAGGAAGATCCGCAGGATGGCGCCGCTGGTGGCGCCCACCGTCCGCAGCACCGCGATGTCCCGCCCCTTGTCCTTCACCAGCATGATCAGGGACGAGATGATGTTGAAGGCGGCAACGATGATGATGAGGGTGAGGATGAGGAACATCACGTTCCGCTCCACCTGCACCGCCGCGAAGAAGGAGGAGTTGGAGGCCTGCCAATCCAACACGCGCACGGGGCGGCCGGACAGGGCGGCGTAGATGGCCCGGGTCGCGTCGTTCACGCGATCGGGGTTCGCCACGAAGACCTCCACCTGCGTCGCCGTGTCGCGGTGCTGGAAATAGACCTGGGCGGCGTCGAGCGGCAGGAAGACGTAGCTGGAATCGTATTCCTGCATCCCCGCCTCGAACATCGCCACCACCTCATAAGCCTTGAGGCGCGGGACGGTGCCGACGACGGTGGCGCGGCCCTGGGGGGATACGAGGGTGATCTTGTCCCCTATCCGCAGGCCAAGCCGCCGTGCGAGGCGGGTGCCGACGACGATCGTGTCCTGCTCCCCAAAGCGCTGCAGGCTACCGGCGCGGATGTTCTCCGCGATCAGCGGGCGGGCGCGCAGGTCCTCCGGCCGGATGCCGCGCGCGAGGCCACCGGTCGCGCCACCATTCTCGCTGGTGAAGAGCACCTGGCCCTCCACGATCGGCGTGGCGGACACGATGCCCGCCAGTTGCCGCACGCGGGCGGCAATGTCGTCGTAGTCGCGCAGCCCCTCGTTCGTCTGCGAGTAGACGCCGAGATGGCCGTTCAGCCCGAGGATGCGGCCCAGCAGCTCCTGCCGGAAGCCGTTCATCACGGACATGACGATGATGAGGGTCGCCACCCCCAGCGCGATCCCGACGAGGGAGAAGATCGCGATGACGGAGACGAAGCGCTCGCCCTTCCGGGCGCGCAGGTACCGGAAGGCGACGGCGCGCTCGAAGGGCGAGAACATCAGGCGATGGTGGCCTTGATACGGGCGATCGCCTCGTCCAGCGGCAGCTCCAGCCGCTCGCCGGTGGCGCGGCGCTTCAGCTCCACGATGCCCTTGGCGGCGCCGCGCGGGCCGATGATGGCCTGCCAGGGGTAGCCGATCAGGTCGGCGTCGGCGAACTTGGCTCCGGCGCGCTCGCCGCGGTCGTCGAGGACCGCCTCGTTCGGCAGGGCGGCGTAGATCTGCTCGCAGAGCGCGTCCGCCGCCGCGTCGCCGGGCTTGAGGTTGAGGATGGCGCAGGCGAAAGGCGCCACCGCGTCCGGCCAGATGATGCCTTCCTCGTCGTGGCTCGCCTCGATGATCGCGCCCAGCAGGCGGGAGACGCCGATCCCGTAGGACCCCATTTCCGGCACCACCGTCGCGCCGTCCGGCCCCGCGACCGTCAGCCCCATGGGCTTCGAGTACTTCGTGCCGAAGTAGAAGATGTGTCCCACCTCGATCCCGCGCGCGGTGATCTGGCTCTCGGCGGGAATGGCGTCCCAGGCGGCCTCGTCGTGCTTCTCGTCGGTGGCGGCGTAGCGGCTGGTCCAGAAGTCCATGACCGCCGAGGCCTCACCCGTCCCCGAGGGGTCCTGCGCCAGCACGTCGAACTCCAGCAGGTCCTTGTGCAGGTACACAACGCTCTCGCCGGTCTCCGCGAGGATGATGAACTCGTGGGAGAGATTGCCGCCGATCGGGCCGGTATCCGCCTGCATCGGGATGGCCTTCAGCCCCATGCGCGCGAAGGTACGGAGATAGGCACGGAACATGCGCCGGTAGGATTCCCGTGCGCCATCGGCATCGAGGTCGAAGGAATAGGCGTCCTTCATCAGGAACTCGCGCCCGCGCATCACGCCGAAGCGGGGGCGGATCTCGTCCCGGAACTTCCACTGGATGTGGTAGAGGTTGCGTGGCAGGTCCCGGTAGGATTTCGCATAGGTCTTGAAGATGTCGGTGACCATTTCCTCGTTGGTCGGGCCGTAGAGCATCTCGCGGTCGTGCCGGTCGATGATGCGGAGCATCTCCTTGCCGTAGCCGTCGTAGCGCCCGCTCTCCTTCCACAGCTCGGCGGCCTGGATGGTGGGCATCAGGATCTCCTGCGCCCCCGCCAGATCCTGCTCCTGCCGCACGATATCGGAGACCTTGCGCAGCACGCGCAGCCCCAGCGGCAGCCAGGCATAGATGCCGGCGCTGGTCTGGCGAACCATCCCCGCGCGCAGCATCAACCGGTGCGAGACGATCTGCGCCTCGGCAGGCGTTTCCTTGAGCGTGGGCAGGAAGGCGCGAGAGAGGCGCAAGGCGGCGGGCTCCGGATGGGAAGAGGCGCGCAACCTAGAGCATGGCGCGGGCGGCGCAATCCGCCCGGCGACGGCGCAAAAAAGAAGGGCCGCCCCGAAGGGACGGCCCGAGTTTAGGGAGGAAACGCCAGTCACACGGCGGAAGAGGAAAAGCCCTCTTCCATGTCCCGATGATGCTGCAGTGCGGCCGGGAAGCGAAGCAGTTTATGCTCGCGAAAGATGAAATATTGAGCTGATCGTGCGTATAGCGCTTCAATTTTCATCGTCGATGCCCATGATTCCGTCGTTTTGGCTAATCGTTAGGCATTGCAAGCCAGCCTTCCCGGAAGGATAGCCAGTCCGCCCGAACCAGCCACTCGATAACGAACCAGACAAGGATGGCCAGAAGCGTAGTGAGCACGACTACCCGCAGAACGCGGACCTGGCGTGGCGCGCCGCGCCACCCCCCAGCGCCTGCGCCCTCGGGGTCAGGGCTGACCCCCAGGGGCAGAACGGCGAAGAGCACCGTCCACCACACGAGGAAGAAAACGACGATCCCGGTGACCCAGCCCATCCTGCCCCAACCTTGCCCTCACTTGCCCGGGATCCGCCGTAATCCCGGCGGGGTCCTCGGCGTTTCTACGCCATGTCGATCCGAAGGGAGACGAAGATGCGTCGCTTCATTCTTCTCGCCGGACTCGCCCTCGCGGCTGTCCCGGCTATTCCCCAGACTGCCGACGCCCATGGTGGCTGGGAGCGCGAGCGGGCCTGGCGGCACCATGAGTTCCGCCGGGAGCAGGCCTGGCGGCGGCATGAGCGCCGGGAGTGGCGCCGCGAGCAGGCCTGGCGGCGGGACCGCTATGAGCGCCGTGCCTACCGCCAGGGTTACGGCTACGGGCCGCCGGTTGCCTATGCCCAGCCTGGGCTGACAATTGCCATTCCCTTCCGCTGAGCACCCCGCCTGCTCCGGGTTCAGACCCGGAGCAGGTGGAGTTCTACGAGGGGCCGCTTGCGCACGCGGCGGCCGATGGCCTTGCGAAGAGCGGTGCGCGCCGCCTCCCGCAAGGCCGAATCCTCCCGCCGTAGCGGCGCCGGCAGGTCATTGACCAGCCGGGCAAGGTCGGATGCAATTTGCGCGGTCGCGTCCTCGCCCTGCTCGAACAGGCCGGGAGCGGACACCTGCGGCGTACCGCGCACCCGGCCGTTCTCGTCCACCGCGAGCGAGCCGACGACGACGCCGTTGAACAGCATGCGACGCCGCGCGCCGAGCACGCCGCCGTCGAGCGGCAGCAGGCGGGTGCCGTCCACGGCCAGCTTGCCGCTCTGCACGGTCTCGCACACCTCGACCGGACCGCCGCCGAGGCGGAGCATGTCCCCGTCCTCAATGAGGTGCGGCTCGGCGCCGAACTCGCGGGCCAGGGCGGCGTGCTCCTGCAGATGGCGCCACTCACCATGGACGGGCACGGCGTGCCGCGGCTTCACAAGGTCATAGAGCCGGCGAAGTTCGTCCTTCGCGGGGTGACCGGAGACGTGCACGGGATGCTCGGAATCCGGAGTGATCACGCGGCACCCAGCCCGATAGAGCGCGGCCTCGACGTTCATGATCGCCTTCTCGTTCCCGGGGATCATGCGGGACGAGAAGACCACCGTATCCCCCTCGCCTAGAGAAATCTGGGGATGGGTGTCCGCCGCGATCTTCGCCAGCGCCGACCGGGGCTCGCCCTGGCTGCCCGTGCAGATGATCAGCAACTCGTCATCCGGCAAGTAGCCGGCCTCCTCCTCGTCCAGGAAGGGCGGAAGGTCGCTGAAGTACCCGGTCTCGCGGGCGGCCGCGTCGGCATTGCGGAGAGACCGGCCGAATAGCGCCACCCGCCGGCCGGCGGCCATGGCGGCCCGCGTGATGGAATCGACCCGCGCAATGTTCGTGGCAAAGCAGGAGACGGCGACCCGGCCCTTCAGCGTCGCGATCAATGCCGTAAGCGCCTCCAGCACGGTGGCCTCGCTGCCGGAATGCCCGTCGACGAGAGCATTGGTGCTGTCGCAGACCATGGCCAACACCCCTTCCTCGCCCAGCTTGGCAAAGGCGGCCTCGTCGGTCGGCGGACCGATCAGGGGATTTGGGTCCAGCTTCCAGTCGCCGGTGTGCAGCACGATGCCGTGGCGGGTGCGGATGGCGAGGGCCTGCGATTCCGGCACGGAATGCGCCACGCGCAGGAACTGCAGGTCGAAGTTCCCAATCTTCACGCGGGAGGAGAGCGGCACGGTGTGGATCGTCACCTCGTGCAGCAGGCCGGCCTCACCCAGCTTCCGGCGCAGCACGGCGGCCGCGAAGGGGCTGGCGTAAAGCGGGCAGCGCAGCAAGGACCAGAGGTGCGCGACCGCGCCAAGATGATCCTCATGCGCGTGGGTGATCACCAGCCCCACCAGCCGGTCCCGGCGCTCTGACAGCCAGGCCGGATCGGGGACGAGGATCTCGGCCTCGGGTGCCTCGGCGCCGCCGAAGCCGATGCCGCAATCAACGGCGAGAAGCTGTCCGTCCAGGCGATAGACGTTGAGGTTCATGCCGATCTCCCCCGTCCCCCCAAGCGGGAGGAAGGCGAGGTCGTCGGAAGTATCGAAGGTCATTCGTTCTCGTTCTTGAGGAAGTCAGGTTTCGATCGTTTCGTGACAGATGGGGGGTGCGCCGCGGGTCGCCAACGGGGCGTCCCGGTCCGGCGCCGCTATCCGAGGCCAATCCTTCGAATGCCGGGACCCGCGGGGCGTAACAAGGGGCGGAACGGCGGCAGACGATCACCTTCCGGTCACCCTGGCCGCAAGGGATGGCTGCACTCAGGCGTCCACCTGCCCGGCGATGACGGTTTCCAGTCCCCTCTCCGTGCGGAGCCGCAGGGCGCCGCTATCGTCCAGACCATCGAACAATCCGGCCAGAGGTGCCCCGGCCGCCGTGACGGTGAGTGCCACACCAGGCCGATGGCCGCGCGCGAGCCAGGCCACACGGATCGGCTCGAAGCCTTCCGTCTCCCGGACGGCGCGCCAGCGATCCAAGGAAGCCAGCACCGCCGCGGCAGCAACTTCTGGCTCCGGCGCGGGCTGCGGCAGCGCTGCCGTCCGGCGGCCGGACAGCTGAGGGGCGTGTGCCAAGTTTACCCCGAAGCCAAAGGACAGCCAGTCCAACCAGCCCCTCGCGTCCAGGCTGGCTTCTGCAAGGATACCCGCGCACTTCGCCCCCCTGATCAGAACGTCGTTCGGCCATTTCAGGGTCAGGTCGGGCCCGGCCAGAGGCGCCAGGGCATCGTACAGGGCCACGGCCGCCAGCAGTCCCCATTGCGGCACTTCCCGCGCAGGAGCGGTCGGGCGGAGCAGGACAGAGAGGTAGAGGTTGCCGATCGGCGATTCCCAGGATCGGCCATGCGTCCCGCGACCGGCGGTCTGGCGGCGCGCGAGGATGGCGAGGCGTTCCGCTTCACCATCCTCCGCGCTTCGCCGGATCAGGTCGGCGGTGCTGGGGAGCTGGTCATGGACCTGCAGCCGCCAGCCCGCCGGAGCCGTGCTCATCCCGCCAGGGCGGCCACCGCCGCCGCAGCCGCCGCGACGATCGGTGCCGGGAAGAGGAAGAAGAGCACGTTGAACAGCCCCGCCCCCGCCAGCACCATGGAGACGGCCGCCGGCCGCTGATCCAGCGCACCGGCCGGATTGTCGAAGTACATCACCTTAATAATGCGGAGGTAGTAGTAGGCGCCCACAACGCTGGTCAGCACGCCGACCGTCGCCAGGACCCAGAAGCCCTCCTGCACCGCCGCGAGGAAAACATAGAGCTTCGAGAAGAACCCGGCGAGCGGCGGAATGCCGGCCATGGAGAACATGAAGACCGTCATCGCTGCGGCCATGCCCGGATCGGTTCGGCCAAGACCAGCCAGATCTTCCACCCGCTCCAAGGACTTGCCCTGGCGGCGCATGGAGACGAGCACCGCGAAGACGCCCGCGTTCATCACGAGGTAGATCGCCATGTAAAGCATCACGCCGCGCAGCCCGACATCGGTGGCGACCGCGAGGCCCATCAAGGCATAGCCGATATGGCCGATGGAAGAGTAGGCCATCAGCCGCTTGATATTCTGCTGCCGGATGGCGGCGAAGGAGCCGAGCAGCATGGACCCGAGCGAGGCCAGCCAGATCACGCCCTGCCACTGCTCCGCCAGGTCGGCGAAGGGGTCGGCCAGCACGCGCACGAGAAGGGACACGGCCGCCACCTTCGGCGCGGACGCGAAGAAGGCCGTAACCGGCGTCGGCGCGCCCTCATAAACGTCGGGCGTCCACATGTGGAAGGGAACGGCCGAAATCTTGAAGGCAAGCGCGGCGATGACGAAGGTCACGCCAACGATCAGCCCGAGCGAGATCCCTTCCGTGGTGGATACAGCGCTGGCAACCGCGGCGAAGTTCGTGGAGCCGGAAAAGCCGTAGGTGAGGCTCGCGCCGTAGAGGTAGAGGCCCGAGGCCAGGGCCCCGAGCACGAAGTACTTCAGCCCGGCCTCGGCGGAGCGCGCGTTGTCACGGTCGAAGGCCGCGATGACGTAGAGCGAGAGCGAGAGCAGCTCCAGCCCGAGATAGAGAGTGATGAGGTCGGAGGCCGAGACCATCACCAGCATGCCGATCGTGCTGAACAGCACGAGGATCGGGAACTCGAAGCGGGCGATGCCCTGCCGCACGTTCCAGTCGAGCGCCAGCATCAGACCGGAGGCGGCACCCAGCAGGATCAGCACCTTCGCGAAGCGTGAGAAGCTGTCCGATACGAACTGGTTGCCGAAGGCCTGGCCATCCGGCGTGGCCATGACCAGCACCGCAGCCACCAGCAGCGCGCCGAGCGTGCCCATGGTGATCGGGAAGGTCGTGTCCCGCTTCGGGATCACACCCGCGAGCAGGAGAACGAGGCCCGAGACCGCGAGGAGGATCTCAGGAAGGGCGAGGGTCCAGTTCATCGTCTCAAAGCCCCGCCACGCGCGGCACCGCCAGGGCTGCCTCGTGCCGCTCGATCAGCGCGGCGACGGAGGCCTCCCAGACATGGGTGAAGGAAGAAGGATAGATCCCCATCCAGAGGGTGAGGACGATCAGTGGCGCGAAGATGGCGATCTCACGCGGAGAGAGGTCGAGCAGGCCGCGCACCTCATCCCGCGTGATGCGGGAGAAGACGACGCGCCGGTACAGCCACAGCATGTAGGCTGCGCCAAGGATCATGCCCATGCCGGTGCCGAGAGCGACCCATCCGTTGGACTTCCAGGCACCGGTGATCACCAGGAACTCACCCGGGAAGTTTGCCGTGCCGGGCAGCGCCACGCTGGCCATGGTGAAGAGCATGAACACGAGAGCGTAGGAGGGCATGACCTTCGCCACCCCACCGTAGCGCGCGATCTCACGCGTGTGCAGGCGGTCGTAGACCACGCCAACGCAGAGGAACAGCGCGCCGGAGACAACGCCGTGCGCCAGCATGGTGAAGATGGCGCCGGAGATACCCTGCTGGTTGAAGGTGAAGAGACCCACCGTGACCACGCCCATATGGGCAACGGAGGAGTAGGCGATCAGCTTCTTCATGTCCTGCTGCGCAAAGGCGATCATGGAGGTGTAGATCACCGCCACGACCGAAAGCGCGAACATCATCGGCGCGAAGAATTGCGACGCCTCCGGGAACAGCGGGATGGAGAAGCGGAGGAACCCGTACCCGCCCATTTTCAGCAGCACGCCCGCCAGGATCACGGAACCGGCCGTCGGCGCTTCCACGTGCGCGTCGGGCAGCCAAGTGTGCACCGGCCACATCGGCACCTTCACGGCGAAGGAAGCGAAGAAGGCCAGGAACATCCAGTACTGCCAGGAGGAGGGAACCGCCTTCTGGACGAGCACCGCCATGTCCGTGCTGCCGGCATTGTACCAGAGCGCCAGGATGGCCAGCAGCATCAGCACGGAGCCGAGCAGCGTGTAGAGGAAGAACTTGAAGGCCGCGTAGACGCGCCGCTGCCCGCCCCAGATGCCGATGATGAGGAACATCGGGATCAGCACGCCCTCGAAGAAGACGTAGAAAATGATGAGGTCGAGCGCGCAGAACATGCCGACCATCATCGTCTCCAGGACGAGAAAGGCGATCATGTACTCCCGCACGCGGGTCTGCACCGCCTCCCAGGAGGCGAGAATGCAGATCGGCGTCAGCAGCGTGGAGAGCAGGACGAACAGCACGGAGATGCCGTCCACACCCATGTGGTAGTTCACGCCGAAATCCGGCAGCCAGTTCAGGTTCTCGACAAACTGCGGCGCCACGACCGAGGAGTCGAACTGGAACCACAGGATGAGCGAGAGGACGAAGACGATCAGACTGGTCCAGAGCGCTGTCCAGCGGGAGTTCGAGGCGACGGTCGCCTCGTCCCCGCGGATGCAGAGGATCGCCACCACGCCGGCCAGAGGCAGGAAGGTGAGGAGGGAGAGCAGCGGAAAGCCGGCGGCGTTCATCGGGTGAAGCCCAGGAAGATGACCGAGACGAAGACCACGAGGCCCGCGATCATGGTGAAGGCGTAGTTCGCCACGCGTCCGGTCTGGAAGCGCGCGACCCCGCGCGCCGCATCGACCGTGAGCGCGGCCACGCCGTTCGGCACGCCGTCGATGATGGTGGCATCGCCCGTCTTCCAGAACGCCTGCGCGAGGCGGCGGAAAGGCCGGACGAAGAGCCAGTCATACAGCTCGTCGAAGTACCACTTGTGCAGCAGGAACTTGTGCACCCCCGGGAAGGTGGCGGCGATGCGCGCCGGGATGGCTGGAAAGAACATGTAGAAGACGTAGGCCAGCACGATCCCGACCACGCCAATTACCGTCGGCGCCAGCCCGACCCACTCCGGTCCCTCATGCGCGTTGTGCAGCACGTGGTTGTGCTCGGCGTTGAAGATCGCACCATTCCAGAAGTGCGCCTGGTCGTGACCAACGAAGTACTCGTAGAACACTGCGCCGGTGAAGATGGCGCCGACCGCGAGGACCAGCAGCGGGATCAGCATCACCGCCGGGCTCTCGTGGACATGCTCCATCACATGGTGATCCGCCCGCGGCTTGCCGTGAAAGGTCATGATGATCAGGCGCCAGGAGTAGAAGGCGGTGAGGAAGGCGGCGATCAGGCCGAGCACGAAGGCGTACATCCCCGCGCCCGTATGCGCAGCGAAGGCGCTCTCCAGGATCATGTCCTTGGAATAGTAGCCGGCGAAGAAGGGCACGCCCGCCAGGGCAAGGCTGCCGATCCACATCACCGCGTAGGTAACGGGGATCTTGGTCCAGATGCCACCCATCTTCCGGATGTCCTGCTCGTCCGACATCGCGTGGATCACGGAGCCGGCGGACAGGAATAGCAGGGCCTTGAAGAAGGCGTGGGTGAAAAGGTGGAAGACCGCCGCCTGATACGCGCCCACACCGATGGCGAAGAACATGTAGCCGAGCTGCGAGCAGGTCGAGTAGGCGATCACCCGCTTGATGTCGTTCTGCACGCAGCCGATCGTGGCGGCGAAGAGGGCAGTGGAGGCGCCCACGATCGTCACCAGGGTCAGTGCGTTCGGGGCGTACTCGAAGACCGGTGACATGCGGGCCAGCAGGAACACGCCCGCCGTCACCATCGTCGCCGCGTGGATGAGGGCGGAGACGGGCGTCGGGCCCTCCATCGCGTCCGGCAGCCAGGTGTGCAGACCGAGCTGGGCCGACTTGCCGCAGGCGCCGAGGAAGAGAAGGACGGCGATCACCTCCAGCACCGGCATGCCGGCGAAGGTCACGCCCTGCATTTCCGTCACGCGCGGGAAGATGTCCGCAAAGTTCAGCGCGCCGAAAGTCCAGAAGGTCAGCGCCATGCCGAGCATGAAGAACAGGTCGCCGACGCGGTTCACGATGAAAGCCTTCATCGCCGCGCGGTTCGCGCTCTCGCGCTCGTACCAGTAGCCGATCAGCAGGTAGCTCGCGAGACCGACGCCCTCCCAGCCGAAGAAGAGCTGGACCAGGTTGTCCGCGGTCACCAGCATCAGCATGGCGAAGGTGAAGAGGCCGAGATAGGCGAAGAAACGCGGCGGCGTCTCGTCATGGGACATGTAGCCGACGCTGTACATGTGGATGAAGGTGGAGATGAAGGTCACCATCCCCACCATCATGGCGCTCAGCGTGTCGTAGCGCAGCGCCCAGTCGACGGTCAGCCCGCCGACATCGATCCAGTTCAGGATGGTGACGGTCTGCGGCTGCGCGTGCAGCCCGACCTGGACGAAGGCGGATACGCCGCAGATGGCGGCCAGCACCATGCAGCCCACAGAGACCCACATGGTTAGGCGGTCGCCCAGCCAGCGACCGAAGAAGCCCGCGAGGGTCGCGCCCAGGAGCGGGAAGAAAACGGCACCGACGAACATGGCGCCCTAACCCTTCAGGGTGGACACGTCTTCCACCTCGATGCTGCCGCGGTTGCGGAAGTAGATGACGACCACCGCCAGACCGATCGCGGCCTCCGCGGCCGCGACGGTCAGGATGAACATCGCGAAGATCTGCCCGGTGAGGTCCCCCAGGGTGGAGGAGAATGCCACTAGGTTCAGGTTCACCGAGAGCAGGATCAACTCGATCGACATCAGGATGACGATGATGTTCTTCCGGTTGAGAAAGATGCCGAAGATCCCGAGCACGAAGAGGATCGCGCCCACGGTTAAGTAGTGACTCAGCCCGATGGTGAGCATCAGTGGTGCCCTCCCCCATGCCCGTGGTCGTCATGCGCCCCGTGTCCGTGCGCGACGGCCTTCGGCTTCGGCTCCTCGGGCGGCAGCGGGCGGAGGATGCCCATTTGGCCGATGGAGGCACCGACGGGGACATCGGCCATCTCGATTTGCGTGCGCCGGTGGATCTGCGCCTGGATATCCTGGCGCCGACTGCGCGCGCGGTCGCGATGGGTCAGGACGATGGCGCCCATCATCGCAACGAGCAGGATGAGCCCCGCGCCCTGGAAGAGGAAAACGTAGTCCGTGTACAGCACCTGGCCGATCGCCCTGGTGTTGCTCACCGTCGACGGCGTCGGGTTCAGGCGCAGCCCGCCCGCCTCGCCGCTCGACTGCCAGGTGGCGAGGACGAAGACCAGTTCCAGGAACAGAATGCCACCGATGACCGCCCCAATCGGGGCATAGCGCTGGAAGCCCTCGCGCAACCGCGCGAAGTCGATGTCCAGCATCATCACCACGAAGAGGAACAGCACCGCGACCGCGCCGACATAGACGATGACCAGGATCATCGCCAGGAACTCGGCGCCGGCGATCAGGAACAGCGCGGCGGCGTTGAAGAAGCCCAGGATCAGGAACAGCACGCTGTGGACGGGGTTCCGGCTCGTCACGACCATCACGGCGCAGGCGATCAGCACCGCCGAGAAGGCGTAGAAGGCCAGGCCCGCGATTGCGGAATCAGTGATCATCGGAAGGGCGCATCCGCCTGGAGGCGCGCGGCCAGGATCGGCTCCCACCGGTCGCCGTTATCGAGGAGCTTCTCCTTCTGGTAGATCAGCTCCGCCCGCGTCTCGGTGGCGAACTCCAGGTTCGGCCCCTCGACGATAGCATCCACCGGGCAGGCCTCCTCGCAGAGGCCGCAGTAGATGCACTTGGTCATGTCGATGTCGTAGCGCGTGGTCCGGCGGGACCCGTCCTCGCGCGGCTCGGCCTCGATCGTGATGGCCAGGGCCGGGCAGACCGCCTCACAGAGCTTGCACGCGATGCAGCGCTCCTCCCCGTTCGGGTAGCGGCGCAGCGCGTGCTCGCCCCGGAAGCGCGGGCTCAGCGGAGAGCGCTCATAAGGATAGTTGATCGTCGCCTTCTTCGAGAAGAAGGCCTTCAGCGTCAGCCCCAGCCCGGAGATGATTTCCCCGAGCAAGAAGCCTCGCGCCACTCGGTCGAGCGTCGCCATCAGGGACGGACCTTTCCGATTGCAGTGTTGAGTCGGGTCATGCGGGCAGCCACCCGAAGATCTTCAGCGCGAATGCCGTCAGCACCAGCCAGACGAGGCTGAAGGGCAGGAACACCTTCCAGCCCAGCCGCATCAGCTGGTCGTAGCGGTAGCGCGGCAGGGTGGCGCGCACCCAGACGAAGACGAACATGCAGAAGCAGATCTTGAGGATGAACCAGATCGGCCCCGGCACAAGGTTCAGCGGCGCCACGTCGAGAGGGGGCAGCCAGCCGCCGAGGAACAGGGTGGAGGTGAGCGCGGACATGAGGAACATGTTCGCGTACTCGCCGAGGAAAAAGAGGGCAAAGGTCATCGCGGAGTATTCTACGAAGAACCCCGCGACCAGCTCCGACTCACCCTCGGGCAGATCGAAGGGCGCCCGGTTCGTCTCCGCCAGGGTGGAGATGAAGAAGATGATGAACATCGGGAAAAGCGGGATGAAGAACCACAGGCCCTTCTGCGCCAGCACGACATCCGTCAGGTTCAGCGATCCCACGCAGAGCAGGACGGTGACGATCACGAAGCCCATCGAGACCTCGTAGGACACCATCTGCGCCGCGGAACGGAGCGCGCCGAGGAAGGCGTATTTCGAGTTCGACGCCCAGCCCGCGATGATGATGCCGTAAACGCCGAGTGAGGAGACCGCGAAGAGGTAGAGCACGCCGACATTGATGTCGGCGATCGCCCAGCCCTCGTTCACCGGGATCACCGCCCAGGCGATCATCGCCAGCACGAAGGTCAGCATCGGTGCCATGATGAAGAGGACCTTGCTCGCGCCCGTGGGCACGATGGTCTCTTTCATCAGCATCTTGCCGGCATCGGCGAAGGGCTGGAGCAGGCCGAAGGGTCCGACGACGTTCGGCCCCTTCCGCAGCTGCATCGCGGCCATGATCTTGCGCTCGGCCAGCGTCATGAAGGCGACCGCGATCAGCAACGGCACCAGGAGTGCCAGTGCCTGCGCAACCGTCAGCGCGAGGATGCCGACCGGGGTGTTGAGGAAATCCGCCATCACTCGGCCGCCATCGCAGGGGTGGGTGCCTGGGCGCGGGCGCAGTCGGCCATCACCTCACTGGCGCGGCTGATCGCGTCGGCCTGCCAGTAGTTGGTGATGGCGAGGGAGAACACCGCAGTACCGACCGCGCCGGCATCGCCCGCCGGGCTGGCGGAGACCGGCGCCGGAGCCGGCGTCTCGTCCAACCGCTGGAAAATCGGGTTCACCGCCTGCATCCGCGCGCGGAGCGCGAACTGATCGTCATAGGAAAGGGTCACGCCGAGCGCCTCGCTGGCGGCGCGCAGGATGCGCCAGTCCTCCCGCGCGTCACCCGGCGCGAAGACGGCGCGACGGCCGCGCTGGACCCGCCCCTCCGTGTTCACGTAGGTGCCGTCCTTCTCCAGGTAGGTGCAGCCCGGCAGGATAACATCGGCCCGGGCCGCGGCACGGTCACCGTGATGGCCCTGGTAGACCACGAAGGTACCCGGCGCGATCAGGCCGGGGTCGAACCCATCCGCGCCCAGCAGCCACAGCGCATCCACGCCGCCGCCGAGCATGGCGCCCAGGTCCTTGCCCCCCTGCCCCGGCAGGAAGCCGAGATCCAGCGCAGCCACCTGGCCGCCCTGGAGATGCAGCAGGTTGAAGCCGTTCCACTCCGCCGAGACAGCATTCAGCGACTGCGCCAGCCCCCAGGCCGCGGCGAGGATCGCCGCGCCGTCCGGCCGGGCGAGCGCGCCACGCCCCAGCAGGATCAGCGGCCGCTTCGCGTTCCGCAGCACGTCGCCGAAGGCGCCGTCCATCAGGCCGCTCAGCGCATCCGGTCCGTTGCCCAGGTGCTGCGAGGGATAAGTCAGGTCCACGTCCGGCCCGATCACGCCCACGGGCACGCGAACCATAGCCCGCTTGCGGATGCGCGCGTTCAGCACGGGCGCCTCGACGCGCGGGTTGCTGCCGATGATCAGCACCGCATCTGCCTGGTCGATCCCAGCAATGCTGGTGTTGAACAGGTAGAAGGCGCGGTTCGAGGCATCCAGCGCCGCACCGTCCTCACGGCAGTCAAGGTTCTGCGAACCCAGCCCCGCCATCAGCTCCTTCAACGCCAGGATGCTCTCCGCATCCGCAAGCCCGCCGGCCACGGCGCCGATCCGCTCACCTGGCAGGCCCTTCAGCTTCGCCGCGATCGCCGCAAAGGCCTCCGGCCAGGTCGCCGCGCGCAGCTTGCCGCTCTCGCGGATCCACGGCCGGTCCAGGCGGCGCTTCTTCAGCGCGTCGAAGGAGAAGCGGCCGCGATCGGCCATCCACTCCTCGTTCACGTCCTCATGCACGCGGGGGATGATGCGCAGGATGTCCGGCCCGCGGCTGTCCACGCGGATATTCGTGCCGTTCGCGTCCAGCACGTCCACGCTGTCGGTCTTCGCTAGTTCCCAGGGGCGGGAGACGTAGGCGTAGGGCCGGCTCGTCAGCGCGCCCACTGGGCAGATGTCGATCAGGTTGCCCGAGAGCTCGGTGGACAGCGCCTTCTCGACATAGGTGGTGATCTCCATCCCTTCGCCGCGGCCCACCGCGCCGAGCTCCGGCACACCCGCCACCTCGGTCGCGAAGCGGACGCAGCGCGTGCACTGGATGCAGCGCGTCATGATCGTCTTCACCAGCGGGCCAAGATACTTGTCCTTCACCGCCCGCTTGTTCTCGTGGAACCGCGTGGTGTCGGACCCGTAGGCCATCGCCTGGTCCTGCAGGTCGCACTCGCCGCCCTGGTCACAGATCGGGCAGTCCAGTGGATGGTTGATCAGCAGGAATTCCATCACGCCCCGGCGCGCGTTCCGCACGACCGGGCTGTCCGTGATGATCTTCATGCCGTCAGCCGCCGGAAAGTGGCAGGAGGCGACGGGCTTCGGCGCCTTCTCCACCTCGACGAGACACATGCGGCAATTGCCGGCGATGGACAGGCGCTCATGGTAGCAGAAGCGGGGGATCTCCTTCCCCGCCAGTTCCGCCGCCTGAAGGGCCGTGACGCCGAGCGGCACCTCGACCTCGACGTCGTCCACCGTGACCTTGATGAGCTTCACGTCGCTCATGGTTTTACTCCGCCGCCATCGGGAAGACCCGTGCGGCATGATCGCGCTTATAAGCAGCGATCCGCTCTTCCATCATCGGCCGGTAGTGCCGGATCAGCCCCTGCACGGGCCAGACGCCGCCATCGGCGAGCGCACAAATCGTGTGCCCCTCGATCCGCCGCGTCACATTCTCCAGCACGTCGATCTCGTCGAGCTCGGCGCGCCCCTCGACCATGCGGTCCATCATGCGGCTGACCCAGCCCATGCCCTCGCGGCAGGGCGTGCACTGGCCGCAGCTCTCATGCTTGTAGAACTTGGACAGGCGGGCGATGGCGCGGATCAGGTCCGTGGACTTGTCCATCACGATCACCCCCGCCGTGCCGAGGCCGGACTTGTGCTCGCGCAGTGCGTCGAAGTCCATCAGCACGTCGTCGCAGATGTGCTTCGGCAACAGCGGCGTGGAGGACCCGCCGGGAATGACGCAGAGCAGGTTGTCCCAGCCCCCGCGCACGCCGCCGGCATGGCGCTCGATGAGCTCCCGCAGCGGGATGCTCATCTCCTCCTCGACGTTGCAGGGCTTGTTCACGTGGCCCTGGATGCAGAAGATCTTCGTGCCCGAGTTCTTCGGCCGGCCGAAGCCCGCGAACCAGCTCGCGCCGCGCCGCAGGATCTCCGGGACCACCGCGATCGTCTCGACGTTGTTCACGGTCGTCGGGCGGCCATACAGGCCCACCGCCGCCGGGAACGGCGGCTTCAGCCGCGGCATGCCCTTCTTGCCCTCGAGGGATTCGATGAGGGCCGTCTCCTCGCCGCAGATATAGGCACCGGCACCGCGGTGGACGTAGAGATCGAAGTCGTAGCCCGACCCCGCCGCGTTCTTGCCCAGCAGCCCGGCCGCGTAGCACTCGTCGATCGCGGCCTGCAGGATGTTCTGCTCGTTGAAGTACTCGCCCCGGCAGTAGATGTAGCCGGCCGAGGCATTCATCGCGACGGCGGCGTAGAGGCAGCCCTCAATCAGCGTGCTCGGGTCATGCCGGATGATGTCGCGGTCCTTGCAGGTGCCCGGCTCCGACTCGTCGCAGTTCACGACGAGGTAGGAGGGCAGCCCATCCGCATTGGCCTTCGGCATGAACGACCACTTGAGGCCGGTCGGGAAGCCCGCGCCGCCACGGCCGCGAAGGCCGGACTGCTTCACCTCCTCGATGATCCAGTCCCGCCCCTTGGCGATCAGCTCCGCCGTGCGGTCCCAGTTGCCGCGCTTCCGCGCCGCCTCCAGGCCCCAGTGCTGGGTGCCGTAGAGGTTGGTAAAAATGCGGTCCTTGTCCTGAAGCGCCATGTCAGTTGCCTCCGGGAACGTCGAGCAGCGTCAGGCGGCCACCCTCCGGCGCGCTCGTCTCGCGGCCGATGGTGCTGCCGGGCTGCGGGCGTTCGCCGCGCTTGAGCGATTCGATCAGCTGGACGGTGCGGCCGTAGTCCAGGTCCTCGTAGTAGTCGTCGTCCACCTGCAGGATCGGCGCGTTCACGCAGGCGCCGAGGCACTCGACCTCGGACATGGTGAAAAGGCCGTCGGCGCTGGTGTCGCCATACCCCTTGAGGCCACCGGCGTCCTTGCAGGCGCGCAGCACGTCGTCCGACCCGCGCAGCATGCAGGGCGTCGTCCCGCAGACCTGGAGGTGAAACCGCCCGATCGGCTTGGTGTTGAACATGAAGTAGAAGGTGGCGACCTCGTAGACGCGGATCGGCGCCATGCCCAGGCGCTCGCCCACGCGATCCATGGCGATCCGCGGCACCCAAGCGGAGCCGGTTTGCCGACCCATCTGCTTCTGCGCGACGTAGAGGACCGGGATCACACCGGAGGCCTTCTTCGCCTCCGGGTAGCGCGCCAGAATCTTCGCGATCTGGGCCTCGCTCTCCACGTCGAACTCGAAGCTGGTGGGCTCCTCCCGCGGGTTGTCGGGGTTAGAGTCGAGATGGTCCTTCGCGCCGTCGGTCACCGGTCGATCTCCCCGAAGACGATGTCCAGGCTGCCGATCACCGAGACCGCGTCCGCCAGCATGTGGCCCTTGGTCAGCACCTCCATCGCCTGGAGATGCGCGAAGCCCGGCGCGCGGATCTTGCAGCGATAGGGCCGGTTGGTTCCGTCGGACACGAGATACACCCCGAACTCGCCCTTGGGCGCCTCCACCACCGTGTAGGTCTCGCCGGGGGGCACGTGGTACCCCTCGGTGTAGAGCTTGAAGTGGTGGATCAGCGATTCCATCGAGCGCTTCATCTCGCCGCGCTTCGGCGGCGCAATCTTATTGTCGTCCACCTTGATCGGCCCGGCCGGCATCTGGTCCAGGCACTGGTGGATGATCTTCAGGCTCTCCCGCATCTCGGCCATGCGGACGAGGTAGCGGTCGTAGCAGTCGCCGTGGCGCCCCACGGGCACCTCGAACTCCATGCGGTCGTAGACGTCGTAGGGCTGCTGCCGGCGCAGGTCCCAGGCCACGCCGGAAGCGCGCAGGCACGGGCCGGAGAAGCCCCACTCCATAGCCTGCTCGGCCGACATCACGCCGATGTCCACCGTGCGCTGCTTGAAGATGCGGTTGTCCGTCAGCAGCCCGTGCAGCTCGTCGATAAACTTCGGGAACTGATTCGCCCAGGCGCGGATCCGCTCCGCCAGGCCCGGCGGCAGATCGCGGGACACGCCGCCGGCACGAAAGTAGTTCGCGTGGTAGTGGCTGCCGGAGACCTGCTCGTAGAACTCCAGCAGATGCTCGCGCTGCTCGAAGCCCCAGAGGGAAGGCGTGATGGCGCCACAGTCCAGCGCGTAGGTCGTGATGTTCAGCAGGTGGTTCGCCAGCCGCGTGATCTCGCTGAACATCACGCGGATGTACTGAGCCCGCTCCGGCACCGTGATGCCCAGCAGCCGCTCCGTGCCGAGCGCGAAGGCGTGCTCCATGCACATCGGGCTGACATAGTCGAGCCGGTCGAAATACGGATTGGCCTGCAGGTAGGACTTGTACTCGATCAGCTTCTCGGTGCCGCGATGCAATAGGCCGATATGCGGGTCGGCACGCTCCACCACCTCACCCTTCAGCTCGAGGATGAGGCGCAGCACGCCGTGCGCGGCCGGGTGCTGCGGGCCGAAGTTGAGGGTGTGGCTGTCCAGCTCCACCCGGCGCGTCTGCGCGTCGGCGGTGCTGGTGTCCACGGGGATGGCATCGCCAGTCGTTAGGCTCATGGCTGCTTCTCCGCGTCCGGCAGGGCCTTGGGCCCTTCGAGGAGCGATGCGGGCGGCGGCGCGATGCGGTTCAGGTGCACCTTCTCGTCGCCCGGCAGGGTGGTCATGGCCTCCCACGGGGAGAGGAAGTCGAAGTTGCGGAAGTCCTGCGGCAGGTTCACCGGCTCGTAGATCACCTCGCGCCGCTCCGCGTCGTAGCGAACCTCGACATGGCCGGTCAGAGGGAAGTCCTTGCGCAGCGGATGACCCTGGAAGCCGTAATCCGTCAGGATCCGGCGCAGGTCCTCGTTGCCGTCGAAGGAGATGCCGTACATGTCCCAGGCCTCGCGCTCCCACCAGCCGGCCACGGGCCAGATGGCGGTCACGCTCGCCACCGGCGTCTCGGCGTCGGTGGTGGTCACCACGCGGATGCGGTGATTGTGCGTGAGGGAGAGGAGGTTCCACACCACCTCGAAGCGCTCCGCACGCTCCGGGAAGTCCACGCCGCAGAGGTCCATCATCTGCTCGAAGGCGAAGCGCGGATCGGCCCGCAGGATCGCCATCACGGTCCGCACCTGGTCGCGGCGGATTCGGATCACCAGCTCGGCGCCCCGGGCCACATAGGCCTCGGTCACCGCGCCGGGCGGAAGGCTGGCGGCAACCTGGGCGCCAAGAATGTCGAGGTGCTCAGCCACGAAGGATCGTCCCCGTCCGCCGGATCTTCTTCTGCAGCTGCAGAATTCCGTAAACCAGCGCCTCAGCGGTCGGCGGGCAGCCCGGCACGTAGATGTCCACGGGCACGATCCGGTCGCAGCCCCGCACCACGCTGTACGAGTAGTGATAGTAGCCGCCCCCATTGGCGCAGCTGCCCATCGAGATCACCCAGCGCGGCTCGCTCATCTGGTCGTAAACGCGGCGCAGAGCAGGAGCCATCTTGTTGGTCAGCGTGCCCGCGACGATCATCACGTCCGACTGGCGCGGCGACCCGCGCGGGATGACCCCGAAGCGGTCCAGGTCGTAGCGCGCCATATAGGCGTGGATCATCGGCACGGCGCAGCAGGCCAGGCCGAAGGTCATCGGCCAGAGGCTGCCCGTGCGGGCCCAGTTCACCACCTTGTCCAGGTTGGCGACGACAAAGCCCTTTTCCTCGATCTCGCCCGTCACGCCGTTCAGGACCGCGTCCTGATCCGGCCCCGGGGGAAGCGCCTGCTTGTTCCAGGCCACTTTTTCGTTGGCCGACACGTCGGCCACATGCGGGTGGCCGAAGATTTCGCTGCCGGTGCCGCTCATCGCATCACCCTCCGCGCGTCATCGCGCGTCATGTTCTTGCGGGCCACGGGGCCCGTCTCGCCGCGAGTGCCGCGGCTCATTCCCAATCCAGCGCGCCCTTGCGCCACTCGTACACGAAGCCGACCGTCAGCAGACCCAGGAACCCCATCATCGAGAGGAAGCCCAGCCAGCCGATCCCGCCGAGCGACACGGCCCAGGGGAACAGGAAAGCCACCTCCAGGTCGAAGATGATGAAGAGAATCGCGACGAGGTAGAAACGCACGTCGAAGCGGTGCCGGGTGTCCTCGAAAGGCTCGAATCCGCACTCGTAAGTCGAATTCTTCTCTGCGTCCGGTTTCTGCCGCGCGGCCAGCACGGACCCGCCCACCATGGCAATGCTGATCGTTGCAGCGATGCCCAGGAAGACGAGGATCGGAAAGTAGTTGGCCAGCAGCGGCTGGGTCATCATGCCCTCGGAGCTACGGGCATCCCGGGCCGGAGGCGACCGCCGGATGCGCCCATTGGCGCCGAGGCCATGCCGCAGCGCAACGCAGTATGTATAGCCGAGAGTGATGGTTCGCCATAGGGCTCCCCACCTAGCCTCGCACAATGAATGCAGCTTAATCAATGCTTGCGAGCCGTTCGCAAGCGGATTGCAACCTGTGTTACGGAATGCGTCGGCGGGCCGCCACGGATCCCTGAAACGCAAAACGCCGCCCCGAGGGACGGCGTCTTGTATCGCGTCGTGGCGCGAGTGACGGGGCTCGAACCCGCGACCTCCGGCGTGACAGGCCGGCGCTCTAACCAACTGAGCTACACCCGCTCGCGACGTGGGCGCCGTATATGGGCTGGCGCCGCACCCGTCAATACGGGCCATTCACGGAAGCATCACCGAACGACGACGACCCACAGCGTGCGGGTTTCCGCCTGCCGCAGCGCCAGGGCCCGAAGGAAATCCCGCTCGGATCGCTCCGCACGATCGATCTCCGCGAGGTCGCGCGCGGCCTGGCGATCGCCGCGCGACGCGGCCATGGAAAGCCAGTTGCGCGCTTCCCGCGGGTCCTGGCCCATTTCCTCCAGCCCGGTCATGTAAAGGCGCCCGACGGCGCGCTGCGCCCTGACGTCGCCGGCCTCGGCGGCGCGGCGCATCCATTGCAGGGCGGCGTAGGGCTGGCGCCGGAACCCCTCCCCGCCCCGGAACAGCAAGGTCGCCAGGCGATACGCGGCCCCCGGCGATCCACTCTCGGCCGCGGCGACAAGGCCCCGCGCCGATTCGGGCGCCTCCATCGACGGCCCTCGCCGATCCCCGTCCAGTTCCGCGGTCACGGCGCCGATCGGCTGGACGTGGCAGGGCATGCCGGGATGGCACACGACCACGTCTGGCTGGGCCATCATGGGCTGGGACTGGGCGCAGGCACCCAGCCCCAGAAGGGACGCCAGCGCGGCCCGGTGGAGCGCCGTCATGCCCGCCTCAGTTCACGCGCAGCCGGCCGCCGGTGCCGAGACCGCCCCGGACCTCCTGCGCGCGGTAGTTCTGCAGTGCCACGACCATCTTGTTGTACGAGTCCACGAAGGCGGCGACCGTCGCCTGCCCAGCCGGCGTGCGCTGATAGCCGCCCAGGGCACCGGCCGCGCCGCCGCCGAAGCCGGCCAGCACGGCGCCGAAGTTGGAGGCTGTGGAGGACCCCTCCGAAGCCGCGATCTGCACGCCGGCACGGATGTCGAAGACCGAGAGCGTGACCTGCGTACCGGAGGTGGACATGGCCGCCCCGGCCAGCCCGGCTGCCAGGCCGCCCCAGCCGCCGATTCCCGCACCAAGCCCGCTCATGTTCTGGTTCGAGAATAGGATGGCCGGCTCCATGAAGTAGTCGGCCGCCACGCGCTGCCCGCGCTGCATGTTGGACCCGGCGCGGAACTCGCCGCTGCTCCGCATGTCGCCGATCATACCACGCATCCGGCCCTCCAGCCGGTCATTGCCCATGGCCGTGATGACGAAGCAGTTGGACTGCTGAATAATCAGCCGCACCATCGGCTCGATCGTGGTGATCTGGGTGGCCTGGGTGAAGGGCCCGAACCAGCTCGCCGCGCGGCCATCGTCGACGGCGATCGTGCCCAGCGTTTCCGGGCAGCGAACTAGGCTACTCGCCCCGACGCTCGTGCCGCCCCCGGCGGCGCCGGTCACGGGGCCACTGGCCGTTCCCTGCTGGATGCACCCCGCGAGCGCGAAAGCGGAGACGGCGCCCAGCAGGCCATGGCGAAACTTCATGTGACGGCTTCCCTCGGAACCAGCGGCCGAATCAGGCCGGTCGAGGGATTATTCACCCGCTTCTTTTTACCGCAACCTTCCGGAACGTTCCGGCCCTAAATCGCCACGCTCCGGTTCTGCTAGACAAAACGGACTGGGGAATGGGCGCTGAGGGATTCGAACCCCCGGCATCCTCGGTGTAAACGAGGCGCTCTACCGCTGAGCTAAGCGCCCTCATGGCCGGTCCAAGGCCCGACCTATGCCGGGCCGCCCCTGGCGGCGTCAATCACCTCATGAGAAAGGGGCGCCGGCTCTCGCCGACGCCCCTGTTTCCGCAACCTGCGACCGATCAGTGAGGGAGACCGGCCCCTGCCGGGTCGCCCGCCGCCGGCTTGGTCGGGGGCACCTCCTCCGGCTCGATCCAGTCGATAGGCTCCGGCCGCCGGACCAGGGCCTGTGAGATCACCTCGTCCACATGGGAGACGGGGATCACCTTCAAGACCTTCGTCACGCTCTCCGGGATATCAACCAAGTCCTTCTCGTTCTCCTTCGGGATGAAGACCGTGCCGACGCCGGCCCGCAGGGCCGCCAGCAGCTTCTCCTTCAGCCCCCCGATCGGAAGGACCCGCCCGCGGAGCGTGATCTCGCCGGTCATGGCCACGTCCTTGCGGACGGGGATGCCCGTCAGGATCGAGACGATACTCGTCGCCATCGCGATGCCCGCGGAAGGCCCGTCCTTCGGGGTCGCCCCCTCAGGCACGTGGACGTGGATGTCCCGCTTCTCGAAGATCGTCGGCTTGATGCCGAAGGCGGTCGAGCGGCTGCGGACATAGGACACCGCCGCCGAAACGCTCTCCTGCATCACGTCGCCGAGCTTGCCCGTGTGCTTCACGGCGCCCTTGCCGGGCAGCAGCACGGACTCGATCGTCAGGATCTCGCCACCCACCTCGGTCCAGGCGAGGCCGGTGACGGCGCCCACCATGTCCTCGGCCTCGGCCTCGCCGTAGCGGAACTTCCGCACGCCGGCATACTTGCCAAGGTTCTCGGCGGTGATCTCCACCTTCGTCGCCTTGCCGGAGACGATCTCGCGAACGGCCTTGCGGGCCAGACCACCAATCTCGCGCTCCAGGTTCCGAACGCCGGCCTCCCGCGTGTAGTAGCGGACCAGGTCGCGGATCGCCTCGTCGGAGACGCTCCACTCGTTCGGCTTCAGACCGTTGGCCTCTGTCACCTTGCCGACAAGATGCCGGCGGGAGATGCCGATCTTCTCATCCTCGGTGTAGCCGGGGATGCGGATGATCTCCATGCGGTCCAGCAGGGGCTGAGGCATCTTCAGCGAGTTGGCGGTCGTGATGAACATCACGTCCGACAGATCGTAATCGACCTCCAGGTAGTGATCCGCGAAGGTCCCGTTCTGCTCGGGGTCGAGCACCTCCAGCAGGGCGGAGGACGGGTCGCCGCGCCAGTCGGCACCCAGCTTGTCGATCTCGTCCAGCAGGAAGAGCGGGTTGGACGTCTTCGCCTTCTTCATGCCCTGGATGACCTTGCCGGGCATGGACCCGATATAGGTCCGCCGGTGGCCGCGCACCTCGGCCTCATCACGCACGCCGCCCAGCGACATGCGAACGAAGTTCCGGTTCACCGCCTTGGCGATCGACTTGCCGAGCGAGGTCTTGCCGACGCCGGGCGGGCCGACGAGGCACAGGATGGGGCCACGGATCTTCTTGGACCGGCTCTGAACGGCCAGGTACTCGATGATTCGCTCCTTCACCTTCTCGAGGCCATAGTGGTCGGCATCCAGGACGCGCTGGGCCTCTTCCAGGTCGATCCGCACCTTCGTGCGCTTCTTCCAGGGAATCGTCAGCATCCAGTCCAGGTAGTTCCGCACCACCGTGGCTTCCGCGGACATGGGCGACATGCCCCGCAGCTTCTTCAGCTCGCCGGTCGCCTTCTCCCGCGCCTCGGCGGAGAGGGACGTCTTCTTGATCCGGGCCTCGAGCTCGGCAATCTCGTCCTTGCCCTCCTCGCCCTCGCCCAGCTCCTTCTGAATGGCCTTCATCTGCTCATTCAGGTAGTACTCGCGCTGGGTCTTCTCCATCTGCCGCTTCACGCGGTTCCGGATGCGCTTCTCCACCTGGAGGACGCCGATCTCGCTCTCCATGTGCCCAAAGACGCGCTCCAGGCGGGCAGTCACGCCGACCGTCTCGAGCAGTTCCTGCTTCTCGGCAATCTTGAGGTTCAGGTGGGCGGCCACGGTATCGGCCAGCTTGCCCGGCTCCTCGATCTGGTTGATCGAGACCAGCACCTCAGGCGCGATCTTCTTGTTGAGCTTAATGTAGCCCTCGAACTGCCCGACGACGGAGCGGCTCAGCGCCTCCAGCTCGGCGGCCTCGGGAGCGGCCTCCTCGACCGTCTCGGCAAAAGCCTCGAAATGGCTGCCGGTCTCCTTCCAGCCCACCACCTTCGCGCGGCGACCGCCCTCGACCAGCACCTTCACGGTGCCGTCCGGCAGCTTCAGGAGCTGCAGCACGGTGGAGACGGTGCCGACCTCGAACAGGTCCTCGGCGCCGGGGTCGTCCTGCGCCGCGTTGCGCTGCGCCAGCAGGAGGATCTGCTTGTCCTCGCGCATCACGCTCTCCAGCGCGCGCACGGACTTCTCGCGCCCCACGAAGAGGGGGACGATCATGTGGGGGAAGACGACGATGTCGCGGAGGGGAAGGACAGGCAGTGCCTCGCCCCGGACCAGCTCCGCTCCACCCTGATTACCAGTATCCGCCATGGGGACCTCGCTCAGACAGTCGGCGCGGAAGCGCCCCGATCGGGCACGCCCCCGTCGCCACGGGATTGAACCCTATGTGGTGCCGGGGCGCCTCTCCCACAACGGCGGAGGGGCGCCCCGGGCAAATGGGGCCATGCAATAAAAGGGCCCCGGCCCTGCCCCATTCCGGGGGTTAGAGCCCGGAGCGCCGGCTCAGGCGCTCGTCTGCTCCGCCGGGCGTTCACCGTAGATGAACAACGGCTGCGCCCGGTTCTCGGCCACTTCCTTGTTCACCACCACCTCCTCGACCTCATCCAGGCCGGGCAGGTCGAACATGGTGGTGAGCAGGATACCCTCCATGATGGAGCGCAGCCCGCGGGCGCCGGTCTTGCGCTGGATGGCGCGGGTGGCCACCGACTTCAGCGCGTCCTCCGTAAAGGTCAGCTTCGTCCCCTCCATCTCGAAGAGGCGCTGGTACTGCTTCAGCAGCGCATTCTTCGGCTTGGTGAGGATCTCGATCAGCGCCTTCTCGTCTAAGTCCTCCAGCGTCGCGATGACGGGCAGGCGGCCGATGAACTCGGGGATGAGCCCGAACTTCAGCAGGTCCTCCGGCTCCACCTCGCGCAGGATGGCGCCCTGGCGGCGCTCGTCCGGCCCCTTCACCTCGGCGCCGAAGCCGATGCCGGAGCCCTTGCCCTTGGCCGCGATGATCTTCTCAAGCCCGGCGAAGGCGCCGCCCACGATGAAGAGGATGTTGGAGGTGTCCACCTGCAGGAACTCCTGCTGGGGGTGCTTCCGGCCACCCTGGGGCGGGACGGAGGCCACCGTGCCCTCCATGATCTTCAGCAGCGCCTGCTGGACGCCCTCGCCCGACACGTCGCGGGTGATCGAGGGGTTGTCCGACTTGCGGCTGATCTTATCCACCTCGTCGATATAGACGATGCCGCGCTGCGCCCGCTCCACGTTGTAGTCCGCGGACTGGAGCAGCTTGAGGATGATGTTCTCCACATCCTCGCCGACATAGCCGGCCTCGGTCAGCGTCGTCGCGTCCGCCATGGTGAAGGGCACGTCGAGGATGCGGGCCAGGGTCTGGGCGAGCAGCGTCTTGCCCGAGCCGGTGGGCCCGACGAGCATGATGTTGCTCTTCGCGATCTCCACCTCGCCGGTCTTGGCGCCGTGGTGCAGCCGCTTGTAGTGGTTGTGCACGGCCACCGAGAGCACCTTCTTCGCGTGCTCCTGCCCGATGACGTAGTCATCGAGGACCTTGCAGATCTCCTTAGGCGTCGGCACCCCGTCGCGGGTCTTCACGAGGTGCGTCTTGTGCTCCTCGCGGATGATGTCCATGCAAAGCTCGACGCACTCGTCGCAGATGAACACCGTCGGACCGGCGATGAGCTTGCGGACCTCGTGCTGCGACTTGCCGCAGAACGAGCAGTAAAGGGTGTTCTTGGAATCGCCGGACTTGCTCATGCGCGCTCCTCGCCCCTGGCCGGGCACCACGGCCCATCCGGGGCGTCAAGAAGGCAAGATAGCCCCCCTCCCCCCTCGGGGGAAGATTGGGCCAGAATTTGTGACAGGCAGGCTACCGGACCCCTGGACGGGGGTGCCCCCGCAACGGGTCCGGCAGGCCCCACGCCCATCAGGCCCGCGGCCCCTCCACCGCCGGCGCGGCCACGGCGGCCCCTGCCGGCAGCTTCGCCACCACCTGGTCGATCAGCCCGAAGGCCTGCGCCTCCTCGGCAGACATGTACGTGTCGCGCTCCAGCTTGCGCTCGATTTCCTCCACCGGTTGGCCGGTGTGGTGCACGTAGATCTGGTTCAGCCGCTTGCGCAGGTCCAGGATCTCGCGGGCCTGGATCTCGATATCCGTCGCCTGCCCCTGGGCCCCGCCGGAGGGCTGGTGGACCATGATACGGCTGTTCGGCAGGGCGAAGCGCTTGCCCTTCTCACCGGCCGTCAGCAGCAGCGAGCCCATGGAGGCCGCCATGCCCAGGCAGACGGTGGAAACGGGGGAGCGGATGTACTGCATCGTGTCGTACATCGCGAGACCGGCCGAGACCACGCCGCCCGGGCTGTTGATGTAGAAAGCGATGTCCTTGTTGGGGTTCTCGCTCTCAAGGAACAGCAGCTGGGCGCAGATCAGGGACGAGACCTGGTCGAAGACCTGGCCCGTCAGGAAGATGATCCGCTCCTTCAGGAGACGGGAATAGATATCGAAAGCACGCTCGCCCCGGGCCGTCTGCTCGACGACCATCGGGACCAGCGAGTTGTTGTAGACATCAACCGGGTCGCGATCGACGAATACGGAACGGGTCATCAGTTCTTCCTTCCCCGCCGGCGGAGAAGCGCGTCCCCAGTGGCACCGCCCGGATAGGCGCCCGGTCATGCCGCGGCACCCCTCCGGCTCCCTCTGCCGGCAATGTCTCCCGAAGATGGTGCAAGCCGCCCCCCTGCGAAAGGGGGGCGGCGCGGGATTCAGCGGGGTGAGGAAGCAGGCCTGATCAGGCCGCCTGAAGCTCCTCCACGGTCACGGTCTTGTCCGTCACCTTGGCCAGCTCCAGCATGAAGTCCACGACCTTCTCCTCGAAGATCGGGGCGCGCAGGTTCTCCAGGGCCTGGGGGTTCTTCTGGAAGAACTCGAAGACCTGCTTCTCCTGCCCGGGGTAGCGGCCGGCCTCCCGGCGCATGGCTTGGAACAGCTCGTCCTGGCCGACCTGGATGTTGTTCGTCCGCCCGATCTCGGAGAGCAGGAGGCCCAGCCGGATGCGCCGCTCGGCGATCTTCCGGTACTCGGCCCGCAGCGTCTCCTCGTCCTTGCCGGCATCATCGGCGTCCAGACGGCCCGCCTTGCGGTCCTCCTCCACGCGCTGCCAGATCTGGCCGAACTCGGCCTCCACCATGCCCTCGGGCACGGCGAAGTCGGCGCGGTCGGCCAGCTGGTCGAGCAGGGCGCGCTTCACCCGCAGCCGGGCCAGCCCGTCATACTCACCCTGGATGGAGTTCCGCAGCTCCTCGCGGAGCTTCTCGGCGCTCTCCAGGCCCAAGGACTTGGCGAACTCGTCGTCGGCCGGCGCCGGGGCGCGGGTCTTCAGCGCCTTGGCCGTGATCTCGAACTCCGCCGGCTTGCCCGCCAGCTCGGCGGAGCCGTAGCTCTCGGAGAAGCTCACGCGCACCTTGCGGGTCTCGCCGGGGCGGATGCCCTCCAGACCCTCGGTGAAGCCGGGGATGAAGCCCTCGCCGCCTACCTCGATCGGCATGTCGTTCGCCGTGCCGCCCGGGAAGGGCTCGCCGACAACGGCGTCGTCGCCCTCGCCCTCGACCAACCGGCCCACGAAATCGGACACAACGACGTCGCCCTTGGTCGCCGGGCGCTCCTCGGTCACGTCCTCGAGCTTGGCGTTCCGCACGGCCAGGCCGTCCGCGGCCTTCTGGACCTCCTCATCGGAGACCTCGGCGCGGGGGCGCTCCACCTCGATCCCGGAGAAGTCCGGCATCGGGATCTCCGGCAGGACCTCCATCTCGATGTTGAAGGCCAGGTCCGCGCCATCGGCAAAGTCGCCGACCAGCTCCACCTTCGGCTGGAGGGCCGGGCGCAGGCCGCGCTCGGTCAGCAGGTCCCGCGTGGCGGTCTGCACCTGCTCCTCCAGCACCTCGCCGGTCACGGCGGTGCCGTAGCGCTTCTTCACCACGGACATGGGCACCTTGCCCGGCCGGAAGCCCGGGATCCGCAGGTCGCGGCCCAGCGCGGCGAGCCGCTTGTCGCGCGTCGCCTCGATATCCGCCGCCGGCACCACCACCGAGAAGGACCGCTTCAGCCCCTCGGCCGAGAGCTCCGTCACCTGCATTCGCTCAGTTCCACATCAAGGTCGTTCAGGTCGGCGCCGGGCCTATTGGTGCGGGCGGAGGGACTTGAACCCCCACGGCTTGCGCCACTGGAACCTAAATCCAGCGTGTCTGCCATTCCACCACGCCCGCATAGCGCAGCGCCGAATTGCGCGCCCTTACCCCAAGGGCGCCCGCTTTCCAAGCGGCGCGCTGAAACATGCCGCGCGGCGCGCCGCCTCCCCGGCTGCCCGCAAGGCGGCCGGGAGGCCGGCCACCACGTCCTCCGCCACCACCCCCGGCCCTTCCGGCGCCGCCTCGCCCTGCAGCCAGACCGCCGCACAGGCCGCTTCGAACGGCGCCATTCCCTGGGCGAGCAGCCCACCGAGAATCCCTGCCAGCACATCGCCCGTGCCGGCGGTGGCGAGGCTCGGCGGGGCGTTATGGTTGATTGCGGCCCGCCCGTCCGGCGCCGCCACCACGGTGTCCGGGCCCTTCAGCACCAGCACGGCCCCGAGCCGCGCCGCCGCGCCCCGGGCCGCCGCCACCCGATCCGGCCCGACCGGCCCGAAGAGCCGGGCGAATTCCCCCTCATGCGGTGTCAGGACGGCAACACCCCGCAGGTCGTCAGGAGTTCCGGCAAAGGCGCCCAGCGCCCCCGCATCCGCCACCACCGTCCGCCCGGCGGCCAGGGCGCCGGCGAGGAGGGAGCGCGCCGTCCCATCCGGCGCCAGCCCGGGCCCGATCACCCATGTGCCGCGCTTCGCATCCTCCAAAAGGGGCTCCACCGGAGGCCCGGCCACGATGATCCCCGGCTCCCCGGCCCGGAAGGCCGCTGCCGCCTCCGGCTCGGTCGCGGCCAGGGTCACCAGCCCGGCACCGGCCCGGCGCCCGGCCGCAGCCGCCAGCCGGGCCGCCCCGGGCATGGCCCCACCTGCCACCACGAGGTGCCCGCGCCGGTACTTGTGGCCGGCCGGGTCCTCGGCCGGCAGCCCCCACAAGCCGGGCGCGTTGCGGAAGGTCCGCGCCGCCTCCCCTTCCAGTCCAGCCGCCAGCGCCGCCTCGGGAAGACCAATATCGGTGAGGCGCAACTCACCGCAGAGCAGCCGCCCCGGCATGAGCAGGTGCCCGGGCTTGAGCCGCGCGAAGGTGACGGTCAGCGCCGCCCGGGCCACATCGCCAAGTGGCTGCCCGGTGCCGCCATCCAGCCCGCTCGGCACATCCACGGCCAGGACCGGCCTTCCAGCCGCGCGCAGCGTCTCGACCACCGCCTTCGGTAAGGGGCGGGTGGGGGCGGCACCCAGCAGGGCGTCGATCACCAGCCCCGCCCGGGACGTCTCCTCTGGGCGGACCGGAACCACCGGCCCCTTCCAGCGGGCGGCCGCCTCCGCGGCCGGCCCGCCTGGCCGGGGCGGCGCCAGCACCGCGACGGCCACGGGCCAGCCGGCTTCCATCAGCAGCCGTGCGGCCACGTAGCCATCCCCGCCATTATTGCCCGGCCCCGCCAGCACCAGCGTCCGGCAGGGCCGGAAACGCTCCATGGCCGCCCGGGCGACCGCCCGGCCGGCCGCCAGCATCAGCGCCCCCACCGGGACCGAGGAAGCGGCATCGGCCCGCGCCATGGCAGCAGGGGAGAGCAGATCGAGCGGCCATTCCGGCCGGGCTGGGGCAGGAGAGATCATGGCCCTCTAACGCATCCGGAACGCGGGATGCATGCCGCGGACGAAACAGGTCTAGGGTGATGCCGGAATCGGCAAGGGTCGGATCATGGCCTTCGTGGTGGCAGTGGCACAGCGCAAAGGCGGGGCAGGCAAGTCCACCGTCGCCGCCAACCTGGCGGTGGCCCTGGTGGAAGCCGGCGCCCGGGTCGCCCTGGCCGACACGGACCCGCAGGCCACCCTCACCCGCTGGCACGGGCTCCGCCCCAAGGACGCCGCGCCCCTGGCCTTCGAGAGCCCCTCCGGCTGGCGCGTGCCCCAGGCCGTCACCCGGCTGGGGAAGGAGGCGGACTTTGTCGTCCTGGACACCCCGCCCCATGCGGATACGGACAGCCGCGTCGCCATGCGCGCCGCGAACCTCGTCCTTATCCCCCTGCAGCCCTCCATGCCCGATGTCTGGGCCATGGAGGCCACGCTGGAAGTGGCCGCGGCGGAAGGCCGGGCCGTGGCCCTCATGCTCAACCGCGTGCCGGCCCAGGGCCGGGCGGCGCAGGACGTGGCGGCCGCCCTGGTCGGACGGAAGCTGCCCCTCCTCCCCTCGCCTTTCGGCAACCGCACCGCCTTCGCCGCCGCCTTTGCGGAAGGGCTGGGCGTGGTGGAATCCGCGCCCCGCGGCCAGGCCGCCGTCGAGGCGCGCGCGCTGGCGGAGGCGATCCAGCGAGAAGCTTCGTAGGGAACTTCCTCCTCCGGCGGCGTTGAGGAGGCGACCACCTCCGGAGGACGGGTCTTGCGGAACATCGACCTGACCTCCTGGCAGGGCCTGCTCGGCACGCTGCTCGGCCTGGCGCTCGTGACCCTGATCGGCGTCGGCATCCGCCTGCTGGTGATGTCCACGATCCAGCAGCGGCGGGAGCGGATGAACCGCCAGATCAACGAGCGGCTGCGGACTCTGATCGCTGCCTACAAGACCCTCGGCGGCTCCTTTACCGGCGACCTGGCCGTCGATCCCCGCCATCGGCGCGACCTGCGCGGGGACGGGGAAGCGGCCCCGGCGATCGATCTGGAGGCCGCGGGCTCGGACCGCGCCCGACGGATCCGGGACGCGGTGGAGGCCGCCCTGTCGGACATCATCCTCCTCGGCACGGATCAGCACGTCCGCCTTGCCGAGCGCGCCGCGCGCGAGCTGGTGGCCGGCAAGCCCGTCCACACGCATGAGCTGGTCGTGGCGCTCCGCGACTTCATCCGGGAGGCCCTGGACCTCGATCCCATCCCGGCGAGCCTTCAGATTCCCAGGCAGGGCCCGGCCCGTCCCTCCGCTGCGGGCGGCCGCGAAAAGGGCGAGGGCCGCGGCGAGGGCAGGTCCGGGGGCGGCGGGGGCGGGATGGGCGGCGGCATGGCGATGGGCGGGGGTCTGGGCCTGGGCGGCGCGATCGGCCTTGGCGGTGCCGACGAGCCACCTCACCACCCCTGATTAGTAGGCTGCCCGCCAGTCAGCCCTTGCCGCCCAGCTCCATGCGCCAGATCGCCAGCCCTGCCCCGACGAGCAGCGCGAACCCCGCAAGGTCCCACCCGTCCGGCACCTCGCCCCACAGGACGACGCCGAGTGCCGTCGTCCAGAGGATGGCGGAATATTCGAAGGGCGCGAGCAGCGTGGTCTCCGCTGCGCGATAGGCCGCCGTCATGAAGAGCTGGGCCACCACGGAGAGCAGCCCCACCACCACCAGCAATCCCCATTGCCTGGGCGTGGGTGCCACCCAGCCCGGAAGGGCGAGCACCCCCGACACCAATGCGGCACCGATCGCGAACCAGAGCACGATCGTGATCCCCGGCTCCCCGGTCTCCCCCATCAGGCGGATCGAGACCATGGCATAGGCCCAGCCCAGCGCCGCCGCGAGCACCGCCGCCACCGCGCCGGGATGCAGCCCGCCCCCGCCGCCCGGCTGCACCATCAGGAGCACGCCGAGAAACCCGACCAGGATGACCGCCACGCGGCCCGCCCCCACCCTTTCCCGCAGCAGCAGGACGGAGAGCAGGATGAGGAAGAGCGGCATGGTAAAGTTCAGCGCCGTCACCGTGGCGAGCGGCAGGTGCACGTAGCCGTAGAAGGAGCCGAACATCCCCAACAGCCCGCCCGCCAGCCGCTCCAGGTGGCGGCGCGGATGGCGGGTGCGGAAGGCCCTCCGCAGCCCGCCCGGCGCCGTCCAGTGCGCCAGCGCGAGCAGGAAGGGCAGGGTCAGAGCGTTGCGGAAGAAGACCGTCTCCGCCAGCGGGATGCCGCCCTGCAGCGCCTTCACCGCCGCCGCCGCCAGGGCGAAGAACCCGGCCGAGCCCGTGACGCAGAGGATCGCCCGCAGCCGCACGGCGCGTGCCGAGGGGGCGGGGGTCATCGGACGTTCTTCCAGGACGGGCCTCCAAAGGGCCGTCGCGCGGCCGCAGGGCTCTCTTCACGTCCCCTGGCGCGGGGGGCAAGCCCCGGGGCGGGGGTGATTACGCCCGCTGCCGATCCGCTGTAGCCTCCGCGCCGCATGACCGCCCGCAAGACCGAGAGTGACGGCCCGGCCGCCCCCGACCGGCCCGCCGAACGCCCCCCTGAGCGGCCGAAGACGGCCCCGCCCGTACCGCCCCACCCGCTCTATCACCCGGAATCGGACGAGGTGGTCTGGAACGGGCGCTTCCCGCTGCAGCGCGTGCGCTTCCGCTACCGGCGGCGGGACGGCACCCTCTCCGGCCCCCTCACCTGGGAACTGGCCCGGCGCGGCGAGGCCACGATGATCCTCCCCTGGGATCCGGTGACGGACCGCATCGCCCTCATCGAGCAGTTCCGCCTCCCCGCCCTCGCCGCCGGCGAGGAGCCGCGAATGGTGGAGCTTCCCGCCGGCCTGGTGGAGCCGGGCGAGAGCGTGCCGGACACCGCGCGGCGCGAACTGGAGGAGGAGGCCGGCCTTTCCCCCACCCGGCTGGAGCCGATGGGCACCTTCATGCTCCACCAGGGCTATGCGGATGAGCGGGTTCACTTCCACCTCGCCTGCGTCTCGCTGGAGAAGGGCCCCGCCGGCACGCGCGGCCTGGCCAGCGAGGAGGAGGAGACGGCGGTGCAGGTGGTGGACGCCGCCGAAGCCTTCGCCATGGTGGCGGAGAACCGCATCCGGAACGCCCCCACCGCCCTGGCGCTTCTCTGGCTCCAGGTGAACCACGCGCGGCTGCGCGACGAATGGACCCGCTGATGCCGACACAGCCCCTGTTCCGGGAAGATGCCTACGCCGCGGAGAACCCGGCCACCGTGCTGGAATCCTCCGAGGCCGGGGTGATCCTCGACTCCAGCGTCTTCTACCCCCGTGCCGGTGGCCAGCCCGGCGACACCGGCACCGTGGTCTGGGACGGCGGCGAGATGGCTGTGGCCGACACGGTGAAAGGCCCGGACGGCTCCGCGCTGCACGTGCCCGCCCCCGGCGCCACGGTCCCGCCCGCGGGCACCAGGGTCGCGGCGCGGCTGGACTGGAACCGCCGCCACCGGCACATGCGGATGCACACCACGCTGCACCTCCTCTGCGCGGCGATGCCCGGCATCTACGCCACCGGCAACCAGATCGGCGCCGAGAAGTCCCGCCTGGACTTCGACCTGCCCGAGCCGCCGACGAAGGAATGGGTGACGGAGCGGCTGAATGAGTTGATCGCGGGCGACCACCCGATCGGCGAGCGCTGGATCACGGAGGCGGAGCTGGACGCCAATCCCGGCCTCGTCCGCACCCTCTCCGTCCAGCCCCCGCGCGGCGCCGGCCAGATCCGGCTGGTGCGGATCGGCGCGGAGGACGCCCCCGTCGATCTCCAGCCCTGCGGCGGCACCCATGTCCGCCGCACCGGAGAGATCGGCCGGGTGGAGGTGACGAAGATGGAAAGCAAGGGCAAGCAGAACCGGCGCATCCACATCGTGCTGGTGGAGGAAGACAAGTGACGACCGAAGCGAAGAACACCCTGGTTTCCACGGAATGGCTGGCCGGCGAGCTCGGCAAGCCCGATCTCGTGGTGCTGGACTGCTCCCTGGTCCTGCCCGGCGAGCCCGGCGACAAGAAGGCCGCCTTCGCCGAGGCGCACATCCCCGGCGCGCGGCTCTTCGACATCGACGTCTTCGCCGACCCCGACAGCACGCTGCCGCATATGGTTCCCACCCCCGCGCGCTTCGCGAAGCTGGCGGGTGACCTTGGCATCTCGAATGAGAGCCGCGTCGTCTTCTACGACGGGGCGCACGGGCTGCGCTCCGCCGCGCGCGGCTGGTGGCTGATGCGGCTGATGGGGCATGAGAAGGCCTTCGTCCTCGATGGCGGCCTGCCCAAGTGGAAGCGGGAGAGCCGCCCGACCGAGTCCGGCGAGGCCGCCCCTGCCCCGGCCGCCACCTTCGTCCCGGACTTCCGCGCCGACCGCCTGCGCGGCATCGGCGACATCAAGCGCATCGTCCGCCAGGGTTCCGGCGAGGCGCTGATCATCGACGCCCGCGCCGCCGCCCGCTTCCAGGGCACCGCGCCGGAGCCGCGCCCCGGCCTCGTCGCCGGGCATATCCCCGGCGCCGCCAACATTCCCTTCACCGAGCTTCTGGCGGAGGACGGCACGATGCTGCCGCCGGACCAGCTCCTCGCCCGCTTCGAGAAGGCCGGGGTGGAGCGGGAGCAGCCCGTGATCCTCTCCTGCGGCTCCGGCGTCACCGCGACGGTCCTGGCCCTCGGCCTCGTTCAGGCCGGGCTTCCGGAGGGCTCCGTCTATGATGGGTCCTGGACGGAGTGGGGGCTTCGGCCGGAGACGCCGAAGGTGACGCCCGACGCCGCGAAGGGAACCGCCTGATGGCCGATCCGAAGGACCAGAACCTCGGCTTCGCCACCCGCATGTCCCATCACGGGCGCGCGGGGGCGAAGGCGCACGGCTTCGTCAACCCGCCCGTCCATCGCGGCTCCACCGTGCTGTTCCCGGACTGCGAATCCCGCAAGTCCGCGGCGGCGCAGCGCTACGAGCAGGTCCTGACCTACGGCACCGCCGGCGGCCCCACGCACCACATGCTGGAGGATATGGTCGCCGAGATCGAGGGCGGCACCCGCGCGCTGATCGTCGGCACCGGCCTCGCGGCCTGCATGGTCCCGCTCCTCGCCTATCTGAAGGCCGGCGACCACTGCCTGGTGCCGGACAGCGTCTACGGCCCGGTCCGCAACCTCGCGGATGGGCTGATGGCCGGCTTCGGGATCGAGACCACCTACTACGACCCGACCGTGGACGAGGCGGGGATGGCCGCGCTGATCCGCCCGAACACGAAGGTCGTCTATACGGAGAGCCCGGGCAGCCACACCTTCGAGCTGCAAGACATCCCGGCCATCGCCCGCGCCGCCCATGCGGCCGGCGCGAAGGTGCTGATGGACAACACCTGGGGCTTCCACACCTTCCAGCCCTTCCAGCACGGCGTGGATGTCTCCATCCAGGCCCTGACCAAGTATGCCGGCGGCCATTCCGACGTGCTGCTCGGCAGCGTGACGGTGAACAACCCTGAGGACTGGCACATCGTGAAGGGCGCCGCGAGCCAGCTCGGCCAGTTCGCCAGCCCGGATGATTGCTGGCTCTGCCTCCGCGGCCTTCGCACCCTTCCCGTGCGGCTGCGCCAGCAGGCGGAGAACGGGCTAACGGTTGCGCGCTGGCTGGAGACGCGGCCCGAGGTGCTGCGCCTGCTGCACCCCGCCCTGCCCTCCCACCCTCAGCACGCCCTCTTCACGCGCGACTTCAGCGGCGCCTGCTCGCTCTTCGGCATGGTGCTGCAGCCCCGCTACACGGAGGCGGATGCGGAAAGGGTGGTGGATGCGCTCCGGCTCTTCGGCATCGGCGCCTCCTGGGGCGGCTATGAGAGCCTGGCCCTGCCCACCGCGCCTTCCATCTCCCGCACGGCGAAGGACCCCAATCTCGGCGGCCCGGCCATCCGCATCCATATCGGGCTGGAGGAGCCGGAGGACCTGATCGCCGACCTCGCCCAGGCGCTGGACCGCCTGCCGCGCTGATCCGGCACGCCGCGTGCTTGCCACGTGGCGTGCACCGGATCGAGTGGAAGCCCTCCATGGCCCTGAGGCGCCGTTCCCTGTTCGCGGCCCTGGCCGGGCTTCCCTTGCTGACCACGAAGGGACACGCGATCACCCCCGGTGCCGATTCCGCCCTGATCGTGGTGGACGTGCAGAACTGCTTCACCCCCGGCGGCTCGCTGGCGGTGAAGGACGGGGACGCCGTGGTGCCCGTCATCAACGCCCTTTCCCGGCACTTCGCCAACGTGGTGCTGACGCAGGACTGGCACACGCCGGACCACGTCTCCTTCGCCTCCCAGCACCAGGGGCAGCAGCCCTTCGGCACGGTCAGCCTGCCGTATGGCACCCAGGTGCTCTGGCCCGACCACTGCGTCATGGGAACGGAGGGCGCAGCGCTGCACCCGGCCCTCTCCATCCCGCACGCGCAGCTGGTGATCCGCAAGGGTTATCACCGCGGCGTGGACTCCTACTCAGCCTTCCTGGAGGCCGACCGGACCACGAGGACAGGGCTGGACGGCTACCTGAACAGCCGCGGCATCCGGAAGCTCTATGTCGCCGGACTCGCCACCGATTTCTGCGTGGCCTGGACGGCGCTGGACGCGCGCCGCCTCGGTTTCGAAGCGACCGTGATCGAGGACGCCTGCCGCGCCATCGACCTCAATGGCAGCCTGGACAAGGCCTGGGCGGAGATGGCGGCCGCCGGCGTCGGCCGCATCCGTTCCCAGTCGATCGGATAGCCGCCGGCCGCCTCATCCGTGCTCCGGGACGATGGCGGGCGGAAGAGCGGCACGCCGTTCCTGCTGCCGGCCCAGCCAGTAGGCGACGACAAGCCAGACGACCGAGATCGGCACCGCCCAGACCGCCACGCCGGACATGCCGAGGCCCGACCAGGTGAGGAGGGAGGCGGTCCAGATGCCCAGCTGATCCCCCGTGCGATAGACCACCGTGTCGATGAAGTTCTTCGACTTGTATTTGTCCTCCCGAGGAAGCGAGGTGAACAGCACCTCCCGCGTCGGCCGGGCCAGGGCGAAGTTGCTGACCCGGCGCGAGACCTGGGCCGCCACGAGCACGGCAACGGAGGGCACCGCCGCCAGCGCCCCGAAGCCGATCACGCTGAAGAGCGGCAGCACCGAGAGGGTCAGGGCCACGCCCATGAAGGCGATCGCCCGGCCCGTGAGGAAGACCTGCGCCACGAGCGTCAGCACGTTCACGATGAGGTCGATGTTCGCGAAGAACTCGGTCCGCGCCGCACGGCTCGGATAGGCGGCCGCCGCGATGGCCTGCTGCGAGTAGAGGAAGGTGGAGGTCACGGAGTAGAGCAGGATGAAGACCGCGATCCCCAGCAGGTAGGGCGAGCGGAGGGTGTGCGTGAGCCCCGCGAAGATGCCGCCGGGGATCCGTTCCTCGCCCGGGGATCCGTCCGCGGCCCGGCGTGCCGTGCCGAAGCGTGACAGCCGATGCACGGCCAGCACGCTCACCTCTATGAGGAGCACCGAGACGAGCAGCAGCCAGTTCTGTCCGATGAGGCCGACGAGAAGGGAGGTGACGCTCGCGCCGGCGATGCCGCCGACCGTCGCGCCCGTCGCCAGGAAGCCGAAGAGGCGCTTGCCTTGCTCCGTGCCGAAGAAGTCCACGACGAAGGACCAGAACACCGATACGACGAACAGGTTGAAGACCGAGATCCAGATAAAGAAGGCCCGCCCGATCCAGATATGCTGATCGGGCGTCGCGACCTGCAGCAGAACGAAGAAGACCAGCAGGTTCGCCATGAAGAAGCGGTAGGAGATGGCGATGAACCGTTCCCGCGACATCCGCCGCATGAGGCTGGAGTAGAGCGGGTTGGCGAGCAGCATCGCGAGGAGCGTGCCGGTGAAGAGCCAGCCGAGATTTGCCGTTCCGCCCGCCACGCCAAGCTCATCGCGGATGGGGCGCAGCACGGAATAGGCCAGGAACAGCGCGAAGACGTAGAGCCAGGACCAGGCCAGCGCGCCCGCCTCCTCCGGCCGCAGGTCGATGATCCGCCTGAGGCCCCGGTAGACGATCCCGTCCCCTCCGGCCCCGCTGTCAGAGGGCATCGACATACTGCTCCATCCGGCGCCGCATCGCCGCATCCGGCATCCGCCCCTGGGCCGCGCGCAAGTTGTCGTCCACGTAGCGGGCCTGGGCCATGCCCGGCACGGCGCAGGTCACGCCCTCATGGCTGACGAGGTACTTCAACATGAACTGCGCCCAGGTCGTCACGTCGATCTCCGCCGCCCATTCCGGCAGCGGCTTACCCTGCGTCGCGCGGAACACGCTGCCGCGGCCGAAGGGAAGGTTGATGAACACCGCCATCCCCCGCTCCTTCGCCAGCGGGATGATCCGCTCGGCGGCGTTGCGGTTGTCCAGGGCGTAGTCGATCTGGATGGCGTCCAGCGTCTCCCGGCGCATCATGGCCTCGAAGGCCTCGTACTGCCGGTCGAAGCTCGTGGTGGCGCCGAGGTAGCGGATCCAGCCCGCCTGCTTCAGCTCCCGCAGGTAGGCCAGCTCATTGGTGATGTCGCGCAGGTTGTGAACGGCCAGCAGGTCGATCCGGTCGGTCCTCAGCGCCTTGAAGGAGGCATCGATCTGGGCCCGCCCCTGCTCGATGTTGTCCACCCCGACCTTGGTGCAGACAAAGAGGGAGGGCCGGATCTTCAGGTCGTCCATCAGCCCCCCCATGATCGCCTCGGCCTGGCCGTAGGAAGGGGCGGTGTCCACCACCGTCCCGCCCAGCTCGTGGAAGCGGCGGAAGGTGTCGCGCAGCGGCGAGACGTCCTCGCCCGGCTTCACCTCCTCATAGCGGCGGGCGGAGCCGAGCCCGATCACCGGAATCATCTCGCCGGAGGATGGAATGGGCTTGCGGATCAGCGCGCCCGCCACGGTGGGCTGCGCCCCCGCCTCCTGTGGCAGCGCCAAGGCGGCGATGCCGGCCCCCAGGCCGGTTCCGGCCAGGGAAAGGAAGGTGCGGCGGGTCGCGTGCATGGCGTCGTTTCCCCAGAAAGGGCCCCGCTTGCCGCGGAATGCGGCGCGGGACGGCGTCGTAGCCTCTTCGATGGGGATTGTTGCGCGAATGGGAAGCCGCAGGAATGGCCTTCGAGAGTCCTGCCGCGATCCGGGATTGGCGCCCCGCGCGCGGGGCGCCCGCCTCTTACTCCGTCACGGCACGGGTGCTGTTTGCCTGGCGGTCCCAGAACAGCGTCACGCGGGAGATCCTGCAGAGGTCCAGGCCGCGCCACTCGGCCTGGTCGCCGTCATTGTAGACGACCTTGAGATCCCAGTTGCAGGTGTTCGCGCCGCGGTTGAACTGGATGTCGACGGAGCCGCCATCGGCCAGGGCGTCCTGCCCCATCACGTCGCTGCCCCAGGAGTTGGAGCTGACGGGGCTGAGGTGAACCTCGTCGATCTGGGCGCCCGTGCGGTTCACGAGGCTGAAGTCGAGCTGGGTCTGCGCCTGCACGGCGGCAGGAACCCCGAGCGCCAGAGCAAGCCCGAGCGTGGGGAGGATGCGACAGTTCATAAGCGTCTCCGATATGTCCGGCGCGTTTCGGCCGGGTGGAGACGGTAACAATCCGCACGATTCCGTGATATTTGCGAAGAGGTGAATTCGGCGACACCTCGTCTTGCACCTGGATCAATCCGACGCCGCGCAAGCCCCGCAGGTGCCTTCCACCTCTACCGTGGTCCGTGCCGGGCTGAAGCCCGCGGCAAGCGCCGCGGCCGCCACGGCCGCCACCACCGAATCGTCGGACAGTTCCGCAGTGCGCCCGCAACTCCGGCAGATCAGGAACTGGTGCGGGTGCTCCTCGCCTCCTGAATGCGCGGATTCGGTGCAGGAGATGAAGGCGTTCAGACGCTCGATCCGGTGGATCAGCCCCTGGGCCATCAGGAAGTCCAGGGCCCGATAGACGGTGGGCGGCGCCGCGCCCGGCCGCTCGGCGCGCAACCGGTCCAGCAGCGCATAGGCACCCACGGGCTGTGGCGCCTCGAGCACCATCTCCAGCACGCGCCGCCGCAGCGGGGTCAGCTGGGCACCGCGGCGCAGGCAGGCCGCTTCCGCCTCGCGTAGGGCGCCGGCGGGGTCCGAAGGGGCATGATGGTGGTGGTCGCCGTGGGGCATCCGGTCCTCGGGCGCGCGCGGGCTTTCCGCGCGGGCCCGCCCTATATAGGCGCCATGACCACGCCGCCAAACCGCGCGCCCGGTGCATCACCGTTGCGCCCCGCCGGACTTCCCGCCTGGAACCCACCCTCCCCCGAGGCTCGGTCACGCTTCCAGGCCGCGCTGAAGCCCGATTCGAACGGCCTCGTCGCCGCCATCGCCCAGGCCCACGGCACCGGTGAGGTGCTCATGCTCGCCTGGATGAACGCGGAGGCGGTAGAGGAGACGCTGCGGACGGGCCGGGTCACCTATTACAGCCGGTCCCGCAAGGGGCTGTGGCGAAAGGGCGAGACCTCCGGCCAGGTGCAGCACCTGATCGACCTCCGCCTGGACTGCGATGGGGACGCGCTGCTCGCCACCGTCCACCAGGACGGCGTGGCCTGCCACACCGGCCGCCGCTCCTGCTTCTCCTGGGGGCTGGCCGAGGAGGAGGTCCGCCCGCTGGAACCCGTTCTGGCCGATCCCGCCGCGCTCTACGGCAGCGCCGGTTGACGATCCCGGGTGGCGGGGGCTTCCTTCCGCCACCCGACGGGAAGGAAGGCCGATGCCGCTCACTATGCCGGAGGAGCTGATCCTCCTGATGCTCGACGACCGGAGCGGCCGCCTGCATGAGATGGCAGGCCCAGCCTCAGGGTACGCGGTCGCCGGCGCCATCCTGGCGGAGCTCGCCTTGCGGAACCGGATCGACACGGACCCGCAGCGCCTCTTCGTGGCCGACCCTACCCCCACGGGCGATTCGCTTCTCGACCCCGTCCTCTCCCGGATCGCCGCGGATGCGGGCCCGGGCGCGGAGGAGGCGGACATGCCCCATAACAGCCGCTACTGGATCGAGACGCTCGGCCGCGAGGCGGAAACCTATCGGGACCAGATTTTCGCCCGGCTGGTCGCCCACGGCATCCTCCGACAGGAGCAGGGGCGCTTCCTCTGGATCTTCCCGGAGCGCCGCTACCCCATGATCTCCGACAAGGAGGAGCGTGAGGTGAAGGCCCGCCTGACCGGCGTGATCTTCAACGACGACATCCCCGAGCCGCGCGATTCCCTCCTCATCGGCCTCTGCCGTGCCGCCGGGTTGCTGCCGCTGATCCTCTCGGAGGAGTCGCTGGAGCAGGCTGAGCCGCGGATCCAGCAGGTGGCGAACATGGAGGAACTGAGCCGCTCGCTCGGGAATGCCGTGCGCGACATCTTCATCGAGATGGCCCGCTACACGCCGATCATGTAGGGGCTCGCGCCGCCGCGCCGGGCCGCCTATGCATCCGGCCATGCCGGAGACCCCGCCTCCCCTCCTCTACCTCGTCGCCGGGGAAGCCTCCGGCGACGTGCTCGGCGCCCGCCTGATCGCGGCGCTCCGGCAGATGCGGCCGGAACTCGCTTTCGCCGGCGTCGGCGGGGCCCGCATGGCCGAGGAGGGGATTGAGAGCCTTTTCCCCATGCGGGAACTGGCCCTGATGGGGCTGCTGGAGGTCTTGCCCAACCTCCGCAGCCTCGCCCGCCGCATGAATGAGACGGTCGCGGACATCACCGCCCGCCGCCCGGCCGCTCTGGTGACGATCGACAGCCCCGGCTTCGCCCTTCGGCTCGCGAAGCGCGTGAAGCCGCTGGGCATCCCCGTCATCCATTACGTCGCGCCGCAGGTCTGGGCCTGGCGCCAGGGGCGGGTGAAGGAGATGGCGCACCGGCTGGACCGCATCCTCGCCCTGCTCCCCTTCGAGCCGCCCTTCTTCGAGCGCGCAGGCATCCCCGTGACCTTCGTCGGCCACCCCGTGCTGGAAAGCGGCGCGGACCGGGGTGAGGCCGCCCGCTTCCGCGCCGCCCATGGGCTGCGGCCGGAGGAGCGGGTCATTCTCGTCATGCCCGGCAGCCGCCGCACGGAGATCCGCCGCCTGTTGCCAGTCTTCGGCGAGGCGCTGCGCCAGCTCTCCGCCCGCGTCCCCGGGCTGCGCCCCGTGGTGCCCCTCGCCGGTCCGGTCGAGGAGGCCGTGCGCGAGGCTGCAAGAGGCTGGTCCCCCGGTCCGATCCTGATCCGTGACGTGGCGGAGAAGCACGATGCCTATGCTGCCGCATCGGTCGGCCTCATCAAATCCGGCACCTCATCCCTGGAGGTGGCGCTGGCGGGGGTGCCGATGGTGGTGGGCTACAAGGTGAACCCCATCACCGCCGCCATTGCGCGGCGCCTGGTCAAGGTGCGCTTTGCCAGCATCGTCAACCTGCTGGCGGACACCGCCGTCATCCCCGAATACATCCAGCAGGATTGCCGCCCCGACGCGCTGGCCGCCGGGCTCGAAGCCCTGCTCGCCGACGGTCCCGAGGCCTTGGCCCAGCGGGAGGGCTTTCGGCGCGTGATGCACCAGCTCGCCCCTGCCGAGGGTGGCAGCCCCAGCGAGGCCGCCGCCCGCGCCGTACTGGGCGCCACGGGGCTGGGATAGAGAAGGGGCCGTGGCTTCGGCCACGGCCCCTGCCCCATTTCGGTAACTCTTCAGACGCCGGGCGTACGGCCCGTGCCGGTGGTCGTCGTGCCGGCGGCAGTGGTGCCGGCCTTGCGGTCGTCCTCCACCTCCACCTCGGTGTGACGCACGGTGTCGGAGATGTTCTGCGTGCGCTCCTCCACCTGCTTGCGGATGACCAGTTCCTCCTTCACCCGCGCCTCCTTGGAGACCACGGCCTCCTCGGAATGCTCCACGGCCTCGATGGTCCGCTCACGGAAGGCGTCGTCGGCGGCGGAGAGCGGCAGATCCACCGGGCGGCGCTCCACCTGCACGTGCTCGTCGCGCAGCGTCACGGACTCATTCACCGGCGTCTCGACGATGTAGGACCGCACACGGACTCGGCCGCTGTTCATCTCGCGCTTGGCGACGCGGAGCTGCTCCTCCACGACGGGGATGCGCTCCTCCCGCGTGCCGTTCGCACCCATCGCGCCCATGCCAGCGGCGTCCGTGCCCATCGCGGTGCTGCCCATCCCAGCGGCGCCTGCGCCCATCGCGGTGCTGCTCGTGCCCACGCCACCGGCCGTCGTTCCGCCGGCCACCGGCAGCGGCGTGCCAGCCACGGCCGGGGTGGAGGTGCCGCCCATCGTGGCGGCGCCCACGGCGGCGGAGGTGTTCATCGGCACGCCGGTTCCGGCGGAGTCGTCGGCCTCATAGCCGTTCCAGCCGGAGGCGCGCCACTCGGCCTCGCGGGCGTCCAGGTCCACCGCGCCGTGCTGCTCAAAGATATCGAGGGCGTGGTCGACCAGCGCGTCATCCAGCTCGGCGGTCACCACGTAGCCGCCGCGGCGGATGCCTTCAGAATAGGCGTAACGATCCTCGTCGGGGATGAAGAGATCGCGGAGCGAGGCCCAGAAGCCGCGATCCTCTGCCGCCCCTGCCCCCGTAGCCGTGGTGGCCGCCCCGTGGACAGAAATCTTGCCGGGGTTCACGCCGTCATGCTGGCGCAGGTGCTCGACGACGGCGTCGGCCTCGGCGCGCGTGTCGAAAAGACCGGTGATCGTACGGGTCATGCGTGCTCTCCTGTCGTGACGTGATGGGTGGACAGGGGCTGAAAAGCCGCCCCTGCCTTCCGAATTGCGGACTCAGGATTCCGCGGAGTCCGCCGCGGGCGGGACGCGCTCCACAACGGCGCGCTGCACGCGCCGCGTGGCGGGATGCTCGACAGTCCGCTCCGCATTGCTGAGCCGGAGATGAATCTCCTCCCGCAGGACAAGGCGCTTCTCGACGACGAGGACCTCCTCGACGACGGGAATGATGAGGACATCTCCCTCCTGGCGAACCTTCGGGACTTCGGTCACCGTCCGTCCCACAGGCCGGCGCTCCACCTCGGCCTCGCGCGTCAGTAGCGTCTCGCGCAACACCTCCTCCACCGTCTCGGTGGAGAGGGAGACACGGACACGCCCTGTTTCCACGGCGCGCTTCTCGATCCGGAGCACTTCCTCGACGAGGGGAAGCACGGTCTCGGCACCCGCCTCGTCCGGCATGTCATCCTCATCATGGACCCGCCCAACAAACGGCCGAGTCGCGGCGGGGTTGCCGGAGGAGCGGGCGCCTTTACCTGGCGTGGCGCTTCGGCCGGGCCTTGCGGCGCAGTTCCATCAGGTCCGCTTCCTCCCGCGCCGCGTTGCGGAGAAGCGCCTCCTGACCCCAGCGATACTGCGGGGGGCAGAAGGTCCGCACGCCGTATCGGGCTGCCGCCTCCATGGTGAAGGCGGGGTCCACCAGATGCGGCCGCGCCAGAGCCACAAGGTCCGCGCGCCCGGCCGCCAGGATGGTGTTCACCTGGTCCGCGCTGGTGATGCTGCCGACCGCGACGGTGGCCACCTTCGCCTCGTTCCGGATCATGTCGGAGTAGGGCACCTGGAACATGCGCCCGTACTGCGGCGCGCTGCGCGCGACCGTCTGGCCGGTGGAGACGTCCAGCAGGTCGCAGCCATCCTCCGCGAAGGCCCGGGCGATCGCCACCGTGTCCTCATCCGTCGTGCCGCCTTCCGCCCAATCCGTGGCGGAGACGCGCACGCTCATCGGCCGGTCCGCCGGCCACACCGCCCGGATGGCCCGGTACACCTCCAGCGGGTAGCGCAGCCGGTTCTCCAGGCTGCCGCCATACTCGTCCGTGCGGCGGTTCGTCAGCGGGGAGAGGAAGCTGGCCATCAGGTAGCCGTGGGCGCAGTGGAACTCGAGCATGTCGAAGCCCGCTCGCGCGCCGCGCTTGGCCGCCGCCACGAAGTCGTCCCGTACCTTGTCCATCTCCGCGCGGGTGATCTCGCGCGGCACCTGGCTGTTCGGGAAGTAGGGCAGCGCGCTGGCGGAGACGATGGGCCAAGCCCCCTCCTCCAGCGGCTGGTCCATCCCCTCCCACATCAGCTTGGACGCACCCTTCTGCCCGGCATGGCCGAGCTGCAGGGCCACCTTCCCCGCACCATGCGCGTGGCAGAAGTCCACGATCCGCTTCCAGGCTGCTTCCTGCTCGTCGTTCCAGATCCCCGCGCAGCCCGGCGTGATCCGCGCCTCCGGCGAGACGCAGGTCATCTCCGTGAAGATCAGCCCCGCCCCGCCGGTGGCGCGGGCGCCGTAATGCATGAGGTGCCAGTCATCCGGCATGCCGTCCTTTGCCGAGTACTGGCACATGGCGGAAACGACCACGCGGTTGGGCACGGTCATGTCGCGCAACTTGAACGGCTGGAACATCGGTGGCGCGCCGGCGGCCGGCGAAAGCCCCTCCGCACGCACCTCCTCCTCGAACAACTCGCGCGACTCCTCCACGAACTCCGGCGCGCGCAGCGCGAGGTTGTCCCAGGTGATCGCCTTGGCGCGCGTCATCACGCCGAAGGCGAAGCGCGTGGCGGGCATGTGCCAGAACCGATCCACGTGCTCAAACCACACCAGCGAGACATCCGCCGCGTGCTGGATTTTCTCAACGTCCACGCGCCGCCCGGTCTCGAAGCGCCGCAGCGCCTCCTCCACCGTGCCGCCCTTCATGAAGGCGCCATGCAGCGCGATGGCGTCCTCCATGGCGAGCTTCGTGCCGGAGCCGATGGAGAAGTGCGCCGTCGCCTTGGCATCCCCCAGCAGCACCACGTTCCCCTTGGACCAGCGCTTGCAGCGCATCATCGGGAACTGCCGCCACATGGAACGGTTGGTGATCAGGCGATGGCCCTGCAGTTCCTCCGCGAAGACCTCCTCCAGGAAGGCCGCGCTCTCCGCCTCGCTCTTCCCTTCCAGTCCGGCCCGCTCGAAGGTCTCCGGGTCCGCCTCCAGCACCCAGGTGCTCGCCCCCGCCTCGTACTGGTAGCAATGGGCGATGAAGATGCCTTCCGGCCTCTCCTTGAAGAAGAAGGTGAAGGCGTCGAAGGGCCGGGTGCTGCCCATCCAGGTGAAGCGGTTCGGGCGCAGGTCCACCGAGGGCTCGAAATGGACGGGGTCGCTGTTCCGCACGGCGCTGTTGATGCCGTCCGCCGCCACAATCAGGTCCGCATCGGGGAAGTCGGCTGGCGTCACGTCGCGCTGGAACTCCAGCTCTACCCCCAGCTCCCGCGCGCGCTGTTGCAGCAGCAGGAGAAGAGTGCGGCGGGAGCAGCCGCAGAACCCGTTGCCGCCGATCCGGTGGACCTCGCCCTTGGCGTGGATCTCGATATCGTCCCAGTAGGCAAACGCATCGCGGATCGCCTCGTAGGAAGGGCGGTCGGCCCGCTCGAAGGTGTCCAGGGTCTGGTCGCTGAAGACCACGCCGAAGCCGAAGGTGTCGTCGGCCCGGTTGCGCTCCACCACCGTGACCCGCGCCTCCGGCCGGTCCCGCTTCATCAGGATCGCGAAGTAGAGGCCGGCCGGCCCGCCGCCGATGACTGCTATCCGCATGGGGAGCCTCCTGGATGACCGAACCGGAAATAGTTTAGGCTTCAAGCAAAGGCGCTTTCAACACGCTTGCGGGCCGCCCGGAAAACATTTTAGGCTTCAAGCATCATGGATGGTATCGCCGGTCGGCACGCAATGGTCACGGGGGGCGGCACGGGCATCGGCCTGGAGATCGCGGCTGCCCTGACGGCCGCCGGTGCCCGCGTCACCGTCCTTGGCCGGCGCGAAGGCCCGCTTCAGGCCGCCACGGCCGCCGGGAAGGCCGCAGGCTTCGAGGTGGCGGACGTGACGGCCGAAGGCGCCGTAGCGGCTGCCATCGCCCGCGCCGGCACCCCCGCCATCCTCGTCAACGCCGCCGGCGCCGCCGAGAGCGCCCCCTTCCTGAGGACCGACGACGCGCTCTGGGACCGTATGCTGCGGGTCAACCTGCTCGGCGCCGTCTCCGCCACGCGGGCGGCCCTGCCGGGGATGCTGGCCGGGGGCTGGGGCCGGGTGGTGAACATCGCTTCCACCGCTGCGATGCGGGGATATCCCTACGTCTCGGCCTATGTCGCCTCCAAGCACGCCGTGCTCGGCCTCACCCGAGCCCTGGCGCTGGAGGTGGCGGCCAAGGGCATCACGGTGAACGCCGTCTGCCCCGGCTTCACCGAGACCGACATCGTCGCCGAGAGCGTCGCGCGGATCGTCTCGAAGACCGGCCGAAGTGAGGCGGAGGCCCGCGCCGAGCTGGCGAAGCACAACCCCCAGGGCCGCCTGGTGCAGCCGGAGGAGGTGGCCGCCGCCGTCCTCTTCCTGTGCAGCGATGGCGCCAGCGCCGTGAACGGCCGCGCCCTGGCCGTGGACGGGGGCGAAGTGCCGTGAGCCTTCACATCGACGCCGAGACGGCGCTGGCGGACGCCCCCGCCGGCCACAAGGACGACCTCCGCCTCTGGCTCCGCATGCTCTCCTGCGCGCGGCTGATCGAGGCCGAGATCCGGCGCCGTCTGCGCGCGAACTTCGACACCACCCTCCCCCGCTTCGACTTCCTCGCCCAGCTGGAGCGCGCCGAGGACGGGCTGACCCCTGGCGAGATCAGCCGCCGCATGATGGTCACGGGCGGCAACGTCACCGGCCTTGCCGCCCGGCTGGAGGAGGAGGGGCTCATCGAACGCCGCGTGGTGGAGCAGGACCGCCGCGCCGTCACGCTCCGCCTCACCCCCCAGGGCCGCCGCGACTTCGCCCGACAGACCCAGGCGCATGAGGACTGGGTAGCCGAGCTTCTCGGCGGCCTTTCCGCCACGGACCGCGCCGCCCTGCTGCGCCTGCTGGACCGTACCCGCCGCGGCGTGCGCGCCGCAATCACGGAGGCAGGCGCATGAGCCTGAAGGACTTCAACGCCCAGCACGTACGCCTGAGGGTGGAGGGCAAGGTCGCCTCCATCCTGCTGGACCGGCCGGAGCGGAAGAACCCGCTGACCTTCGAATCCTACGCCGAGCTCGTTCGCCTTTTCCGGGAAGCGGTGCAGGACGACACGATCGGCGCCTTCGTCATCTCCGGCGCGGGCGGCAATTTCTGCTCCGGCGGCGACGTGCACGAGATCATCGGCCCGCTGCTGGACCGCGACACCAAGGGCCTGATGCAGTTCACGGCCATGACGGGCGATCTCGTGAAGGCCATGCGCGCCTGCCCGCAGCCCATCCTCTCTGCCGTGGATGGCATCGCGGCCGGGGCCGGCGCCATTATCGCCATGGCCTCCGACATCCGCCTCGCTACTCCGCGCGCAAAGGTCGCCTTCCTCTTCAACAGGGTCGGCCTCGCGGGCTGCGACATGGGCGCCTGCGCCATCCTGCCCCGCATCATCGGCCAGGGCCGTGCCTCGGAACTCCTTTACACCGGCCGTTCCATGAGCGCGCAGGAGGGCCTGGACTGGGGCTTCTTCTCCCGCGCCGTCGAGCCGGAGGCGCTGATGGAAACCGCACAGGACCTGGCGCGGCAGATCACGGAAGGTCCTGGCTTCGCCAACGCCATGACGAAGCGGATGCTCGCCATGGAATGGTCGATGTCGGTGGAGCAGGCGATTGAGGCCGAGGCCGTCGCCCAGGCCCTCTGCATGACGACGAAGGACTTCCGCCGCGCCTACGAGGCCTTTGCCGCGAAGCGCCGCCCGGTCTTCGAGGGCGACTGATGCCCGACCGCGACTTCCTCTCCTGGCCCTTCCTCGAACCCCGCCACCGGGAATGGGCGGCGGAGGTGGAAGCCTGGGCCGCCGCCCATGCCGAACGCCTCTCCGAAGGAGAGACCGACGAGGCCTGCCGCAACCTCGCCCGCTCCATGGGAGAGGCCGGGCTACTCCGCATGGCCGCGCCGGAGAGCGGAAGGCTCGATGTCCGCGCCCTCTGCATCGCGCGGGAAACCCTGGCCCGCTATTCCGGCCTCGCCGACTTCGCCTTCGCCATGCAGGGCCTGGGCACCGGTTCCATCACCCTCTTCGGCAGCGACGAACTGAAGGCCCGCTACCTTCCCGCCGCGCGCGCCGGAACCGCCCTGGCCGCCTTCGCCCTCAGTGAGCCCGAGGCGGGGTCCGACGTGGCGGCGTTGGCCACCACGGCCCTGCGCGACGGTGACGGCTGGATCATCGACGGCAGCAAGACCTGGATCAGCAATGGTGGCATCGCCGCCACCTACCTCGTCTTCGCCCGCACTGGCGAAGCGCCGGGAGCCAAGGGCCTCACCGCCTTCCTCGTCCCGGCCGACACCCCCGGCCTGACGATCGCGGAGCGCATCGAGGTTTCCGCCCCCCACCCCCTCGCGACGCTGCGCTTCGAGGGCATGCGCGTGCCGGACAGCCACCGGCTCGGCGCGCCGGGCGATGGCTTCAAGGTCGCGATGGCCACGCTGGACGTGTTCCGCGCCACCGTAGGCGCGGCTGCCCTCGGCTTCGCCCGTCACGCCCTGGACCTCACCGTGCAGCGCGCCAGCGACCGCCAGCTTTTCGGCGGTCCGCTTTTCGACCAGCAGATGACCCAGGCCGCCATCGCCGAGAGCGCGGTGGACGTAGAGACCTCCGCCCTCCTCGTCTACCGCGCCGCCTGGCTGAAGGATGCCGGCACGCCCCGCGTCTCGCGGGAGGCGTCGATGGCCAAGCTCCACGCAACGGAGGCCGCGCAGCGCGTGGCCGACCGCTGCGTGCAAATGTACGGGGGGCACGGCGTCGTCCACGACCACCCCGCAGAAAAACTCTACCGGGAGGTTCGCGCGCTGCGCGTCTACGAGGGCGCCAGCGAAGTGCAGCGGATCATCATCGCGCGCGCCGAGCGCGACATCGCCCGCGCCGAGCGCGCGCGGTCCGAGGGGGCTGTATGAAGCAGAACGTCTGGTCCGGCTCCACGCCGGATTTCGCGCCCAGCGCGCATACCGACACCTTCCCGCGCGAGAACCTGCCCGCGCGCGAGCTCTGGCCCGAACTCGCCTTCGACATGGAGGATTACAGGTACCCGCAGCGCCTGAACTGCGCCGTGGAGTTCCTGGACCGCAACGTGGCGAATGGCCGCGGCGGCCACACCGCCCTCATCTCCCCCGAGGAGACGCTCACCTACGCGCAGTTGCTGGACCGGGTGAACCGCATCTGCAACGTGCTGACGGGGGAGCTGGGCATGGTGCCGGGCAACCGCGTCCTGCTCCGCAGCGCCAACAACAACTGGATGGTCGCCACCTACCTTGCCGTGCTGAAGGCGGGCGGCGTGGTCGTGGCCACCATGCCTCTCCTCCGCGCGAAGGAGCTGGGCCAGATGATGGAGAAGGCGCGGATCACCCACGCCCTCTGCGACGTCAAGCTGCGCGACGAGATGGAGAAGGCCGCCGCCGAGGCGAACCACCTCCGCCACCTCGCCTATTGGGGCAACGGCGATCTCGAGGCCCGCTGCGACGCCGTCTCCCCGGACTTCACGGCCTGCGACACGGCCGCGGACGATGTCTGCCTTATCAGCTTCACCTCCGGCACCACCGGCCTGCCGAAGGGGACGATGCACTTCCACCGGGACATGCTGATCATCTGCGACGGCTACGCCCGCCACGTCCTGCGCGCGGAGCCCTCGGACCGCTTCATCGGCTCCGCTCCCCTCGCCTTCACCTTCGGCCTGGGCGGCCTCGTCCTCTTCCCCTTCCGCATCGGCGCCACGGGCATCGTGCTGGAGAAGGCGGGGCCGGACGAGCTGCTGCCCGCCATCGAGAAGTACCGCGCCACCATCTGCTTCACCGCCCCCACCGCCTACCGCGTGATGGCGCAGAAGGTGGATGGGTTCGACATCTCCTCCCTCCGCAAATGCGTCTCCGCCGGCGAAACCCTGCCCAAGGCCATTTTCGACGCCTGGGAGAAGGCCACCGGCCTGCGCCTGATGGACGGCATCGGCGGGACGGAGATGCTGCACATCTACCTCGCCGCGCCGGAGGAGACGCTGCGGCCCGGCTACACCGGCCTTCCCGTTCCGGGCTACCAGGCCAAGGTCGTGGACAACGATGGCAACGAGGTGCCGCGCGGCACGGTGGGCTGGCTTGCCGTGCGCGGCCCCATCGGCTGCCGCTACCTCGATGACCCCCGGCAGACCGATTACGTCCGCCAGGGCTGGAACATCCCCGGCGACGTCTACGTGCAGGAGGAGGACGGGTTCTTCCGCTACCAGGGCCGCGGCGACGACATGATCATCGCCGCCGGCTACAATATCGCCGGGCCCGAGGTGGAGGGCGCCCTGCTTACCCATCCCGCCGTGCGGGAATGCGGCGTGGTGGCCGCGCCGGACGGCAAGGGCGGGCAGATCGTAAAGGCCTATGTCGCGCTGAAGTCCGATTACCTGCCGGGTGAGGCGCTGGTGAAGGCCCTGCAGGAGCACGTGAAGGCCGAGATCGCGCCCTTCAAGGCCCCGCGCGCCGTCGAGTTCCTGGAGGCGATGCCCCGCACGGAGTCCGGCAAGCTCCAGCGCTTCGCGCTCCGCCGCATGGCCGCGGGATGAGCCGCCCGGCGCCGATCCCGGCCTCCTCCCTACCTGCCGCCGCCTTCCGCGCCCCCTTCCGCATCCGGTTCGGCGACTGCGACCCGGCCGGCATCCTCTTCTTCCCCAACTGGTTCGCCATGGCGAACGCGGCGGTGGAGGACCTGTTCCGCCTCCGCCTGGGGATCGACTTCCACCAGATGCACGCGGCGCGCGGCATCGGCACCGGCTTCGTCCACGCCGCCGGGACTTTCATGCGCCCGGGCACGATGGGGGACGAGGTTCTCATGACGCCGCTCCTGCGGCGTGTCGGCAACGCTTCCTACGCCCTCGACATGCACATCCACCGCGGGGAAGAGGAGCTGGCGCGGCTGGACCTCGTCACCGCCACGACCCAACTCGCCACCCGCACCAGCACCCCGGTGCCGCCCGATCTGCGCGCCGCCCTGCTGCGCTACCAGGACGAATGCGGCAACGCGGCAGGCCAGGAGATCCCGGCATGAGCGGACCGCTCCAGAACCTCCAGCCCCCTGGCTGGCCCGCCCCGAAGGGCTACTCCAACGGCATGGCCGGCCACGGGAAGGTTGTCCTCGTCGGCGGCCAGGTCGGCTGGGACGAGGCGGGCCGCTTCGCAGAAGGTTTTGTCGCCCAGACCGAGAGGGCGCTCCGCAACATCCTGGCCGTGCTGAAGGAGGCAGGCGCCGGCCCGGAGCATATTGGCCGCCTCACCTGGTACGTGGTGGACATGGAGGAGTACCGGGGCTGCCTGCCCGACCTCGGCCGTGCCTACCGCGCCGTGATGGGCCGCAACTTCCCTGCCATGGCGCTGGTGCAGGTGGTGGCCCTGGCCGAGCCCGAGGCCCGGGTGGAGATCGAGGCCACCGCCATCCTCCCGGGCTGAAACGCTTCGGGACAGGAAGCCCGGTGCGGCGGCGGGTGGGCTGAGATAACATCCGGTCCATGTCCCGTTCACATGGATCGGCCGACGTGGCGCCCAGCCCTCTCCTCGACTCCCCGGATCGCTACGGCCTTGTCAGCCGCGCGCTGCACTGGGGCATGGCGGCCCTCTTCGCCTGGCAGTTCGCGGGCATGGGGATCAAGCTGGCGCTGGGCCGCCACCCCGTCTCCTCATTCTTCGTCGGCACCCATTACGGCGTGGGCACCCTGCTCTTCGTCCTCGTCCTGCTGAGGGGCAGCTGGGGGCTGCTCAGCGCCCACCGCCGCCCGCCGCACCGCCCGGGTCCACTGGGCTGGGCCGCCAGCCTCGGCCATCTCGCGATTTACGCACTGATGGTGGTGGTCCCCAGCCTTGCCCTTCTGCGTCAGTACGGATCGGGCCGCGCCTTCGCCCCCTTCGGCATCCCCCTCTGGGAGGCGCATGAGGCGAAGATCCCGGCCCTGGTGGAGGCGGGGAACGCCGCCCATGGCGAACTGGCCTGGTTCCTCCTGGCCGTTGTGGCAGGGCACGTCGCGATGGTGGTCATCCATCGCTTCGCCCTGGGACATGACGTGCTGCCGCGCATGGCCGGCCGCCTTGGCGCGCCGCTGCCGGCGCCTAGCCCTGAGGGCGCGGCAGCCGCCCGCCGCTGACCCCACCGCTTGCCGGGCCGTCCTCCGGCCGGGCCGCATCCCCGACCGGCCGCGGCCCGGGCAGTTCCCGCTCCGCCGCGCAGGAACAGGTCACCTGCCCATCCCCCAGCCGGTTCGGCACGGTCGGCTCCCCGCAATGCGGGCATTCGCGGATGGGTTCCATGGGCGTCTCCGGCTTCCCGTCCATCTGGTGCGCCGCCCGGCACTGAAAACCCCGCCCCCGCCTTGAACGGGCCCGCCCCCGGTGCGAATGTCCGCCCGCCGCCGGGGGGGTGCCCCCGGCCCATAAGCTTTCGACCGGCGGGCCCGGCTCGCCCCTGACTCAACGAGGATCGGCATGGCCAAGATCAAGGTGAAGACCCCAGTCGTCGAGATGGACGGGGATGAGATGACCCGAATCATCTGGGGCTTCATCAAGGAGAAGCTGATCCTCCCCTACCTCGACGTGGACCTGAAGTACTACGACCTCGGCGTCGAGTACCGCGACCAGACCGACGATCAGGTGACGATCGACGCCGCCAACGCCACGAAGCAGTACGGCGTGGGCGTGAAGTGCGCGACCATCACCCCGGACGAGGCGCGGGTGAAGGAGTTCAACCTGAAGAAGATGTGGAAGTCCCCCAACGGGACGATCCGCAACATCCTCGACGGCACGATCTTCCGCGAGCCGATCATCTGCCAGAACGTGCCGCGCCTGGTGCCGCACTGGTCCAAGCCGATCGTCGTCGGCCGCCACGCCTATGGCGACATCTATCGCTCCGTCGAGATGAAGGTGCCCGGCGCCGGCAAGGTCAAGATGACCTACGTGCCGGAGGGCGGGGAGCCGCAGGAGATCGGCGAGTTCCCGATGCCCGAGACCGGCGGCGTCGCGATGATGATCCACAACCTGAACAAGTCGATCGAGGGCTTCGCCCGCGCCTCGCTGAACTACGGCCTGCAGCGCAACTTCTCGGTCTACTTCAGCCACAAGAACACGATCCTGAAGGCCTATGACGGCACCTTCAAGGACATCTTCCGCAAGATCTACGACGAGGAGTTCAAGGCCGAGTACGAGAAGCGCGGCCTGACCTACGAGGACCGCCTGATCGACGACATGGTTGCCTCCGCCCTCAAGTGGGAAGGCGGCTATGTCTGGGCCTGCAAGAACTACGACGGCGACGTGGAGTCCGACATCGTGGCCCAGGGCTTCGGTTCGCTCGGCCTGATGACCTCGGTCCTCCTCTCCCCGGACGGCAACACGGTGGAGTCCGAGGCGGCGCACGGCACCGTCACGCGCCACTACCGCGAGCACCAGAAGGGCCGCGAGACCTCCACGAACCCGATCGCCTCGATCTTCGCCTGGACTCGTGGCCTCGCCTATCGCGGCAAGTTCGACGACACGCCCGACGTGGTCGAATTCGCCAACGCGCTGGAGAAGGTCTGCATCGAGACGGTGGAATCCGGCCACATGACGAAGGACCTCGCCATCCTCGTCGGCAAGGACCAGCCCTGGCTCAACACCCAGGCCTTCCTCGCCAAGCTGGACGAGAACCTGCAGAAGGCCCGCGGCTGATCCCGCGCCGGCCCGCCGCCCGGCGGCAGGCCACTTGCTAGCACCGGAGGGGGCGGGCGCCGGAAGGCCCCGCCCCCTCTCCTTTTCCGGGACATGCGATGCCAGGCTTCCTCACGCCGCTCGATCTTGTCGCCCTCGCGGTCTTCGTCCTGTGCTGGGTGGGCTATGCCACGGTGGTGGACCGCGTGCCCTCCATCCATCGGCGCAGCGTGATCCACGCGATGAACGAGCACCGGCGCCGCTGGCTTGTCGCTCTGTTGCCGAAGGAGAACCGGGTGGCGGACGTTGCCATCGTCGGCAACCTCATGTCCTCCACCTCCTTCCTCGCGAATACCTGCATCTTCATCATCGGCGGTGCGATGGCGCTCCTCGCCTCGCCGGAGGTCGGCCGCCGCGTTCTCGGCGCCATGCCCTTCTCCGAGGCACCGATGACGGATGGCGGCTGGGAAACGCGGATCCTCCTCATCCTCCTCATCTTCGTCCGCGCCTTCTTCGAGCTGACCTGGGCGCTGCGCCAGTTCAACTACGGCTCCATCCTCATCGGCGGACTCGGCCGCACTCCAGCCGCCATTCCGGCCGCCGAGATCGCGGCGGAGGTCGTGAACCGCGCCGCCCGCCACTTCAACACGGGCCTGCGCGCCTACTATTTCGGCCTGGCCGTGCTGGCCTGGATGGTCCACCCCATTGCCTTCATCCTCGCCTCCCTCTGGGTGGTGTCCGAGCTGCATCGGCGGGAGTTCCGCTCCGCCGTCCAGGCCGCCCTCTCTGCCGACGGCTAGGCGCAGGCGCTTTCATGACACTTCCCGCTCGCATCCGGCCGGCGGCCATCGCATCCTTCCCAGCGTGAGCAGCCCTTCGCCCCTCCGCCCGGGGACCCCGGACCCAGCCGCCCTCAGGCGCGAACGCTCCATCCTCCTTGCCTGCCTGCTGGACTGGGCGTTGATCCTGCCCTTCCTGGCCGTGGGCCTCTCCGCGAACTCCCTCACCCTCGTCGCGGAGGCCATCCGCGGTTCCCTGATGGTCGTGCTGGAGATGGTGCTGCTGGTGGTGCTCCGCCGTATCCATCGCGGCCGTATCACCGAATACGACTACGGCGCGGCGAAGATCGAGGAATTCGCCAACCTCGCCATCGGCGTCGCCATGGGCGCCGCGGGGGTCTGGATCACGATCTCGGCCGCCTCCCGCTGGCTCTTCCCGCCGGAGCAGGAGGGACTGGGCCTGGTCCTCGCCACCGCCCTGTCCCTCGCCAATGTCGTGATGAACGGCATCGCCCTGCGCGCCCTGTGGTCCGCCGGGCGGGACGGCACATCGGCCATCATGACGGTGCAGATCCGCAGCCGCACCGTGAAGCTCGCCTCCTCCGGCATCGTCGCCGTCGCGATCGCGGTGAATGCCGCCGCGCAGGTGATCGGCGGCGCGCCGCCCTGGCTCGCGCCGCTGGCCGAGGCGATCGGCACCGGCTTCGTCGGGCTGGTGATGATCCAGCTCGCCATCTCGCTCTGGCGGGAGTCAGTTCCTCAACTGCTCGACCGCAGCTTGGACGAATCGCGCCAGGCCTCGATCAACCGCGCCCTGGCCGGGCATTTCGCCGACTATGACGCGCTCTTGGAGGTGAAGTCCCGCATTGCCGGCAAGCAGGCCGTGGTGGAGATCGCCCTCGGCTTCGAGCGGGAGCGGCGGATCGGGGAGATCCAGCGCGTGGCCGACGCCGTGGTGGCCGACCTGCGCGCGTTGATCCCTGGCGCGGTCGTGACGGTCACGCCTGTCGCCCTTCCCGCCTGACATCAGGCTCCGGCAAGGGAGGATACGATGACCTTTCTCGTGCTCGGCTGGCTCCTGCCCGAGGAGGAGCGCCAGCCGCTGCTCGCCCTCGTCCCGCCCCGCTACGCCCGCGTGTTCGCCCACCACGTCACCCTGAAAGCCGGGGTGCGGCGGGGTGCGGAGCTGCCGCGCGAGACATCGGGCCGCATCGTCGGCGTGGCGGATGACGGCAGCGGCGTGCAGGCCCTGGTGGTGGAGATCGGTGCCACCACGCGCCGCCCGGACGGCTCCACCTGGCACATCACCTGGTCCCTGGGCTCCGGGCGCAAGCCGGTGGAGAGCAACGAGGTCATCCGGCGCCACCGCTGGACGCCGCTGGACCACCCGCGCGACGTCCGTCTGCAACCAGCAGTCTTCGACACGACGATGTAGGGCCGATCAGCCGGCGCCCGGCCCCTCGCCGGCGAAGCCCAACTCTCGCAGCGCCGCGATGGACTGCTCGGCCGAGACATGGTGGACGAAGATCCCGCCCTTCGCCTCCCACCCCTCGCGGGCGGAGGCGCGGTCATCCACCAGCACATGCCCCGGCCCGGACCAGCGCGGCTTTTCCCGGCTCATGCAGGTGATCACCGGGACATGCGCGCCGAGCATCCGCGCCACCCACTGCTTCTTCTGCGCCGGCGCCCAGGATCCCAGGGGCAGGCCCGTCAGGATCGTGGGGCGGTGCGGCTCGCAGAAGCGCCACAGCGCCTCCGCGTCGTGCATGAAGTCCAGGGTGTCGAAGAAGGCCGGCGCCTTCGCCAGCGCCGCCCACATCTTTTTCAATGGCAGCTCCTCCGGCCGACGCCCGGTCACGGCCTTCACGCCGCGATCGAAGTCGGCCAGCACGCCGTCCAGGTCGAGGAAGAGCGTGTGCGCGCTCATGCCGCCCCCCGGCGGAAAAACCGGCTAAGCGGCTGCATGCTGCTCCCGAAGCTTCAGGAACTTCAGCATTGGCCATTCCTCCTCCGCCCGGTTCCGCCGCCAATCGGAGGTGAAGAAGGCCACGAGCGCCCCGTCATGGTCCTCCGCCGTGTCGTGCGGCGCGGATTGCCGGAACTTCTCCATCGCCGCCTTATCGTCGGAGGCGACCCAGCGCATCATCCCCCAGGGCGTGCTCTCGTAGCGGCTCGGCACGGAGTACTCGGCCTTCAGCCGCTCCGCCAGCACGTCCAGCTGCAGCGCGCCCACCACGCCCACCACCGGCGGCGTGCCGTCCAGCGGGCGGAACAGCTGCACCACGCCCTCCTCGGCCAGCTGCTCCAGCGCGGTGCGCAGCTTTTTGCCGACCATCGCGTCCTCGATCATCACGCGCCGTAGGATCTCCGGCGCGAAGCTCGGCACGCCCCGGAAATTCAGCACCTCGCCCTCGGTCAACGTGTCGCCGATCCGCAGGATGCCGTGGTTCGCGATCCCCACCACGTCGCCCGGCCAGGCCTCCTGCGCCACCTGCCGGTCCTGCGCGAAGAAGAACAGCGGCGCGTTCACCGGCACCTGCTTGCCCGTGCGGGTCTGGCGCAGCCGCATCCCCTTCTCCAGCCGGCCGGAGCAGATGCGGAGGAAGGCCACGCGGTCCCGGTGGTTCGGGTCCATGTTCGCCTGGATCTTGAAGACGAAGCCCGTCAGCGCCGGCTCCTCCGGCTGCACGCGCCGCGTATCCGCCGGCCGCGCGCCGGGCTGCGGCGCGAAGCGCGCCAGGCCCTCCAGCAGGTGCCCGATCCCGAAATCCCGAAGTGCCGAGCCGAAATAGACCGGCGTCATCGTCCCCTGCCGGAACGCCTCGATGTCGAAGCTCGGGAAGGCCGAGGCCAGCTCCGCCCCCTCGCGCAGCGCCTCCACCTCGGAGGCCGGCACCATCTCGTCGATCTTCGGATCGTCCAGTCCGGAAAGCTTCACCGCCCCCGACCCCTCGGCTAGAAGGTGCAGCGCCGGCTCCAGCATGTCGTAGGTACCGAGGAACCCGCGCCCGGCGCCCACCGGCCAGGCCGCCGGCGTCACGTCCAGCGCCAGCGTCTTCTCGATCTCGTCCAGGAGCTCGAAGACGTCCCGGCTCTCGCGGTCCATCTTGTTGATGAAGGTGATGATCGGGATGTCCCGCAGGCGGCACACCTCGAACAGCTTGCGGGTCTGCGCCTCGATGCCCTTGGCCGCGTCGATCACCATCACGGCCGCGTCCACCGCCGTCAGCGTGCGGTAGGTGTCCTCCGAGAAGTCCTCGTGGCCCGGCGTGTCCAGCAGGTTGAAGACCACCCCGTCCCGCTCGAAGGTCATGACGGAGGTGGCCACGGAAATCCCGCGGTCCTGCTCGATCTTCATCCAGTCGGAGCGGGTCCGGCGCCGGTCGCCCTTGGCGCGCACCTGACCGGCCAGCTGGATGGCGCCGCCGCGCAGCAGCAGCTTCTCCGTCAGCGTCGTCTTGCCGGCATCCGGATGGGCGATGATGGCGAAGGCGCGCCGCCGCGCGGCCTCCTGGGCGACCTTGCTTTCGGCCTCGGGCGGGCGGTTATGGCCGATCCCGGCGGTGTCGGGGGCAATCTGATCCATGCGCCGTATCTGGCCGCGTTGGGGCCCCGGCGCAACAACCGATCCGGCGCGTCAGCCGTGCCGGCGCCGCAGCGCGTCCAGCCCGATCGTCATCACGGCCCCGGCGAGGATCACCGCCGCCACCGGCCGCGGCGTGCCGTTCGCGAAGTGTCCCACCGCCACGCTGCCCAGCGCCGCAACCGCGAATTGCAGCGTTCCCAGCAGGGCGGAAGCCGTGCCGGCCCTCTGCCCGTGCCGCGCCAGCCCGCCCACCGCGGAGTTGGGCATGATCATGCTGCCGGAGGCCAGCATGGCGAAGACCGGGAAAAAGAACCCCCAGAACCCTCCCCACCCCGTCCAGACGAGCAGAACCAGCGCAGCGGCCGAGGTCAGGAAAGCGATCGCGCCCGCGGACAGCACCCGATTGGCCCCGAAGCGCCCGACGAGCCAGGGGTTCAGCTGCGCCCCACCGATGAAGCCCACGGCGCCCATGCCGAACAGGATTGCGAAGCGCCCCGGCGGGATCCCGAAATACTCGATGTAAACGGCCGGCGCGCCGCTGATATAGGCGAACATCGAGAACATCACCGTCGCCCCCATCAGCGCGTGGGTCAGGAAGACCGGCTCCGTCAGCACCCGGCCGTAGTTCCGCATCAGCGCGCCGAAGCCCAGGCGCAACCGCCGCTCCGGCGGCAGCGTGTCCGGCAGCAGCCACCAGACCAGCAGGCCGGACACCGCGCCGTAGCCCGCCATGACCCAGAAGATGGCCCGCCAATCCGCCACCCCGAGCAGCGCCCCGCCGAGGGAGGGCGCCAGGATTGGCGCGGCCCCCATAACGAGGATGAGGCGGGACATGATCCGCGCCGCCTCCAGCCCCGTCACCTTGTCCCGCACCACGGCGCGCGGGATCACGGAACTGGCGGAAGCCCCGAAAGCCTCCATGAAACGGAAGGCCGCCAGCCACCCCATGCTCGGCGCCAGCGCGCAGCCCACCGTCGCCAGGGTATAGACCACCGTCCCGACGATCAGCGGCCCGCGCCGCCCGAAGCGGTCGGACAGCGTGCCCTGGGTCACCTGCCCCACCGCCAGCCCGACGAACCAGGTGGCCAGCGTCAGCTGCGCCCCGCCCTGGCCGGTGCCGAACTCGGCCTCCATCTGCGGGAAGCCCGGCAGGTACATGTCCGTGGAGATCGGATTGATGGCCGTCAGGAAGCCGAGCAGCAAGGGAAGCCAGGGCGGCATGGGATCCTGCGTCGTTGAAGCGCGCCCTTGCTGCGCCGCAGCAGCGGGAATGGGAAGCCCAATTTGCGCGGAGCAGCCAACAGAAGGAACTTGCGAACGATTATCATTCCAGGCAGCCTGGGCAAACCAAATGCCGGGAGACTCCCCCATGGCCACACGCGGACTGCCCAGCTGGCCCCTCGCCGATGCCGCGCCCGAAGATCTGCCATCCGCGGAGGGCGTGTTGCTGGATGCCGTGCGCGGCTGGGTGGAGGCGACCCGGTCGGGGGGCTCCCCCATTGCCGCCTTGCGCCTCCCACTTGCGACCGAAGGCCTGGCCGCCGCGGCACCGGCGCTGGACGCGTTGTTGCGCGCCCTCGCCTGCCCGGGCGCCATGGGATGCCGCCTTTGCCCCCGCCTGACCCCAGCGGAAGGATCGCTCCTGATGGGCATCGGCCTGGCCCAGCGGGCTACCCGGCGGGAGGCCTTGGCGGTCTTCCTCCGCCTCGCCCCGCCCGCCTCCGCCTACGCGGCCCTCGGCCCGGCCCTCGCCCTAGGGCTGATCCTCCGGCGCGGCGGGCTGCTCCTCGCGAACCCGCTCCGCGCCAACTCATAGAAAAGGCCGGGGAGTTTCCTCCCCGGCCCATCCGATCCGAGAGCGGCCCGCCCTACCAGCGGCGGGACTGCCCGCAATCCAGGTGCACGAACCCATCCCGTCGGTAGAGCCCGACGCCGCCCAGCCCCAGCGAGGCGGCGAGCCGCGCCATCCCGTAGGAATCCCGCCCGGGCAGCCGCATGTCCCCGGCCATGCCGGACATGTGCAGGGAGACGGTGGAGACCCGCCCCGTGAGGCGCGAATTCGTCTCGGGCGTGCGGTAGCCGCTGATCACCTGGAAGGCGTCGTTGGTCTCCATCTTCGCCGCCACCGCGTTCATTACGTCGAAAAGGCGCGGATCCATCGGCGTCACCTCCTCGCGGTTGATGTCGCGGAACACCCAGTCCAGCTTTCGCAGCGCCTCGGTCACGTAGCGCCCATCCTGGAAATAGACGCCCTGGAAGGCGTCCCCGGTATAGGCGCGCTGCACGTTGACCCGCCGCGCGCCGCGGGCGACCTGCGCCTCGGCCCCGCCCGGCAGCGCGGCGCAGGCCAGCAGCCCCGCGCCGGCAGCAAGAAGGTTGCGCCGGCCCAGTCGCCGGTCCTCGCAGCAGGGGCACTCGGGCGCGTGCGGCCGGCGGCCGTTCCAGGTGGTGCTCATCGTGCAGCCCCCGCCGTGGCGACCCGCAGCCCGCCCCGGTCCATCTCCCGCGCATAGGCGGCGTCCAGACCATAGATATCGGGCCGCATCTTCACGCGCGCGCCCTCCGTGGTGACGGTCGTGTAGTGCAGCCGCACGGGCAGCGGGCGCCGCAGGCCCACCGACTGCGTCTGCTTGCTGTCATAGACGCGCTGCGCGCGCGCCATGTCCCAGCCCATCCCCTCCATCACGAGGAGGAGAAGGTCGTCGGGAAGCCCGAGACGGATGCACCCCGAGGAGAAGGCCCGATCCGGCCGGCCGAACAGCCGGCGATCGGGCGTGTCGTGCAGGTAGATGTCGTCGGAATTGGGCATGATGAATTTGATCCGGCCAAGGGCGTTTTCGTCCCCGGCGTCCTGACGGATGAGGTAGGGGAAACGGTCCGTCCGCACGGCGGACCAGTCCACGGTGGCGGGATCGACCTCCACGCGCTCGCCGCCCACCACGCTGTAGAGGCGGAAGCCCTTGGCGGCCATGCCCGCCGGGTCGCGGCGGTAGCGGGGCAGAAGGTCCTCGCGCGCGTTGCGCTCGGGCACGCCCCAGGTGGGGTTGAACTGAACGGTGGTCAGGCGGGCGCGCAGCGTCGGCGTGGCCCGCGCCGGCTTGCCGACCACCACGTTCATCCGCATCAGCACCCGATCCCCTTCCTGCACCAGCAGGACGTAGTCGGGGATGTTCACCTCGATGCGGCGCTCCTCGCCCGGCTTCAGGGCGTTGCGCCTCATGTCCAGCGCAACGCGAAGCTGCGCCACGCGGCTGGAAGCCGGGCGGTTCAGCAGGCCGAGGCTGATCGCGCCGACGCGCCCATCCGCCTCCAGCCCGCTCGCCGCCTGCCAGCGCCGAACGGCCGCCTCCAGCGGGGCGTCGTAAAGGGCGCCGCCGTCGCGCGCCGCGGCCAGCACCGGATCCTCGGCCTTCAACCGGGCCCGCAGCGCGGGAATGCGCGCGGCGTCGGTCATCCCCGGATCCAGCGTGCCCTCGCCGACGGGGATCGTCGTCCATCCCCCGGACGCGACCAGCCCGGCCGCCTTCGCCAGCTCCGACCGGATCGCGGCCGCACCCTCCGGCACGTTCGCCGCCCGGTCGATCAGGGTCGCCGGCTCCGGCAGCCCGACCAGCTCGGCCTGCCAGCGCGTGAAGTCCGTCGACGGGTCGCGCAGGATGTCGGCCCGGCCGGAGGGCTGCCGCAGCCGTCCGAGAACGAGGTCGCCCAGGGCCGCGTTGGCGGCCTGGTAAACCGCCGTGTGGAAGACCGCCGGCTCGGAGGCCCCCTGCGCATCCGGCGGCACGGCATAGGCGGCGGGGTCCAGCCCATCCTGCCCCAGCTTCCGCAAACGGGCGGCGAGGCGGAACACGGAATCCCAGCTCTGCGGCCCCGGTCCCGCCGGCACCGCCGAGCCCGCCTGGCCTCCTCCCTGCGCCCACGCCATGGCGGGAAGCAGGCCGGCCGAGAGGCCGGAAAGCACATCGCGTCTTCGCATGCGCGGACGCATACCCCCGGCGAACCCGGGCTGCAAAGCCGAATCGGGTAACCGGATCAGTTACTCAGCGGGAGATGAGCCAGCCGAGCAGCATCAGCACGACCACGCCGATCAGCACCGCCCTGATGAGGGACCACCACTCCCCGCGGCCCGCCTCACCCTCCTCGGCGTGGGAGATGGGGCGGGGCGAGGGGTGCCGGGCCTCTGCCATCCCGGCCGGCGCGGCTGAGTCCGGGCTCGCCGCGGCCTGGTCGCGCATGACCGCGCTGGAGCGAATGGGATCGCTTGGCATGAGGCCCTCCTTGAACCGGTTCGATATCGTGCCGCAAGCATCATGGTCGGGGGAGAGCCGGGCAACGGCTCGGTTCCGCTCGAGACAAGGAACGTGGAAGACGTGCCCTGTTTTCAGGGCGGGTGACCCCGTCCTGCCGGCTTGATCCCGGCGCCGGGGAAAGCGACCCTGGGGCCATGTCGCAGACCACTCCCGCCGACGATTCGGCCGACCCGGCCTGGGCCGGCGCCGCTCGCTTCCTGGAAGGCCGGATCCCGCCCGGCGGACGGGTGATCGCGCCCGACAGCTTCGCCCGCCTGACCGGCGCCCTCTCCGCGCCGGACCCGAACGTGCTGCCGGACTGGGCGGTGGTCCGGACCGCCGCGACCGGAGCTCTTCCGCCAGGCCTCCTCCGGCGCCTCCTCGCTGAGACGACCCCGGTCTTCGCCAATGAGGGCTACGTCATCTTCGCGCGGCGCCCCACTTTCGGGCTGGCGGATATGCGGAACGCGCCGGCGGTGCGCGCCCTGGCCGATGGTGCCGCTCTCGGGGTTCCCATCCAGCAGTCGTCCGGCCCCAGCCTGCTGGAGGCGAGCCTCCCCAGGGCCGCGGCCCCGCCGGAAGCCGCGATGACACCCCTCGTCGCGCCGCATGGGGCGGACATCCCCCGCGCCGCCCTGCCGCCGGAGGCTCTCGCGCTGCAGGTGCCCGCGCCGCCCCGAGCGGAACGTCCGGCCTTCCCCGTCCCGCACCCTGGCGCGGCCGCTCCCGAGCCGCCGCGCCTCTTCGTCCCGCCGCCAGAGCAGGCGACGCCGCCCCGCCTCTTCCTCGCGCCTGTTCCCGGGAATGCGCCGCCAATCCCGGCCCCCGCCCCGTCCCTCTTCGCCGTTCCCCCTGTCCAGCCGCCAGCCCAGCCGCAACCGTCCTTCACTCCGCCCCCTGCACCAGCCCCCGCGCCCCGCCCCGAAGCGAATGTGCCCCCGGTTCCGGTGCCCATGCCGGCCCGTTCGGCGCCCCCCGTTCCGGAGCCTCCGCCCGCCCCGGCCCACCCGGTATCACCGACTGTCGGGCAGCCGAGAGCGCCGGATCAGGAAGGCACCTTGCCCGCCCGCGTCGCCGCCTCGCTGGGGACGGGCGCCGGAAATCGCGTTGCTGCCCTGGGCCGGAGGGCGCCCGCCCTCGCCGGCGCCGCCTTGGCCCGGTCCGCCCTGGTCTCGGAGGGTTCGGAAGGGCAGCCCGACGCCTGCTTCGACCTGGCCCTCCTCACGCCCGACGAGGCTTCGCTCGCCGGGCTGGCCGCGGAGGCAGCGCGCCTTCTCCGCCCCGGCGGCCGGCTTCTCGTCGTCGCGGAGAACGCCACCTCGCTCGGGCGGCGCCTTTCCGCCACTCTCGGCCGCCCTGCCCCGGCGGGGATGTCCGTCGAGGCGATCCGCGGCGCGCTCCACGCGGCCGGCCTCATCCCCGAGCGCCTGGAAGGCCACGCCCTCGACTCCTGGCGCGCCACCTCGGACGCCCCGCCGCCAGGCCTGGCGGCCGGCGACCCAGCCGCAGCCATCCTGGAGGAAGCGGCCGAGACCATGGACCCGCGCCACGCCGCCTGGCTGCTCTTCCTCGCCCGCAAGCCATGAGGCGGACGCACAGCCCGTGACCTGGTCCATCGTCATCCATGAGCCGGAGAGCGGCGCCTTCGCGGTCGCCGTGACCACCTGCAGCTTCGCCGTCGGCGCCTCCTGCCCGCATCTCCGGGCCGGTGTTGGCGCGGTCTCCACCCAGTCCTTCACCAACCGTTATCTCGGCCCCGCCGTGCTGGACGGGATGGCGCGCGGTCTTCCCCCCGCCGCGGCGATCGAGGGTGCCCTGGCCGGAGACGAGGGCCGGCACCTTCGTCAGGTCCATGCCGTGGACCGCTTCGGCCGCAGCGCCGCCTTCACCGGCAAGAACTGCGTGGACTGGGCCGGCGAGAGGATCGGCCGGAGCCAGTCGGTGGCCGGGAACATGCTCGCCGGCCCCGCCGTGCTGCACGACACCGTCGCGGCCCTCGCCATCAACGGCCACCTGCCCCTGCCGGAACGGCTGGCCCTGGCGCTGGAGGCCGGCGAGGCCGCCGGAGGTGACCGCCGCGGCCGTCAATCCGCCGGGATGCGCCTCGTCACCACCGAAGACTTCCCGGACCTCGACATCCGCGTGGACGATCACCCGGAGCCGTTGAAGGAGCTTTCCCGGCTCCTCGCCATCTGGCGCCGGGACCGCGCCCCCTATCTCGCTCGCCAGCCCCGCAAGGCCAATCCTTCGGGCGTCATCGACATGGAAGCGACCGAGGCCGCGTGGAAGGCCGCCGGCCTGGACCTCCGCTTCCGCCGTTAGCCGTCACGCCGCCCGGGCATCCTGCTGCCCCACCCGGGCCTGGAAGTCCGCCGCTGACATCGGCCGGCCGAAGAGGAAGCCCTGCGCCTCCTCGCAGCCCTCCGCCCGCAGCATGGAGAGCTGCCCCTCGTCCTCCACCCCTTCGGCATTCGTCGTCACGTCCAGCGCACTGCCCAGGGCGATCACCGCCCGCAGCAGGGCCACCGCCTTCGCATCCATCGCGATGTGCCGGATGAACGACCGGTCCACCTTGATCTTGTCGAAGCGGAACCGCTGCAGCGTGGCGAGCGAGGAGTAGCCCGTCCCAAAATCATCCATCGCCAGCCGCACGCCGAGCGAGCGCAGGCGCGAGAGGATGGCAAGCGTCTCCGCGCTGTTGGCGAGCATCGCGGCCTCCGTGATCTCCAACTCCAGTTGCGCGGGCGGCAGGCCGGACCGGGCCAGGGCACCCTCAACCGTGGCGACGAAGCTCGCCTGCCGCACCTGGATGGCCGAGACGTTCACCGCTAGGTTCAGCCCGCCCCAGCCACGCGCCACCTGGCAGGCCTGCTCCAGCACCCAGGCGCCGATCGGGATGATCAGCCCCGTCTCCTCGGCCATCGGGATGAAGACGTCCGGCGAGATCATGCCGCGCTGCGGGTGGTGCCAGCGCAGCAGCGCCTCTGCCCCCTTGATCCGCCGTGTCGCCGTGGAAACCTGCGGCTGGAACAGGATCGTCAACTCCTGCCGTGCCATCGCGTTCCGGAGGTCGGCGATGAGCAGGCGGCGGGTCCTGAGTCGCTCGTCCAGCTCCGGCTCGAAGACCCGCAGGCAGGATCCGCCCTCCGCCTTGGCTTGGTACAGGGCCAAGTCCGCATCCTGCAGAAGCGCCTCTGGCCGTCCGTCGAAGGGACCGGGCGCGAGCACCGCCGCGCCGATGGAGAGCCCGACCGTCCGGAACTCCGATCCCAGCAGCACGGGCTCGTCCACCGCCGCCAGCAGCCGGGCCGCGAAGGCGTTCAGCGCCTCCGGATGGCCGAGGTCGGGCGCGACGAGCACGAACTCGTCCCCGCCTACGCGCGCCAGCGTGTCCGTCGCTCGAAGGCAGCCTCGCAGCCGGGCCGCGACCACCCGGAGCACCTCGTCCCCCGCAGCGTGGCCGAGCGTGTCGTTCACCTCCTTGAAGTGGTCCAGGTCCATGGCCAGCACGGTCATATGGGTGCCGTCCCGCCGGGCGGCGGCAAAGGCCAGCTCCAGCCGATCACCCAGAAGCGCCCGGTTCGGCAGCCCTGTCAGCCCGTCGAAGTTCGCCAGCCAGCGCAGCCGCTCGGAGAGGCGGCTTCTCTCGGCGGAGGCGTCCCGGAACAGGATGCAGGCATCCGTCAGCTCCGCCACTTCGCGCGGCGCTCCGGGAGGAGGCGGTGGGATGGACACGGTCAGGTCCCCGCGGCCGAGCCGGCGCAGCGCCTCGGTCAGCCCGGTCAGCATTCCCCCCAGCCGCCGCGCCGCGCCGGCGGCGTAGACCGTCCCGAGAATGAGGACGGCCGCGAAGGCCGGCACCACGATGCCCAGCGTCTCATCCGCGGTCAGCACCCCCGTTGCCGCGGGCAGCAGCAGGACCATGGCAGCCCGCCCGCTGGCCCGCGCGGCCGGGATCGGCGTGACCCGCGCCATCCAGGCACGCCCGCCGACGGAAATCGACCCCGTGGCCGGCCGGCCGGCCGTCAGGGCCACCCGGAGCCAATCCGGCGTCCAGCGCGAGGTCGGGACGGCGGGCAGCGGCAAAGTTGCCAGCCGGGGGTGCTCCTCCACGAAGAGGATGGCGGCCCCGCCCTCCGCCGCGGCCAGTTCCTCCAGGGCACCTTGATCCAACGCAGCAATCAGCCGGACTTCGGCATCGCCTCCTCCGGCGAGCGGCAGGCGCGCCAGCGCCTCCGCACCCGGCAGGTCGGTGCCCGGACAATCGGCGGCATCGCAGCCGGCAGCGGCCCGCATGACGCCGCCGGAGGGACAGCTCCGCATCTCGACCGCGCGGATCAGGGGCTCGGCGGTCCGCAACGTCGAGAGTAGGCCGCGCAATCCGTCAGCCTGGTGTGGGCCGGTCCCCCCGGCCAGGGTAAAGGAGAGAGCAGAGTCCCCCTCCAGCCCGCGTGCCAGCCGTTCCAGGCTGCCCTGCACGCTCGCTGTCCGGGCCTCGAAGCGGCTGCCCGCGGCCTGCAGCATCCGCTCGGACATGTCGTGCTGCAGGTCCCGGACGAGCCAGGATACCGCCACCACGGTCACGAAGAGGCAGAGGAGCGAAGGCGCGGCCGAGAGGAGGATCAGCCGCGACCGCAGACCCTGTTGCGGAAAGAACCGCCTTGCCATCCACCCCGATTCCCGTCCCGGTCAGGGCGGGATGATGGGGTGGGTGGCCTTGCCCTAACGTTAAGCGGGCCCGTTCAGGAGGCGCGGCGCACCGGCTCCGGCCCCGGCAGCTCCACCGCGATCGCAAGGGTTGAGAGATCCCCGCCCCGCTCGAGGGAAATGTTCACCCGGCCCGGATCGATGGAGACATGCCTGGCCACGAGCTCCACGATTTCCTTCTGGAGCTTCGGCAGGAAGTCCTCGCCCTGCCGGCCGATCCGCTCGTGCGCCAGCACGATCTGCAGCCGCTCCTTCGCCGCGGTCGCCGTCTGGGGCATCTCCGCCTGCTTCCCGCGGAACAGCTTCAGCCAGCTCATGCCGCCCTCCCACCGAAGAGCCGGGACAGGAAGCCCTTCTTTTCCGAATCCGTGAACCGCATCGGCCGATCATCGCCGAGGAAGCGCGCCACCGCGTCCTTATAGGCCTGCCCGGCCTGGGATTCAGCGTCCAGGATCACGGGATTGCCGGTGTTGGACGCCTTCAGCACGCTCTCGCTCTCCGGGACCACGCCCAGCAGGGGGATGCGCAAGATCTCCTGGATGTCGTCGAGCTTCAACATCTCGCCCCGCTCCACCCGCACCGGGTCGTAGCGGGTGACGAGAAGGTGCTCCTTCACCGGCTCCTTCTTCTCCTCGGCCCGCTTGGAGCGGGACTGGAGGACGCCCAGGATCCGGTCGCTGTCGCGGACGGAGGAGACCTCGGGGTTGGTCACAACGATCGCCTGGTCAGCGAAGTACAGCGCCAGCAGCGCGCCCTTCTCAATGCCGGCGGGGCTGTCGCAGAGGATGTAGTCGAATTCCTTCGACAGCTCCTCGATGATGGTGGCCACGCCCTCCTTCGTCAGCGCGTCCTTGTCCCGCGTCTGGCTCGCCGGAAGGATGGAGAGGGATTCCACCCGCTTGTCCCGGATCAGCGCCTGGCTCAGCTTCGCCTCGCCGGTGATGACGTTGACGATGTCGAACACCACCCGGCGCTCCACCCCCATGATGAGGTCGAGGTTCCGCAGGCCCACATCGAAGTCGATCACCACGGTCTTCTTGCCCGCCTGGGCCAGCCCGGTCGCGAAGGCGGCGGAGGATGTGGTCTTGCCCACGCCCCCCTTGCCCGAAGTTACCACGATCACCTGCGCCATGCGCTCTTCTCCAACCCCCTGCCCCACCGGCCGCCCCCTCGCGTGCCGGCGGAACGACCCTTCCATCGCATGGCCGGCCTTTCCCCTGGAAGGGGAATCCCGGCCCTTTCCCTCAACCCAGCCGGTCGAACCGCATGCTCTCGCCGATGAGGCAGACCTGCACGGCCCGCCCCAGCGGGGCGTCGCCCAGCCCGTCCCGCACCGCGTAGTAGCCGGCGATGGAGACCAGCTCCGGCTCGAAGTTCAGCGCGAAGATCCGGGCGGAAAGGTTCTCCGCCCCGCCCGCGATCGCCCGCCCCTTGAGGGCCCCGTAGATGTGGACATTGCCGTCCGCGATCACCTCGGCCCCCGGGTTCACCGTGCCGCGCACGATCAGGTCGCAGCCCTGGGCCCAGATCCGCTGCCCGGCCCGTACCGCCTGGTCCACCACCATGGTCGGCTGCCAGTCCGAGGGCGGGGGCGGCAGTTCCGCCACGGGCTCCGGCGCGGGCGCGGCGGGCGCTGCCACGGGCAGCTCGGCCCCGGCGGCGCGCAGCGGCGGCAGCCCGGCGGCCTGGGCGGCGGCGCGGATATCCGTCGCCCCGCCCGTGGTGCCGATCGGCGCGATATGGACGCTCCGCAGCTGGCCGATCAGGTGCCCGAAATCCGGCACCGCCGCGGGGTCCAGGTCATCCAGCCCAAGCACGATGGGCGCGTTCCGCAGGAAACCCGGGGCGCGGCGGAACTGGTCCGCCAGGGCGGGCACGATCACCTCCACCCGGGGGTCGAGCAGCCGCAGCACCAGCAGGTTGAAATTGCCCCCGCGAAGCCGGAACGGCTCCAGTCGGGCTTCGGACGCGGGGGAGGACATGCGGGCGGGGGTGGTCCTGGGAAGCGGTTCGCCGCTCACATTACAGGGAAGTGTCCGGCAGGCGAAGCCTTGCGCGCCGGGCGCCGCACGGGAACCCTGCGGCGCGACCCCACGGCCACAGGAATCCCGGAATGAGCGCGATATCCCCAGACAAAAGGCGCCCAAAGCGGGCCGATTTCCGTCATTTCCTGGAAATTCCCACGCGCTGGGGCGACAACGACGCCTATGCCCACGTGAACAACGTGACCTATTATTCCTTCTTCGACACGGTCGTGTCCCGCTTCCTCTTGGCCTCAGGCGCCATCGACTTGAAGACCTCTCCCCTGATCGGCGTGGTGGTGGAGACGGGGTGCCGCTACGTCGCGCCCATCTCCTTCCCGGACCTCGTCACTGCCGGCCTGCGGGTGACCCGGATCGGCAACACCTCCGTCCGCTACGAGATCGGCATTTTCCGCAATGAGGAAGATGAGGCGAGCGCCGAGGGCCATTTCGTCCATGTCTATGTGGATCGCGCTACCCAGACCCGGCCCACGCCGCTTCCACAGGATCTCCGCGATGCCGTGGCGCCGCTCCTCGTCGAGCTCCGCTGAGGACTCCCGCCGGCGCCCGGTCTAGCGCTGCCCCGCCTCCGGGTTGAACCGAACCCCTGCCCGCGCCAGGCCGCCCCCGATGCCGATCGGCGTGCCGTCCGCCCGCCAGCATGCCGCCCCTGTCATGATCCCGTCCCCGGCGAAGGTGACGGCCCCCATGCCGCCGCCGATGGTCCGCACCCGCTCCACGACGTGACCGCGCGCGACCAGCGCCCCCTCCGTCTCGGCCGAGATGCCGGGTTCCAGTTCCAGGCGGTGGCCCTGGGTCCAGACCCGCGGCGCCTCCACCGCCTCCTGCGGTGTCATGCCGTGGTCCAGCAGGTTGATGATCGCCTGCATGGCGGAGCCGAAGATCCGCAGCCCTCCCGGCAGCCCGAGCGCCGCGACCGGCCGTCCCTCCCGCAGCACCATCATCGGTGCCATGGAAGTGAAGACCCGCTTCCCCGGCGCCACGGACAGCGCCTTACCGGGATGCGGATCGAAGTTGTACATGTAGTTGTTGGCGATCATCCCCGTGCCCGGCACGGTGAACCGTGCACCGAACAGCCCGTTGATGGTCTGGGTGGTGGAGACGATGCCGCCCTTACCGTCCGCCACCGTCACATGAGTCGTGTTGGCCGATTCCAGCAGCCCCGCGCCGGGCCTCCAGTCCTTCGCCCGCCCCATCTCGATTTCCGCGCGCCGCGCGGCGGCGTAGGCCTTGTCCGTCAGCCGGGCTACGGGCACGTCCACGAAGGCCGGGTCCGCGGTGGCGACGGCCCGGTCGGCGAAGGCCATCTTCAGCACCTCCGCCAGCAGGTGAACCCCGTCCGGCGTGCCGAAGCCCAGCGACCGCAGGTCGAACCCTTCCAAAACGTTCAGCATCTGCGCGATGTGCACGCCGGAGGATGAGGGCGGCGGCGGCCCGATGACCTCGTGGCCCCGATAGGTGGCCCGGATCGGCTCGCGCTCGATCGGCGCCACGCGGCGAAGATCCTCGGCGGAGATCAGCCCGCCCGTCGCCTCCATATGCTGCACCAGCGCGTCGCCGAGCTGGCCGTCATAGAGCGCATCCGGCCCGGCCTTGGCCACAAGTCGCAGGCTGTCCGCGTGGTCCGCGCGGACGATCCTCTGCCCGGCCTGGATCGGGGAGCCTCCCGGCAGGAAGATGCTGGTCAGCCCGGGATCCGTCGCCAGTTCCGCCGCATTGTCGGCGATGCAGTCCGCGAGGTAGGGCGTGGCCCGCCAGCCCCGGGCGGCGATGCGGATCGCAGGGTCGATCACGTCGGCCAGGGGCAGGGTGCCGTAGCGTTCCAGCGTGTGGCACCAGGCCCGCAGCGCCCCGGGCACGGCCATGGCCAGGGGGCCGAAATGGTTCGCCCGGCCCTCTGTCTCCTGGTAGTCCGGCAGGGTGTCGGAGACCGGCCGGTACATGTCCGGCCGCGCGGCCAGCGGCGCGGTGGAGAGCCCGTCCACCACCACGTGCCGGCCATCCGGCAGGCGCAGATGCGCCACCCCGCCGCCCAGCACGCCGACCATCATCGGCTCCACCACCGTCAGCGTGAAGAGCGCGGCGACCGCGGCATCCACGGCGTTGCCGCCGGCCAGCAGCATTTCCGCCCCGGCGCCCGAGGCCAGGGGATGGTTGGTCACCACCACGCCCTGCCGGGCTGTGACGGGGTGCTTTTCGGTCACGTCGTTCCTCTCCCCTCGCCCGGTCCGGGCGTCAGTCCTCGCGCCGGCGGCGCAGCGTCAGGTCCAGCAGAAGCAGCAGGACCGTCATCCCCACCAGGAGCACCGCCACCGCCGCCATCGCCGGGTCCAGGTTCTCGTTGATCCCGTCCCAGATCTTGCGCGGCAGGGTGAAGACCCGGCGTGAGGCGATGAAGAGAACCACAACCAGTTCATCCCAGGAATGGATGAAGGCGAAGATCGCGCCGGAGACCACCCCCGGCATGATCCGGGGGAGGATGACCCAGCGCAGGGTCTGGAGGAGCGAGGCGCCCATCCCCCGCGCCGCGCTCTCCAGCCGCGGGTCGAAGGCGGCCAGGGCCGTGGAGACGGTGATGACGACATAGGGCATGCCGGTCACCCCATGGGCGAGCACCACGCCGAGGAAGCTGTCCAGCAGCCCCAACCCGGCGAAATAGCGGTACAGCCCGATCGCATAGGCGATGCTGGGAATGATGATCGGCAGCAGCATCAGCGCCCGCACCAGGTCCGTGCTGCGCCTGGAGAGCCGCCAGCACCCGATGGCGCAGAGCGTTCCCAGCACCACAGCCAGCAGGGTGGAGGCCGTGGCGATCCAGGCGGATTGCAGGATGGCATTCGTCCAGGCCGGCGTGGTCAGCAGCCGCACGTAGTGCTGCGCCGACAGCTCGTGATAGGGCAGCGACAGGAAGCGCTGATCCGTGAGCGAGACCGGAAGGATGATCGTAATCGGCAGGATCAGGTAGATCACGGTAATCCAGGCGACGGCGCCGTTCAGCCAGCCCGGCCGGTATCCGCCCATCCCCCTAGCCTCCCGATCCGAAGAGCCGCCGCAGGTTCACCAGGCGGGAGAAAACGGCGAGCGTGACCAGGATCGCCACCACCAGCACCGTCGCCATCATCGCGCCCAGCCCCCAGCGGATCAGGTCCAGGATCTGCAGCTTGATCCACTCCGCCGCCATCAGCGTCTTGCCGCCCCCGAGCAGCGCGGGGGTGATGTAGAAGCCGAGGCTGAAGATGAAGACCAGCACCCCAGCCGCGATCACGCCGGGCATGGACAGCGGCAGGAACACCCGCAGGAAGGCCGATGCGCGGGAAGCGCCGAGCCCCCGCGCCGCGGCCAGCACGCGCGGATCGATCTCCCGCATGGCCGAAAGCATGGGCAGCACCGCGTAGGGCACCATATAGTGCACCATCCCCACGATGATGCCGAACTCGTTCCACACCAGTGGCAGGGGTTCGCTGATCGCGCCAATGGCCAGCAGCCCCTCGTTCACCAGCCCCTGCCGCCGCAGCAGCGTCACCCAGGCGAAGGCCCGCACCAGCACGGAGATCCAGAGCGGCACCAGGACCGCCAGCAGCCACCAGCGCTGGGCCCTGGGTCCCGCCATGGCGACACGGAAGGCCAGCGCATAGCCCAGTAGCAGCGCGATCGCGGTCGTCACCACACCGATTCGCAGCGTGGTGAGGATCACGCGCTGCACGCTCTCGCTCGTGAACAGCCGCTCGTAATTGCCGAAGCCCGGCCGGGGCTCCGTCACGCTGATCGCCAGCACCTGGACGATCGGCGCCAGGTAGAAGGCGGTCAGCAGAAGGAAGGCGGGCAGAATCAGCGCCCACCAGCCCAGCGCGGCACGGCCCCTGGGGTTCAAGCCGCGTCTTCCAGAACCGCCACGGCCGCATCGCGCGAGAAGCCCAGCCGCACGGGCAGGCCCTCGGCCGGCGCCACCGCGGCCCGCCAAGCCGGCAGATGCACCCGGATCGGCCCGAGGTCGGGGGTTTCCACCACCAGCCCGTAACCGGTGCCGAGATAGGACCAGGAGGCGATCCGCCCGCCCACCACGTTGTCCTCCGCCGCGCCGTCCGGCAGCAGCACGATCTTCTCAGGCCGCAGTGAGAGCACCGCGGGCCCGTCGGCCGTGCCGCGCGCCAGCACACGCGCCCCACCGCGCCGCAGGGTGATGCCGCCGGCATCCACCACCGCATCGCCCTCGATGAAGTTGGACTTGCCCAGGAAGTCCGCCACGAAGCGCGTCGCCGGGCGTTCGTACAGCGCCTCCGGCGTGCCCACCTGCACGAGGTTGCCGTGATTGAGGATGGCGATCCGGTCGGAGAGGCTCAGCGCCTCCTCCTGGTCGTGCGTCACGTTGATGAAGGTGCGCCCCACGCGCCGGTGCAGCGCCTTCAGCTCCTCCTGCAGCTCTGCCCGCAGCTTCTTGTCGAGAGCGGAAAGCGGCTCGTCCAGAAGCAGCAGGGCGGGATCGAAGACCAGTGCCCGCGCCAGCGCCACGCGCTGCTGCTGCCCGCCGGAGAGCTGCGAGGGTTTCCGATCCGCGAACCTCCCGAGTTGCACGAGATCCAGCGCCGCCCGCACCTTCGTATCCCGCTCCGCCCGACCGAGCTTGCGCACGCGAAGGGGAAAGGAAACATTCTCGGCCACGGTCATGTGCGGGAACAGCGCATAGCCCTGGAACACCATGCCGAATTCGCGCCGCTCCGGCGGCAGGTCGGTGATGTCCCGCCCATCCAGCAGGATCCGGCCTGCGGTCGGCTCCACAAACCCCGCCACCATCATCAGGATCGTCGTCTTCCCTGATCCGGATGGCCCCAGCAGGGTCAGGAACTCCCCGCTGGCCACCTCCAGCGAGGCGTCCCGCACCGCCACGAAGTCACCGTAGCGCTTCCCGATGCCCTGCAGCGACAGGGCGTGCCCAGCCGCACTCACGTCATGTAGTCCGGCTGCTCGCGGTCCATCTTCCGCCGCATGGCCTGCCAGACCAGCCAGCCCTTCACCGGGCTGTTCCCGCCCTGCTCCCGCGCGCGGAGCACCACTTCCTCCGGCGGGATGTCCAGTTCGGCGCCCGACGACTGGGCGGCGATCTGGATGCGGCAGGACTGCTCCAAGTAGTACATCCAGTAGAAAGCCTCGGCCACCGTGCGGCCCACGGTCAGCAGCCCGTGATGGCGCAGCACCATGGCGGGCTTGTCGCCCATGTCGCGCACCAGCCGCTCACGCTCGCCCAGGTTGTCGTCCGCCGCCACGCCCTCGTAGTCGTGGAAGGCCACGCGGTCGTGGAACTCCGTGCTGATCTGGTTCAGCGGCAGCAGCCCGCCCTTCTGCGCCGCCACCGCCATGCCGGCCAGGGTGTGCGTGTGCATCACGCATTGCGCGTTCGGCGCGCCCATGTGCAGGGCGGAGTGAATGACGAAGCCCGCCGGGTTCACCGGCCAGCTCGTCTCCTGCGCCAGCTCCCCTTCCGCATCCACCAGGACGAGGGAGGAGGCGGTGATCTCCTCGAACAGCAGGCCGTAGGGATTGACGAGGAACCGGTGTCCCTCCCCCGGCACGCGCACCGAGAGATGCGTGTAGACCAGGTCCGTCATCCCGAGATGCGCGATCAGGCGATAGGCGCAGGCCAGGTCGCGCCGCAGCTCCGCCTCAGTCGGCACATGGTTCGGATCGGGCCGCACGGGCGGCGGGGGAAGCGGCATGTCTAGTACCCTCGCGCCGGATCGTAGAGGTTCGGCACCGGCCGTCCCGCCTCGAATTCCGTGATGACGTCGGCCACGAAGCGCGCCCGGTCCTTCACACGCGCCACGCTCGCCACATGCGGCGTGACCGTCACCTTCGGATGTGCCCAGAGCGGGCTATCGGCCGCCAGCGGCTCCGGCTCGAACACGTCCAGCACCGCACCAGAGAGATGGCCGGAATCCAGCGCCGCGACGAGGTCCGGCACGACCAGATGCGGTCCGCGCCCGGCATTCACCACCGCCGCGCCCTCCGGCAGCTTCGCCAGCAGTTCCGCATTAATGATCCCCGTCGTCTCCGGGGTGGAGGGCAGCAGGCAGACCAGCACGTTGCTGCGGCGGATGAAGGCGTCGAACTCCTCCGGCCCCGCGAAGCTTTCGGCACCGGCCACGTTCTTCCGGCTGCGGGACCAGCCGACCACGGAATAGCCCAGCCCTCCCAGCATCGGCACGACCTGCGCGCCAAGTGTCCCCATGCCCATGATGCCGACGGTGAGGTCCTCCGCCGTGAATTCCGGGTTCACGTAGTTCCAGCGCGCCTCCGCCTGCTGCACCGCATAGGTGCGGCCAAGGCGCAGCAGGTGCAGGCAGGCCCAGGCGACGTACTCGCCCATGCGCTGCCCGATTTCCGCCCCGCCCATCCGCACCAGCGGCAGGTGCCGCGGCCATTGCGGATCCCGCGTGATGTGGTCCACCCCCGCGCCGATGGAGACGACCATCTCCAGGTTCGGCAGGCTCGCCAGCCATCCCGAGGGCGGTTCCCATGTCAGGGCGTAGCGGACCTTCTCCGGCGGAACCTCGTCGGTCCCCGGCCGGATCTCCAGACCGGGCACGAGATGCGACAGGTGGTCGCACCACTGCTTCATGTAACGCGTGCCCGGAGCCTTCACGACAAGCATGGATCAACCCGTGATGATGTCGACCATCTCTTGGTTCAGCTCGGTGTAGTTGTCACCCCACCAGTTGCCGTCCAGCGTGACCTGTTGCGCGGCGTTGGCCGGATCGGTCGGGTTGAAGCGCTTGAACTCCTGCGGCACCAGCGCGGCGGCGCGCGGGTTGGTCGGCCCATTGCCGAGAAGCTTCAACAGCTCCACCTGCGGCTCCGGGTTCGCCAACATGCTCGCCAGCAGGCGCTGCGCGTCCGCACCGCCGGGATTGCCGCGCGGGATCACGAAGATGCCGGCCTGGAGCAGCCCCTGGTTCCAGGTGAACTTGATCCGGCCCTTGGACTCGTCCTCCAGCACCTTCGCGCGGGTGTGCCAGATGATGCCCATCACGGCCTCGCCCGTGCGCATGAACTGCTCGCTCTCGGAGCCGCTGTTCCAGAACACGGCGTTGCGCCGGATCTCCTTGATCTTCGCCAGGCAGGCGCGCCCGTCCAGCGGGTAGAGTTTCGCCGGATCCTTCCCCAGCGCCATCTGCGCCGCATCCAGCACCGCCAGCGCATCCCGGCGCAGCAGCCGGGTGCCCGGGAACTTGCGCGTGTCGAAGAAGTCCGCCCAGTTCTGCGGCCCGCCATTCGGGAACTTTGCGCTGTCATAGGCCAGCACGGAGGAGAAGGAGTAGGGCGCCGCCCCGTATTCCAGCGTGAAGGCCTCGGAGATCGCGTCGCTCTTCTTCACGACGTTGTAGTCGATCTTCGAGACCAGGTTGTCCTTCCCCAGCACGCGGGAGGAGGAGGCGGAGCTGTCGCAGAGGTCCCAGGTGACGGCCCGGCTGTCCACCATGCTCTTGATCCGCCCGGCCGAGGGGCCGGTGCTGTTCATGCCGACCTTGATGCCGGGGTTCGCCGCCTCGAAGGGGGCGCCGTAGTTGCGCGAGAAGCCCTCGTTGGCGAGGCCACCCCAGTTGCAGATCACCAGTTCCTTCGCCGCCTGCGCGCGCGCCGCGCCCCCCGCCACGGGCAGCAGGCCCATTGCGCCGAGCGCCTGCAGTGCCCCGCGCCGGGAGACGGTCCCGCGCTCGATCGCGCGACGCGCCAGATCGGCGCAGTCCTCTTGGAAGCTCTGCGACATCCCTCTCTCCCCTCGCTCCGGACAGCTTGCCGGAACGCCGATGCGGCGCGACCCTGATCGGCGCGTGGGAACGTTCCCAGCAAGTTTGATACCAGCAGTCTGAGACAGGCCGGGGCACCGACGCAATGAGCCACCCTCTCTTCGCCGAAGGCTTCCGCACCACCCCCTGGTGGTGGGAGGCCGCCGAGCCGGCCCCGCGCCCGGCCGAGCTGCCCGACCGGGCCGAGGTGGCGGTGGTGGGTGGCGGCTATGCCGGCCTCTCCGCCGCCCTCACCCTCGCCCGCCTCGGCCACCGCCCCGTTGTGCTGGACGCGGAGCGGATCGGCTGGGGCGCCTCCTCCCGAAACGGTGGCATGGTTTCGGGCGGCCTCAAGGTGGCCTCCGGCGAGATGGAAAAGCAGCACGGCGCCGAGCGTGCCGCGGCGATCGCCCGCGATTCGGCCGCGTCCTTCCCCTTCATTGAGGAGCTGATCGCGCGGGAGGGGATCGACTGCGACTATCTCCGCTGCGGCCGCTTCGCCGCCGCCTGGACCCCGGCGCACTACCGCGCCCAGGCCGGGAAACTCGCTTTCATTGAGAAGGCCACCGGCCTTCCCGCCTCCATGCTGCCGCGCGAGCGCCAGCACGAGGCGCTGGGCAGCGACCACTACCACGGCGGCATGCTGGCCGCCGCCACGGGCAGCCTGCACCCCGGCAAGTACGCGCGCGGCCTAGCCGGCGCCGCGGCGAAGGTCGGCGCCGCCCTCATTGACTCCACCCGGGTGGGGGGCATCGCGCGGGAGGGCGACGGGTTCCTGCTGAAGACCTCGCGCGGCGTGCTCCGCGCCGATGCCGTCCTCGTCACCACCAATGGCTACAGCCTGGACATGGCCGGCAGCAGCGCCATGCCGTGGCTGGCCCGCCGCCTCATCCCCGTCGGGTCCTACATCATCGCCACGGAGGAACTGCCGGTGGAGACGATCGACCGCCTCTTTCCCGGCCGCCGCATGATCAGCGACACGAAGCGCGTGCTGAACTACTTCCGTCCCTCGCCGGACGGACGGAGGGTGCTCTGGGGCGGCCGCGCCTCCTTCGGCCCCACCACGCCGGAGAAAGCGGCGCCCGTGCTGCATGGCTTCATGACCGCCGTCTTCCCGGAACTGGCGAAGACCCGCATCACCCATGCCTGGACGGGCAACGTCGCCTTCACCTTCGACTTCCTGCCGCATGTCGGAACGCAGGAAGGGATCCACTACGCCGCGGGCTGCCAAGGCTCTGGCGTCGCCATGGCCAGCTGGCTCGGCCACCGGGCCGCGCTCCGGATCGCCGGGGCGGAGAACGAGCCCTTCGCCCTGGCCGACCTGCCCTTCCCCACTGCGCCCGGCTACTCCGGCCGTCCCTGGTTCCTGCCCCTGGTCGGCGGCTGGTACCGGTTGCGCGACCGGGTGGACCGGATGGCCGCCTGAGGCCCTGGCCGTCAGGCCGTGCCCGGCCGGACAGCGGCCGGAACAAGACCGGCACGACGCCAGATCGCGCGCAGCCGGACCTCCCGCACCCGCAGCACCGTCGCATTCCCCCTGCGAGCGGTGCCGTGCCACGCCTTGCCGCCAGCGTCCCGGGCCACCGGCGTTCCCATGTACGGCATCGCCTGCCAGGCCAGTTCACCCGGGACACCCATCCGGTCGTACCAATCGTCGATGACCATCATCGCCACCTGCTGAGGAGCCCTCATATTCGTGGGAATTTTTCCCACATCAAGGGAGGAAAGGCCTCTCTCACACTTCGACACCGTGAGAAACGGGGCGTCTTGCCCCCCGTTCCTCCCCTCGGCCCAACACTGGCCCACCAGGAGACCCCGACGCGCATGCTCACCATCGGCGACCGCTTCCCCAGCTTCCGGCTCTCGGCCGTGGAGGGCGGCCCGCGGGGACTGGACCCGAAAACGGCCTTCACCACCGTCAGCGACGCCGACGACACCGGGCGTTGGAAACTGATCTTTTTCTGGCCGAAGGACTTCAGCCTTCTCTGCCCGACGGAGATCCTCGGCTTCGCCCGGCTCGCCCGTGAGTTCGAGGATCGGGGCGCCGTGCTCTACGGCGCATCCCTCGACAGCGAGCTCGTGCACATGCACTGGCGGCAGCACCACCCGGAGCTGCGGAACCTTCCCTTCGCCATGCTCTCCGATGTCCGGCGCGAGCTGTCCAGGGAATGCGGCATCCTCGACCCAGTGGAGGGCGTGCCGCTCCGCGCGACCTTCCTCGTGGATCCCGAAGGCGTCATCCGCCACGTCTCCGTCAACGACCTCGCCGTGGGCCGCAACCCGCAGGAGGTGCTGCGCGTGCTGGAGGCGCTGCTCACGGGGGAACTCTGCGGCTGCAACTGGCAGAAGGGTGACGAGGCACTCAAGGTCGGTTGAAGGCGCGGCTTAACCGGCGATTCAGCGGGGCCGTTCAACCTGCCCTTATGGAACCCCTCCGCGCGCCCCCGCCGCCGGGCACTGGCCGCCGGACGGCGGCGGACCCCCGCGACATCTTCGTGACCTTCGCCTTCGCGGCGGCGGACCTGCTAGTGGAGACCGACCCGCAGGGCATCGTCACCTTCGCCGCCGGTGCCTTCCGCCATCACCTCGGCCAGACGCCGGAGGCTTTCCTCGGCCGCCCCCTGGAAAGCCTCATCGCCGCGGAGGAACGGAACGCGCTCGGCATGTCCATGCAGATCCTGGCCACACGCGGGCGGCTTCCTCCAACCGCCACGCGGCTGAACGGCCCACGCCGGCCGAGCTTCTGCCTCGCCGGCCTGGCCCCGGCCGGGCCGGGCGGCCGCTTCTGCCTCACCCTTGGCCCGCTACCCGTGCCGCCCCAGGCCGCCGCCATGGCCTCGCGCACGGTCTTCACCCGCGCCGCCGCGGGCGCGGCCGGTCACGGCACCCTCGCCCTCATCGACCTGCCGCAGGAGGTAAGGAAGGCCATCGGCAGCCGGCCGGATGTGGAAGGCGCGCTGGATGCCGCCCTGCTGGCGGAGGGCGGCGGCGGCCTTGCGGGCCGCCTGGCACGGGGCCGCTACGGGCTGGTGCTGGGGGGTGAATCCGGTAGCCTTGAGGCTCTCGTTGCCCGAATCGAGGACGTGCTCGGTTCGCACGGCCTTCCCGGGGACGTCGCGGCCCGCAGCCTGTCCCTGGACACCGCGGGGCTGACCCCGGCCCAGGCCACGCGGGCGCTGCGCCATGCGCTTTCCCGCTTCGCCGGTCACGGCATGGCGGGCGTACCGGAAGGCGGGCTGGCGGAGTCGCTCCGCCAGATCGCGGCGCGCGCGGGAGAGGTGCGGCGGGCCATCGCCGAACGGCGGTTCAACCTTCTCTACCAACCCATCGTGGACCTGCGGCAGCGCGCCACACATCACTACGAGGCGCTGCTGCGCCCGCGTGAGGGCGGGGTGGAGGATTTCGTGCGCTGCGCCGAGACGGTGGGGCTGACGGAGGAGCTGGACCTTGCCGTGGCCGATACGGTGCTGGACGCGCTGCGCTTCTCGCCGCGCGCCAGCATCGCCCTGAACGTCTCCGGCCTCTCCATGCAGAGCCCGCGCTTCCGGGAGGCCTTGAAGGCCCGGCTGGATGCCCGTGCCAGCATCGTCCCGCGCCTGATGGTGGAACTGACCGAATCCGTGGAAGTGGAGGATGAGGTGGCCGCCCGCGCCACGATCGACATGCTGCGGGAACGCGGCATCGCCCTCTGCATCGACGATTTCGGCGCCGGCGCAGCCGCCTTCCGCTACCTCCGCAACTTCGCGGTGGACTGGGTGAAGGTGGACGGTGCCTATGTGAAAGCCGCGCTGCGCAGCGAGAAGGACCGGTCCTTCGTCGCCAGCATGGTCGATCTCAGCCTTGCCGTCGGCGCCCGCGTCATCGCGGAGCAGGTGGAGACGGAGGAGCACGCGGCCGTCATGGCCTCGCTCGGCGTGGAGATGGCCCAGGGCTACCTCTTCGCCCGCCCGGCCCCCCTTCCCGCCGGCTAGCCCCTACCCGCCATACCCGGCCTGCCGCGGCAGCCACAGCGCGATGCCGGGGAAGGCGATCAGCAATCCCGTCCCCACCGCCAGCATGAGCATGTAGGGGATGATGGAGCGGTTGACTTCCGACAACGGTGCCCCCGTGATCGCCTTGATCACCACGAGGTTCATCGCAACGGGCGGCGAGATCAGCGCCATCTCAAGGGAGAGGGTCAGCAGCACCCCGTACCACACCTTGTCGATGCCCAGCCCCGCCATGGCCGGCATGATGGCCGGCATCGTCAGCAGGATGATGGAGAAGCTCTCCAGCACCAGCCCCAGCAGGAACAGCAGGACCATCATCGCCACCAGGAAGCCGGTGCGGGAAAGCCCCATATCCGTCACCAGCGCCGCCAGTTCCTGCGGGATGTGCAGCTTCGTCAGCATGTAGCCGTACACGGCCGCGCCCGCGATAATCATCAGCAGCATCGCGCTGGTCCGCGTCGCGTCCTGCACCCCGTCCCACAGGTCCCGCCAGGTGATCGTGCGGTAGATCACCGCCGCGATCACGATGGCGTAGAGCGTCCCTGCCCCCGCCGCCTCCGTGGCGGTGAAGACGCCCATGTAGATGCCGCCCAGCACGAAGATCGGCAGCGTCATGGACCACCCTGCACGCCGGAAGGAGGTGCCGAGGCGCTCCGGTGGCGGCTCGTCCGCCGGCGCAATGGCCCGCTTCTCCGTTGCCCAGACATAGAGGGCGAAAGCCAGCGCCATCATCAGCCCCGGCACCACGCCCGCCAGGAACAGCGCGCCGACGCTCGTCTCCGTCACGAAGGCATAGAGAACCATGGGCGCCGAGGGCGGGATGAGGATGCCGAGCGTCCCGCCGCCCGCCACAACCCCGAATGCCCCGCGGCGGGACATGCCGTAGCGCAGCATCTGCGGAATCGCGATCTTGCCGATGGTGAGCGCAGTGGCGACCGAGGACCCGCAGATCGCCGCGAAGATCGTGCAGGCGATCACCGTCGCGATACCAACGCCGCCCCGCACGTTCCGCATCAGAGCGAAGGCGGCTCCGTAGAGGTCGTCCACCACCCGCCCGCGCACCATCACATGCGCCATCATCATGAACAGCGGGATGGCGACCAGCAGGTAGCCGTTGAGGTTCCCGATGACGATCTCGCCCAAGGCGGGGATGCCGCCCTCCACATAGAGCAGCACGCCCAGGGGCAGCAGGAACAGCGCCGCGAACATCGGCAGGCCGAGATAGAGAAGGCCGATCAGCACGGCCATCAGGATCAGGAAGGACATGGGAAGTCGCCTACTCGCCGCGCGCCAGCGTGTCCCGCGGCAATTCCTCGTCGCCCGTGGGCAGGTAGTCCGGCGTGCCGCCGGCCAGCAGCACCAGGCACTGCGCCAGCGAGACGAGGAGCAGCAACGCCGCGCCGATCGGCAGCAGCACCTGGACCCACCATTCCGGCACGCCGGGGATATCGGTCATCAGCCCCACCATCATGGAGAACTCCACGGTCTCCCACCCCGCCCAGAGCAGGATGCCCGCCACCAAGGCGACGGAGGCGGCGCCGACCACATGCGCCGCCCTCGCCAGCCGCGGCCCGAGCCGCGAGACGGCCACGTCCACCCCGATATGCTCGAAACGCCGCTGCGCCTCCGGCGCCGCCAGCAGCACCAGAGCCACCACCAGCCACCCCGCCACCTTATCCACCCAGGGCTGCGGCGAGTGGAACAGATAGCGCGCGCCGACCGAAATCCCGATCAGCACGAGACAGACGACGGTGGAGAGCGAGGCCAACCCGCAGGCGAAGCGGGAAAGCAGGCCGACAGCGCGCTGCATCGGTCAGACGGCCCGTAGCAGGTCCAGCAGCCGCGGCCCGCTCTCCGGCGCGGACTTCAGGAAGGCGTCCATCACGGGCTTCTGCATCGCGGCCTGCCAGGCCGCCACCTGCTCCGGCGTCTGCTCCGTCACCGTCATGCCCTTCTCGCGCAGTTCGCCCACGGCGGCGTCGGCGGTCTTCACCGTCACGTCCACCGCCTCGGCCTCGGCCTTGGCCAGCGCCGCCTCGATAATCCCGCGCTGCTCCGCCGGCAGCCGGTCCCACCAGCGCGGGTTCACGTAGACCTGGGTGGAGACGGCGAAGAAGGGCGAGACGGTCCCGTACTTCTGCACCTCGTAGAAGCGGCGGGACACCGCGGCGGAGACATCCGTCAGCCCCGCATCCAGCACGCCCGATTGCAGCGCCCCCACCACCTCCGGCGCCGGCGTCGCGGCAGGCGCCGCGCCTACGGCGACCAGCGCGGTGTCGATCAGGCTGTTGATGCCGCGGATCTTCACGCCGCGGAAATCCGCCGGGCTGACCAGCGGCGCCTTCTGCGAGGTGAAGATCGCCCGGTTCGTCGTGAACAGCCACGCCACGGAGCGCACCGCCCGCCGCGCCGTGATCCCGTCCAGGAATCTCCTCGCCTCGGAGGCCGGGAAGCGCCGGTTCTTCTCCAGGTCGGCAAAAAAGAAGGGGATAGTCTGGCCGGACATCTCGGGGATGGTGTTGCCCCAGGTGAAGTTCGTCGCCACCGCCGCCTCGAAGGCGCCGCGCGCCACGCCCGGGAAGTTCTCCGCCACCTTCGCCAGCTGCTCGGCCGGGAAGACCTGCACGTCCACCGCACCGTTACTGCGCGTCTTCACCTCCTCCGCGAAGCGCGCCAGCACGCCGGCGATGTGGTGGGATGGCGGGTACTGGTGCGACAGCCGCATCACCGTCGCGCCCTGCGCCCGTGCGCCGTGCAGGGCCGGGAGCGGCAGGGCGGCCGCGAGGGGCAGAGCAAGAAAATTGCGTCGGGAACCCATCGGGCGTCCTCCGGATTTCGTTCGCCCGGGTTTGGCCCTGCCCCTTCCGCCGGTCAAGCGCGGTTCAGCGGCCCTCCCGTTCCGTCAGCAGCCCTCGCAGCGCCCCGGGCGCGAGCAGGGAGAGCGGATCGAGCGCCAGGTCCGGGTCGTCCAGCTTGCCCGTGACACGGAAATTGGCCGCGAAGAGCCCGCCGTTTCGTTCCGCCGTGAAAAGCCGCCCAATGCCGGGGATACGCCCCAGGGCCGAATTCACCGCATAGGACGGCACGATGGTCCCGCGCAGGTCGATGCGCTCCGCCTCCAGCAGCACACGCCCGCCCAGGGTGATGCCGAGGGAAGCCGAGACGGCCCGCGCCTCGGTCAGCGTCAGCGCCTGGGGCGTGTAGGTGAAGGGCGCACTGGCCACGGTGAAGCGCAGACCCGGCCCCCGTACCGCCTCGGGGATGCCGTAGATGGAGAGCGCCTGCAGCAGCTTCCCGATCGAGGCCGCCTCCCGCACCCCGAAGTCGCGCAGCTCCGCCACGCCCTCGAGCGGCGAGTTCGGCTCGTTGCCCGACCAGGTGCCGGAGGCGTGGAGGTTTCCCCCATCCACCGCGTCGAATACGCCGAGGTCGCGCAGCAGCGTCCCCAGCCCTTCCGCACGCGCCTCCATGGCCCGCCCGGCGCCGCGCGGCACCACCACCGCCTCCACACCGCCGCCACCGACGCCACGGGCGCTGATCGCCGCCTCCCGGATCACGCCGCGCGCGTCGCGGAACAGCACCGCCCGCACCGGCGCCAGTTCCCGCCCGCCGCCCAGCCGCACGCGGTCGATCGCCGCATCCACGCGGAGAGGGGTGGAGCCGCCGTTCCGCCCGGAACGCCCCTTGTCATTCCCGCCGCCGAGATCACGCAGCAGCCCTTCCGCATCCAGCAGCGTCCCGCGGACCCGAATGTCCCAGGGCTCGCCGGAGGCCCCCGGCGAGACCACGCGCCCGGCCAGCCCGCTCGGCCCGATCCGCGCCTCCAGCAACTCCGCCCCGCCAAAGGCCCCGCCGGGCCGGAAGTTGACCCCGCCTCGCACGGAAAGATCCGGCCCCTCCAGCCGCAGCCCTTCCACGGATTCCAGGTTCTCGCCGCGCAGCCGCACCACCGCTTCCGCCCGCGCGGGCGCCCCGGCGGGCTTCGTATAGTCGAAGGGCTTCAGCGCGATCCGCGCCTCCCGCAGGTCCGCCTGCACCGCCGCCCGCACCGCCTTGGACCGCTGCCGCTCCCCCTGCACGGAAAAGCCGAAGGCGCCACCGAGATAGGGCGCCACGTCCACCCCGAACCGCGCCAGGTCCGCCGCCGTGGCGCGCCCCTCCACCTGCACGCGCTCGGTCACCTGGCTCGGCGGCCCTGAGCGGAAATCCAGCTCCGCCTTCACCCGCGCCGGGACCGGGCCGACCCGCGCCGTCCCCGCGACCGTCATCCCCTCTACCGTCAGCCCGACATCGAGCTGCGCCCGCTCGACGGAGACTCCCTCCGCCACGTTCGCCACCCGGCCATTCGTGATCCGGGTCTGCGTGGCCAGCTTCAGGTCGTCGATGGGCAGGTCGTTCAGCAGCGGCAGCGCGGTGATGGTCAGCCGCGTCTCTTGCGTGCCGCCCAGCTGCTCCGGCCGCACAGGCACCTTCTCCGTCAGGTGCAGGCGGGGGTGGCGCACCAGCGCGATCGCATCGGCGAAGGGGCCGGTGATCCGGCCCTCGATATCCGCCTTCTCGACGTTCGGCAGCGGCACGCCGAGGTCGAAGATGCGGATGCGCGCCTCCGGCACGGCCAGCGCCGTGCCACTCTGCCGCGCGGCGCGTGCCTGGATCACGATCTCCTTCATCGAGAAGGTGACGGTGCCGTCCACCCCCTCCAGCGGCGGCACCGGGCGCAGCCAGTGCACCGTCAGCCCCTCGGCCAGCAGCGTGCCGCCGGCATCCGTCAGCTTCGCGTCCGAGAAATCCGCGGCCGCCTCCCCTTCCGCGAACCAACGCCCGTCCCGCGCCAGCCCGGTGGTCAGGTTTTCCGTGATCCAGCGGCGCCCGCCCTCCGCCAAACCGGGCGGCCAGTAAATCTTCAGGTCCGGCACCGCGATCGCGTCGATCCCGAGCTCCACCCGCCCCCTCCACCGCTCGCCCTGCCGGTCCGCCCCGCCGGACAGCGTGACCTGCGGCGAGGGCCGGCCCGGTGCCCCCGGGGGCAGGGTCAGGGCGAAACGCTCCACCGCGATCCGCCGCCCGTCGCCGGCCAGAACCAGCTCCGCCTCCCGGAACTCCGTCCGCGTCGCCCCGGCGGTGATCCGCCCGGGGGAGGAGCGTACCTCGGCCCGGCCGGAGAAATCGCCGTTGCCGAAGTTGTACCGGGCCTGGAACCGGGCGCCCAACTCCGCTTCCAGCGCCTTCAACGGCGCGAGCGAAGGCAGGGCGGTCGCCAGAGCCGGCGGGCTGACGGCCTCGATCTCCAGCGAAGCCTCCGCGACGAGCGGGTCGCCGGACGTGCGCCCGGAAATGCGAACGGGGATGTCCTGCCCGGCCAGGCGCAGCCCGCCGGAGCCGGCGATGTCCACCGCTCCCTCGTCACCGCGCGTAAGGAGGAGCGATACCCGATGGATAGCCCAGGAGAGGCGCAGCGGATCGTCCCGAACCTGCACCACCCCATCCTCCACCCGGAACTCGCGCAGGGCTGAGAAAGGCGAGTTCGGGTCGTCTCCGCGCAGGATTTTCGCGAGGGCGTCCGTCCCCGCGCGCACCCCTTCGTCAGGCGTGGCCACCCCCGGCGTCGCCGTGTCGAGCGGCCCGGAGGAGACGCCGAGATCGACCGAGACGGCTCCGCCCATGTCCCGCCGCAGCAGCGCCATCGGCTCCCGCAGCACCACCCGCACGGGGGCCACCACCCCGCGCATCAACGGCGGCAGCGCCACGCTTGCTTCAAGGGAGCCCAGGGAGGCGCGCGTGCTTCCCGCCCCATCCCTCGCCCGCAGCCCGTCCAGCCGCAGCTCCACCGGTTGCGGCGTGCCGCCTGTCCAGCCCCTCCAGGAAACGAAGGCCTGCCCCCAACTGAACTCCAACCCGGGCGCCATCCCGGCCAGCTGTTCCGCCACCAGCCGGTTCACCCCGGGCACCGAGGGGACGGCCAGCGGACCCTGCGCCAGCCGCCAGCCGAGCGCCGCAACTCCCAACCCGGCCACCAGGACCAGCAGCATCGCCAGCCGCAGAAGGAAGGACACACCGCCCACAAGGCCGCGCCCGAGCAACCGCCCCACTTGACCGAGACGCCCAGTCACGCCTTGCCTTCCCGCGCATGCCCGAACCCGAGCCAGCCCGCCGCCGCCCACCCGCCCCCTATGACCCCGGGGCGGCGGAACGCCTGACGGCGGATTTTGCCGCGCGCGGCACCGCGGAAGCTGCCTACGCCGCCTCCCCCTCCGGCGCAGCCCTGTTGGCCGCGCTCGCCGGGCATTCGCCTTTCCTGGCCGACCTCGCCCTGCGCGAAGCCACCACCCTGCTGCGCCTCGCCGAGCGCGGGGCCGATGCCGCCTTCGCTGCAGCGCTGGATCCGCTGGGCCGCGCCGATCCTGCGGCCAGCTTCGCCCAGCTCGGCGCCGCGCTGCGCCAGGCGAAGCGCCAGGCCGCCCTCATCGCCGCCGCCGCCGACCTCTCCGGCGACTGGGGGCTGGACCAGGTGACGGGCGCGCTCTCCACCCTCGCGGAGACCTGCATCGACCTCGCCTGTGCCCACCTGCTGCGCGAATCGGCCGGGCGCGGCGAGATCCATCTGCCGAACGCGGCGAAGCGCGACCCGAAGGCGCTCTCGCGCGGATCGGGCCTCGTCGTGCTCGGCATGGGCAAGCTCGGCGGGCGCGAGCTGAACTATTCCTCGGACGTGGATCTGATGGTCCTCTTCGATCCGGCGGCGGCGGTGCATCCCGATCGCGCCCAGGCGGCATATGTCCGCCTGGCGCGCGATCTCGTGCGCCTTCTGGAGGAACGCACGGCGGAGGGATACGTCTTCCGCACCGATCTCCGCCTGCGCCCGGACCCGGCCGCCACGCCCCTGGCCGTCTCCATCCCTGCCGCCATCGCCTATTACGAGAGCTTCGGCCAGAACTGGGAACGGGCTGCGATGCTGAAGGCCCGCCCCGTGGCAGGGGACCGGGCGCTAGGCGATTCCTTCCTCGCGGAGATCCGCCCCTTCGTCTGGCGGCGCCACCTGGACTTCGCGATGATCGCGGACATCCACTCGATCAAACGCCAGATCCACGCCGTCCACGGCAGCAAGCGCGGCGCCGGCGCCGAAATCGCCGTCGCGGGCCACGACGTGAAGCTCGGCCGCGGCGGCATCCGGGAGATCGAGTTCACCGCCCAGGTCGCCCAGCTCGTCTGGGGCGGGCGCGATCCCAGCCTGCGGGACCCCACCACCCTCGGCGCCCTGGCCGCCCTGGCCGCGGCCGGCCGCATGGACCGCCGGGCCGCCGCCGAGCTGGCCGATGCCTACGTCTTCCTGCGCGACGTCGAGCACCGCGTGCAGATGGTGGCGGACCGCCAGACCCACCGACTGCCCGAGGATCCGGATGGCCTCGCCCGGATCGCGTCCTTCATGGGCTTCGCGGACACGGAAACCTTCGCCGCCACCCTCACCGCCCATCTGCGCCGGGTCGCGAGCCAGTATTCCCGCCAGTTCGAGGTGGCCCCCGCCCTCTCCCTCCCCGGCGGCGAGGGAATGCCCGGCGGCAACCTCGTCTTCACCGGCCCGGAGAATGACCCGGACACGCTGGAGACGCTCAAGGGCATGGGCTACGCCAGCCCCGCCACCGTCTCCTCGACCATCCGCGCCTGGCACCACGGCCACCGCCGCGCCACGCGCAGCGAGCGAGCGCGGGAGCTGCTGACCGCGCTCATGCCCGCCCTGCTGGCCGCCTTCGCCCGGCAGAGGACGCCCGACGCCGCCCTCTCCCGCTTCGATTCCCTGCTGGAGCGCCTTCCGGCCGGGGTCCAGATCCTCTCCCTGTTCCAGCGAAACCCCGCGCTGCTGGACCGGGTGGCCGGCGTACTCGGCGCCGCCCCGGCGCTCGCCGATCACCTGGCACGCGATCCCGCGGCGCTGGAGGGCCTGCTCACCAATGTCCGGGGCGGCTCCGCCGCCGCCCTGCCCGCTTTGGTCGGCGCCGCCCGGCACTATGAGGAGGCGCTGGAATCCGCCCGCCGCATCATCACGGAGGGCAAGTTCGAGGTGGACGTGGCCGCGCTGGAGGGCGCGCTGGACGTGGACGCCGCCGGCATCTCCCGCAGCGAGTTGGCGGACGCCGCCATCTCCACGCTTCTCCCCGTCGTCGCGAAGGACTTCGCCACCCGCCACGGCAAGGTGCCCGGCGGCGCCATGGCCGTGGTCGCCATGGGCAAGCTCGGGGGGCGGGAAATGCTGCCGGGCTCGGACCTCGACCTCGTCCTCATCTACGACCACGCGGAGGACGCGACCGAGAGCGACGGCCCGAAGCCGCTCGCCGTGCCCACCTATTTCGCCCGGCTTGCCACGGCCTTCGTCACCGCCCTCACCGCCCCGGGCGCGGAGGGAAAGCCGTACGAGGTGGACATGCGGCTCCGCCCATCCGGCAACAAAGGTCCCGTGGCCGCCAGCATTGCCGCCTTCGAGCGGTATCACGGCCCGAAGACGGGCGAAGGCGGCCAGGCCTGGACGTGGGAGCGGATGGCCCTGACGCGCGCCCGCCCCGTCGCCGGCCCGGCCGCCCTTCGCAAGCGCATCGCCGAGTGCTGCCGCGAGGCCCTCATCATCCATTCCGGCCCCCATGCCGTGGCGGATGCGTTGGCCATGCGCCAGCGCATGCTGCGCGACCTGCCGGCCGAGGGTCCCTGGGACGTGAAGGCCATTCCCGGCGGGCTGGTGGAGGTGGAGTTCATCGCCCAGGCCCTGCAATGCGCTCATGCCGCCGAGCACCCGAAGATCGTTGCCCCCGCCACGCGCGACGCCCTGGCCAACCTCGCCCGGGCCGGCATCCTGCCCCAGGAGGAGGCCGATGCCCTGATCCGCGCGGACCATTTCTGGCGCAGCATCCTCTCCCTCCTCCGCCTCACGGTGGGCCGCCCGCGCGGGGAGGAGCTGCCCGCAGCCGCGGTCCCCGTGCTGATTCACGGCCTGGCGCCGGCCTGCGGCGGGAGGGAGGGCGGGCCGCCCGTTGACCTCCCCTGCCTGCGCGAGCAGATGCGCCTGACGGCGGCCGGGGTGCGCGAATCCTTCGAGCGCCACCTGGGGCCGCTGCCGCTGAAGGGGGCTGCATGATCGAGGTCGGGGACAAGGCACCGGAATTCGACCTGCCGGCGAACGGGGGCGGCCGGATCAGCGCCGGCGCCCTGCGCGGCAAGCGCTACGCGCTGTACTTCTACCCGAAGGCCGATACCTCCGGCTGCACCGTGCAGGCCCAGGGCGTGCAGGAGAACCTGGAGGCGCTGCGCAAGGCCGGGATCACGGTGATCGGCGTCTCGCCCGACCCGGTGAAGAAGCTCGACGCCTTCGCGAAGAAATTCGCCCTGACCTTCCCGCTGGCCTCCGATGCCGATCAGTCCCTCGCCGGCGCCTATGGCACCTGGGTCGAGAAATCCATGTACGGGCGCAAGTACATGGGCATGGAGCGCAGTACCTTCCTCGTCGATGCCGATGGAATGGTGAAGGCGATCTGGCGCAAGGTGAAGCCCGCCGAGCACGCCGCCCTGCTGCTCGGCGCCGCCTGACGGACGGCGGGGCACGCCTGCCCCGCGCCACGCGCGTTGGACCGCCCCGCCCCGCCCAGCTAGCGTCGACCGAAACGGGTTGGGGAAGCGCAGCACCATGCAAGGCCGGTCACTCGCCCTTCTCCTAACGCTCGCCGTCGGCTGCGCCGCCCTCGCCATGGGGCTCCGCCAGTCCTTCGGCCTTTATCTCGCGCCGATGACCACGGCGCTGGGATGGTCCACCAGCGGCTTCGCCCTCGCGATCGCCTTGCAGGTGCTGGTGAACGGCTTCAGCCAGCCCGTCGTCGGCCAGCTCGCGGACCGCTTCGGCGGCCGTGTCGTCGTCATCGGCGGGGCGCTGCTCTATGCGGCCGGGATCGCCGGCATGGCCCTCTCCCCCGGCCTCGGCGGCTTCACCTTCTTCGCGGGGATCGTCATGGGCGTGGCCGTCTCGGCGGCGGGGATGCCCGTCATCGTCGCCTCCCTCACCCGCCAGCTGCCGGACTCCATGCGCGGCCGGGCGGCTGCCCTCGGCACCGCCGGCTCCTCCCTCGGCCAATTCCTCGTCGTCCCCCTCTCCGGCGCCGCCCTTTCCGGCTTCGGCTGGCAGGCGGCGCTGCTGGGCATGGCTGGCATCGCCCTTCTCATGATCCCCCTGGCCATCCCCCTCGCCGGCCGCCCCGCCCAGGTGACCAGGACCGCGGGGGATGACGAGCCCGCCGGCGCCGCCCTCGCACGCGCCTTCCGGTCCCGCATGTTCTGGTGCCTGTTCTTCGGCTTCTTCGTCTGCGGGCTGCACGTTTCCTTCCTGGCCGTCCACCTGCCGGGCTTCGTGGCCCTCTGCCACCTGCCCACCAGCGTCGGGGCCTGGGCCATCTCGCTCATCGGGCTGTTCAACGTCGTCGGCTCGCTCGGCGCGGGGGAGCTGACGCAGCGCTGGCGCCGGCGGGAACTGCTGGTGGGCATCTACGGGCTGCGCGCCCTGGTGATGGCCGTCTTCTTCTTCGCCGCCGAGAAGACCACGGGCTCGATCCTCGTCTTCTCCGCCCTGATGGGCATCCTCTGGCTCTCAACCGTGCCACCCACCGTGGCCCTCTGCGCCCGGCTTTTCGGAACGCGCTGGCTCGCCACCATCTTCGGCCTCGTCTTCCTCGGCCACCAGGTCGGCGGCTTCCTCGGCGCCTGGCTTCCCGGCCTGATCTACGACCGCACGGGCAGCTACGACGCGATGTGGATCATCTCCATCGCCGGCGGGATCTTCGCCGCCCTCATCCATCTGCCGCTGCGCGAGCCCGCACCGGCCATCCGCCCGGCGGCCGCCTGAACGGATTGCCTGAAACGAAGCGCATCCGGGGTGGACAGGCGGCCCATCCTCCCCTTTTCTGCGGCCGTTCCAGACCTTGAGGGGCGCGTCATGCAGCGTTGGGCGAAGTGGATTCTCGTGGCGGCCCTCGCCGCGCCCCTGGCGGCGGCGGACGCGCAGCAGCCGCAAGGGGGTGTCCCGGCACAGGCGGCGCCCCATGCCTGGCTCTTCGGCACCTGGACCGGCGGCATCTTCCCGGCCACCGAGACCGAGGGCGCGGCCTGCGCCGCCCAGCCCACCGTGGTCTTCACTCGGGACGTCATCATGCGCGTCTCGCTGCTCGACGTGCCCTATCGCCAGCGCCTGATCGAGACCGTCTCCGGCGGTCCGGACGCGGTGGAGTTCCGCCTCGCCCCCGCTGGCGCGGCCATCCCCCCGCTCGGCGGCCGCCTGCCGCCGGACAGCGCCTTCGGCTGCGCCAATCCCAACGCGCTCCGCGTCGAGCGGCGTGGGCCGAACGAGATCGTCTTCCCGAACTGCGCCGAGTTCCCCAGCCCGCTCAAGCGCTGCACCACCGGGAACTGAGGCGCGGGCCGATGCCGGACGAAGCGCCGCCCCTCCGGCTGACGGCCCATACACTCAACGACGCCCCGCCGCGCCTGCGCCCCGCGCCGACGCGGCGGGACTGGATGGACGCCACCCCCGAGGGCTTCGCCAACCGCTGCCTCCCCCTCACCATCGCCAATGCCCATGGCTGGGAGGTGGTGACGGATGGCGGCTTCGAGGCCGTGTGGAACGGCGGCCCAGACCCGGCCGACATCGCCATCCGCATCGAGCGCGTCGGCCGCCCCGCCCCTGTCAGCCATTTCGGCGCGGGCGTGCTGACCTTTCACATCGACCTGCTTTTCCGGACCGATCCCGGCATCAGCCTCTGGGTCTCCGGCCCGACCAACCTTCCCAAGGACGGCATTGCCCCCCTCACCGGCCTCGTCGAGACGGACTGGTCCCCCGCCACCTTCACCATGAACTGGCGCTTCACACGCTCGCGCCACCCCGTGCGCTTCGCCCCGGGCGAGCCCGTCTGCTTCCTCTTCCCCATCCCGCGCGACCTGATCGCCCGCGTGGAGCCGATCACGCGGCCCATCGCAGCTGAACCGGAACTGGAGGCCGCCTATCGCGGGTGGAGCGAGTCCCGCAGCGCTTTTAACGCCGGGCTGAAGCAGCCCAACAGCGCCGCCCGCGCCGAGGGCTGGCAGCGCGGCTATCACCGCGGCCGCATCGGCGAGGTGGCGTCCGACGACCACCTCACCCGCATCCGCCCGCGCGACTTCGAGGCGGGCTGATCCGTTCGAGGCGGCCCGCCCAGGGGTCGACACTCCCTGGGCCAGGCCGGCTCAGAGGCTGGCGCCGTGCTCCTTCGAGAGCGCGACGTAGTGGGGCGCGGTCTTGTCCCAGTGCGCCCGCTCCTCCTCCGTCATCACACGCACGAGGCGGGCAGGGGAGCCCAGCCACAGCTCGTTCGGGCCGATCACCTTGCCCGGGGCGAGCAGGCCGCCCGCGCCGAGCATCCCGCCTTCCCGGATGACCGCCTTGTCCAGCACCGTGGCGCCCATGCCGACGAAGGCGCGGTCCTCCAGCGTGCAGGCATGGATGATGCAGGCGTGCCCGATGGTGACGTCGGCGCCGATCACCGCCGGCATGGTGCCGGCGTTGACGTGGACGATGGTGCCGTCCTGCACGTTGGTCCGGGCGCCGATGCGGATGAAGTTCGTGTCCCCGCGCAGGACGCAGCCGTACCAGACGCTGGCATCCTCCTCCATCGTCACGTCGCCGATCACGGAGGCGGAGGGGGCCACCCACGCATTCGCGTGGATGGCCGGCATCTTGCCTTTGAAAGGGTAGAGAGGGCCGCTCACGCGGCCTTCTCCAGGCCCTGCGCGGCCGTGAGGCCGAGCATCAGCTCCAGGTTCTGCACCGCGGCTCCGGAAGCACCCTTGCCGAGGTTGTCCAGCCGCGCGACCAGCACGGCCTGCCCGCGGGCGGCATTGCCGTAGACGCGAAGCTCGATGAGGTTCGTGTCGTTCAGCGCCTCCGGCTCGATCTTCGCCTCGCCGGCGGTGGGAAGGACGCGGACGTACTCGGCGCCCGCATAGTGCTCGGCCAGCGCCGCCTCCAGCGCCTCAGGCGCCGGGCTGCCGTTCAGCAGGTCGAGATGGAGCGGCACGGAGACGAGCATGCCCTGCCGGAAGTCCGCGACGCTCGGCACGAAGATCGGGCGGCGGGTCAGGCCGGTGTAGTGCTGCAGCTCAGCCAGGTGCTTGTGCTCCAGGCCCAGCCCGTAGAGCTCGAAGGACGGCGCACCGCCGCCCTCGAAATCCGCGATCATCGCCTTGCCGCCGCCGGAATAGCCGGAGACGGCGTTGACGGTCACCGGATAGTCCTTCGGCAGCAGCCCCGCATCGACCAGCGGACGCAGCAGCAGGATGCCGCCGGTGGGGTAGCAGCCGGGATTCGCCACCCGGGCGGCCGCGGCGATCTTCGCGGGCTGGTCTGAGGCCAGCTCCGGCACGCCATAGATCCAGTCCGGGTTCACGCGGTGCGCGGTGGAGGCATCCAGCAGCCGGGGCGCCTGGGACCCGAGCCCGGCAGCCAGAGCCGCGGCTTCCTTCGCCGCCGCGTCGGGCAGGCAGAGGATCACCACGTCCACCTCGGAGAAGAGGGCGCGCTTGGCCTCCGGATCCTTCCGCTGCTCCGGCGGCAGGGAGCGCAGCTGGACGTCTCGGCGCCCCTGGAGACGTTCCACGATCTGCAGGCCGGTCGTGCCGGCCTCGCCGTCGATGAAGACGCTGGGGATGCTGCCCTTGGCCATGTGGCCCTCCTTGAGGGGTGCAATATGAGGGTTGAGGGTCCTGGAAACGCAAGAGGGGCGGCCCTTGCGGGCCGCCCCTCCTGATGAACAGTCCAAGTCGGACCGGCGTGAAGCCGGCCCGCCGGCTTCAGCGCTTGCTGAACTGGAAGGAACGTCGAGCCTTCGGCTTGCCGTACTTCTTCCGCTCGACCACGCGCGGGTCGCGGGTCAGGAAGCCGGCCTTCTTCAGGATCGGGCGCAGGCCCGGCTCGAAGTTGGTCAGCGCGCGGGACAGCCCGTGGCGCACCGCGCCGGCCTGGCCGGACAGGCCGCCGCCGACCACCGTGCACATCACGTCGAACTGCTGGTAGCGGTCCGCCACCAGGAAGGGCTGGGCGATCAGCATGCGCAGCACGGGGCGGGCGAAGTACTTCGCGGCCGGCTTGCCGTTGATCTCCACGGTGCCCTTGCCGGGCTTGATCCACACGCGGGCGATCGCGTTCTTGCGGCGGCCGGTGGCATAGGCGCGGCCGAACTGGTCCTTCTTCGGCTCACGCGCGACCGCGTTCTCCGGAGAGGCCGGGGTGCCGGCGACGAGGGTCTTGAGGTCGGCCAGGGAGCTGGCGGTGGTCTGCTCGCTCATGTTCAGGCGGCCTTCTTCGCGGCGGCAACGTTCTTGCGGTTCATCGCGCCCACATCCAGCGGCGTGGGGTTCTGGCCGGCATGCGGGTGCTCGGCGCTCGCGTAGACGTGCAGGTTGCGCATCTGCTGACGGCCGAGCGGGCCACGGGTGATCATGCGCTCCACGGCCTTCTCGACCACGCGCTCGGGGAAGCGGCCCTCGAGGGTCTCGCGCGTCGTGCGCTCCTTGATGCCACCCGGATAGCCGGTGTGCCAGTAGAAGACGGACTGCTCGGCCTTGTTGCCGGTCAGCTGCACGCGGTGGGCGTTGATGATGACCACGTGGTCGCCGCAGTCGACATGCGGCGTGAAGGTAGCCTTGTGCTTCCCGCGCAGGCGGTTGGCGACGATGGCGGCGAGACGGCCGAGCACGAGGCCCTCGGCGTCGATCAGGATCCAGTTCTTCTGGACCTCGGCCGGCTTGATCGAGCGGGTCTGGGTTTGCAGCATGATCCGTTGTGTTCAATCAGTAATGCGGCGCCGCATATGAACGGCGCGGCCGCTGCGGTCAAGGAAAAGATGGTGGTAGCAGCATACCACAGATGCTCCGACCCCTGACGCCACGGGCTGCAAGCCCCTATCTGGGCGACGATGCGCCGCTGGCTGCCCCTTCTCCTCCTGCCGCTCCTGGCGCTGCTGATCGTCCTGATCCCCCGCGCCGTGGTGCTTCCGCCCTCGCTCGACCCCACCGCGCCGCTGGACCTGCGGGAGCCGCCGGGGCTGCTGACGCGTTACAAGCTCTCCCGCATGGCGCGGGAGCCGGGGCTCTGCGCGGAATCCTTCGCCATGTCCGGCATCGCGATCCAGGCGCTGCCGCCCCAGCCGATAAGGGACGGCTGCGGCATTGCCGAGCCCGTGCGGCTCCCCGGCCCGCTGCGCTTCTCCCCCGGCGCGCCGGTGGTGAACTGCCCCCTGGCCGCCGCCTGGGCCGTGTTCGAGCGGCACGGGCTGCAGCCGGCGGCCGAGGAGGCCTTCGGGCAGCGCGTGACGGGGGTGCGGCACCTCGGGTCGTATAACTGCCGCAACGTCTATCACCGCGAGAATGCCCGCCGCAGCCAGCACGCCACGGCGAACGCCCTGGACGTGGCGGGTTTCACCCTGGCCGATGGCCGCTCGATCGGGCTGCCCGGGGACTGGGACGATCCCGCCCCCAACGGCCCCTTCCTGCGGGCGGTGCGGGATTCCGCCTGCCGGGTCTTCGGCGCGGTGCTCGGGCCGGACTACAACGCGGCGCATCGCGACCATTTCCATCTGGACCGAGGAGGCTGGGGCACGTGCCGCTAGAGAGTGAGATGGTGGCCGTGATCGGCGCCTCCGGCCGATCCGGCACGGCGCTGTGCCGTGCGCTGGGTGAGCTGGGGATCCCATACCGCCCGGTGGTGCGGAACGCCGTGAAATGGGCGGCCACCGGCCTGAAAGGGGAACCGGCGATCGCGGATCTGGCGGATGCGCCGGCGCTGCGGACCGCTCTGGGAGGGGCCTCCCGCGTCGCCTCCTGCGCCCATGCGCGCCATGCGCCGGCGATCCTGGCCGCCTGCGGGGTGCCGGTGGTCCTGCTCGGCAGCACGCGCCGGTTCTCGAAGTGGCGGGACGACCATGGGGATGGGGTACGGGCCGGCGAGGCCGCCCTGCTGGAGAGCGGCCGTCCCGGGGCCATCCTCCACCCCACGATGATCTACGGCGCCCAGGGCGAGGACAACGTGCAGCGCCTGGCCGCGCTGATGCGGCGCCTGCCCGTGGCCCCCCTTCCCTCCGGCGGCCGCTTCCTCGTCCAGCCCATTCACCAGGCCGACGTGACGCGAAGCGTGATCGCGGCCCTGCGCCGGGACTGGGAGGGACCGCGCGCAATCACGATCGCAGGGCCGGAATCCCTGTCCTACGCCGATTTCCTGCGGGCCGTCTGCCGGGCCGCGGGCTTCCGCGCACCGCCCGTGGTGCCGCTGCCGCTGGCGCCACTGATCGCCGCCGCGCCGCTGTTGCGACTGCTGCCGGGCCTGCCGCGCATCCGCGCCGCCGAACTGCGCCGGCTCACCGAGGACAAGGCCTTCGACATCGGCGCGATGCGGGCGGATCTGGGCGTTGAGCCGATCGGGCTGGCGGAAGGGCTGGCCCTCACCTTCCCGGCGCGCTAGCCCTTCCCCAGGCCCGTTCCAGAGGTTCCCATGCCCATCATCAACCGCATTGCCGAGTTCCACGACGACATGACGGCGTGGCGCCGCGACTTCCACCAGCACCCCGAGCTGAACTTCCAGGAGGTGCGGACGAGTGGGATCGTAGCGGAGAAGCTGCGGGAATTCGGCTGCGACGAGGTGGTGACGGGCATCGCGACGACCGGCGTCGTGGGCGTGATCCGCGGCCGCGGCGAGGGCGGCGCGATCGGCCTCCGCGCCGACATGGACGCCCTGCCGATCCTGGAGGAGAGCGGCGCCCCCTGGTCCTCCCAGACCCCCGGCGTGATGCATGCCTGCGGGCATGACGGCCACACGACCATGCTGCTGGGGGCGGCGCGCTACCTCGCGGAGACGCGGAACTTCTCCGGCACCGCCTACGTCATCTTCCAGCCCGCCGAGGAGATGGGCGGCGGCGGCGAGGTGATGGTCAAGGAAGGCCTGTTCGAGCGCTTCCCGATGGATCGCGTCTACGGCCTGCACAACTGGCCGAGCCTGCCGGCGGGCGAGTTCTACTGGCGCGTCGGCCCCGTCATGGCGGCCGTGGCGGATATCCGCATCACCATCACCGGCAAGGGCACGCACGGCGCCATGCCGCACACGGGCAACGACCCCGTGGTGATCGCGGCGCAGATCGTCACCGCCTTCCAGTCCATCGTGGCCCGCAACGTGGAGCCGGTTGAGGGCGCGGTGGTGACCATCGGCGAGATTAAGGGCGGCAACGCCTTCAACGTGATCCCCGAGACCGTGACGCTGCGCGGCACGGCGCGCTGGTTCCAGCCGGAGGTGGGCGACATCCTCGAGGCAAAGGTGAAGGCCCTGGCCTCCGGCATCGCCGCCGCCTTCGGCGCCACGGCCGAGGTGATCTTTGAGCGGATGTATCCCGCCACCATCAACGAGGCCGCGAGCACGGGGCTGGCCGCGGAGGCCGCGGAGGCGGTCTCCGGCACCTCGAAGGTGAAAGAGCTGCCGAAGCCCACCATGGGCGGGGAGGACTTCGCCTTCATGCTGAACGCGAAGGACGGCGCCTACCTGATGCTCGGCGGCGGGCGGACGGGGACGGACCCGCAGGTCCACCACCCCCGCTACGACTTCAACGACGAGGTGCTGCCCGTCGGCGCTTCCTGGTGGGCGACGCTGGTGGAGCGGCAGCTTCCGCGGAAGGACTGAGGCGCCTCAGCTCCCCACCTTCAACGTGGAGACCAGCCCGCGCAGGCAGGCGATGATCGAGAGAGGGGTCAGCTTGCCGGTGCGGGGATTGGCCTCGCTCGGCACGCCCTCGATCATCATGGTGAAGCGGGCGGCTCCGGCCTCCACCCGGATGGTGTGGGTGTTCCGGGCCAGGCCAGGAATCGCCCAGATCTCCACAGTCGTGCGCTCCGGCCCGATGCCTGCCAGGGCCAGGGCGGCGGCGACGTTCACGTTCGCCGGGAAGCCCCGCGCCGCCTCCAGTGCGTTGCCCTTGAAGACCAGCATGTCCTCGGCCACCGCCCCCATGTCCAGCCCGCGCTCCGCCAAATAGGGGGCACCCTCCAGCCCGCGCGGCGGCTTGCGGGTCTCGATCGTGACGCTCTCCACCGGCCCCTCGGCCGCGGCCCGGACGGCGTCCAGACCCAGCAGCGCGCCGGTGGGAACAATGATGCGGCCCCCGCTGCGGCGCGCCTCCTCCACCAGATGCATGCGCGGGAGCAGCGCGCCGACGGAGGCGGGAACGAAGATCCGCCCCTTCGCGACCGCCGGAACCGCAACCCGCTCGAAGACGGCGGCTGGCGCGCATTCCACGACAATCGCGGCCTCGTCGGCCAAGGCCTCGATCGGAACCAGCCTCGGCGGATCGCGGAACCCCCGCAGGTTCTCGGCGGCCTTCGCCTCGTCCCGTGCGGAGGCCGCGACGAGCCGCAGCCCCTCCACGCCCGCATCGAGCAGGCGCGCCACCTCAAGCCCGATGGCGCCCAGCCCTGCGATCGCGACCGTCCATTCCAAGGCCTCTCTCCTCACACCACCCGTCACGCCAGCCTTCAGACCACTGGCGACAGCCCGCCATCCACGTTGATGGCGGTGCCCGTGACGTAGTCGCCCGGCCCGGTGACGAGCGCCAGGGCCATGGCGGCGAATTCCTCGGCCTTGCCCATCCGGCCCATGGGGATGGGCTTGCCCGCCTCCGCCATCCATTCCTCGTAGGTCTGGCCCTTGGGATCGGCGGCGTGGCGGCGCACCCACTGGTCGCTGTCGATCTTGCCGACGAGCAGGGCGTTGACGTTGATGCCCAGCGGCGCCCCCTCCCCCGCCAGGATCTTCGTCAGCGCCATCCCGGCGGCGCGGGACACGGCGGTCGGCGCGCCGGTGGGCGGGGGCGCCTTGGCCCCGGTGTTCAGCACGTTGACGATCCGGCCCCAGCGGCGCTCCGCCATGCCCGGCCAGGCCAGGCGGGTCAGGCGGATCGCGGCGAAGAGCTTCAGGTCCAGGTCCGCCTGCCACTCCGCATCCGTCACCTCCATGAAGGGACCGCGCTTCGAGGTTCCGGCGTTGTTGACAAGGACGTCGATGCCGCCCAGCGCCGCATCCGCCGCCGCGAAGGCGCGGGCGCAGCCCTCCTCCGTCGCGATGTCGGCCGCCACGGGGGTCGCGCCGGGGATGGTCCCGGCTGCCTCCTCCAACGCGCCGGGATCGCGCGCGACGATCGCGACCCGGGCGCCCGCCTCGGCGAAGGCGCGGGCCATGGCGAGGCCGAGCCCGCGCGATCCGCCGGTGATCAGGGCGCGCCGGCCCTCAAGAGTGAGCTGCATGGCGTTCCTCTCCGTTCTTACTCGGCCGCAGTGCGGGAGAGGGCGGCGGCGATGTCAACCCGGCTCCGGCACCCCGAGCGCGCGCCGGGCCCAGGCCCGGACGGGGGAGTGGAGGTCGCCCGGCGCGAACTTGGCGCAGAAGATGTCCGGCCCCTCCCGCTCCAGCAGCGGGATATGCTCGGCCCGCAACATCGCCCGGTCCGCCAGCTCATAGCGGCGGGAGGAGGAGGCGGTCATCACCGCGTGCCGGCAGCGGCGCAGCACCCGGTTGCGGGTCACCGCCTCCACCACGGTCGGGAGGGCGAACTCCTCGTAGGGGTAGTCCCCGCGCCAGTGGTTCTCGTCGAAGGGCAGGACCGCCATCATCTGGAACAGGATTTCCGTCATCAGCGGGCGGGTGGCGAACATGCCCTCGTAGCGCGTGGTGAGGATCCGCCCGTCCCCGAACCGCTCGACGAACGCGCGGAGCCGCAGGTCGTTCATCACGGGCTCCAACCAGGCGCTCGTGCTCCGGACGGTCTTGAACAGGCGCGGCTCGCCCAATCCCAGATCGTGGGCGCGGATGTGCTCGCCCAGCCCGGGACGGTAGGGGATGTCGGAATCCGTGTGGAGGTAGACATGGGTGTGCTCCATCCCCACCCGCACGGCGTGGAGAAGGTTGAGCACGTGGCAGCCCAGGAACGTCGGGCGATGCGTGTCCAGGTGGACCGGGTTGATCGTGACGTTCGGCGGCAGGACGAGCTCGTCCAGGATGCCGTGCCGCACGGATTCCCGATTGAGATGAATGATGTGGTGGCAGGCGGCCTCACCGCCCATGGCGGCATTATAGAGAAGCAGCTGGTCCCGGATCAGCTCCGGCCTGCGGTGGAAGATGCTGCTGACGAGGATCACGGATCGCAGCCGGGGAATGGGGGGGATGGGCGACCTACGGGATTCGAACCCGTGACATCCACGACCACAACGTGGCGCTCTACCAACTGAGCTAAGGCCGCCATAGACGCCCGGCAAGGCGGGCGGGATTTAGAGCCAAGGGGGGCTGGCGTCAACCGCCGATGCCCCTCACCCGGCCGCGCGCACGCCCTCGGCCCGGGATGCCTTCCAGGCGGCCAGCCGGGCCAGCGCCTCGTCCAGCACCGCATCACCCTTGCAGAAGGCGAAGCGGGCGTAGTGGTTCGGGGCATCGGCGCCGTCGTAGAAGGCCGAGACGGGGATAGCGGTGACCTTCGCGGCCTCGGTGATGTGCCGACAGAAGGCCACATCGTCCCCGGCGAAGCCCAGCGGCCGGAAGTCGGCCGTGACAAAGTAGCTCCCGCGCGCCTCCAGCACCCCGAAGCCGAGCGCCGAGAGCCCGGCCGCCAGCCGGTCCCGCTTCGCCTGCAGGGTGGTGGAGAGTCCGTTGAAGTAGGAGTCGTCCAGCACCAGCCCCACGGCCACCCCGCGCTGCAGGTTGGGCGGTGTGGTGAAGGTGAGGAGCTGGTGCGCCTTGGCGATGTTCGGGGCGATCGACCGGTCCGCGGTGATGTAGCCCACCTTCCAACCCGTCAGGCTGAAGGTCTTGCCGGCGCTGCCGATCCGCATGCAGCGCTCCCGCATGCCCGGCAGGGTCATCAGAGGAATATGGGACCAGCCGTCGAAGGTCAGGTGCTCGTAAACCTCGTCGCAGATGGCGTAGGCGCCATGGCGCTGCACCAGGTCCGCCACGAAGGCCAGCTCCGCCGCCGTGAACACCTTCCCCGCCGGGTTCATGGGCGAGTTGAGCAGGATCGCCTTCGTCTTCGGGCCGAAGGCCGCGGCCAGCTCCGCGCGCGGCAGCTCCCACTTCGGCGGGGTGAGGCGCACGAGCTTCGGCACGGCGCCGAGCATTCGCACCACCGGCAGGTAGGTGTCGTAGAGCGGCTCGATCAGCACGCACTCGTCGCCGGGGTTCAGCACCGCCATGAGGCAGGCGGTCAGGGCCTCGGTCGCGCCGGAGGTCACCACCACCTCGGCCAGCGGATCGATCTCCAGCCCGTAGAAGCGGCGGTTCGCGGCGGCCACCGCCTCGCGCAGTTCCGGCACGCCCGTCAGCGGGGGGTACTGGTTGCGCCCGTCCATCAGCGCCTCGGCCGCGGCGCGGATCACGGGTTCCGGCCCCTCGTAGTCCGGGAAGCCCTGGCCGAGGTTGATCGCCCCGTGCTGCACCGCGAGCGCCGACATCACCGTGAACACCGTGGTGCCGGTGGAGGAGAGGAGGGCGTTCTGGGGCTTGAGCGGGGCGTTCATGGGCATCGGCGCTTCCGGAAGGTCAGGCCGAGGCCCGCCCGGTAAAGGGGCGCGCCGGGGCCGCCCCCATGATGGGGCCGCATGCCGTCCCGTGCAATCGCGCGCGGCCGGAATGCCTGCGCTTTAGGCAGAATGCCCGGGGCCGCAGCGGGGGCGCCGACCGGCCGGTAAAAATGGGATGCGGCTAAGCTTGCCCCTGCGGCACGGGCCGTGCAACGTCCGCCCGCCAGCGGTCCGCCACTCCGGGCCGTGGCCAAGACGCGGGAGGAGCGGGGACGCCCCGCGCCCCCGGGACACGGAGCCGATGAAGAAGATCGAAGCGATTATCAAGCCCTTCAAGCTGGACGAGGTGAAGGACGCGCTGCACGAGATCGGGCTGCAGGGCCTGACCGTGGTCGAAGCCAAGGGCTTCGGGCGCCAGAAGGGCCACACCGAACTGTACCGCGGCGCCGAATACGTCGTCGATTTCCTGCCCAAGGTGAAGATCGAGGTGATCTGCTCGGACGACCTGGCCGAGCGCGCCGTGGAGGCGATCACCGCCGCCGCGCGCACGGGCCGGATCGGCGACGGCAAGATCTTCATCACCGACGTGCAGGACGTGGTGCGGATCCGCACCGGCGAGCGCGGCGAGGACGCCGTGTGACGGTTTTCCGCCACGGCCTCCCCGACCTGGTCGGCGGAGCAGTGGCGGGCCAGGGCGGGGCAGGCTAAGCCCCGCGCTGCGGGGCGCGCGGCGCCCCGGAGGGATCAACGCGTATCTACGGGAACAGGACCCAGCGAATGGCGAACGACAAGGAAAGCGTCTCCAAGGTGATGGAGATGATCAAGGAGAACAGCGTCGAGTACGTGGACTTCCGGTTCACGGACCCGAAGGGCAAGTGGCAGCACACCGCCCAGCACGTCTCCACCATCGAGGAGGACACCTTCGCCGAGGGCATCATGTTCGACGGCTCCTCGATCGCCGGCTGGAAGGCGATCAACGAGTCCGACATGATCCTGATGCCGGACACGCTGAATGCCTGCATGGACCCGTTCAGCGCCAAGCCGCAGCTGATCGTCTTCTGCGACATCATCGAGCCCTCCACCGGCCAGCTCTACGCGCGTGACCCGCGCGGCACGGCGAAGAAGGCCGAGGCCTACCTGAAGTCCTCCGGCATCGGCGACACCGCCTTCTTCGGCCCGGAGGCCGAGTTCTTCGTGTTCGACGACGTGAAGTTCGGCACGGGCGGCAACTACGGCCACTTCAAGCTGGAGTCCGGCGAAGGCCCCGGCGCCTCCATGAAGGACTTCCCCGAGGGGAACATGGGCCACCGCCCGCTGGTCAAGGGCGGCTACTTCCCCGTCCCGCCCGTGGACAGCGAGCAGGACCTGCGCGCCGAGATGCTCTCCACCATGATGGAGATGGGCGTCCTCGGCGAGAAGCACCACCATGAGGTGGCGCAGAGCCAGCACGAGCTCGGCACGAAGTTCGGCCCGCTGCTCACGCAGGCCGACCACATGCAGATCTATAAGTACGTCATCCACAACGTGGCGCATTCCTACGGGAAGACCGCGACGTTCATGCCGAAGCCGATCTACGGCGACAACGGCTCGGGCATGCACGTGCACCAGTCCATCTGGAAGGACGGCAAGCCGCTCTTCGCCGGCAACGGCTACGCGGACCTGTCCGACTACGCGCTGTGGTACATCGGCGGCATCATCAAGCACGCCAAGGCGCTGAACGCCTTTACCAACCCCAGCACCAACTCCTACAAGCGCCTGATCCCCGGCTTCGAGGCCCCCGTGCTGCTGGCCTACTCGGCCCGCAACCGCTCCGCCTCCTGCCGCATCCCCTACGCGACGAGCCCGAAGGCCAAGCGCGTGGAGGTCCGCTTCCCCGACCCGACGGCGAACCCGTACCTGTCCTTCGCGGCGATGCTGATGGCCGGCCTTGATGGCATCAAGAACAAGATCCATCCGGGCGAGGCGATGGACAAGGACCTCTACGACCTGCCGCCGGAGGAGCTGAAGGGCATCCCGACGGTCTGCGGGTCGCTGCGCGAGGCCCTGGGCGAGCTCGAGGCCGACCACGAGTTCCTCCTGGCCGGCGACGTGTTCACCAAGGACCAGATCGACAGCTACATCGAGCTGAAGTGGCAGGACGTGTTCAAGTTCGAGCACACCCCGCACCCCGTCGAGTTCGAGATGTACTACTCCGTCTGATAAGGGCGGGGCGGCTTCACGCCGCCGATTGACAGGGGCCGGGTCGCCGAGAGGCGGCCCGGCCCTTTTCATGTCCGTTGCGCCGGCGCAGAACGATCCGGGCCCGGAGGAGACGGGATGCGGATCCTGCTGATCGAGGACGACGTCGCTGCGGCCGACTACGTCGCCAAGGGCCTGACCGAGGACGGCCAGGTCGTCGATGTCGCCCATAACGGCAAGGACGGCCTCTTCCTCGCGCTGAACGAGCGCTACGACGTGATCGTGACGGACCGGATGTTGCCGGGGCCGGACGGCCTCTCCATCCTCCGCGCCCTGCGCGCCTCCGCCATCAACACCCCCGTCCTCGTCCTCACCGCTTTGGCCGAGGTGGACCGGCGCGTCGAGGGGCTGGAGGCCGGGGCGGACGACTACCTTGCCAAGCCCTTCGCCTTCTCCGAGCTGCGCGCCCGCATCCGCGCCCTGGCCCGCCGCCCGGCCGCGCAGGCCGAGGAGCACGAGTTGTCGGTGGCCGACTTGCGGATGGACCTGCTGCGCCGGCGCGTGACGCGCGCCGGACGCCCCGTGGAGCTGCTGCCGACGGAGTTCCGCCTCCTCGAATACATGATGCGCCATCCCGGCGAGGTGCTGACGCGCACCATGCTGCTGGAGAAGGTCTGGGACTTCGCCTTCGACCCCACGACGAACGTGGTGGACGTCCATGTCAGCCGCCTCCGCCGCAAACTGGAAGCCGGTGGCGAGGCACCGATGATCCGCACCGTGCGCGGGGCGGGCTACGTCCTGGCCGAGCCCCATCCAGGGTGACCGGCGCGTGATCCGCCTGCGCAGCTTCGCGCCGCGCATGGCGCTGGCGGTCGCCGTGGTGGTGCTGGTGGCCTGCTTCCTCGGCGCCGGCTGGGGCTGGTTGCGCGCGCAGGAGGCGCTGCGGCGGCAACTGGACCTGGTGCTGGCCGCGGAGGCCGAGGGCCTGCTGCGAGACTACGAGACCTACGGCCTGCGCGGCCTCTCCGAGGCGGCGGAGGTCTACACCCGGCGCCGAGGCCCCCTGCTGGTGCTGCTGCAAGGCCCAGATGGGCGCCTCATCTCCGGCGCCCTTCCCGGCGCGCCGCAGGCGCTTCGCGGCTTCGCCACGCTTCGTCCGCCCGGGGGCGCACCGCTGCGCGCGCTCGGCGCGGTGCTGCCGGGCGGCGTGAACCTCCTGGTGGCAACGGACCTCTCCTCCGTCGATCGCGCCGCCCTCGCCCTGGCCTGGACACCGCCCGTCGCGGGTGGCCTGGCGGCGCTGGTCGCCTTGGGGCTGGGCTTCCTGCTGGCGAACCGGCTGGAGCGGCGGCTCGCCGCCATGAACGGTGCCGCGCGGGCCGTGATGGCGGGCGACCTCGCGCGGCGCTTGCCCGAGAGCAGCGCCGGCGACGAGTTCGACCGCCTCGCCGAGACGATCAACGAGATGCTCGCCCGCATCGAGGCCCTCGTCGCCGAGGTGCGCCAGGTGACGGACGACGTGGCGCACGACCTGCGCTCCCCCTTGTCCCACCTGCGGCAGCGGCTGGAGGCGGCGCTGGCGCGGGCGCGCGACCCGGCGGCGGACGAGGCGGTGCTCGAAAGTTCGGTGGCGGAGCTGGACGGCATCCTCGCCACCTTCGCCGCCCTGCTGCGGATCGCGCGCGCCGAGGCAGGGACCGGGCGGGAGGGCTTCACGCGGCTGGACCTCTCGGCCCTGGTGGCCGGCGTGGCGGAGGCCTATGCGCCCGTGGCGGAGGAAGCCGGGCGAAGCCTGGACACGGTCCTCGCCCCGGGGATCGCCGCCACCGGCAGCGCGCCCCTACTCCGGCAGGCCCTGGCGAACCTCCTGGACAATGCGCTGGCCCACGGCGCGGGCACCATCCACGTGGCGCTACGGCCAGGACCGGAGATCGAGGTCTCTGACGAAGGACCGGGCATCCCCGCGGAAGAGCGCGAGATGGCCGTGCGGCGCTTCTACCGGCTGGATCGCAGCCGGACCACGCCGGGCACGGGGCTGGGCCTTTCCCTCATCGCCGCGGTGGTGCGGCTGCATGGCGGGGCGCTGATCCTGCGCGATGCCCGACAAGGGCCGATGCCCGGCCTCTCGGCCACTCTCACGCTGCCGCCCCTCCCCGATGCCTGACGGCGGATTCTGAAAACTCTTTCATGCTCCTGTCGCGGCCCCTCCACCGGGGTGGGCGGAGATTACCGGCATCCGGCGGGGTTCTCCGCCGCAGGAACAGGATGCACGCGATGACCATCCCCTCGAACCGCCGCCGCCGCGGCGCCGCGCTGGGCGCCATGCTGCTGGCCGGCACGGCACTGACCGGCGCGGCCGGCTGGCTCACCATCCCCGCCTTCGCGGAAGGGCCGCAGCCGGCGGCCCCCGCCGTGGCCGCGCCTGCCGTCCCGCTTCCGGGCTTCGGCGACCTCGTCGCGCGGGTCCGGCCCGCCGTGGTGACCATCACCGCCACCGAGCGTGCCCAGGCGGAGAACGTCAACTCGCCCTTCCCCGAGGGATCGCAGCAGGACCAGATGTTCCGCCGCTACTTCGGTGACCAGGGGGGCCGCGAGGAGGGTGGCAAGCCGCAGGCGCGGGTGCAGCAGGCCCTCGGCTCCGGCTTCATCGTGGACGCCGACGGCCATGTGGTCACCAACAATCACGTCGTGGAGGGCGCGACCCAGGTGAAGGTCACGCTCGACGACGGGCGGGAGCTGACCGCGAAGATCGTCGGCCGCGACCCCCGCACGGACCTGGCGCTGCTGAAGGTGGAGGCGGGCGCTCCCCTACCCTTCCTGAACCTCGGCAACTCCGACGCGGCCCGCGTCGGCGACTGGGTGGTGGCGGTGGGGAACCCCTACGGCCTCGGCGGCACCGTGACGGCCGGCATCCTCTCCGCCCGCGGCCGCGACATCCACAGCGGCCCCTATGACGACTTCCTGCAGATCGACGCGCCGATCAACCGCGGCAACTCCGGCGGCCCGCTCTTCGCGCAGGACGGCAGCGTGATCGGGGTGAACACCGCGATCTTCAGCCCCTCGGGCGGCTCGATCGGCATTGGCTTCGCCATTCCCTCCAACCTCGTCACCACCGTGGTGGCGCAGCTGAAGGCGAACGGCCATGTCGAGCGCGGCTATCTCGGCGCCACCACACAGCCGGTGGATCCGACCATGGCGCGCGCGCTGCACCTGCCGAAGCCGGAGGGCGCGCTCGTCGCCGGCGTGGAGGAGAACAGCCCCGCCTCCCGCGCCGGGTTGCGCCCGGGCGACGTGGTGACGGCGCTGGGCGAGACGCCCGTGCACAGCCCGCGTGACCTGGCCCGCGCCGTGGCCGCCCTGCGGGAGGGCACGTCCACGAGCCTGACCGCCCGGCGCGACGGCCGGGAGACCCGGCTGGACGTCCGCCTCGCGGCCCTGCGCGAGGGAGGGGACACCGCCCGCGGCGGGACGGAGGAGGCGCGGAGCCGCGGCCGGATCGGCATCGGCCTAGCCACCCTGCAGGAGGCCGAGCGGGCCGGGCTGGAGGTGCCCCGCGGCACCGAGGGCGCGGTGATCGCCAGCGTACGGCCGGACAGCCCGGCGGGCGAGGCGGGGCTGCGGCCCGGCGACGTCATCACCGCCGTGGGCGGAAAGGCGGTGAAGGATCCGGACGGCGCCGTTTCCGCGATCCGCGAGGCGCTCTCCGCCAATGACGGCGCCGTGGCCCTGCAGCTGCTGCGCGACGGGCAGCGGGCCTTCGTGGCGGTGGAAGCCCCGTCCGGCTCCCGCCAGGGCTGAAGGCGAGAGGGAGGGGCCGCATCCCGCGCGGGGTGCGGCCCCTTCTCCGATCAGCGCGACGCCATGCGGAAGACGTAGTCGCAGCGGCCGTTGTTCGCGCCGTCCAGCGCCAGCTCGGGCCCGCCGGGCGGGGCGCCGACGGTACGGCGCAGCACGCTTTCCTGCGTCGCGGCGAAACCGGGCGCGTTCACGACCACGCGGAAGCGGTCCCCGCCCGCCGGTTCCAGCACCGTGCCGAGAAGCGGGGCGCAAACCGCCTCGCCGCCCCGGGTCAGTTCCGCTCGCAGCGCATGCGTCACCGGCGCGACGCCCGGCAGCGAGATGAGCAGAACCCTCGGCGGCAGGGACGGCGCGCGCAGGGGAATCGCCTCCATGGGCGCCGGCGGCGGGTCCGGCGAGCAGGCGGCCAGCGCCGTGGCAGCCAGGCCCAGGACCAGCAACGGGCCCATCAGCGTTCGAAGCATCGCATTCTTCCCCTCTCTCCGGGCCGGCAACGCGGGGCGGCGCGCCGGGCTGCGGCCTGATGGAACATAGATGACTTTTGGCTCAGGCAGCGGGCGGTCCGCCGGTCGCGGCCTCAAGCCGGTAGCCAAGGCCGCGCACGGTCTGGATCACCACCCCTGCCCCAGCCGCGCCCAGCCGGGCGCGCAGGCGGTGGACATAGACCTCCACCGCGTTCGGCTGCACGGCGCCGTCGGGCCCGGCCAAGCGCCCCTCCAGCGTCTCCTTCGAGACGGGGCGCGGCGCGGCGCGCAGCAGCACCTCCAGCAGGGTGCGCTCCCGCGGTGGTGGGTCGAAGGGCTGCCCGGCGACGGTGAGGGCGCGGGAAAGCGGGTCCAGCGAGATGGCGCCGAGGACCGTGGGCGCCACGCCCCGGCCGCCGCGGCGGCGGGCGGCGTTCAGCCGCGCCACCAGCTCACCCAGCGCCACGGGCTTCACCATGTAGTCGTCGGCGCCGAGGTCGAGTCCCTCCACCACCTCGGCCACCTCGCCTCGGGCGGTCATCATCAGCACGGGCGGCGCGCCGGGGCGGTGGCGCAGGCGGCGCAGCAGGTCCAGCCCGTCGCCGTCCGGCAGGCCGCGGTCCAGGACCACGACGTCGTAGTCGCCAGTGGCCAGCGCCGCCTCGGCCTCCTCGATGGAGCTGCCAGTCTCGGCCTGCCAACCGGCGCGGCGCAGGCCCTCCGCCAGCAGCGCCGCAAGCCGGGCATTGTCCTCCACCAGCAGAACGCGCATCCATGATCCTCTTCGGGCCAGGCGCGGAGATTGCGTCGGGCGAGCGTGCCCTGCCAAGCGCTGCAAGCCGGAAATGCCGCCCGATCCTGCAGGAAGACCGGCCGACCGCCGGTTGATGAGGCCGCCCATGCCGCTCCCCCGCCGCTTCCCCTCCACCATCCCCGGGGCCTAGCCATGCGCGGCGCTTCCAGCCTGGCCCGCCGCGCCGCGGCCGATGCGGCCGAAGGCCGTCCACCGGAGCGGCCGCACAGCTTCGTCGCCCGGCTCGCGGCGGCCTATGCGGTGATCGGCCTCGGTGCGCTGGTGGTGGGCGGCGTGATCCTGCACCAGACGCTGAACCGGGTGGTGTGGATGGAGCACCAGCGCGGCATCCTGGCCGCCGGCGCGGAGGTGACGAACCGGATCGAGCGGGAGGGGCCGGCCGGCCTCGCCCGCCCGCTCGGCGGGGAGAGCGGGCGGCGCTTCGACGCCGCCACCGGTTCCATGCTCTTCGCCGTCACCGATTCGGAAGGCAACCGCCTGGCCGTCTCGCCCGGCGTCGATCGCCAGCTGCCGCGGGTGCAGGAGAACGGGCAGATCCCCCCCTCCTTCCAGCAGGGGCAGGACGGGACACGGCTCTGGGGCGTCACCCGCTGGGTCACCGGGCCGGACGGGCGGCGCATGGCCGTGCAGATCGCCCAGGACATGGAGCGGTCCTACATCGTGCTGGACGACGTGCCGGCGGCGGCGCTCGGCCCGGTGATCCTGGTGCTGGTCATCGGCGGCGTCCTGCTCTTCGTCGCCAATGTCGGGCTGCTGATCCTGCTCTCCTCCCCCCTCCGCCGTGCGGCGCGGGAGGCGGAGCGGATCGGTCATGGCGGTCCTCCGCGCCTGGACGAGCAGGGCATCCCCCAGGAGCTGCTGCCCCTGATCGGGGCGGTGAACGGCGCCCTGGACCGGCTGGACGACAGCCTGGAATGGCAGCGCGGCTTCTCCGCCGAGGTGGCGCACGAGTTGCGGACCCCGCTCGCCATCATCCAGGCCGAGCTGGACCTGTTGGACGCCGGCGCCGTGACCGACCGCCTCCGGCGCGACGTTCAGGAACTCGCGGAGCTCGTCTCCGACCTGCTGGAAGCCGCGGAGGCCGCCCGCGACATGCCCGTCGCCGATGGCGCCTTCGACCTTGCCGAGCTGGTGGCCCATGTCGCCCGCCGCTTCACCCCCATCGCGGCGAAGGAAGGGCATGCCCTGGACTCCCCGCCCGCCAACGCCCCGGTCTGGGTGCGCGGCGAGCGGGAGGCGATCGGCCGCGCGCTGCGGAACCTGGTGGAGAACGCCATCGCCCATTCCCCGCCCGCCGGCACCGTGACCTTGCGCCTCGCGGCGCCACGGGACGGCATGGCCGTCGTGGAGGTGGCGGACCAGGGCAAGGGGGTGCCGGAAGCCGAGCGGAAAAACGTGTTCCGTCGCCACTGGCGCGCCGGGGACGTGCGGCGCCGCGGCCTGGGGCTGGGCCTCTCCATCGTGGAGCGGATCGTGAGCTCTCACGGCGGCATCGCCGAGGTGGGGGACGCGCCCGGGGGCGGAGCGCTCTTCGCCCTGCACCTGCCCTTGGCGCCCGCGGCGGCCCTGGCTGTGGCGAAAGACTGAGGCGGGGCCGCCTATAGCAAGGCGCCCCGGCTCATGAGAGCCGGGGCGCAATAGGGTAGAATCCAGTTCGATCGCCGGAGGCTAGCGGCCCGACCGAGCTGCGCGACCCGGGAGATGCTCCAGGCGTGGAAGCCCTGGACGGTCCAATCAGTCCTGCGCAGCCCGGTCGATGAACAGCGCACCGCCGGTGACGATCCGGGCGCCGGGGTTCAGCCCGTCCGTGATCTGGACCATGCCGTCGGACTGCATTCCCGTGCGGACGCTCCGCATGATGAAGCGGTCGTCGCCCAGCGCCTCCCAGAGGGAGGTGTTGGCGCCCCGGTAGATCAGCGCGCCGGCGGGCACCGCCACCGCGTCCTTCGCCTCGCCCACCGCGATGCGGAAGGAGGCGAACATCTCGGGCTTCAGGAGGTGGTCGGGATCCTCCACCGCGGCGCGGACGGTCAGGCGGCGGGTGGTGGGGTCCAGCGAGTTGGCAACATTGGCGATCCGGGCGCTGAAGGCCTGGCCGGGAAGCGCGTCCACCGTCACCTGCACGTTCTGGCCCGGGCGGACCATCGGCGCGTCCATCTCGCGCACCCCCGCCACCAGCCACATCTGGGACAGGTCGGCGATGGTGTAGATCGGGTCGGAGTTGCCGGCGTTCAGCCACTGGTTCGGGCCGATGCGGCGGAACACCACCGTGCCGGCCAGGGGGGCGGTCACTGCCACCACCGCGTTCACGCGGCGGGTCCGCTCGATCTCCGCGATCTGCTCCGGGGTGCGGCCGAGAACGCGCAGCTTGTCGCGGGCGGCGGCCAGGGTGGCCTCCGCGGTCCGCTGGTCGGAGATGGCATTGGCCAGGTCGGCCTGGGACTGCTCCACGTCGCGGCGGGCGGCGGCCTTCGCGGCGAAGAGGTCGCGCTGCCGCGCCTCGTTCCGGCGGGCCAGGTCCACCGCGGTGCGGGACTTGCCGCCGGCATCGAGCGCGGAGAGCAGGTCGTTCGCGGCCTGGGTCAGGTCCGTCGTCTCGATCTCGAACAGCACGTCCCCGGCCTGGACCTGCTGGCCGGGCTGGGCGACGGCGCGGACCACGCGGCCGGTATAGGGGGAGAAGACGGGGGTGGACCGCTCCTCGTTGAAGGCGATGCGGCCCTCGGCCACGCGCTCCGGCCGGAAGGCGCGGGCGGCCACCGGCTCCACGCGCAGCAGCTTCGCCTCGGTCGGGGTGATGCGGAAGGACCCGTCGGCCTGGCGGCCGACATTCGACGCGGCCTGGGCGGGGGAGATAACCGCCGGAGCCTGATGACCGCCGAACTCCTTCCAGGCATAGCCACCACCGACGGCGAGCACGGCAATCCCGGCCAGCAGCAAGGGCAGGCGCCGGCGGGGCGCAACAGGCGCCTCAACCTGGGCGGCGGCGCTCTGGGAGGCAACCTCGGCGATCTGCGGCGGGGTCATCATCTTCATGGCCGTCACCCTGTTTCCTGCACCCGTTTGACGCATGATGCTCGGCGTGGTCCCGGGACCGGCTCGCGGGGCCTGTGGCCCTGCCCGCCGATCCATGGGCGGTGTTATGGACCGGTCAACTTACACGGCGCTTACAGGCCGAAGTTTTCACTTCCGATTTCTGGCGCACCGCGCCAATTGGGGCTCCCGGACAGGGGGCGCCAGAGCCATGCGCCCGGCTCTGCCGTAAAACCACCCCAGAGACTTACACGCCCGCGGGAGCCGCGACCTTGCGACACCTCGTTACCCAGGCCCTCGAGCGCCGTCCGCTCGTCCTGCTGTTCTTCGCCGTGTTCATGGTCATCGGCGTGCTCGGCTTCCGCACCCTGAACATCGAGGCTTATCCGGACCCGGTGCCGCCGACCGTGGTGGTCATCACCCAGAACCCCGGCCAGAACGCCGAGGAGATCGAGCGGACCATCACCATCCCGATCGAGGTGGCCATGTCCGGGCTGCCGAACCTGACCACGCTGCGCTCCACCAGCCTCTTCGGCCTCTCGGACGTGCGCGTGCAGTTCAACTTCAGCTACTCCTACGAGCAGGCGGTCCAACAGGTGTTGAACCGCCTGGGCCAGCTCGGTTCCCTGCCGAACGGGGCGCAGCCCGGCATCTCCCCCGCCTCCCCCATCGGCGAGATCATGCGCTACCGGCTGGTGGGCCCGCCCGGCTTCCCGCTGGAGGACCTGAAGACGCTGCAGGAATGGGTGCTTGACCGGCGCTTCAAGCGCGTGCCGGGGGTGATCGACGTCACCTCTTTCGGTGGGCGGTCCAAGACCTACTCGGTGCAGGTGGATCTCTCCCGCCTGAACGCCTACGGCCTCTCGCTGCCCAACGTGGTGGACGCCATCCGCCAGGGGTCCGTGAACGTCGGCGCGGGCACGTTGAACGTCGGGCCCCAATCCGTGGTGGTGCAGGGCATCGGCCTGATCCACTCCCTGGATGATATCCGCAACGTCGTGCTCGGCAGCCAGGGCGGGAACCCCGTCCTCGTCTCCGACGTAGCGACCGTGGGCGTGGGGAATCTGCCCCGTCTTGGCATCGCCGGGCATGAGAACGACGACGATGTGATGCTCGGCACCGTGCTGATGCGCCGCGGCGAGCAGACCCTGCCCACCATCCACGGCGTGCAGGCCGAGGTGAAGCGCATCAACGAGGGCGGCGTCCTGCCGCCCGGCGTGAAGATCGTGCCCCTCTATGACCGCGAGGACCTGGTCAGCAACACCACCGTCAAGGTGGTGCACAACATCCTGGAGGGCGTGCTGCTGATCCTCGTGATCCAGTGGCTGTTCCTCGGCGACCTGCGCGGCGCGATAGTGATCGCCGCGACCATCCCCTTCGCCTTCTTCTTCGCCGTGATCATGATGCTGGTGCAGGGGGAGAGCGCGAACCTCCTCTCCCTCGGCGCACTGGATTTCGGCCTTCTGGTCGATGCCACGGTCATCATGGTGGAGAATATTTTCCGCCACCTGCACCTGGCCCGGCACCACCTGAAGCCCGGCGAGAAGCCCCGCCCGGTGCCGATGACCGTGCTGAAGGCCGCGTCCGAGGTGGACAACGCCATTCTCTTCTCGATCCTGATCATCATCGCAGCCTTTATCCCGCTCTTCGCGATGGGCGGGATCGAGGGGCGCATCTTCGGCCCGATGGCCAAGACCTACGCCTACGCCATCGGCGGTGCGCTGCTGGCCACCTTCACCATCACCCCCGCCCTCTCCGCCACGCTGTTCAAGGTGGACACGGAGGAGAAGGACACTTTCGCGGTCAAGGGCATCCGCTGGACCTATACCCGGCTGTTCAACGGCGGCATGCGCCGGCGTGGCCTTACGATGCTGCTGGCCGTCGTCATGCTGGTGGGCAGCATGGGCGTGATGTCCCGCCTCGGCGCCGAGTTCCTGCCGACGCTGGAGGAAGGATCGATCTGGCTGCGCGCCACCATGCCCTCCACCATCTCCCTGGAGGAAGGGAACCCGGTGGCGAACCGGGTCCGCCGGGTGCTGATGGAGTTCCCGGAGGTGATCACCGTCACCTCCCAGCAGGGCCGGCCGGATGACGGCACGGACAGCGCGGGCTTCTTCAACGCCGAGTTCTTCGTGCCGCTGATCGCGCAGGAGAAGTGGACCACCGCGCCCACCCGCGACGAGCTGGTGGCGAAGATCAATGCGCGGCTGGAGGAGGAATTCGCAGGGGTGGAGTTCTCCTTCTCCCAGGCCATCTCCGACAACGTGCAGGAGGCGGCCTCCGGCGTGAAGGGCGCGAACGCGGTCAAGGTGATCGGGCCGGAGCCCGCCGTCGCATCCCGCATCGCGGACCAGATCCGGCGGGAGATGTCCCAGGTGCAGGGCATCGCGGACCTCGGCGTGCTCCTCAGCGTCGGGCAGCAGACCCTGTCCATCACGGTGGACCGCGCCAAGGCCGCGCGGCTGGGGCTTTCGGTGAACGACGTGAACACCGCCATCTCCGCGGCCGTCGGTGGCGAGGAGGCGGGGAACTTCTTCGAGCCGGGCGGGGACCGCAACTTCCCGATCGTCGTCCGCCTCTCCCAGCAGTACCGCGATGGGCCGGACGCGATCGGCCGCGTGCCGGTGGGCAACAACGCCGTGCTGCGGGACGTGGCCAAGATCGAGATGATCTCCGGCGCCTCCTACATCTACCGCGAGAACTCTGCCCGCTACGTGCCCGTCCGCTTCTCCGTCCGCGGCCGCGACCCGGCCAGCGCGGTGCTGGAGAGCCAGGACCGGGTGGAGCGCAACGTGCAGCTGCCCCAGGGCTACCGGCTGGAATGGGTGGGCGAGTTCCGCAACCTGCAGGCCGCCGTGGCGCGGCTGATGGTGGTGGTGCCGATCGCCCTCGCCATCATCGCGGTGCTCCTCTACGTCGCCTTCGGGCGCCTGCGGGAGACGCTGATCGTCTTTGCCATGCTGCCCCTCTCCATCTCCGGCGGCGTGCTGGCGCTGGCGGCGGCTGGGCTGAACTTCTCCGTGCCCGCCGCCATCGGCTTCCTCGCGCTGCTCGGCATCACGGTGATGGAGGCGATCATCTTCCTCTCCTACTTCAACCAGCTGCGGGACCAGGAAGGACTGGCCTGGACGCCGGCGCTGACCCGGGCGGGGTTCGACCGGCTGCGGCCGGTCATGATGACCTGCTTTGCCTCCTTCTGCGGGCTGCTGCCCATGGCGCTGGCCCACGGCATCGGCGCGGACGTGACGAAGCCGCTGGCCATCGTGGTGGTGGGCGGGATCGGGCTGGTGCCGATCTTCATCCTCGTGGTGCTGCCGGTGACGGTGGACCTGCTCGGCCGCCGCCGGGCGGAGCGGGAGGAGAAGGCGCAACTCGCCGCCCTCGTGGGCGCCACCCCCGCCGAGTAAGAACTCGCCGGGCCCTGGCGGGCCCGGCCTTCCCCTGCCCGCCCATCCTCGCAAGACTGTCGCGAAGGACTCGTATGATGACCCGCCTCCAGCCAGCCGTCCTCGCAGCCGCGCTGCTCGCCTCCACCGCCCTGGCCTCGACTGCGCTCGCCCAGGGCGTCGTCGGCCCGGCCCCGACGCGGCCCGTGCCCGCGCTGCCCGGGGCCACCGCGCCCGTCGCCGGGGCGCCCGCCCCGCTGCCGGCAGTCCAGGCTCCAGTGCTGCAGGGCCCGGTGGTCGCGCCGGTCGTACCCGATGCCACCAGCCCCGCTGCCGTGCCCGCGGTGCCGACGCCGCGCCCCCTGCCGCCGCCCCGCCCCACCCGCGCCCCCTCCACGATGGAGGTCCCCATCCGCGCTCCGGCCCTAACTCTGGCCGAGGCGGAGACGATGCTGCTGGACCGCAACCTGGCCGTGGTGGCGGCGCGGCGCGGCGTGGACATCACGCGCGCGCAGCGGCTAGTGGCGGATACGAATCCGGCCGGCTCGGTGGGGTACAGCCAGACCACGGCGCAGGTGAACGAGCGCAGCCGGTTCAGCGGCTACAATGGCGGGCGATATATCTCGCCCCTCAACAACGCCTCGGTGAATCTCTCCTTCACCATCGAACGGGGCGGGAAGCGCGAGCTGCGGCGTCGCCTGGCCGACCAGAACATCAGCGTGGCCGAGGCGCAGGTGCTGGACGCCCTGCGCGGGCAGCTCCTCGCGCTGCGCCAAGCCTTCATCTCCGCGCTGCAGGCGCGCGCCAACCTGCAGGTGGCGCTGGCGAACCGCAGCAGCCTCAACGGCACGGAGGGCCTGCTCTCCCGGCAGGTGCGGGACGGCGCCATCCCGGAGTCCGACCTCCTGCGCTTCCAGGCCAGCCGCCTGCCCTTCGAGCAGGACGTGGCCAATGCCGCCCAGGCCTATGCCGTGGCCGCCGCCCAGGTGGCCGCGCTTCTGGGGCAGGACGCCAGCCGCACCTCGGAGGCGGCGGCGCGGGGCGTCGGGCGCGACCCGGTGGCCGCCATCCTCGCCGGCATGCCCTTCGACCTGCGCGGCGACTTCACGAATACCCCGCCGCTGGACGTGACCCGCGAGACCCTGGCCGACGCGCTGCCGAACCGCCCGGACGTGCTGGTGGCCTCCCGCAACGTGAACGCGGCCGATGCCAATTCCCGGCTGGCAGAGGCCGCTCGCTCCCGCGACCTCTCGGTTTCCGGCAGCGTGACGCGCACGGAGCTGAGCCAGGACCTGCCCGAGTCCAGCCGGCGCCTGCGCGCCAACGACACCCTGGGTATCGGCGTCTCCATCCCGATCTTCACCAGCCGGATCACGGAGGGGAACATCGCGGTCGCCAATGCCCAGCGCGGTCAGGCCCAGGCCCAGGCGCAAGCGGCGCTGGCCACGGCGCAGGCCGACCTCGCCGTTGCCTGGGCCACCTATGTCCAGTCCCGCGCCCTGCTGGACCTCACCACCGGTGCGGCGCTGCGCCGGGCGGAAGAAGCCTACCGTTCCACGGAGGCCGCCTACCTCGCCGGCGGGCGGACCCTGCTGGATACGCTCGACGCCCTGCGGACGCTGAACGCCACCCGCGTGGCGGCCAATGCCGCGCGCGCCGCGTATCTCAACGCCCTGGCCGGGCTGGAGCAAGCAACCGGGGTGGAGGGGATCGCGCCCCGGCTCTGAGCTGATGGCATCGCCAGACGACATGGCGGTTGCGCGTGGCGGTTTTGCCTTGCGCAACCTACATGCCGGTGATGCCAGACAGCGCCCGCCTTCAGGACTTCGTCCACGGCCATGACAGGATCTTCGTGCTCACCGGCGCGGGGTGCAGCACGAATTCCGGCATCCCCGACTACCGGGACGCGGACGGTCAGTGGAAGCGCGCCCAGCCCATGACATACCAGGCCTTCACGGGCACCCACGCGGCGCGACAGCGCTACTGGGCGCGCAGCCTCGTCGGCTGGCGCAGCTTCGGCCGGGTGCGGCCCAACACCGCGCATGAGGCCCTGGCCCGGCTGGAGGCGCGAGGCAAGAGCCGGTTCCTGCTGACCCAGAACGTGGACCGGCTGCACCAGGCCGCCGGAAGTCGGGAGGTGGTGGACCTGCACGGCCGCCTGGACAGGGTGCGATGCCTGGGCTGCGAAAGGGTGATCCCGCGCGAGGAATTCCAGCAGGAGATGACCCGGCGCAACCCCGACTGGGCCGGGTTGGAGGCTGCCCGCGCACCAGATGGCGACGCCGATCTGGAGGGGCAGGACTTCTCCAGCTTCGATGTGCCCCCCTGCCCCGCCTGCGGCGGCGTGCTGAAGCCCGATGTCGTCTTCTTCGGCGAGGGCGTTCCGCGCGACAGGGTGGAGGCGGCGAACGAAGCGCTGGAGACGGCCGATGCGGTGCTGGTCGTCGGCTCCTCGCTGATGGTCTGGTCGGGCTTCCGCTTCGTGCAGGCGGCGGCACGGGCGGGGAAGCCGGTGGTGGCCGTCAACATCGGCCGCACCCGCGCCGACGAGCTGCTCGCCTTCAAGGTCGAGCAGCCCTGTGGTGAGGCGCTCTCCTTCCTTCTCTAGCCGCCCCCTTAACCCTCCGCCGCCAGCATCGCGGCGTCGATCTGGGACAGCAGCTGGGGGAAGTCCACGGGCTTGGGATGGTAGTCGTCGCAGCCTGCCGCCAGCATCTTGTCCCGGTCCCCGGCCATCGCATGGGCCGTCAGCGCAATGATGGGGATGCGTGCGGTCTCCGGGTCCGCGCGCAGGGTGCGGGCCGCGGTCCAGCCGTCCATAACCGGCAGGTTCATGTCCATTAGGATCACATCCGGCTTCTCCGCCCGCGCCACGTCCACGCCCTGCTGCCCGTCATGGGCCAGAACCACGTCGAAGCCGCGGCGGCGAAGGCGGCGGGAGAGGAAATCCCAGAGTTCCTCGTGATCCTCCACCAGCAGGATCTTGGTCATTGCGATGCGGCCTCCGTCTGCGCCTCAAACGGCGCGGCTGGCTTCGGGTTCCGGGATGCCGCGATGCGGCGAAGCTCCGTCAGCAGGGCCTCGGGCGGCTCGTCGTCGGCGGGAACGACCCGCTGGACCTGGCCACGCAACGCCTCCAGCTCAGCCGGGGCCACGCCGCCGCCGGCCAGGGCGATGACCTGGACCTCCTTCCAGGCGGGGTTGCTGCGAATGCCCTGGACGAGATGCAGGCCGTCCCCGTCCGGCCCGGGAATGGCAACGAGGACGAGGCCAAAGGACGTCGCGCCGGGTGCGGAGAGCCGGGCCATGGCTGCCTCCGCCGTCTCGGCCTCCTCCACGCTCCAGCCCTCGCTCTCCAGCAGGCGTCGCAACTCCATGCGCGGCTCCGGCTCGGCCTCCACCACCAGGGCGGCGCCGGGGGCGCGGTAGCGGTCCAGCACGTCGCGCAGCCGATGCCACTGGATAGGCTTGATGAGGTAATCGGCGGCGCCCAGCGAGACGGCCAAGGCCCTCTCCTGCACGATGGAGACCATCACCACCGGGATTTCCGCCAATTCCGGATCCGCCTTCAGCGCGGTCAGGACGGACCAGCCATCCATCCGCGGCATCATCACGTCCAGCAGGATGGCGGTGGGGCGGAGCTGGCGGGCCATCCGCAGCCCCTCCTCCCCGTCATGAGCGCAACGCACGGAGAAGCCGTCCCGCACCACGAAGCGGGAGAGCAGCTCGCGCGAGGCCGGATCATCGTCCACCACCAGCACCAGCCCGGCGGCGCCAGCCTCCTCCTCGATGCTCGGCATCGGCTGCTCGGCGGAGGGCTCGGGACCCGTCTCCCGCATGTCCATCGGCACGCGGATGGTGAAGGTGGTCCCGCGCCCCTCCTCGCTCTCCACGGAGATATCGCCGCCGAGCAGGGTGCAGAAAGCCCGGGTGATCGCCAGCCCCAGCCCAGTCCCACCGAAACGGCGGGTGGTGGAGCTGTCGGCCTGGGTGAAGCGGCGGAACAGCTTCGCCAGCTGCTCGGGGTTCATGCCGATCCCGGTGTCGGCCACGCGGAAGGCGATCTCGCGCCGGCCCATGGTGTCCCGCCCCGTCTCGGCGGAGAGGGTCACGCGGCCGCCCTCGGTGAACTTGCTGGCGTTGGAGAGAAGGTTGATGAGGCACTGGCGGAGCTTCACCTGGTCGCTGCGCATGGTGCCCAGTCCTTCGGTCAGCCGAACCTCCAGCGCATTGCCCTTCCGCTGCAGCAGCGCCTGCACGGTCGCCACCGTCTCAGAGACGAGGGTCTCGATTTCGAATTCCTCGACATGCGTCTCCATCCGCCCGGCCTCGATCTTGGAAAGGTCGAGCACGTCGTTGATGAGGGAGAGGAGGTGGCGCGCATTGGCGCCGATCTTCTGCAGGTCTTTCGTCAGCACCTCGCCGCCCTCGATATCGGCGGCCTCCTCCTCCAGCATCTCGGAGTAGCCGATCACGGCGGAGAGCGGCGTGCGCAGCTCGTGGCTCATATTGGCGATGAAGGTGCTCTTCGCGCGGTTCGCCTCCTCCGCCGCATCGCGCGCCAGCGTCGCCTCCTCCTGCGCCTCACGCAGTTCCGTGATGTCGGTGTTCGTGCCGAACCAGCCGAGGATCGCGCCCTCCGGGTTCGTTTCATCCGGCTCATCGCGGATCGGGACGGCGCGGGAGAGGAACCAGCGGTAGTGGCCGTCCACGCCGCGGAGCGGGAAGGAATCCTCCCAGTCCCTTCCGGCGGCGATGGCGTCCCGGAACCGGGCAAGCACGCCGTCCACATGCTCGGGGTGGTGGACCTTGGTCCAGCCGGACCCCTTCATCGCTTCGTAGTCCTGGCCGGTGTAGTCGTACCAGCGGCGGTTATACCATTCGATCTCGCCCTTCGCGTCCGTCTGCCAGGCAAGCTGGGGAAGCGAGTTGGCGAGGTTGCGGAACCGCGCCTCGCTGCGCAGTAGCCGCTCCTCCGCGCGCTTCCGGCGCGTCACGTCAGTGAGGACGATCCCGGCACCCAGCCCCTCCACCGCCGTGCCCGCCGCGGGAAACAGGGTGACGAGGAGGTGGTGCACCTCGCCCGGGCGGGGCTGTGTCTCCACCTCCGAGGCGGACTGGCTGCGCCCGCCTTCCAGCACCGCCCGCAGCCGCGGCTCAAGCTTCGCCGCGACGTCAGGCGGCAGGGACTCGCCCTTGCCGCCCTCCAGCCCCATGGTGCGGCGCGCGATCTCGCCGAAGGCAAGGTTGGTGTTTCCCACCCGCATGTCACGCCCGATAAAGCCGAGCCCGACGGGCGCACCGGTCATCACCGCGTCCAGCAAGGAGTTGGCGCGGCGCTCCGCCCGGCGCCGGTGCACCGCATAGCCCGCCAGCAGCCCGCAGGCGAGCAGCGCCGCCCCCAGCGCCGCGCCGCCGAGCCAGAGCGCACGGTGCCCGGACCGCCGGTTCAGCGCCTCCACGCGTTGCCGGGCGGCAGTCTGCTGGGCGGCCACCTCGGCACGGATGGTGTCCATCAGCTCGCGGCCGCGGCCTGTCTCGACCATGGCGCGGGCGCGGTCCGCGTCGCCCTCCCGCCGGACGGCGATGGAGCGCTCCGCCTGATCCTCCCGCTGCGCGATCAGGGTGCGCAGCCGCGGTTCCGGCGGCAGCCCGGCGGGACCGCGCAGCGCCTCCACCGTCCGCATCCGCTCCTCCACCGCCGCCAGCCCGGCGCGGTAGGGCTCCAGATACTCCTCACGCCCAACGAGGAGGTAGCCGCGCTGCCCCGTCTCCACGTCCTTCAGGGCGGAAAGGGCGCCTTCCAGCGCCACCACCAGCTCGGCCCCGGCGGCGATGGAGTCGGAATCCCGGTCGTCCATCGCGTAGCTCACCACGCCCAACGCCACCGCCACCACGGCCAGGGCGCCGGCGATCAGGGGCACGCGTGGCCAGCGGCGCCGGGCCGGCGCGGATCCCGCAGCGGGACCGGGGGCAGGACCGGGAGCGGTCTCAAGCGCCAGGGTATCGGGCACGTCGGCTCCTTCGGTAATCTCGGGGCAGTCTGGGGCGTTCCTCCGGCCACGGGCCTAACCGGTGACACTCAGGTGGCGCTTCCCGGCGCAACGCGGGCAGGGCTGGCGGGTTGTGCCGGGGCGTGGTCCCGCCGCGCCCCCTCGCTTCAGCCGGACCCGACGCGCCGCATGGCCCCACCTGATCGACGCCTACCCCCCACCGCCACGCCGGGGAACCCCGTGGCGGGGGCCGCCATGCTTGTCTCGGCCGCCATCGTCGTGGCGGCGCTGTATTTCGGGCGGGATGTGCTGGTGCCGCTGGTGCTGGCGGTGCTGCTGGCCTTCGTGCTGGCCCCGATCGCCCGGCTGCTGCAGCGCGTGGGGCTGCCCAAGGGCCTTGCCGTGATGGCGGCGGTGCTGGCGGCCTTCGCCCTGATCGGCGCCATCATGGCGGCCATCGGCGCGCAGGCCGCCGATCTGGTGGCGGACATCCCGCGCTACGCCGCCACGCTGCGGGACAAGCTGGGGACGCTGCAGGGTCTGGGCGACCTGCTGCGGCGCGCGGAAGGGCTGCTCGGCAGCCTCGGGATCGGCGGACCTGCGGAGCCAGCCTCCACCGCGCCCGGTACGGTGGTCGTGGCGCAGGCCCCGCGATCAGAGGCGGCGCTGCTGAACGTGGTGGGTGCGGTGCTCGGCCCGATCCTGCACCCCCTGGCCACCGCGGGGCTGGTGATCCTCTTCAGCATCCTCGTCCTCCTCTATCGGGAGGATCTGCGGGACCGCGCCATCCGCCTCGCCGGCGCGCGGGACCTGCACCGGACGATGACGGCGATGAACGACGCCGCCAGCCGCCTTTCCCGCCTCTTTCTGGCGCAGGTGGCGCTGAACGCCGCCTATGCCGTCATCGTCTCCATCCTGCTCTGGGCCATTGGCCTGCCCAGCCCTCTGCTATGGGGAATCCTTGCCGGGCTGATGCGCTTCGTGCCCTTCATCGGCACGCCCATCGCCGTGGCGCCGCCCCTGATCCTGGCCCTGGCGGTGGACGCGGGCTGGTCCATGGCGGCCCTGGTGCTGGGGATGTTCATCCTCGGCGGTGCTGTGATGGGGCAGGTGCTCGAACCCCTCCTCTTCGGCCGCCGCACCGGGCTATCCCCCCTCTCCGTCGTGCTCTCGGCGAGCTTCTGGGCCTTCCTGTGGGGCCCGATCGGCCTGCTGATCGCCACCCCCCTCACGGTGGGCTTGGTCGTGCTGGGCCGCCACGTCCCGCGCTTCGAGTTCTTCGACGTGCTTCTCGGCGACCGGCCGCCGTTGCAGCCGGAGGAGAGCTTCTACCAGCGCGCCCTGGACGGCGACGCGGACGGGCTGGTGGACCAGGCGCGGGAGGCGCTGGACGAGCCCGGCGCGACGATCGCCGCCTATGGCGACGGCGTGGCGCTGCGGGGCTTGGTGCTGGCCCAGACCGACTGGTCCCGCGAGGCGCTGGAGCCGGAGCGGCTGGAGGTGATTCGCGCCCAGGTCGGCACGCTGCTGGACGACCTCTCCGACTACGGCCTGGCCGCGGAATCTCCCCTACCCGCCGCCTGGCGTGCGGAGGGCGCGGTGGTCTGCATCGCCGGGCGCGGCCCGCTGGACGAATTGACGGCGCGGCTTGCGGGGCTGGTGCTGCACCGAACCGGCCTCGGCGCCCGGGCGGAGCCGAGCGCGGTGCTGGAGACGGCCAACCTCTCCCGCCTTGACCCCGCGCTGGTTCGGCTGGTCCTCCTCTCCGTGCTGGAGGAGGGGAACAGCGTCGCGGGCATCCGCTTCTTCCTGCGGCGCATCGCCCGGCAACTGCCGGAGGCGAAGGTGATCGTGGGGCTTTGGAACGCCGCCCCCGACAGCGCCATGCTGGCCGCCCTGCGCGAGGAGGGCTCGGCGGAGGTGATCATCACCTCCCTCAGCGAAGCGGCGGCCCTGGGCGAGGCAATGGCCGCGCGCGCGTGACGCTTCGGGGGTATCCCCCGGCGCCGCGCCTCGTCTAGCCTTCGCCCCGCAGAGAAGAGGGCGCGGACCATGGCTGCTGGCATCCCCGTTTCACGCCGCGTCCTCCTGGCGGGCCTTCCCGTCGCGCTGACGGCGCAGGCACCCGCGCCCGCAGCCGGCCGTTCGCTGACCATCGGCGTCGGCACGCCGCCCACCTCAGTCGATCCGCATTTCCACAACAACGGCCCGAACAACTCGCTCACCATGCAGATCTTCGACCGGCTGGTGGACCGGGATGCGCGGGCGCGGCCGGTGCCGGGACTGGCCGAGAGCTGGCGCGTGGTCTCCGACACGGAGTGGGAGTTCCGCCTGCGCCGCGGCGTGACGTGGCATGACGGGCGCGACTTCACGGCCGACGACGTGGTCTTCACCTTTGCCCGCGTGCCGGAGGTAGCGAACAGCCCCGGCGGCTTCGGCGGCTTCCTGCGCCAAGTGGCACGGGTGGAGGTGGCGGACCCGCACACCCTACGCATCCACACGAAGCAGCCGCACCCGCTGCTGCCGATCGACCTGACGCAGATCAGCATCATCGCCCGCCACGTGAACGGGACGGCGACGGAGGACTACAACAGCGGCAGGGCGGCGATCGGCACGGGCGCCTATCGCCTTATCTCCTACGCCTCCGGCGACCGCGCGGTGCTGGCGCGCAACGAGGGATGGTGGGGCGGCGCGGAGCCCTGGGCGACCGTGAACTACCGCTTCCTGGCGAACGACGCGTCCCGCACCGCCGCCCTGCTCTCCGGCGACGTGGACCTGATCGACCAGATCCCGACGAGCGACCTGGCGAAGCTGAAGCGCGACCCGCGCGTGGCCGTCTCCGAGATCGCGAGCCTGCGGACGATGTTCATGGCCCCGATGCACTCGCCGGAAGGCGGCAGCTCGGCGGTGACGGACAATGGCGGCGCGCCGCTTACGCGCAATCCCTTCCTCGACATCCGCGTGCGCCGGGCCCTCTCCATGGCCATCAACCGCGAGGCGCTGGTGGAGCGGGTGATGGAAGGCGCGGCGGAGCCGACCGGGCAATGGCTGCCGCGCGGCGCCTTCGGCTATAACCCGGAGGTGAAGCCGGACAGCTTCGACCCGGATGCGGCGAAGCGGCTGCTGGCCGAGGCGGGCTACCCGCAGGGCTTCCGCCTGACCATCGCGACCCCGAACGACCGCTGGCCGAATGATTCGCGGCTGTCCCAGGCGGTGGCGCAGATGTGGACGCGCATCGGCGTGCGAACCACGGTGGATTCCATGCCCTACGCCGCCTTCGTCCCGCGGCGGACGCGCTTCGAGTTCCCGATGCAGATGGCGGCCTGGGGAAGCTCCACCGGCGAGGCGACGAACTACCTCATCAACATCACCGGCACGCCGAACCGCCAGAAGCTGACGGGTTCGAACAACATGTGGCGTCTCTCCGACCCCGCGCTGGACGAGATGGTGGCCCGCGCCTCCGCCACCATGGACGACGCGGCGCGGGAAGGGCTGCTGCGGGATGCCGTGGCGCACTACGCGGAGACGGTGCCCTACATCCAGCTCCTGCAGCTCACCAACACCTGGGCCTTCCGGCGCGGGTTGCGGCACGATCCGCGCATGGATGAGCGGACCATCGCCATGGGCGTGCGCCCGGACGCCTAGGCCGCCGTCACACGACCACGGGCTTCACCTTTTCCAGCATCCAGCGCGCGTAGCCCGTGACGCGGGCATCCATGTGGGGGTGGCCGATGATCTGCACGCCCATCGGCAGGCCGCGCACCGCCGTCATGGGAACCGTGACACAGGGCACGCCGAGCGCCGAAGTGGCGGCGTTGTAGACGATGTCACCGGTCGGCCGGGGGGCCAGCGGCTGCCCGGGCCGATCCCCTTCCCAGACCGGCGCCGGGCCGGGCGAGGCAGGGGCGATCAGGGCATCCCCCAGGGGGGCAAGATCGGCCAGGGCGCGCCGCATGGCCTCCCGCTGCAGCAGGCGGGCGCGGTAGTCCTCCAGCGTCATCGACATCCCGCGCGCGTGGCGGTTGAGGAAGCGCTGGCTGACCCCCTCCGGGCTCGCCTCGACGAGGTTCTGCTGGCTCCAGCGCGTCTCGAAGCTGCCGATGTCGTTGGTCACGGCCTTGGCGTCCGCGATGGCGCGCTCGAAGGCCTCGATGGCCGGGGAAGAGTCACGGGTCAGGATCTCGACGCCCGCCGCGCGGAGGTTATCCAGCACGGCCGCGAAGGCGTGGCGCGACCCCTCGTCGAGGACCGCCCAGCCCTCCGCCTCCATGACGATCAGGCGGGTGGGCTTGCTGGCCACGGGCGGCGCGTTCGGCCCGAAGAGGGAGGGCGAGCCGGGATCGCCGCCCGCACGCGTCGCGATCGCCTTCGCGACCAGCCACATGTCCTGGATGGACCCGGCATGGACGCCCGCGGTGCTCTGCGACAGGCCCTGGCGTTCCCCGCGGTTGATGGCGCCCTGAGTCGGTTTCAGCGCGACGTTCCCGCAATACGAGGCGGGGCGGATAATGGAGCCGCCGACCTGCGTTCCGATGGCGGCCGGCACCATCCGCGCGCCGACGGCGGCGGCAGAGCCGGAGGAGGAGCCGCCGGGCGTGTGGCGCGGATCGAAGGGATTGGTCGTCGGGCCGGGATGCCCCTGGCCAAGCTCCGTGGTGACCGTCTTCCCCAGCACCACTGCCCCGGCGTCGCGCAGGGCACGGATCATGGCGCTGTCGCGCTTGGGGAAGTTGCCGCGAAAGGCCTCGCAGCCCATCTGGGTTGGCATGTCCCGCGTCTCGATCAGGTCCTTGATCCCGATCGGCATGCCATCGATCGGCGAGAGGGGCGTGCCGGCCTGCCAGCGGGCGGCGCTGGCATCCGCGGCCTCCCGCGCTCCCGCCTCGTTCACGACGACCCAGGCCTTCACCCCGGGCTCGCGCTCCGCGATCGTCTCCAGGCAGCGTTCGAGATAGGCGCGTGGGCTATCCTTGCCCTTCGCGAAGGCAGCGGCCGCGTCATGGAAGGTGAGTTGCCGAAAGGCGTCGGGCCGGTAGCCGGCCCCGGTCATGCCATCCACGCGCGTGTCTCCCAATGCTCGGCGGCATTGGGAACCCACGGCGCGATCCTGTCCAGCGGCAAGGCGCCGCCCCGGACCTACCGGAGCGGCGCCGATCATCAGCCCTTGAGGCTGTCCGGCACCTTGCCGCCGTTCTCGGCCAGCTTCTGCATGACCTGCTTGTGCAGCCAGATGTTCATGCTGGCGGAATCGTCGGTGCTGCCGCTGTAGCCCAGCTCGTGCGCCAGTTCCTTGCGGCTCTCGAGGCCGCTGTCCAGGTTCAGCAGCTTCATCAGGTCCACGATGGAGCTCTGCCAATTGAGCTTCTGCGAGTTCTTGGAGGCCATGTCCGTCAGCACGGCCTCAACGTCCACGGCCTGGGCGGGGGTGCCCGACGCGGCGCCGGCGGTGGAAGGCGCCGTGGTGCCGGATGCGGGGCTGGCGGAGGAGGCGCTGGCGTCCGGCAGGGTGCCGATGCCGCCGGGCGCGGGCTGGGCGGCGGCCGGATGACCGAAGATCTTGCCCATGATGTCGCGGAACATGCTCATGCGAGACTCCTGTAAGCGTGTGGTGCCCGCACAACGGCGCCGGGGCGCCGGGGTTGTCCCGCTAACCCTGCCCTTGGACTTCGCCCTCCAGGTCCCTCCCCGCCCGATCCCGGAAGTTGGCACGGTGGAGAGGATAGGCGGTGGTGTATTTCAGCTGCTCCATGGCGAAACGCGAGGTGACGTTGCGCATCGGCACGGCCTGGATCAGGCGCTTGTAGAGAGCGTCGAACTCCGCCATCCCCGTCACGGCCACGCGGAGCATGTAGTCCACCTCTCCTGCCATGCGGTGCGCCTCCATCACCTCCGGCATGGCGCTGATGGCGCGGGTGAAGCTCTCCAGCCAGTCCGGCGTGTGGTCCCCGGCCTCGATCGCCACGTAGACGATCAGCCCGACGCCGATCTTCTCCGGGTCCACCAGCGCCACGCGGCGGGTGATGACCCCGCTCGCCTCCAGCTTCTGGACCCGCTTCCAGCAGGGGGTGGGAGAGAGGCCGACCCGGTCGGCGAGCTGGGCCACGGAGAGCGTGGCGTCGGTCTGCAGCAGTCCGACAATCTTGCGGTCGATCTCGTCCATCATCGTATCGGGCGGGCGGGGCACCTGCCCCGCCCCCCATCCTCAAGGGGCCCGATCAGACCGGCTTCTTGCCGGGCATGGCGGCGGAGCTGACGTTCACCCACTCCGGCGTCTCCGCCACCTCGATGTCCGGCAGGTTCACCACGACCTCCTCCACACCGCTGCGGACGAGAGCGCAGTGCAGCACCTCGGTGGTGGAAGCATTGATCTCCTGGTGCGGGACATAGGGCGGCACCTGGAAGAAGTCCCCGGCCTTCGCCTCCGTGATGAACTCCAGCCGGTCGCCCCAGCGCATGTGGGCGGTGCCGGAGATGATGTAGATAATGCTCTCCAGCTCGCCGTGGTGGTGCGGGCCGGTCTGGGAGCCGGGCTCGATCCGGTTCGTGCCGGCCCAGAGATGGGTGGAGCCGGTGCGGCTGCCGGAGATGGCCACCTCGCGGTTCATGCCGAGCGTCTCGGGCGTGTCGCAGCTGCGGTCGGCCGCGGAGACGTGGCGGATGCCCTTGTTGCGCCAGTCGTAACCGGGCCCCTGCGGGTTGCTCTGCTGCTTGGTGATGCTGCCGTCGGGCATGTCGATGGTCCTCGTGTGATCAGGCGGCGAAGATGGCCGCATTGAAGCCCGGATCGAAGGCCGGCGCCACGCGGTGGGCGCGCGGGATGACCTTCACCTTGGCGAAGAAGTCGGTGACGCGCTGCTGCGCCGCAATAACCCCCTCATCGATCGGAACGGTCCGGGTGGAGGCGACGGCGACGACCTCCCTGCCCACCGGCAGCGGGAAGCCGGTGCCGGCACTCCAGACCTTCGCCTGCTCCTCCGGGTTCGCCAGGCCCCATTCCCGGGCGCGGTGCAGCCGGCGAAGGAAGTCGGCCAGGGCCTCGCGCTTGCCCTTGATGGCCGTGTCGGAGGCCATCTGGTAGCTCTGGCCGCTCATCAGCCCTTCCCCGCCGTTCACGATCTCCCGCGCCCCGTCCTGCACCTTGGCCAGGGCGATATAGGGGCCCCAGGTCGCCCAACCATCCACCGAGCCGTTCGCCATGGCGGCCTTGGCGGCGTCCGGGGCGATGAAGGCGAAGCGGACGGAGTCGAGCGGCATCCCCTCGCGCTCCAGGGCGGCGAGGGTGAGGAAATGGCCGGTCTGCCCGCGCAGCGTCGCGATCGTCTTACCCCGCAGATCGGCCACGATGCGGATGGCCGAACTCCCGGGCACGACGAGCGCCGTGACCGCCCCACCGGAGCGGACGGCCGAGACCGCCTTGCCCTCAATCCCCGCCGCGACCGCGGAGGTGAAGGGCGCATCGCCGATGCCACCCGTGTCGATGGCGCCGGCGTTCAGTGCCTCCAGCAGCATCGGGGCGCCGGCGAACTGCGACCATTCCACCCGGTAGGGCGTGCCGGAGAGAAGGCCGGCGGCCTCCATCAGCGGCTGGATGCCGCCGCGCTGGTCGCCGACGCGGAGTGACGTGGCCTGCGCGAACGCCGTGCGGGTGATGGCGGGCGCCGCGAGGAGCCCGCCAAGCAGGGTGCGTCTCTGCATCGGCCTAATCCAGCAGGTCGGGTTCAAGCGCGGTGATGGAGGCGTAGAGCGGCTGGAAGGAGAGCAGCCCGCCCTTCTGCGACCCGACCTGCGAGTGGGTGAGCCTCGCGACCTCGTGCGGGATGATGCGCGGCGTGCCGGCGGCCTCGGCCAGAAGCTGGGCACGGGCGGCATTGTCCATGGAGAGGTAGTACCAGGCCGTGGACTCCACCGAATGGCCCACGGTGAGGATACCATGGTTCAGCAGGATCACCGCCTTCCTCTCCCCGATCGCCTCCGCGATGCGATCCCCCTCCGAGGTGTCCAGCACCACGCCGGTGAAGTCGTCGAACAGCGCATGGTCCTCGTAGAAGGCGCAGGAATCCTGGCTGATCGGGTCCAGCAACCGGTTCAGCGAGGCCCAGGCCTTGCCGTAGGTGGAATGCGTGTGCGCCGCCGCCACCACGTCCGGACGCGCCCGGTGCAGGGCGGCATGGATGGCGAAGGCCGCGCGGTTCACGGGCTGGCCGCCGAAGACCACCTCGCCGTGATGGTTCACGCGGATCAGGTCGGAGACGCGGATCTGCGAGAAGTGGCGGCCGAGCGGGTTCACCCAGAACTCGTCGGGAAACTCTGGGTCGCGCGCCGTGACATGGCCGGCCAGGCCCTGATCGAAGCCCGCCCGGGCAAAGAGGCGGAAGGTGGCGGCCAGGCGCTGCTTCCGGTGCAGCCGCTCCTCCTCGACCGTGCGCCCCGGCTCGCCGTTGCGCAGCAGGTCGCCGAAATCCTGGATCCCGGCCTCGGTCGGCGCCTCGATGCGGGTGATCTGGTTCATGCCCGGCGGGTCCCGGCCGCGATCGCGGCGTTGAAGGAGGTGTCGAGCAGGTCCTTCGCCTGAACGCGGCGGCGGACGAGGCCGGCCCGGGCGTAAAGGTCGATGTTCTTCTGCTCGTCGGCCGCTACGCTGTCATCAACCGGGACGACGCGGGTCGCGGCGCGGCGGAACCAGTGCTCGGCCACGGGGGCCGGGATGTTCATCAGCTCCGACCAGGTCTTCGCATAGCCCGCGACATTGGCGTTCGCCCATTCCCGCGCCGCGGCAAGGCGGCGGACGAACTCCGCCAGCTCATCCCGCCGGGACGCGATGGCGTCGTCGCGCGCGGCCTGGAAGCCGAGGCCGGGCGTGATCCCCTGGCCATGCGCCACGCGGCGGGCGCCGTTCAGCACCTCCTCCTGGCTCACATAGGGCTCCCAGGTGGCCCAGGCCTCGACGGAGCCGCGGGTCCAGGCCGCCTTGGCATCGGCCGGCAGCAGGAAGACGAGTTGCACGGCGTCCAGCGGCAGCCCGGCACTTTCCAGCGCCGCCAGCACCACCTGATGTCCGATGGAGCCGCGCCCCGTGGCGATGCGCTTGCCCTTCAGATCCGCGATGGACTGGTAGGGGCTGTCCTTCTGCACGAGGATCGCAAGACCCTCGCGGTTTTCGCGCGTGGCCGCGATGGCCTTGATCGGTGCGCCGGCGGCAGCGCCGAAGGTGAAGGGCGCGTCGCCCACCAGCCCCGTGTCGATGGCGCCGGCATTCAGCGCCTCCACCAGCGGGGCCGCGGCGGGAAACTCGCTCCAGGCAATACGGTCGCCGAAGCCCTGCAGCTGGCCGGAGGCCTCCATCACCGCGCGGGCGTTCCCACGCTGGTCGCCCACGCGGAGCGGGGTCTGGGCACGCAGGATGCGGGGGGCGGCCAACACGGCCGCGCCCCCGAGGAGCAGGCGGCGCGCGATCATTCGGCGGCGACCTGCACGCGGCCAGCGAGGCGCTGCTGCACCAGCCGCCTGGTGGCGGGCAGGAGGGAGCGGCCGTACTCCACCGCATCCTCCAGCGGGTCGAAGCCGCGGATGAGGAAGGTGGTAACGCCGAGGTCGTAGTACTCGAGGAAGGCTTCCGCCACCTGCTCCGGCGTGCCCACCAGCGCGGTGGTGTTGCCGCGCGCGCCCGTCTCCCGCGCGATGGCGGTGTAGAGGCGACCTTCCGGCCTGTCGCCGAGCGCCGCAGCCGCGAGCAGCCGCTGGGAGCCGGCATTCTGCGGCGCATGGGTGTTCGCGCCAAGGATGGCAGTACCGCGGATCTGGCGGATGCGGTGCAGGATGGCCTCCGCCCGGCCCCAGGCCGCGTCCTCCGTATCCGCCAGGATCGGGCGGAAGGAGAGCGAGAAGCGCACCTGATCGGCGCGGCCGTGCTTCGCCGCCTCCGCCCGCACGCGGGAGATGATCTCGCGCACCTGGGCATGGGTCTCGCCCCACAGCGCGTAGACGTCGGCGTGCTTGCCGGCCACCCGCAGCGCCGCCTCGGACGCGCCGCCGAAGTACAGGGGAATGCGGGGCTGCTGTACGCTCCGCACCTCCGGCGAGGCGCCCTTGATGCGGTAGAAGGCACCTTCGTGGTCCACGGGCGCTTTCGCGGCCCAGACCGACTTCAGGATCGTCAGGTACTCGTCCGTGCGCTCGTAACGCGCGTCCTTGTCCAGCCAGTCGCCGTCGCGGGCCTGATCCACGTCATCGCCGCCGGAGATGGTGTGCAGCGCCGCGCGGCCATTGCTCAGCTGGTCCAGCGTGTTGAAGGCGCGGGCCGCGGTGGTGGGCGCCTGGAAGCCCGGGCGGTGGGCGACGAGGAAGCCGACCTTCCTCGTATGCGCGGCGGCATGGGCGGCAAGTTGCAGCCCATCCGGCCCATTGGAGTGCCAGCCAATGAGGATGCGATCGAAGCCCGCCTCGTCATGCGCCTTGGCGGAGGCGATCAGGTAGGACGGATCGATCGACGGGCCGCTGGCCGGATGGATCTCCGATTGCTCGCGCGGCTGGACCATGCCGATGAACTCGACGCCGTCAGCAGGGAGGGTGTTGAGGCTCATAGCATTCCCTTTCAGATCGGAAGCAGCGCGGCGCGACCGGCCGCGAGGAGGGCGGCGTCGGGCTGGGGGGTATGGATGCGGGCGCAGAGGACGTCGCGCAGGTGCCGCTCCAGCGGGTTGCTGCGCGCGAGGGCGTGGTTGCCGCACAGGGCCACCGCTTCCTGCACGGCCGCGATGGCGTTGTCCGCGGCCACGGTCTTCACCAGCCCGAGCTCGGCGGAGGTCGTCTCCTCCCGCGCCGCGCAGGCGACCAGGCGGTTATTGGTGAGGAGCAGCGCCTCGACCCGCCCCACCGCCTCCTGCACGCGCGGCAGGGTGGCCAGGGGCTGGCCAAGATTGGCGGGCACACGGTTGCGGAGGAACCCGACCAGCCAGTCCCGCGCCGCCCGCGCCACGCCCGTATAGAGCGCGGCGATCAGCAGCGTGTTCCAGGCCGCGGCGTCCGCGTCGCGCTCGTTCCAGCCGGTCGGTGCGCGGAGGTCCAGCGCGTGGTCCTCCGGGATCGTCACCTCGTTCATCAGCACGTCGTGGCTGCCGGATGCGCGCAGGCCCGCCTGGTCCCAGGTCTCAACGATCCGCACGCCCGGCGCGCGCATCGGGAGGAGGAAGAGGCCGGTGCGCGGCGCCTCCTCGTCCGTGCGCGCGAAGACGAGGCCCCAGTCCAGCGCCGGGGAACCGGTGGAGTAGATCTTGCGTCCGCTGAGCGCCCAGCCCGACGCCGTGCGGCGCGCCACCGTGGCGGGCAGGCCGCCGCGGGCGGGGGTGCCCAGCTCCGGCTCCACGCGCAGCGCGTTCATCACCTCGCCGCGCTTCACCGCACCCTCCGCCAGGCGCGCGCGCACGGCACGGGAGATGGCGCCGTTTCGGGCGACCCCGCGCTGCTGGATGAACTGCATGGCCAGCACCAGCGCGGTGGCAGGGCAGCCCTCCGCGATCGCGCCGACGATGCGGGCGGCCTCGGCTAGCCCGATCTCCGCCCCGCCGAACTCCGCAGGGATGGTCAGGCCGAGCAGCCCGGCCTCCCGCAGAGCCACGATGTTCTCGTGCGGGAAGCTGCCCTCGCGGTCATGGAGCGCGGCCGTCGCGGCGAAGCGGCGGGCGACGTCGCGCACGGGGTCCGGGCGCGTGGAGAGAATGGTCCCATCCATCAGGCCGCGCGCCCCGGGCGCCAGAAGCCGCGATCCCACATCGGCGCCACGTCCACCTTGCGGGGGATCACGCCGATGCGCGCGAACTCGTCCGCGACCGCCTGCTGCGACGCGATGGCCGCATCGTCCACCGGCGCCAGGCTGCGCGGCTGGGAGACGTTGTCCAGCAGCGAGCGGATCGTCGCTTCCGGCACGTTCAGCGTGGCGGCCTGGGCGGCCGCGTACTCCGCCGGATGCTCCTGAATATAGGGCAGAGCGCGGCGGATGCGGTCCAGAAGGTCGCGCACCGCCGCCGCCCGCGCCGGCTCGTCGGCAATGTTGGCGCGGGTGAAGTAAGGATAGTTGCCGGAGAGGATGCCCTGCGCTGTCCGCAGCACCCGGGCCCCGGACTGCCGCGCGATCGGCACGGAGTAGCCGTAGATGGCCCAGGCATCGAGCGCACCGTTGCGGAAGGCGGCCGCACCGTCGGCGGGCGTCAGGTTCACCAGCTGCACGTCGGCCAGGGAGAGCCCGACCTCGTTCAGCATCCGGGAAAGATAGTAGTGCGTCGTCGTGGCGCGGACATAGCCGACACGCTTGCCCTTGAGGTCCTTGATCGACTGGATCGGGCTGTCCTTCGGCACCAGCACGGTCTGTTCGTTCACGTCACCGCGGATCACGGCCACGAGCTTCACGCGCGCGCCGGAGACGGCGGCGAAGGTGGGCGGGATCTCGCTGCCATAGGCGAGGTCCAGCGCGCCCGCATTGGCGGCCTCCAGCATCAGGTTGCCGGAGCCGAACTCCGACCACTCGACGCGGTAGGGCGTGTCGCTCAGCCCGGCGAGGCGCAGCAGGAGCCCGTCGCCCGCCTTGTACTGCGCGGCCCGGACGGTGACCGGGGCCTGCGCCCGCGCAATGGCGGGCACGGCCAGCGCGGCGAGGAGAGCGGTGCGGCGCGGGATCATCACGCGGCCTCCCGGATCACCTCGGCCTCGACGCCGAGTTCGGAGAGGAGACGGTGGCGCAGCGCGACGAAGCGCGCATCGCCGTGCGAACGCGGGCGCGGCATCTCAACCGGGATATCCGCGGCAATGCGCCCGGCATCCAGCACCAGCACGCGATCCGCCAGCAACACCGCCTCGTCCACGTCATGGGTAACGATGAGGGTGGTGGGCGTGTGGACGCGCCAGAGGTCCAGCACCAGCGCATGCATGCGGATGCGGGTCAACGCGTCCAGCGCGGCGAAGGGCTCGTCCAGCAGCAGCAGGCGGGGCTCCCGCACCAGCGCGCGGGCCAGGGCGGTGCGCTGCGCCTCGCCGCCGGAAAGGGTGGCGGGCCAGGCCTCGGCATGGCGCGTCAGGCCCACCTCCGCCAGGGCACGTTCCGCACGCTCCCGGGCGCCGTTGCCGGGCAGCCCGATCGTCACGTTCTGCCAGACCTGCTTCCAGGGCAGCAGGCGCGGTTCCTGGAACGCCACGGCGACGGAGGCCGGGACCCGGATCTCCGCATCGGCCGGCGCCGGGTCCAGCCCGGCCAGCGTCCGCAGCAGGGTGGACTTGCCGGAGCCGGATCGCCCGAGCAGCGCGGTGAAGGAACCCGGCTCCAGCTCCAGGTCCAGCGCGTTGAGGACGGTGTTGCTGCCGAAGCGGCGGGTAAGGCCGCGGACGGAGACAACCCGGTTCAGGGGGCGATTGTCGCTCATGAGGATTAGCCCTTCACCAGGGAGGGGCGCCAGGCCAGGGCGCGGCGCTCGAAGGCGCGCACCAGGGCATCGGCGGAAAGGCCGAGCAGCGCGTAGACGAGCAGGCCGACGACGATCACGTCGGTGCGGAGGAAATCCCGCGCGTCGTTGATGAGGAAGCCGATGCCGGAAGTCGCGTTGATCTGCTCCGCGATCACCAGGGAGAGCCAGGCGCTGCCGAGCGCATAGCGCAGCCCGACAAGGCCGGAGGGCAGCGCCGCCGGAAGGACGACATGGCGGACCAGGCCGCGACGGTCGAGGCCAAAGACCTTGCCCGCTTCCATCAGCTTCGGGTCCACGCCACGGATGCCCGCGAAGAGAGTGAGATAGACGGGGAAGGCGCTGCCGAGGGCAACAAGGGCGATCTTCGGCGTTTCGCCGATGCCGAACCACAGGATGAAAAGGGGAACGAGGGCGAGGAAGGGCAGCGTGCGCAGCATCTGCATCGGCGCGTCCACCACCTCTTCCCCCAGGCGGGACAGGCCGGCGACGAGGGCGAGCGCGGCGCCTGTGGTGACGCCGACCACCAGCCCGGAGGCGACCCGCCCGAGGGAGACCAGCAGGTGGCGCGGCAACTCGCCTGAGACGACCAGCTCCCAGGCGCTGGCAAGGATGGTGCTGGGCGCGGCAAGGGTGCGCGGCGCGATCAGCCCGGCCATCGAGGCCGCCTGCCAGAGCAGGACGAGGACGAGCGGCGAGACGAAGCGGCGATAGCGCGAGAGATCGATGCGCGGCAGGCGGGCTTGGAGAGGCTCGGACGGCGCGAGGGCGCCGCGCGCGCCGAGGGCGTGCTCGGACATGCTGGGAAACTCCGGGCTATGCAGGTTGCCGCTGCGGGCGCGGCGGTCGGGTCTGTTGCGGCGTTCAGCCGCGACAAGGACCCGGCCAGCGGCCGAACGGGGCAGCGCGAGGGGGCGTGTCGTTCATGCCAGAAAGCTAAGAACACGCTGCGCCGCGGCATAGAGCGCGGATTTCCAAACATTTTGGGCCGCGTAGGCGCGGCATGCTGCGGAATAGCTGGGGAAGGGAAAGCTATTCCCCTCCCCGTTTCGTTACTCGGCGTCGGCCTGGTTTTCCGGTGCCGCGGCGATGAAGGCGGGATGCGCGGCACAGGCCCGGGCGGCCTCGCTGATCCTCGCCAGCGCGGCGCTGTCGGCACCGAAGCGCTTTGCATTTCCCAACTGGGGAATGAGGCAGATGTCAGCCAGGGTCGGCGTGGGCCCGAAGCAGAATGGCCCCTCCCCGCCCGCCAGCAACTCCTCGCAGGCCTCCAGCCCCTCCTGGATGGTGTCGCGCGCCCAGCCCGTCACCACCTCCTCCGGCTGGCCCATGGCACGCAGGCGCGCCAGGACCTTCAGGTTCTGCACGGGGTGAATGTCGCAGGCGATCGCCTGGGCGAAGGCGCGGATGCGCGCCCGCTGCAGGGCATCGCCGGGCAGAAGCGCCGGTTCCGGATGAGTCTCGTCCAGCCACTCGACGATGGCCATGGATTGGGTGAGCACCTGCCCGTCATCCGTCTCCAGCGAAGGCAGCAGCCCCTGCGGGTTCAGGCACAGGTAGTCGGGTGCGCGCTGCTCGCCCTTGCGGAGGTGGCGGAACGCGTGCTCCGCCCCCAGTCCCTTGAGGTTCAGCGCGATCCGCACCCGCCACGCGGCGGAGGAACGGAAGTAGCCGTGAAGCTTCATGACCTAGTCCAGCGTGATGCCGAGGTCGCGGATCAGCGGCAGCCACACGCCGCGCTCGCGCTCCAACAGCGCCTCGAACTCCGCGGGGCCGCCCGTCAGCGGCTCCAGCCCGATCTGCTGCATGCGGGCACGCACGGCGGGGTCCTTCATCGTGGCATCCAGCTCCTTCGTCAGCTGGGCCACGACCGCGTCCGGCGTCGCCTTCGGCGCCACCACGCCCTGCCAGGCAAAGGCCTCGAACCCGCGCAGGCTCAGGGCGGCCTGGATCGTGGGGACACCCGGCATGTCCTCCACCGGCTGGGGCGAGAAGACGGCCAGCGCCTTCACCTTGCCCGAGCGCAGGTACTCGGCGCCCGAAGGGTAATCCAGCACCATCAGCGGCACATTGCCGGCAATCAGGTCGTTCAGCGCCGGCGCGGCGCCGCGATAGGGCACGTGGTTGAACCGCACGCCCGCCTCCCGCGCCAGCCGCTCCATCGCCAGGTGGTGCGGGGACCCGATGCCGGCAGTTGCGCAATCCACCGGGGACGCCTTCGTCTTCCCGATCAGCTCCTGCACATTCGCCGCGGCAGGCTTCTCGCCCGTCACGAGGAACAGCGGGAAGCGCGCCATCAGGCCCACGGGCCGGAAGTCTCGCGCGGGGTCGTAGGGCAGGCGCTTGAAGAGGGCGGTGTTGAAGATCAGCGTGCCGTTGTCGGCCGTCATCACCGTGTAGCCGTCGGCCGGGGCCTTGGCGGTGAACTCCGCACCGACATTGGTCGCGCCACCCGGGCGGTTCTCGATCACCACGGGCTGGCCGAGGCGCTGTGACAGGGTGGCACCGACGAGGCGGGCCAGCACGTCCGTGCCGCCGCCCGCCGCATAAGCCACCACCCAGCGCAGTGCGCGGTCGGGATAGGCGGCCAGCGCCGGCAGCGGCAGGGCCGCGGCAAGGCCGGCGCCCATCAGGGCACGGCGGCCCAGCGTCATCTCATTCATTCTTGTTTCCTTCCCGATGGCCGGGCTTGCCGCCCGGCCCGTCCCGTTTCGATCAGTTGGCCGGCAGAACGGACGCGCGGCAATCCCCAAAGCCAATCGTGGCAAAACCCTCCCGCGCGGCGCGGGCGCGCAGGATGATCTCGTCCCCGTCCTCCACGAACTTACGCGTCTCGCCCGAGGGAAGCTGAACCGGCTCCTTCCCGCCCTTCGTCGTCTCCAGCAGGCTGCCGAAGCCCCCGGCATCCGGGGCGGAGAGGGTGCCGGAGCCCAGCATGTCGCCGGGATTCAGGTCGCAGCCGTTGGAGCTGTGGTGCGCCACCATCTGTGCCACCGTCCAGTACATGTGCTGCGCATTGGAGAGGGAGAGCCGGTGCGGCGCCATTCCCTTTTCCCGCATGCCGGGGGTGAGGATCAGCACCTCCAGCGCCAGATCCAACGCGCCGCCCGCCTGATCTGCCTCGTCCAGCAGATAAGGCAGCGGCTTCGGATCACCCTCCGGCCGCGCGGGCTGGGCGATGCGGAAAGGTTCCAGCGCCTCCGGCATGATCACCCAGGGGGAAACGGTGGAGCCGAAATTCTTCGCCAGGAAGGGACCGAGCGGCTGGTACTCCCAGGCCTGGATGTCACGCGCCGACCAGTCGTTCAGCAACCCGTAGCCCGCGACATGGGAGGCGGCCTTCGCGACCGGGATGGAATTGCCGAGCGTGCTGCCCGGCCCGATCCAGACCGCCATCTCCAGCTCGTAGTCCAGCCGCTCGCAGGGCGCGAAGCGCGGCGTCTCCGAATCCGGCGCCTTCAGCTGCCCCTTCGGCCGCCTCACCGGCGTGCCGGAGACGCGCACGGAGGAGGCGCGGCCGTGATAGGCGATGGGAACGTGCTTGTAGTTCGGCAGCAGCGGGTTATCCGGCCGGAACACCTTGCCGACATTGGTCGCGTGATGAATCCCCACGTAGAAATCGGTGTAGTCGCCGATCTTCGCGGGCAGCAGCAGCGTGCAGGCCTCCATCGGGTGCAGGTGCTGCTCCAGCTCCGCGCGGTGCGGGCTCCCGTCCGCCAGAAGCTCCGAAAGCCGTGCGCGCAGCGCCTTTCGCGGCCCCTCCCCGAGCGCAAAGAGAGCGTTCAGCGAAGGGCTCGCCGCCGCCTCCCGAACGTCCTCGGCCACGGGGGCCATGGTCAGGTCCAGCACCATGTCCCCGATCGCCACGCCCACGCGGGCGCTGCCCATGTCGAGCGGAATGAAGACGCCGAGCGGCAGGTTCTGGATCGGGAAATCCGGATGGCCGTTGGCGGATCGCACCCAGCTCTTCAGGGCAGGGTCGTGCGTGGCGTCGGGCATGGATTACCGCTGGTTCGGGTTGAAATGTTTGGCGAGTGTATGGCCGTAGTTCGTGTAGCTCCGCTGGAACTGCGGCGCTTCCGCCGCGAAGCGGGTCACCTTCTGGGGCAGTCGCGTCTCGAACATGAAGGCCATGGTGCCCTCCAGCTTGTGCGGCTTCAACTCCGCCGCGCTGGCCTTCTCGAAGGCGTCCATGTCCGGGCCGTGCGGCAGCATGCAGTTGTGCAGGCTGAACCCGCCGGGGGTGAAGCCACCGCCGGTCTTGGCGTCGTACACGCCCTCGATCAGCCCCATGAACTCGCTCATGACGTTCATGTGGTACCAGGGCGGCCGGAAGGTGTTCTCCGCCACCAGCCAGCGGTCGGGGAAGATCACGAAGTCGATGTTCGCCGTGCCCGGCGTCTCGCTGGGCGAGGTGAGCACCGTGAAGATCGAGGGGTCGGCGTGGTCGAACAGCACCGGCCCGACAGGGGAGAAGCGGCGCAGGTCGTACTTGTAGGGCGCGTAGTTGCCGTGCCATGCCACCACGTCCAGCGGCGACTGCCCGATCTCCGTGCGCCAGAACGAGCCGCCTGATTTCACGGTAAGCCGCGACGGCACCTCCCGGTCCTCATAGGCCGCGACGGGGGTGAGGAAGTCGCGCTGGTTCGCCAAGCAGTTCGCACCGATCGGCCCGCGCTCCGGCAGGGTGAATGCGCCGCCGTAGTTCTCGCACAGGTAGCCGCGCGCGGGGCCTTCCGGCACCTCCACGCGGATCTTCACACCGCGCGGGATCACCGCGATCTCAGTCGGGCGCAGGTCGATGACGCCGAACTCCGTGGAGATCCGCAGGCCGCCCTGCTGCGGGACGAACATCATCTCCGCATCGGCGTTGTAGAAGTACTCATCCTCCATTGAGCGGGTGATGAGGTAGATATGCGCGCCCATGCCGGACTGGCTGCCGGCATCGCCCGCCGTGGTGATGGTGCGGATGCCCTCTAGGAAGGAGACCTTTCCCTCCGGCAGCGGCAGCGGATCCCAGCGCAGCGGGGAGAGCGGCAGATCCACCTCCGCGCAGGGCGCCGTGCGCCACAGCCCGGCATCCACCTTCTCGAAGGCGCCCCAATGCGCCACCGTCGGGCGGATGCGGTAGAGCCAGGACCGCTCATTCGTCGCGCGCGGCGCAGTGAAGGGCGATCCGGAAAGCTGCTCGGCGTAGAGGCCGTAGGCGCAGCGCTGCGGCGAGTTGCGGCCAATGGGCAGGGCGCCCGGCAGGGCTTCGGTCTCGAAGCCGTTGCCGAAGCCCGGCATGTAGCCGGTCTCGTTGGTCGTGAGCGGCTGCGGACGGAACGGGGCGTTCATCGCAAGCTCCTTCTTTACCGGTCCAGTTCGGCGGACTTCATCTCGGTGCCGTGCTCCAGCGCCTTCCACATCTCGACATCGCGCTCGGCGGTCCAGATACGTGGATGGTCCAGGCCCTTGGCCTCGTCATAGGCGCGGGAGACGTCGAAGGGCATGCAGTGCTCGAAGATCACCCAGTGCCCGTATTTCGGGCGCATGGCCGACATCGCCTCGTCGTAGACCTGCTTCAGCGAATGCCCGGCCGCCACGCCCTTCTTCGCGATCCCGAAGAGGTCGGAGGTGAAATCCGCCGTGCCCTGCAGCCCCTCCTCGATCTTCTCAGGCGTGGTGAGGGAGGCACCGCGCCCCGGCACCAGCGCCACGGGCTTCAGCGCCCGGATCGCGTCCAGCGTGCCCGCCCAATCCGCGAAATGCGCGTCGCCGCAATAGGGGGTCGCCCCGTACTCCACGCTGTCGCCGGAGAAGAGCACGCGCTCCTCCGGCAGCCACACCACCGTGTCGCCGGCCGTGTGGGAACGGCCGATATGGATGATCTGCACCTCGCGCTTGCCGAGCCAGAGCGTCATCTTCTTGTGGAAGGTCACGTGCGGCCAGGTCAGGCCGGGGATGCTCTCCTTGCCCCGGAACAGGCGGGGGAAGCGGCCGATTTCGCTGTCCATGTCCTGCTGCCCACGCTCCACGATCAGGTCGCGCGTGACATCGGAAGCGATGATCTCCGCCCCCTCGTAGCCGGAAGCGCCGAGCACGCGCACGGCGTGGTAGTGCGAGAGGACGACATGCTTCACCGGCTTGTCCGTCACCGTCCGGATGCGCGCGATGACGTCGGCGGCCATGCGCGGCGTCGCCTGGGCGTCCACCACCAGCACGCTGTCGTCGCCGATCACCACGCCGGAATTCGGATCACCTTCGGCGGTGTAGCCGTAAAGGCCCGGGCCAAGTTCGTCGAAGGAGATGACCTTCTCGGCGAGGTCGTTGGTGCTGGCAAAACCGGACATGCGGATATCCTTGTTCAGGCGCGGGCAGCGAGGATGGTATCGTGCCCCGCCGGTTCAATGCCCTGCCGGGCCCGCGCCATCGCCTGGCGCAGCACGGCGGCATCGCCGATGTGGTTGGAGAGAAGCAGGATCAGGCGCGCATCGACCGCACGGCTCTGCTCCGGCGTCAGATCACCGTGCAGGGCGATCAGCGCTTCGTAGAAGTCGTCGGGCGAGGCAATGTTGGGCTTGGTGTTCAGCATGCGGCCATCTCCGGCACTCGGGCGGTGGCGCGGTCCACCGCCGCCCGCAGCTTCGCGGGATTCAGGCGACGCCAGCGCGCGCAGACGTGCTGGTCCGGGCGGATCAGATAGGCGGTGCCGGGTCGCGCGTCGTAACGGCGCGCGGCAAGCCCCTGCGCATCCTCGCCGGGCGTCACGTTCACCACGCGAACCCCGTCCACCACCGGCGCAGCCTCGCCGAAGTGCAACAGGGTGAAGTCCCGGCCCAGCCGGTCCAGCAGCCATCCCCCGCCTTCCAGCGGCGCGTCCAGCGCGGGGGCGCCGGGCAGCATGGCACCCTCAAAGGCGTCTTCGTCCGGCGTGTTCAGCGGCGAATTCCGGTAGGTGCTGGGCAGGGACAGCCGGCCGCTGTTCACAAGCCGGCGCGCGAAGGCGCAGTCCTTCGCCAAGTCCAGCACCGCATCACGAAAGGCGCGGCTGGCCTCGTTCTTCGGCGTGATGAAGTCGGTTGAGCGGGTGGAGTTGAGGATATTCTCGTCCGCCGCCGCCACCCGCTCGCTGTCGTAGCTGTCCAGCAGCGCGTCCGGCGCCTCGCCGCGCAGCACAAGGGCCAGCTTCCAAGCGAGGTTCTCCGCATCCTGCACGCCGCTATTCGCGCCGCGCGCCCCGAAGGGCGAGACGCCGTGCGCGGAGTCCCCGGCAAACAGCACGCGCCCGTGCCGGAACCGCTCCATCCGCAGGCAGGAGAAGGTGTAGATGCTTACCCATTCCAGCTCGAACTCCGCGTCATGCCCCAGCAGGGCGCGCACGCGGGGGATCACCCGCTCCGGCGCGCGCTCGGCCACCGGGTCGGCGTCCCAGCCCAGCTGGAAATCGATCCGCCACACCCCGTCCGGCTGGCTGTGCAGCAGCACGGACTGATTCGGGTGGAAGGGCGGGTCGAACCAGAACCAGCGCTCGGCCGGAAAATCGGCCTTCATCCGCACATCGGCGATGAGAAAGCGGTCGCGGAAGCTGCGCCCCTTGCTCTCCAGCCCCATCGCGCGGCGGATCGGTGAGCGCGCGCCGTCCGCGGCCACCAGGTAATCGGCGGAAAGCCTGTACTCGCCCTCCGGCGTCTCGACCGTCAGCGTCACGGCCTCCGCGGATTGCGAGACGGCCGTGACCTTGTTCTGCCAGCGGATCTCGATATTCGGCAGCGCCTGGGCGCGCTCCAGCAGGAAGCCTTCGACATAGTATTGCTGGAGATTGATGAAGGCCGGCCGCCGATGACCGCCTTCCGGCAACAGGTCGAAGGAGTACACGGGATCGGCGCGGTGAAAGACCCGCCCGAGGTTCCAGGTGACGCCCTTCTCCACCATCGCTTCGCCGCAACCCAGCCGATCGAAGATTTCCAGCGTGCGCTTGGCGAAGCAGATCGCGCGGGATCCGCTGGAGAGGGAGCGGTCGTCGTCCAGCAGCAGCACGCGCTGTCCGGCCTGCGCCAGGTCGATCGCGGCGGCCAGCCCCACCGGGCCCGCGCCCACGACCACCACCGGGTGCCGCGCGGCGGAGCCCGCCGACTGGTCCGGCGAGCGGCGGTAGTCGAAGCGGAGCGACTGGTAGTCGACGTGCAAGTCCGACTCCTCCGGGTTCCGGCCACCTTGCCCATCGACGGGCGGGGCCTGGATGTTATGATCACGAGGTATCATCTCATCTGAGACGATTCAAGAGGCACGCCATCGACACCCCCGAGCCCCCGCCCCTCCGCCTCGCGGAGTTCCTGCCCTACCGGATCTCCGTGGCGGCCGAGAGCGTCAGCCGCGCCTTCGCCGCCCGCTACGAGGCGGAGTTCGGCCTCTCCATCCCAGAATGGCGGGTCATGGCCGTGCTGGGCGAGGGCGCGCCCCTCTCCACCCAGGCGGTAATCGCGGCAACCGAGATGGACCGGGTGAAGGTCAGCCGCGCCGTGATCCGCCTGGCCGATAAGGGGCTGGTGGCCCGCGCTCCGCACCCCGAGGACCAGCGAGCCCAGGTGCTGAGCCTCGCGCCGCGAGGCGAGGCACTCTACCGCCGCATCGTCCCCCGCGCCCATGGGCTACAAGCGGAACTGGCCGAGGCGCTGACGCCGCAGGAGATCGCAGCGCTCGGCGGCATGCTGGAGAAGCTGCGCCGGCGCGCCTCACGCCTGCTGGGCGAGGATGGCGGCGCGGGCTGACGGGCGGCATCCTTCTTGCGGTGCGCGTCCCGGCGCGGAGGGTTGAACATGCGGATCGCGGTCATCGGCAACGGCATCGTCGGCAGCTGCTGCGCGGCCTGGCTTCAGCGGGACGGGCATGAGGTGACATTCATCGACCCGCTCGGCCCCGCCGAGGCGACGTCCTTCGGCAATGCCGGCTCCCTCTCCCCCTCCGCCTGCCTGCCGGTGGGAATGCCGGGGATGTGGAGAAAGGTGCCGCGCTGGCTCCTGGACCCGCTGGGCCCGCTCTCCGTCCGCTGGCGCTACGCGCCGATGGTCGCGCCCTGGCTGGCCCGCTTCCTCCGCGCGAGCGAGCCGCGGGAGGTGGTGCGGATCGCCACCGCCCTCCGCAACCTCCTGGCGCCGATCTTTGAGTGCTACGAGCCGATCCTGCAGCGCGCCGACGCCATCGGCCTCGTGAACCGCGGCGGCTGCCTCTACGTCTATTCCGGGCCGGAGGCCGCGCGGCAGTGGCAATGGGGCATGAACCTCCGCCGCTCCCTCGGGGTGGAACTGCGCGACGTGGGGGAGGAGGAGCTGGCGGCGCTGGAGCCGGACCTGCGCGGCCGCTTCCGCTTCGGCATCCTGGCGCCGGAAAACGGCTCCACCACCGATCCCGCCGCCCTCACCCGCGCCATCTTCGCCCGCTGCGTCGCGGATGGCGCGACCACGGTCCGCAGGCGCGCCAAGGGTTTCCGCATGAACGGCCACCACGTCGCCGCCGTGCGGACCGAGGGCGGGCCTGAGGTGGAGTGCGACGGCGTCGTGCTCGCCGGCGGCGCCTGGTCCGCGAAGCTGGCGCGGCAGCTCGGCCCCGCCATCCCGCTGGAGACGCAGCGCGGTTACCACGTCACCGTCGCCAGCAACAACCTGGCGCTGCGGCACACCGTGATGGCGGTGGAGCACAACATGATGGTGAACCCCATGGGCATGGGCCTCCGCCTCGCCGGCTCGGTGGAGTTCGCGGGGCTGGAGGCGCCGCCGGACTACGCCCGGGCCGATGTCCTTCTGACACGCGCGAAGGACATGTTCCCCCACCTCGACACCGCCCGGACCAGCCAGTGGATGGGGCACCGCCCCTGCCTTCCGGACAGTCTGCCGGTGATCGGCGCGGCACCCCGGGCGGAGAACGCCTGGTTCGCCTTCGGCCATGGCCATGTCGGCATGTGCGGCGCGGCCAGCACGGGGCGGGAAGTGGCGAACCTCGTCGCCGGGCGCGCGCCGGGGCTGGACCTTTCCCCCTTCTCCCCCACCCGCTTCCGGCGGGCTGCCTGACGGGAGAGGCGGGCGGCCCGGTTCCTGCAATCATCCGAACCGTCCTGCAGGAGGCCCGGCCGATGATCCCGCCCCTTCCCCGTCGCGCCCTGGCGCTCGGCGCATTCGCGATCGCCACCTCGGGCACCGCGCCGGGGACGGCGCGGGCGCAGGCCTGGCCCGTGAAGCCCGTGCGGATCGTCGTGCCCTTCCCGCCGGGCGGCAGCACGGATGTCCTGGCGCGCCGGCTGGCCGAACGGATGTCGCCCGCACTCGGGCAGCCCGTGCTGGTCGAGAATCGCCCGGGCGCCGGCGGGACCACGGGCGCCGACTACGTGTCCAAGTCGCCGCCGGACGGGCACACGCTGCTGATGGGTGTGACGGGCAGCAACGCCATCGCCGCCAGCCTCTTCCCTAACCTGCCCTACGACCCCGTCGCGGGCTTCTCCCCGGTTTCCCGCGTCGTCTCGGCGCCGCTCGTCGTGGTGGTGAACCCGGCCATGGGGGTGAACGACCTGGCGGCCTTCGTCGCGGCGGCGAAGGCTGCTCCCGGCGCGGTCACCTACGCCACCCCGGGCAACGGCACCTCCATGCACCTGACCGGGGTGATGTTCGCCCTCGCGGCCGGGCTCGATCTGACCCACGTGCCCTATCGCGGCTCAGCCCAGGCCGTGACGGACCTGATGGCGGGGCTGGTGAAGTCCTCCTTCGCGGACCTGCTGGTGATCCTGCCCCATCTCCGGGCTGGCTCGGTGAAGGCCCTGGCCGTGACGGGCGACTCGCGCCACCCACTGCTGCCGGCGGTGCCGACCGTGGCGGAATCCGGACTGCCGGGCTTCCAGGCAGAGTCCTGGCAGGGCCTCTTCGCCCCGCCCAGCACCTCCCCGGCGCTCCTGGCCCGGCTGCACGCCGAGGTCGCCGCGGCCATGCAGGCCCCCGAGATCCGCGACGCCTTCGTCGCCCAGGGATTCCGGGTGGAAGCGACGGAGCCGGCCGACTTCGCCCGTTTCGTGAAGGCGGAGGTCGCAAAATGGGGACAGGTGGTGAAGGAAGGGGGCGTTCGGCTGGACTGAAGCGCCGCAAATCGCTCGGCTGTGGAAGCCATGTGCGCCGCCGGGCGTTTTCAAATGCGAATCAATCTTACGAGGGCCGCATGCCAACACGCCCTGCCAAGTCCACTGGGCGATCCGAGTCCGCCGACCCCTTCGACCTCTGGCTCCGCCGCAGCCTGCACGAGAACTGGGACGCCGCCCTGAACGAGCGCGTACCGGACGACCTGTTGCGCCTGTTCAGCGACGACCGCGTGGAGTGGGAATCGATGAAGGCGCGCTGGCTTGCCGCCGATCCCCGACGGGACCCCTGATCCTCGTCAGTGCCGCCCGGACGTGCGGGGCGAGCGCCGAGAGGCGGCGATCCGGTCCAGCATCCGGGTGGCGAAGTGGCTGGCATCCTCTAGCCGGGGCGCGCCGGAGGGAGTCTCCCCGATTCCACCCGCCGCCGCCTCCGAGCTCTTCGCCACGAAGACGAGCATGGAGACAACCTCCTCGAAATCCTCCTGGGGAAGACGGGCGGCGATGGCCGCCACCGTCATCTCCAGAACCAGAAGGCGCACCTCGGCGTCCCCGGCCACGTCGACATCGGGTAGCCCGACCTGGGTGGACACCTACAACCCCCGCGCGATGACTAACACAGCTTAAGGTGGTAATTGCGTTCGGCGCAAGCGGAACGAAAGCCACCCCCGCCGCAGGGCTTTGGCCGAGTGGACCCGTCCGGCCTAATCTGCGCCCCGATCGGGTGACGGAGCGGGCATGACGAGGCGCAGGCTGCTGTTGGAGGATGCGCTCCTGCCCTCGGGCTGGGCGCAGGGTGTCGTCCTCGAGATCGAGTCCGGCTGGATCCGCGCGGTCCAGCCCGGCGGCTCGCCGGAGGGCTGCGAGCGGGTGCCCGGCATCGCCCTGCCGGGAATGCCGAACCTGCACAGCCACACCTTCCAGCGCGCCATGGCCGGGCTGGCCGAGATCCGTGGCCCGGGCGAGGACAGCTTCTGGACCTGGCGGAACGTGATGTACGGCTTCCTCGGGCGGCTGACCCCGGAGGATGTGCAGGCCGTCGCCGCCCAGGCGATGGTGGAAATGCTGGAGGGCGGCTTCACCGCGCTGACGGAGTTCCATTACCTTCACCACGACCCCGCCGGCCGCCCCTACGACAATCCCGCCGAGATGGGCGCCCGCGTGGCCGCCGCGGCTGGTGAGACGGGAATCGGGCTCACCCTTCTGCCCGTGCTCTACACCTATGGCGGCTTCGGCGCGCAGCCCGCGACATCCGGCCAGGCCCGTTTTCTCCACGGCGTTGACGGCTATGCCCGCCTGCTCGAGGCCTCCGCCGCCGCGATCGCCCCGCTGGAAGATCCCGCGCTGGGCATGGCTCCCCACTCCCTGCGCGCCGTGGCGCCCGAGGGGCTGCGGGCGATGCTGGACATCCGGAGCGAGGGCCCCGTTCACATCCATGTCGCGGAGCAGATGCGCGAGGTGGAGGACTGCCTCGCCTGGTCCGGCCAGCGCCCCGTCGCCTGGCTGCTCTCCCATACCCCGGTGGATCCCCGCTGGTGCCTTGTCCACGCCACCCACATGGACCCGTCGGAGGTGGAGGGGCTCGCCCGCACGGGCGCCGTGGCAGGCCTCTGCCCGATCACCGAGGCCAATCTTGGCGACGGGGTTTTCGAGGCACCGGCCTTCCTCGCCGCCGGAGGCCGTTTCGGCGTCGGGTCGGATTCGAACGTGGAGATCGCCGCGCCGGGCGAGCTGCGGATGCTGGAATATTCCCAGCGCCTCGCGCGCCGCGGCCGCAACCTGCTGGCCTCGGCACCCGGCGCCTCCACCGGCCGCAGCCTCTACGAGTCGGCGCTGGCCGGTGGAGCGCAGGCGGCGGGCCGCCGCATCGGCCGCATCGAACCCGGCCACCGCGCGGACCTCGTGGTGCTGGACCGGACGCATCCCTCCCTCGCCCTGGCCGAAGGCGACGGCTGGCTCGACACCCTCACCTTCAGCGCCGGGCCGGCCGCCGTAGACACGGTGATCGTCGGCGGCCGCAGCGTGGTCACCGGCGGGCGGCACCACCGGCGGGAGGAGATCGCCGGGCGCTACAGGGCGGCTATGGCCGGGCTGGCGGGCTAGGCCGCCCGTCCCGGCCGTTCCAGCCCCAGGTTCTCCCGCAGGGTCGTCCCAGCATACTCCTGCCGGAACAGCCCGCGCTCCTGCAGGATCGGCACGACGAGACCGACGAAATCCTCGAACCCCTCGTGGAACCAGGGCGGCATGACGTTGAACCCGTCCGCCGCGCCCCCGGTGAACCACTGCTCCAGCGTGTCCGCGATCCGCTCCGCCGAACCGCAGAGAACCCAATGCCCCCGCGCCGCGGCCGTAAGGTTGTAGAGGTCGCGCAACGTCATGCCCTCCCGCCGCGCCTTGCCCAGCATCACGCTCGCGAAGCTGTGGTAGGTATCGGGCAGCGGGATGTCGGGGATCGGGCCGTCCAGGTCGTAGCCGCCCATGTCCACGCCGAGGCGGTCGCTGAGGAGCTGCCGGGCATTGCCGCCGTCCACGAAGCCCTGCAGCACGGCCAGCTTGTCGAAGGCCTCCTTGTCCGTGCGCCCCACCACGGGCATCACGCCGGGCAGGATCGTCACATCCTCCGGCCGTCGTCCGAGCGGCGGCAATCGCGCCTTGAGGGCGGCGTAGCCCGCGCGCGCCTCCTCAAAGTCCTGCACCACGGAGAAGACGACATCCGCCGTCGCCGCCGCCAGCGCATGCCCGGGCTCCGACCCGCCGGCCTGCAGCACCACCGGATGGCCTTGCGGCGAGCGCCCGATATTGACCGGCCCCTTCACCTGAAAATGCGGGCCGTCATGGTCCAGCGCCCGCACCCGGGATGGATCGATGTAGAGGCCGCTTGAGCGATCGGCCACCACGGCGTCGTCCGCCCAGCAATCCCATAGCCCCTTCACCACCCCCAGGAACTCGCGCGCGATCGCGTAGCGCTCCGCGTGGTTAGGATGCAGCTTGCCGAAGTTCGGTGCGGCAGCCGGGCTCGCGCCCGTCACCGCGTTCCAAGCCGCGCGCCCGCCGCTGATATGATCGAGCGAGGCGAAGGCGCGCGCGACGGTGAAAGGATCGCTGTAGGTGGTGGCCACCGTCGCGCCCAGCCCGATATGGGTCGTGCTCGCCGCCAGCGCCGAGAGCATCGTCAGCGGCTCCAGCCGCAGCGTGTAGGACGGATGGGCGGCCGGATCGGCGTAGAGGTTGTCGCCCATGAAGATCATGTCGAACCGGCCACGCTCCGCCGTCCGCGCGATCTGCCGTAGCGCCGCCATGTCCTGGAAGCTGTCCACCGCGCCGGGGTAGCGCCAGCCCGCGACATGGCTGCCTGTTCCCAGCAGGAACAGGCCCAAATGCATTTGCCGCGCGCTCATCGCCAGAAGATCACCTTTCGCTCCACCCAGCCGATCAGCCCGAAGAAGGCAAGGCTGATGGCCGATGCCACGAAGATGGCCGCCCAGACCTGCACGAAGTCGATCTGCACCACCGCCTGGTATATGATCCAGCCGAGGCCGCTCCGCGCGCCCAGCATCTCCGTCACGATCGCCACGATCAGGCTGCGCACGGTCGCCACCCGCATCCCCGCGGCGATCAGCGGCATTGCCGCCGGCAGCCGCAGCCGCCACAGCACCGAGGCCTGACCCGCGCCGAAGCTCCGCAGCAGGTCCACGGACCGCCGATCCACCCGGTCGAACCCCGCCAGGGCGCTGAGGAAGACGGTGAAGCCCACGGCCAGCGTCACCATCACGATCTTGGAGGAGACGCCGATCCCGAACCACAGCAGCACCAGCGGCGAATAGGCCGCCACCGGCACGGAGTTCACCGCCATCACCACCGGCATGATTCCCGTGCGCGACCAGGGCAGGATGGTGATGACGGTCGCGAGCGCGATCCCGATGGCCGTGCCGAGGCCGTAGCCCAGCAGCGCTTCCAGCAGCGTGGTCGCGCCGCCGGACAGCAGATCGGCCCGCTGCGCCCAGATCCCGCCGAGGATCTCGCTCACCGCCGGCAGCGTATAGGAAGGCAGCGCGAATCCCCGCGCCGAACCCTCCCAGAGCAGGACGATCAGCACGGCGCCCAGCACGCCGCGCATCGCGGAGCGGCTCACGCTTCCGCCCCCCAGAACACCAGATATCGCTCGGCCAGGGCCACCAGCGCGTAGAACCCCGTGCCCAGGACGGCGGCGCAGAGGATGGCCGCCCACATCACCGTCACCTGCTCCGTGTACATGGCCTGAAGCAGGATGACGCCGAGCCCGGTCGTGTCCCCGAACCACTCCCCCACGATCGCGCCGACAAGGCTGAGCGAGGCGCCAAGCCGCAGCGCGACGAAGATCTGCGGCAGGGCCGAGGGCAGCAGCAGCCGCAGCAGGACCTGCCGCCCCGTCGCTCCGAAGCTGCGCAGCAGCGCCATCTGGCGCGGGTCCACGGATTGCAGCCCCACCAGCGTGTTCACCGTGACGGGGAAGAAGGTGAGATAGAAGGCGATCACCGCCTTAGCCAGCAGCGTGTTCCCGAACCACAGCACCACCAGCGCCCCGAAGGCGATGACGGGAATGGTCTGGGACACCACGAAGACCGGGAACAGCATGTCCCGCAGAACCGGCGCCCGCAGGAACAGGACCCCGTTCAGAACGCCCACCGCGACGCCGGCCGCGAAGCCGATCAGCGTCTCCAGCGCGGTCCGCAGGAAGCCCGCCGCATAGGCCTCCGGCGTCGCCGCGATCGTGGACAGGATCGCGCTCAGCCGCGGCAGGTATTCCGGTCGGATGCCGAAGCCCAGCACCGCCCCTTCCCAGACCGCCGCCGCGATGCCGAGCCCGAGCACAAGCCTTCCCAGCCCCATCAGGACGGGCGCGGCGCGGCGCAAGCCTGCCGCGCCGCGCGGGGCCGGGAGGGCAACGGCCCCGCTCAAGCCATCCGATCCGCGACGGGGATTGCCGCCAGGAAGCTGCCGTCATAGGCCTTGGCGAGATCGACCGGCTGCTTGATCACGTCGTTCTGGCGCAGGAAGTCATGCGCCGAGCGGATTGCAGCGTCGTCGATCCAGAACAGCCCCTGCTGCGCGGCGGCGCCGGCCGTCATCAGCTTCCCGGCCTCCACCAGCATGAATTCCTGGTGCGCGCGGTCGAGCGCGGGCGAGGCCGCCATCACGACGTCCACGCCCGCCTTCTGGTCCTTCAGCGCGTCCCGCCACCCCTTGATCGAGGCGCGCAGGAAGCCGCGCACCGTCTCCGGCTTCTGCCGCGCCGTCGTCTCGCTCACGATCAGCGTGTCGCGCGGGAAGGTGATGCCCTCGTCCTCGGCCACGAAGGTTCGCAGCTTCTCGCGGCCCATGCGGGTCATCAGCGTGTAGAACTCGTTGTACTTCGTGGCCGTCACCACATCGATCTGCCCTTCCACGAAGGGCGTCACGGAGACCTGCTGCGGCTGCATGGTGAAGTCGCCCGGCTTCAGCCCGATCTTCGCCAGCATACCCAGCAGCACGTAGTTTGCGCCGGTGTACCAGGTGGTGACCGTCTTGCCCTTGAAGTCCTGCAGCGTGCGGATCGGACCATCGGCGCGCGTCACGAAGAAGAAAGGCGTCTGCTGGTGCGAGACGCCGATGCAGACCACCGGCAGATTCTTCTCCCGCGCCGCGAAAACGCTGTCCGTCCCGCCGGAGAGGCCGAAGGTATCCGCCCCCGTGGCCACCAGGTTCTCCGTCAGCAGGTTCGGCCCGCCGGGATTGATCGTGAGATCGATGCCCTCGGCTTCATAGTAGCCGCGCGCCTTGGCAAGGTAGAAGCCGGCGAACTGCGTCTGCGCCAGCCACTTCAGCCGCAGCGTCGCCTTCTGCGTGCCCTGGGCGCGCGCGACGAAGGGAAGGATGGCAGGCGCCGCGGCGGCGGCCGTGAGAAGGGTGCGCCTCTGCATGGGTCCGGTCTCCTTGGGGGTGCCCCGATGGGCGTTGGTGTTCGTGGTCCGGCCGGCGCCGGTGGTCAGGCCGCCATTCCCGAGGACTGGAAGGACTTCATGCTCTCCTCCTCGATGGCGGCCAGGATCTCGCGCTTGATGGCGATGAACTCCGGCGAGGTGACCAGCTCCGCCGGGCGCGGCCGCGGCAGGTTCACCGGCAGGGCAAGCTTCACGGCGCCGGGACGCGCGGTCATCACCAGCACCCGGTCGCCGAGGAAGATGGCCTCGTCCACGTCGTGGGTGATGAACAGCACCGTGCGCCGGTGCCGTTCCCACACGTCCAGGAGCCAGCGCTGCATGATGCTGCGCGTCAGCGCATCCAACGCACCGAAGGGCTCGTCCAGCAGCATCAGCTCGCGCTCGAACAGGAAGGTTCGCATCAGCGCCACGCGCTGGCGCATGCCGCCGGAGAGCTGGTGCGGGTACTGCGCCTCGAACCCGGTCAGCCCGAATTCCGGCAGCATCCGGAGCGCCTTCGCGCGGGCCGTCTTGCGGTCGGCCCCCTCGATCTCGTTCGCCAGGATCGCGTTGTCGATCACGTTGCGCCAGGGCAGCAGCAGGTCGCGCTGCGGCATGAAGGACACTCGCCCGAGCAGCTCCCGCGCGTGGCAGCCGCGGCCCTTGAAGCGCATCGCGCCCCCGGTATCCGGCTCGTCCAGCCCGGCCACCATGTTGAACAGCGTGCTCTTCCCGCAGCCGCTGGGCCCGACCACGGTCACGAACTCGCCCGCCGGCACGCTCAGGGACAGTCCGCGCACGGCCTGGACGGCGCCGAAGGTCTTGTCGATCCCGCGCAGTTCCAGGAGGGGGCTCGTCGCGTCCATGGGCTCAGGCAAACCGGGAGGATCCTTGTATAAGGAGCATGTCTCCCGGCATGCAGATAGCGGGATTACCCCTCCGGCTCAGCAACCGCCATGCCAGCCACGCCTTTCTCGAAGCAGCGCCCACCGCGAAGGGTCCAAATTCAGCGGCACGGGATATGCTGCTCGGCATACAAAATTGAGGAAATTGCACACACATGAGCGAAGCTGAGGCCTGCCAGGAGGCAACCCGCCCAGGAATGAGGCAGGAACCCCTCTCCGTCACCGGGGGCGAGACGCTCGCCAGCGCCCTGCGCCGGCGCCTGGAAGCCGATATCGCCGATGGTCGCCTGGACCCGGGCACCCGCCTGGACGAGCAGGACGTCGCCCAGCGCTTCGGCGTCTCCCGAACCCCGGTGCGCGAAGCCTTCCGCCTTCTCGCCTCAGACCGCCTGGTCGAGCTGCGCGGGCGACAAGGCGCCGTGGTCCGCAGCATCGGCGTCCACACGCTGATCGAGATGTTCCAGGTCATGGGCGAACTGGAAGGCCTTTGCGCCCGCCTCGCGGCTCGCCGTGCCTCACCGCGCCAGCTGGAGCGGATGACGGCCATCCACGCCCGCCTGGAAGCCGCCGCGGAAAGCGGCCCGGACCTCTTCTACGATGTGAACCAGGAGTTCCACGAAGCCATCTACGAGGCTTCCTGCAATGTCTTCCTGGCCGAGGAGACGCGGAAGCTCCGCAACCGCGTCGCTACCTACCGCCGCCGTGTCACCCGCATGCCGGACCGGATCCGCGACACCATCCGGGAGCATGCGGAAATCATGGATGCCATCGCCGGCCGCGACCCGGAACGCGCCCACTCCGTCATGCGCTCTCACCTCACCCTTCTCGGCGACAACCTTCTGGACTTCATCGCAGCCTTCGAGTGAGAGGTTGGTATGCAAATTGCTGCACCTTGCATACTGAACATCGGAGCCTTTCCTTGAAGCTCGATCTTACCGGCAAGACGGCCCTCATCACCGGCGCCTCCAAGGGCATCGGCCTCGCTTGCGCCGAGGTCTTGGCGGAGGAGGGCTGCCACCTCCACCTCGCCGCCCGCAACGGCGCCGCCATGGAGGATACGGCCGCCCGCCTGCGCGCCGACCACGGCGTGCGCGTCACCGTCCACGCGGCCGACCTCGGCAGCACCCCCGCCATGGAGGCCCTGGCCGAGGCGGCGGGCGAGATCGACATCCTCGTCAACAATGCCGGGGATATCCCCTCCGGCAACCTCGCCTCCGTCACGGACGAGGCGATCCGGCGCGGCTTCGACCTGAAGGTCTTCGGCTACATCGCCCTCACCCGCCTCTTCTACCCGCGCATGAAGGCGCAGGGCGGTGGCGTGGTGATCAACGTGATCGGCAACAGCGGCGAGAACTGGGACGCCGCCTACTTCGCAGGCTCCACCGGCAACGCCGCCCTCATGTCCTTCTCCAAGGCCATCGGCGGCCGCAGCCTGGACGACGGTATCCGCGTGGTGGGCATCAACCCCGGCCCTGTCGCCACGGACCGCATGCTGAAGATCATGCGCACCAAGGCGATCGACATGCTGGGCGACGCGGAGCGCTGGGAGGAGCTGTTCGACAAGTACCCGGGCAAACGCCCCGCGACGGCGCGGGAATGCGCCGATCTCGTCGCCTTCATGGCTTCCCCCCGCGCCGGCTACATCACCGGCACCGTCGTCACCATCGATGGCGGCATCGCCGCCCGCGGCTCGGTGATCTGACCATGCCGCTCGACGCCACCGAGAAGGCCCTCGTCCGCAACCGCTACTTCGACGAACTGACGGCCACCCCAGACCTGGCCTGGATGGGCCAGAACACCAACCACATCGCCGCCCACCCCGCCGTGCGCGCGGCGATGGTGGCCGCGATCGAGGGCGGCGAGTTCAATGCCTACGCCCCGCCGCTCGGCTTCGAGGCCCTGCGCGCCGCCATCACCGCCGATCTTGGCGTACCCGGTGCGGAGGCGCTGGTGACGGAGGGCGGGGTGAACGCCCTGGCCCTCGTCTGCCGCGCCCGCTGCAAGCCCGGCACCCGCTTCGTCACCACCGATCCCAGCTGGAAGTGGCCGCTGATGTTCGCCCGGCAGGCCGGCGCCGAGGTGGTGGAGATCCCGATCTACGACCCGGGCACGCAGTACAAGCTGACGCCGGAGGCCCTGGCCGCCGCGGTCGATCACACCACGACGGTCATCTACCTGGTGGACCCCAACAACCCCCTCGGCATCCGCTACACCGCCGAGGAGATCACGGCCTTCGCGCGGATCGCCAGGGATTGCGGCGCCCTGCTGGTGCATGACTGCACCTACCGCGATTTTGCCGACGGCCACCATCCCGCGCTCAAGGTCGCGCCGGAGCACTCCGTCGTCTCCCTCTCCTTCTCCAAGTGGCTCGGCCTCGCCGGCATGCGGATCGGCGCCCTCGTCACGCCCCGCGGCCTTTTCGGCGAGTTCGCGGCCCAGGCCACCAGCGTGCTCGGCGCCAGCGTCATCGCTCAGCGCGCGGCGCTGGCTGGCCTCTCCGTCAAGAAGGAATGGATGGAGGAGGTTCGCCGGATCGACACCGCCAACAAGGTCATGATCCGGGACGCCGCCGCCGCTATCGGCCTGACCTGCCCCGTCTGGCCCAGCCACGGCAACTTCCTGGTGCTGGAGACCGGCGCAACCGGCCTGCGCCCGGAAGCTCTGGTGGAGGCCGCCCGGCGCCGCGGCATCATGATCCGCCAGGGCACCTATCACACGGAGCGCTTCGGCGACCGCTTCATCAAGGTCAGCACCTCCGTTCCCACCGAATGGGCCGAGCGCCTGCGCGACGCCTTCCCCGCCATCGCGGCGGAGGCGCGCACCCTCAACGACGTCGCGCCGCAGTTCTGAAGGGGCACACCATGCCGCGCATCACCACGAAGGACGGGATCGGCCTGCACTACGAGGAGGTCGGCGAGGGCACGCCGATCCTCTTCATCCACGAGTTCGGCGGCAATCACGAGAGCTGGGAGCCGCAGCTTCGCCACTTCTCCCGCCGCTATCGCTGCATCACCTACGCCGCGCGCGGCTACCCGCCCTCCGACGTGCCGACGGAGCTGGACCGGTACAGCCAGGCCATCGCGGCCGACGATGCCGTCGCCGTCCTGGACGCCCTCGGCATCGAGAAGGCCCACATCGTCGGTCTCTCCATGGGCGGCTTCTGCACCGTCCATTTCGGTCTCCGCACGCCGGAGCGCGCCCTGTCGCTGACCGTCGCCGGCGCAGGCTACGGCTGCGAGAAGGAGTTCGAGGAATACTTCCGCGGTGTCTCCCGGGAGGTGGCGGATCAGTTCGAGAGCATGGGCGCCGAGGCCTTCGCCCCCATCTACGGCTCCGGCGCCTCCCGCGTGCAGTTCCAGAACAAGGACCCGCTGGGCTGGCAGGAATTCGTGGACCGGCTGGCCACACATGACCGCGTCGGCGCCGCCATGACCATGCGCGGCGTCCAGGCCCGCCGCCCCTCCTTCTGGGACCTTGAGGACGAGCTGAAGGCGATGCCGGTCCCCACCCTCGTCGTCGTGGGCGATGAGGACGACCACTGCCTACAGCCCGGCATCTACCTAAAGAAGACTATCCCGGCCTGCGGCCTCTCGATCTTCCCCAAGACCGGCCACACGCTGAACCTCGAGGAGCCGGCCGCGTTCAATGCCCTGCTCTCCGAGTTCTTCGCTCAGGTTGAGCACGGCGCCTGGAAGGTGCGCGACCCCCGCGCCCTCCCCGGCCAGGTGATGAAGACGAAGTGAAGCCGCGAATCGACGCGGACCGGCTCTGGCAGCGCCTCATGGCGCTGGCGGAGATCGGCGCCCTGCCCGGCGGCGGCGTGGACCGTCAGGCCCTCTCCCCCGGCGAGACCGAGGCCTGGCGCCTCGTCATCGCTTGGGGTGCGGACGCGGGAATGGAGCCGTCCACCGACCCCGCCGGGAACCTCTTCCTCACCCTGCCCGGCCGCGACCGCGCCCTGCCGCCGCTGGTGATGGGCAGCCACCTCGACACCCAGCCCACCGGCGGCAAGTTCGACGGCGCCTTCGGCGTCCTCGCCGCGCTGGAAGCCGCGCAATCCCTCGGCGCCATCCCCGCGCGGGACGTCACGGTCGTTGCCTGGATGAACGAGGAGGGCAGCCGCTTCGCCCCGGGCATGATGGGATCGGAAGCCTTCGCCGGCGTCCGCCCGCTGGACGACATCCTCGCTGCGGGCGACGCGGCGGGCACCACGGTTGCCGAAGCCCTGGCCGCGCTGCACGCCGCCTTTCCCGCCATCCCCCGCCGCCCGCTGGGCTTCCCGATCGGCTTTTACCTGGAGCCGCATATCGAGCAGGGTCCGGTGCTGGAGCAGCGCCATGCCCCCATCGGCATCGTCACCGGCATTCAGGGCAAGAAGACCTGGGAAATGGTGGTGCAGGGCCAGGAGGGCCATGCCGGCACGCTGGACATGGCCGACCGCCACGACGCCCTCGCCGCCTTCGCCCGCATGGCGGACGCGATGTTCAGGGAAGTCGGCACAACCGACTCCATCATCAAGCTCACTATCGGCCTGGTGCGGATGGAGCCCAATGCCCCTTCCGTCGTCCCCGCGCGCCTGACCTTCCGCATCGACCTGCGCCATCCCGACAACGCCGTCCTGGACGCCGCGGGGGAAAGGCTTGAGGTCCTGGCCGCCACCCATGCCCCGCCCTGCACGGTCCAGGTGAGGCGCCTCGTCGATGCCCCTTCGAACGACTTCGATCCCGGCCTCCGCGCCTGCATCGCCGCGGCCGCTGAGGCCCTGGGCCACGCCGCGATGCCCATCCTCTCCGCCGCGGGCCACGACGCCCGCCACATGGCGCCGCTCTGCCCCGCCGCCATGATCTTCATCCCCTGCCGTGACGGCGTGAGCCACGCGGAGCACGAATGGGCTGAGCCAGCCCATGTCGCCGCCGGCGCCGCCGTGCTGGCGGAGGTGGCGGCGGGCCTCGTCCTGGAGCCCGCCGCATGAGCGACATGGCCGACCTGCCCGTGCAACTGCCGGAGGCGCCGCGCAGCGCCGCCGCCGGGAGAGCGCGCTTCTTCAACTCCGGCAACGCCTTCAACATCAAGCTGCCGCCCGTCCCCGCCGCAGACTTCGCCGCGGTGCTCGCGGAAGCGGAGGCACCCGGTGCCCGCACCGGCCTCTACGCCTGCGACCAGGCCGGCGCGCTGGGCTGCCCCTTCCCCGCCACCACCCCGTTGATGCTGGCGCGCTACGCTCGCATCCGCCCCGGCGAGACCCTGGCGCTGGATCTGACGGCCACCGGCCTCATCGTCCACGCGCTGCGCGGCCGGGGAGACGCCGGCGACTTCACCTGGGACGCCGGCGACATCTTTCTCCTCCCCGGCGGCCCGGCGGCCCTGCACGCGAGCGAGGACACCCTCCTCTGGATCGTCACGGACGAGCCTCTGCTGGCCCTGGACGCCGCCCGTCCCGGCCCCGTCCCGCTCGCGCCAGTCCACTACCCCGCACCCGAGATCGAGCGGCAGCTCGCGATCCTCGCGGACTGCACCACCAACCCCGGCACCTCGGGCCTGGCCGTGATCTTCTCGTCCGACACGCTGGAGGCGGCGCGCAACCTCACCCCCGTCCTCACCCTCTCGCTCAACACCCTGCCACCGGGCGATGCCCAGCCGTCGCACCGCCACAACTCCGCGGCCGTCACGCTCGTCCTGCAGGGTGATCGCTGCTACTCCACCATCGGCGACCAGCGCTGCCTCTGGACGCCCGGCACCACCCTCGTCACCCCGCCGGGCGAGCCGCATTCCCACCACAACGGCGGCGCAGTGCAGGCGCGCTTCCTGATCGTCCAGGATGGCGGGCTGCACTATCACGCCCGCACTATGGGCTTCGCCTTCCTGGATCGGTGACCGGACAAAGCACGCCTCCCGGCCCGACCGGGGCCGTGACAGTTTTCTGAATTCAGCTCCGGGGCGCCTGAACGCCCGTTGCCGCCTCGGCCATGCTGCCGGCAGCGGCCAGGGCGGGGCGCTCCGGCCGCCGAATGAGGACGGAGCACGGATGCCCGACATCGGCCTGCCCCCCTGCCACGGCCTCCTCTGGGCGCGGCGCCTGGACCGCCCGGAAGTCCTGGACGACGCCGCCGTGGAGGCAGCCCTGGCCCATGGCCGGCCGGGCATGGAGCTCTGGCTGCACTTCGACCTGCGCGACGCCCGGGCACACCGCTTCCTCCATGCCCTGCCCGGCCTGCCTCCGCAGGCCCGCGCCGCGCTCGACGAGCGCACGGAGATGGCCCATCTCGACACGGAAGGCGACGCCCTCTGGGGAACCCTGCCGGACTTCCACCACGAGGTGCTGGAAATGCCGGACCCCTTGCAGATGGGCATCCTGCACGTGGCCCTGGCCCCGGGCCTTCTCGTCACCGCCCGCCGCCATCCGCTCCGCGCCCCACAGCTTGCCGGGGAAGCACCGGCGCTCGCCGGGACGGCCGCGCAGCAGTGGGACCTTCTCCTGCGCGCCATCCTGGACGGCGTCGGCCGTGCCGCCACAACCCTTTCCGTGCGCCTGGACGCGATCGAGGACCGTCTCCTGCAGGAGCGTCCGGTCGCCCGCACCGAACTCGCGCGGTCGCGGCGCGATACGCTCCTCCTCCACCGCCGCCTCGAACCTGCCGCGAAGGTCTACGAGGAGATCGCCGAGGCCGCCCCTGCCTGGCTCGCTCCCGCGGGGCACGATGCTGAGCGCGCCGCCGCCCGCTTCGGCTCCGCCCTGCGCAACATCGCCTCCCTGCGGGAGCGGGGGCGGATCGCGCAGGACGACCTCGCCGCTCGCACGGCAGAGGAGACGAACCAGCGCCTGATGGTTCTCTCCGTCCTCACCGCCATCCTGCTGCCGCCTACCCTCGTCACCGGCGTGTTCGGAATGAACACCACGGACCTTCCCGGCACCTCGGAGCCTGGCGGCTCCTGGTGGGCCTTCGGCGCCATGATCGGCGCCGCCCTGCTGGCCGTCCTCATCCTCACCGTGCTGGGCTTCATCCGCCTGAGCCGCCGACCGGCGCGCTGATCCCGGCCGCACGCGTCACAGTTCCTTCACGCAACTGCAAAACCCCTGTCAGCACTCCGCCCTAGTCCCCGCCACGGGGTTGGCGGGGATCGCGGGTGGACGGTATTTCGATCGAGGGCCTGGGCAAGGGCTTCGGCGGCACGCGCGTGCTGCGCGGGGTCTCGCTCGCCGTCGCCGCGGGCGAGTTCGTGGCACTGCTCGGCCCATCCGGCTGCGGCAAGTCCACCCTGCTCCGCTGCATCGCCGGGATTGAGCAGCCCGATGCCGGAAGCATCCGGATCGGCGGGCGCGAGGTGACGGGGCTGCGCCCCTCCGGGCGCGACGTCGCCATGGTGTTCCAGTCTTACGCCCTCTACCCGCACCTGACGGTGGAGGAGAACATCGCGGTGCCGCTGGCCATGCGGCGCCTGAACGCGGCGCAGCGCCTGCCCTTCCTCGGCGCCCTGCTCCCCGGTACGCGGGCGGCGCGGGAGTCGATCACGAAGGACGTGCGGCAGGCCGCGGGCGCACTCGGCCTCGGCGCGCTGCTCTCCCGGCGCCCCGGCCAGCTCTCCGGCGGCCAGCGCCAGCGCGTGGCCCTGGCCCGCGCCATCGTCCGCCGCCCCACGGCCTTCCTGATGGACGAACCCCTCTCCAACCTCGACGCCAGTCTGCGCGTGCAGACACGACGGGAAATCGTGGCCATCCACAAGGCCGCCGGCGTCGCCACCGTCTACGTCACCCACGACCAGTCCGAGGCCCTGACCATGGCCGACCGGGTCGCCGTGATGCAGGCCGGCGAGATCCTGCAGATCGCCCCGCCCGCCGAGATTTACGCGAACCCGCAGGACCTGCGCGTGGCCACCTTCATCGGATCGCCGCGCATCAACACCCTGGAGGCGGAAGCGGACTCCGGCGGCGTGCTGCGGGTCGCCGGCCAGGCCGTGGGGATGCGCGTGGCCGGCACCGGCCCCATGACCCTCGCCTTGCGGCCGGAGGATCTTCAGCCCGCGGGCGCCGGCCTGCCCGCGATCATGGAGGGCGTGGAGTTCCTCGGCGAGAGCCTGCTCATCCACCTCCGCCACGCCGCTCTCGGCACTGCCCTGGTCCTGCGCCTCGCCCCTGAGGACCGCGACACCCTTCCGTCGGAGGGCGAGGTCGCCCTGCGCTTCCCGCTCGGCCGCGCCCTCGTTTTCGACGGCGCGGGCAAGCGCGTCGCCGTGCACGCGCTCTCGCCGGAAGCCACCCTTGTCTGAGGCCGTCCTCACGCGCACCACGCCGCGCCTCTCCGCCGGGGAAGCCCTGGCGGGCTGGATGCTGACGGCACCCGCAGCCATCGCCTTCCTGCTGATGCTGCTTGCGCCGACGCTCGCCACGATCGCCCTGGCCTTCACGGACTACGAGCTGGGCGCCCCCGCCCTGAACTGGATCGGCCTGGAGAACTTCGCGGAACTCCTGCAGGACCGCGGCGTCGCCATCGCGCTGCGGAACACGATCCTCTACGTCGCCATCGTCGCGCCCGCCTCGGTGTTGGGCGGGCTCGCCCTCGCCCTGCTGATCGAGGCCGGCACGCGCGGTCGCGCGGCGTTCCGCGCCGTCTTCTTCCTGCCCGTCGTCTCCCTGCCCGTCGCCATGGCCGCCGCCTGGCAATACCTGCTGCACCCCACCATCGGCCCGCTGAACGCCGCCCTGCGCGCAATCGGCATCGCCGGCCCGAACTGGCTCTCCTCCTCCGACACGGTGCTGATCTCCCTCGCCGCCATCGGCGTGTGGGAGAATATCGGCTTTAACCTCGTCCTCTTCCTCGCCGGCCTCACCGCCATCCCGCGGGAGCTCTACGCGGCGGCCGAGGTGGACGGCGCCTCCCGCGCCTGGGACCGCTTCCGCCTCGTCACCTGGCCGCTTCTCGGCCCCACCACCCTTTTCGTCGTCACCATCACCATGACCCGCGCCGTGCGCGTCTTCGACAGCGTGGCGGTGCTGACCCAGGGCGGCCCGAACAAGGCGTCGGAGGTGCTGCTCTACGCCATGTACGAGGAAGGCTTCACCTATTTCCGCCTCGGCTACTCCGCAGCCATCACCCTCGTCTTCCTCGCCATCGTGCTCGCCCTGGTCTGGCTGCAGACCCGCGTGATGGAACGGCGGATCCACTATGTCTGACCGCTCCATCCTCCGCGACCTGCCCCGCCTCGCGCTGCTGACGCTGCTCGGGCTGCTGGTCCTGATGCCCTATATCTGGATGGTCGCCGCCAGCCTGAAGCCGCTGGACGAGATCTTCCGCGCCTCCCTCTCGCTGTTGCCGGAGCGCTTCTACGCCGTGGAGAACTACGGCAAGGTCTTCGCGAAGGTCCCGGTCTGGCGCTATCTCTGGAACGGCGTCGTCGTCTGCGGCGGCATCCTCTTCTTCCAGCTGCTCTTCGCCGTGCCCGCCGGCTACGCGCTGGCCAAGCTGCGCTTCCCCGGCAGCGGCTTCGCCTTCGGGGCGGTGATGCTCGGCCTTCTCGTGCCCTATCACGTGCCGGCGCTGCCGCTCTATGTCGGCTTCAGCCAGCTCGGCCTGCTGAACAGCTACACCGCGCTGATCGCGCCCGCGACCATCTCCGTCTTCGCCATCTTCCTCTTCCGCCAGTTCTTCAAGTCACTGCCGGACGACCTGATTCACGCCGCGCGCATGGACGGGCTGGGCGAAGGGGAGATCGTCTGGCGCATCGTGCTGCCGAATGCCTGGCCCGCCGCCACGGCCTTCGCGATCTTCTCGGTCGTCGCCCACTGGAACGACCTGTTCTGGCCGCTGATCATCGTGAACGGCACGAGCTACGCCACCCCTGCCCTCGGCGTCCTCTACTTCCGCTCCGACGAGGCGGGCGACGATTTCGGCTCCCTCATGGCGGCCGCGGTGCTGATGACCGCGCCCCTCGTCCTTGCCTTCCTGCTGGCCCAGCGCCGCTTCATTGAAGGCATCGCAACCACCGGCCTCAAGGGTTGAGGCCGGCCATGGAGAGACTCATGACGATCACCACCCGCCGCGCGGCGCTCGCCACGCCCGCTGCCATGCTGTTCATGCCGCGCGTGCTGCACGCGCAAGGGCAGACCGAGATCACCGTCCACTACGCCCAGCCCTTCATCTACAAGGAGGCCTACGACGCCATCCTGGCGGCCTTCGCGAAGCGCGAGCCAGGGATCAAGGTGAACTACGTCACCACTCCGAACTACGAGGAGGGCGCGCAGCTCATCCTCCGCCAAGCCGCGACGAATCAGCTTCCGGACCTGTCCTACCAGGGCTTCAACCGCCTGCGCGTCTTCGCGGAGCGCGGCCTTGCCCAGGACCTCGCGCCGCTGCTGAAGGCCGAGGCCGCCGACCCCGCCACCATTGGCTACACGCCGAACCTCCTGGCGCTCGGCCATTTCGGCGGCTTCCAGTCCGGTCTCGCCTTCGCCGCGTCCAACCCCGTCACCTACTACAACGCCGACCTCGTCCGCCGTGCCGGCGGAGACCCCGACAACTTCCCGACGAACTGGGACGACGTGCTGCAGCTCGCCGGGAAAATCGATCGCCTCGGCGACGGCACCGAGGGCATGTGGTTCACCTGGAACGGCGACGACTGGATGTTCTCCGCCCTCCTCTTCGGCCAGGGCGGCCGGATGCTGACGGACGATGAGCGCGACGTCGGCTTCGCCGGCCCCGAGGGCCTGGGCGCGCTGCGCCTGATCGACCGCATGGTGAAGGAGGGCGGGATGCCCAACCTCTCCGCCACCGCGGCCCGCCAGGCCTTCACCGCCGGCAAGCTCGGCATCATCTTCCAGACCACGGCGCTGGTCCGCGGCATGAAGGAGGGCGCGGGGAACAACTTCGTCCTCCGCACCACCGGAATGCCCGTGATCGACCCGGCCAGGGGCCGCCTGCCCACCGGCGGCGCCGCCGGCATGCTGACCGCCAAGGATCCTGCCAAGCGCGACGCCGCCTGGAAATTCCTGCGCTTCTCCACGAGCCCGGAAGGCCAGGCGCTGATGGTCCGCAACACGGGCTACCTGCCCTGCAACCAGATCGCGATCGACGACCCGCAATACCTCGGCAGCTTCTACCGCGAAAATCCGCTTTTCCTCGCGGCCGTGAAGCAGATCCCGATCTCCATCCCCTGGTACGCCTTCCCCGGTACCAATTCCGTGCGCGTGACGCAGACGATGGTGGACAATATCGCCCGCATCGTCGAAGGGCGCGCCACGCCGGAGGAGGTTCAGCGCGACATGGCCGCCGAGGTGCGCCGCCTCCTGCCGCGCCGCTCCTGAAGCGAACGGGCGTCGGCTCCCCCGGCCGACGCCCCCTTCCCCCTCACAAGGACGGCCCCCCATGACCTTTCGCCTCACCCAGATCAGCGATACCCATCTATCCGACCGCGTGCCCGGATTCCGCGCGAATTTCGACCTGCTGGCCGAGCACCTGCGCGCGGCGCGGCCGGACCTCGTCATCAACACCGGCGACATCTCGCTGGACGGGGCCGACCGCGCCGAGGATCTCACCATGGCGCGGGATGCTCATGAGGAGCTGGGGCTGGACTGGCTGGCCGTGCCGGGAAATCACGACATCGGCGACGACCCGCTGCCCGGCTGCCGCCAGCCTGCGAACGCGGAGCGCCTGGCCCGCTGGCGCGCCCATCTCGGCCCCGACACCTTCGTGCGCGACGTGCCTGGCTGGCGCCTGATCGGGCTGGACACCCAGATCACCGCCACCAGCCTACCGGAGGCCGAGGAGCAAATGGAGATGCTGGTGGAGGCGCTGCACGGCACCGGGGGCCGCGCCGTCGCCGTGTTCATGCACAAGCCCTTCTGCCAGGAGAGGATGGACGAGACGGACAACACCTACTGGTGCATCCAGCCCGGCCCGCGCCACCGCATCGTGGACCTCATCCTGCCGCAGCGTCCCGCCTTCATCGCCAACGGCCACGTCCATCAGTGGCGCGACCGCGGCCTCACCGAGGGCCTGCGCCAGATCTGGGGCCCCTCCGCCGCCTTCATCGTGGGCGACGCCTGGCAGGAAACGGTGGGAGAGAAGAGCGTGGGCTTCGTGGAACACCTTCTCCACCCCGACGGGAGCTTCGAGAGCCGCATGATCCCCCTGCCCGGCCTTGTCCGCCACGACATCGGCGCGATGCCGGAGATCTACGGCCCGCAGAAGCGCCTCGCGGCCTGAGAGGCCGAGAGGCGCCCGCATCAGTCCGCATAGACCCCGGCGGCCTGGATAATCGGCCGCCAGCGCGCCACCTCCGCCGCCAGATGCCGCCGGTGCGCCGCGGGGGTCGCCTGCTCCTGCGACGCGACTTCCGTCACCAGCTCCGCGAAGCGCGCCCGCAGCCGCTCCTCGCGCAGCGCGGCCCGGATTGCCTGGGAGAGCCGCTCCACCACCGGCTCCGGCGTGCCGGCGGGCGCGTAGAGCCCGTGCCAGGTGCTCATCGCGATCGTCGGCTCCCCCGCCTCCGCCGTGGTCGGCAGGTTCAGCCCTTCCACCCGGCGATCCAGCGTCACCGCGTAGCTCCTGATGCGGTTGTCGCGGATGAACGGGGTGGTGTTCGTCGCCTGGTCGCAGAACACGTCGATGCGTCCTGCCATCATCTCCGTCAGCACGGGCGCGGAGCCGCGGAAGGCCACGGTGGTGAGGTTCGTCTTCGCCGCATACTGCATCAGCACGCCGCAAAGATGGTTCGCGCCGCCCACGCCGGCATGGGCCAGGTTTAGCCGGTCCCCCTGCCGCTTGATCTCCGCCATCAGGCCCTGGAGGTCGTTCGCCGGGAAATCCGGCCGCGCCACGATCGTCATCGCCGCGTCCGAGACGAGGCCGAGCGGCGCGAAGGACTTCTCCACGTCGTAGGGCAGGTTCCGGTACAGCGTGGCGGAGGTGGCGTGCCCGATATGGTGCGCCAGGATCGTGTAGCCGTCCGGCCGGGCATTCGCCACGCGTGCCGCGGCGATGGTGCCGCCGGCCCCCGTCACGTTCTCCACGACCACGGGCTGGCCGAGATCCTTCGACATGCCCTCCGCGACAAGCCGGTTGATTACATCGGTCGGCCCGCCCGCCGCGAAGGGCACGATCACGGTGATCGCGCGGTTCGGAAAGGCCTGGGCGAGCGCCGGAAATGGCGCCGCGAGCACCCCCGCTCCCACCAGGGCCAGGGCCAGGGCCGTGGCTAGCACGGGACGCCGGGAACTCTTGGACATGCTTTCCTCCGTTTCTTTTCTGCAAGCATCCTGCACCCGGCCGGGCGCCCCGTCAGCCCCGGGGCGCCCGGCGGGCCCTCACGCTGCCGGCATGTTCGCGCCCTCGATCGCGGCGATCACCGCCCGCGTCACCGTCTCCGTATCCGCCGTGCCGCCCAGATCGGCCGTGAACACCCCGTCGGCGCAGACGCGCTCCACCGCCGCGATCAGCGCCTTTGCCGCGGCCGGCTCGCCGAGCTGCTCCAGCATCATCGCGCCGGTCCAGAAGGTGGCGACAGGATTGGCGATCCCCTTGCCCATGATGTCGAAGGCGGAGCCATGGATCGGCTCGAACATGGAGGGCGCGCGGCGCGACGGATCGAGATTCGCCGTCGGTGCCACGCCGAGCGATCCCGCGACGGCACCGGCCAGGTCTGAGAGGATGTCGGCGTGCAGGTTCGTCGCCACCACCGTGTCGATGCTGGCGGGCTTGCGGACCATGCGCGCGGCCATGGCGTCCACCAGCTCCTTCTCCCAGGTCACGTCCGGGTAGTCCTTCGCCACCAGCGCCGCGATGTCGTCCCACATGACCATGCCGTGGCGCTGGGCGTTGGACTTCGTCACCACCGTCAGCAGCTTGCGCGGGCGGCCACGCGCGATGTCGAAGGCCACGCGCATGATCCGCTCCACCCCCGCACGGGTGAAGATCGCGGTCTCCGTGGCCACCTCCTCGGGATGTCCACGATGGGCGCGGCCGCCATGCCCGGCGTATTCGCCCTCGGAATTCTCCCGCACGATCACCCAGTCGATGTCGCCCGGCTCCACCGCGCGAAGCGGGCTCGTCAGCCCCGGCAGCACCCGTGTCGGGCGGATATTCGCGTACTGGTCGAAGCCCTGGCAGATCTTCAGCCGCAGTCCCCAGAGGGTGATGCTGTCCGGCAGGTCCGGGTCGCCCACCGCGCCGAAATAGATCGCGTCGAAGCCGCGCAGCGTCTCCAGCCCGTCCTCCGGCATCATCTCGCCCTTGGCGCGGTAGTAGTCGCTGCCCCATGGCAGCGTCTCGACCTCGAGGGAGAAGCCGCCGTCGCGCTCCGCCAGAGCCTCCAGGACCCGCAGGCCGGCGGGAATGACCTCCTTGCCGATCCCGTCCGCGGGAATGGCGGCGATCCGATGCACGCGCTTGCTCACGACAAAATCCTTCGCTGTTGGAAAAGGCGGCGCCGGCTGGCATCCAGCGCCGGATGAATCAGGATCAGGGCGCGCGCCCCAGCCTCGCCGAGTCCGCCTACCGCGCCCTGCGCGCACGGCTGCTGGACCTGAGCCTCGCCCCCGGCGACGAGGCCACGGAGGGGGACCTCGCCACGGGCCTCGGCATGAGCCGCACCCCCGTGCACGAGGCCGTCCTGCGCCTGCAGTCCGAGGGCTTCCTGTCCGTGCGCCCGCGGCGCGGCCTGCGCGTGCTGCCCATCGACCCCGCCGGGATGGCAGAGACCTACGAGGTGCTGATCGCGCTGGAGGGCGCCGCCGCCGCGCGCCTGGCCGCCAACCCGAACCCGGATGCCGCCGCCGCCATGGCCGGCGCCACCGCCTCCATGCGCGACGCCCTCGCGGCCGGGGACCGCCGCGCCTGGGCCGCCGCCGACGATGCCTTCCACCGCGCCCTGCTCCGGGGCTGCGGCAACGCCCGCCTGGCCCGGCTGGCGCAGGAGGCGGCGGACCTCGCCCAGCGCGCCCGGCTCGCCACCGCAGCCCTGCGCCCCGAACCCACGGGTTCCGCCGACGAGCACGCCCGCATCCTGAAGGCACTGGAAAGCGGCGACCCGGAGGCCGCCCGCGCCGCCCTCGCCGCGCACCGCCAGCGCGCGAGCGCGGAGATCCTCCGCACGCTCGCCCTGCCCCTCATGCGCCTTGGCGGCTCCTGACGGCATGGCCCGTCCTCCCTGGCCCGTTCTTCCATACCACCATCCATACCACAAGCCTCTTGCCGCGCCCGCGCCCACCGCCATGATGCGCCGCGCCGGGGAGGAACGATTTTGACCGAGTGGAACGACAGCCGAGCCCGCGACGCCCTGCGCCGCCTCTTCGACGTTGCCGTCCGCAGCGCCGATCCCCGCGCCATCCTGAAGGATCACCTGCCGGAGCGCCCGAAGGGCCGCGTGGTGGTGGTCGGCGCAGGCAAGTCCGCCGCCGTGATGGCCGCCGCCCTGGAGAATGCCTGGCCCGAGGTTCCCATGACCGGCCTCGTCGTCACCCGCTACGACCACGCCGTCCCGACCCGCCATGTCGAGGTGGTCGAGGCGTCCCACCCCGTCCCCGACGCCGCCGGCGAGGCCGCGGCCCGACGCATCCTCGAGGCCGTCGATGGCCTGACGGGGGACGACCTCGTTCTCGCCCTCATCTCGGGGGGTGGCTCCGCCCTCATGCCGCTCGCCGCCCCGGGCCTGACCCTGGCGGACAAGCAGGCGGTCAACCGTGCCCTGCTGGCCTGCGGCGCGACCATTAACGAGATGAACGTGGTCCGCCGCCACCTCTCCGCGATCAAGGGCGGCCGGTTGGCGGCGGCCGCCTACCCCGCGCGCATTGTCACCCTCGCCATCTCCGACGTGCCCGGTGACGACCCCGCCGCCATCGCCTCCGGCCCCACCGTGCCGGACCCCAGCTCCTTCGAGGACGCGCGCCGCATCGTCGCCCGCTACGGCATCGACCTCCCCGCCCCCGTCCGCGCCCATCTGGATGCGGCGGCGGAGGAAACGCCGAAGCCCGGCGATCCACGCCTGGCTCGCGCCGAGTACCACCTCATCGCCACCCCTCTCATGGCGCTGCGCGCCGCGGCGAAGGAGGCCGAAGCCATGGGCCTCGCCCCCCTGATCCTCGGTGACGCGCTGGAGGGAGAGGCGCGGGAGGCCGGAACCCTGCTTGCCGGCATCGCCCGGTCCGTCGCTGCCCACGGCCAGCCGGTCGCCCGTCCCGCCGTCCTGCTCTCCGGCGGGGAAACCACCGTCACACTTGGCGGTGCCAAGGGGGCTGGTGGCCGCAACGGCGAGTGCCTCCTCGGCCTCGCCGCCGCGCTCGCCGGTCACCCCGGGGTCTGGGCCTTGATGGGCGATACGGACGGGATCGACGGCTCCATGGACAATGCCGGCGCAGTTGCAGCCCCCGATACCCTTGCCCGCAGCCGCGCATCGGGCCAGGACCCGATCGCCGCCCTGCACGCCCATCGCAGCCACGATGTGTTCCTGGCCCTCGGCGACCTTGTCACCACCGGCCCGACGCTGACCAACGTCAACGACTTCCGGGCCATCATCATAGCTTAATAAATATAAGGCCTTTGCCCCTCGCATAAGTAACTTAGGGCGCCTAACTTGGCGCCATGCGCGACAAGCTCCTTGAAGACCTTCTCGCCCGCCGTGGCGCCGTGACCCGGATCGCCAGCGGGCTCGGCATCTCCACCGCTGCTGTCTCCCAGTGGCGCCGCGTCCCCCCGGAGCGCGTGGAGGAGGTGGCCCGGATCATGGAGGTCCCGCCCGATACCCTCCGCCGTCCCGTCTTCGAACAGACAGGAGGTCCCCGCTTGGCCAGCCGCATCCCCATCCGTCGCCGCCGCCGCACGAAGCTGATCGCCACCCTCGGCCCGGCCAGCGCCGACCCGCAGGTGATCGAGCGCCTGTTCCGCGCCGGCGCCGATGTCTTCCGCCTCAATTTTTCCCACGGCACTCACGAGGACCACGCCGCCCGCATCGCCACCATCCGCGAGATCGAGCGCCGCACCGGCCGCCCGATCGGAATCCTGGCAGATGTGCAGGGCCCGAAGCTCCGCGTCGGCAAGTTCGGCGGCGGCCGGGTCCAGCTCCAGCAGGGCCAGCCCTTCCGCCTGGACCTCTCCCCCGTCCCGGGCGACGTGCGCCGCGTCCAGCTCCCCCATCCCGAAATCATTGCCGCCGCCCGGATCGGCACCAGCCTGCTGCTGGACGATGGCAAGCTCCGCCTCGGCGTCGTCCGTCAGCGCGACGACCACCTGGAGACCGAGGTCCTCGTCGGCGGCCCCCTGTCCGACCGCAAGGGCGTGAACGTGCCCGACGTCGTGCTGCCCATCCCCGCCCTGACGGAGAAGGACCGCGCCGACCTCGACTTCGTGCTGGAGCAGGGCGTGGAGTTCATCGGCCTCTCCTTCGTCCAGCGCCCGGAGGATGTTGCGGAGGCCAAGGCCATCGCGAACGGCCGCGCCTGGATCATGGTGAAGATGGAGAAGCCCCAGGCGGTGGAGCGGATGGACGACATCCTCGATCTTGCGGATGCCGTGATGGTCGCCCGCGGCGACCTCGGCGTGGAATGCCCGCCGGAGGAGGTGCCGCTGATCCAGAAGCGCATCGTCCGCGCCGCCCGCACCCGCGGCCTGCCCGTGGTGGTCGCCACCCAGATGCTGGAGAGCATGATCTCCGCCCCCACCCCGACCCGCGCGGAAGCCTCCGACGTGGCCACCGCCGTCTTCGACGGCGCGGACGCCGTGATGCTCTCCGCCGAGACCGCCGCCGGCCAGTACCCCTACGAGGCGGTGAACATCATGGACCGCATCGTTGCCCGGACGGAGCAGGATCCGGGCTGGCGCGCCATCACCGACAACAACCGGCCGGAGCCGCGTCACACCTCCTCCGACGCCATCGCCGCCGCCGCCCGCCAGGTGGCGAGCACGATCGAGGCGGAGGCGATCGGCGCCTTCACCTCCACCGGCTCCACCGTGCTGCGCGTGGCCCGCGAACGCCCCGCCGCCCCGATCATCGGCATGACGGCGAATGAGCGGACGGTCCGCCGCCTCGCCCTCGTCTGGGGCGTGCACCCCGTGCTGAGCAAGGAGCCGGCGAGCATGACGGACATGGTCGCCAAGGGCCTTCGCGCCGCGGCATCCGAAGGATTCGCGACCTCCGGCGACGAGGTGGTGGTGGTGGCCGGCGTCCCCTTCGGCACCCCCGGCACGACCAACGCGCTGCGCGTCGCAATCGTGGAGTAGCCGGCGCCCCATTCACAGACCGGTCAGCCCGGTCGAGAATAGGCCACCGGCACCAGCATGACCGGCGCCAGCACCATTGGCCGGAGACGAGGACGACGATGAAGCGCACCATGATGGCCGCCCTGGCGGCCGCCGGCCTGTTCCTCGCCGCGGCGCCCGCCCAGGCCCAGCGCAATGGCCTCTACGAGGTGAACGGCGTCAGCGCGGATGGCATCACCTACGGCGGAACCATGATGATGCAGCAGGTCGGCCTCGCCTCCTGGCGCGTCATCTGGCAAGTCGGCGAGGCGCGGTTCGAGGGATACGGCATGTCCGCCGGCCCGAGCTTCGCCATCGGCTTCACGGTGGGGGAACGCCCGGGCATGGCGATCTTCCAGCGCGCGGATGACGGCAGCCTGACCGGCCAGTGGACCATCGTCGGCAGCGCCGGCATTGGCACGGAAACGCTGATCCCCCGCGACCGCCCCGCCGGCCAGCCCGGCCCCGCCACGGCGCGCGACCGCCCTGCCGCACCGGTACCGGCACCTGCTCCTGCCCAGGCACCGGCCGCGTCAGCCAACCCCGACACGCCCCGCTAACGCTCCCGGCGGCCGCCACGCGCCGTGCCGGCTGCCCTCCTCCCGCTCGCCGTCGCGGCCCTCGGCTGGGCGGTGCTGCTCGCGGCCGGGCCGCGCGCCGGGCTGGCAGCCTACCCGCTCGCGCCGCTGCTCTACTTCCTGTCCTGGGTCGGCCTCGGCCTCGCGCCGGGGTGGAGGGTGGCGGTCGCGACGGTTCTCGTCTCGGCCCTCCTCCTCGTGGTGATCCCGGCGGCGTTCCAGGTCGGGCTGATCCTGGGAACGGTGCTCATCTGGGTGGCGGCCGGCGCGCTCGTCCTGCTCGACGACATTGCTCCCGCCATCTCCCGTCTCGGGGGTCCCGCCCTGCCCTGGGTCTGGATCGGCCCGTCCGCCTTCCTCGCGGGCGCCGTTCTCGCCCATATCGCCCTCGCCATCCGGAACTGGGCGGAACGGTCGCCGGTCCTCGCCCGACGCGGCACTGCCCTCTGCGGTGCCGTGGCCGCCTTCGCCGTCGCCTACGCGGTGACCATCCGCCTGAGCGGAGCAGCCGAGGCACCCCTACCCTTCGCGGTCCTCCTCGTGGGCTTCGCCCCGCACGCCCTGCTCACCCGCCGGGCCGGCACGCCGGGGCCGCTCCGCCTGCTTCTCGTCGCCGCCCTCGTCGTTGCCCTGCCGGCCCTGCTCCTCACCTGCCCCCCCGCGACGACGCCCTCCATTCCCGTGACCGGGGACGGACGGATGACCTGAGCCGCGGCCCGGCGCGACCGGCAGGCTTCACTCCATTTCGGGAAAGCCGGCCGGCGCCCGGTCGTCACCCTTCCAGGAAGACCCGCCAGAGCGCGACCAGCAGCGCCGCCACCGTCCCCAGCACCGTCACCCAGAGCAGCACGCGCACCGCCATCAGCCGGGTTGCACCGCGCCGCTCCTCCTCGGTCCAGAACTCCTTCGGGGCCTGGGTGTCCCAGGGCGCCTTCTCGATCCCCGAGAACCGGTTCACCGCAGCCTCGCGCGGCTGGCGGGCGGCCTTCCTGCGGAACGCATTGTCACGGATCGAATGCCGCTGCACGCGCCCTGAACTCCCTGCCGCACTTCCTGTCTCACGCATCATCAACATTCGCGCCGGGCGCACAATCCACCGCTGCGTGAGACCGCAGCGCAGCACGCGGTCCTATCCCGCCGCGTCACTCTCCCGCGCCAGCAGCGCCGCCTTGCGCGCCAGGCCCCAGCGATAGCCGCGCAGCGACCCGTCCCGCCCCACCACGCGATGGCAGGGCACGGCCAGCGCAACGCCGTTCCCGGCGCAGGCCCGCGCCACCGCCCGCGCACCGCGCGGCAGGCCAAGGTCCCCCGCCAGCGCCGCATAATCCGTGGTGGTCCCGGGTGGGATGGCCTGCAGCGCCTCCCAGACCCGCCGCTGGAAGGCGGTGCCGCGCAGGTCCAGCGGCAGATCCAGCGCGCCGCGCGGCTCCTCCACCCAGCCCAACACCCGCGCCACCGCGGCCCGCGCCGGCTCGTCCGCCGCCTCGATCCGCGCCCGCGGGAAGCGCGCGACAAGGGAGGCGCGCAGCACCGCTTCGTCGTCGCCCAACTCGATGGCGCAGACGCCGCGCCCGGCCATGCCCACCATCACCAGCCCCAGCGGCCCGGTGCCGAAGGCCACCCGGATCACCTCCCCGGCACCGCCGCGCCGCGCCGCGCCGGGGGTCATGCCGAGCATCCGCGCCCCGTCCTCATAGACCCGGCTCTCGCTGCCGATCCCCGCTTCCGCCACCGCATCCGCCACGCGGCCGCCTGAGGCCAGCGCCTCGCCCAGCCGCCGCGCCCGCAGCGCCGCCGCAAAGGCGTGGGGCGTGACCCCAGCGACCTCCCGGAACAGGCGCAGGAAATGGTGACGCGCATAGCCTGCCCGTTCCGCCAGAGCGGCAAGGGAGGGGACGGGATCCCCCCCCTCCACCGCCGCTTCGATCGCCGCGCAGGCCCCGCGCACGGCCGCCGCGTGAATCGCCGCCCGCTCCCCGGCCGGGTCACACCGCAGGCAGGGCCGAAAGCCCGACTTCCCCGCTTCGGCGACGCTGGAGAAGAACCGCGCATGCCGCCGCAGCGGCGGCCGGGCCGGGCAGCCGAAGCGGCAGACCACCCCCTGGGTGGTCACGCCGTAGAACTGCCCGGGCAAGGGCTCCCGTCGCAGCAGCGCCTGCCACAGTGCCTCGTCATCCCAGGTGTTGGGGCGGGTGGTGTCGGGGATCAGCTCGGCTGTGTCGCGCATGGCCACCTTCTCCCCCGCCCAGGTCCGAGCCGGCCATCCGGCCGTTGCGCCGGAATGGCGCTTCGGGCCGCGTCGCTTCTAGGTCGCGTCGCCCCGGGCCCGCCGCACCAGTTCCCGCCGCCGCGCCGCGCCGCCCGGCAGGCGCGGGTTGATCTTCAGCGCCGCGTCGAGGCTCCGCAACGCCCCGGACAGGTCCGCCGCATCCTCCTGGATGTCCGAGAGGGCGAGCAGCGCCCCGAAATGCCGGGGCTCCAGCCGCAGCGCTTCCCGCAGGTCGGACACGGCCGCCTGCCGCTCCCCGGCAGCCGCCTGGGCCTGGGCCCGCAGGATCCAGGATTCCGGAAAGTCCGGCTGCAGCGTGATGGCCGCGTCCAGGTCCTCCACGGCCTCCCCGGGCTGGTTCGCCTCCATCGCCCGCAGCCCCTTACGCAGCAGCAGCCCCACCGCCGGCGTGCCGCCCTCGGCCCAGAGGGACTGAATCCGCGCCTGCAGGGGCGCCGCGACCTCCTCGCTCGGCGCCTGCGGTAGGGCGTCCAGCAACCGGTCCAGCTCTGCCCGCCGCGCCTCCGCCGCACCGGGCTTCGGCACGGGCACGGCCAGCGGCGGCACCGCCGGCCCCACCCCCGCCCCGCCACCCGGCACGGGAAGAACCTGCGCCGAAGCCCCTGCCGAGAGCAGCAGCCCTGCCATCACCGCCCAGCGCCTCATCCGCCCTCTCCCGCAGCGATCACGCGCCGAAGATGGGGCCGCCCGCCCGGTCCCGCCAACCCTCAGGCCACGGACGACGCTTCCGCGGGTGCATTCACCGCCCCGCGCAGCCCCGCCACGGCCGCCGGCGCCGGCCCGCCCGCCATCCAATCCAGCAGCTCCACCGTATGCGCCACCGGCATCCCGCCGCCGAGCTGCGTCAGGCAGCCGATATTGCCGGAGGCGATGAGCTCCGCCCCGGTGGCGGCCAGATGGTCCAGCTTGCGCTCGCGCAGCCGCCCCGCGATCTCCGGCTGCAGGATGTTGTAGGTGCCCGCGCTGCCGCAGCAGAGATGCGCCTCCGCCGGCACTCGCACGTCGAACCCCGCCCGCTCCAGCAGCGCCTTCGGCACGCCCGTGATCCGCTGTCCGTGCTGCAATGAGCAGGCGGCGTGGTAGGCCACCGCGATCCCCGGCCTCTCCCGCGTGGGGGCGTAGCGAAAGGCCTCCAGCACCTCGGACACGTCCTTCGCCAGCTCCGCCACCAGCGCCGCCTTGTCGCGCAATGCCGGCTCGGCCTCGCGGAACATGTGGCCGTAATCCTTCACCGTGGTGCCGCAGCCCGAGGCGTTCACGACGATCGCGTCCAGCCCTTCCCCGCGCGCCTCGGCCGCCCAGGCCTCGATGTTGCGCCGGGCCTGGGCGTGGGAGGAACCCTGCCGTCCCATGTGATGCGTCAGCGCGCCGCAGCAGCCCTGCCCGGCCGTCACAACCACCTCGATCCCCATCCGCGTCAGCAGGCGGATCGTCGCCTCGTTGATGGAGGGCGCCAGCACCGTCTGCGCGCAGCCCGTCAGCAGCGCCACGCGCCCGCGCCGCGGTCCCTGCGCGCGGTGCACGGTGGGCTTCGCGGATTCCCCGGGCTCCGGCACGGCCTCCGGCGCCAGGTCCAGCATTGCCCGCAACCGCCTGGCCGTCATGGAGGTCCCGCCGAACAGCCCGCGCAGCGGCCGCGCCAGCCGGGCCCCGGCCAGCGCCGCGCGAAACAGCCGGGGACGCGGCAGGACCAGCGCCAGCACGGCGCGGATCGCCCGCTCCATCAGCGGCCGGCTGTAGGTCTTCTCGATATGGCTCCGCGCGTGGTCCACCAGGTGCATGTAGTTCACGCCGCTCGGGCAGGTCGTCATGCAGGACAGGCAGGAAAGGCAGCGGTCCACGTGCCGCACCTCCTCCTCACGCGCCGCGCGGCCGGATTCCAGCATGTCCTTGATGAGGTAGATGCGCCCGCGCGGGCTATCCAGCTCGTCGCCCAGCAGCACGAAGGTCGGGCAGGTCGCCGTGCAGAAGCCGCAATGCACGCAGGTCCGCAGGATGCCGTTCGACTCCCGGATATCGGGATCCGCGAGTTGCGCCGCCGTGAACTCGGTCTTCATCCGTTTCCCCGCCCGACAAAATATTACGGGCGCAACTGGCGCCCCGCACACCCCGTTCTACCCACACTAGAACAGAACCGGCCCAACCCCCAAGAACCGGGCCCCGAACACCAGGATCAACGCAAGACCATGCCCACGATCCCCCTCCAGGACGCCCGTCCCGCGCAGCCGGATCCGGAGCGCCTCGGCCCCGTCGAAGCCCGCCGGCAGTCCGTGCTGCTGGCCACGCCGGGCCGGACTGGCGGCCGCTACCCCGGCGATGGCGGCCGCTCCCTTCCCGTGGGCGGCGGCCTCAACCTGCGTCATGCCGGTCGCCAGGCCCCCTGGCGACAGGAAGAGCGCTGAACCGCCGCCCTGCCCGGAGCAGGGCACAAGCCCGCGGACAAACGCATTCTCCGCTACTCCCGGCAATCCAGGTTAGCGGCTCCACCCGCCATTTCCGGTGATCCTCCGCCGTCCGGTCCAGCGGCGCAGGTTCTGCCCGCCGCGTCCGACATCGCTCTCGTCCCCGCGGAGGATCGCAATGCGCTTCATACCAACCCGTGTGCACGGCATCACGGACTACCTCGCCGGCATCGTCCTGTTTGGCGCGCCCTGGGTTCTCGGCTTCACCGACAATGCCGCCGCGCACTGGACACTTTCCGGCGCCGGCCTGCTCCTCATCATCAGCGCCCTGATGACGGATTTCGAGGTCGGCCTCGTCGGTATGATCCCGATGCCGCTGCATCTCGGCCTGGATCTCGTCGTCGGCGTCCTGCTGGTGGCCTCGCCCTGGCTCCTTGGCTTCTCAGACCGGGTCTGGCTACCGCACGTCATCTTCGGCGCCTTCGAGATCGTCGCGAGCCTGACCACCCGGACGCAGCCCCGCGAGTCACTTCAATCGCCGGCCATGCAAACACGGCCCCGTGCCTGACGGGTGGCGCCTGGTCGGCGCCCCCCGCCCCTCCTCACCCCGCGAAGGGGTCGGAAACGGTGATGGTGTCGTCGCGCTCAGGGCTGGTGGAGAGCAACGTCACCGGCGCCTCCACCAGTTCCTCGATGCGGCGCACGTACTTGATCGCCTGCGCCGGCAGCTCCGCCCAGCTCCGCGCCCCGCGCGTGGAACCGGACCAGCCCTCGATCGTCTCATAGACCGGCTTCGCCGCCGCCTGCGCCGCCATGGCGGAGGGGAGTCGCCTGAAGCGCTCGCCGTTGATCTCGTAGCCCGTGCAGATCTTCAGCTCCGGCAGCCCGTCGAGCACGTCGAGCTTTGTCAGTACGAGGCCCTGCACGCCGCCCACCTTCACCGCCTGCCGCACCAAGCAGGCATCGAACCAGCCGCAGCGACGGGGGCGGCCCGTGACCGTGCCGAACTCATGCCCGCGCTCGCCCAGCAGCTTGCCCGTATCGTCGAACAGCTCCGTCGGGAAAGGGCCGGATCCCACGCGCGTCGTGTAGGCCTTCGCGATCCCCAGCACGTTCCCGATGGCGTGCGGGCCGATCCCCGCGCCCGCCGCCGCATTGCCGGCCACCGTGTTGGAGGAGGTGACATAGGGGAAGGTCCCGTGGTCCACGTCCAGCATCACTGCCTGCGCGCCCTCGAACAGCACCCGCTTGCCCTCGGTCCGCGCGGTGTCGAGCCGCTCCCACACCGCCTCCATGAAGGGAAGAAGCTTCGGCGCCCAGCCGAGGATCTTCTCCATCAGCTCGGCCTTCTCGAACTCCGGCGCACCCAGCCCGCGCAGCAGCGAATTGTGGTGCAGCAGCAGCTCGTCCAGCTTGCGGGAGACCGTCTCCGGCTCCGCCAGGTCGCAGAGCCGGATGGAGCGCCGGCCCACCTTGTCCTCATAGGCCGGGCCGATGCCGCGGCCGGTCGTGCCGATCTTGTCGCCACCGCGCGCCGTCTCGCGCGCCTTGTCCAGCGCCGGGTGCAGCGGCAGGATCAGCGGCGTGTTCTCCGCGATCCGCAGGTTCTCCGGCGTGACGCTCAGTCCCTGCGCCGTCACCTTCGCGATCTCGCCCAGCAGCGCGTCAGGGTCCAGCACCACACCGTTGCCGATAATGCCCAGCTTCCCGCGCACCACGCCGGAGGGCAGAAGGCTCAGCTTGTAGGTCTGGTTCCCCACCACCAGCGTATGGCCGGCGTTATGCCCGCCCTGGAAGCGCACCACGATGTCGGCGCGGCTGGCGAGCCAGTCCACCACCTTGCCCTTGCCCTCGTCACCCCACTGGGCGCCGATGATGGCGACATTGGCCACGGCCCTACTCCTTTTCCAGCGCCACGGGCCTATCGCCGCGCAGCTCATGCGTGCAGCCCAGCGCACGCGCATCATCGGCGGAGGACAGCGCCGCCACCGTTATCCACCCCTCGCCCCGCAGCCTCGCGGCCACGGAAGGATCATGCCCATCCGGCAGGAACACCCGGTCCGCCGCCGGCCCCGCCGGCGCCGCGCGCAGCGCCGCGTCGGGATAGAGGCTCAGGCCCGTCGCCGGTTCCTCGCCGCTCATGTAGCGCCCGCCGCGCCCCAACTCTCCCGTGCGGCCCGGCCCATAGAGGGTGAACGCCACCCCCGTATGATAGCGGAAGCCCCGGAACTCCACCGGGTCCAGCGTGATCCGCAGCCCCGGCAGACGCCGCCGCAGCGCCGCCACCACGTCGGCGGCATTGTCCGCGATCCGCCGCGGCACCTCCGGCAACGGCGCAGCGCGCAGCGCGGCCAGGGCCCCGTCCGCCGGCCCGGCCGCGGCCAGAAGCCCCGTCAGGAAGATCGCCGGCGGCCCCGCGGCCTCGGCCAGCACGGCCACCTCCGCCGCATCCTTGCGGTCCAGCGCCCTCGCCAGCCGCTGCCGGGCCGCGCCTTCCAGCCCCGCCGCGTCCAGCAGCGCGGGCGACATGGCCGGCAGCGTGATGTCCAGCGCCACGTCGGAGATCCCGGCCGCCGCCAGCGCCTCCACGCCCAGGGCAGCGGCCTCCGCATCCGCCTCCGCACTGTCCACGCCGATCAGCTCCACGCCGAGCTGCGGCAGCTGCCGCGCGGGCGCGATCTGCGTGCCGCGCACCCGCAGCACCTGCCCGGCATAGGAGAGCCGAAGCGGCCGCGGCGCCCCGCCCAGCCGCGTGGCCGCGATCCGCGCCACCTGCGGCGTGGTATCCGCCCGAAGGCCCATCATGCGCTGGGAAACCGGGTCCATCAGCCGGAAGGTCTGGTCGGCCAGCGCGGCGCCCGAACCGGTCAGAAGCCCTTCCTCGAACTCCAGCAACGGCGGCTTCACCCGCTCGTACCCGTGGGAAGCGAAGACGGCCATCATCGCCTCCACCAGCGCCGCCTCCCGCGCCGCCTCGGGCGGAAGCAGGTCGGAGAGGCCGGCTGGCAGCAGGGCCGGGTTCGCGGAAAAGGGCTCGTCGTCAGTCATTAAAAGGTTGGGGCATGACGGAGGGCGGGACGCTCGCGGCTTTTTCGCGCGGTGAATGGCAGCGCAGGCCCCGCGCCGCAACCCCGCCGCCCGCTGGCCTGCTCCGCCCCGGGCCCAGGGCGGGGCCGGAACCCGGCCCGGTGCCCCTGTCACAGGCCCCAGGCCGGCGCGCGCGGCAACCGCCGATCTCAGCTCCACGTTGCCGAGGCATGATGCGCGCCTTTCACCTCGCCCTGCCCTTCCTCGTTCTCGCGGCCTGCAGCGACGACCGCGCCCTGAACGACGTCATCCCCGTCGCCGACCGGCTGCGCGAGCCCGCCCGCGCCGCACCCTTCGAGTACGGCAGGCCCGGCTGGATCCAGGGCAGCCCCGCCCGCGCCGCCGGGGCCGCGAGCGAGATCGAGGCCTTCGCGGACGCGGCGGAGAACGACCCGCTCTGGACCCATCCCCGCGACCCCGTCCTCCTGCCCCGGCTCCAGATCGCCCGCCGCGAGTTCCGGGAGGCGCTCGGCGTCTCCCCCCGCGTGCCCTCCGCGATTGCCGCCCGCGCCTTCGCCGGCGCAACGGCCGCGCTGAACCGGGGGGACGAGCCCGGCGCGGTCGCCGCCCTGGCCCCGGTCGGCGGCGCCGCAACCCTCGCCCGCCTCTCCAGCCTCCCCCGCCTTCCGCGGGTGGAGGAGGCCGCCCATGCCGTCGCGAACGAGGTGAACGGGCGCGGCCGCAACCGTTAGTTCACCATTCCCGGCGCATCCTCCGGCAGGCCACGAAGGCCGGAGGATGCCATGACGGAAACCCTCGCCGCATCGTCGCCGGGCACCCTGGTGGCCCGCGCCCTCGCCATGCATCGGGACGGCGACCTCGCGGGGGCCGAGCCGCTGTACCGCGCCGTCCTCGCCTCCCATCCCCGGCATTTCGGCGCCCTCCACCTCCTGGGCCTGCTGCGCGCCATGGCGGGCGACCCCGCGGGCGCCGTACCTCTCCTTGAGGCGGCGGTGGCGGCGGATCCGCGCCACGGCTTCGTGCACAACAATCTCGGCAACGCGCTGGTGGAGCTGGACCGCGGGGAGGAGGCGCTGGAGTCCTTCGACCGCGCCCTTGCCCTCGCCCCGGACATGCCAGAGGCCCGGGTCGGCCGGGGCAACGCGCTGCAGGCCCTGAACCGCCATGCCGAGGCCCTGGCGGAGCTCGACAGGGCCGCCGCTCGGGGCTGCGACATGGCGGAACTGCACAACAACCGCGGCAATGCCCTGCGCGGCCTGAAGCGCCCTGCGGAGGCCCTGGCCGCCTACGACGCCGCCCTTCTCCGCAATCCCGCCTACCCCGCCGCCCATGCCAACCGCGCCACCGCCCTGGTGGACCTGGATCGCGATGCCGAGGCGCTGGCGAGCGTGGCCATCGCCCTCGCCCTCGGCCCGGGTGACCCGGGCTCCCTGAACACCCAGGGCGTTGCCTTCCGCGCCCTGAAGCGGCCTGAGGAGGCGCTGGCGAGCTTCGACGCCGCGCTGGCCGCCGATCCCCGCCACCCCAATGCCCATGCGGGCCGCGCCGCTGCCCTTTGCGACCTCGGCCGCCATGAGGAGGCGCTGGCGAGCGCCGATTCCGCCCTCGCCGTCTCCGCCGGAGTCGCCGCGCACCGCAACCGGGCGGCCACCCTGGCCCTGCTCGGCCGGCACGCAGAGGCCGAGGAGGCGGATGGCGCCGCGCTCCGCGCCGATCCCGGCTGCGCCGAGGCCTGGAACGGCCGCGGCAACGCCCTGACGGAGATGGGCCGCTTCGAGGAGGCGCTTGAATGCCTCGACCGCGCGGAGGCGCTGTACCCGGGCAGCCGCAGCATCCCCTACAACCGCGGCAACGCGATGCGCGGCCTGAACCGCCACCGCGACGCCATCGCCTGCTTCCAGGCCGCGCTGGCAATCGATCCGGACTTCGCCGATGCTCGCTGGAACGAGGCGCTGAGCCGGCTGGCCCTCGGCGAGCTGGAAGCGGGCTTCGCCGGCTACGAGTGGCGATGGCGCCGCAAGGGCAACCGGCCGCACCGCTACGCTGTCTCCCCCCTATGGCGCGGCGAGCGGATGGAGGGCCGTAACCTTTTCCTCCACGCGGAGCAGGGTCTGGGCGACACGATCCAGATGTCTCGCTACGTGCCCCTGGCAGCCGCGCGCGGGGCGCGGGTTGTTCTGCAGGTGCAGCGCCCCCTCTTCCCGCTGCTCGACGGCCTTCCCGGCGTGGCGGAGCTGATCGGGCCCGACGATCCCGCCCCGCCCCACGCCGCCCAGTGCCCGCTGCTCAGCCTTCCCATGGCCTTCGGCGCGGTGATCCCCCCGCCGGTGCCCCTCCCCGTCGATCCCGCCCGGGCCGCCGCCTGGGACATGGCCCTTCCGCGCGGGGTTCTCCGCCTGGGCATCGCCTGCTCCGGCAACCCCCAGCACCTCGGGGACCGTCACCGTTCCATCCCGCTCGCCCTGTTCGCGCCCTTGCTCGGCCCGCGCGTGCAGGGCTTTCTGGTCCAGACAGAGTTGCGCGCCGCGGACGAACCCTTCCTCGCCGCTACGCCCGGCCTTACCGACCTGCGCCCGCACCTGACGAGTTTCACCGAGACCGCCGCCGCGCTGGAAGCGATGGACGCGGTGGTCTGCGTGGACACCAGCGTGGCGCATCTCGCCGGCGCGCTGGACCGCCCCGTCCACCTCCTCCTGCCGGACCTGGCCGACTGGCGCTGGATGCTCGATCGCTCGGACACGCCCTGGTACCCCGGCATGCGCCTGCACCGCCGCGGCCGGAACGATCCGTGGGAGGCGGTGATCGCCAGGATCGCCGCCACCCTGGCGCCCACCGCTGCCTTGGCAGCCTAGGGACTACTCCGCGGCCTGGGACAGGGGCCGGGCCACCTCCTCCAGCGAACGGCCCTCGGCGGCGAAGCCGAGCTTCCACTCCGTCCCCGCCGCTACCAGCATCAGAGCGGCACCGAGCAGATAGCCCCACATGATGTCCACCCGCTGCCCGCCCTCGATCAGCCACCCGAACAGCGCCGGCCCGACAACCCCGCCCACCAGCGTGCCGAAGGCGTAGAACAGCGCGATCCCCATGGCCCGCATCTCCAGCGGAAAGCTCTCCCCCACCGTGAGGTAGGCGGCGGAGGCGGCGGCGGAGGCGAAGAAGAAGATCACCGTCCAGGCCAGCGTCTGCTCCCAAGCCGAGAGCCACCCCTGCGCAAAGGCGAAGCCGGTGGCCGCCATCAGCAACCCCGCCAGCGCATAGGTGCCGGTGATCATCACCCGCCGCCCCACCGTGTCGAAGAAGTGCCCCAGCAGCAGCGGCCCCATTAGGTTGCCCAGGGCGAAGGGCAGCATGTACCAGCCGATATGCTGGGATTCGATCCCGTAGAACCGCGTCAGCACCAGCGCGTAGGTGAAGAACACCGCGTTGTAGCAGAAGGCCTGGCAGGCCATCAGGACTACGCCCAGCGTGGCGCGCTCGGGATAGGTGCGGAACATCGTCCGCGCCACCTCGCCCAGCGTGGTGTGGCTGCGCGGGTCGATCGTGATCGGCTTTCCCACCACCGGCGGCAACGGGCCCTTCTCCCGCGCAACCCACTCCTCGATGTCGCGCACGATCGCGTCCGCTTCCTCGCGGCGGCCATGCGTCATCAGCCAGCGCGGGCTCTCCGGGATGTAGCGCCGCAGCAGCAGCACGGAGAGCGAGAGCGCGCCGCCCACTCCGAAGGCCAGGCGCCAGCCGAGCTCCGGGTCGATCACCTGCGGGTCGAGAAGCACAAGCGACGCTGCGGCTCCCATTGCCGCCCCGCCCCAGAAGGTGCCGTTGACCGCCAGGTCCGTGGTGCCGCGCCGCCGCGCAGGGATCAGCTCCTGGATTGCCGAGTTCACCGCCGCGTACTCGCCCCCGATCCCCGCCCCCGTCAGGAAGCGGAACAGCGCGAAGGACCAGACATCCCAGGAAAGGCCGGTGGCGATCGTCGCCAGAAGGTACACCAGCACGGTCAGCGTGAAGAGCTTCTTCCGCCCCACCCGGTCCGTCAGCCACCCGAAGAACAGCGCCCCGCACACAGCGCCGAGAAGATAGGCCGAGGCCGTCAGCCCCACCTGTGTCTCCGTCAGCCGCAGCCGCGGGCTGTCCTTGATCGCGCCGGCGAGGGAGCCGACGAGCGTCACCTCCAGCCCGTCCAGCACCCAGGTCACGCCCAGTGCCACCACCACCAGCCAGTGGAACCGGGACCAGGGAAGCCGGTCCAGCCGGTGCGGCAGGTCCGTGGTGAAGCGGTCGGCGGCCAATGTTTCCTCCCCGGGGATCCCGGGCTCGGAACCGCCGACCGGGCGGAAGGTTACAAAGCCCCGTGCAGGCGCCTCAGCCCGCTGGGCTCGCCTCCTCATGCGCCAGCTCCACGGCCAGCTCCGCGAAGGCCCAGTCCAGCCAGGGCAGCAGCGCCTTGATGTCGGCCGTCTCCACCGTCGCACCGCCCCAGATCCGCAGCCCCGGCGGCGCATCCCGGTAGGAGGCGACATCGAGCGCGACGCCTTCCTCCTCCAGGATCGCCGCCAGCCGCTTCGCCGCCCGCGCCTGCCCCGCCGCGTCCATGCTGGCGAACCAGGGCACGGTGATCTTCAGGCAGATGGAGGTGCAGGAGCGCGTGGCCGGGTCCTCCGCCAGGAAGCCCGCCCAGCCGCTGGCGGAGACCCAGTCCGCCACCGCCGCCAGGTTTGCCTCGCTGCGCGCCACCAGCGCGTCCAGCCCGCCGATCGATTCCGCCCAGCGCAGCCCGTCGATCGCATCCTCCACGCAGAGCATCGAGGGCGTGTTGATCGTGTCCCCCTTGAAAATGCCCTCGATGAGCTTCCCGCCCTTGGTCAGCCGGAACACCTTCGGCAGCGGCCGCCCGGAATCCCAGGATTCCAGCCGCGCCACGGCGCGCGGGGAGAGCGCGAGCATCCCGTGCCCCGCCTCGCCTCCCAGCACCTTCTGCCAGGACCAAGTGACGACATCGAGCTTGTCCCAGGGCAGGCGCATGGCGAAGGCCGCGGAGGTCGCGTCGCAGATCGCCAGCCCCTCGCGCTCGTCGCTGATGAAATCCGCATTCGCCAGCCGAACGCCCGAGGTCGTCCCGTTCCAGACGAACACCGCGTCCCGTGCCGGGTCCACCGGCTCCAGCGAGGGCAGCCGCCCGTAATCCGCCTCCCGGATCCGCGCGTCAGCCAGGTTCAACTGTGATGCGATGTCGCTCGCCCATTCCTTGGAGAAGCTTTCCCACACCAGCACGTCCACGCCCCGCGCGCCGAGCACGGACCACAGAACCATCTCCACCGCGCCGGTATCCGATCCCGGCACCACGCCCAGCCGCCAGTCCGCCGGCATTCCCAGCACAGCCTTCGACCGCTCGATCACCTCCGCGATCCGCGCGTGCGGCACCGATGCCCGGTGGCTGCGCCCGAGCAGCGCCCCCTCCAGCGCCGCCAAGGCCCATCCCGGCCGCTTCGCGCAGGGGCCGGAGGAAAAGCAAGGGTTACCCGGCCGCGCCGAGGGCCTCGCCCGCTCCAGATCCGCCGTCGCCGCCATGGCCCGCCCTCCGTCCGTCGCCCGCACCGCCTCGCGGCAGGGCACCGGGCTGCGCTAGCCCCTGCCCACCGCCCGGGTCAAGCGAAGCCCGGCCCGCTCTGCCGCGGCGCACGCAACCCCGTGCCGCGGGCCCCGTTGCGGCGGGCATGCGCCATGACTCCGCCACTCTCCTGATCCTGCTGGCGGTCGTCGCCGTGCTCTTCTGGTTCGTGCCGGACGTGGTGCTCATCGTCTTTGCCGGCTGCCTCCTCGCCGTCGCGCTCCGCGCGGCGGGGGAACCGGTCGCGCGGCACCTTGGCATCGCCCCGCACTGGGGCGTGATGATCGTCGCGCTGATCTCCCTGGTGGTGATCGGCCTCGGCCTCTGGCTCGGCTTCAACAGCCTCGCCGCCCAGGCTCGCGAGTTCACCCAGGCGGTGCCCCGCGTCCTCCAGCAGCTCACCGGGCTCGTGGACGGCCTGCCCGGCTCCGAATGGCTGAAGCAGCAGGTCTCGCCGGAGAAGATGGAGCCCGCCGCGCAAACCGCGGCCAGCGTGGCCGTGCGCGGGGTCAGCGGCACCCTCGGCGCGCTCGGCAACTTCCTGTTGATCGTCCTGCTCGGCCTCTACATCGCCTCCGACCCCACCCTCTACCGGCGCGGCGCCCTCGCCCTCCTCTCGCCCGGGCTGCGCCCGCGGGCGGAGGCCACGCTGAACGCCATGGCGCATTCCCTGCGCGGCTGGTTGCTCGGCCAGATGTTCGGCATGGTCTTCACCGGCGTGGTGATCTTCCTCGGCCTCTGGGCCATGGGTATTCCGCTGGCGGGATTGCTGGCCATCCTGACGGCCCTGTTCAACTTCATGCCCTATATCGGCCCGGTGCTGGGCTGCCTGCCCGCCATCCTCATCGCCGCCTCGCAGGATCCCTCGATGATCCCCTGGGTCATTGCGCTGTTCTTCGCCTCGCAGAATATCGAGGGCAATTTCCTGACGCCGATGGTGCAGAAGCAGGCCAGCGACGTGCCGCCCGCCCTGCTGCTCGGCGCGCAGGCCCTGTTCGGCACGGGGCTGGGCTTCCTCGGCATCCTGCTCGCCGCGCCGATCACCGCCGCCGCCATGGCCGCGATCAAGGTTTCCTACGTGGAAGGCTGGGTGGAGGGCCCCGCCGACCAGGAGGAGAAGCACATCATCCGCCCGTAAGGGCCGCCACCCGCGCGGGGTCCACCGTCACCCCGTGGTCCAGCGGCCCGTGCCCGCGCCCATAGCCGGGTGCGGCCCGGATCGCGGCGGCCACATAGGCCCGCGCCCGCATCACGGAGTCCCGCAGCCCCATTCCCTGCGCCAGCCCCGCCGCGATCGCGGAGGCCAGGGTGCAGCCCGTGCCGTGGGTGTGCCGCGTCTCGATCCGCGGGCTCTCGAACACCTCCACGCCGTCCTCGGTCGCCAGCACGTCGTGCAGCACCGGCCCGTCCAGGTGCCCGCCCTTCAGCAGCACCGCCGGCACGCCGAGCGTCATCAGCAGCTCCGCCGCGTGGCGCATGGCCCCGAGGTCGGGGATCGCCATGCCGGAGAGCACCTCCGCCTCCGGCAGGTTCGGCGTCAGGATCGTCGCCAGCGGCATCAGCCGCCGCTTCAGGGTCTCCACCGCCGCCGGGTCCAGCAGCCGCGCCCCGCCCTTGGCCACCATCACGGGGTCGGCCACCAGCGGCGCCCCGTAGCCTGCCAGCGCGTCGCACACCGCATCGATGGTCGCGGCATCCGCCAGCATGCCGGTCTTGATGCAGTCCGCGCCGATGTCCTCCAGCGACATGCGGATCTGCAGACCCAGGAAATCCAGCGGCACGGGGTGCACGGCGCGCACACCCTCCGTGTCCTGCGCCGTCAGCGCGGTGATCGCGGTGGCCGCATAGGCCCCCATCGCCGTCACCGCCTTGATGTCCGCCTGGATCCCCGCCCCGCCGCCGGAATCGGATCCGGCGACGATCAGCACGCGCCCTTTCACTCCGCGGCCACCTTCGCCGGCGCGGCGGCCGCGGCCCGGATCACCCCGGCCAGCCGTTCGGTGAGGGACTCCACCAGCCCCTCTTCTTCCGCCTCCACCATCACGCGGATCAGCGGCTCGGTCCCGCTCGGCCGGATCAGCACGCGGCCGCGCGCGCCAAGTTCCATCTCCGCCGCGGCGATCGCGTCCGCCACGCGCGGGTCCGCCAGCGGGTTGCCCCCGGCATGACGCACGTTCACCAGCTTCTGCGGCAGCGGCTCGAAGCGGCGCAGCATCTCGCTCGCGGACTTTCCTTCCTCCACCAGCACGGACAGCACCTGCAGCGCCGCCACCAGCCCATCCCCCGTGGTGCCGTAATCCGAGAGGATGACGTGGCCGGACTGCTCCCCGCCCAGGTTGCAGCCCCGCTCCCGCATCGCCTCGCCCACGTAGCGGTCCCCCACCTTGGTCCGGTGCAGCTTCAGCCCCCGGCCCTGAAGGAATCGTTCCAGCCCGAGGTTGGACATCACGGTCGCCACCACCTCGCCCCCGCGCAGCCGCCCCTGCGACGCCCAGGAGGAAGCGATCAGCGCCAGGATCTGGTCCCCGTCCACCACCGCGCCCGTCTCGTCCACCAGCACCAGCCGGTCCGCATCGCCGTCCAGCGCGATGCCGAGATCCGCACGCCGTTCCCGCACCAGGGTCGCCAGCGCGCCCGGCGCCGTGCTGCCGCAGGCGTCGTTGATGTTGAACCCGTCCGGGGCCACGCCCACCGAGACCACCTCGGCACCCAGTTCCCACAGCACGGTCGGCGCGACCTTGTAGGCGGCGCCGTTCGCGCAATCGACGACGATCCGCAGTCCCTCCAAGCTGCGCCCGCGGGGAAAACTGGCCTTCACCGCCTCGATGTAGCGCCCCGGCGCGTCCTCAAGCCGCGAGGCCCGGCCGAGCTTGCCCGGCGCCGCCAGCGCGGAGGCCAGGTCCCCGGCCATCAGCGCCTCGATCGCCTCCTCCTGCGCGTCCGACAGCTTCAGCCCGTCCGGCCCGAACAGCTTGATCCCGTTGTCATGGAAAGGATTGTGCGAGGCGCTGATCATCACGCCCAGGTCGGCCCGCAGACTGCGCGCCAGAAGCGCAATCGCCGGCGTCGGCAGGGGCCCGACCAGCACCACGTCCATGCCCGCGCCCACGAAGCCCGCCGTCAGCGCCGGCTCCAGCATGTAGCCGGAGAGCCGCGTGTCCTTGCCGATCACCACCCGGTGCCGGTGCTGCCCCCGATTGAAGTAGCGGCCAGCCGCCTGACCCAACCGCAGCGCCGTCGCCGCGTCCATGGGGGCGCGGTTCGCCACGCCCCGGATCCCGTCGGTGCCGAAAAGGCGCCTTGTCCCGTCACCCATGCCGGCCTTCTCCAACCGTTTCCGCACTGTCTAGCGCAGGGCGGGGAAAATAGGCAGGGCAGCGTCGGCCCGCTTGACGTTAAGCCGGATTCTCCCCCGGGGGCGGCGCCCCCGATGCGCCCGCCCGCCACAGGCGCAGCGCCGCCACGGTCTCCGCCACGTCGTGCACCCGCAGCATCGCGGCGCCCCGGGCGGCCGCCGTGGTGGCCACGCCGAGGCTCCCCGCCATCCGGTCCCGCGGGGCGGAAACGCCGGAGAGCGTGCCGATGAACCGCTTGCGCGACGCCCCAACAAGAATCGGGCAGCCCAGGTTCAGCAGGATCGGCAGCCGGTCCAGAAGTTCCAGGTTGTGCTCCATGGTCTTGCCGAAGCCGATGCCCGGATCCACCGCGATCCGGTGGCGCGGGATCCCGGCCGCCTCGCAGGTCTCGATCCGCTCCGCCAGGAACTCCAGGACTTCCAGCGCCACGTCCGCGTAGCTCGCGTGCTGCTGCATCGTGGCGGGCTCGGTTCCCGGCATGTGCATCAGCACCACGGGGCAACCCGCCTCCGCCACCACCGCCATCGCCTCCGGGTCGTGCCGCAGGGCGGAGATGTCGTTCACCACCTCCGCTCCCGCCTCCAGCGCCGCGCGCATCGTGGCGGCATGGCGGGTGTCCACGCTCACCGGCGCATCCTTCGCGATTTCGCGGATCACCGGCAGGATCCGGGCGATCTCGGCCTCGGCATCCACGGGCGCCGCGCCGGGGCGGGTGCTCTCCCCGCCCACGTCGATCATGTCGGCGCCGGCCTCCAGCATCGCGTTCGCCGCCATGATGGCCTCACGCGGGTCTGCGTGGCGGCCCCCGTCGGAGAAGCTGTCGGGCGTGACGTTCAGCACGCCCATCACCAGCGGCCGGCCGAGGATGGCGGCCTCCGGCAGGCCAGCGAAGGGCGGAAGCGGATTGGTGAGGGCGAGGACGGCCGCCTGCCAGTCCTCCGGCGTATCTACGGCGGGGAGCAGCCCCAGCGTCGCGCCGTTCTCGATGAGCCGGACGAGGGTGAAGGCCGCCTGCCCGCCTTCGAGCGGCACGGCAGCCCCGGCAGCCACGGCCGCGGCGGCGCCGCGCCCGTGCAGCAGACCCATCGGTTCGACCCAGCGCGCCATTTCCCCTCCCCTCGTCCGGGAATCGGCACCCCCGGACGGAAACGGGGGCCACTGAGGGCCCCCGTCACATTCACCCGGTGCATTCAAGCGTTTCGCGACGCCCCGCGCCAGAGGGGGCGCCCGGCGGTCAGGCCCCCGAAGGCGCCGGCTGCATCCCGCCGGTCTCCGGGCGCGGATTCGGCCGCCCCGAGGTGGGAACGCTGCCCCGCCCCTGGTTCACCGGCTCGTCCGGACGGTCCCGCACGATCGGGTCGCCGCGCAGCAGGCTCTTGATCTCGTCGCCCGAGAGGGTCTCGTACTCCAGCAGCCCCTTGGCCAGGGCGTGCAGGTCCTCGATCCGCTCGGTCAGCGTCTTCTTCGCCCGCTGGTAGGCCGTGTCGATGATCGAGCGGATCTCGCTGTCGATCGCCTGCGCGGTCGCCTCGGACAGGTTCTTCGACTGCGTCACCGAATGACCGAGGAACACCTCCTGGTCGTTCGAGCCGTAGGCGACCATGCCGATCTTGTCGGACATGCCCCATTCCGTGACCATCCGGCGCGAGAGGTCGGTCGCCATCTTGATGTCACCCGAGGCGCCGTTGGACACCTTGTCCGCCCCGAAGATGATCTCCTCGGCGACGCGGCCGCCCATGGCCATGGCGAGCTCGGCGTTCATCTTGGACTTGTGCTTGGAGTAGCGGTCGCCCTCCGGCAGGGACATCACCAAGCCCAGCGCGCGGCCGCGCGGGATAATGGTGGCCTTGTGGACGGGGTCGCACTCCTCCTCGCTGATCGCCATCAGCGCGTGGCCGGCCTCATGATAGGCGGTCATCCGCTTCTCGGCCTCACTCATGACCAGCGAGCGGCGCTCGCTGCCCATCAGCACCTTGTCCTTGGCCTGCTCGAACTCGTGCATGCCGACCGTGCGGCGGCCGGTGCGGGCCGCCAGCAGCGCCGCCTCGTTCACCAGGTTCGCCAGATCGGCGCCCGAGAAGCCCGGCGTGCCCCGCGCGATCACCTTCGGCTCCACGTCGGAGGCCAGGGGCACCTTGCGCATATGGACCCGCAGGATCCGCTCGCGCCCGTTCACGTCGGGGTTCGGCACGACGACCTGGCGGTCGAAGCGGCCGGGGCGCAGCAGCGCGGGGTCCAGCACGTCCGGCCGGTTGGTGGCCGCGATGATGATGACGCCCTCGTTGGACTCAAAGCCGTCCATCTCGACCAGCATCTGGTTCAGCGTCTGCTCGCGCTCGTCATTGCCGCCGCCGAGCCCGGCGCCACGGTGGCGGCCCACCGCGTCGATCTCGTCGATGAAGATGATGCAGGGGGCGTTCTTCTTGCCCTGCTCGAACATGTCGCGCACGCGGCTGGCGCCGACACCGACGAACATCTCCACGAAGTCGGAGCCGGAGATGGTGAAGAAGGGCACGTTCGCCTCGCCGGCGACGGAGCGCGCCAGCAGCGTCTTGCCCGTGCCGGGGGGGCCGACCAGCAGCACGCCCTTGGGGATCTTGCCGCCGAGGCGCTGGAACTTCTGCGGGTCGCGCAGGAAGTCCACGACCTCCTCCAGCTCGCTCTTCGCCTCCTCGATGCCCGCCACGTCCTCGAAGGTCACGCGGCCCTGCTTCTCCGTCAGCAGCTTCGCCTTGGACTTGCCGAAGCCCATGGCACGCCCGCCGCCGCCCTGCATCTGGCGCATGAAGAAGACCCAGACGCCGATCAGCAGCAGCATCGGGAACCAGGAGATGAGGATCTGGAAGAGCGGGTTCACGTCGCTCTCCTCGGGCCGCGCCACCACGCGCACGCCCTTCTCCGTCAGCTTGGAAATCAGCTGCGGGTCCTCGGGCGTGTAGGTGCTGAAGGTCCGCCCGTCCTGAAGCTGGCCGGAAACGATCCGCCCCTGGATGGTGGCGTCGCGCACATGGCCTTGCTGAACCTCGTTCAGGAAGTCGGAGTAAGCCACCTGCATCCCGCGCTGCGAGGAATTGCCCGATGGCTGGAACAGGTTGAACAGCGCCACGAGCAGCAGGGCGACGATCACCCAGAGCGCTAGGTTGCGGCCAAAATTGTTCACGTGACGGTCCCGATCCTTGGCCGGTGCTCCCCGGCTAGAAGAACAAGATAGGGATGCCCGACGCTACATGGAACCACTGGATAACACCGCTTTCACGCGAGGGGCCCTGAATCCGGCCTGAATTCCACCTTCCAGCCCGGCCCGGGCCCCGGCCCGGCCAGCACCCGCCCGGCCGCGTCCCGCAGCACGGGCAAGCCCGCCGCCACGAAGCCCGGCAGGTTCCCACCGGGGAAACCCGGCCCCGCCGCCCCGATCCAGCCGTCTCCCGGCGCCGCCACCACCCGCCAGCGCCCATCCCACAGGACCCCCGGCGCGGCGGGCACGGCCGCTGCGCAGCGGCCCGGCTCGCGCCCCACGAAGCGCCCGCGCCAGAGCACCCCGCCCAAGCTGCCCCCGCCCCGCCCGAGCAGGGCGGCCACCGCCGCTCGTGCCGGCGGGTGCGCCCCGCCTCCCACGGCCCGCACCAAGGACGAGAGCGCTGCCTCCGCCACCGCGTCCCGTCCCAGCGCCGCGACGTCCAGCACCGCCCAGCCTTCCGGCCGGAACGTCGCGCAGCCCACCAGCCGCGCCGCTACGGCCGCGCGCAGCCGCGCCCGCCGCATTCCGAAGGCCGAGGCCGCCTCCGCCAAGGCCGCCACGCCCGGCCCCGTGCCGCCCGGATCGTCCAGAGCCCGCCGCAGCCGGGCGCGCGCGAAGCGCGGATCGTCATTGGAAGGGTCGCGCACGGGAACCAGCCCGCGCGCCGCCAGAAACCTCTCGATCGCGGCCGGCGCCACGCCCAGCAAGGGCCGCAGGATCAACACCCCGCCCGCCGGCCGCGCGGGCACCATGCCCGCCAGCCCCGCCACGCCGGATCCCCGAAGCGCCCGGAAGGCCAGCGTCTCCGCCTGGTCCGCCCGGTGCTGCCCGAGCAGAAGCCAGGGCGTCCCCGCCGCCTCGGCAGCAGCCGCCAGGGCCGAAAGCCGCGCCGCCCGGGCCCGCTCGTGGAGACCGGGCCCGGCCGCCAAATAGAGTGCCAACACCTGCGCATCGACGCCAAGTTGGGCGAGCCGCGCAGCCACCCAGGCCGCCTCGCCCCCACTCTCCGGACGCAACCCGTGATCGGCGACAAGCGCCAGCAACCGTCCGCCCCGCGCCGCGGCCCAGTCCCGCGCGAGAACCGCCAGTGCCAGGCTGTGCGGCCCGCCCGAGACGCCGGCCGCCAGCCGGGGCGCGGGCCCGAAAGGCCCCAGCCCCGCCATCGCCGCCGCGAATTCCGAATCCAGTCCTTGCGGCGGCTTCACCGCCGCCCGCACGGGCCTAGCGGCAGCCGGCGCGCTGCCGCGCCTGGGTCGCCCGATCCGCCTGCGCCCCGGCCAGCCGGGGGAACCCCGTCCGCAGGTTGTCCAGCGTCTGGCAGGCTTCCACCTTTGCGTTGAACCCGACGAAGGCGTTCGCCAGCCCGATCAGCGCGTCCGGCGCCCGGCCGGAGGAGCGCGCCCGGCGATAGGCGTCGTCATAGGCCAGGGCCGCGCCCTGGAAGTCGCGCTTCCCCATCAGCGCATCGCCCAGCAGGACCCCCGCATCCTGCCCGCGCGCGGTGGAGCGGGAGGCCAGGACCTCCCGTGCGGCCGATTCGGCCGCCGCGTAGTCCCGGCGCCCCAAGGCCGTCTGTCCCTCGCGCAGAGCGATCTCCGGCGTGCGAGGCGCCGGCGTGGCCGGCTGGCCCGGCGGGGGGGCAGGTGTGTCACCCGGCGGAGTCAGCGCGCCCTGCTGCTGCCCGCCGGCCGGTCGCCCCGCCGGGGGGGCTCCTCCGGCTGGGGCAGCGCCGCCACCCCGGCCTTCCAGCGCGTTGAAGCGGTATTCCATGTCGCCCTGCAGCTTCTCCAGCCGCTCCTGCAGGGTCCGGTTCTGGTACTCGGCCTGCTCGGCGCGGCCGCGCTGGCGCCGCACCTCCTCCTCCAGGTCGCCCACGCGCCCCAGAAGCTGGCCGACGATCTCGCCGCCCGCTGCCGGCGCACCGCCGCGCCCGGGGGGCGGCAGCTGCGGCTGCGGGTAGCCGCCACCGCCGCCGCTCCGCCGCACGGCCTCAAGCTCCTGCCGCAGCTGCAGGATCTGGTTCTGCAGGTAGATGCCCTCCCGGCTCTCCGCCTGCGCGAGGGCGCGGCCGGCCGGCACCAGCCCTGCCAGCACCGCCCCCGCCATCAGAACGCCCCTCACCGGAACGCATCGGGTCCGCAGCATCCCTGAAATCCCCTCGTGGTGCGCCCGAGACCCGGCGCAGCCCTTCACGGCGTGGCCCCGCCGCGCCCCATCATCGGACCAGCCCGCCGACGCGGGCAAGCATCCCATCCACCCAACGAAAGGGCGGGTGAGGCCCGGCGCGCGGGGCACCGGGCCCGCAGTCCTCAGCGGACCGTCGTCACCGCGCGGCGGTTCTGCGCCCAGGACGCCTCGTCGGAGCCGAGCGCCGCCGGGCGGTCCTTGCCGTAGGACACCGTCTGGATCCGCTGGCCGGAGACGCCGCCCGCCACCAGCAGGTCGCGCGCGTTGTTGGCGCGGCGCTGGCCGAGGGCCAGGTTGTACTCGCGGGTGCCGCGCTCGTCGGCATGGCCCTCCATGTACACCGTCACCTGCGGGTAGCGGGCCAGCCAGGCGGCCTGGCGCTGCAGCACGTCGCGGCCATCGGCGCGAACCTGGCTGCTATCGGTGTCGAAGAGAACGCGGTCGCCGACATTGGCGACCAGGTCCTCCTGGCTACCCGGGCGCGCGCTGCCCATGCCGCTTCCGCCGGCACCCGCCAGCCCGCCCGAACCGCCCGCGCCGGTCGCCGCGGCGTTCTGGTCCTCGTTCGAGCAGGCCGAGAGCAGGGCAATGGCCCCGAGGGCGGCCAGGATCTTCACGTTCATCATGCACTCCTATGCAAAGGTTTCAGTTTCGGATTGCGATCAGGCCAACAAGGGTGACCAGGACGGATCGGTTGCATCGGTCGGCGTGACCATCTGCCGCTCGTTGAAGCCCGCGATGTCGATCTGGGCCAGCCGGGCGGAATAGCCCTCGCCCCGCGCGCCGCTCGCCCGGCTCTCGCGGTAGAAGGCAAGAACACGGCCATTCGGCGCGAAGGTCGGACCTTCCATGCCCCAGCCCTCAGACAGGATCCGCTCGCCGGAGCCGTCGGGCCGCATTACCCCGATCCCGAACTGCCCGCCGGAGATGCGGGTGAAGGCGATCAGGTCCCCGCGCGGCGACCAGACCGGCGTCGCGTAGCGCCCGCGCCCGAAGGAGATGCGCCGCGCCCCGCCGCCGCCGGCCGACATGACGTAGATCTGCTGGTCCCCGCCCCGGTCGGAGTTGAAGACGATCTGCGAACCGTCCGGGCTGTAGCAGGGCGAGACGTCGAGCCCGCCGCCGGAGGTGAGCTGCCGCTGCGCACCCGAGCCGGCATCCACCGCGTAGATGTTGGCGTCGCCACCCGTTGCATAGGACAGCACAACCGTCCGCCCGTCCGGGCTGAAGCGCGGGGAGAGCGTCATGCCCGGGAAGGAGCCGAGAACCCGCGAGGAGCCGCTGTTCAGGTCGAACAGGTACACGCGCGGCTGGTTCTGGAAATAGGACATGAACACGATCTGCTGCGCGTTCGGATGGAAGCGCGGCGAGAGAACCTGGAAGGACCCGTCCGTGAGGAAGCGGTTGTTCTCCCCGTCCTGGTCCATGATCGCCAGCCGGCGGGTGCGCCGGTCCCGCGGCCCACTCTCGGCCACGTAGACGATCCGCGTGTCGAAATAACCCTTCTCGCCCAGCAGCCGCTCGTAGATCACGTCGGAGATCAGGTGCGCGATTCGCCGCCACTGGGCGGCCGGCGCCGTGAAGGCGGTGCCCTGGATCTGCTGCTCCGGCAGCACGTCCCACAGGCGGAACTCCACGCGCAGCCGCCCGCCGGAGTCCTCCACCCGCCCCGTCACCAGCGCGTTGGCACCGATCACCCGCCAGTCCTGGAAGCGCGGCGTGGCGGCCGCGGCCTCGGCGCTCTGGATGAAGGCGGCGTTGTCCACCGGGCGGAACAGGCCGGAATTGCGGAGGTTGGCCTGGATCACGCGCGCGATGTCCGCGCCCCGGCCGCCGCCGGCCAGCGCCGGCACGGCGATCGGGATCGGATCCGTGCGGGCCTTGGTGATGTCGATCACGGCGCCCTGGCCACCAGCGGTGGTCCCCTGGGCGCGCACGGTCGCGGGCACGGTGAGAAGCGCGGCGCCACCCAGGATCAGGCCACGCCGATCGGTCGTCATCATGGATGCGAAACCTCGGAGCTGCGGGAGGGGGAAAGAGCCGAAGCCGCGACGGGGCGCAACCCGCCAGGGCGGGAAAGCCCGCGCTTCCCCTGAGAGTTGATCGCGCGCGGGCCGGGCATCAACGCGTCAGCCCCCGCGGATTGAAACGGAAGATGGCGTTGTTGATCGCTGCCAGCTTGTCACGCGGGAAGGGCAGCGGCGAGCACTTGGGGTCCATCAGCGCGCGCCGCGCCGCCTCGAACACCGCCCGCGCCCGCGGCTCGGAAGGGATCGCGCCGGCCGGGCGCACCACGCGCACCGTGCCGCTGGCATCCGCCTCCACCTTCAGTTCCACGACGATGCTGGAGATGTCGGGCGCCCCGGCATCTACCGACCAGCACTCGCTGATCTTGTCCGCCACGCCCCGGATCTCGCCGGAGGTCAGCGCGGCCGTCCCTGTCGGCGCCCCGCCGCCCCGGGCGGGACTGCCCGCCGCTGGATTGGGGCGGCTGGACGGCGCCTGGTTCTGCGCCTGCATCGCGCGCAGCCGCTCCAGCGTGTTCTGCGCGGCGTTGCTGTTCTCCGCCGGGTTCCGCACGGGCGGTGTCTGCCCCGTGCCCGGGCGGTTGTTGCTCTCCCGCGCCGGCGGCACGGGCGGCTGGTTCGGCACTGCGTTCGGCCGCGCCGGGGCCGGTGGCGCGGGCGGGCTGGCGGCTGCCTGCTGCTGCGGGGGCGCCGGGGGTGCCGGTGGGGCCGGCGGCGCGGGCGGGGTCTGGGCTGCCTGCCGCTGCGGCGGCGTGGGCGCGGAAGGCCGCGGCGGCGCGGGCGGCGTCGGCGTCGGCGGCGTCTGCTGCACCTGCTGCTGCACCCCGTCCGGCATGGGCGGCGCGGGCGGCGGCGGCAGGGGCAGCGGTGGCAGCGGCGGGGCCGGCGGCGTCGCCTGGGCCTGCTGCTGCGCGGGCGCGGGCGGCGAAGGGCGCGGGGGTGTCGGCGCGGGCGGCGTCGGGGTGGGCGCAGGCGGCAGGGGCAGCGGCGGCACGGCCGTCGGCGTGGGCGGCACGGGCGTCGGCGGCGCCGGCATCTGCGGCGCCGCCGGGTTGGGCGGCGGCGGTGGCGGCAGCGGCGTCGGCGGCTCGTTCCGCGGCGGTTCGGGCGGCGTGGGGGTCGGAGTCGGGGTGGGCGGCGTCCGATCCGGCGCGGGCGGGGCGGGCAAGGGAAGCGGCTCCGGCGCCTGGGCCAGCTGCGGCATGTCCGGCGTCACGATCTCGACGGGCATGGCCGTCTCCACCGGCTCCGGCAGTTCCCGGCCCGGCAGCTCGATCAGCAGCAGCAGGAACACCACGGCATGCGCCACCAGCGACGCCACCAGCCAGGGGCGGAGCCGGTCGGCGCGCCCATCCATGAAGCCCTGCGCCCCCGACATCGGACTACCGCCTCGGCGCGCCCGCCGGTGCGGCCGGGGCCGCGGAGGCGGCCGCACCGCGCGCGGGGGCCGCGCCGGCGGCGCCGCCGGTGCGGGCCGGCGTGCCCGCCGGCTGCTCCGCCAGCAGCGCCACGCGGGAGAAGCCGGCGGAGGAGACGATCCCCATCACCTCCATGATCTTCCCGTAGGCGATGCTCCGGTCCCCGCGCACGAAGATCCGGCGCTCCGGCTGGCCCTGGGGCTGGTTCTCCATGATGGCGCGAAGCTGCGGTACCAGCCCTTCGGCCTGGACTTCCGTCTCCTGCAGGAAGATCCGCCCCTCCGGGTTGATGGAGATGGTGATCGGCTCCTGCTCCTGGTTCAGGGCCGCCGCCTGGGTCTTGGGCAGGTCCACGGGCACGCCCACCGTCATCAGCGGCGCGGCCACCATGAAGATGATGAGCAGGACGAGCATCACGTCCACCAGCGGGGTGACGTTGATCTCCGCCATCGGCCGGCGCCGCCGCCCGCCGCGCCCGCCGCCCGTCTGGATCGAGGCAGCCATCGCCTCAGACCTGCGCCGGCTGGCGCGGGGGCGAGTTCGGGGACGGCGCCGCCGGCGCCTCGTCCGCCTGGCGGGAGAGGATCGCGCCGAACTCCGTCGAGAAGCCCTCCAGCCGCCCGGTGAAGCGCGCCAGGTCCGTGTTGATCTTGTTGTAGGCCAGCACCGCCGGGATAGCGGCCACCAAGCCGATGGCCGTGGCGAACAGCGCCTCCGCGATGCCCGGCGCCACCACGGCAAGGTTCGTGTTGTTCATCCCCGCGATGGCGGAGAAGGAGTTCATGATGCCCCAGACCGTGCCGAACAGCCCGATGAAGGGCCCGACGGAGCCGACGGAGGCGAGGAAGGTCATCCACCGCTCCAGCCCGTCCATCTCGCGGTTGATGGCCACGTTCATGGCCCGGTCCGCCCGCTCCTTCATGCCGGTCATGGCCAGGGCCCCGGTCAGGCCCATATCGGCCGCCCGCGACCACTCCCGCATGCCCGATCCGAACACCGAGGCCATCGGATGCGTCGGCCGCTCCCCCTCGCTGCGGTAGAGGTCCTCCAGGCTGCCGCCGGACCAGAACTTGTCCTCGAAGGCATCGGCCGCGCGGTTCACGCGCCGCATCGTCGTCCACTTCTCGAAGACGATCGCCCAGACCCAGACGCTGGCGAGCAGCAGGCCGATCATCACCGCCTTCACCACCAGGTCCGCCTGGAGGAACAGCCCCCACAGCGAGAGGTCGTGCCCGGCCGCGGCCAGGTTCTGCGCAGTCACACCACCGTTCACGGGCGGTCTCCTCGTTCACGCGCCCGATCCGGGCGCCATCCCCTGGCGCCCCCCGGCGCCCCCCAGGCCCTCTCGGGCCGAACCCTCATCCCCAGCCGGACTCTGCCCGGCGCGGGGAGCGGCAATGCGGCAGCCCCGCCACCACATCGCCCGAATTCGTCAGGCCTCCGGACGCAGCGCGGAGCGCCAGGGCTCCGGCAGCGGCACCGGCCGCAGGCTCTCCTGCGAGACGCAGACCAGCCCTACTTTCAAGCGCGCCAGCACCCCGCCATCCTCCGCCACCACGTCCTGCCCCACCTCGAGCGAGGCGGCCCCCGCCTTCAGCACCCGCGTCTCGATGGACACGAGGTCATCCAGCCGCGCGGGCCGCAGATACGCCACTTCGATGCGTCGCACCACAAGCAACGAAGCATGACGTTCCATTAGAAGATGATGCGGCAAGCCTATGTCGCGCAAGGATTCCGTTCGTGCCCGCTCCGCCCAGCGGAGATAGTTGGCGTGATAGGCCACGCCGCCCGCATCGGTGTCCTCGAAATAGATCCGGATGGGATAGCGATGCACGGCCATGGCGCCCGCCCCTAGCGCCAATCGTGCCGCCCGCCCAGGGGTCCCGGGCCGCATCGGCCCGTCCTCACGCCGATCGCGGCAGGGTCGACGTTACGCCCCGGGCCGGCCCCATGCCCCGGCATCCCGCCAGCCGGCAACCCGGCTCGTGTCAGGTTTCCTGACGAACCCGGGATGCCATTCACCTAAAACATTGATTGTACGCGATAAAATTCCTGGCACGCCGCATGTAGTCCCTCTCTCCAGTGGATATCCTTCCACATACTGGAGACATGCGATGAAACGCATTCTTTCCGCCGCGGCGGTGCTGTCGGCGCTTGTCGGCCTCGCCGGCGCAAACCAGGCCTCCGCGGCCCCGATCGTCCTCACCTTCGACACGGCGGGCAACTACCCCGTCTATACGGAGAAGGGCCTCACCATCACCCCGATCCTCGGCTCCACGGCCGTTCCCATCGCCAATGGCCGGTTCGATCTGCCCTGCTGCAGCGGGGCAGACCGGAACTTCTCCTTCACGACGGGCAGCGCCTTCGACTTCATCAGCCTCCTCTTCAACCATAGCGATGTCGGCGATCCCTATACCTTCACGGGCTACCGGAACGGGCAGCAGGTCACCCAGCAGGTCGTGAACGGGAATGATGTCGGCACCGTCCTGTTCCCGACCTTCACGAATCTGACCGAGGTGCGTGTCTTCTTTGGCGGCGCCTTCTACGACCCGGACATGGACAACCTCACCTACCAGGCCTCCGCCGCCGTGACGGTTCCGGAGCCCATGTCCATCACCCTGCTCGGCGCGGGCCTGCTCGGGCTCGGGCTCGTCCGCCGCAAGGCGCGCGGCTGATCCATTGCGACACGGCGAGGCCCTGCCACCCAGCGGGGCCTCATCGGCAGGGAACGGGAACCCGCAAGGCCCCCTCGCCGGCCGGAATGGCCTCTAGCCCAGCCCGGTCCAGAAGCTGCCCTCGTAGGGGAAGGCGGAAAAGCGCCCGTTGATCTCGGCCAGCGTCGCCGCGGGATCCAGCGCCCCGAATATCTCCGGGCGCACCCAGCGCGCCATTGCCTCCTCCGCCACGATGTTGATCGCGGATTGGGTGAAGGCGTGCCAGAGCCCGAAGGCCCGCCTCGCCCTTGCCGCCGGCAGCGCGGCCAGCTCCGGCGCGCGCATCACCACCTCCAGGCTGGCCCGCGCCGCCTCGGGCGAGACCCCGCCGCCGAGCTGGAGGCCCGCGGTCTCGCCCTGCACCGCCGTGCCCGTGCCGATGAAGACCTCCGCGCCCGAGAGCAGCACGCTCTCAACCGGGATCGAGCCTCCGCCCCCGGGAACCACGCCCGCAGCCACGTTCCGCGCCCGCAAGGCCACCAGGAATTCCCCAACCGAACCCTCCGGCCCCGGCGCCCAGCAGCAGGGCCAGCGGCCGGCATAGGCGGCGAAAAGCACGCGCGGCCCCTCCCCGCCTCTCGCCGCGACACCGCCGGCGATGCGGGCCTTCCGTTCCTCGATGAAGGCCGTGATGCCCTCAGCCCGCTCCTCCTGCCCCAGCGCGGCGCCGAGCAGCCGCAGGCCCGGCACCGTGTTCCGCGCCGGCCGCTGGAAGAAGTCCACATAGACCACCGGCACGCCCGAGCCTTCCAGAAGCTCCACCGCCCGCCGCATCTCCTGCGAATTCGCCTGCCAGGCGCTGAGCACCACCAGATCCGGCCGCAGCGCCAAGGCGCGCTCCGCCGGGAAGCCCTGCCCCACCGAGGCCGTCAGCTCCGGCACCCTCTCCAGCGCCGGGAAGCGTCGCCGCAGCGCCGTGTCCATCGCCGCATCCACCCGCTTCAGCTCACCCCCGGTCCCGACGAGGATGGAGACGGGGTCGGGGTGCACCAGGGCTAGGTTCAGCAGCTGGAACCCCTCCCCCAGCAGCACCGCGCGGGGCGGCGCCTTGATCGTCACCCGCCGGCCCAGGACATCGGTGACGGTCCGGGGCCAGGCCCCCTGCCCCCGCGCCGAACCGACCGCCAGCACCCCGGCCACCCCCAACACGGCGCGACGAGGCAAGGCAGGACGTGGGTGAGAGGGAAGGGTTCGGGCCACGTCATCCATCCGCCGGGTTCCTGCGAGCCGTTCGCAGTTAACCCTGCCGTGGCCAGGCGGCAAGCTGACCGGGGTGAAGGGCGTCAGGCCAGCGGGTCGTCCAGCAGGTCCCCCTGGGAGGCCAGCGCGCTGCGCGGCGGCGTCATTCCCAGGTGCTTCCAGCCCGGCAATCCCAGCACCCGCCCGCGCTGGGTCCGCAGGATCAGCCCCTCCTGGATCAAATAGGGCTCGATCACTTCCTCCAGCGTGTCCCGGCTCTCCGCCAGGGCCGCCGCCAGGGTCTCCACCCCCACCGGCCCGCCGCCATGGTGGTCGGCCAGCCGCCGCAGGTAGCGCCGGTCCATCGCATCCAGCCCCAGCCGATCCACCTCCAGCCGCTGCAGCGCCGAATCCGCCAGCGCCAGGTCTGCGGGCCGCCCGGCCACCGCCGCGAAGTCCCGCACGCGCCGCAGCAGCCGCCCGGCGATGCGCGGGGTGCCGCGGCTGCGCTTCGCGATCTCCCAGGCCCCTTCCCGCGTCAGCTCGAAGCCCAGCTTCTGCGCCCCGCGCGAAACGATCCGTTCCAGCTCCTCCGGCGTGTAGAATTGCAGGCGCAGCGGGATGCCGAAGCGGTCCCGCAGCGGAGTGGCCAGCAGCCCCGCCCGCGTGGTGGCGCCCACCAGGGTGAAGGGCGGCAGGTCGATCCGAACCGTCCGCGCCGCCGGGCCCTCACCGATGATGAGGTCCAGCTGGAAGTCCTCCATCGCCGGATAGAGCGTCTCCTCGATCGCCGGTTGCAGCCGGTGGATCTCGTCCACGAACAGCACGTCCCGCGGCTGAAGGTTCGTCAGGATGGCAGCCAGGTCCCCCGCCCGCTGCAGCACGGGCCCGGATGTGGCGCGGAACCCCACGCCCAGTTCCCGCGCGACGATCTGCGCCAGCGTGGTCTTGCCCAGGCCCGGCGGACCGAAGAGCAGGACATGGTCCAGCGCATCCCCCCGCGCGCGCGCTGCCTGGACGAAGACGGACAGGTTCTCCCGCAGAGCAGGCTGGCCCGTGAAGTCCGCCAGGGTCTGTGGCCGGAGCGTGGCTTCCGCCGCGTCCTCCTCCTGCCGGTTCCCGGCTGTAATGCGATCCGTGCTCATGCAGGGGAACATAGCGTGACCGCAGCCCGCTGTCGCGGCCGCCCCCTGCCCGGTCCGCCGCAAAACCGCCTGGGCCCGGCACATCAACGCTCCGTTTACGCCGCCCGGGCCAGGATGCGGCGTCATGCCGGGCCCGGCCCGGCAAACAACGGGAAGGATTCCCGCTCACCGCCCCAGAGGCCCGCATGTCACCGAACCTCTCCAACATCGCCTTCTACGTCGTCCTGCTACCCCTGGTGGCGATGGTCGGTTCCATCGCGCTCGCCGTCCTCGGCCTCGCCGTTGCGGAGCCCTGGGCGTCCCGGCGCAAGGGAAAGCCCGCACCGACCACGCGCGCCTCCCGCGGAAGGCCCCCCGCAGACCCCGACGCGCGGTCTCTCACGCCGAAGGACGCGGCAACGGCGCCCGTCCGGGCGGCGGAACCCGCCTGAGCCGGGCATGCATTCCCGGGCGCGGCCTCCATGTCGGGCAGTTCCCGCTTTTCTGGCTGGCGCCGATCCTCGGCGCGATGCCAGCGGGCCTGCCGGCACGCCCGCCCTGCGAACCCTCCTCCATCGAGGACACGGTGGTGATCGAGCAGCGCCGGGCCGAGTTGGATCGGCTGCCCCGAATGGCGGCCTAGCGCGGCGCCATTTCCTTCAGGCTCTCGCGGATCAAGGTGTTCAGGTCTGCGCCTTCCCCCAGCCGGTCCTGCACCCGTGCCACCACGGAGGCCGCCTCGGGCCGCCGCCAGCCGAGGTTCAGCAGCGCGGAGACCGCGTCCGCCGCCGCCCCATGCTCCGGCGTCGGCGCCGCCGGCACCACGAAGGCGGCATCGCCGGTGGGCATTCCCCCCACCTTCTCCCGCAACTCGGAGAGCAGCCGCACCGCCAGCTTCGGCCCCACGCCCGGCGCCCGCGTCAGGCTGCCCCGGTCCCCCTCCAGGATCGCCGCCGCCAGGTCGCGCGGGGAGAGGGCGGAGAGCAGCCCCAGCGCCACCTTCGGCCCCACGCCCTGAATTCCCGTGAGAAGCCTGAACCAGTCCCGCTCCGCCGCATCGGCGAAGCCGTAGAGGGTGATCGCGTCCTCCCGCACCACAGTCTCGATCCACAGCGTTCCCGCCGCATCCTGCGGCAGCGCCGCCACGGCACGGGAGGAGGCGGCGACAAGGTAGCCCACCCCGTTCACGTCCAGGATGCACCCGCCCTCATGCACGGAATCCAGCCGGCCACGCAGCTTCCCGATCATGCCGGCTGATACCCCCGCGCCAGCGCGATGCGGGAGGAGCGGTGGTTGGCGTGGCAGATGGCGATCGCCAGCGCGTCCGCCGCGTCCGCCCGCTTCATCGTGGCGCCCGGCAGCAGCCGGCGCACCATGTCCTGCACCTGCACCTTGTCCGCATGCCCGGTGCCGACCACGGCGCGCTTGATCTCCATCGCCTGGTACTCGGCCACCAGCACCCCCATCAGGGCCGGCGCCAGCAGCACCACGCCCCGCGCCTGGCCGAGCTTCAGCGCGGCGCCGGGGTTCTTGTTGACGTAAGTGTGCTCCACCGCCGCCTCGTCCGGCCGCATCTCCTCGATCAGCGCGGTCAGCGCGCGATGGATGATGCAGAGCCGGTCCGCCAGCGGCAGGTCCGCCTTGGTGCTCACCACCCCGTCGCCCAGGTGCCGCAGGCGCGATCCCGTGCTCTCCACAAGCCCCCAGCCCGTGTGCTGCAGGCCCGGATCAAGCCCGAGAATCCTGACGGACCCGCTCAAGCCGTCAGCTTCTCGAGGATCTCGTCCGGCACGTCGAAATTGGCATAGACGTTCTGCACGTCGTCGTGGTCGTCCAGCGCGTCCACCATCTTCAGCACGCCGCGCGCGCTGTCCTCGTCCAGCGGAACGGTCGCGTTGGGGCGCCACTCCAGCTTCGCGCTCTCCGCCGGGCCCAGCTTCGCCTCCAGCGCGTCGCGCACCGCGAAAAGGTCCTCCACGGCCGTGCGGATCGCGTGCCCGTCCTCGTCCGTCTCCACGTCCTGGGCGCCCGCCTCGATCGCGGCCTCCAGCACCGTGTCGGCATCCCCGGCGGAGGGCAGATAGCGCACCACCCCCTCTCGCTCGAACTGGAAGGCCACGGAGTTCATCTCCCCCAGCGCTCCGCCGTTCTTGGAGAAGATGGAGCGCAGGTCGGAGGCCGTGCGGTTCCGGTTGTCCGTCAGCGCCTCCACGATCACGGCCACGCCGCCGGGGCCGTAACCCTCGTAGCGCACCTCGTCGTAGTTTTCCGTGTCCGTGCCCTGGGCCACGCGCTTGATGGCGCGCTCCACGGTGTCCCGGGGCATGTTGGCCACCAGCGCGGCCTTCACGGCGGCGCGCAGGCGCGGGTTGTGCGCGGGGTCCGGCATGCCCTGCTTGGCGGAGACCGTCACCTCGCGGATCAGCTTGCCCCAGGCCTGGGCCCGCTTGGCGCTCTGCGCGGCCTTGCGGTGTGCGATGTTCTTGGCGTGCGAATGGCCGGCCATGATCGGCGTCCTGTTCCTTCTCGGGCGGCGGCGCGCCGGCCCGGAGGGACCCCGGAAGCCGCGCGCCGGCCCGCCGGGGCCAGGCCCCCGGCAAGGAAGGGGGGCGGCCCGCGCGGCGGGGCTGGGAACCCCCATCCTACATCACCGCCCCCGCCCGGCGCCACCCGGGCCGAAACGGCGCTTGCCCTTGCCGCCGGGAACCGCTTCACCTTGCCGGAACCCGCTTCCCCGAGGTCCTCATGGACGCCAACCCCGCCGCCAACCCCTTCGACGTGACCTCGCACGAGGCGCTCGCCACCCTCTACGACGCCCCGCGCCCCCTGGTGCTCGCCAAGGCCACGGACCGGATCGAGGGCAAGAGCGCGGCCTTCATCGCCGCCTCCCCCTTCTGCGTCCTCTCCACGGTCGGCAACCGCGGCCCCCACGCCACCCCGCGCGGCGACGCCCCGGGCTTCGTGGCCCTGCTGGACGAGCGCACCCTCGTCCTGCCGGACCGCCGCGGCAACAACCGGATCGACGCCCTGCGCGACGTGCTGGACGACCCGCGCGTCGCCATCCTCTTCCTCGTGCCCGGCATGGGCGAGACGCTCCGCGTCCACGGTACCGCCCGCATCAGCACCGATCCGGAGTTGCGCGGCCGCCTCGCCATGGGCCGCTCCGTTCCCCCCACGGTCCTCGTGGTCTCCGTCACCGAGGTCTTCATGCAGTGCCCCCGCGCCCTGCTCCGGGCCGAGCTCTGGGCCGGCCGGGAAAAGGCGGCGGGCGCCCCCACCGGCGGCGAGATGATCGCCGAGCACACCAAGGGCGCCTACGACGCGAAGGTCTATGACAACGAGACCGCCCCTTTCTGCGCCGAGAACCTCTACTGACCTGATACGGTGCCCGACCTGCGCATCTCCCGGAGCCTGACGATCCCGGAGGCGGCGCTGGAGGAGAGCTTCATCGCCGCCTCCGGCCCCGGCGGGCAGAACGTGAACAAGGTCGCCACTGCGGTGCAGCTCCGCCTGTACACCGCGCTCGTGCCGGGGCTGAGCGAGCGCGTCCTGGGCAACCTCCGCACCCTCGCCGGGCGCCGCATGAACGAGGAAGGTGTCATCCTCCTCGTCTCGCGGGAGCACAGGACGCAGGACCGCAACCGAGAGGCCGCCCGCGCCCGGCTCGAAGCCCTGGTGCGGGAAGCCGCGGCCCCTCCCCCGCCCATTCGCCGCCCCACCCGCCCGACCAAGGGCAGCAAGGAACGCCGCCTGGCCGAGAAGGGCGTGCGGTCCGGGATCAAGCGGAACCGCGGCCGGATCCGGGACGAATAAGGGTCACGGCCGGGCAGCGTCGCCCCGGATGCCCTCATCTTCGTCAGCCGACAGTCCACGGCACCTGCGGTCAAGGCCGATGCCGTGAACCCAACCCGGCAACTGCCCTATTGCGTATTCCCCAGGGCGGTCGGCGGAGGCGATTGCGTCTTCGCCCCGGCATCCGCCCCGACCGGCTCAGGCCGCCTCTCCGGTCCGCCGATGCCCTCCGCCTCGGCCGGCGTCCGCGCGAAGCGGGAGAGGATGACGCTCTGCGCCGGCACGGCAATGGCGATGCCCAGCTCCTCGAAGCGCTGCTTGATGCGGCGGTTGAACTCCCGCTGCACACCCCAGCGGCCGGTATCCGTGCAGGCCATCTGCCCGAGGACCGTGAAGGTGGCGCCATCCACCTTGTCCACGCCCCAGAGGGCGAAATCGTCGAGGATGCCGTCCTTGAAGGCCGGATCGGTGCGCAGCCCCGCCCCGATCTCCTTTAGCACCCGCCCCACGCGGTCCGGATCCTCGGAGAAGGCAACGGTGACGGAGACGGCGGCATTGCCCTTGCCCCGGTTGGTGTTCGTCACCGTGCTCACGGAGCTGAACGGGATCACGTGCACGGACCCGTCGCCCGCCCGCAGCCGGATGGTGCGGATGGACAGGTTCTCGACCGAGCCGGAGAGGCCGGAGACGGTCACCCAGTCCCCCACCTGCATCGTGTTCTCCAGCAGCAGGAAGATCCCGGTGATCACGTCCTGCACCAGCTTCTGGGACCCGAAGCCCACGGCCACGCCGAGGATTCCCGCGCCCGCCAGAAGCGGCGCGATGTTCACGCCGAGCTGCGAGAGCGCGGTGAAGCCCACGATCGCCACGATCAGCACCAGCAGCGTGGTGTGCAGCAGCGGCAGCAGCGTGCGCAGCCGTGCCGAACGCGCGCGGTCCCCGCGCTGCGCCATCTCCGCGATGTTGCGATCGATCCAGGCATTCACACCCTCCCAGATCATCACCGCCAGCACGCCCGCGACAAGAAGGATGAGCGCGGAAGTTACAACCCGCTGCCCCAGCCCGCCGTCGCGGAACGATTCCATCACGTCCAGCCCCCAGACCTGCAGCAGGGCGAGCACGGTGACGGCGCCGATCGCGACGGAGATCCCGCGCCGGAGCAGCGGCACGTAGCGGTTCGCGCGCCCCTCCAGCAGCGGCAGGCGCTGGGCCGTCTCCGCCTTGATGCGGAACGCGCGGTCCATCAGGCCCAGCACGGTCACCGCCACCAGCCGCGCCACCACCAGCACCGCGGCCGTCGCGCCGACATAGCGCAGCAGCAGCCCGTAGCCGTTCTCGATCCGCAGCGCCCAGACGAACCAGAGCGCGAGCAGCAGGAACACCGCCACGATGTGCCAAACCCGCGCCAACCAGCGCCGCGCCAGCGCCAGCCCGCCCGTGGCCCCCGCCGGAGCGTCGATCATCGCGGCGACCCCGCGGCGGCACTGCAGCACCACCACGATCAGCAGCACGTGGTTCAGCAGCACCACCAGCTTCGCGGCAGAATCATAGGCCGCCGGGTAGAGGCCGAGGATGCGCGCGATCTCCAGCGCCGCCATGCCGTAGATGGCGATCCCCGTCACCCGCCCCAGCCACACCTCCGCATAGGCCGCGGTCTCGTCGGACATGCGGAACAGCCGCAGGAAGCGCGATCGGGGCGAGACCACCGCGCAACCCGTCGCCATGATGACGTGCTGGATCACGAAGGCGTTCACCGCCGCGATGATGATCAGCGCCGTCACCCCGCCATCGCCCAGGGGCGTCGCCAGCAGCAGGTTGCCGACCAGCGCGAAGACGCCGATCGGGATCAGCTCCAGCACCAGCCGGACCAGGGCGAGCGGCAGGCGCTGCATCAGCCGCAGCTCCGCCAGGCTCGCCACCCGCGGGGCGTCGTTCGTGGATGCGACGGTCCGCCGGGCCACGGCCTTGTCCACCGCCCTCCGCTCAAGTGCGGCCAGCGGCCGGCGCAGCGCGCGGCGCAGCACCCAGCGCGCGCCCCAGGCCAGGGCGACGACAGCGGCCAGCCGCCAGGCGACGTCCAGGAGGGCGGACTGAGCGAAGGGGTTGGTCGCGGTCCGGACCAGCCACATCCAGGCCAGTGGCAGACTGGAGACCGTGGCCCCCACAGCCGCCAGATGGCCCGACAGGGCGGAGAGCCAGTGGGACAGGGCAGCGATGATCTCCGCCAGAAGACTGTCCGAGGTCAGGGAAACCTTGTCTGAGGGAGGCGCCGCCGGGGCAGCCGCCGTCGCGGCCGGGGTGCCCTGCGCCGCCGTCCCGACCGCAGGGGCCGGCGCTGCCACATGGCCCGGTTCCACGCCCGCGATGGCGCGAAGCGCGTCCAGCACCTGCTGCCGGCGGGTATCGTCCCCGAGGATGCTCAGCGCGTTGCGCGCCTGCTCCGGCGTCAGCGCTTCCGCCCCTGCAGCCGCCGCAAGGCCCGTTTGTGCCCGGGCAGGGCCGGCGCCAATCGCCAGACCCGCCACCAGGATCAGGGCAGCGGCCCCCCAGCCCACCCTCCTTAGGAGAGATGTACCGGGTCGGCCACCACGGGAGGCCAGCCCAGCAAAGGGGTTCAGGGCAAGGAGAAGCTGCTGCATTCCTTGGGATACTCCAGAGGCCGTTTGGACCGCGTCGGGCCAGGACTGGATGGCAGACGAGGGCTCCTGGCCCCCGGGGCGTCACGTCCGGCCGCCGCGCCCCCTGGGCGCCGCGCATGGCCGGGCACGGCAGAATTCCCCCGCCAGCCGATCGGGCCGCGGAGCGCACTCCCCGGAGAAGCGGGCAAAGGGGTCGCTTGGTTGCAGTTGCGAAGGCGGAAGGGGCGCCCGGCCCCACCCCGGCCTCAGAACCCTGGCATGATCTGGGAAAGCCGCCCGCCCAGGCGCACCGGCCCGACCCGGATCGCCAGCCCCGTCGTGTCGTCGGTCTCCGCCAGCACGCCGCAGAGCGTCGCCTCGCCCTCCGCGGGCGCCAGCCGCTCCGCCGGCACCTTGCGCCAGAAGCGGATGGAGGCCCCGGCCTTCCCCATGCCGATCACGCTGTCGTAGTCGCCGCACATGCCGGCATCGCTGACATAGCCCGTGCCACCCTCCAGCACCTGGTGGTCCGCGGTCGGCACATGGGTGTGCGTGCCGCAGATGAGGCTGACGCGCCCGTCGAAGGAGTGCCCGAAGCCGAGCTTCTCGCTCGTCGCCTCAGCGTGGATATCGACCACCACGGCCTGCACGGACCCGCCCGCGCCCATCGTGTGCCGCGCCAGCTCCGCCTGGGCGGCGCGGAAGGGGTCGTCCAGCGGCTCCATGAACAGCCGCCCCATCACCTGCATCACCAGGGCGCGCCCCTTGCCCGGCACATCCACCACGGTCGCCCCGCGGCCGGGCGTGCCGGGCGGGTAGTTCATCGGGCGGATCAGCCGCGGCTCGCCCTCGATATAGGGAACGATCTCCTTGCGGTCCCAGGCGTGATTGCCGAGCGTCAGCACATCCGCGCCCGCTTCCAGGAAGGCCCGCGCCATGTCCGGCGCCAGCCCGAAGCCGTGCGAGGCGTTCTCCGCATTCAGCACGACGAGATCGGCGGAAAGCTCCCGCCGCAGCCCCGGCAGGCGGGACACCACGGCATCACGCCCAGCGCGCCCGACCACATCGCCCAGGAACAGGATCCTCAAGCCGCCGAACCCCCACCCGGCAAAATTCCGAACCGCATCACGCCAAGCTCCGTCGCCACCGCGTCCAGCGGGGCGTCATGCGGCCCGCAGGGCACGCTGTCCATCTCCTGGCAGGCGAAGGCCACGCCGAGGGTCCCCACCGCCGGCAGCGCCGCCAGGGTCCGGTCGTAGTAGCCGCCGCCATAGCCCAGCCGCTGCCCGGCACGGTCGAAGGCCAGAAGCGGCACGATCACCCAGTCGGGCGCCAGGACCGGCGCATCCTCGCCGGGCTGAAGCGTCCCGAAGGGACCCTTGGCCATCGGATCACCGAAGGCGAAGGCCCGGAAATCCAGCGGCAGGCCGCGCTTCGGGGTACGGGGAAGGCAGAGCCGGTGCCCCCGCCCCTCCAGCGCCCGCATCAGCGGCCGGACGTCGATCTCGTGTCCCATTGGCCAGAACCCGGCCACCACGGCACCCGCCGGCGGCGGCGCGTACCGCAGCACATGCGCCGCCAGCGCCGGCCCGGTGCCTGCCGCATCGGCGCGCGCGCGCCGGGCCTGGGCCTCCTCGCGCGCCACGATCTTGGCCGCGCGCAGCGCGGCGTCGTCGCCGGTACCGGTAGGGGAGAAGTGCGGAGCCGCCATGACCGCTGGCGATTCGTCCTCCAAGGCCTGCTAACGCAGGTGGGCGCCAGATATCCGGACCAGGGCCCGGACAGAGCCAGCTCCCGGAGGGTGCTTATTGGCCCAGGGGATCGTTTGCCTGGCGCGAAAGGCAGCCCCGCCCGACCTATCTAGTGCCGCGCACCCTCTTCCGCCAGACCGCGCCGGGGATTTCCCGCTCAGCCCTTCCCGAGGTCGGTGGCGATCCCCTCGATCCGCTCCGCCACCCGCGCCAGCCGCTCGGCCAGCCGCGGATCAGTCGGCGCCGCCGGGGGCAGCATCCCCGCCCGCGCCTGGGCCAGCTCCACCTTCAGGTCGTGCACCTCGTCGGCCAGCAGGAGGGAGGCGAGCAGCAGCAGCCGCGATTCGCCGTAGGATCCGCCCATGGTCCGCACGGAGGAGACGCGGCGGTCCACCTCCGCCGCCAGAGCGACGAGATGCGCCTCCTGCCCGTCCTCGCAGGACACGGGATGGCTGTAGCCGCCGACGCGAACCGTCACCTGTCCCAAAGCCTAGCCCTCCAACGCCATCAAGAATCGTCTAGCCTCGCCGATCATCCGAGGTTCGGGCCGGTGGGGCCGCTCGCGCCGCCTTCATCCTCCGGCAGCCCTGCCTCGTCGAAGGCGGCGTCCTCGTCCAGCCCTTCCTCGGCAAGGATCGGCGATCCTTCCGGCAGGGCGGCGCGCAACCGGGCAATGGTCGCCTCCAGCCGTGCCGAAAGCGCCGCCACCTCCTCGACCGGCACGCCCACCGGGGAGGGCTCCACGCGCGGCATCGCGGCCGCAGCCCGCGCCAGCCGCTCCACCGCCGCTTCCAAACGCGCGGCCGCCTCTGCCAGGCTGTCCGACATGCCGCCCCCAACCTCCGGGCCCGCGCCAGACGACGGGCCAGTCAACACCGAGCGCTCCGTGCCGGAAGCAACCGAGCCGCCAGGATCCCTGCGACCGGTCCTGACACGTGAGCGTGATGGCTTTACGCATCCCCCCGCAAGGGGGTCAACCGCGGCACTGCCCGCCGTCCGCTTCCATTCCGCCGGGGAAGCCGCTGCGGCCCTGTCCCTTGCCCCACCTTCAGGCCTGCTCCTCCTCTCCGCCCCCGGGGCCGCCGCATGGCCCGGGGCTGCTGTCGTGGCGGCTATGATCGCCCGCGCCCTGGCGCACCATCCCGGCGCACCCCACCGCGCCGCGCTGGACTGCGCCAGCGCCCCCGGCCTGGCCCTGGACGCGCTGCGCCAGGGCTGGCGCCTGCTGGTGCTGGACCCTGCCCACCCCGCCTTCCCCGCCGTCCGGGCCGCGGCCGAGGAGGTCGGCGCCGCCCTGCTACCCGAGCCGCCGGAGGCGCTGGACCTCTCGCGCCTGGACCTCGGCAAGCCCGGCGGCCTGGCGATCCTCGCCCGCCATCTCGGGGTCTCCGTGACGGAGCTTTAACCCCGTCTCCACGCCGCGCCGGGCCTGCCATGGCGTTGAGAAAGCCCATCCCCACCGAGGAACTCCGCCATGCGCCTTCTCCTTCCCGCCGCTCTCCTTGCCGCCACGCTCGCGGCCGCTCTTCCCGCCCAGGCCCGGGAAGGCGGCTGCATCAAGGACGGCGCGGCGGGCGCGGTCGCCGGACATTTCGTTGGCAGCGGCCACGCGGTCGCCGGCGCCGCGGTCGGCTGTGCCGTCGGCGTCCACCGCCGCCACGCGGCCGAGCGCCGGGAGCAGCAACAGCAGCAGCAGCCGAACGGGAACGGCAACAACGGCTGATGCGACGGTCACGGGCCCTCTCCCCCGGGGCCCGTGACAACCCTGCCGCCCTGCGGCTTACTCCCCCCGCCCGCCCTCAAGGCCCCGGCAGAGGAGGAACCCGCCCCATGCAGCTCACCCCCAAGGTCCGCGAGATCCTCGGCTGGTACGAGAGCGACAATCCCGGCACCAAGGCGAACCTCGCCCGCATCCTGATGGAGGGCCGGCTCGGCGGCACCGGCCGCATGGTAATCCTGCCAGTGGACCAGGGCTTCGAGCACGGCCCCGCCCGCTCCTTCGCCCCCAACCCCGCGGCCTACGACCCCCGCTATCACTTCGAGCTGGCGATCGAAGCCGGGCTGAACGCCTATGCCGCCCCGCTCGGCATGATCGAGGCCGGCGCCGCCACCTATGCCGGCGCCATCCCGACCATCCTGAAGGTGAACAGCAGCAACTCGCTCTCCACCACCAAGGACCAGGCCGTCACGGGCACGGTTGCGGACGCCCTGCGCCTGGGCTGCTCCGCCATCGGCTTCACCATCTACCCGGGCAGCGAGTACCAGTTCGAGATGATGGAGGAGCTGCGCGAATTGGCCGAGGAGGCGAAGGCCTCCGGCCTCGCCGTCGTGGTCTGGAGCTACCCGCGCGGCCCGATGCTGGACAAGGTCGGGGAGACCGCGCTCGACATCTGCGCCTATGCCGCGCACATGGCCGCCCTTCTCGGCGCCCACATCATCAAGGTGAAGCCGCCCGCCGAGGCGATCTTCCTCGATGCGGCGAAGAAGACCTACGAGAAGAGCCCCGTGCCCGACATCGGCACCCTCTCTGGCCGCATCGCGCATGTGGTGCAGGCCTGCTTCGGCGGCCGTCGCCTCGTCGTCTTCTCCGGCGGCGAGTCCGGGACGAGCGAAGCCATGGTGGAGATGGCGCGCGGCATCCATGCCGGCGGCGGCAACGGCTCCATTATCGGCCGCAACACCTTCCAGCGCCCGAAGGCGGAGGCGCTGAAGCTGCTCTCCGACATCATCGAGGTCTACAAGGCCTGATCCGCACGCCGGGCGCCCCTCCGGGGCCGCCCCTCACGGCCGCTAGGTGCCGAAGAACCAGACATGCCCTTTGGGATCGCGCGCCGCATAGCCGCGTCCGCGATAGCCTTCGCCCAATGGCTCCCGCACCACCTCGGCCCAGGCCTGCCGCGCCCGCCTGCAATGCGCGTCCACATCGTCCCTGACGACATGGATCGTCTGCGTGAAGCCGCCGACCTCGGCCACGCCGAGCCAACCCTGCCCGTCCTCCTTGACGGAGCCGAGCATCGCCATGCCCGTGCCGGACACCCTCTCCGCGTGCTCGATCCACCCGCCCTCGCCGGCATAGGCCGCGTGCTCGGCGAGGCCGAACGCGTCCTGCAGGAAGGCCATCGCGCCCGCCACGTCGCGGTAGCGAAGGCATGGTATCACCCCACCGAAGCCCACCGGACCCCCTCCCCTCGATGACCGATTGCCGACTCTACCTCATCACCCCGCCGCGCATCGACCTCGCGACCTTCGCGGACGACCTCGCCCGCGCGCTGGATGCCGGCGACGTCGCCTGCCTGCAGCTCCGCCTGAAGGAGGCACCGGAGGACGAGGTGCGCCGCGCCATCGACACGCTGCGGCCCGTGGCGCAGGCGCGGGACGTCGCCTTCCTGCTGAACGACAACGCCGAACTGGCCGCGCGCACGGGCTGCGACGGCGCCCATCTCGGCCAGGAGGACGGCGACCACGCGCGCGCCCGGCAGCTGCTGAAGGACGGCACCCTCGGCATCACCTGCCATGCCAGCCGCCACCTCGCGATGGAGGCGGGGGAACTGGGGGCCGACTACGTCGCCTTCGGCGCCTTTTTCCCCACCACGACCAAGGACGCCCAGCACCATGCCGAGCCCGAGATCCTGGAGTGGTGGTCCTCGCTCTTCGAGATCCCGAGCGTCGCGATCGGCGGCATCACCGCGGAGAACTGCGCCCCGCTGGTCCGCGCCGGCGCCGATTTCCTGGCCGTGGTCGGCGCGGTGTGGAGCCATCGGGAAGGTCCCGCCGCCGGCGTGCGCGCGATGAACGCCGCCATCGCCGCGGCCTGAGCCGGCCGGATCCACGGCCCGGAAACACGAAAGGCCGCGCCCCCCGGTCAGGAGGCGCGGCCCTCGGGCCGGACGGGAACCGGTCCTAGCGGACGATGGAAACGCCCGGCGAACGCGTGCCCTCCGGCGTGATCGAGCCGGCAGGCGCGGTCTGCTGGGGCATCGGGGCCGGAGCGCCCGGCGCGCCCTCCAGCACCATGCCGCCGCCGTTGTAGGCGCGATCCGAATCCGCGGTGCGGCCGCCCCGGTCGATCGGCGGGCCGGGGGAGCGGTGGTTGGTGCGGCCGTCCCGCATGTCGGCCAGGGCCGGAGCAGCGACGAGCACAGCGGTCGCCGCGATGGCAAGAATGCGCATGGTGGACCTCCGAGTTGATCCCCCGGTCAACGCCCCCCCTTTTCCCCGGTTGCACCGCGGCGTGGCCCCGGCCAAGACCGTGCCATGGACGAACTGACCTTCCTCGCCGCCCTGCACCGCCCGGGCACGCTGGTGGATGTCGGTGCGCATGAGGGCCTTCTCTCCCTTCCCCTCGCCGCCCTGCCAGGCGCGCGGGTGATCGCCTTCGAGCCTCTGGCCGAGGCCCGGGCGGTGCTGGCGGGGCGCGCCGGCGGGATCACGATCCGCGCGGAAGCCCTGGGCGACGCGCCGGGCGTGCTCGATCTGTCCGTCCCAGTGCTGGACGGCGTGCCGCAGTGGCAATGGGCCAGCACCGCGAAGGGCTACGCCGCGCATGAGAGCGCACGGGTGTCCGTGCGCCGGAACCCCGTTCCCGTCATCACCCTGGACAGCCTCTCGATCCCGGACCTCACCGCGCTGAAGATCGACGCGGAGGGCGCCGAATACGCCGTTCTGCGCGGCGCGCGGGAAACCCTGGCCCGCTGCCGCCCCGTCCTGACCCTGGAACTGGAGGAGCGCCACGCGGAAGGCTGCACCTGGGCCGTGCCCGCCTTCCTCGACGCCCTGGGATACGAGACCTGCTTCGCGCACCAGGGCCGCTGGCACCCTATGGCGGCGCTGCATCGCCCGACCATGCAGCGCGCGAGCCCCGACCCCTCGGTGTTCGAGGCCTCGGACCCCTATATCTTCAACTTCTACGCCTGGCCGCTGGAGCGCGCGGCGGAAGCCCGCGCGCTCCTCCAACACTAAGGCCGGCTTAGCCCTGCTGCGGCGCGCTCAGCTCGCCGGACTGCACCAGTTGGTGCGCCTCCGCGGCCTGGGCCTCCAGGGACTGCCGCAGACCGGCGGCCAGCCCCAGCCGATGCGCCAGCGCGTCCAGATAGGCACGCTCCGCCGCCGTGTCCGGCTCCGCCACCAGCCGGGAGACCATGTAGATCTCGGACTTCTGGGCATCCGTGCGCGCCATCGCCGCGATCGCGGCGGGATCGACTGGCGCGTCCAGCGCCTGGAAGACGAAGCCCTTGGCATCGGCATCCAGGCCCAGCCGCTCCACCTCGTCGAAGATCCGGTTGCGCTCCGAATCGTCCAGGTGCCCGTCCGCCTTCGCCGCCGCGATCATCGCGCGGATAAGGGAGAGCCCGAAGGGATGCCCGTCCGCCCCCGGCGCGTCGTCGCGGGCGAACTCCGTCGGGGGCGGCAGGGCGGGCGCGCCCTGCGCGGGTGCGGCGCCGGACCAGGGGCCCGTCGAAGGAACTGAGGCCGAGCCGGAAGGCATGGAGGACGGCGCCGGTGCGCCACCCTGCGCCTGGGAATCCTGCCACTGCTTCCAGGCGCGATAAGCCAGCGTGCCCAGCACGGCCATGCCGCCCATCCGCAGCAGCCCGCCGCCGCCGCTGCGCCGGCCACCGCCGAGAAGGGAGCCGAGCAGCCCGCCGGCCGCGGCCGTTCCGATGCCGCCGCCGAGCATTCCCCCAAGGCCGCCACCGAGCCCACCGCCGGTCCCGCTGCCCGCGGCACCACCGAGGCTGCCGATCGGTCCGCCGAAGAAGCCGCCACCGCTCCGGTCGCTGTCCTGGTCGCCCGCCCGGCCCGGCGTCGCCACGGTGCCGGCCGTGTCGCGCTCATCGCCCAGGCTGCCGATCGGGCCGCCGAAGAAACCGCCCCCGCTCCCCGACCGGCCCTCGTCGCCGAGGCTGCCGATCGGCCCGCCGAACATGCCGCCGCCACGCGATCCGCCCTGGCTCCCAAGGCTGCCGATCCCGCCGCCCAACAGGCCCCCCAGCACGTCCCGCAGCGATCCGCCACCGCCCGCGCCGCCGCCAAGGCTGCCGATCCCGCCGCCCCCGCGGGAGTCCGTCCAGCGCCCGCCACCGGAGCCTCCTCCGAGGAATCCGTCCAGCAGCCCCTTCGTATCAAACATTAGCGTCTCTCCCGATCAGACCGGAGAAACGCGACAGCCCGCGCTTCGATGCGCCGCCACGCCTTCAGGCGGTGGCGCCAGCCCGGGCGGCACCCTGCCCCAGACCGGCCTCCGCCTGCCGCAGCAGCGCTGCGAAATCCTCCGCCCTGCCCGGCCCAGCGGCCACGCCCACCCGCAACGCCGCCCCGGGTCCGGGGTGGAACGGGTCCTGCGGCCCCAGGCGCTCCGGGATCAGCCTCGGCAGGTCCTCCGCCAGCCGCTGCGCCGCATGCGGCGGAATCCCGTCCAGCAGCAGCGCGAAGCTCCGGGCACCATGCCGGAACACCAGGTCGTCCATCCGCAGCGCGCCGGCCAGGGCCAGGGCCAGATCCCGCATCGGCACACCCTCCTCAGGCGCCGAGAGCTCCACCAGCAGCAGCCCGATCCCCCGCCCCCGCCGCCGGGATTGCCGGAACCGCTCCGCCCCCACCGCCCCGAGAAGGTGGGAAGAGAGCGCCCCCGTCGCGGGATCCCGCCGCAACCCCCGCTCCGCCGCCGTCCGGCGCCGGTAGGTCAGCAACTCGAAAAGGTCGCCCAGAGGACGCCGCATGCCGGCATCGCCCCGCGTCTCGAAGTGGCGGAGATAACCCGCCAGCAGCGCGCCATAGACCAGCGCCGCCCCCATCTTTGCGGCCCAGCCGCCGAACAGCGCCGCCAGCGGAACCCCCGCCACCAGCCGCAGCACGGCGAAGAAAGCGAGCTGGTCGAAGGTCAGCACCACCGCCAGGCAGAAGATGATCCGCAGCCCGTGCAGCCGCCCGAACAGCGGCGCCACCCCCTCGTACAGCAGGACGAGCATGAGGCTGTCCACGAAGAGCAGCAGCGTGCCCCAGACCATCAGCACGCCCATCTGGTCGACGAAGCCGACATCGGGCGGCGCGCCGCCGAACGTCACGGGCGTGTAGAAGCGCAGGAGGAGACAGGTGGCGACGACGAGCATGTTGCCGATCAGCAGCCCGTAGACGGGCTGGCGCACCGCCTCCGCGTCCTCCTTCACGTAGAGCAGCAGCACCATCGCCAGCTTGCCGGAGAAGAGCACCACGGAGCCGGGCGAGATCAGCCCGAAGGGCAGCTGGATGAAGAACACCGCCGCCAGATACGTCTCCAGGAAGTGCATTACCCCCAGGCCGCAGACGAAGACGCCGGTTCCCAGCGCCCCGCGCGCCCGGAACAGCACCGCCATCGTGCCGAAGTAGAGAATCGCCTGGAGCAGCAGCAGCGCGGCCCCGCTCAACGCCAGGATGTCCTGTCCCAGGGAATCATGCGCCCGCCCCATGCCGCCGACCGGAGCATGAGCATCGAACCTCAAAGGTCAACTTACGGTTGAATTCATGCTTCGGAATATACCTGCCTTAACCCGGAGCCCCGTAAGGCCACCCGCCCAGCCAGCGCACCCCGTCGAGGTCCGGCACCCCGGCCGCCAGCATCGCCAAGCGGTCGAAGCCCAGTGCGATCCCCGCCACGGGCGGCATCCCCTGCCGCAGCGCCGCGATGAAGTCCTCGTCCACGCCCCAGGCGGCGCCATGCAGCGCCTCCCGCTCCGCCACGTCGCGGGCGAAGCGCGCGGCCTGCTCGGCCGGGTCCAGAAGCTCGTCGAAGGCGTTGCCGAGTTCCAGCCCGGCCGCGAAGACCTCGAAGCGCAGCGCCGCGCGCGGATCGGCCGGGTCTCGGCGGGCCAGCGCCGCCTGCGGCGCCGGCCAGTGCGTCAGAAAGGTCCCGCGCCCGCGCCCGAGCCCGGGCTCCACATGCTCCAGCATCAGCCGGAAGAAGAGGTCCTCCCACCCCAGCCCCTCCGGCACGGAAAGCCCCGCACCGCGCGCCGAGGACACCAGCACGGCCGCATCCCCTTCCGCCGTGACGGGATCGACGGAGGCCAGCACGTCTACCCCCACGCGCGCGAAGGCCTCCGCCACCGTCACGTGCTCGAAGGGGGCGGAAAGGTCCGTTTCCACACCGGCATGCGCCACGCGGGGTGGCAGCACGGCGCGCAGATAGTCCTCCACCGCGTCCATCAGCCCCTCCAGCCCGGCGCCGAGCAGGTAGACCTCCAGCATCGTGAATTCGGGTGCGTGTCGGGCCGAGACCTCCCCGTTCCGCCAGACCCGCGCCAACTCGAAGACGCTTCCCGCGCCCCCCACCAGCAGCCGCTTGATCGCAAGCTCCGGCGAGGTCCGCAGCCACAGATCCTGCCCCTCCCCGCGCCCGAGATGCGGCTCGAAGCGGCTGCGGAAGCCGTGCAGGTGCACCTCCATCCCCGGCACGGGCACGAGGCAGGGCGTCTCCACCTCCATCAGGCCCCGGTCCTCCCAGAAAGACCGGGTCTCCCGGACCAGCGCCGCCCGCCGCCGCAAGGCCGGCAGCCGCGCCGCCATAGCCTCCGGGTGCCATGGGGGAAGAGGGTCATACGCCACGCTCGGGCCTCCGTTCCGCAGGCTTCCCGTGACACAACCACCCGTCCCGGGCTACCAGCCCCCGCCATGCCCGACGGCTCCCTCCCCCCGAACCGCCCTCTGCCGGAACCGGCCGCGCGCCCCCTGCGCGATGCCGACGCCCTGGCGGCCGCCGGCCTGGTCCCGCCCGGCTCCCTGCCGACGCTGCGCGCGGTGGCGGCGCGCTACGCCGTTTCCGTCACCCCCGCGATGGCCGCCCTGATCGACCCCTCCGATCCCAAGGACCCCATCGCCGCCCAGTACCTTCCCCACCCGGCGGAGCTGGAAGCCTCCCCGCTGGAGCTGGAGGACCCGATCGCCGACCATCCGCACACCCCGGTGACGGGCGTGGTCCATCGCTACCCCGACCGCGCACTGCTGAAGCCCCTCCTGGCCTGCCCGGTCTATTGCCGCTTCTGCTTCCGCCGCGAACAGGTCGGCCCCTCCGGCGGTGTCCTGAGCGAGGCGGAGCTGGAAGCCGCGCTCGACTGGTTCGCTGCCCATCCGCAGGTGAAGGAAGCCATCCTGACGGGCGGCGACCCGCTGATGCTCTCCCCGCGACGGCTGGGCCACATCATCCGCCGCCTGTCGGCAATGCCGCATATCGGCATCATCCGCCTGCACACCCGCGTGCCCGTTGCCGACCCCGCCCGCGTGAACGATGCCCTGGCAGAGGCGCTGGACACGGAAACCGCCCTCTTCCTCTGCCTGCACGCCAACCACGCGCGCGAGTTCACGCCGGAGGCCCGCGCCGCCCTGCGCCGCCTCTCCCGCGCCGGCGTCGCCCTGCTCGGCCAGACCGTCCTTCTGCGCGGTGTGAACGACACCGCCGAGAGCCTGGAAGCCCTGCTCCGCGCGATGCTGGAGTGCCGGGTGAAGCCTTACTACCTGCACCAGCTGGACCGCGCCCCGGGAACCGCGCGCTTCGAGGTGCCGATCGCCGAAGGCCGCGCCCTGCTGGCATCCCTCCGCGGCCGCGTCACCGGCCTGGCCTGGCCCACCTACGCCCTGGACCTGCCGGGCGGCCAGGGAAAGGCCCCGATCGGCCCGGACTTCGCGGAGCGCGCCGAGGGTGGGTGGCAGGTGCGCGGCCCGCTCGGCGGCGGGCACTTCCAGGCGGACGGGGCGACCTCGGAGGGCAGCCCGACGGCAGGCTGATCCCGCGCCGCATCGAACGAACCGGTTTCGGAACGACAGCCTCGCGCTATGCTGCTTTCCCGACCGCTGAGGACGTGAGGCCGATGGAAGCTGTTCCCACCCCGCTGAAGGCCGCCTTCGCGGAGGCGCGCGCCCGGCGCGATATGACCGAGGTCCTGCCCGTCTTCGTCCACTCGCGCCTCTTCGTCGTCGCCGTGGCGGAGGGCGACGAGCTGCAGCTTTTCATCACCAAGTCTCCCCGGCCCGACCGGATGTGCGTGACCGTCGCGGAGAGCCGCCAGGCACTTGCCCGCGTCCCCCGGCACCTTGTCCACGCCATCGACATGGAGAGACTGCTGAGAGGCATCGTCGGCGCCTGGGACATCTTCGTCATGTACCCTGACGGAGGAGACATCCTGCACGCCGAGTACCTGCCGGACCTCCGCGACATGCTTGCCCCGGACGGCACGAGGAAGACCGACGCCTGACCTGCATCCAAACGAGAAAGGGCCCGGGCGGCACATGCCACCCGGGCCCCTTCACCGGCCTGGAGCCGATCAACGCGACTTCTTGTACAGCTTCGTCGCGATCTCGAACATTTCCTCCGGCGCATAGTCCGGCGTGAAGGCGGAGGGAACGCCGACAAGCTGGTGGATCTTGCCGCCCTCGGGCATGCCGTCCACCACCGTCAGCTCGCCCGGCGGATCGGCCGGCAGCGCCTGCTCGCCATTCCCCCAGATGCCCGCGATCTCCTTGTAGTCATTCGGGCTCCAGGTATAGAGCCGGCGGTGCGAGCCCTCCTGCAGGTACTTCTGGCACTCCGGGATCTTGCTCAGCGGAATGTTCGGCGTCGGCAGGAACTTCTCCAGCTCCACGCCCGTGATCTGCTTCAGCGCGAGCGCGTAGGCATGCGCGTGCACGGAACCGCGGACGAGGAGATAGCCGCAGACCTCGCGACCCGTCGGATCGGACAGCGTCTCATAGACGCGCAGCTTGTGCAGCCGCGCGCCGCATTCCAGGTGAAAGTTGTGCAGCAGGTCCACGACGACATTGCCCGTCGTCGTGATCATGTCGTTGTTCCACGACATGGAGTTGCTGTTCACCGGCATCGAGCCGCCGGCGCCCGAGAGGAAGGAGGCGGCGGAGCGGATCTCCTTCATCGCCTCGAAGGGCGACATGGAGATATCGCCGCCATCGCCCTGATCGGCGCCGGGCACGTCCGGGCCGTTGTTGAGCATCGCGACGCCGTTGCTCACCAGCTCCACATGGCCCAGCTCCTCCGCCGTGATGGAGGCCACCAGGCTGTAGAAGGGGCGCAGCTTGTCCTTGGAACGGAAATTGAAGCTCTGGAACATGTAGTTCCCGAGCGTGGACATCTCGCCGTACTTGCCACCCAGCAGCTCCTGCAAGGCAGCGCCCGCGTTGGGATCCTGCTTCTTGGGCGGGGGAAGCTCGGCCTGGAGCTTGTCGACGCGCATAAACATAGGTTGGTCTCCAACGAAGGCGGTTGCGTTGAAGAACGGGTGGGACTGTCCTGGGTTATAGACCTGACGAACCCGTGTTCGGCCGTTTCGATGAAACCCGCGCCCCTTTCCCTCCTGTGGCCAGCCGGTTCAACATACCCCCACAAACGGTGCCCGCGAACGGGCACCACCGGGGAGACATCCATGACCGACTTCACCCGCCGCGCCCTTGCGGCGACCGGCCTCGCCGCGCTCGCCTCCCCCCGCATCGCCCGTGCCCAGGCCGCCTTCCCCAGCCGCGCCATCACCATGGTGATCCCCTTCGCCGCCGGCGGCCCCACCGACATCGTCGGCCGCCTCCTGGCCGAGAGCATGGGCAAGGATCTCGGCCAGCCCGTGGTGGTGGAGAACAGCACGGGTGCCGGCGGCACCATCGGCGCCCAGCGCGTCGCCCAGGCCCGGCCGGACGGCTACACCGTGCTCCTGCACCACATCGGCATGGGAGTGATCCCCACGATGTACCGCCGCCTGGCCTACGATCCCGTGCACGGCTTCGAGCCCCTGGGCCTGGTCACGGAAGTGCCGATGACGCTGGTCGGTCGGCGGGAGCTTCCCGCGAACAGCCTGGCGGAGCTGGTGGCCCTGATGAAGTCGCAGGGCGACCGCTTCAACCTGGCGGATGCCGGGATCGGTTCCTCCTCCGCCCTCTGCGGCGCGCTTTTCGCCAACGCCATCGGCGCGAGACCCACCGTCATCCCCTTCCGCGGCACGGGGCCGGCGATGCAGGAAATCCTCGGCGGCCGCGTGGACCTGCTTTGCGACCAGACCACGCAGACCACGGAATACATCCGCGGCGGCTCCGTAAAGGTCTTCGCCACCCCGTCCCGCACCCGCATCGCCACTCTGCCGGAGATCCCCACCACGGCCGAGGGCGGACTGCCGAACTTCATCGTCACCGTCTGGCACGGCCTCTACGCCCCGAAGGGCACCCCCGCCCCGATCTGCTCCCGCCTCACCGCCTCCCTCCAGGCCGCGCTGCGGGATCCGCGCATCGTCCAGCGCTTCAGTGAGATCGGCACCGCCCCCGTCTCCCAGGCCGATGCCACGCCCGAAGCGCACCAGCGCTTCTGGACGGCCGATATCGCCAAGTGGAAGCCGGTGATCGAGGCCACCAACGCCTATGCGGACTGATCCGGCCGGGCGTCATCCCCAGGGAGGGCGCGCCGCCGGCACTCGTTGCCAACAGGGTTATCCACAGGTCCTTTCCGTTGGCCTGTGAGGCTTTTCAATCTGTTGTGGGTCAGTACGGCGGCTGTCCCACAGCTTTTCCCACTAAGTGCGCTCTCGAAACCGTGAGGCTCGCTGCGGGTGCACCAGGGCGCATCGCTCCGCCCGCCCTGGACGCATCGTGCGGGCCGGCACCCCGCCAAAATGTTGCCAAGCCCAGGACCCGCGTGTAGAGCCCGCCGCCTGATCCTTCCCTTCCGCGGCGCCACCCCTGCGCCGCCCCAGACGACGAACAGGACGCCCCCAATGGCGAAGATGCAGGCCAATCAGATGCGCGCCGGCATGGTCATCGAATTCGAGGGCCAGCGCTACACGATCCTGAAGCAGAACATCATGATCCCCGGCAAGGGGAACGCGATCATTCAGGTCGACATGCGCAACATCAAGACGGGGTCCAAGAAGGACCAGCGTTGGCGCACCGCCGACACCGTCGAGCGCCTGCAGACCGAGGACAAGGAGTTCACCTTCTCCTACGCCGAGGGCGACAACATCGTCCTGATGGACCCCGAGACCTTCGAGCAGACCACCGTCTCCAAGGACATCCTCGGCGAGCGCCTGCCCTTCCTCGTCGAGAACATGACCGTCAACGTCCGCCTCATCGAGGGCGAGCCGGTCGCCATGGAGCTGCCGGACACGGTGGTGCTGGAGATCGTCGAAGCCGACCCGGTGGTGAAGGGCCAGACCGCCTCCTCCTCCTACAAGCCCGCCCTTCTCTCGAACGGCGTGAAGACGATGGTTCCGCCCTTCATCACCGCCGGCGAGAAGATCGTCGTCCGCACCGAGGACGCCTCCTACCTCGAACGCGCCAAGGGCTGATCCAGACAGCATGTCCGGCGCACAATCCTCCGCACGCCTCTCGCCCGCGCTGACCGTCGTGGTGAACGCCGCCCGCAAGGCCGGGCGGCGCCTGCTTCGCGACTTCAGCGAGGTGGAGAACCTCCAGGTCAGCAGCAAGGGCCCCGGCGACTTCGTCTCCCAGGCCGACCTGCGCTCCGAGGAGACGCTGCGCGAGGAACTGCGCCGCGCCCGCCCCGGCTTCGCCTTCCTCATGGAGGAATCGGGCGCGAGCGGCGATGCCGACTGGGAGTGGCGCTGGGTCGTCGATCCGCTCGACGGCACCACGAACTTCCTGCACGGCATCCCGCAATGGTGCATCTCCGTCGGCATCGAGCACCGCCTGACGCCGACCACCTCCGAGATCGCCGCCGGCGTCATCTACAATCCCGCCACGGACGAGCTGTTCTGGGCCGAGAAGGGCCGCGGCGCCTTCCTGAACGACCGGCGCCTGCGCGTCTCCGGCCGGCGGGACATGAACGCCGCCCTCTTCGCCACCGGCATCCCCTTCGCGAAGGTGCCGCACCGCGCGGAGTTCTCCACCACCCTCGCCCGGCTCATGCCGCATGTCGCGGGCATCCGCCGCTTCGGCTCGGCGGCACTCGACCTCGCCTGGGTCGCGGCCGGCCGCTACGAGGGCTACTGGGAACTCGGCCTGAAGCAGTGGGACTGCGCGGCCGGCATCATCATGGTGAAGGAGGCCGGCGGCTACGTGACCGGCCCCGGTGAGGAAGACCCCTACGCCACCGGCAACATCGTCGCCGGCAACCCCTTCCTGCACGGCAAGCTGCGGGAAGCGGTGGTGGAGGGCATCGGCTATGTCGCGGAACGCCGCGGCACTGCGGCGAGTGAGGCAGGCCCCGCCTGATCCGGCGGGTTGAACTGCGCCGCCTTCCCGGCGATCCTGCCCCGCCGGGCAAGGCATGAGATGAGCGATTCCCACCAGCACGACGTCGAGCTGATCGGCCGCATCGAGGCGGTGCCCCGGATCCTCGACGTCGTGTGCCGGACCACGGGCATGGGATTCGCCGCCGTGGCCCGGGTCACGGATGATCGGTGGATCGCCTGCCAGGTCCTGGACCGCATGGCCTTCGGCCTGCTGCCCGGCAGCGAGCTGCGGCTCGAGACCACCATCTGCAACGAGATCTGCGGCACCCGCGAGCCGGTGGCGATCGACCACGTGGCCGAGGACCCCGCCTTCCGTGGCCACCACACGCCGGCCCAGTACGGCTTCCAGAGCTACATCTCCGTCCCCATCCTCCTGCAGGGCGGCCGCTTCTTCGGAACGCTCTGCGCGATCGACCCCCGCCCCTTGCGGGTCAACACCCCCGAGACGCTCGGGATGTTCCGGCTCTTCGCCGAGCTGATCGGCACCCACATCTCCAGCGAGGAGGCGCTGCGCGACGCGCAGGCCGAGCTGACGAGCCATCGGGCCATGGCAGGGCTGCGGGAGGAGTTCATCGCCATCCTCGGCCACGACCTCCGCAACCCCGTGGCGTCCATCGCCTCCGGCGTCCGGCTGCTCGGCCGCAGCGTCACGGACGAGGGCGGGCGCAGCATCCTCGCCCTGATGCAAGGCAGCGTCCTGCGAATGACCGGCCTGATCGGCAATCTTATGGACTTCGCCCGCGCCCGCCTCGGCGAAGGCCTGAGCATCGAGGCATCAACGGCACAGTCCGTCCGTCCGGCGGTGGAGCAGGCGGTGGCGGAGTTGCGCTCCGTTCACCCGAACCGGGAAATCCACACCGATCTGGACCTGGACCTGCCGGTCGTCGCCGACCACGCCCGCCTGTCCCAGCTTCTCTCCAACCTGCTGAGCAACGCCATCGCCCACGGCGCTCCGGAAGGCCCGGTCCGCGTCGGCGGCACGGTACGGGACGGGCAGCTCGCGCTTTGGGTCGCGAATGCCGGCCGGCCGATCCCGCCGGAGGTCCGGGCCGCGCTGTTCCGCCCCTTCTCCCGCGGCACGCCGGGCCGCACCGGCCTCGCCTCGCAGGGCCTCGGCCTCGGCCTCTACATCGCCGGCCAGATCGCGAAGGCCCATGGCGGGCGGATCGAGGTCGCCTCGGATGAGAGCGAAACCCGCTTCACCCTCCAGATGCCCGCCGGCTGACGCGGCGTCGCTTCAAGCCCGTGCCGTCCTGGGCTACCCTGCCGGCGTGATCGCCCCCGCCCTGCGCCGGGCCGCCCTTGCCGCGGCCCTGGCCCTTCCTCCCGCTGCCCTGCCGGTCCTCGCCCCGCCGGTCCTCGCGCAGTCCCCCGCCCCGCCGCCCGGCGCCGAGGAGGAGGAGCCGGGCGACCCCGCCGCGGCCGCGCCCGCCCCCGCCGATCTCTCCGCCGGCCCCCGCCCCTCGGAGCCGATGGAGGTGGCGAACCTCGTCCTCGCCCCGGAACTCGCGCGGCAGCATGCCGGCGGCTGGCGTCTCTCCGGGCGCACCGGCCTCGGCGAGCCCGACCACGGCTCCCGCCTCTCGATCGAGACGATCGGCCGCTACCTCGCCAACCAGAGCACCGGCCGGGTCACGGTCATCGCCCAGGTCAGCGGCCCGGAGGACGACCCCTCCGTCGCCCGCCGCACCAGCCTCGCCCGCGCCATCACGGTCAAGGCCTCCCTCGTCCGCGGCGGCCTGGCCACCACGCGGATCGACCTCCGCCCGATGGGCCGCACGCCGGAAGGGCTGGACGTGATCGACATCCTCGCCCCGCCGGCCCCGCGGCCGAAGGAGGCGGCCGCGGCCGCTCCCGCCCCCCGGACCGCTCCTCCGGCATCGGGCGCGCCCCGCCCCAACCCCGCCCCGAGGGGCGGCTGAGCGCCATGACGAACCCCACCCGCTACCTGCTCCGCATGGTGCTGTTCCTCGTGGTGGTAGCGCTGGTGGGCGCCCTCCTGTCCGGGGAGCTGCGGCACGCCTTCGCCGTGAACCCCGTGCTGAACGCCCTCATTCTCGCGGTGCTCGTCCTCGGCGCGGGCTGGTGCATCCGCCAGGTCCTCCTCCTCAAGCACGAGGTGGACTGGCTGGAGGCCTTCCGCGCCCCGAAGCCTGCTGCGGCCACCGCCCGGCCGCCCCGCCTCCTCGCCCCCATGGCCTCCATGCTGGCCACCCGCCGATCCGACCGGCTGATGCTCTCCACGGGCGCGATGCGGAGCGTGCTGGACGGCATCGCTTCCCGCCTGGATGAGCAGCGGGAGCTGTCCCGCTACATGACGGGGCTGCTGATCTTCCTCGGCCTGCTCGGCACCTTCTGGGGCCTCATCCTCACCATCGGGTCCGTCTCAGACGTGATCCAGAACATGTCCGTCGGCTCGGGCGACGTGACCACCCTCTTCAACCAGCTGAAATCCGGCCTCGCCCAGCCCCTCCAAGGCATGGGCGTCGCCTTCTCCTCCTCCATGCTCGGCCTCGCCAGCGCGCTGGTCCTGGGCTTCCTCGACCTCACCGCCGGGCAGGCCCAGACCCGCTTCTACAACGAGTTGGAGGAGTGGCTGGCCGGCGTCACCCGCCTCTCCTCCGGCGTGATCGGGGAAGCGGGCGGCGAGGGCGGATCCGTCCCCGCCTATGTCCAGGCCCTGCTGGAGCAGACCGCCGAGAACCTGGAGGGCCTGCAGCGCATCCTGACCCGAGGCGAGGAGCGCAGCGCGCAGGCCGGGCGTGCGCTCGAGACCCTGGCCGAGCGCCTGACCGTGCTGACCGACCAGATGCGCGCCGGCCAGACGCTGATGCAGCGCGTGGCGGAGGCCCAGTCCGGCCTCGCCCCCTCCCTCGCCCGCCTCGGCGAGATCGGGGAGCATGAGGCCGCGTCCCGCAACCACCTTCGGAACGTGGAGCTCTACCTCGCCCGCCTGCTGGAGGAGAGCGCCCAGGGCCGCGCGCAATCGACCCAGGAGATCCGCTCCGAGATCAAGGTGCTGGCCCGCACCATCGCGGCCATGGCCGAGGCGCCGCCGCAATCGTGACGACGGCCTCGCACCCAGGGGCCACGCACCGATGGCCTTAGGCAACCCCCGGCGGAACAGGGGCGAGGCCATCAACGCCTGGCCGGGCTACGTGGACGCCCTGGCCACGCTGCTCATCATCATCATCTTCGTCCTGCTCGTCTTCGTCCTCGCCCAGGGTTTCCTCTCCGTCGCCCTCTCCTCGCGCGACCGCGCGCTGGACCGGCTGAACCGCCAGGTGGCCGAGCTGGCCGAGCTTCTCTCGCTTGAGCGCGGCGGGGCGGAGGAACTGCGCGCCGCCCTCGGCCGCGCGCAGGAGGAAGCCCGCACGATCGGGGCGGAGCGCGACGCCGCCCGCCGCGACCTCGCCACCCTGCAGGGCGACGCCGCCCGCACCACCTCCGCCCGTGACGCGGCGCGGGAGGAGCGGGACCGCCTCGCCGCCCGGCTGGCGGATGCGGAGCTGGCCGCATCCGGCAACGGCCAGCGCATCGCCAGCCTTGAGGCCCGCCTCGCCGAGGCCCTGTCAGGGGTGGAAGCCGCGGGCGCCGACACCGCCCGCACCGTGCGCGGCCTGACCGAGACCCGCCGCGCCCTCGCCACCGAAAGCGCGGCCCGCCAGGGTGCCGAGCGAACCCTCGCGGAGACCCGCACCGCGCTCGAGGCCGCCCGCCGCGACCTCGCCGCCGTCCGCGCGGAAGCCGAGCGGCTGGGACAGCAGGGCGTGACGGACCGCGGGACGATCGAGGCACGGCTGGCCGACATCGCCCGGTTGAACGAGCAGCTCCGCGCCCTCGCCGCCCTGCGGGAACAGGCCGAAAGGCAGGCCCGCGACGCCCTGGCACGCGCCGGCGACGAGGAGCGCCGCCGCCAGGCCGCCGAAACCGCCACCGCCGACGCCACCACCGCCCGCCAGGCCGCCGAGGCCACCGCAGCCTTGGCCACCCGCGCGCAGGGAGCCGCCGAGGCGCGCGCGACCGAGGCCGCCACAGCCCGCCGGACGGCCGAGACCGCCCTGGCCGAGGCCGCGCGCGGCCGCAGCGCCGCCGAAACCCTCCTCGCCGACGCCGCCCGCACCGCCCGCGCGGAAGCCGAGGCCCGCCGCGCCGCCGAAGGCCAGGCCGGCGAGTACGGGCGCCTCGCCGAGAGCGCCCGCGCCCAGGCCGCCCTCCTCACCCAGCAGCTGGACGCACTGCGCGCCGAGCTCCGCCGCGTCGCCTCCGCCCTGGACGCGCAGGAGAGCCAGGATCGCGAGAAGGACACCCAGATCGCCGCCCTAGGCCAGCGCCTGAACGCCGCCCTCGCCGCCCGGGTGGAGGAATTGCAGCGCTACCGCTCCGACTTCTTCGGCCGCCTGCGCGACGTCCTGGGCGATCGGCCGGAGATCCGCATCGCCGGTGACCGCTTCGTCTTCCAGTCCGAGGTCCTTTTCCCCATCGGCAGCGCGGAGATGTCGGACACGGGCCGGGAGCAGATCGCCAACGTCACCCGCCTGCTGCTGGACATCGCCGGCCGCATCCCGGAGGGCACGAACTGGGTGCTGCGCGTGGACGGCCATGCCGACAACTCCCCCGTCCGCCCCGGCGCCCGCTACGCCAGCAACTGGGAGCTCTCCTCCGCCCGCGCCATCGCGGTCGCGCAGCTGATGATCCAGAACGGCCTGCCTACCAACCGCGTGGCCGCCACCGCCTTCGGCGAGTTCCAGCCCATCGACACGGCGGACACCCCCGCCGCCCGCGCCCGCAACCGCCGCATCGAGCTGCGCCTCACGGATCGCTGACCGGGCCGGGCTTGAAACGACCATCCGCCACCAGCAGGTGGCAAGTGGGAGGACCCGCAATGGACCCGGAAAAGCTCGCCGAGATCGCCGCCGCGAATGCCGAGGAGGTTGAGCGCGCTAAGGCCGCCGCCCGCCCCACCGAATCCGGCTGGAGCGACACGATCATCGGCCTCGACAATGCCAGCCAGGTGGCGGAACTCGCAGCCCGGGCTGGCGGCGCGCTCTGGGACGGCGTCTGCGCCGTGGGCTCGGGGATCGGCGCGGTCTGCGAGGCCGTGGACAGCGTTATTCCCCGCATCGACTGAAGCCTCTCAGCTCTTGGAGACGCCCCAGAACTGCGGATAGGGCGACTTCGCCATCCCCGAGACGCTGGTGCGATAGGCGGTGCTGCCGACGAAGAACCCTGTCGGGATCACCGTCACGAAGTCCATGGACATGCGGTTGATCTTGTCCATGGAAGCCTTGGCCGCTGCCGGGTCCGTCAGCGTGAACCACTCGCTGATCGCCCCCTGCACCTCATCCGACTTCGCCCAGCCCGAGAGCGAGCTGCCCCCGCCCGCATCCAGTGCCTTGTGCCCGGCCGGCGTCACGCATTCCGCCCCCGCCACCCAGGTGTGGCTGAGATGCCAGCCGCCCTGCGACGGCACTCCCTTGTTGTTGGTGCGGGCGGACTGGGTGCCCCAGTCCATCGCGATCATGTCCACGTTCACCCCGGCGCGCTTCAGCATGTCCGCCGTCACGTCGCCCTGGTTCTTTACGTTCGGCACATCGGTGGCCACGGGCAGAACGATCGCCTCGCCCTTGTAGCCCGCCGCTTCCAGCAGCCGCTTCGCCTCATCCACCCGGCGCGCGCCCCTCAGCCGCTCCCCGCCCACCTCGGTGTAGTAAGGCGTGCCAGGGGTGAAGAAGCTTGGCATGGTCTTCCACAGGGCCGTGTCATCGCCAGCCACCGCGCCCATGTAGTCCTCCTGGTTCACCAGCCACTGCAGCGCCTGGCGCGCCCGCGGGTCGGTGAAGGGCGCGTGCAGGTGGTTCACCTTCAGCAGCCCGACATTCCCAAGCGGGTCCGCCACGTCCACCTTCACCTGCCGGTTGCGCTTCAGCACGGGGCTCAGGTCGTTCACCGCCTGCTCCCACCAGTCGACCTCGCCGGCCTGCAGCGCGGCGGCGGCCGTGCCGGCATCCGGCATGGTGATCCACTCGACCCGGTCGAAGTTCACACGCTTGCCGCCGGCCAGCCAGTCGCTCGTCCCCTCCCGCGGCGCGTAGCCGTCGAAGCGCTGGAAGACGGCCTTCGCGCCCGCCACCCACTCGTCGCGCTTGAACAGCATCGGCCCGGATCCGACATATTCCGTGATGGCCTTGAAGGCGTCGGTGCTCGCGATCCGCTCGGGCATGATGCAGAGCAGCAGCGTCGTGCTCTTGGCGAAGGCGAAGAGCAGCTTCGGGAAGGGCTGCCCCAACCGGATGCGGAAGCTCCGGTCGTCCACCACCGCGATCTCGTCCAGCACCGCGCGCAGACGCATCCCCATCACGTCGCGCGGCATCCAGCGCCGGATGGAGGCGACCGCGTCCTTCGCCAGAACCGGCTCCCCGTCATGGAACTTCAGCCCCTGCCGCAGCCGGAAGGTCCAGGTGAGCCCATCGGCGGAAACCTCGTGCCCCTCCGCCATCTGCGGCTGCGGCTCGAACCGGCTGTCGATACCGTAGAGCTGGTCCCAGACCAGCAGGCTGGCATTCCGCACCACCTGCTGCGTCGTCAGCACCGGATCGAAATTCGTCAGGTCGGCCTGCGGCACGAAGCGCAGCACGCGCGCCCCCTGCGCCTGCGAGAGGCGGGGCGCCGCCACCGCCCCCACCATGGCGCCCCCGATCCCAAGGGAAAGGCCAAGGGCGGATCGGCGCGTAAGGGTCATGGAATCGTCCTGCTACTCAGGGCCCGCGCCGGGCACTGGCCCGTGCGGCACTCAGCGGCAGAAACGCAAGGCCCATGCCATGATTTGGCTAAAGGATCACCGCCTCGAAGGGCGGCAGCAGGTCCGGCGTCTCGAATTCCAGCACCCAGAGGTCCGGATCCCGCTTCACCTGCCGGGCCACATAGGCATCCACCGTCGCGTCATCCACCGGCGCCGCCCCGGTGCCCCGCACCCAGGCCGGCCGCCCCTGGCCGTCCCGCGTCTGGGCCAGGGCCACCAGCCCCTCCCGCCCGCGCAGCACCACCAGGATGCCGCCGCTGTCCGGATCCCCCTTCCGCAGCACCGCGCCGGGTCGCCCTGCGGCGTCCCCCATCCGCAGCGCCATCGAGGCCCAGAGCCCCGCCTTCACCCGTGCTTCCATGCCCGGCCTCTTCCCACCCCCGGCGCCGCTGTGGAAGGGGCTTGATGCCCGCCCGCCGCCGCGCCATTCACGGGCAGCCGATCTGCCGCCCTTTTTCCGCGAGACCTCCGCATGGCCAACCCGCCGCCGCGCATGACCGACGCCCAACGCGCCTATGAGAGCCGCCGCGCCGCCAAGGCCGGCATGTCCCTCGATAAATGGCTCGCCGCGAAGGAGAAGGAGCGGGAGGAGGAGCGCCGCGCCGCCGCCGGGGCCGCCGCAGCCCGCAGCGCGGCCACGGAGCCCGCGAAGAAGCCCAACCTCTTCCGCCGCCTGCTGGACCGCGCCCAGCAGCCCCTGAAGGGCTCCTGATCCGCGACCTCACGGCGGCCCACGCCGACTGGTCCGCCCACCCGGCCAAGCGCTGGATCACCATCGCCCGGAAGCGGACCGGCGCCTGGCTGGCCGAGGCGCCGGCCCCGGTCGGCGACCCGGCCGCCCGCACCGCCGCCCTGGTGGCGGAGGGCCCGCCCCTCGTCCTGGGCCTGGACCTGCCCCTCGGCCTGCCCCGCGCCTGGGCCGCCGCGCGGCCGGAGCCCGGCTTTCCCGCCTTCCTCCGCGCCCTGCCCCCCGGCTTCCTGGAGGTGAGCGACACGCTGGAGACCGTCGGCCCCGATCGCCCCTTCTACCCCCGCCACGGCCTGCGCGGCATGACCCGCGCCGCCCATGCCGCCGCCCTCGGCTTCATGAGCCCCGCCGACCTCTCCCGCCTCTGCGACCGCGCCACCGCCGAGCGTCCAGCCGGCGCGCCGCTCTTCTGGACCCTCGGGGCCAACCAGACCGGCAAGGCCGCGATCGCCGCCTGGCGGGACTGGCTCTCCCCCGCCCTTCTGGCGGGTGCCCCCTACCGGCTTTGGCCCTTCGAGGGCGGGCTGCACGCCCTTCTCGCCCCCGGCACCGCGGTCCTTGCCGAGACTTATCCCGCCGAGGCCATGCGCCAGCTCGGGATCCGCCTGCCCGGCAGCAAGCGAGCCCAGCCCGCCCGTCTCGCCGCCGCCCCGGACCTGCGCGCCGCGATGGAGCGCCTGGCAGTCCGCCCCACCCCTGGCCTGGACGCCGCCATTGCGACCGGCTTCGGCCGGGATGCCGCCGGGGAGGACCGCTTCGACAGCCTCCTCGGCCTTCTCTGCGTCGTCGCCGTGCTGGACGGCGCCCGCCCGGATTTCATCCCGGACGACCCCTGGGTCCGCCGCTGGGAGGGATGGGTCCTCGGCCAGACCGCCCTTCCGCCTCCCCCTCCCCTTCCCGCAGCCGGCACCCCATATGGGCGTTACGACGAGACGCCGCGGGCGAATTGAAACTGGCCGTCACGGGGGACCACGAAGTCACCCCGCCTCTGCCATAATCCCGCGCCACTTCGCCGCCAGGATCGCACCATCAAGGAAGCCCCGGAGGGCCGATCAGATGACCAGGTTTCGCACTCTCGCCCTTGCCGGCGTCGCGGTCGCCGCGCTGACGGCCGCCTCCGCGGCCCCCGCCGAGGCCCAGGGCTGGCACCGCCATCGTGGCGGCGGCGGCGCCGTTGCCGGCGCCATCGTCGGCGGCCTCGCGCTCGGTGCCATCGCGGGCGCCACGCTGGCCCCGCCCGCCTACTACGCGCCGCGCGCCTATTACGCGCCGCCGCCGGTCTACTACGCGCCGCCCCCGCCGGCTTATTACGCGCCGCCGCCGCCGGCCTACTACTACCCCCCCCGCGTGGCATACCGGCCGTATTACGGCTGGTAAGCCGGGGAGCAGAGCCCGGAGAAAAGGCCGGACGGGTTCCCCCGTCCGGCCTTTTTCATGCCCGGCGCTCAGGCGGCCGGCACGTACTGCCCCGAGGCCTCCGCCGCCTTCCGCGCAAGCCCCACCAGCAGGTCCAGCGTCGGCGTCTCCACCCCCGCCATGCGCGCGAGCGCCAGGGGCTGCACCAGCATCGCCTCCATCTCCACGGCCTTCCCCGCCTCCATGTCCTGGAGGATCGAGGGCTTGTGCGCGACCTTCTCTGAACCCTTCACCCGCGCATCCACGTCGAACTCCAGCGGGATGCCCAGCCCGCGCGCGATCGACCCCGCCTCCTCCAGCGCCCGCACAGCGGCGGCCCGCAGCGCCGGCTCCGCCAGCGTCGGCCCGATCCCCTGGCGGGAGAGGAGGCAGAGCGGCCCGAAGGAGATGTTGGAGACCAGTTTCAGCCACACCTCCCGCCGGATGTCCGGCACCACGGGGCTCGACAGCCCCCCGGCCGAGAGCGCCGCGGAGAGCGCCTGCACCCCCGCGCTGATGCTTCCGTCCAGCTCGCCCAGGATCACCTTCCCGCCCGCGTTCTCCACATGGACCGTCCCGGGCTCCGTCACCGTGCAGGCGGAATAGACCACCCCGCCAATTGTCCGCCCCACGCCCACGGCTGCGCGCACCGCGCCATCCGGATCCAGCGCCGGCAGGGCCCGCCCGTCCAGCTCGCCGCCATGCCGGTCGAAGTACCACCAGGGGATGCCGTTCATCACGAAGGCAACGGCCGTCTCCGGCCCCAGCAGCGGCGCGATCCCCGCCGCCACGCCCGCCAGCTGGTGCCCCTTGACCGTCACCACCACCGCGTCCTGCGGGCCCAGCGCCGCAGGATCGTCGCTCGCCGCGGGCCGGACCGTGAAGGTCGCGTCCGGCGCCTGGACCGTCAGCCCCTTCTCGCGGATGGCGGCAAGGGCGGCACCCCGCGCCACCACGCTCACCTCCGCGCCGCCCCGCGCCAGCCGCCCCGCCAGGTGCCCACCGATGGCACCCGCCCCGAAAACGCAAACCTTCATGCCAGGATCTCCAGCGCCGCGCGCGAGAGGGCCTGCACGCCCACGGCGATGCAGCCCTCATCCGGCTGATAGCCCGCATTGTGCAGCTTGTCCGCCCGCCCTGGCGCGCCGGAGCCGATCCGCAGATGGGCCGCGGGCACGAGCTTCGCGAATTCCGCGAAATCCTCGCTCCCCATGCTCGGCACGCCGGCTGCGGGGGCTTGGCCCATCTGGGCGGTCACGGCGGCCAGCATCCGGTCCAGCACGGAATCGTGGTTCACCAGGGGCGGCACCAGCCGGCGGTAGTCCAGGGCGCACTCGACCCGGAACCCGGTTTCCAGCCCGGCGCAGAGCCGCCGGATCGCCGCCTCGGCGATGTCCCGCGTCCCCTCGTCCAGCGTCCGCACCGTGCCCTTCAGGTGCACCCGCTCGGGGATGATGTTGTAGGTCGCGCCGCCCTGGAACATGCCGATCGTCACCACCACCGGGCGCAGCGGGTCCACCTCGCGGCTCACCACCGTCTGCACCTGGGCGACGAAATGGGCGGCCGCCACGATCGGGTCCACCGCCGATTCCGGATGCGCCGCATGGCCGGACTTCCCGCGCACCACCAGGTCGAACCGGTCGGAGGCGGCAAGGCAGGCGCCGCGGGTGAACCCCGTCTCCCCCACCGGCATGTCCGGCGCGTTGTGGAAGCCCAGCGCCAGGTCGATCCCCTCCGCCGCCCCGTCCGCGATCATGGCCGCGGCGCCGCCCAGCACCTCCTCGGCCGGCTGGAACACCAGCGCCACCCGCCCTGCCAGCATCGGCGCCATGCCGCGCAGCACCTCCGCCACCCCCAGCAGGGTGGCGGTGTGGATGTCGTGCCCGCAGGCATGCATCTTCCCGTCGGCGGTGCTGGCGAAGGGCAGCCCCGTTTCCTCGTGGATCGGCAGCGCGTCCATGTCCGCCCGGATCGCGAGGGTCGGCCCAGGCCGCCCACCCTCGATGATCCCGACCACGCCCGTCTTCCCCAGCCCGGTCCGGTGCGGAATACCCATCCTCGCCAGCTCGGCCGCGACGATTCCCGCGGTCCGCACCTCCTCGAAGGCAAGTTCGGGGTGTGCATGAATGTCACGCCGGATCGCCGAGAGCGCGGGCATCAGCGCCGCCGCCTCCTCCGCGATCCGGCGCCCCGGCTCATTGATTCCCGTGACCTGCGCGGCTGTCATGACATGAAATCTCGCAACGATGTTGCGCTGCATCGTAGGTGAAGAAGCATCCATGACAAGAAGGGCCTCAATCCGGTGCTTGTGACATCGCCCGCAGCCAAATAGGTTGCGGCACCTCTCTCTTTCGGGGGGAGCGTCAGGAAGCATGGATAAGGCACGGAAGATGCCGGCCGCGGAGCCCTCTCGGGCTTCCGCGGGCGGCAGCGTGCCCACTCATCATCCCCGACGCTCCTCCCGCTGGACGGTATCTGCGAGGGACTTAGGGGTGGAGTGTTCATGAAGATCAGCGCCAAGGACCTATGGGCAGGGGGACTTCTCGTCTTCCTCGCGGTCTTGGGTCTCTACATCAACGGCGGCTTCCTCGGGCTGGGGCTTGAGCAGCACACGCTCGGCACCGCCCGCCGCATGGGCCCCGGCTACATGCCGATGCTCGTCTTCTGGATCCAGTTCGGGCTCGGAGCCATCGTGTTCCTGGTCGGCCTCACGGGCGGGCCCGACCCGCTGGAGCGCTGGACGAAGCTTGACCTCACCACCCTGGCCGCGAGCGTGATCGTCGGCGTGGTGATCTGGCGGGTGATGGAAGCCGCGGGCTACAACAACAACTACATCCAGGTCGGCGGCGCCTGCCTCGTGGCGCTGCTCGTGCTGGCCATCTCGCCGGCCTGGCGCCCGCTGGGCCTCACGCTCGCCTCCTTCGCCGTCTTCGGCCTCGCGCTGGAGCCGCTGGGGCTGATCCTCGCGATCGTCTTCCTCTGCATCCTCTCCGCCCTGGCGGACCGCGAGCACAACCCCATCAGCATCGCGGGGATGACGGTTTTCCTCTGCGTCCTCTGCTGGTTCGTCTTCATCAAGGAACTCGATATCCGGGTTCCGCTGTGGCCGACCATCTTCGGTTAAGCGCCAAGACAGGAAGGGCCAGAACAAACCCATGGAACTACTACTCGCCAATCTGGCGCACGGGTTCGGCGTCGCTCTGACGCTGGACAACCTGCTCTTCGCGCTGCTCGGCGCGCTGATCGGAACCGCGATCGGCGTGCTGCCCGGCATCGGGCCGGTCGCCACCATCTCGCTGCTGCTGCCGATCACCTTCGGCCAGCCCGCAACCACCGCCATCATCATGCTCGCCGGCATCTACTACGGCGCGCAGTACGGCGGCTCCACCACCGCCATCCTGCTGAACCTGCCGGGTGAGGTCTCCTCCGTGGTGACCACGCTCGAAGGCTACAAGATGGCCCGCAACGGGCGCGCGGGCGCGGCGCTGACCATCGCCGCCGTCGGCTCCTTCTTCGCCGGCTCCGTCGCCACCGTCCTCGTCGCGGCCTCCGGCCCGGCGCTGACCCAGGTGGCGCTGTCCTTCGGCCCGGCGGACTACTTCTCGCTCATGCTGCTCGGCCTGATCATCTCCGCGGTGCTGGCCCAGGGCTCGATCCTGAAGTCCATCGCCATGGTGGTGCTCGGCGTCGCCCTCGGCCTCGTCGGCACGGACGTGCAGACCGGCCAGCAGCGCTTCACTTTCGGCGTTCCCGAACTGTCCGACGGCCTGGGCTTCGTCTCCATCGCCATGGGCATCTTCGGTATCGGCGAGATCATCCTGAACCTCGAGCGCCCCGAGGCGCGCTCGGTCATGTCCGGGAAGGTCGGCAGCCTGATGCTCACGGGCGCCGAGTTCCGCCGCTCCATCCCCTCCGTGCTGCGCGGCACGGTGGTCGGCTCCGTGCTGGGCATCCTGCCCGGCGGCGGCGCCTCGCTCGCGGCCTTCGGCTCGTACATGATGGAGCGCAAGCTCTCGAAGTACCGCCATGAGTTCGGCAACGGCGCCATCGAGGGCGTGGCGGGTCCGGAATCGGCCAACAACGCGGCCGCCCAGACCTCCTTCATCCCGCTGCTCACCCTCGGCATCCCGGCCAACGCCGTGATGGCGCTGATGGTCGGCGCGCTGATCATCCAGGGCATCCAGCCCGGCCCCCGCATGGTGGAGGCCCAGCCGGACCTGTTCTGGGGCCTGATCTGCTCCATGTGGATCGGCAACCTGATGCTGCTCGTCATCAACCTGCCGCTCATCGGCATGTGGGTGAAGCTGCTGCAGGTGCCCTACAAGTACCTCTACCCTTCGATCCTCGTGTTCTGCGCCATCGGCGTGTACTCGCTGAACAACTCGGTCTTCGACGTCTACCAGACCCTGTTCTTCGGCATCCTCGGCTACATCTTCTCCAAGCTCCGGATGGAGGCTGCCCCTCTCCTCATCGGCTTCGTGCTCGGCCCGATGATGGAGGAGCACCTGCGCCGCGCCATGCTGCTCTCCCGCGGCGATCCTATCGTCTTCGTGGAGCGCCCGATCAGCGCGACGCTTCTGGCTCTCGGCGCGATCGTGCTGGCCGCCATGCTCCTGCCGGGCCTCCGCGCCGGCAAGGACAAGGCCCTGGCCGAGTAGTCCCCCCGCGGCCCTGGCCGCGGAACGGGAAAGGCCGCCCCGGGCAACCGGGGCGGCCTTTTTCATGGCTGATGCGCGCCGCCACCGCAGCATCGTCCTATACCCCTTCGCCAAGCGGCCCCAGAATTCCCCCATGAATCTGCTCGAGGTCATCCTCGCCCTGCTCGGGGCCTGCGTCGCCCTGGCCGTCCTGGCCCGGCGCACGCGCCTGCCCTACGCCGTGGTGCTGATCATCGGCGGCATGGCCCTGGCCTTCATCCCCGGCATCCCACGGGTGGAACTCGATCCCCACCTCGCCCTCGCCGCCTTCCTGCCCCCGCTCCTCCAGGCCAGCGCATGGCGCACCGACTGGGAGGAGTTCCGTGCCTCCATCCGCCCGATCCTGCTGCTCGCGGTGGGCGCCGTGCTCTTCACCGCCGCCTGCGTGGCCCTCGTGGCCAAGCTCCTCCTGCCGGACCTGCCCTGGGCGGCCGCCATCGCCTTCAGCGCCGTCGTCGCGCCGCCCGACGCGGTCGCCGCCTCCGCCATCCTTCAGCGCCTGCACCTGCCCCGCCGCATCGTCACGGTGCTGGAGGGCGAGAGCCTCGTGAACGACGCCTCCGCCCTCGTCCTCTTCCGCCTCGCCGTCGGGGCTCTGGCCACGGCCAGCGTCAGCCCCGCCATCGCCGCCCTCACCTTCCTCGGCGTCGCCCTTGGCGGGCTCGCGATCGGCTGGGCCGTCGCCTGGGCCGCCTCACGCCTCCTGCCGCTGCTGGAGGACACGGCCCTGGAGGTCGCGGTCACCTTCCTCATCGCCTACGCGGCCTTCATGGCGGCCGAGGCCCTGCACGTCTCCGGCGTCATCGCCGTCGTCACCACCGGCATCATCGTCTCAGGCCGCCAGCGCGCCCTCCTCGCGCCCCAGACCCGCGTGGAGGCCCTGGCGACCTGGAGCTTCGTGGAATTCACCCTTACCAGCCTCGTCTTCATCCTCGTCGGCCTGCAGCTCAACGGGATCCTCGAACGGCTGGCGGCGGAAGCCGCGGGCACGGTGATCCTCGCCTCCCTCGCCATCTCCCTCACCCTCGTCGTCTCGCGCCTGGCCTGGGTGATGCCCTTCGCCTACCTGCCGCGGATCTTCCCCTCCCTCTCGCACGACCATGCCCTGCCCCGGCCCCGCCACGCCGCCATCATCGGCTGGGCGGGGATGCGCGGCGTCGTCTCCCTCGCAACCGCGCTCGCCCTTCCCCTGGCGGTGCCGCACCGCGACCTCCTCATCTTCCTCGCCTTCGTCGCCATCCTCGCGACCCTCGTGGTCCAGGGCACCACGCTCGAATGGCTCATCCTCCGCCTCGGCGTGATGGAGCCCGGCAAAAGGGGCATGGGCGCGCAGGAGGCCGCCGCCCGGCGCCTGATGGCGCATGCCGCCCTGGCGGAAGTTCAGGGCCGCCTCGACAGCCCGCTCGACGGCGCCATCGCGCGCGACCTCGTGGGCGAGTTCCGGGACATCGACCGCGTCTTCAGCGGCGTGGCCGCCGGCGGCCCGCAGGCCGAGCTGCAGGCCCGCCTCCAGATCCGCCTCGCCGCCATTCGCGCCGGACGCCAAGCCCTGCTGGACCACCACGGCGCGAAGCCGATCCCGGAAGAACTCCTGGTCGGCCTCGTTTCCGAAACCGATCACGAGGAGCTGCGCCTGACGCAGCAACTCAACCAGCTGGCCTGAGCGTGGCGGAGCGGGACCATCCCGATTCAAAGAAAACGATGATCGTGAGCGGTCCAGGGAGAGGAAGAGTTCCTTCCTCTCCCCGGGACAGACCAACAGCGAGGGTCCCCGCAACTACCCCTTCAGCGCCGCCATCTGGGCCCGAGCGCCGGAGACAATCGCGTTCACGTCACTGCCCATCGTCGCGTAGTCGAAGCCCATGGCGTGCATGCGCTTCACATAGGCGCCGGTGATGGCATGCAGCCCGATGAACTTTCCCCGGTCCCGGCAGGCGCGGATCAGCTTCTCGTAGAGATCCAGCATCTCCTTGTCCTCCCGCTCCATCACCGGCGGCAGGTAGCCGTGGGAGATCGCCAGGTCGGTCGGGCCGATATAGATCCCGTCCACGCCCGGGACGTCGAGGATGGCTTCCAGGTTCGCCACCGCCTCGCGCGTCTCGATCATCGGCAGGCAGAGGACATCCTCGTTCGCCGTGTAGAAGTACCGCCCGACCTCGCCATAGATCCCCGCCCGCACAGGGCCGTTGGAGCGCGTGCCCGCCGGCGGGTAGCGGCAGGAGGAGACGAAGGCCTCGGCCTGCTCCCTGGTATTCACCATGGGGCAGATCAGCCCCTGCGCTCCCGCGTCCAGCAGCTTGCCGGCGATCCCCGGCTCGTTCCAGGGCAGGCGGGCCATCGGCACCGGCCCGTGCCGCTGCATGCCCTGGAAGCACTCCACCGCCGACATGTAGTCCTGCACCCCGTGCTGCAGGTCCACCGTCAGGCTGTCGAAGCCGAGGCCCGACATCACCTCGGCCGAGAAGGCGGACGGGATGGCAAGCCACCCGTTCACTGTTTGCCGCCCGGCCTTCCAGGCCTCCTTCAGCGCATTTGCCACGCGCATCCCCCCTCTGATCATGCGCCGAAAACGGCGCCGCCGGCGGGCATCCTTCCCCTTCGCCCCATCCGGCGCAATGCATCGAGTTCGTGCCGAATCCGTTCCAAAGTTTATAACCTATGCGAGCCCGCAACCACGGGGTGTAGCCCGCGCTAGCCACAAGGCCGGCTGCGGGGCAGCAGAGGAAGGGAGCACACGCCATCACGACCGAGGATGAAGAGGCGATAGCCACGGCCATCGAGGCAGCGCTGCGCAGTGGCGCCATTCGCCCGGCCTTCCAGCCTATCGTTCACCTCAAGACCGGGGCCATCGCCTGCTTCGAGGTCCTCGCCCGCTGGACCGATGAGAGCTTCGGCCCCGTGCCCCCCGCCCGCTTCGTGCCCGTGGCGGAGCGGCACGGCCTGGCCGCCAGCCTGGCCCGGCACATCATCCGCTCAGCCTGCCTCGGGGCCCTGGACTGGAACGGCGACTTCCGGCTCGCCTTCAACATCTCGCCACTGCACTTCCAGGACAGGGCAATGCCGGCCCTCTTCGAGGAATCGGTACAGGCCACAGGCTTCCCGCTCGAGCGCACGAAGATCGAGATCACGGAAACGGCCGTGATCGGCGACATCGAGGGCGCGCGCTTCGCGGCCGACCTGCTGCGCGGTAAGGGCGTGCAGATCGCGCTGGACGATTTCGGCACCGGCCATTCCAGTCTCACCCGCCTGCGCGCCCTGCCCTTCGACGAGATCAAGCTCGACGGCAGCTTCGTCCGAACCATGGCCGACTCCGAGGAGAGCCGGCAGATCGTCGGCGCCGTGATCGGACTCGGCCGCAGCCTCGGTGCCCCCGTGGTGGCGGAAGGGGTGGAGACGGAAGCGCAGGCGGAAGCCCTGGCCCGGCTGGACTGCGAATACGCGCAGGGCTGGCTCTTCGGCCGCCCCGTCCCGGCCACGGAAGTGCCGGCCATGCTGCACGCCCGCGGCGCCATGGCCTTCGAGCCCACCAGCCGCTACCCCTCCGGCGAGCAGCGCCTGGCGAAGATGGAAGCCATCTACTCCTCCGCCCCCGTCGCGCTGTTCTTCGTGGATCGTGCGCTGCGGATCGGCGCGGCCAACCGCCATTTCAGCGCGCTGATGGGCATGGACGCCCGGGCGCTGTCCGGCCGCAGCCTCGGCGAGATCGACCCGAATGCCATGGCCCAGGTCCATTCCGACCTGGAGCGTGCCCGGCGCGGGGAGCCCATCCCGCCGCGGATCTGGTTCCTGCCCGCCGGGCGCGGAGCCGCGCTCTGCCACACCGCTCCCGCGCGGGACGAAACGGGCGAGCTTCTCGGCCTCTCCCTCGCCGTGCTGGAACTGCCAAGCCAGGGCTGAGTTCGCCCCGGGGCCGCCGACCGGGGTGGGCAATCCCGCCAGCGCCCCGTAACCTCCCCTCCATGCCCGAAAGCGCCCCCGGCCCCGCCTGGCGCGTCTCCTCCGAGACGGCGCCGCTGCGCGAGGTCCTCCTCTGCCCACCGGACCACTACCGCTGGATCCCCACGAACAGCATCGTCCGCCGCACCCTCGCGGAGGGCCGCCAGGCCCCGGCCACGCACCACCTGAAGGCGCAGCACGCGGAACTCGTCCATGCCATCGAGCAGGGCGGCGCGCGGGTCCACCTGATCGCGCCCGAACCCCACCTGCCCTACATGGCCTATACGCGCGACAGCGTGGTGGTGACGCATAACGGCCCCGTCCTCTGCCAGCTCGAGCGCCCCCAGCGCCGCGGGGAGTACGCGCCGCTCACCGACTGGCACGAGGCCCATGAGAGCCGCTTCTGGCGGAAGTCCAGCACCGGCACGCTGGAGGGCGGCGACATCCACGTCATCCGCCCCGGCCTCGCGGCCATCGGCGCATCGGGCGGCCGCACGGACGAGACGGGCGCCGAGCAGCTCGCCGGCTGGCTCCGTGAGGAGGGCTGGGAGGTCCGCGTCGAGCCCTTCGACGAGCATTTCCTGCACCTCGACGTCCTCTTCGGCATGGCCGCCGACAACCTCGCCGTTGCCTGCGAGGACGCGCTGGACCCCGCCTTCCTGGACTGGCTTCGGGCCAAGGGCATCCGCTGGATCGACGTTCCCTACCGCGCCGCCATGAACCTCGGCTGCAACATCCTCGCCCTCGGCAACGGCCGCGTGGTATCCGCCCGGGAGAGCACGGACCTGAACGCCGCCCTCCGCGCGGAAGGACTGGAGGTCCTGGACCCCGCCCTCTCCCTCTTCACCGCCGGCGGCGGCGGCCCCCACTGCCTCACCTGCCCGCTGCGGCGTGATATTTAGAGCGCGCCGCCGCGCGACTGAACCGGAAGAAGCCCATGACCGCCGAAACCCGCCCCGTCGACCACGTCATCGCCGCCCTGCGCGAGTTCATGGGCGACCGCGTGACCACTAACGCCTCCATCCGCGACCAGCACGCCCGCGGCGAGGACACCACCACCCCCGTCCAGCCGGATGCCGTCGCCTTCGCCGAGACGACGGAGGAGGTCTCCAAGACCCTCGCCCTCTGCAACCGGCACGGCGTCCCCGTGGTGCCCTTCGGCGCCGGCACTTCTCTGGAAGGCCATGTCACCCCCGTCCGCGGCGGCATCAGCCTCGACCTCTCCCGCATGAACGCCATCCTGGATGTCAGCCAGGAGGACATGGACTGCCTCATCGAGCCGGGCGTCACCCGCCACCAGCTCAACGACCACCTGCGTGACCAGGGCCTCTTCTTCCCCGTCGATCCCGGCAGCCACTGCACCATCGGCGGCATGTGCGCCACGCGCGCCAGCGGCACCAACGCCGTCCGCTACGGCACCATCCGTGAGAACGTGATGGGGCTTGAGGTCGTGATGGCCGATGGCCGCGTCATCAACACGGGCAGCCGCACCCGCAAGGCCTCCAACGGCTACGACCTCACGCGCCTGATCATCGGCAGCGAGGGCACGCTCGGCGTCGTCACCAAGATCCGCCTGCGCCTGCACGGCATCCCCGAGGCCACCTCCGCCGCCGTCGTGCAGTTCCCGGACATGAAGGGCTGCGTGGAATCGGTGATCCAGGTGATGCAGCTCGGCATCCCCGTCGCCCGGATCGAGCTGCTGGACGAGGTGCAGGTCGCCGCCTGCATCAGCTACTCCAAGCTCGACAACCTCCAGATCCTGCCCACCCTCTTCCTCGAGTTCCACGGCACCGAGGCCGGCGTGAAGGAGCAGGCGGAGGCGGTGGAGGGCATCGTCACCGACATGGGCGGCCTCGGCTTCGCCTGGGCGGCGGACCAGGAGACGCGCAACAAGCTCTGGACCGCCCGCCACAACGCCTATTACGCGGCCATCGCCAGCCAGCCGAACTCCCGCGGCGTCACCACCGATGTCTGCGTGCCGATCTCCCGCCTGGCGGAAGCCATCCTCGGCGCGAAGCAGGACATCGTCTCCTCCGGCCTCTCCGCCCCCATGGTCGGCCATGTCGGTGACGGCAACTTCCACACCGTCATCCTCGTGGACCAGGACGACCCCACGGCGCTGGAGCGCGCCTGGGCGCTGGACCGCCAGATCGTCGCCCGCGGCCTCTCCCTCGGCGGCACCTGCTCCGGCGAGCACGGCGTTGGCATGGGCAAGGCCGAGTTCCTGGAGCAGGAGCACGGGATGGAGGCGCTGGCCGTCATGCGCAGCGTGAAGATTGCCCTCGACCCCAAGGGCATCCTGAACCCCGGCAAGATCTTCCGGAACTAGAGACCCGGGACCAGGGCAGCGGCGGGACCCGCCCGCGCCCGGCAGCACGGCGACCCCGCCCCCATGCAGGGGTGGGGCGCGGAGGAAGCAGCTCATTATGAACGAAGACGCGCGCGAGGCCTCCGTGGCCTTCGCCGCCCCCCTCATTGCCCTCACGCTGGGCCATGTCCTCTCCAACGCGGTCCGCACCCTGCCCGCCATCGCGGCGGACCGGCTCGGCGGGGACCTCGGCGTCACCGCCGGCGGCCTCGCCTCGCTCACCGGTGCCTACAACCTCGCCTTCGCCGCGGCCCAGATCCCGATCGGCGTCGCGCTGGACCGCTTCGGCGTGCGCCGCACCGCCCTCGGACTCCTCGCCATCACCGGCATCGGCGCCGTGCTTGCAGCCCTTGCAGGGGGCGCGGCGGGCTTCCTCCTCGCGCAGATCGTGCTCGGCCTGGGCTGCGCGGGCATGCTCATGTGCCCCATCACCTACGCCGCGAAACGCCTCAGCCCCGCGCGCTTCGGCCTCTGGTCCGGCCTGATCCAGGCGCTGGGCAATTGCGGGATGCTCCTCAGCGCCAGCCCTCTCGCGCTGCTGGTGGAAGCGGCGGACTGGCGGGCCGGCTACCTGGCCTGCGCGGTCCTGGCCCTCATCGCCGTCGCCCTCGTCGCCCTCCTCGTGCGGAAGGACCCGCCACCGGGCTCCACCGCGGGCCTCGGCGCGGATGCCCGGGACGTGCTCCGCCTTGCCGCCTCACCCGCGCTGCGCGGCGTGGTCGTGCTGGGCTTCGCATCCTTCGCCATCGTCATCGGCGTGCGCGGCCTCTGGGGTGGCCCCTGGCTGATGGAGGTGAAGGGGCTGCCCCGCGTGGAGGCCGGCAACATCCTGCTTCTCGCCACCTGTGCCCTCGTCCTCGGCCCGGCGCTATGGGGCATCGCGGACCGGCGCATCGGCAACCGCCGCGCCCTGTTGGCGGCCGGCCATCTCGGCGCCGCCACCTTCCTGTGCCTCACCGCCCTGGGTGGACCGGGAGGCCCCTTCGGCACGCTGCCGCCGGCCTGGGACGCCGCGACGCTGCTCGGCTTCTTCCTGCTGATCTCGTCTCAGCCCCTGGCCTTCGCCGCCACCCGGGCTGCGGTCCCCGCGGAACAGGCGGGAAAGGCCCTCTCCGGCGTAAACCTTTCCTTCTTCGCCGGCGCCGCCATCCTTCAGGCCGCGTCGGGCCCGGTGGTCGCCACCGCCGGCCTCGCCACCGGGCTGCTCTTCCTCGCTGCGGCCACGGCCGCCTGCACGCTCGGCTACCTCTGGCTCACGCGGTAGCCGGGCGCGGCAAGATCAGTCCACAAGGCCCGTGAGCGGCGGTGCGTCGCGCTCGGCGCCGGGCTTGATGTCCGTCGCCTCCTTCACCCCGGGGGTGATGACGCTGGAGGTGCCGGAATCCGGCTCGGACTTGCCCGGGCCCGCATTGCCCTCGTTGGTCCCCGGGCCAGGCTTGTATCCGGCCTCCGGCTTGATACCCGGCGCGGAGTCATCCCCGTTCCGGTCGCGCAGAGGGTCGTGCTGCCCGACGCTGGCCGGGCGCGCATTCTTCGTCTGCAGCCCCCAGTTCTCCAGCATCCCCGGCACTTCGCTCTCGCGCCCCACAGGGCCCTTGCCCTTTCCGTCATCGGCCATGGTGCGGTCCTCCGTATATCCGGAAGTGGAACGCCCCGTACCGGGAGGGGTTGTCCAAGGGGCGCCAAGGAAGCATTCCGGGACAGGCCGCCCCGATTAGGCTGCCCCGATCAGGCTGCCTGGGCCGGCGCCGTCCCGAGCGCGGCCAGGACGGCCCCGCGCAGCCCGTCCAGCTTGCGCTCGTTCTCCACCTTCAGCCCGAAGAGGTCCTTCACGTAGAACACGTCCACCGCCCGCACGCCGTAGGTGGTGACATGGGCGGAGGCGATCTGCACGCCCTGGCCGGAGATGGCGGCCGTCACATCGTGCAGCAGGCCCGGCCGGTCGCGCCCGTTCACCTCGATCACGGTGTGGGTGTTGCTGGCGTGGTTGTCGATCACCACGCGCGGCGGCACCGTCACGGCGCGCAGCCGCGCGGGCTCGCGCTTCACCTTGCGGATCTCCTCGCTGATCCGGAGGCGCCCGTGCAGCGTCTGCTCGATCACGACGGAGAGGCGGGCCAGCCGGTGCGGCGCATCCAGCGCCCCGCCGGCCGCGTCCTGCACCCAGAAGGTGTCCAGCGCCATGCCGTTGGTCATGGTGTGGATGCGCGCGTCCACGATGCTGGCACCCGCGATGGCCAGCGCCCCCGCGATCTGGCTGAACAGCCCGGGATGGTCGGCGGTATAGACCGTCACCTCCGTCACCGCCCGGTCCTCCAGCACCTCCGTCCGCACGGTCAGCGGCGCCTGGATGCACTCTGCCTCGCGGATCATGGCGGCGTGGCGGGCATGGGTGTCGGGATCGAAGGAAAGCCAGTAGCCGGGGTAGCCGAGCGAGAGGAAGTGGTCGATCTCCGCCTGCGGCCGCCCGGCCAGGGCGCCCGCCGCTGCCTCCCGCGCGCGGGCCACGCGAACGTCGCGCTCGGGCACGGAGAGCCCGCCGGCCAGCACCTCGGCGACCCGCCAGTAGATTTCCCGCAGCAGGGTGGCCTTCCACCCATTCCACACCTTCGGCCCCACCGCGCGCATGTCGCAGACCGTCAGCACCAGCAGCAGGCGCAGCCGCTCCGGCGACTGCACCACCTCCGCCATGTCGAGGATGGTCTTGGGATCGTCGATGTCCCGCTTGAAGGCCGTCTGGCTCACCAGCAGGTGGTTCAGCACGAGCCAGGAGACCGTCTCCGTCTCCTCCGGGGAGAGCCCCAGCCGCGGGCAGAGCTCCTGCGCGATGCCGGCCCCCAGCTCCGAGTGGTCGCCGCCGCGCCCCTTGGCGATGTCGTGCAGCAGAAGGGCGGCATAGAGCGCCCGGCGGGACTGCAACTGCCCCACCAGCTCGGAGGCGACGGGCGCGACCGTGTCCAGCTCCCCGCGCTCCAGCGCGTTCATGACACCCACCGCCTCGATCGTGTGCTCCTCGACCGTGAAGACATGGTAGGTGTCGAACTGCATCAGCCCGACGATCCGCGCCCATTCCGGGATCAGCCGGGACAGGACGCCCGCCTCGTTCAGCGCGCGCAGCCAGCGGCCGCTATGCTTGCCCGTGAGGATGTTGAGGAAGAGCGCGTTCGCCTCAGCCCCCCCGCGCAGGCGCGCGGCGTAGCGGGCATTGCGGATCAGGGCCCGCAGCCCGAGCGGGTGGATCTCCAGCCCCCGGTCCCGCGCCATCCGCACGATCCGCAGCATCACGGCCGGATCCGCGGGGATGTCATGGTCCGGGGCGAAGAGGATCTTGCCGTCCGCCAGGGTCAGCCCGGCCCGCTTCATCGCCTCGTCCGGCGCGGGCTGCAGCGCCGGCATTCCCAGCGCCGCCCGCTCGATCGCCGGCTCCAGCAGCCGCTTCAGCCGCACCACCTCACGGGCCGTGAGGAAAAGGTGCTTCATGAAGCGCTCCACCCCGTCCTGCTTGCCGTGGCGCGTGTAGCCCATGCGGGCGCCCACCACGGGCTGCAGATCGAAGGTCAGGCGCTCCTCGGCGCGGCCGGTCACGTAATGCAGGTGGAAGCGCACGGTCCACAGGAAGGACCAGGCCCGCTTGAAGGCCCGCGCCTCCTGCGCCGTCAGCAGCCCGCCGCCGGGGCTGTCCGGCCCCACCATCTGCCACATCTTCTCCACGCCGAAGGCGTAGCGGGCCAGCCAGTACATGGTCTGCAGGTCCCGCAGCCCCCCGCGCCCCTCCTTGATGTGGGGCTCCACCAGATAGGGGCTGTCGCCGTAGCGGGCATGGCGCAGCCCGCGCTCGATCTGCTTGGCATGGAGGAACTGGCCCAGCCCCCACTGCTTCCGGGCCTCGGCATAGGCCACCGCGAAGCGCCCGTAGATACCCCGGTCGCCCTCCAGGAAGCGCGCGTCCAGCAGGGCGGTCTGCACCGTCGTGTCGGTCTTCGCGTCCTCCAGGCACTCCTCGATGGAGCGGGTGGCGTGCCCCACTTTCACCCCGAGGTCCCAGAGCAGGTAGAGCATGAACTCCACCGCCCGCCGGCCCGCCCCGTCCAGGGGCTCCCCGGAGACGAAGAGAAGGTCAATGTCGGAATAGGGCGCCAGCGTCCCGCGGCCATAGCCGCCCGTCGCCGCCAGCGCGAAGGCGGGCTCCACCTGGCCCGAGGTGGCCAGGAGGCTGTAGCGCAGGATGGCGGCGATCAGCCCATCCATCTCCGAGGCGAGCGCCCGCGCGGCAACGAGCCCGGGCAGGGTCTCCCGCTCGAACCGCTCCTGCATCCCGCCCTGGATGCGGCTGAGATGGCGGCGCAGCATCGCCAGGGCCGCGTCGCGGGAGGGCGGGGGAGAGGATTCGAGGCCTTCCAGCCCCTGTTGAGGCGCGATCTGTGCTTCGTCGGCGCCCAGGCCAGCAGTGTTCATCTAACGGAAGATAAGGACTCGCGCTGCGCCGCAACAGCCGTTCCCTGCACAGGAAACATCGATTTCAGCCGGTAAAGGGCTTCCAGGGCCTCCCGGGGGGCCATGGCGTCCGGGTCCAGCCCTTCTAGCGCGGCGCGCAGGGGGTCCGCCTCCACTGCCGGTTGTGTCGGGGTCGCGGACCCGGCGGCCGGCGCGGCGAAAAGGGGCAGTTCCCCGGAGAGCGGGTCGAGTCCCCTCGCCCGCTCCTCCAGGGAGGCGAGGACCGTCTCCGCCCGCCCCACCACCTCGCGCGGCACCCCGGCCAGCCGCGCCACATGAAGCCCCCAGGACCGCTCCGAGGCGCCGGGCCCGACCAGGTGCTGGAACACCACCTGCCCCCGGTGCTCCCGCACCTTCATTGCCGCCGGGGCCAGTTCGGGCAATTTGCCCGCAAGGGCCGTCAGCTCATGGAAATGGGTGGCGAACAGGGTGCGGGACCGAAGCCGGTCGTGCAGCGCCTCCAGCACCGCCCAGGCGATGGCCAGCCCGTCCCAGGTGGCGGTCCCCCGCCCCACCTCGTCCAGCACCACAAAGGACCGCGGCCCGGCCAAGTTCAGTACCGCCGCCGTCTCGCTCATCTCCACCATGAAGGTGGATCGCCCGCCCGCGATGTCGTCCGCCGTTCCCACGCGGGAGAAGAGCCGGTCCACCAGACCGATCCTCGCCGATTCGGCGGGAACGAAGAGCCCGGCCTGCGCCAGCACCACCATCAGCGCGTTCTGGCGGAGATAGGTGGACTTGCCCGCCATGTTTGGCCCGGTCAGCAGGCAGAGCCGCCGCCCCGGCGAAAGATCCGCGTCATTCGGCACGAAAGCCGGGCCGCGGTTCCGGCGCAGCGCCGATTCCACCACGGGGTGCCTCCCCCCGGTGATGCAGAAATCCGGCCGGTCCGGCATCTCCGGCTGGCACCAGCCGCCGAAGGCCGCCAGTTCGGCGGCCGCCGCATGCACATCCACCTCCGCCGCCGCCCGGGCGGCGGCCGCGATCCCGGCCGCCGCATCCAGGCACAGCTTCCGCAGGTGGCGGACCACCATCGCCTCCCGCTTCCCGGCCTCGTCCCGCGCCTGGGACAGCTTGCGGTCCAGATCAGAGAGCGCCCCGCAGGTGAAGCGGTGGGCATTGGCCATGGACTGCCGGTGCACCGGCGCCATCGGGCCGGGTTCCGGCTTCTGCCGCAGCAGGACCTCCCCCGCCGCCGCCGGCACCTCCGCCAGAAAGCCGAGCTGCTGATGATGCCGGATCTTCAGGCTCGCCACGCCCCAGGCCTGCGCCAGGTCCATCTGCAGGGCCAGGATGGCCCCCCGCGCGTCGTCCCGCAGGCGGCGCAGCGCATCCAGCTCCCCGTCATAGCCCGTGCCGACGACGCCCCCCTCCTCCAGCCGGGCCGGCAGCTCGGCCGCCAGCGCCCGGGCCAGCTCTGCGCGGGGCGAATTTCCGGGCAGCAGCGCCTCGCCGGCCGCCAGCAGCAGGGGCGGGACCGGCGGAACGCCCGCCGCCTCGGAAAGCGCCGTCCGCATCGCCTCGGCACGGGCCAGCCCATCGCGCAGCGCCGCCAGATCTCGGGGGAAGAACCGCTCCACCGAAAGCCGCCCCAGGGCGCGCGCCATGTCTGGCGCGCCCTTCAGCGCCTCCCGCAGCCGGCCGCGGACGGTCGTGGCGGCGAGAAGAAAGGCAACCGCGTCATGCCGCGCCGAGATTGGGTCCGCCTCGGCGAGCGGCGCGGCCAGCCGGGCCGCCAGTTCGCGGGCGCCCGCGGCCGTCAGCGTGCGATCCACGGCGGCCAGAAGGCAGTCTTTCCCCCCGCGCTCCGCCTTCAGGATCTCCAGCGACCGCCGCGTGGCCGCGTCCATGCGCAGCGTCCCCTCCCCGCCCCGGCACTCCGGCGGCGCCAGCCGCGGCAGGCTGCCGCCGGAGGTCGCGCGCACATAGTCCAGCGCCATGGCCAGCGCCGCCGCCTCGCCCTCGGAGAAGCTGCCGAAGGCATCCAGCGAGGCCACGCCCCAGGCCTCGGCCGCCAGCCGCGCCCCTTCCCTCGGCGGCGACGCCTCCCGCACCACCCAGCCGAGGGGGGTCAGGACATCACCGCCGGCCAGGGCCTCGGGGGCCAGCACCTCCGCCGGGTCCAGCCGGGCCAGCAGGGCGCCCAGTTCCGCCGCCGGCAGCCCCTCCGTGCAGACATGCCCCGTGGAGACGTCCAGCCAGGCCGCCCCGACCCGGTCCGCCCCGTCCGGCACCAGGGCCAACAGCCAGGAGGGCCGCGCGCCCTCCAGCAGCGACTCCTCCGTCACCGTCGCGGGGGTGACGATCCGCACGACCTCCCGCCGCACCGCCGGGGCCTTGCGGGCCTTGGCCTGCTCCGGCGACTCCATCTGCTCGCAGATCGCCACCCGGAACCCGCGCCGGATCAGCCGGGCGAGATAGGCCTCCATCGCGTGCACCGGCACGCCCGCCATGGGAATCGGCTGCCCGCCATGCTCCCCCCGATGCGCCACGGCCAGCCCCAACGCCTCCCCGCCGGTGATGGCGTCGCCGAAGAACAGCTCGAAGAAGTCGCCCATGCGGAAGAAGATCAGCGCGTCCGGATGCGCCGCCTTCGCCGCGAACCACTGGGCCATGGCGGGGGTGGCGCCGGCCGCGCTGGGGATCGGTGAACCGGTGCTGGGCGAGGCGGCGTCCATGCCCGGACTCCTATGGCGCGCCGCGGGATCGGTCCAGCGCCCCCGTCCCGATGCTTGCAACCCCGCACCGAGCAGGGGCAGGCTCCCGCGAAAGCGGAGGACGAAACAAGATGGAACGCCGGACCCTGTTGCGCGCCGGTGCGGGCGCGGCCCTCCTCGGCGGCCTCTCCGCGCCCGCGCTGGGCCAGGATGCCCGGGCGCGCACCCTGCGCTTCGTCCCCCAGGCCAACCTGACGGCCCTGGACCCGGTCTGGACCACGGCCACCGTCACCAGCAATCACGGCTACTACGTCTTCGACACGCTCTACGCCGTCGATGCGGGCAACCGCCCCCGGCCGCAGATGGCGGAGGGGCACGAGGTGCTGGACGACGGCCGCCGCTGGCGCTTCCGGCTGCGCGAAGGCCTGCGCTTCCACGACAACACCCCCGTCCGCGCCGCCGACTGCATCGCCAGCATCAAGCGCTGGTGCGTGCGCGACCCCTTCGGCCAGCTCCTCGCCCGCGCCGTCTCCGAATGGCGCAGCGTGGATGACCGCACCTTCGAGGCGCTGCTGCCCCGCCCCTTCCCGCTGATGCTGGATGCCCTGGCCAAGCCCGATGCGAGCGTGTGCTTCATCATGCCCGAACGGCTCGCGGCCACCGAGGCGACGCGCGCCGTGACCGAGATGATCGGTTCCGGCCCCTATCGCTTCGTCCCAGGCGAGTACAACTCCGGCTCCCGTGTGGTCTATGAGAAGTTCGACGGCTACGTGCCCCGGCAGGAGCCGCCGGAGCGGGCCTCGGGCGGCAAGGTCGCCCATATCCAGCGCATCGAGTGGCACGTCATCCCCGACGCCTCCACCGTTGCCGCCGCGCTCGTCAATGGCGAGATCGACTGGTGGGAGCGCCCGCTCTCCGACCTCCGCTCCGTCCTCACCCGCAGCCGCGACATCCGGCAGGAGGTTCTGGACGTGGAGGGCCGCATGGCCCTGATGCGCCTGAACTGCCTGCAGCCCCCCTTCGACGACGTGCGCCTGCGCCGTGCCGTGCGCCTCTCCGTGGTGCAGCAGGACTACATGCGCGCGGCCCAGGGCGACGACACCGCGCTCTGGAGCGATTGCCGCAGCCTCTACCCGCGCCGCACGCCCTACTACCGTGACAACCCCGACCTGATGCCCGGCAGCATCGACGCCGCACGCGCCGCGCTGAAGGAGGCGGGCTACACGAATGCCAGGACCGTCGTCATCAACCCTACGGACTTCCCGGATATCGGCCCGCTCGGCCAGGTGACGGCCGACGCGCTGCGCCGCGCCGGGATGAACATCGACCTCGCCGAGAGCGACTGGGGCACGGTGATCCAGCGCCGCAACTCGCGTGAGCCGGTGGACAAGGGCGGCTGGAGCATCTTCCACACCACGGGCACCTCCAACACCTATGGCAGCCCCGCCATGTCCCCCCTCATCCGCGGCCAGGGCGAGGCCGGCTGGTTCGGCTGGTGGAAGAGCGACCGCGCGGAGGCCCTGACGACCGAGTGGCTCGAAGCACCGGACGACGCCGCGCGCGCCCGCCTCGCCGGGGAGATCGGGCGCCTGGCGCTGGACGAGGTGGCGACGATCCCGCTCGGCCAGTTCACCATCCGCACCGCCTTTCGCCGCAACCTGACGGGAATGCTGGAGGGAAGCACGCCCTATCCCTGGAACATCCGCCGGACCTGACCCCTCGCCGCAGCGCGAAGGGTGCGGCGCAGCATGCAAGAAACCCGCCTGGGCATTCCCCGGCGGTCCCGCTTCCGCTACACGCGGCCCTCCTGACGCCCCATACTGGGGTGAGAGCGGAGGGAGCCGGCATGGACGACGTGCGACGCACCGGAAACGGGGATTCCCGCACCGCACGCATCACGCGCGAGGAAGCGCTGGCGATGCACGCGGAGGGCAAGCCTGGCAAGCTGGAGATCCGCCTCACCAAGCCGCTCGCCACCGCGCGCGACCTTTCCCTCGCCTACTCGCCCGGCGTCGCGGAGCCCTGCCTGGAGATCCACCGCGATCCAGCGCTGGCCTATGACTACACGGCAAAGGGCAACATGGTGGCCGTGATCTCCAACGGCACCGCCGTGCTCGGCCTCGGCGACCTCGGCGCGATCGCGAGCAAGCCGGTGATGGAGGGCAAGGCCGCGCTGTTCAAGCGCTTCGCCGACGTGGATTCCATCGACCTCTGCGTGGACACGTCCGACGTGGACGAGTTCATCAACTGCGTGCGCTACCTCGCCCCCAGCTTCGGCGGCATCAACCTCGAGGACATCAAGGCCCCCGAGTGCTTCGTGATCGAGCAGCGCCTGCGCGAGATCATGAACATCCCCGTCTTCCACGACGACCAGCACGGCACCGCCATCGTCGCCGCGGCCGGCCTCATCAACGCCTGCCACCTGACGGGGCGCGAGCTGAAGGACACGAAGCTCGTCCTCAACGGCGCCGGCTCCGCCGCCATCGCCTGCGCGGAGCTCCTGCGCGCCATGGGCATGCGCCCGCAGAACATCACGATGTGCGACACCAAGGGCGTGCTCTACCGTGGCCGTACCGAGGGCATGAACCAGTGGAAGTCCGCGCATGCCGTGGACACCAGCGCCCGCACCCTGGCCGAGGCCCTGGCGGGCGCGGACGCCTTCTTCGGCCTGTCCAAGAAGGGCGCCGTGACGCCTGAGATGGTGAAGGCGATGGCCGAGAAGCCCATCATCTTCGCCATGGCGAACCCGGACCCGGAGATCACCCCGGACGAGGCCAAGGCCGCCCGCCCGGACTGCATCGTTGCCACCGGGCGCTCGGACTACCCGAACCAGGTCAACAACGTCCTCGGCTTCCCGTTCATCTTCCGCGGCGCGCTGGACGTTCGCGCCACCACCATCAACGAGCATATGAAGATCGCCGCCGCCCAGGCGCTCGCGATGCTCGCGCGGGAGGACGTGCCGGAGGAAGTGGCGGGCGCCGGCGGCGGCGCCGGCCTGCGCTACGGCCCGGACTACATCATCCCCCATGCCTTCGACCCGCGCCTGATCTCCCGCGTCTCACCCGCCGTGGCGAAGGCCGCGACGGAGAGTGGCGTTGCCCGCAAGCCGATCACGGACATGCAGCAATACGCGCGCATGCTGGCACAGAAGCTGGACGCCGCCGGTGGCGCGCTGGAAGCCATTACGGAGCGCGTGCGCCAGAACCCCCGCCGTGTGGTCTTCGCGGAAGGCGAGGAGGAGAAGACGATCCGCGCCGCGATCGCCTTCCGCAACGCGGGCTACGGCACCCCCGTGCTGGTCGGCCGCGAGAACCGCATCCACGCCACCGTCGCATCCCTCGGCGTGCCGATGCCGGACGGCATCGAAATCCACAACGCCGCCCTGTCCGACAGCAACCGCCGCTACGCCGAGTACCTCTACGCCCGCAAGCAGCGTGAAGGCTTCCTGTTCCGCGACGCCCAGCGCGCCGTGAACCTGGACCGCAACGTCTTCGCCGCCTGCATGGTCGCGCTCGGCGACGCGGACGCGATGGTCACGGGCACGACCCGGTCCTACTCCGCCAGTCTGAAGCAGATCGCGCTGGCCATCGACCCCGCCCCCGCCTCCGATGGCGGCAAGGGCGTGATCTTCGGCCTCACGCTCCTGCTCACCCGCCGCGTCGGCACCGTGCTGGTGGCCGACACCGCCATCCACGAGCGCCCCGACGCGGAAACCCTGGCCGAGATCGCCGTGCAATCCGCCGCCCAGGCCCGCCGCCTCGGCCTGGAACCCCGCGTCGCCTTTCTCTCCTTCTCCAACTTCGGCGACCCCCGCTACTCCGTCATCCCCGAGACGGTCCGCGACGCGGTGCGCCTGCTGGATGCGCGCAGCGAGCTCGGCTTCGAGTACGAGGGCGAGATGGCCGCCGATGTCGCGCTCGACCCCACGCTGCGCGCCCTCTACCCCTTCTGCCGCCTGACCGGCCCGGCCAACGTGCTGGTCATGCCCGGCCTGCACGCGGCCCATATCCTCTCCCGGGCCGTGCCGCGCCTCACCAGCGCGCCCGCCATCGGCCCGCTGCTCATGGGCATGTCCAAGCCCGCGCAGATCCTCTCCATCGCGGCCGGGGTGAACAACATCCTCGACATGGCCTGCCTCGCCGCGCACGACGCGCTGACGAAGTAGCACCGGGCGGCTCCAGGGGGCTCCGCCCCCTGGACCTGTATCGGCCTGCCGCGGATGCGATGATCGACGGTGCCGCCACCTGAACGGACGGGTCCTGCCCTCGCAGTCGCCTCGGCTCCACGAGCCGAGGCGCTCCGTCTGCCGAATGGTTCCTACTCGAAGAAAAGGATGATGGTGAGGGGTCCGGGGAGAGGAAGAACTCCTTCTTCCTCTCCCCCGGTACATCCCGTCAGCGCAGGCTCAGGCCCGCTTCTCCACGATGAACCCGATGGAGGTCGAGACCAGCCCCTGAATGGAAAGCCGCAGATGCGGCGCCTCCGGGATGGCCAGCGGCGCATCGTTTCCGGGATAGGGCGGCAAGTCCACGAACTGGTCGAGGATGCCGGTGCCGGTGCCGAAGTCCATCGGCAGCATGCGGTGTCCCGCCAGCGCCAGCCGCGCCTCCAGCTCCTCGATATGCCGCCGCTGGAAGAGGACCGTGCCGCCCTCCTCGATGGTCGGGCCGTCCGGGTCCATGTTGAACTCCGTGGTGTGCACGGCCACGCCACCGGGGCGCAGGCATTTCATCGCCTCCACCACGAAGTCCAGCCCCTGCCGGATGGAGCCGCAATGCTCCAGCGAGCAGATGGACCAGAGGAAGTCGAACCCGCCATGCAGGTCCGCCGGGATCTCGTTCATGTCCACGGCGCGCATGGAGACGCGCTCGTTGAAGCTCTCCATATCGATCAGGCCAGGCTTGAAGATCGTCTCCACCCGACCGCCGTGCTGGTCGGTCTGGATCCAGTTGCGCGCACGCAGGTCGTCGGCGTCGATATCGGTGGCCAGCACCTCCACCCCGCGCGCCGCGAGGAAGCTCGGCAGCCACTCCGCCCCCACCGCGAAGCCCAGCCCGCGCCGGCCCGGCATCATCATGCCGCGCTCGTACAGGGCCTGCAGGGCGTAGCAGTCCTCCCACACCTTGCGGTGGTACAGCGGCACGAAGCCGATCTGGCCGCACCAGTGGCGCAGCCATTGGCTCTCGATGTCCTCCTGCCGGCACAGGCGACCGCCATAGCCGGTGTCCACCGGGTCCGGCGGCAGGGGGGCCAGGCGCCCGGCTAGCCCGGCCTCGTAGAACTGGCTGGCCATGGCCGAACCCATCACCTTCGTGTTCCAGGCTGCCAGGTCCGCGTTGCGGGCGGCAGCGCCGGAGGTGACCTCCAGGGAATGCAGCTTGCCGAGGATCTGGCCCGGCGATGTGCGGCTCAGGCCTTTGGCCAGGGAACGGAGACGACGGAGCAAGGGCAGCGGGTTCCAGAAAGGGTGGGCCATCCCCGTATGGAACAGCCCACCACGTTACCTACCGGGCCTCCCCGCCCCTGACCACCCCCGGGCGAACCAGGGGAGGGAACCGCGGCCCAGCCTCAACCCGTCTCCCGAAGACCTTCCCGTGTCTTCCGGGAGAGTGCGGCAGCCTCAGGGCCTGTTGCGGGCCGGGCATGCCCCCCACCGCATGGCGTCCGATCCGGATCCATCCAATCTCCGCCGGCCACCGGGTATGGTCTAGGACTGGTCGGAGCGGCCCCGGGTAGCTGGACGCCCCGACGAAGCTGACCGACGGCACCGGCCTGCACCTCCACATCCCTTAGGCGGCGAGGCCCTTGGGGCCTTGGCAATCAGCCACTTCCTGGTGTCAGGCCCGACAACGACGACTGTCCAGGCCGGCTCTGCCATGCTGCACTGCCTAACGTCAGTTCGTTGAAAGCCCGTTAGGAGCAGCTTGGGGGCATGCCCGAAGCCTCTCCCACTGTCTCACAGCCGATTGGCACTCAGCCAGTGGTCGTCAAAGGCCAATGCTACTGCTACGGGCCGGCCATCATCCGCCCTGACCACACAGGCCAACGGTACGAGTTGGAATTGGACGGCCTGCCCGGCTCACCACGCAAAGGCCTGAGCGATCTCAACCTGATCTACTGGGTGGTCGACAGGTGGTGCGAGGCTAACGGGATCAAGCTGGATAGAGCCGGAGCCGCAGAATGATCTGAGGAAGGAAAGGCTGCTATCCCCGGCCACCTCGTCTTCGGAGCCAGCCTCAGCTAGGTTCCGCGCTTCCTGAGTGGGCGGACTGACATGGCGAAGTTGACTTACACGGTTGTCCAGGTTGGTTCGGAATGGGTCATCCGGCTGAACGACGCCGAGTATACGGGCTACAGGTCTCAGGAGAGCGCTGTCACGGCCGCCAAGGCTGTCGCGGCCAAGCTCGGCCTCAACGGCAGCGATACCTTCGTCGAGGTTCGCGGAACCGATGGCTCAACCAAGACCGTCTTCGCTTCCGATCCCGAGCCCCCGACCATTGACAGCATGATGGATGCCGAGCGCTGACCTTCTCGGCCTCGCCCGCTTTTTCGCTTCCGCCGTCAGCCGCTCCAATTCGGGCATGCCAGCATCTATGGCGTCGTCGCTGGCCTTGTAGGACCGACTGCTGCTGGCAAGCGTCCGTCCGCGCGCCATCACCAGCCACCACCACTGCGTGGAAACCTGGCCGCGGCGTTCCAGGATAAGTCTGGGCATCGGATCGTTCACCACGTGCTCGCCCCAGCCTGAGTGGAGGCGCTGTACCACGGGGCAAGGACAGGGGACGTTGCCGTTCTATGGCGAGAGAGCTTCGGGTGAAGCTTTCTCCACAAGCCAAGAACGTTAACGGAGAGATATGGTAACGCGTTCGTGAGTGCCCTAGACCACCTTTGGTTGCATTCCTCCGATGGGAACCGCAAGCCGCTGCAGAGAGGGTGGGTGATTGTTCGACGCGATCGGGCCGGCAGGACCAGCATCGATGATCAGCGGATGCGGACCGCTCAGCGGCCCGTCTTACCTGTACCGCGGCGCGACGATCGACGGAAACGCACAGGCGACGCTCTTTCGCATCACCATGCCTGGCCACCTTATCGACGGCTGGTCAGGGATGTGCCGGCTCGACGATGCGATCGGCCTGATCGATGCCGCGCACGGGCAGAGGGAGCGGGCGTTGCAACTCCTGTCACCACCGGAGCGAACAGGAGAGAGCCTGGGCCGAAAGTGGCTCCGGGCGGGCTGGTCACTCGTCAATCGACAGGATGACGCTTCCAGTTCCGGCTGATCCCCAAGACCGAACGGAGAGCGACAGCAAGTCCGCCTCGCTCCGGCACCGAAGTTACGTGAGTCCGGGTCCGGAAAGCCTCGACAGGCCGAGAAGACCACAGACAGGTCGAGAGCTGAGCAGCCTGCCGGTTCTGACGACAGGATGCCCGCTCCCGAACAATAGCCTCACGCCACCGTTGAATCGGATCAGCTATCCAGCCGGATGCCCAGTTCCCGGATCAACGGCCGCCACTCCCCGTTCTCCTTCGCCACGAAGGCGGCGAACTCGGCCGGGGAGTAGTTGGCGCGCTCGATTCCCAGGGTTGTGAAGCGGGCGCTCATCTCGTCGGAGGCGATGGCGCGTGCCAGCTCGGTGGAGAGACGGGCAACGACCGGCGCCGGCGTGCCGGCCGGTACGCAGATCCCCTGCCAGCCATAAGCCACCGCGCTGCCGAAGCCGAGTTCCCGCGCCGTCGGCACCTCCGGCGAGGTGGGGGAGCGCGCCTCGCTCAGCACGCAGAGCGCGCGCACCTTGCCGTCCCGGATGAAGGCGGTCCCGGTGGCGCAGTCGATCATCACGCTGTCCACCGTCCCGGCCAGCAGGTCCTGCATGGCCGCGGGCCCTCCGCGATAGGGCACATGCGTCGCGTCGAACCCGGCGCGCCGCTTGAACATTTCCATCGCTAGGTGGTGAGGGGAGGCGACGGCGGGCGTGCCATAGGTCGGAACCCTCGCCCTCGCCGCGGCGATATAGCCCGCCAGGTCCTGTACCGGGCTATCCGCCCGCACGACGAGGAACAGCGGAAAGCGCCCGATGAAGCCCACGCCCGCCAGGTCCTTCTCCGGGTCGTAGGGCAGGCGCGCATAGAGGGCGGGGTTGTAGACGAGGATCCCGTTATCGACGTGCAGCAGCGTGTAGCCATCCGCCGGGCTGCGGGAGACCGCCTCGCTGGCCACCACCGCGCCGCCGCCCGGGCGATTCTCCACCACCACGTTCTGGCCGAGGCGCGGCCCCATCTGCGCGGCGATCATGCGCCCGAACAGGTCCGAGGCCCCGCCGGGCGGATAGCCGATGATCAGCCGCAGCGGATGGTCCGGCCAGGCGGACTGGGCCATGGCGCGGGGGGCGACGAGCGCCGCGGCCCCGAGGCCGAGTGCCCCGCGCGCGAGGCCTCGGCGGGTGTTGATGGGGTGCGGCGGCATCGGAAGGTTCCCGGGAAGGCAGGCAATCGGACGCGCATCATGCGGCAGCACCGGGGCGCCGCCAATCGGAGGCGCATCGACGAATCGCACTGCCGGGCGCCGCTCCGCCCAGCCCGGCATCACGGCAGCGGCAGGAATGCCCAGAGAATGAACAGCCACAGCGGCAGGGTCACCACGGCCACCACGTGCTGCATCGTGGTCATTGCCGCCATTAGCGGCGCATCCCCGCCCATCAGCCGCGCCATGACATAGGCGGTGGTGGCCGTGGGCTGCGCCATGAACACCGTGGCGATCGTGGCCGGCAGCGCCTCCAGCCCCAGCGCCAGGCACAGGGCGAGGGTCAGGGCCGGCATCGCCGTCAGCTTCAGCGCCGCCGTCGCGGCCTGCAGCGTGAAGCGGTCCCGCATCGCCTCCGCCCCCAGCGCCGCGCCCACCGCCAGCAGCCCGAGCGAGACGGAAGCCTGCCCGAGGGTGCGCGCCAGCGGCCCCAGCCCCGGCGGCAGCCCGCCCAGCCCCGCCAGCACGAAGCCCAGCACGCAGCCGAGGATGAGCGGGTTCAGCGCCACCTGACGCAGCACCCGCCAGGGATCCGGCCGCGGCCCGGCCCCGCCCAGCGCGAAGACGGGCGTGATGATGATCTGCACGCAGGGCACGATCAGCCCCACCGTGACCGCCGCCAGCCCGGTGCCGGGCGCCCCGAACACCGCGCCGGCGATGGCGAAGCCCAGCAGGTTGTTGAACCGGATCCCGCCCTGCAGCACCGAGGTTCCGGCCGCATGCCCCTGTCCGAAGGCCCGCGCCAGCAGCAGCGAAGCGCCGGCGCCGATCAGCAGCGCCAGCCAGAGCGCCGCGGCCATCCCGGCGATCGGCACCGTCCCCAGCCGCACGGAGGAGAGCGAGGAGGCCAGCAGGCAGGGCAGCAGGACCCAGAAGACGAGCTTCTCGATCCCCGCCCACACCGCATCATCCCGCAGGAGCCGGCGCTTCAACACCGCGCCGAGGGCGATCAGTCCGAAGGCCGGCAGGAAAGCGTCGAGCCAGGGCCCCACGAACTAAGTCAGGTCCTCGGCAGGAGCGTTCCGTGCCATGCCGCCGAAGGCGTCCAGCAGCCGCCCCCGCCAGGCATGCACGGGATCATCCGGCGTCAGCAGCGGAAAGGCCGAGACGCAGCGTGCCCATTGCAGCGGCCCGAAGGCGATGTAGTCCGCCGCCCCCGCCGTGGTGCCGGAAAGCCAGGGCCTCTCCCGCAGCACCATGCGAAGCGGGTGCAGGTCGCGCCGGAACGCTTCCACCGCCGCATCCCGCCCCGCCGTCACCTCCGCCAGGGCCATCCCGAACCGCTTCTCCCGTGACTGGACGAAGTAGGCCGCATCCTCCGGCGCCAGGACCCCGGGGATGTCGGAGACGACCATCTTCGCGATCGCCGGCGCCACCACCGCGTCGGACCAGGTATTGACGAAGCGCGCCAGCGCCCGCCCCCCTTCCCCGCCGAAGAGGCTCGGCACGCCCGGCCAGTGGTCCTCCAGATATTCCAGGATGGTCCAGCTCTCGTGCACCGTGCGGCCGTCATGCCTGAGAACCGGCACCTTGTCCGTGCCGGCATCGGCGATGGTCGCCTTCTCCGTGAAGCGCCAGGGCAGCGCCTCGTGCGGGATGCCCTTGTGCGCCAGCGCCATCCTCACCCGCCAGCAATAGGGGGAGAAGCGCCGCGAGGGGTCCGCGCCGCAGAGGTCATGGAGGATCACGGACATGCCGCCTATCGTGCGCCGGGAATCGCCGCCATGGAAGCGGGCGGCCAAGGGCGCTGGGGGAAGACGGGAATGGCGGACGCGCTGCTGGCACTCGATCAGGGCACCACTTCCACCCGCGCCATCCTCTTCGACGTCGCGCTGCACCCCGGCGCCGCGCACCAGATCGAGCTGCCCCAGCACTTCCCCCAGCCCGGCTGGGTGGAGCACGACCCGGAGCAGATCTTCGCCCATTCCCTGGGATGCCTGCGCGGTGCCCTGGCGCGCGGCGGCACCGACCCCGGCCGCGTCGCCGGCATTGGCATCACCAACCAGCGCGAGACGACGATCGTCTGGGACCGCGCCACCGGCCGCGCGGTGCACAACGCCATCGTCTGGCAGGACCGCCGCAGCGCCGCCATCTGCGACCGCCTGCGCGCCGCAGGCCTCGAGGAACTGCTGACGCAGCGCACCGGCCTCCTCGCCGATCCCTACTTCTCCGCCACGAAGCTCGTCTGGATGCTGGAGACGATCCCTGGCCTGCGCGCAAGGGCGGAGCGCGGCGAGCTCGCCTTCGGCACCGTGGACAGCTTCCTTCTGCACCGCCTCACCGGCGGCCGCGTCCACGCGACCGACGCCACCAACGCCGCCCGCACCATGCTGCTGGATATCCGCCGGGGCGAGTGGGACCAGGAGATCCTCCGCGCGCTCGACATTCCCCGCGCACTTCTCCCGGAGGTTCGGGACTGCGCCGCCGAGTTCGGCACCACCGACCCCGCCCTTCTCGGCGCCGCCATCCCCATCCGCGGCATGGCCGGCGACCAGCAGGCCGCCACGCTGGGCCAGGCCTGCTTCCGCCCGGGCATGGCGAAGTCCACCTACGGCACCGGCTGCTTCATGCTGCTGAACACCGGCGCCACCCCCGTGCGCTCCAACCACCGCCTGCTGACAACCATCGCCTGGCAGATCGGCGGCGCCCGCACCTACGCACTGGAAGGCGCGATCTTCGTCGCCGGCGCCGCGGTGCAGTGGCTGCGCGACGGCCTCGGCATCATCGGCAGCGCCGCGGAAGCGGGCGAGCTGGCCGCGCGGGCCGATCCGCATTCCGGCGTGGTGATGGTGCCCGCCTTCACCGGCCTCGGCGCCCCCCATTGGGATGCGGCCGCGCGCGGCGCCATCCTCGGCCTCACCCGCGGCGCCGGCGCGCCCGAGATCGCCCGCGCCGCGCTGGAGAGCGTGGCCTGGCAAACCCGCGACCTGCTGGACGCCATGCGCGCGGACTGGCCGGAGACCGGCGAGACCGTGCTGCGCGTGGATGGCGGCATGACCGCAAGCGACTGGACGATGCGCTTCCTGGCGGATGCGCTGCAATGCCCGGTGGACGTGCCCGCGGTCGCGGAAACCACCGCGCTCGGCGCGGCCTACCTCGCCGGCGTCCAGGCCGGCCTGGCCCCACCCCCCGGCGACGACGCGACCCACTGGCGCCGCCGCGTCCGCTTCGAGCCCGACATGCCCGCTGAGGAGGCGGACCGGCGGCACGCGGCCTGGCGCACCGCCGTCGGGCAGGTCCTTTCGGACCGGGGCTGACCTAACCGAGCGCCCTCACCAGCAGCACCGTCCCCTCCACCGCATCCACCCGCACCAGCGCGCCGGGCGGCAGCGCCGCACCCTCCGCCCGGGCAGCCCAGTCGCTATCGCCCACGCGCACCCGCAGCCCCGGCCCGGCAGAGGGCTGGACGACCCCCTCCCGCCCCACCAGCCCGGCCTCCGGCGTGTTGATCCCACTGCTCCCGACCGACCGCCGCCGGCGCAGCGCGATCGCGATCCCGGCCGCCAGCAGCACCGCGAAAACCACCACGGAAACCGGGAAGCCCGGCGCCACGGCCAGCCCGACCAGCCCCGTTCCCACCGCCGCCATCCCCGCCCAGAGCAGGAAGGCGCCCGGCAGCACCATCTCCGCCCCCAGCAGCAGAAGCCCGGCGAGAAGCCAGATCAGCCAGGGCTCCACGGTCCCGCCCCTGTCGTCGGACCTGTCTGCGGCCCGGAAGATGGCACGGACGCCGGCGCGGCGCTCGGCGCAGGCGGCGGCCCCGGCAGCGGCGGCAAGGCAACGCTCCTCGGCGGGCTCGCCACCGGAGCCCTCGGCGCGGCGGGCGCGGGCCCACCCGTCGGGGCCCGCATCAGCTCCAGCGCCGCCGTCACGCCGCCCGCCAGCCCGGTCGCCTCCATCGGCACCACCACCAGGCGCGAATTCGGGCTGGCCGCGATCGCCTGGAAGGCCGCCACATACTTCTCCGAGATGAAGTAGCGCAGCGCGTCGGCCCCGGCGCCGGAGGCCACCTCCGCCACCATCCGCGCCGCCTCCGCCTCCGCCTGGCCCATCCGCTCCCGCGCCTCGGCGTCACGGAAGGCCGCCTCGCGCCGCCCCTCCGCCTCCAGCACCAGCGCGGATTTCGCGCCCTCCGCCTTCAGCAGCGTCGCGCGCCGCTCGCGCTCGGCCGTCATCTGCAGGTTCATCGCGCGGATCAGGTTCTCCGGCGGCTCGATCTTGCGGATCTCCACCCGCGCCACCTTCACGCCCCAAGGGTCGGTCGCCCCGTCCAGAATCGTCAGCAGCGCGGAGTTGATGCGCTCGCGGGAGGAAAGGGTCTGGTCCAGGTCCATCTCGCCGATCACGGCGCGGATGTTCGTCATGGAGATCGCGGTCAATGCCGCCTGCAGGTTCTGCACCTGGTAGGCAGCCTTCGCCGGCTCCATCACGCGGTAGTAGACGATCCCGTCCACCGACACCGTCGCGTTGTCCCGCGTGATCACGGACTGCTCGGGGATGTCGAGCACCACCTCCTGAACGTTCATCCGCCGCCCGACGCCGTCCACATAGGGCACGATGAAGTTCAGCCCGGGCTGGAGCAGCCGCGTGAAGCGCCCGAAGCGCTCCACCGTCCACACCTCGCCCTGCGGCACGGTTCGGATCCCCATCGCCGCCGTCACGACGGCCAGGATCAGGATCAACGCGAAGACGACCACGCCCGCCGAGACCATCACGTCCCTCCCTCCCGAATCGAAACCCACCCTAACGCGAAAAGGCCGGGCGCGCGGCCCGGCTCTCCTGCCGTCCCCGTTGGGCTGCCCAGCCTAGCCCATCAGCCCCCGCGTCAGCCCCGCCGCCGCCTCGGCCACCAGCCCCTTCACCCGCTCAGCCTCGGGCCAGAGCCGCTCTGACGCGCCCGAGATCGTCAGCGCCCCGCAAAGCGCCCCGCCGGGCTGGAACACCGGCGCCGAGACCGCCGCCGGGTCGATGTCCCGGCTGCCCTGGGTCGCCACCACGGGGTGCCCCCCCGGGGCCACCGCGGGCGCCGGCTCCGCCTCCTCGCCCATCCCCGGATCCCAGGTCGCGAAGACCCGCCCGGTCGCGGCCCCGCCCAGCGGCATCATGTCCCCGGCCTGCACGGCGACCCGCAGCGTGCGCGGCGGCGCGGAGCGGTAGAGGCAGATCCGCCGCTCGTCATCCGTCCTCACCCAGAAGGCCGCGCCATGCCCCGTCGCCTCCGTGAGGGAATCCAGCACCGGCGGCACCAGCGCCTCCAGCCCCAGGCTGCGGGTATAGAGGGAGCCCCAGTGCAGCAGCATCGGCCCCGGGGACCAGGACCCGTCCGCGTTCCGCTTCACGCAGCAGTGCCGCTCCAGGGAAGCGAGCAGGCGCAGGATCGTGCTCTTGTACAGTCCCGTCCGCGCCGCCAGCACCCGTAACGGCAGCGCCGTGTCACCCGGGCGGAAAGCGCCCAGCACCGTCATTGCCCGTCCGACCGCCGCGACCCCGGAAGCGGTGGAGGGCGGGGAGAGGAGCCGTGCGCGCGGCGGGGCAGGACGCTCGGCTGTCCGCTCCGGGCCGGTTCCCCGTCCCGCCTGGATCACCGGCGCGTCCGCCCGGACAGCGACGGCATCAACGGTCAGCACGTTGGGTTCCAAGGCTTGAACTCCCTCAACGGCGCGGTGTCCCGCCCCTTCGGCCTGGCCTGCGGCACCGCCCCCGGCGCGCCCGCGGACTATCGGCCATCCCAAGTTAGGCCGGGAAGTGTTTTGTATCACACGACAGAACGTCACGCGGCCTAAATGCGAATTACTTTCAATAACACCGTCGTTTCCGGCGCTGGCACGGGCCCGTACGGCCTAAACTGGACCGTCCGGTTCAGGGTGCTTGCGGAAAGGTGAAGCTTCGGCCACATGCCGGAACATGATGCGCCGCAATCCTCCCGCGATCGCCCTCCAGGGTCGGGCCGCTCCCCGGAACGCGGTCCCGCGGGCCGCGCCGCTGCTGGTCCTTCCCCTGCTCGCACTCATGGCCGGCGCCAGCCCCGCCCTCGCCCAGTTCGGCCCCCAGGGCCCGCCCGCCGTCGGCATCATGGAAGCCGCCCGCCGCCCGGTGACGGAAAGCACGGACTTCGTGGGCCGGGTGGAGGCGCTGGAGCGGGTGGACATCATCGCCCGCGTCACCGGCTACCTCCAGGAGCGGCTGTTCCAGGAAGGGCAGGAGGTGAAGAAGGGCGACCCCCTCTACCGGATCGAGCGCCAGACCTTCGAGGCCGACCTCGCCCGCGCCCAGGCCACCGTCGCCTCGGCGGATGCCGAACTGGCGAATGCCCGCGTCACCCTCTCCCGCGCGCAGGAGCTCTCCCGCACCGGCGCCGGCACCCGCGTCTCGCTGGACAACGCGGTCGCGCAGGAGCGCACGGCGAACGCGCAGCTCCTCTCCGCACGCGCCGCCGCCCGCGCCGCCGAGATCAACCTCGGCTATACCGAGATCACCTCCCCCATCGACGGCAAGATCGGCCGCACGAACCTGACGATCGGCAACGTGGTCGGGCCCAGCGCCGGCTCCCTCGCCGTCATCGTCAGCCAGGATCCGATGCGCGTCTCCTTCCCCGTCTCCCAGCGCCAGGCGCTGGAGCTGCGGGACCGCTACGCCGGACGCGGCGGCGTGGATGCCGTGGTGATCCGCTTCCGCACCGTGGACGGGAAGACCTATCCCCAGACCGGACGGATCGAGTTCATCGACAACCAGATCAACCGCAACACGGACAGCATCCTGATCCGCGCCCGCGTGCCCAACCCGCCCAACGGGCCGGGCGGCGACCGCCAGCTGATCGACGGCCAGTTCGTCAATGTCGCGGTGGAAGGTGCGGAGCCCGTCCAGGCCATCACCATCCCCCGCTCCGCCGTGCTGCAGGACCAGCAGGGCACTTACGCCTTCGTCGTGGACGCCGAGAACAAGGCCCAGCGCCGCAACCTCCGCCTCGGCCGCAGCACGCCCCAGACCGCAGTGATCGAGGAAGGCCTGAACCCCGGCGACAAGGTGATCGTGGAGGGGATCCAGCGCGTCCGCCCCGGCCAGCCGGTGAATGCCGCCGCCGCCAATCCCCCGCCCGGTCCCCCGGCCCAGGGCGCTGCCGGAACGCCGGCCGCCGCACCCGCTTCGGCCCCCTCGGGCAACGCCGCCAACTCCAACACCCCGGCAGGCAACGCCGCGACGGGGAACGCCCCCGCCAGCGCCGCCCCCGGCCGCGCGAACCAGGGCACCGCGCAGGGCGGCCCCAACGGCGCCGGTGCCTCCCCGCCGGGCGCGCCGGCCGCGCCCAACACCGGCCAGCCCGGCACCTCCCAGCCCCAGGCCGCGCAGCCACCGGCCAACCAGTCCGGCACGGCCCGGTAAGGCGCCCCCATGATCTCCGGTACCTTCGTCGATCGCCCGCGGCTGGCGATCGTCATCGCGCTGCTCACCCTCATCGCGGGCGCGATCTCCCTCATCCGCATCCCCGTGTCCCAGTTCCCGGACATCGTGCCGCCCCAGGTCTCGGTCGCGGCCCGCTACCCCGGCGCCTCCGCCGGCGTCATCGAGCAGACGATCGGGCAGGTGATCGAGGGCCAGGTGAACGGCGTGGACCGCATGATCTACATGCGCTCCAACTCCGCGAACGACGGCACCTACTCCCTCAATGTCTCCTTCCAGCTCGGCACGGATCCCGACCTGGCGACGGTGAACGTCAACAACCGCGTCCAGGCCGCCATGGCCCGTCTGCCGCAGGAGGTGCAGCGCAGTGGCGTCACCGTCCGCAAGCAGTCCTCCGCCGTGCTGATGTTCGCCTTCCTCTACGCGAAGGAGGGCGCGCTCAACCCGCTCTTCCTCTCCAACTACTTCACCATCAACATGCTGGACGACCTCGCCCGCGTCTCCGGCGTCGGCCAGGTGAACGTCTTCGGTGCGCAGGACTACTCCATGCGCATCTGGTTCGAGGTGGACCGCCTCACCAGCCTGAACATGACCGCGCAGGACGTCATCGCCGCCATCCAGGGCCAGAACGTCCAGGCCGCCGTCGGCCGGCTCGGCGGCCGCCCGATCAGCGACGACCAGTCCTTCCAGATCAACCTGGAGACCCGCGGCCGCCTGCAATCGCCCGAGGAATTCGGCAACATCGTCGTCCGCGCCAACCAGGACGGCTCGGTCCTGCGCGTGCGGGACGTCGCGCGCGTCGAGATCGGCGCGGCGAACATGGACACGGAGAACCGGTTCAACGGCCAGCCGGCCATCGCCTTCGGCATCTATCTCTCGCCCGGCGCCAACGCCGTCTCCGTCTCCCAGGCCGTCAAGCAGCGCCTGAAGGAACTCTCCGCCCGCTTCCCCCAGGGCCTGGACACGGAGGTCTTCTACGACAGCTCGGACTTCGTGAACGAGACGATCCACGAGGTCATCAAGACCCTGCTGGAAGCCTTCGTCCTCGTCGTCATCGTCGTCTACCTCTTCCTCGGCTCCTGGCGGGCCACGATCATCCCGACCATCGCCGTCCCCGTCTCCCTCATCGGCGCCTTCATCATCCTGCTAGGCATGGGCTACTCGGCCAATACCGTGTCCCTGCTCGCCATGGTCCTCGCCATCGGCATCGTGGTGGACGACGCCATCGTGGTGGTCGAGAACGTCGAGCGCGTGATGGAGGAGCACCCCGAGCTCTCGGTGCCCGACGCCACGAAGAAGGCGATGAGCGAGATCACGGCCCCGATCATCGCCATCACCCTCGTCCTCCTCTCCGTCTTCGTCCCCATCGCCTTCATCCCCGGCCTGTCCGGCGAGCTGTTCCGCCAGTTCGCGGTCACCATCTCCGCCGCCATGGTGATCTCGGCGATCAACGCCCTCACCCTCTCCCCCGCCCTCTGCGCCATCATCCTCAAGCCGCATCATGGCCCCCGGCGCGGCCCGATCGGCTACGTGCTGCGCGGCATCGACTGGACGCGGGACAAGTATGCCGGCGGCGTCCGCCGCCTCGTCCGCGTCGCCGCCCTCTCCCTGGTGATCACCGCCGGCCTGGCATTCGGCATCTTCACCATCAGCAAGATCACGCCCACGGGCTTCCTGCCGCAGGAGGACCAGGGCGCCTTCTTCGTCCAGGCCCAGCTCCCGCCCGGCGCCAGCGTCTCCCGCACGCGCGAGGTGGTGCGCCAGATCGAGGAGATCGTCCGCCCCATCCCCTCCGTGCAGGGCACGCTCGGGATCGTCGGCTTCTCCCTCATCGACGGCGGCGCCCAGTCCAACTCCGCCTTCATGGTGGTCCGGATGAAGCCCTTCGCGGACCGCACGGGCGCGATGGACAGCGTGCAGGCCGCCATCGGCCGCGTCTTCGGCGCGACCCAGGGCATCCGCACCGCCAACACCTTCGCCTTCAACCTGCCGCCCATCGTCGGCCTCGGCACCGGCGGCGGCTTCGAGTACATCCTGCAGGACCTGGAAGGGCGCGACATCGCCGCGCTCAACGCCGCCATGCAGGGCCTGATCGCCCCCGCCAACGGCGACCCGAACCTCACCGCCGTCTTCTCCACCTTCGCCGCCAACAACCCCTCCATCTACCTGGAGGTGGACCGCGACAAGGCGCAGGCGCTCGGCATCCCCATCGGGAACATCTTCACCACCCTGCAGGCGGCGCTCGGCGGCATCTACGTCAACGATTTCAACCTCTACGGCCGCGTCTGGCAGGTGAACATCCAGGCCGAGGCCGCGGACCGCAACGACGTGGACGACATCTGGCGCATCCAGGTCCGCGCCAGCAACGGCGAGATGGTGCCGCTGCGCGCCTTCGCCGACATCCGCACCGTCGTCGGCCCGCAGACCATCACCCGCTACAACAACTACCGCGCCATCTCGATCAACGGCGCCCCGAAGCCCGGCATCTCCTCCGGCCAGGCTCTCGCCGCGATGGAGCAGCTCTCGGACCGCGTCCTGCCCAACGGCTACAGCTACGCCTGGACCGGCACCGCCTACCAGGAGAAGCTCGCCTCGGGGCAGACGGCCTACATCCTCGCGCTGGCCGTTCTCTTCGCCTACCTCTTCCTCGTCGCCCTGTACGAGAGCTGGGTCATCCCCATTCCCGTGCTGATGTCGATCACGGTCGGCGTGCTCGGCTCCTTCGGCGCGATCGTCCTGGCCGGGCTGTCGCTCGACATCTACGCCCAGATCGGCCTCGTCGTGCTCATCGCCCTGGCCGCCAAGAACGGCATCCTCATCATCGAGTTCGCGAAGGAGGCGCGGGAACGCGGCATGCCCATCTCCGAGGCCGCGATCCAGGGCGCGCGGCTCCGGTTCCGCGCCGTCATGATGACCTCCATCGCCTTCGTGCTCGGCCTCGTCCCGCTCGTCATCGCCACCGGCGCGGCCGCCGTGTCCCGCCGCGCGGTGGGCACGCCCGTCTTCGGCGGAATGCTCGCGGCCTCCCTCATCGGCATCTTCATGATCCCGATGCTCTACGTGGTGTTCCAGACCATGCGCGAATGGGTGAAGAGCAAGTTCGGCGGCAGGCGCGCCCCGCAAGGCCCGCCTTCCACCGGCACGCCCGCCGACGTTCACTGATCCGCAAAAGGCCCGCCCCATCCCAGGGGCGGGCCTTTTCATTCACCCCCTTCCCGCCCCATGATCCCGCCCAACGGAACGGGAGCGCGTGTCATGGCGAAGTTCGGCCTCAGCCAGAGCCTGCGTCGGGTCGAGGACCCCCGCCTCCTTCGTGGCGGCGGGCGCTACACGGACGACCTGGTCCCGCAGGGCGTCGCCCCCGGCGCCGCCATCGGCCACATCCTCCGCTCCCCCCACGCCCATGCCCGCATCCTGTCCATCAGCACCGAGGCCGCGAAGGCGATCCCCGGAGTCCTCGCGATCCTGACCGGAGAGGACTGGACGGCCGAAGGGCTGAACGAGATCCCCTGCGCCATCCCCATGAAGAACCGGGACGGCAGCCCCCGCGGCAACACCCCGCGCGGCGCGCTGGCCCAGGGGATGGTGCGCCATGTCGGCGACCCCGTGGCCTTCATCGTGGCCGAATCCCACGCCGCCGCCCGCGATGCGGCGGAGGCGATCGAGGTGGAGTACGAGAGCCTCCCCTCCGCCACGGACCTCGCCACCGCCACCGATCCCGGCCAGCCCCAGGTCTGGCCGGACATCGCGAACAACACCGTCTTCGACTGGGAGACCGGCAACCGCGAGGAGACGGACCGCCTCTTCTCGCAGGCCGCCCACGTCACCACCGTCCGTATCGTCAACAACCGGATCGTCGTCGCCTCGATGGAGGGCCGCGCCGCGATCGCGGAGTACGACGAGGGCTACGACCGCTTCACCCTGCACGCCGGCACGCAGGGAAGCTGGGCACTGAAGAGCACCCTCGCCGGCGTCTTCGGCATCGACAAGGAGAAGCTCCGCGTCGTTACCCACGACGTGGGCGGCGGCTTCGGGATGAAGATCTTCACCTATCCCGAATACGCGCTCTGCATGATGGCGGCCCGCCGCCTCGGCCGCCCCGTGCGCTGGACCAGCGAGCGGACGGAGGCCTTCCTCTCCGACACCCACGGCCGCGACAACATCACCACCGGCCAGCTCGCGCTCGACGTCGACGGCAAGTTCCTGGCGATGCGCACGAAGAACATCGCCAACATGGGCGCCTACCTCTCCACCTACGGCCCCTTCATCCCCACCGCCGCCGGCACGAAGGTCCTCGCCAGCGTCTATGGCTTCCAGGCCATCCATGCGAACGTCATTGGCGTCGTCACCAACACCACGCCGGTGGACGCCTATCGCGGCGCCGGCCGTCCGGAATCCAACTACATCGTGGAACGCCTGATCGACGCCGCCGCGCGCGAGACGGGGATCGACCGCGTGGAGCTGCGCCGCCGCAACATGGTGCCCTCCTCCGCCATGCCGCACACCACCCCGGTCGGCCAGACCTATGATTCCGGCGAGTTCGCGCAGGTCATGGACCACGCCCTGTCCCTGATGGACTGGAACGGCTTCCCCGCCCGCCGCGCCGCCTCCGCCGCCGCCGGCAAGCGCCGCGGCATCGGCATGGCCTACTACCTGGAAGCCACAGGCGGCTCCGACAGCGAGCGCGCCGAGGTCCGCTTCGCGGCCGATGGCGGCGTGGAGGTCCTCGTCGGCACCCAGTCCACCGGCCAGGGTCACGAGACCGCCTACGTCATGATCACCGCCCATGAACTGGGCATCCCGCTGGAGAAGATCCGCGTCATCCAGGGCGATTCCGACGAGATCCCGACGGGCGGCGGCACCGGCGGCGCCCGCTCCCTCTACTCGGAGGGAACCGCCCTCCTCGCCACCACCGCTACCGTAATCGAGAAGGGCCGCCAGGCCGCCAGCGAAGCCCTGGAAGCTTCCCCCGCCGATATCGAGTTCACCGATGGCCGCTTCGCCATTGCCGGCACCGACCGCGCCATCGGCATCCTCGACCTCGCCCGCACCCAGCGGGAGCGTGCCGCGCGCGGCGAGCCGGCCACCCTACTGGACGCGGCGGAAGTCGCCGCCATCCCCCGCCACACCTTCCCCAACGGCTGCCACATCGCCGAGGTCGAAGTGGACCCGGAGACCGGCACCGTCACCATCCCCCGCTACGTCGTCACCGACGATGTCGGCCACGCCCTGAACCCCCTGATTGTCCGCGGTCAGGTCCATGGCGGCGTCGCCCAGGGCATCGGGCAGGCGATCCTGGAGCGCACGGCCTATGATCCGGAGAGCGGGCAGCTCATCTCCGCCTCCTTCATGGACTACGCCCTGCCCCGCGCCGGCGACCTGCCGCCGATCGAGGTGGAGTTCGTCTCCGTTCCCTGTCTCACCAACCCGCTCGGGGTGAAGGGCGCGGGCGAAGCCGGGGCCGTGGGCTCTCCGCCCGCGCTGATGAACGCGCTCGTGGACGCCCTCTCCCCGGACGGCGTCACCCATCTCGACATGCCCGCCACGCCGGAGGTGGTCTGGAAGGCGCTGGAGATGTCCCGCGCCGCCTGACGACGCGGCGCCGCCGTCATGGGAACGCCCCGGGCTGGCCCGGGGCGGCCCTCCCAAAAGCGGCCCCTCGCCTCCTAGCGCATCGCGACCACCGGCCCGGCCACGGCCCGCGCCGCGGACGGGGCATTCAGGAAGGTCACGCCGGTAACCCGGAAGCCCTCTCCCTGCCAAGCCATCTCGAAGGCCACCCCGCCGTCCTCGTTCCGCGGCCCGTATTCCAGCCGGAAGGAGGCCAGCCCCACCGCCCGCGCGGAGCGCAGGGAGGAGAGCGCCACGGCCGGCCCGTCCTCGCGCCCACCGCGCCGGCGCGCCCCTAGCCAAGCGGACATCCCCTCCGGCCGCGCCCAGGATTCCGCCATCCGGTCCGCCAGGGCCGAAAGATAGCGCCGCGCCCCGCCGGTCTCGTCCTCCGGCACCTCCGCCGCCAATCCGGCGCGCAGGCTGGCCAGGGTCGATGGCGCGTCGACCTGCCGCAGCAGCCCCGGCGCATCCCCCTGCCCGATTGGCAGGGAGAGCCGCACACCCAGCAGCCAGGGCAGCACCAGCCACCCCGCCAGCAGCATCGCCGCCGCCATGGCAGCGAGACCAACCTGCATCAGAGGACGCAACCGGATCCGGGGGCGCACCTTCCGCGCCTGTTCCGCCTCCCAGGGTCTGGGCCAGCCCCTGGCATCAACACCCGTCGCCTTCGTCCCGGGTCTCGGCACGGCACCGCCCCGGACAGCTCGGGGTGCCTCCAGCGTCCGCTCCGCCTGCCGGGCGTCGTACTCCGCCCAGACTTCCTCCCAGATCGCTGCCCGCTGATCGGCCTGCATGGCACCAGTCCCGTCCGTCTCAGGAACGGCGCGATCCTGGCGCCTCGTCTCTTTTTTTGAGACTGACGCGAGAGCTCTGACTGAACCGTTAATGTCTCAATGGGCGAGACGATTTCTCGATCACGTGACCGCGCGAAGGTCTCCCTCCAGCCGCCCCAATACTGCGGCCAGCGCCGCCACCATGCCGGCCGCCTGCGCATCCGGCCCCAGCGGCCGATCCGGGGGCACGGGAACCGTCGCGGTCTCCGCGTACTGCCCTACAACCCGCGTGCCGAACTGGCTGGTGTCCCGCAGCACCACCACGGTCATGGAGCACACCGCCACCCCACGCCCGAGATCGACGTGCAACGCCACCAGTTCGCTCTCCATCGTCAGATCAACGGCCCCGCGCGTGCCGGGCGCCAGCACGGCGGCGAAGAGGCCGGCATCCACCAGCCAGCGCCGCAGCGAGTCCTCCGCCGCCTCGGCGGGCGGTGCGGTCCACTCGGCATAGTACTCCGTCGCCTCCGTCCCATCCGGCCGGATGGATCGCAGCAGCCGCCCGTCCATCCCCGCCGCCGCGCGCGTCAGCCGCATCAGCAAAGTCTTCTTCCCGCGCGCGCCCCGCGGCCCCATGGCGGACATCCCCGCCATGGAAGGTCCAGGCCGCCGCGGCGCCAGCGGATAGCGCCGCGGCTCCACGTAGTCCTGATTCAGCACGGAACACGCCCCCAGCGCCGTCACTGCCGGGGCCAGCGCCGCCGCGCCCAGAAGCATCCTTCGCCGCATCACCGCCTCTCCCTCGTCCAGGCCGGCGCCGGCGGGGGCGGCGCCAGAACGGCGGCCCCCGGGGATCGCCGCAACATCTCCGTCGTGTCCCGCAGGTTGCCGGACGACGCGCGCAGGTCGCGCAGCGTCGGCGTCAGGTCCACGTTCACGTCGCCCACCAGGTTGTTGATCGCGCGCGCGGCCGATTCCACCTGCGCAACCGCGGCCGGCAGGCGCTGCATTCCCTGCTGAATCTGCTCCAGCGCCCGGTTCGCGTTCTGCACGGTGCCCCGCACCTCGCGCCCGTTGATCAGCGCACGGGCATCCGCCACCGTTCCCCGAAGTTCGGTGGACAGGGCGGGCAGGTTCAGATCCGTCACCGTCCGCTGCAGCGTTTCCAGAGTCTCCCGCGCCGCGCGGCTCGCCTGCGCCACGTCGCCGTCATTCACCTGCCGCCGCAGGTCCACCAGCAGCCCGGCCATGTCGCCGAGAATCTGCTCGATCGGCAAATTGCTGATCCGCTGCGCCAGCTGCTCCGCCACGCTCGTCACCTGCGCGATGGTGGATGCAATGGCGGGGATCACCGGATAAGCCGGCTTCCAGGGAACCTCCTCAACGGGAAAGCGGTCGGCATCGACGAAGTCGAGCTCCAGGTACCCCACGCCGGTGATGCCCGTGGAGGCCAGCCGCGCCCGCAGGCCGTTCTGCACCGCCTTCTCGATATCCGCCTGCTCCCGCAACCGGGAAAGGTCGAGCGCGAAGCGCACGATCACCCGCTGGTAGGCGGAGGAGAAGGCGCCCGGCGGCGGCGCATACTCGGCCGCGACAAGGTTGACCTCCCGCACCTCGCCGAGCTGCACGCCGCGGAACCGCACGGCGGTGCCGACGCTCAGCCCCTGCACGCTCTCGCGGATATAGGTCTCGAAGGTTTCGGTATTCCGGCCGAGCTTTCCGGCCGTGAAGAAGAGCACGAAGCCCACCCCCACCCCGAGCCCGACGAGGATGAGGATGCCGACGCGCAGGTAGAGCCCGCGGGAGGAAACCGCCATCCTACGCCGTCTCCCGCCGGAAGAACTTCCGCACCGTGTCGTTCGGCGGCTCGTCGCGCAAGCGCCGCGGATCGCCCTCGGCAATCATCCCCTGCGCCTCCTTGTCCAGCATGATGCAGCGGTCCCCGATCGCCAGGATCGACTGCAGCTCGTGCGTCACCACCACGAAGGTGGTGCCGAGGTCCCGCGCCAGGTCCTTGATCAACTCGTCCAGCCCCGCCGACGTCACGGGGTCTAGCCCCGCGCTCGGCTCATCGAGAAAAAGGACCGGCGGGTCCAGCGCCATGGCCCGCGCGATGCCGGCGCGCTTCGCCATGCCGCCCGAGATCTCCGCCGGCAGCCGGGAAGCGGCGTCGGAAAGCCCGACCAGCCCCAGCTTCACGCGCGCCACCGCCTCGCGCGCCTCGCGCGGCAGGTCGGTATGGGCCTCCAGCGGCAGCATCACGTTCTCCAGCAAGGTCATCGAGCCGAAGAGCGCGCCTGACTGCCACATGACGCCCAGCCGCCGCAGCAGGTTGCGCCGCGCCTCCCCCTCGGCCTCCGCCAGGTCGCCGCCGAGGATTGTCACGCGCCCCGCCGTCGGACGGTAGAGCCCGATCATCAGCTTCAGCAGCGTGGACTTACCGCAGCCCGAGCCGCCGAGGATGACGAAGACCTCGCCCCGCTTCACGTCGAAGGTCACGTCCCGGAACAGCACGCGCTGCCCGAAGCCCATGCTCACCTTCTCGGCCCGGATCACCGGCCGGCCACCCTCGGGCACTGCCATCACCAGCCCAGCCGGAAGAACATCACGGCGAAGATCCCGTCCAGCACCACCAGCGCCACGATCCCGCCCACCACCGCCGCCGTCGCCGCATCGCCCACCGCGCGCGGCCCGCTGCCCGCTTGCAGCCCGGCGCGGCACCCGATCCCCGCGATCACCAGCCCGAAGACCGCGGCCTTCCCCAGCCCCTGCAGCAGGTCCCAGAGCTGCACCCCGGCATGGAGCTGGTTGACCACGATCGCCAGCGGAAAGCCCCGCGCGATCATCACCAGGGTCATGCCCACCAGGCCGGAAAGGTCCATCAGCAGCGCCAGCACCGGCATGGCGATCGTCGCCGCGACCAGCCGCGGCAGCACCAGCAGCACCATTGGGTCGATCCCCATGATCCGCAGCGCGCTGACCTCCTCGTTCACCGTCATCGTGCCCAGCTCGGCCGCGAAGGCCGATCCCGTGCGCCCGGCCAGGACCACCGCCGCCAGCAGCGGTCCCAACTCGCGCAGGAGGGAGATGCCCACCAGCCGGGGCACGAAGATATCCGCCCCGTACTGCCGCATCGGCACGGCGGACTGGAAGGCCAGGATCACGCCGATCAGCACGCCCAGCAGCAGGATCAGCCCGAAGGCGCGCGTGCCCACCTCGTCCAGGTGCCGCAGCACGTCCGCCGCCCGCATGTCGCGCGGCCGCCGCGCCGCGTTCACCACGGTGGAGGCGGATTCGCCGAGGAACTCCGTGGAGTTCCCGACGCCCTTCACCCGCCCCACGCCCCAGGCGCCCAGCCGCCGGATCAGCCCCATGCGCGGCTTCTCCGGGGGCGGCGCGGGCGGCTTCGCCGAAGCCCCCCGGGCCCGCTCCAGCACCGCCGCCACGGGCTCGGAGGCCCCCTCGACCGAAACCTCCCCGCCTGCCCTCTCCTGCGCCGCCAGCACCAGGGCCGCGCCGCTCGTGTCCAGCCCCTCCAACCCGGAGAGGTCGATCCGCCGCGCCCCCTTGGCCGCCTCCTCCGCCTGCCGCCAGACATGCCCGGCCGAAAGGCTCGTCAGCCGCCCGGAGAAGCGCAGAGTGTCCCCCTCCCGCTCCACCCCCGGCGGCGGCCCATCCGTATCCTCGTCGGGCCCGGCATCCGAACCGGCAACGGCGCCCCCGGGCTCCGGCGCCCTGTCGGGCACCCGCCCCGGGCCCATGTCCTCCGCCGGGGGCAGCGCCGGGCTGCCGGGTTCGGGGGACCGCTCCGGCGCGCCTTCCGCTCGCTCCTCGCGCCGGTTCCCCGCGCCTTCCCCCACGGGAATGGCCGGGTCGGGCGGGTTCCGCTCCGCATCCCTCACGCAGGCCGCCTCACGGCCGCCGCCGCTTCGCGGGCCGCCCGCGCGCCGCTCTGCCAGGCGCCCGCCAGCGTGCCCGCCAGGCTCTCATGGCAGGCCTCGCCCGCCAGCATCAGCCGCCCACCGCCAAGAGGGGCCGAGAGAGCCGCCCGCGCCCCAGCCCGCCCCGGCCGCACCGCGGCATAGGAGCCGAGGGACCACGGGTCCGTCCCCCAGGAGGACGCCACCGCGTCCTCCCTGCGCAAGGCGCGCCCGGCCCGCGCGCCGAAAATCCCCCGCAGCTCCTGAAAAGCCTGGTCCACCAGCGCAGCCTCTCCTTCCCGCGCCAGATCCCAGGCCAGGGCCCCTCCCGCGAAGCCCTCCAGGTGATCCCGCCCGAAGGGCCAGGCGACGAAGGTCATCGCCCGCTCCCCCGGCTCCAGGCGCCGCTCGATCCCCCCGAAGGAGGGCAGGTCCAGCCGGTCCTCCCCGGACGCGCGGAGCCCCACCTTGCTCAGCAACCCCATCGGCAGGTCATGCACCGCCTGCGCCGTCCCGGCCGGCAGCGCCGGATCGAAGCGGATCGCGCCGGAGGCCAGCACCCCTGTCGAGACGGTCACCACGGCCGCCCGCGCCTCCATCACGCCGAAAGGACCTTCCGCCCGCACGCGCGACCCGCCCCAGGCGATGCGCTGCACCGGCGCTCCCAGGGTGACCGGAAGCCCCTCAGCCAGAACGGAGAGAAGGTGCCCGCACCCCTCCCGCGGCAGCAGGTTCGTGCCGTTCAGCAGGGTCGCCAAGTAGTCGTCCAGGTCGATCTCCCCCGCCTCCGCCGCCGCGATCACCGGGCCTTCCCAATGCGTCAGCGTGGCATCCCAGAAGCCGCCGCGCGGCGCCGCGTCGCGCAGGCTCCGCACCCCGCCCCGCGCCGCTGCCAGGGTCACGGCCGCGTGCCACTCCCCCTCGGCCCGGTCGTAATCCTGCATCTCCGCGGCCGTGGCCCAGCGGTCCCCCATCCACACGCGGGAGGAGCGCACGGAATCATGGTCGAACAGCTCCAGCCCCCGCGCCTCGGCGAGGGGCACCAGGGGATTGGCCTGCGCCGCGTGCAGCCAGGTCGCCCCCAGGTCCATCGGGAAGGAGGGATCGGTCAGCGCCCGCCCGCCGACCCGCCCACGCGCCTCCAGCACCCGGACCGTCAGCCCAAGGCCCATCGCCTCGCGCGCCGCCGCGATCCCCGCCGCGCCCGCCCCGACGACCAGAAGGTCGCAATCCCCCGACACCATCATGTCCCAGCGGTCATATCCGGCCAGGGTTTCCACTGCCCCGCGTCCCAGGGCCAGCCCCCAAGCAGCCGCCCATCGGCTTCGTGAAGCAGGAATCGGGCCTTTCCGCACCCGGCGTAACGCTCCGTCGCAGCCGGTATCGCAACCCCGCACCCCGGCCCATCATCCCCGCCCCAAAGGAATCGGATCCTCATGAACCCCACACGAGACCTCGAAGGCCGGCGCGCCCTCGTCATGGGCGGCAGCCGCGGCATCGGCCGCTCCATCGCCCTCGCCTTCGCTAGGGCCGGCGCCGCCGTGGCGATCTGCGCCCGCGGCGCCGAGACGCTGGAGGCCACCCGCGCCGAGATCGCCGCCGCTGGCAACGCGCCGACCTTCGCCGCCCCCTGCGACCTCTCGGACGCCGCCTCCATCGCCGGCTTCGTCCCGAAAGCGGCCGAGGCGCTCGGCGGCATCGACATCCTCGTCAACAACGCCTCCGGCTTCGGCCGGGCCGATGACGAGGAGAGCTGGGCCGCCTCCCTCTCGGTGGACGTCATGGCCGTCATCCGCGCCAGCCACGCCGCCCTGCCCTGGCTCGAGAGGTCGGGCGCGGGCGCCATCGTCAACATCGCCTCCATCTCCGCCCTCCGCGCGACGAAGCGGAACCCGCCCTATGCCGCGGCGAAGGCGGCGGTGATCCAGTACACCAGCAGCCAGGCACGGACCCTCGCGGCCAGGGGCATCCGCGCCAACGCCGTCTCTCCCGGCTCCATCGAGTTCCCCGGCGGCACCTGGGAGCGCCGGCGCACCGACGATCCCGCCCTCTACAACGGCACCCTGTCCCAGATCCCCTTCGGCCGCATGGGCCGGCCGGAGGAGGTGGCGGAGGCCGTCCTTTTCCTCGCCTCGGCGCGCGCGAGCTGGATTACCGGCCAGAGCCTCGTCGTCGACGGAGGCCAGCTGCTGGGTCCCTAAGCGCGGGAAACCCCTCCTTCACCTTTCCCGGCGAGCATGGCGGCCTTCCCTATCCGATTGGACCCGCCATGCCCCAAGCGCTCGGGTCGATCCGCACCCGGATCGGCCAGATCGGCATCGTCAACCGCCTGCTCATCGCGTCCCTCCTCGCCGTTGCCCTCGCCGTCGCCGCCGTCCAGGCCTGGACGATCCGCGGGGTGGCCGGCAGCGCGCGGGACGGGGTGCAGCGGAGCCTGGAGACGAACCTCGCCCTCGCGAAGGAGGAACTGGGCGCGCTCGGCACGGGCTGGCGCCTCGCCGACGGCGCGCTGACCCTCGGCGGCAGGCCCGCCGCCGACGGCGAGGAGCTGATGCGCCGCGTCACCGCCATCGCCGGCGGCACCGTCACCCTCTACGCCGGCGACAGGCCCGTCGCCTCCGGCGCCCCGAACCCCGCCCGGCTGGAGGAACCCGCGCGCCAGGCCGTGCTCCTTCGCGGAGAGACGCTCCGCGGCACCGCGACCATCGCCGGCACCCCGCACGCCACGCTGCAGGAGCCGATCCGCGATGCGGAAGGCCGCACCCTCGGCGTCCTCTCGGTCGCCTATCCAACGGCCGGGGCCGACGCGATGGTGCGGCGCCTGATCGCGGAGAGCGCGGGCGCCGGCCTTCTCGTCATCCTCGTCGTCGGCGCGGCGCGCTGGTTCATCCTCCGCTCCACCATGCGCCCGCTGAGCACCCTCGCCACCGCCGTCCGCGCCATCGCGGAAGGCGACCTGGGCCGCCCCGCCCCCTGCGCCGACCGCACGGACCAGCTCGGCGAGATCGGGCGCGCGGTGGAGACGCTGCGCGAATCCGCCCTCCGCACCCGCGCCCTGGAAGCCCAGGTGAACGGGGAGCGCGCGGCGAAGGATCGGCGCCAGGAGGCAATGGACCGGCTCACCCAGGATTTCGGCACCTCCGTCTCCGGCGTGCTCTCCTCCCTCGGCCGCACGGCGGAGGCGATGCGCGGCACGGCCGGCGAGATGGCGGAGGCCGCCACCCGCACCCGCGAGGACATCGCCTCCACCGCCGAGGACGCCGAGACCTCCTCCCGCAGCCTCGCCCAGGTCGCGGCCGCCACGGAGGAGATGAGCGCCAGCGTGAACGAGATCGCGCGCCAGGTGACGGAAGCCGCCACCGCCGCGCGCGCCGCGGTGGAACAGGCCCGCAGCACAGACACCACCGTGCAGGGGCTGAGCGCCGCCGCCGAGGCGATCGGCGACGTGGTGCGGCTGATCAGCGACATCGCCGGCCAGACCAACCTGCTGGCGCTGAACGCCACCATCGAGGCCGCCCGCGCCGGCGAAGCGGGCCGCGGCTTCGCGGTGGTGGCGAGCGAGGTAAAGACCCTGGCCGCCCAGACCGCCCAGGCGACGGGGCGCATCGGCGACCAGATCGCCGCCATCCAGGCCGCCTCGGGCGAGGCGGTGCGCGCCGTGCGCGGCGTGGCCGGCGCGATCGACCGCGTGAGCGACGTGGCCGCCGCCATCGCGGAGGCCGTGGACCAGCAGGGCGCCGCGACGCGGGAGATCGCCTCCCAGGTCCAGCACGTCGCCCGCAGCACGGACAACGCCACCCGGGCGATGCGGGACGTGACCGCCCTGGCGGAGCGGTCCGGCGCCGCCGGCGGGGCCGTGCTGGACACCTCCGGCGAGGTCTCCGGCCTCTCCCGCAGTCTGCGCGAGGAGGTGGACCACTTCCTGGCGGCGATGCGGAGCAGCGAGACGAACGGGGACCGCCGCCGCTACGAAAGGGTCGACGGCCGCCGCACGCCCGTGCGGCTGCGCTGCGCGACGCACGGCACCTTCGACACCGTGCTGAACGACATCTCCCTGGGCGGCGCGGCCCTGCCCTGCGACTGGCCCTGCGAGATCGGCGCGGAGGTACTGCTGGATCTGCCCGGCGCGGAGGGCCCGGCCAGGGCCCGCGTCGTCTCGGTCCGCGAAGGCCTGCTCGCCATTGCCTTCCGCCAGGACCCCGCGACGATCGAGCGGGTGGGCCGCATCCTGGACCGCCTCGGCGCCGAGCCGGCGGTCCGGCGCGCCGCCTGAACCGGAAAGGGCCCGCGCATCGGCGCGGGCCCCCTTCCCATCAGTCCAGCGAAGCGCCGGATTCCTCGACAAGCCGCTTCCACAGCTGGTCCTGCTGCTTCAGGTACTCGCCATAGGCCTCCGGCGTCTCGTCCCAGGCCGGGGTGAAGCCCTGCGGCTCCATCCGGCCCTTGAAGTCGTCGGACTTCACCACCTGCAGCAGCGCCGCGTGCAGCTTGTCCACCACCGGCCGCGGCGTGCCGGCCGGCAGGTTCACCGCGTACCAGCTCTGCATGTCGATGTTGGAGCCGGGCAGCAGCTCCTTCATGCTGGGCACGTCGCGCAGCTCCGGCACGTAGGTGATGCGCTCCGCGCTGCCCACGGCCAGCGGGCGGAACTTGCCCTCGCGCACGTTCGGCATCGCCGCGGGGATCACGTCGAACATCATGTCGATGTTCCCCGCCAGCAGGTCCGCGAAGGCAGGCCCGCCGCCACGATACGGCACATGGGTGATGTCCACGCCCGCCGCCTTCGCGACGGTGGAGATGGTGATGTGGCTGACCGTGCCGGTGCCGGAGGACCCCATGGTCAGCTTGCCCGGATCCTTCTTCGCCGCCGCGATCAGCTCGCCGAAGGTCTTCCAGGGCCGGTTGGCGTTCACGATCAGCAGCACCGTGCCCGTCGTCACCCGCGTCACCGGCGCCAGGTCGCGCAGCGGCTCCAGCGGCATGGAACGGCGATACAGGTATTTGTTGGCCGCCATGATGGAGACGGAGGTGAGAAGGATCGTGTAGCCGTCCTTCTCGCTGCGGGCCACGAAGTCCGCGCCAATATTGCCGCCCGCGCCGCCGCGGTTGTCCACCACCACGTTCTGCCCGAGGATGCCCTGCAGCCGCTCCGCCAGCAGCCGCCCCGTCAGGTCCACGGCGCCGCCCGGCGCGTAGGGCACCACGATGCGCGGCGGCCGCGCGGGCCAGTTGGTGCCCTGGGCAAGGGCGGAAGGCGCCAGGGCCGGCAGGCCGAGCGGCGCAACGGCCGCGGCGCCCAGCAGGGCGCGTCGAGTTGGGAGCATGGAACCTCTCCGGATTCGTGAAGCGGCCGTCATGTCGCCCCGCAAGCGCGGCGGGGCAACCCCCGGAACCTTGTCCAACCGCCCCGCCGACCCAAGAAAGGGGCATGCCCGATCTCCTAGCGCCTCCCGATGAGCGCCCCTGCATCAAGGTCTGCGCGTACGATGACAGCACCGAATGGTGCCTCGGCTGCGGAATGACGAAGCCTGAGAAGAAGGCCTGGAAGCGCGCCCCGGAATACCGCGCCGCCATCCACGCCAACCTGCCCACCCGGATGGCGGCCATGGCGGCTGCCGGCCATCGCACCGGCCCCGCGGCCGGGAAGAAGCGCTAGCGCCGCGCCGAGAGCGCGTGGATCAGCACCGCCGCCGCGACGGAAACATTCAGGCTCTCAACCCGCCCCGATCCCGGCAGCGTCACCTGCATGTCGCAGGCCGCCGCCGTGGCCGGGCTCACCCCCTGCTCCTCATTCCCCAGCACCAGGGCCACGCAGCCCCCCGCCGGCCGGCGGGCCAGCACCGCCTCCGGCGAGGCCCCGCCGGAGGACACCGCGGCCACGGTCAACACCCCCATGGCAGGCAGCGCGGCGGCCAAGTCCGGCGCGGTCCAGAGGCTCAGCACCTCGAGCCCGCCCTCGCTCGTCCGCCAGGCCGCGTCCGACAGCCCGGCCTGCCGCGGATCGCCCGACAGCACCATCCCGATGCAACCGAAGAAGGCCGCGGACCGCGCGATGGCCCCCAGGTTATGCGGGTTGGAAACCCCATCCAGCACAGGCAGCACCGGCGCCGTCCGCAGCGCCGCCGGCAGGGGCAGCACCACCGGCGCCACCCGCCGCCGCGCCACCACCGCCACGATGCCCCCGTGATGCACCGTGCCCGCCACCCGGGCCAGCTCCTCCTCCCCCACCTCGCGATAGGGCTTCCGCGCCTCCGCCAGCACCGCGCAGAAGGGGTTCGCCTCCCGCCGGCGGGATGGCAGGTGGAACAGCCGCAGCACGTCCCGCGGCCGGCGGGAGAACACGGCCGAGACAGCGGCCAGCCCGCAGATCCGGTCCGGCTCCGGCGGGCGCGGCGGCCGGGGGGCTGGGTTCGGGGCGAAGGGCGGGGCACGATCCATGGCCCGCATCAACGCCGCCCCCCGCCGGGGGTCAAGCACACCCCTTCCCCGCCCACCCCCGCCATGCAATTTTCCGCGCCCTTCGCCCACAGGGCGCAGAAGGAGAGAGAAACAATGGCCGGCGTCTTCTGGCATCTCGGCAACTGGTCCACCGAGGAGCCCAAGGTCCTCGGCCCCATGGACCACGCCTTCTGGCTGGGATCGGTGATCTTCGACGGTGCCCGCGCCATCCGCGGCACCGTGCCGGATCTGGATCTGCACTGCCGCCGCTGCGTCCAATCCGCCCGCAACATGCGGATGAACCCCACCATGACCGCCGACGAGATCGAGGCGCTCTGCCGCGAGGGCGTCCGCCGCATGGGCCCGGATGCGGAACTCTACATCCGCCCGATGTTCTTCGTCCGCCGCGGCCTCGGTGCCTCCCAGCCCGATCCGGACAGCACGGAGTTCATCCTCTCCATCTACGATTCCCCCCTGCCCCCGCCCACGGGCTTCTCCGCTATCACCGCCCCCTTCCGTCGCCCCGCCCCCGACCAGGCGCCGACCGACGCCAAGGCCAGCGCCCTCTACCCCAACGGCGCCCGCGCGGCCGCCTGGGCAAGGGAGCACAGCTACGAATGGGCCGTGATGCTGGACCCCGACGGCAACGTCGCCGAGTTCTCCGCCGCCAACCTCATGATGGTGAAGGACGGGGTGGTGTTCACCCCGAAGGCGAACGGCACCTTCCTTGCCGGCATCACCCGCGCGCGGATCATGGAACTGCTGCGAGGCGCCGGCCGCGAGGTGCGGGAACAGATCGTCACGGAACAGATGCTCCAGGACGCCGACGAGATCTTCGCCACCGGCAACTTCGGCAAGGTCCAGCCCTGCACCCGTTACGGCACCCACGACATGCAGCCCGGCCCCGTCGCCGCCGAGGCCCGCCGCCTCTATTTTGAGTTCGCCGAGACCGCCCGCATCATCCCACGCCAGGCCTGACCGCCGGTCCGCAGGGCGAAACGCGCCTTTCCGCCCCGCGGAACCGGAGCCAGGAACCATCGTTCACGCCTTGCCGGCCGCCCATGCGGGCCGCCGGAGGAGGTGCCGGACGACCTATGCCGAGGGATGACAGCCTCCCCGCATCCACGACGGAACGGGCCAGGGCGGAAGCCGCGCGCCCCCGCGCCGCCCGGATCGGCCTCGCCGCCATCGGCATCCTCCTCGTCGGCTGGATCGCCTACCGCCAGGTCGCGGTCGTCCCTGGCCCTGGCCAGATGCTCCTTATCGGCCATGGCGGGGAGGTGACGCGGATCCTCGGCCCCGGGCAGTGGGGCCTGCTCAACCCTTTCAGCCAGAGCGTCCGGCCCTACGACATGGCGCTGCTCGCCTCGGACCGCTCCGCCCCGGACCGCGGCATGCCCGCCCTCAGCGCGGAGGGCCACGCCCTCACCCTCTTCGGCACCGCCTACTGGCATGAGGGGAACGAGGACGACCTGCGCTGGCGCTATGCCCATATCCGCGCGGGCGTGGATGCGATGCCGGCCCTCATGGCCGCCTCCATCCAGACCGTCATGGGCCGCCACCCCATGGAGGAGATCATCCGCAACGCCTCCGCCATCGGGCGGGAACTGACGGACGACCTCAAGGCCCGCGCCCGCGCTCTCATCCGGGTGGACGTCAATGAATTCGCCCTCACCCGCATCGACCCCGGCGAGAGCTGGCGCGCGGTGGTGAGCGAGCGCGAAGGGGGCCGCGCCCGCGCCGCCTCCATCGCCGCCTCCCCCGCCATGTCCGGCGACAACCCCAACGCGCTGGACATGGAGCGGATCCGCCGCTGGGACGGTCGGGGCATCATCCCCGAGCGGCCGGGCCGCGCCGAACCCTGAGCCCCGCTTCCCGAACCGAAGGCGCCCAACACGCTGCGTTGAGTAACACCTGTACTACGCGACCCGCCGGACTTTCGGTAAAATCCCGCCCCATGAGCCAGGTCATCGCGCTCCGCGCCGTCACCCAAGGTCCGCTCCAGCCCAACGAGGTGGAGCACTACGCCAGCACCGGCTGGCTCGCCGCCCGCGGCCTCTTCACGCCGGAGGAAACCGCAGACATCTCGCGCTGGACGGACGAGCTGACGGCCGCGCCGGAAGTTCCCGGCCGCCATTGGGTCTATCGCGAGCCCAGCCTCATCCCCGGCGCCGCCCCGGTCATCCAGCGCATCGAGAACTTCTGCCCTTTCCACGAAGGCTTCGACCGCCTGGTGCGCGGCGGCGGCAAGCTGGAAGCCGCCTGCGCCCAGCTGATGGGCGGCCCCGTCGTGCTGTTCAAGGAGAAAATCAACTTCAAGATGCCGGGCGGCGCAGGCTTCGAGCCGCACCAGGACCAGCAGGCCGGCTGGTCCGCCTACGCCCCGCTCTTCATCACTGCCCTCGTCTGCATCGACCGCGCGACGGAGACGAACGGCTGCCTGAAGATGGCCGATGCCCCCCGCTTCGCCGGCCTGATCGGCGACGAGTGGAAGCCCCTCACCGCCGAACAGATGGCCGGCTTCGCCCTCACCTCCGTACCGACCGAGCCCGGCGACGCCCTGTTCTTCGACAGCTACGTCCCCCATGCCTCCGACCCGAACCTGACGTCGGAGGCACGGCGCATCCTCTATCTCACCTACAACCTCGCCTCGCAGGGCGACCACCGCGCGCGCTACTACGCCGACAAGCACGCCAACTTCCCCCCGGACGTGGAGCGGGTGCCCGGCCGGAACTATCGCTTCAGGGTCTGACGCCAGGACTGCTGGAAGCAGCCGGTCTTCCGACCTTCGCCGGGAGCAGCATATCCGCTCCAGGGCAACGGGCCAGACAAAGCGGAACATGCAATCGGCCTCACTCTCGGCCGCAGGTTCGACACCGCTTGGGCCGCTCGCCACCGGAGGTTCAGGAGGGGAAACCGACCCGCCTGACGCGCCGGCCTCATGCCCCCGGCTTCACCGTCGCCGCATCTGGGCGCGAGCGGCCACCCCACTCTCGGTGCGGAGCCGCTGAAGCGGAGGCATGAAGTCTGGTCGGGCAGGTCGGCCGCCACGGATCCCGGGCGCTCTCCCGCCGGGTTTACTGCATCACGAAGACATAAGGTGACACCCGGAGGCAGGATTGTTAACTGCGCGTCCCGATGCCAGCTCAGCACACCCTCCACGTCGCCCTGACCGAGCCACTGGTGAGGTACATCAACGAGCAGGTCGCATCCGGGCGCTATGTCACCGCGAGCGAGGTGGTCCGCGCCTCCCTCCGCCTCTTGATCGAGCGGGATGCGGCTGAGGCGCGGCGTCCCGCGCCGGCCGGACAGATCGCGAATGACTGAGGTGGTGAGGGGCGAGAACTCCGAGTCTACCGCGATGGGTGCTCCTGCGGCCGACCGCGGCCTGCATCATCGCCTAGGTCAGCAGAAGCTCCTCGCCGAGCTGGGAGCCTATGCCCTACGCGGCACCAGCCTCGATACCTTGCTACAGGAGGCGACCCGCCTGATCGCGCTCGGTCTGCGGACCCGCTTCTCGAAGGTCATGGAGTACCTGCCCGGCGAGGATCGGCTCCTCGTGCGCGCCGGGGTCGGCTGGCGGGAGGGTATCGTCGGGCATTACCGGACGGGTGCCGACCTCGCGGCGCCGACCGGTTATACGTTCAGGACCGGGGAGCCCGTCATCTCCAGCCACCTGGCATGCGAGGGCCGGTTCAGGACGCCACAGCTTCTTCTCGATCACGGCATCCGGCGGGCCATGAACGTGGTCATCCGCACGGACGGCGGTGCCTGGGGAGTGCTGGAGGCCGACAGCTCAAATCCAGAGGACTTCGTCGGCGACGATCTCGCCTTCATGCAGGGTGCCGCGAACCTCCTGGGCCTGGCGATCGGGCGCATGTGCACCGAGATGTCGCTCGGAGCCTCCCTGACCCGGACGAACGAGATCCTGGAGAGCATCAGCGACGCCTTCTACGCTGTCGACCACGAGTGGCGCTTCACCTACGTCAACCACCGGGCTGAGGAATGGTGGGGGCGGAGGCGGGAGGACCTGATCGGGAAGGTCTACTGGGAGGAGTTCCCGCAGGCCGTCGGCAGCGAGGCCTATGAGGCGCACCTCCGCGCCGCCCGCGAGCGGCGGCTGGTCCAGGTGGAGGTGGTTTCACCCATCCTCCATCACTGGGTGGACGTCAGCATCTATCCCAGCGAGCATGGCCTCTCCGTCTACTTCCGGGACATCTCGGAGCGCAGGACCGCCGAGAGAGCGCTCCGTGAGAGCGAGGAGCGTTACCGCCTCGCCGTCCGCGCCACCAACGATGCCATCTGGGACTGGGATCTCCAGCAGGATCGGATCGAGTGGAACGAGGCGCTCCACGACGCCTACGGTTACCGGCCGGAGGATGTCGATCCCGCTGGCGGATGGTGGATCGGGCACATCCATCCCGAGGACCGGGAGCGCATCACCCGTTCCATCCACGAGGTGATCGACGGCACGGCCAACCGCTGGTCGGACGAGTACCGCTTTCAACGGGCCGATGGCTCCTACGCCGACGTGCTGGACCGCGGCTTCATGGTGCGCGGGCCGAATGGCGAGCCCCTTCGGATGATCGGCGCCATGCTCGACGTGACGGAGCGGCTGCGGTCGGAGCGTGACCTGCGTCAGCTGAACGAGCACCTCGAAGTTGAGGCGGTCCGCCGGGCGGAGCAGTTGCGCCTCAACGAGGAAGCGCTCCGGCAATCCCAGAAGCTGGAGGCCGTCGGACAGCTGACCGGCGGCGTCGCGCACGACTTCAACAACCTGCTGACGATCATCCGCTCCTCGGCCGACCTCCTTCGTCGCCCCGACCTGCCGGACGAGCGGCGCCAGCGCTACGTCGAGGCGATCTCGGACACGGCCAGCCGGGCGGCCAAGCTCACGAGCCAGCTGCTCGCCTTCGCGCGCCGCCAGCCGCTCAGGCCCGAGGTGTTCCTCGTCGGGGACCGGATCCAGGCAGTCACGGATCTGATCCGGCCGCTGGTCGGGGCACGCATCACGATCGAGGCGGCGATCGAGTGCGAGGACTGTGCCGTCGAGGCCGACCCGAACCAGTTCGAGACGGCCCTGGTCAACCTTGCCGTGAACGCGCGCGATGCGATGGACGGTGCAGGACGCCTAGGTAGGGAACCCAAACAACTCTCTACGTTCGTTGGCGTTTTTGTCTCCTGATCGGGTTTGGCTGATCAGGAGGTGGACATGGCGCGTTTGTTCTGGCTGTCTGATGAGGCCTGGGCGGCC